>CAWKBS010000007.1:0-282334 GCA_963847985.1 uncultured Actinomycetes bacterium | reverse complement strand
CGACCGGGATGAGGCACACGCGCTCCTCGGAGGCCGCCCGGCGCACCTCCGGCCAGGTCAGGCGCTCGTAGAGAAGCGGGCTAGCCCACATCCGGGCGATCGTACCGCGGCACGACCACGCCGGACTCGTAGGCCACGATCACCGCCTGGCTGCGGTCCCGCAGGCGGAGCTTGCCCAGCACCCGGCTGACGTGGGTCTTCACGGTCTCCTTGCTGACGACGAGGCGCTCGGCGATCTCGTCGTTCGAGAGCCCTTCGGCCACCAGGCACAGCACCTCGGTCTCCCGCGGCGTCAGCTCCTCGAGCAGCTCCGGACGCGCCGGGGCGCGAGGGCGAAGGCGGGCGAACTCGTCGATCAGGCGGCGGGTCACGGTCGGGGCGAGCAGCGCCTCTCCCGCCGCGACCACCCGCACCGCGTCGAACAGCGTCTCGGCGGCCACGTCCTTGAGCAGGAAGCCGCTCGCGCCTGCGCTGAGGGCGTCGTACACGTACTCGTCCAGATCGAAGGTCGTGAGCATGAGGATTCTCGGGCGCTTGCCGCCGTCGGCGGCCAGGAGCCTGGTCGCCTCGATCCCGTCGAGGCCGGGCATGCGCACGTCCATGAGGACGACGTCCGGGCGCTCGGCCCGGCACAGCTCCACCGCCTCGACGCCGTCCGCTGCGGTGCCGGCCACGGCGAAGTCGTCCTGGGTCTCGAGCAGCGCCGCGAAACCGGCCCGCACGATCTCCTGGTCGTCGGCCACGACCACCCGGACCGTCATGGCGCGGGCCTCGAGAGCGGGAGCTCGGCCTCGACGACGAAGCCGCCGTCGTCGCCGGGACCGGTCTTCAGCCTGCCCCCGACCATGGTTGCGCGCTCCTGCATGCCGAGCAGCCCGTGGCCGCTGGTGTCGGCCGCCGGCGGTCCGGGCCCGTCGTCGCTCACCCGCAGTCGGAGCGCGTCCTCCTCGTAGCCGAGCGTGACGTCGACCGACGCGCCCGGAGCGTGTCGCCGTGCGTTCGTGAGCGCCTCCTGCACGATCCGGTACGCGGTCAGGTCGACGCCCGGCGGCAGGGGCGTCACGTCGCCTTCGAGCGTCAGCCGCACGGGTGTTCCCGCCGTGCGGGCGCTGTCGATCAGCTCCGCGAGCCGTCCGAGCCCGGGCTGGGGCGAGCGGGCGGCCTCGGGGCCGCCGTCCGCCCGGAGCACGCCGAGCAGCCGTCGCAGCTCGGTGAGTGAGTCCCGGGCCGTCTGTCCGATCGCCGCCAGTCGCTCCTTGCCCTCGTCGGGCATGTCCGGCGTGGTCAGGCGGGCGGTCTCGGCCTGGACGGCGATCACGGACACGTGGTGGGCGACGACGTCGTGGAGCTCGCGGGCGATGCGCGCCCGCTCCTCCATGATCACCTGGTCGCGCTGCGTCTCGGCCATGGCGTGGCGGGTCGCGTCGCGCTCGGCGATCGCCTGACTCCGCTGCCGCCGCGAGTCGCCCAGGACCTGCGCCGCGACCACGAGCACGAGCAGCATGACGCCCGCGAGCGAGTCCTCGTCCGACCAGGCGATCGCGGCGACGAGGAACGGCGCCGCCAGAAGCACCGACCAGCGCCGCCGGTAGCGGTTGGCCACGAGGTAGACGACGATGAGCTGCGCGGTGATGCCCGACAGGGTCAGGAGCGTCGGGTTGCTCGCGACCGCGACGAGCGAGGCGAACGTGACGACGCCCGCGACCCAGGGAAGGCGCGTGCGCCAGAAGACGAGCGGAAGCGTCACGAGCAGGTTGGCGATCAGGCAGCTCGCGCGGTCGCCCGGGTCCGCCGCGTACAGGAACGTCTCCACGATGGCGCCGAGCCCGAGCGCGAGGGCAAGGGCGATGGGGCCGTCGGGGCCCGACAGGATCCGGCGCACATCCGAGACGAGATCGTCGAACGTCACGTTCACGAGGCTCATTGTCGCCCCGCCGCGCCCGCGGCGCATCGCTCCGGGCCACGACTTTCGCCCTCCCTCCCGGGGGTGACGCGGCTCATGCCCCTCACCGCGACGGGGGCCGCGAAAGACGGCTCCGGGGCGCGATGCGCCGAGCGCCGCCGCCTCGTACCTTCAGGGTCATGAGCGCGACCATCGAAGCACAGGGGCTGAGCAAGCGCTACGGCGCCACGGTCGCGGTCGACGGGCTTTCGTTCACGGTGCGCCCGGGCCTCGTGACCGGGTTCGTCGGGCCCAACGGCGCCGGCAAGTCGACCACCCTGCGCCTGATCCTCGGCCTGGACGCTCCTGACGCCGGCAGCGCGCTCGTCAACGGCCGGCCCTACGCCGAGCTCGCCAGCCCGCTCCGCGAGGTCGGGGCGCTGCTCGATGCCCGCGCGGCGCACCCCGGGCGCTCCGCCCGCGACCACCTGCGCTGGCTCGCCGCGAGCAACGGGCTGCCGCGCAGGCGCGTGGACGAGGTGCTGGCGCTCGTCGGCCTGGAGCGCGCGGCCCGCCGGCGAGTCGGCGGCTTCTCGCTCGGCATGGCCCAGCGCCTCGGCATCGCCGCCGCGCTCCTGGGCGATCCGCCGATCCTGCTTCTCGACGAGCCGGTCAACGGCCTCGACCCGGAGGGCATCCGCTGGATCCGCGGGCTTCTCAGGTCCCTCGCGGCGGAGGGCCGCGCCGTGCTCGTGTCCAGCCACCTCATGGGCGAGCTCGAGGGCACGGCCGACCATCTGATCGTGATCGGGCGCGGGCGGCTCCTCGCCGACGCAGGCGTCCGCGAGCTGCTGGACGGAGCGACGGGCGCGCGCGTCACCGTCCGCACGCCCGAGGCGGCGGAGGTGATGGCCGTCCTGGCCCGCGCAGGAGCCACCGTCACCTCGACCGACGTCGACACCCTGACCGTCGCGGGCCTGGATGCGGAACGCATCGGCGATCTCGCCGCCGAGCAGGGCCTTCGGCTGTACGAGCTGTCGCCGCAGCGCGCCTCCCTCGAAGAGACGTTCTTCGACCTGACCGGGGACGCCGTCGAGTACTCCGCGGGCCGGAGCGAGGAGCGCGGGTGACCCGCGCCGGCCTCCCCCAGGCGCTGAGCGCTGAGTGGATCAAGGCACGCTCTCTCCGGAGCACCGCCTTGACCCTGCTCGCCGGCTTCGGCCTGACCCTTGCCTTCACCTTCCTTCTCTGCGCGGGCTCGACCACCCAGGGAGGGAGCCCTGGCCGGCGAGGCGACAACGACATCGTGCGGGACAGCCTCGCGGGCACGTGGCTGGGGCAGATCGCCTTCGTGCTGCTCGCCGTTCTCGTGATCGCCTCCGAGTACTCGACCGGGACGATTCGCGCCACGTTCGCCGCCAACCCGCGGCGCCGGATCGTGCTCGGCGCGAAGGCGGCGATCCTCGCTGCCCTCGTCCTCGCGACCGGGCTCCTGACCGCCGCGGCCTCGTTCGTCGTCGGGCAGCGGCTGCTCCGCGGGAACGGGTTCAACTACGAGGGGGGCTATCCCGCGGTGACGCTGGCGGACGGGCCGGCGCTGCGAGCCGTCGCCGGGACCGCCCTGTATCTGACCGGCCTGGCGCTGCTCACCTTCGGGATCGCCGCCATCGTCCGGCGGCAGGCGACGGCGATCAGCGTCGCGCTGGGCTCGTGTTCGTCCCGTGGATCGCGGTCGGCCTGCTCCCGGAAGGCACCGGGGAGCTTGTCCAGAAGCTCTCGCCCACCACAGCCGGGCTTGCGGTCCAGCAGACGGTCGACCGTGCGGACAACATCCCGCTCGCCCCTTGGGCGGGGCTCGCCGTACTCT
The DNA here is from genome assembly GCA_963847985.1 of uncultured Actinomycetes bacterium. Taxonomy (GTDB): domain Bacteria; phylum Actinomycetota; class Thermoleophilia; order Gaiellales; family Gaiellaceae; genus JAIBJN01. The sequence continues at coordinate 278,585 of CAWKBS010000007.1, read as the reverse complement.
TCGCCTACGCGCTCGGCGTGCTCGTCCTCGCCCTCTGGCTCGTCCAGCGCCGCGACGCTTAGGAGATCGAGCGCGGCGTCCACGGTGATCTCGGGCACGCCCGTGAGCGCCCCCGACATCGGGCAGCCGTCCCTGGCGCCCTCGGCCGCCTTGCGGAAGCCCTCCTCGTCGATCCCCGGGACGTTCCCGCGGACGGTCAGCGCGATCTTGGTGATGCCCTCGCCGGGCTGGAAGGTGACGGTGGCGCCCGTCTTCAGCTCCTCGGGCGGCGTGCCGCCGCCGGCGAGCGCATGGGAGAGGGCCATCGAGAAGCAGGCGGCGTGCGCGGCGGCGAGCAACTCCTCCGGCGAGGTGCGCCCGGCGGGCTCCTCCGCCCGCGAGGCCCAGGTGACGTCGAGCGGGCCGAAGGCGCCGCTGCCGACGCTGTCGATCCTGCCGCCGCCGTCCATCAGGCTCCCTTGCCAGGTGACCTGAGCGCTGCGATCGGTTGCCATCCGTCCCCTCCTCTGGTTTGACGAGGCCGACTGTACCGCGGGGCGTTCCTCTGCTGCTGCTACCCTTTGTCCGAATAGGTCGGCGATGGGCCGGCCGTGAGATGAGCTTCTCGTTCCTCCTTCGGGCGTTCGGGCCAGGCGAGTCTCGAACCGAACGAACAGGAGTAGAACGGTGTCTCAGCAGTCTTTCCTTGGGCTTGGCGTGTCGCAGCCTGTAGTCGATGCGCTCGCAGCCCGCTCCATCACGGAGCCCTTCAGCATTCAGGCGCTCGTCCTGCCGGACGCGCTCGCCGGGCTCGACGTCCTGGCGAAGTCGCCGACCGGCTCGGGCAAGACCCTGGCCTTCGCGCTGCCGATCGTCGAGCGCGTCGAGGCGCGCGACGGCAAGCCGAGCGTGCTCGTGCTCGTCCCGACGCGCGAGCTCGCGCAGCAGGTGACCGACGAGCTGGTTCTCGTCGGCGAAGCCGAAGGGCCTCCGCATCGCCTCCGTCTACGGCGGCGTCCCCCTCAAGAGCCAGGCCGCGAAGGCGCGCGAGGCCCACGTCGTCGTCGCCACGCCGGGCCGGCTCGAGGATCTCGCGCAGCGCCGGATGCTGTCGCTCGACCGGATCCGCATCCTCATCCTCGACGAGGCCGACCGGATGCTCGACATGGGCTTCAAGCCGCAGGTGGACAAGCTCGTCCGCCGCGTGCCGCGCAACCGCCAGACGATGTTCTTCTCCGCGACGCTCGACGGCGAGGTCGGCGAGCTCGCGCAGGCCTACACGTCGAGCCCGTCGCGCTTCTCGGCCGAGCTTCCCGCCGACCGCGCGGGCGGCGAGATCGAGCACCGCTTCGTCTCCGTCGACCAGTCGACGAAGGTGGAGACGCTCGTCTCGCACCTCGAGGCCTCGACCGGCCTCACGCTCGTCTTCGTGCGGACGAAGCGCGGCGCCGACCGGCTCGTCTCGCGCCTGCGCCGCCACGACGTCAAGGCCGAGGCGCTCCACGGCGACATGTCGCAGTCCTTGCGCCGGCGCGCCCTCGATCGCTTCGACCGGGGCACGGTCTCCGTGCTCGTGGCGACCGACGTCGCCGCCCGCGGCCTCGACATCGACGACGTCGAGCACGTCATCAACTACGACCCGCCGGAGGAGGACAAGGGCTACCTCCACCGCACGGGCCGCACCGGCCGCGCGGGCCGGAGCGGGATCGCCATCACGTTCGTCCTCCCGGAGCAGCAGGCGGACACGAGCCGCGTCGCGGGCCGCCTCGGCCACCGCGAGCAGTTCGAGAGCTCGGGCATGACGTCGGCGCGGCCGAAGCTCGTCTACACGAGCCGCCGCGGCCGCCGCTCCAAGTGGTAGGCCCCGCGCCGGCGCTGCCTAGCGGTCCTGCCTCACCCGGTCCTGGGTCCCGCTGCGTCCGGATCGGGTCCCTCGCGCGGGATGTCCCAGACCACGCGCTCTCCCTCCGGACCGCGGAGGAGGGCGACGACTTGCGAGCGGAGGGCTGCGAGGCCGCTGATCATCCAGAAGGCAATCGGGTAGAGAGGGCCGACGAGGAACGCCCGCAGAATCGTCGGGTCGTATCGGCGCTCCAGCGCGAGCGCGACGATCAGCTGGAAGGTGGCGACAGCGGCGATCGCAATCCCCCAGCCGAAGGCAAAGCCGAAGAGGTCCTCGGCGAACCCCAGCACGATGGCAAGCACTGCGACTACGAGCGCTACGGCGAGGGCGATGATCCAGACCAGCGAGGCAAGCGACTCGAGGCCCAGGAGCCACATGCGATGGTTGCGCCAGCGGAGCACCTCGCCGAGATGGACGTGCAGCACCTCGCCCTGGCCGCGGGCCCAGCGGGTTCGTTGCGCCCAGAGCGCCCGGAGCGACGAGGGAACCTCCATGCCGACGAGCGCTTTCGGCTCGTAGGTCGTGAGCCAGCCGGCGAGCAGCAGCTTCCACGTCAGGTCGATGTCCTCGGTTGCCATCCGGGGGTCGTAGCCGCCGACCTCGAGAACGCGGTCGCGGCGGAACAGGGCGAGCACGCCCGCGACGACGCCTACCCGTCCGGCCACGGCCTGGGTGCGGCGAATGAGGCCGATGATCGCCGCCGCCTCCAGGATCTGCATGGCGAGGAGGAACCGCCCGCGGTTCGTGACGTGCGGTGCGCCCGCGACGGCCGCGAGCATCGGGGTGCGGCAGATGCGTGCGACCAGGAGCTTGAGCGCCTGCGGATGCAAGTGGGTGTCGGCGTCGGTGACCGCCACAAGCTCGTGGCGTGCGTTCTGGAAGCCGAAGTTGAGCCGGTCGGCCTTGCCGTGGTTGACCGGGTCTCGGAGCACCCGGCAGCGCTCGTCGCCGCCGGCGGCGGCCCGGGCCGCCGACGAGGTGTCGTCGGTCGAGCCGTCGTCCAGGACGAGCACCTCGACCGTCGGGTAGTCGGCCGCGAGCGCCGCCCCCACGCACGTTCCGATCACGCTCGCCTCGTTGAACGCGGGGATCAGGACGGTAACTCCCGGCCAGCCGCCCTCGGGCTCCTTCGTGCTGCTCTCCTCCTCGAAGAAGCGGAACAGCAGTCCTCCCGCCATCCAGAGCGCCGCAGTGCACGACCGGGTAGAGGGCGACGAACGCGAGGAGAAACTCAGCCGCGATCCGCATACCGCATCTCCTGCCGCCGGCGGCCCCGGCGTACTAGGGCGAGCACGAGCAGCGCAAGCAGGAAGGATGCGGCCGTCACCGCGAAACCAAGCTGGATCGCCCAGCTGTACTTGAAGGTCCAGGAGGCCACGATCAGGGCGACCAGCCAGAGGATCGGTCCGAGGACGAGAGCCGCGATCACCTGCCCGCGGGACGCGGGACGAAGCGGCTCGAAGCGCACCGGCGGCTGGTCGCTGTCGCTGCTCACGGCGAGCGGCGATGATGTCATCTTCCGGCGGAGACCGCCGGAACGGTCTTCGGCGGGTGTGCCCGTTACGGCGCGATCTGTCCGCCGGGGCCCCTGCCGGACCACCCGGCGAGCCGGGCGGCGAAGGCCGCGATCCCGGCCGAGCCCCAGTGCCACGAGGGCTCCGCGCGCAGCAGTGCCCGCCTGCCCGTGCGCTGTGCGTACCAGTAGAAGCCCAGGCGGTCGCGAGCCGCGGCGTCGCGGAGCCGCGCGAGGGCCGAGCGGGCGGCGGGCCGATTTACCGCAGTGTCGATGCCGGCGCGGGCGAGGTCCTCCAGCACCCAGCCGATTCCGGCGGCGCCGCTGTCGAGCCCGACGTGCACCGGAGACGGATCGTCGCCGAGCTCGTGCCAGCCGCCGCCTGCGAGCCGTACCTGCCGGAGCCAGACACCGGCCCGGCGCGCGACCTCCCGGTAGGACGGATCGCCGGTCATGCGCGCGGCCCGAAGGTTGACCCAGGCGATTCCGGCCGCGCCGAGCTCGAACCCCGATGCGCTCGAGGCGTCGTCGTCGGCGACCGGCCAGCGAAGGCCGCCCGAGGCAGTCGCGACCGCCTGGTCGTTCACCCAGGCGAGGAGCCGGCGCGCGGTCTCGAGGTCGGCGGGGTTTCGATCACGCGCGTACCGCTCCAGGAACATGAACGCCGCTCCGGCGGAGCCCGAGAGGAAGCCGGTCTCGAGCGTCGAGCTCTCCGAGCCGCGCGGCAGCGGGCTTGCGCCGTTGTCGGTGAGCTCCCGCAGTCGGGCCGCCCCAGCGCGCGCGTAGGCGCGAAAGGTCTCGTTCCCGGTTCGGTCGGCGAACGAATCGAGTGTGAGGACGACGCCCGCCTGCCCCATGCCGACGCCGTAGTAGGCGATGCGCCAGTCCGGATCGTCGGTCCACCTCCACGAGCACGCGACCTCGGGGCACTCGGGGCCCGTGGCCTGTGCCACCAGCCAGCGCATGCCCGCGAGCGCACCCGTCCGGAAGCGTCGATGATGCGTGACCCGGTACAGGCGCCAGAGGTAGTCGCTGATGCCCGCGGCGCCGTCGTCGAAGCTCGTGAAGTGCGTCGTGGAGCGGCGACGGTCCGGATCGGCCCAGTCGGGCCAGCGCAGGCCTCCGCCGTCGCGCTCGGCGACTCCGAGCAGGAAGTCCCCCGCGGCTACCGCGGCACGCTTGTAGCGAGCGTCCCGCGTGACCGCGTAAGCGGCGAGCAGCCCCTCGCCGATCGACGCCGCACCGACGTCCCGGTCGGTCTGGAAATGGGGAGCCTGGATGGACGAGCGCCATGCCCAACCGCCTCTCGGCATCGTTCGGTGCCGGGCGACGAGGGAGTCCGCCGCCATTCGCACCACCTTCAGCGCGACAGGATCCGGGACTCGAGCGGTCGTCCGCGGTTCCCGGGCGGGTGCGCCCGCTCCGACCGAGGCGGCCGCGAGGATGCCGGCTGCGAGCGCGCAGCAGAGGGTGATGGACAGGATGCGCATTGGGGAGTAAGGGCCTTCGTGGCAGGAAGGCGAAGCGGCCCAGGGTAGACTGGGCACCATGAGGATGTCGGCAGCGGCGCTCGTTGCCATTAGCTGCATCGTCGTCCTCAACCTGGCCTGCGGGGGTTCCGAGGCATCGACCGCACGGACGCCCCTTCCGGCTCCCGACGTCGAGCTCACGCCGGAGGAGGAGCAGGCCTGGGCGGAGCTGCCCCCGGATCGATCGGCGGTCCCCGTGCTCCTCTACCACGGGATCGGGCCGGAGAGCGACTTCGCCGACGCCGCGGATGCCGACTACGGCGTCGGTTTCGACGACTTCGCCAAGCAGATGACCATGATCGACCACGCGGGCTACCAGACGATCGACCTCGAGACGTTCGCCCGCTTCGTATCGGGGGAGGAGGTCGAGTTGCCGCCGCGCCCGCTCCTGCTCACGTTCGACGATGCTCGGGCCGACTCCTGGACGGGCGCCGACGGCATTCTCGAAGAGCTCGGCTTCAACGCGGTCATGTTCGTCGACGTCGGTCGTGTCGAGGACGGAGACCCCGAGTACCTGACCTGGGAGGAGCTCGAGACGGTGCAGGAGAGCCGTCGCTGGGAGCTGCAGCTCCACTCCGGCGAAGGCCACCAGCAGATCCGTTCGGCCCCGGCCCGGACGACTTCGGCCCCTTCTACGCGTACCGGGAGGAGGGCGAGGATCTCGAGGGGTGGCGCGAACGGGCCCATTCGGACATCGAGTGGGGCCACGAGGTGCTCGCCGAGCACGTCCGCTCCTACGAGCCGCTCGCCTTTGCGCCGCCGTACGGAAACTACGGCCAGGACGGCACCAACGATCCGCAGATCCCGACGGAGCTCCTTCCCTGGCTCACGGAGCGCTACCCGATGATCTTCACCCAGGACGTGAACGCGCGCGCGCAAGCGGGAAGCGAACAACCGGTCGGTCGCATCCAGGTCACGCGCGCGACTACCGGCGGCGACGTCGGCGAAAGCCTGCTGTCCGGCGAGCAGTGAGGTTGCGAAGAGCCGCGGGACGGGCGCCGGCGGCCGAGAGCAATCGATGTCGCCGCCCACGGAGGACGCGGAGGGGTGCCGTCCGGCAGGCAAGCTTCAGGCATGGCACGAGCACGCCGCTGGCAGGGCTTCTCTCCCGGTGAGGCGCCGGAGCGTCCCGCCGATCCGGCGGTGCGCAAGGCGAACTTCCGCCGGATCGTCGCCCTCTTCCGCCCGTACCGGCGGACGCTGCTGGCCGTCAACGCGCTGATCCTCGTCTCGGCCACGCTCGGGGTCATCCCGTCGTTCCTGCTGCGGGAGGTGCTCGACGTCGCCATCCCGGACGAGAACGTGGGCCTCCTGACCGCGCTGGTCGCCGGGATGATCGCCATCCCGGTCGCCACGGGCGTGCTCGGGGTGTGGCAGACGCTGCTCTCCAACCGCGTCGGCCAGGCGGTCATGCACGACCTGCGCACGGCCGTCTACCGCCACCTGCAGCGGCTCTCGCTCGCCTTCTTCACCCGCACGCGCACCGGCGAGGTGCAGAGCCGGATCGCCAACGACATCGGCGGGATCGAGACCGTCGTCACCTCGACGGCCACCTCGGTCGTCTCCAACGTGACGACGGTGCTGGCCACGGTCGTGGCGATGCTGCTCCTCGACTGGCGCCTCGCCGTGTTCGCGCTCGCGCTCCTGCCCCTGTTCGTCTGGCTCACGAAGCGCGTCGGCGACCGGCGGCGGAAGGTGACCGCGGAGCTCCAGGCCTCGCTCGCGGACGTCTCCTCGATCGTGCAGGAGTCGCTCTCGGTCTCCGGGATCCTGCTCGGCAAGACGATGGGCCGCTCCGACGACCTGGCCGACCGCTTCGGCGCCGAGTCCTCGCGGCTGGCCGAGCTCGAGGTGCGGAGCCGCATGACCGGCCGCTGGATGATGGCCGCGATCCAGACGACCTTCGCGGTCATGCCCGCGCTCGTCTACTGGTTCGCCGGCTGGACGATCGCCAGCGGCAGCGAGACGATCACGATCGGGACGCTCGTCGCGTTCACCACGCTCCAGTCGCGGCTGTTCTTCCCGATCGGCTCGCTGCTCGGCGTCCAGATCGAGGTGCAGAGCTCGCTCGCCCTCTTCGACCGGATCTTCGAGTACCTCGACCAGCCCGTGGACATCGAGGAGGGAACGGGCTCGCTGGCGCGTCCGCGCGGCGACGTCGTCTTCGAGCGCGTCCGCTTCCGCTACGGCGGCGACACCTGGACGCTCGACGACGTCTCGTTCGCCGTGCCGGCCGGGACGACGACGGCGCTCGTCGGCGAGACCGGCTCCGGCAAGACGACCTGCGCCTACCTCGTCGCCCGGCTCTACGACGCCACCGAGGGCAGGGTGGCGATCGACGGGGTCGACGTGCGCGAGCTCACCTTCGAGGCGCTCGCCGCAGCCGTCGGCGTCGTCTCGCAGGAGACCTACCTCTTCCACGCGAGCGTCCGCGAGAACCTGCGCTTCGCCCGGCCGGAGGCGACCGACGCCGACATCGAGGAGGCGGCCCGCGCGGCGCAGGTCCACGACCTGATCGCCTCGCTGTCCGAGGGCTACGACACCGTCGTCGGCGAGCGCGGCTACCGCTTCTCGGGCGGGGAGAAGCAGCGCATCGCCATCGCGCGCACGATCCTCCGCAACCCGCCCATCCTCGTCCTCGACGAAGCGACCTCGGCGCTCGACACCCAGACCGAGCGGGCGGTGCAGGAGGCGCTGGAGCGCCTCGCCGAGGGTCGGACGACGATCGCCATCGCCCATCGCCTCTCCACCGTCCGCGACGCCGACCAGATCGTCGTCCTCGACCAGGGCCGGGTCGTCGAGGTCGGCACGCACGACGACCTGCTCGCCCGCCGCGGGCGGTATGCGTCGCTCGTCTTCAGGGACGCGGACGTCCCGGCGCCCGTCCTGACCGAGTCTTAGACCCCGGCGATGAGTTCCCGGGACGGGGCGGGTCTCAACTGAAGCCCGGCAACCGGACCAAGGCGGTGGCACATGTTCAAGGACACGAAGGCGTTCAGCAGCTTCTCGGTCGACGATCTCCAGCAGGCCAAGCAGTTCTACGGTGAGACGCTCGGGCTCGATGTCGTCGAGCGGGAGGAGGGGCTCGAGCTGCGCATCGCCGGGAGCACCCCGGTGTTCGTCTATCCCTCGAGCAACTACACGGCGCCGACGCACACGGTGCTCAACTTCCCGGTGGAGGACGTCGAGGCCGCCGTGGACGAGCTCAACGCGAGGGGCGTCAGCATGGAGCAGTACGACCTGCCCGATCTCAAGACGGACGAGCGGGGAATCTTCAGAGGCGATTCGGGCCCGCCGGCGATTGCCTGGTTCAAGGACCCGGCCGGGCACGTCCTTTCGGTGCTCGAGGTCGACTAGCGGTCGAGTGGTAGGCATCCGCACGGCGGAGTTGGCAGCATGCAGTCGTCCGCCAAGCCGACCGTGAGAGGAGCTGTGGATGGGAGAGGTGAAGGGCTTCGGAAACGTCGTCTTCCCGGCGCGCGACCTCGACGCCGGAGTGACGGCCTGGACGGCGATGCTGGGGCAGGAGCCGGCTTTCGTCGGCGAGGACTTCGCCGTCTTCAGCGGCGACGGCATCGAGGTAGGACTGACGGCACTTCCCTGGGTCGACCATCCCCTCGTGTTCTGGAAGGTCGACGACGTGGAAGCTTCCCAGCGGGCGCTCGTGGCCCGAGGAGCGACCCCGCTGGGCGAGATCGCGGACGGCTCGCTCGCCGAGCTCGGCACGGCCGAGGTGACGAACGGCGACCCGGCGACCGGCATCGTCGACGTCCCGGGCGGCCGGCTCGCGGTTCTCAGAGCGCCGGACGGCAACCTGATCGGGCTCACGCAGGAAGCGGGGTAGTGCCGGCCCGGGCAGCGATCGCCGGGGTCGCTTCGAGCCTAGCCTTGGGCGCTGTACGGTCGCAGCTCGCGTGCGATCGCGATTGCCATCTCCTCGTCGGGAGCGTGGACGGTCACGACCAGGCCGTTCGACCGGAGCAGGGCCATCGTGCCCGAGAGGAGCACGGTGCCCTCGGGCGGCTCGTAGCCGCGGACGCCGGCGAGCATCGTCAGCGTGTCGACGGGCTCGCCGCCTGCGAGATCTCCGCGTGCGGCACGCCGTCGGTCGATCCGTACGCCAGGCTGAGCCCCGTCGACCTCGCCGTCGGGCGTCGGCAGGCGCAGCTCCCGGACGGAGTCGAGCGGGAAGCCGTGGACGTCGGGCCCGGCCCAGACCGGGCGCGCGGCCGAGGAGCGCCGCCGCGTCGGCGAGCTCGACGTCGGCGCCGTAGCTGCCCACCTGGCTGGGCAGCGTCTCGGGCGTCGGTGACCTCCAGCGGCGCCGATCCCGCTGCCACGGTGTCGTAGGCGACGATCCGGGTGAGCTCGCGTCTCCCCGTGCTGGGCGACGCGGATGAACGCCGGCTCGAACGTCTCGCGCGATACCGCGACGTCGTGGTTGTTCGGCCCGATCTTGATCCAGTAGACCGGCGTTCCCTCGACCACGTCCTCGCCCAGGACCTCGGCCTGGCCCGACTCGAGCGCCTCGCGGTAGCCGGCGCCCAGGCTCGTGTAGAGCGTGCTCGCGTGCTCGGAGACCTCGTCGCCAGTCAGGGAGACGTCGAACTGGACGACGCCCTCGAAGCGCTGCGTCTCGCGCAGGCCGGCCTCCGGATCGAACCAGACCTCCTGCTCCGCGGTGACCTCGGTCCGCTCGCCGGTCTCGAGGTCGACGAGGGTGTGCTCGAGGTCGCTCTCGTAGACGAGGTGGAGCACCGGGCCGCCGCCGGTCGCCGCCAGCGCGCGGTCGACCACGGTCGGACCGGTCCCGGAGGGCCAGAGCGCGACGAGGGCGGCCGCTGCCGCCACGACCGCGACGGCGGCCGCCAGGCGCAGCGGCAGCCGGCGCGACCGCCGGTCGAGCCCGGCGTCGCGCAGGACGCGGTCCCAGTCGCCCGCGCCGTCGTAGGGCGGGGCGATCCTGTCGAGCACCTCGGCAACGTCGGTCATGCCTTGACCTCCTCGAGCTTCGTCTGCAGGTTCGCGCGGGCGGCGTGCAGGGTCGCGGACACGGTTCCGCGCGCGATCCCCAGGGCCTCGGCGATTCCCGCGTAGTCCAGGTCGGCGTAGTAGCGGAGGAAGAGGGCCAGCCGCTGGCGCTCCGGGAGGGAGGCGAGCGCGGCCGCGACGGCGCCGGGCTCCGAATGCCCGTTCATGCTCGCCGATTCCTCGGCCATTTCGGCCGGCGCCGGCACGTACCGGCCCTCGACCGTGGAGCGCCTCTTCGCTTCGTTCAGGACGATCCGGCAGACCCAGCCCGGGGCCGATTCAGTGTCCCGCAGCCGGCTGCGGTAGCGCACCGCCCGGACGAAGCCGTCGTGGACGGCGTCGAGAGCTACCTGCTCGTCGCCCGTGATCGCGGTCGCGAGCCGGACGAACGACCGCAGCCGCTCGCGGTACACGACCTCGATCGCCTCCAGCTTCTCATCGGTCCGAGAACGCCGCCACACACCCAAACGATCCCCTCCGGGCGTCGACGTGTTTAGCCGGTCTCAACTCTGCCCGTTTCCGCGGCCTGCCGCCGGACGACTTCTCTCGGACGGGCTGTCGCGTCCAGCGCGACAAGGGCATCGCGCCATTTGGGCGAATCCGGCAGCTGTGTCAACCTCCCGGTGGCGGCGCCACCAGATTCACACAGATTGGATGATGTGACGGCGGGGGCCGGCGGCGACGATCGGAGCGAATCGTGAGCGAGAGACACGGAACCATCCCCATCGGCCTTTGCCGGCGACAGTCGAGCGGGCGCAGGCGAGTGGTGTCTCGATGAGCGAGGCAGCGGCCGCTCAGCCCTCGCCCGTCCATCCGTTCCACGACCCGTCCCGCAAGAGACGCCTGGTCAAGGTCGGCGGGTGGCTGGTCGGCATTGCGCTGGCCGTCGTCGTCCTGAACCTGCTCGGAATCGACGTCATCGGCTGGCTCCAGGATCTCTGGGAGCAGATCAAGGCGGTCCCGGCCGGCTACATCGTCGCGGCGCTCGCGTTCCAGACGGCCCAGACGTTCTTTGCCGGGCTTTCGTACTACGGCATCCTGCGCGCCGCGTATCCGGGCCAGGTCGAGCTCTGGCCGATCGTGACCGCCTACGCCGCCGGTGTTGCGATGAACAACTTCCTGCCCGCGAACATCGGCACGTTCGCGACGCTGCTCATGTTCGTTGCCATCATCCCGGCCTGCACGTTCCCCGGCGCGCTCGCCGCCTATCTCGTCCAGAAGATCTTCTTCACGATCGCTGGCACGTTCGTCTACCTGTACCTGTTCCTGTCCGTGCCAGGCTCGTTCGACGCGAACCTCGGGAACATCTCCGAGCACCCCGTGGCGACGGTAGGGATCGCCGTCGGCGCCTTCTTCTTGATCGTGCTGCTCGGTCGCATCTTCTGGAAGCAGGTGAAGAAGCTCTGGCTGAAGGCGAAGCAGGGAGGGGTGATCCTTTCCCGCCCGAGGGAGTACTTCACGAACGCGTTTCTCCCGTCGCTCCTTTCCTGGCTCTGCAAGCTCGCCGTGATCGGGATCTTCCTGGCGGCCTTCGCGATCCCGGTCACGTTCGAGTCGATCATGTGGGTGACGGGCTCGGGCTCCCTCGCGAACACCGTGTCGTTCACGCCCGGCTCGGTCGGCATCACGCAGGCGACGAACGCGCTCGCGCTCGACACCTGCTGCGACGTGGCGAGGAGCACCGCCGTCGACTACTCGACCGCCCAGCAGCTGATCACGACGGCGTGGAACGTCCTCGTTGCGCTCGTCCTCGTCGTCTCGGTGTTCGGTTGGACAGGCGGCAAGCTGCTCGTCACGCAGTCGTATGTGGACGCGAAGGTCAAGGTGGCCGAACAGAAGGCCGACCGCGCCGAGAAGAAGGCGGAGAAGAAAGCGGCGCGTGAGGAGTCCGGGCAAGGCCGGTTCCGTCGCCGCCCCGACGACAAGCCCACCGAGAGCGCGTCTCCACCCACTCCCGAGGAAGGAAAGCTCGATGTCTAGCGGTCCCGAGCCGGCGTACGGTCAGTCGACAGCCCGGAAGCCCGAGCGTCCCCGCTTGCGGCTCTTCCCCCTCCTTATGTCGTGGATTGCCACGGGCATCGCCTTGATGGTGGCGGCCGCGCTCCTCCCCGGCGTCCACATCGACGATTTCTGGGGTGCGCTACTCATCGCGGTGATCGTCGCCGCGCTGAACGCTGTCATCCCGCCCCTGATCGCCGCGCTGCGGTTGCCGCTGACGCTCGTTTTCGGCTTCCTGCTCGTCCTGATCGCGGACGCCTTCATTCTTCTCATCGCCGCCGACGTGACCGACGGGATCCTCAGGGTCGACAACTTCGGGTGGGCCCTGCTCGCGGCGCTCGTGGTCGCCGCCGTCAGCGTCATCTTGACCGTGATCCTCGGCTTCGACGACACGTCGTCGATTCGCGTCGCGCAGCGGATCGCGAGCCGGCAGGGCATCATCGCCAGCACCGACGTCCCGGGCATCATCTTCCTGGAGATCGACGGGCTCGCGCTCCCCGTGCTGCGACGGGCGATGCGCGACGGCAACGCTCCGACCATGGCCCGCTGGCTGGCCAACGGCACGCACGGCTTGGCGGAGTGGGAGACCGACCTCTCGTCGCAGACAGGCGCGAGCCAGGCAGGGATCCTGCTGGGATCGAACGAGGACATCTCGGCCTTCCGCTGGGTGGAGAAGGAGACCGCGACGCTGATGACGTGTTCGGCGCCCCCGGATTGCGCGGAGATCGAGCGGCGCCGCGCGACCGGCATCGGCCTGCTGATGAACGGCGGTGCGAGCCGAGGGAACCTCCTCTCCGGCGAGGCGGACGACGTGATCCTCACCGTCAGCCGGATGGAGGCGGAGAAGAAGTCCAATCCGGGCTATCGGGCGTTCTTCGCCAACGGCGACAACGCGACCCGGACGCTCGTCCTCTTCGGCTGGGAGGTCATCCTCGAGTGGACGGCGGCCGCGCGTGCGATCCGCCGGGACGTGCAGCCGCGCGGCCACCGGGGCGGGATCTACCCGTTGATGAGGGCAGCTCTCTGCGTCTTCGTCCGCGACCTGATCGTCTCGGGCGTCCTCACCGACTTGATGCGCGGGCGGCCGGCGGTCTACGCCACGTTCTCGAGCTACGACGAGGTCGCGCACCACTCGGGGCTCGAGCGACCCGACACCCTCGAGGCCCTGCGCAAGCTCGACGACCACTTCGCCCAGATCGAGCGCGCCTGCCGCTACGCGCCCCGGCCGTACGAGATCGTGGTCCTCTCCGACCACGGCCAGACGCAGGGCGCGACCTTCAAGCAGCGCAACGGGTACGGCCTCGACGAGCTGGTCGAGCGCTCGCTCGCACAGGGCGACGTCGAGGGAATTGCCGGAGGGGACGAGCAGAGCTCCATGGTCGGCAACGCCTTCGGCGAGGCGACCGGAAAGGAGGCCAAGCGTCCCAAGAACGACGTCTCCGACCGTGACGTCGTCGTGCTCGGCTCGGGCAACCTCGGTCTCATCTATCTCATGGAAGAGCGCCGCCGGCTGACGCTCGAAGAGATCGAGGCGCGGCACCCGAAGCTTCTGCCCGCTCTCCGCTCACATCCTCACGTCGGCTGGCTGCTCCTGCGCTCGTCCGAGCACGGGGCGGTCGCGCTCGGCGCCAACGGCGTTCATTACCTCGCGGAGGGCCGTGCCGACGGGGAGGACCCGCTCGCGCCGTTCTCGCCCACCGCGCCCCAACACCTGCTGCGCACCGACGGTTTCGAGCACGTCGCCGACATCATGGTCGGCAGCTTCTACGACCCCGTGCTCGGAGAGGGCTGCGCCTTCGAGGAGCTGATCTCGTTCCACGGCGGCATCGGCGGGCTGCAAACGCGTCCGTTCATCCTCCACCCGGCGCATCTGGAGGTACCGGAGGGGCCGATCCTCGGCGCCGCGAGCGTGCACGGCATCCTCGTGGGCTGGCGGCAAGGGCTCGAGGCCGGTGCGACCAACCAGGTTGTAAGCGCTACGCGCTAGACCCGAGGGGGCGCTAGCTTTCGCCCTCCTCGACGTTTCCGACGTTCAGCAGCCCGACCTGCCCCAGGTCGACGTGCGTGAAGGCGTGGCTGAGGAAGGGGTAGCTCCCTGGATCGTCGATCGTGACGTCGAAGATGCCTCCTCCGCCCGCCGGGACGATCACCGTCTGCACATTCGTCTGCGGCGGGTCGGCGACGTTGGCGTTCTCCCAAGCGCGGTCGAGGATTGCCCCGACGACGTGGAAGTTGGTGTCGAGCGTCGGGCCTGCTGCGACGACGTAGAAGCGGGTCGTCTCGCCCGGATCCGCCGTGAGGGGATGGTCGACGTACTGGTTGGCGTAGCCGTTGAAGGTCGTCCAGTCGGGCTGCATCGCCCGCGCCTTGTCCATGTTCAGGCTGGCCGGCTCGGCGATCCCGTCGCCGCTCAGGTACCACTCGCTGGCGACGAGGACGAACTCGTTGTCGACCTCGGGAAGCGGCTTGGCGGGGTCGACGATGATCGCGCCGTACATCCCGTTGGCGATATGGGCGAGAACGGGCTTCGTCCCGCAGTGGTACATGAAGACGCCCGGGTCGTCGGCTTTGAAGCGGAAGGTGAACGACTCGCCCACGGGGACGTCGGCGAAGGCGACGTTGGGCGCGATCCGCGCCGCGTGGAAGTCGATCGAGTGTGGGATCGTGCCGCCGTTCACGAGCGTCATCTCGATCGTCTGGCCCTCGCGGGCGTGCACGATCGGGCCGGGCGCTCCGTGCCCGTCGAACGACCAGGTCGTGTACTCGACGCCCGGAGCGACCTCGACGACCACGTCCTTCAGAGTCATCTCCACCTTGACCAGGTTGCCCTCGGGGACAGGCGGGAGCACTGCCTCCTTGGGCTCGTGGGCCTGGGCGAGCTCGGCCGCGTCGTCGGGGACGACGCCTGCGAAGCTGTCGAGCGGGAGGGCGGTGTTGTGGTCGGCCGCCTGGCCGTCGCTTACAGGTAGCGATGGACCTTCGGCTGCAGACTGGCCGGAGACCTGGGCGACCGCGGCGTTGGCGTCGTTTCGAGCGTCGCGCGCGTCCGCCCAGCTCATGAGGCCGAAGAAGGCGAGGACGCCCACGAGGAGGCCGAGGAGGACGGCAGCGACCTTGTAGAAGGCTCCCGAGTCGCTCTCGCCGCGTCGCCGGCTGGGTGTGGAGCGGGATGCCATCGGCTCCCTCCTTCTGTTCGCTTGCGATCCAGTCTAGGCAGGGTCTCGACGGTTGCCATTCATCCCGGAACGGCCTCGCCCGCAGCCAACGCCGGAAGGCTGAGAGCTACGAGGGCGAGGGCGAGATCTAGTGGCCTTCCGAAAGCTCCCCGCGGTCAGCTTCTCGGGCCACTCCCGAGGGTCGTAGGCCCGGAGTTCTGCAGCGTTCTAGGTCACGCTGAGCCGCGGGAATCTTCTGACCTCCTGCAATCGAGCTGCGACTGCAAGATCGGCAGGCGAAGACAGCGAAGCACCCAGCCGGAAACGAGTAGGGCCGCAACTCCCGCGACGTCCGCTATCCGGGCTTCGGGGCAGCTTCCAGCGCCGCGTGGGCCGCCGCCACCTTCTCCCGGCGGGCTTTCGTCAGCTCCTGCACGAAGATCTGGATGACCGCCGCGAGCGGAACGGCGGTGAGCGCACCGAGAACCCCCAGCAGCGCACCGAACAGGGTGACGGCGACGATGATGAAGAACGCCGAGAGGTTGACGGCGACGCCCTGGACTTTCGGCGTCACCACGTTGTTCTCGATCTGCTGATAGACGAGCAGCACGACGAGCATGATGATCGCCGCCGTGATCCCTTCCTCGGCCCACAGCACCGGCACGAGGATGAACCCGGCGAGGATGGCGCCGATGTTCGGGATCATGTCGAGCAGCCCTGCGATGACGGCGAGCCCAAGGGCATAGCTCGACCCGAGCAGCCACGCCGTTAGCCCCTGGACGGTCCCGGCGATCACGGCGATGACGACGACGCCGATCGCCCAGCGCGAGATCACGGTCGTTACGCGCTCCCAGACGCCCAGCCAACGCTCGTCCTCACCCGGCATGAGCACGCTCCCCAACGCCCGCTTCAGGTTCGCGATGTCGCTGAGCAGGAACATGCAGATGAAGATGATCGTGAAAGTTACGAGGAAGCCGGAGAAGAAGTCGCCCGCGATGCCGATGACGCCGGCGATCGCGTCCGGCACGGACGCCGAGACCTTCTCCGAGCCCGTCTGCACGTTCTCGGCAGCTCCGCTGTCGCCCAGCCAGGAGAGCTCGTCGGAAGCGCGCAGCTTCTCGACCAGCGCCGGAAGATCCTGGAGGAAATCTCGAACACCGCCGACGAGCGGGACCAGGAACAGCAGCGCGATTAGCAACATCAGCGCGAACGCGCCGAGCACCAGCACTGCGGCCCCCGCCCCGCGCGACAGCTTCGTCTTCGACATCAGGTACCGCAGGGGGAACTCGAACACGAGCGCCAGGAAGATCCCGATGAACACGATCAGGAAGGTGTCGCCGATCGCCGCGAACGCCACGAGCACACCCAGAGTCGCAGCGACCAACAGCACCGTTCGCATCGGCAAGATCAGCTCAACGCGCCGCGACTCACCTGCGTTCATTTCGAGACTCCCCTCCGGGGTCGGGGGCATTCCGGGAACTATTCGCTCCGAGGCGGATGGTGTGAACCTCGAGGCTCGTCACGGATCGAGCTCCTCGAGCGCTTCCTCGACGTCATAACCGAGCGCGAGCGCGATCTTCGGGGCCGACGCGACGACTCGCGATGTGCCCGTCACCGGCGTCACCGCCTCGAGGGTGGCGACGATCTCCTCCTTCGTCGCGCCGGCTGCGAGGGCGAGCGCGACGGCGTGCTGGACCGAGGCGGTCGCCGCATCGACTGAGACGGTTGCGGCGAGGCGCACGAGCGCCAGCGTTCTCTCGTCCAGAGCTGAGTTGGTCGGCGCGCTCTGGGCCGTCAGCGAGTCGACGAGTGCGTCGTCGTGCACCGCGAGCCGACGGAGGTGCTCCTTGTATTCCACCGCGTCATATGGGACATGCGACGGCCTCCGTGCGCGTCATCCTTCCTGGGTGAGATTTGTCGGCGCGGAGTAGAACGGGCTTTCGAGAAGGCCGACTTCGACGGCGCGTTCGATTGCCTCGCTACGCGATGATGCGTTCAGCTTGCGGTAGATCGAGACCGCCTCGGTCTTGACGGTGTTGCGTGAGATGAACAGTCTGGTTGCGATCTCTGGAACCGTGAGGTGGGTGGAGAGATAGGGAAGTAGCCGAAGCTCGGCGCCCGTGAGGCTCATCGCCCAGGCACCGGCCGACCCCGAGGTCGCCGCGAGACGGTCGCGAAGCTCTTGCGCGTCTTCGACGAGCGAGCCCATCTCGGGGCAGAGCTCGAGCACGTCCTCGGTTTCTCCAAGAACGTCGTGCGGGCGGCGGCTACCTCGCCGAGTGCGAGATGAATGCGCGTGAGCTCGATCCCGACGCCGACGGTTTCCCAGGGAATGCTGTGGTTGAGCATTGGCCGCATGCGGTGAGTACGTGCCAGCGCCGCGCGAACGTCCTCGGGGCGTGCCTCGTGGAGCGCGACACGCGCCGTCGCGACGTGTACGACCGCGCTCGTCGAGTAGTCGCCGAGGCCCGACTCTTCGACGACGGCCTCTGCTGCCTGTGTGCGTTGCCCTGCTTCGCCCCAGGCCCCTTCCTTGGCCGCGAGGAGCGCGAGTTGCGCGTGCGCCAAATAGACCTCTTCGACGCTGCCCGTGGCCAACCCCCGCTCGATCGTCGCAGAGAGGTCCGCCACTGCGCGGTCGGTCGTGCCGAGCAGAGCGTGCGAGACTCCTCGGGCGAGGAGTGCTGTAGGGATCCAAAAGCTTTCGGGCGCGAGTTGATCCAGGGCTCGATCGGCGTCGGCGAGCGCCTGCTCTACACCGTTCGGCATCATGTGCGCGCGAAGGGTGGCAACCCACGGCTCGATCGTGGTGCTGCCGTCCGAGAACGGGATGTTCGAGGCGGCCCCGTCGGCGAGTGCGAGCCAGCGTTCAGCCTCCTCGGCTCGCCCCGTCAGCGCACGCCACCAAGCTCCAAAGACGGCAAGCGTGGGGTAGTGCACGAGCTGGTCGTCACTGAACCACCCGAGCCACTCCTCCAACGTCTGCAGGCGGCCGTCGTAGTAGAGCGGCGGGCTAAGAGCGTCGATCAAACCGACCACGGCGTCCGCCTCGCCCGCCGCGTGCCCGTAGCCGATCGCCTCCTCGGGCAGTTCGTTGGCGACGCACCAAGCCATCGCGCGGGCGTTGAGCTCGGGCGCCACCGCCGGCTCGGTCCTGTCGAGGTCGTTCCTCAGGAGCTCGCCGAAGAGGTGGTGGTAGCGGTACCACTCGCCATGCCGGTCGAGAGGCACGACAAAGCCGTTTCCCTTTGCGAGCGTCTCGAGAATCCCCGCTGACCCCGTCGTCCCGAGCACGGCGTCGCAGAGTGCGCCGGACATGCGCTCCAGGATGGACGTGTGCTTGAGGAACTTCACCTCGGCTTGCGGCAGCCGGGACAGAAGCTCGTCGTGGAAGTATTGGGACACGAAGCGGTCGCCGCCGGTAAACCCGTCGGCGCGCACCGTGGCCGCCGCCCCTGCCTGCATCGACAGCGCTGCCAGGTACAGGCCGGCCGGCCAGCCCTCCGTGTGCTCGGTCAGCTCGGAGAGCTCGCCGTCGTCGAGCTCGACGCCCGCGGCCTCGAGGAGCATCCGCGCTTCCTGCTCGTCCAGCCGGAGGTCTGCCAGGCCGATCTCGGTCACCGAGCCCTGCGCTCGCCAGCGGCCGAGGGGCAGGGGCGGCTCGTGCCGGCTCGTGATCGCAATCTGCGAGCCCGCTGGGACGTACCGGGAGAGCTCCGCGAGCGCATCCAAACAAGACGGATTGGAAACCGCGTGCACGTCGTCGAACGCGAGTACGAGCGGATCCTCGCGTGCAGCTAGTGCGCTCCCGACATGCGACACACGCGTTGCCCAGGCGGATGCGCCGGGGCCGGACAACGCATCGAACACCTCGGGACGGACCGGCTCGACTCGGTGAATCGCAGCCGCGATGTAACGCAAGAGCACGACGGGGTCGTCGTCTCGCCCGTCGAGAGCAATCCACGCGAACGGGCGCGGATCAGTCTCGGCCCACCGGGCGAGAAGCGTGGTCTTTCCGTATCCGGCGGGCGCGACCACGGTCGCCAGGGGCGGATCCCCTGCGCTGAGCTGTTCGATCACCGCTTCCTTCGCCACGGTGCCGGGCCGGGGAGCCGGTGGAGCGAGCTTGACCTCCGCGAGGTCGAAAGGAACTTCCGTGGCTGACAATCGCAGGGCGATGCTAGGGCATGGCGCTGGGGGAGACAACCGATAGCAGGCCTGCCCCCTAGTGCTGCGCCCAGGCGCCATTTTCATGCGATCGGTATGACGAAGACGGGCCCGCCGACCCCCATACTCGGCACCGCAGCGACACGTAGACGCGACGTTCGGCTCGGATGTCGCGCGCGCAAACGCAATGAAGACAGCCCGCTCCAGCCTTCTTCGACAAGACCTGGCGCCCGAGCGAGATCGAGCCCGTAAGGTAGGCAACTCCGCGACCGACCCCCGTTCTGGCACGAACGTCCAACGAAAGGAGAGCACCATGGCCGACTCGACCACCGACACCCCGGTTCTCGACCTGCTCGCAAGCATGACCGCGGACTCGATCGAGGCTTCGGGTCTCGACCCGGAGACGCTCATGCTCGTTCGCATCGCCGCGCTCGCCGCGGTCGATGCCCCGCCGATCTCGTATGCGCTGAACCTGCGAGCGGCAGGCGCGGCCGGAATCGACTCCGATCAGGTTCGCGGCGTCTTTGCCGCGATCGCCCCGATCGTCGGCACGGCCCGGATCGCGTCCGCGACGGGCAACATCGTCAAGGCGATCGCGGTCGAGATCGAGGTCGCCGAGCTCGAGGCCGAAGCCGACCTGGACGAGGCCGACCTGAACGACCAGTAAAACCGAGCGTGGCGCCGGCGAGCCGCCGTCCTTCGGGCCGCGCGGCTCGCACGGCCCTCGCACCAATCCAAGGAGGCGACAGTGAGCTCGAATCGCATCATGACCCGACGCTTTGGAGCTGCCCTCGTTGCTGCCCTCGTGGTCATGGTCACAGCCTTCGGCTGCGCCTCCGACGACGAAGGCAGCGCAACGACCGAGGCCGCGACCGGCGCCACCGACAGCACCGACACTGGAACACGCACGCTCGGCGAGGGGATCGAGAACCTTCAGGATGCCCAGGCGCAGCTATGTCCCGAGCTCGCGAACCTCTCGGCAGACCTCACGGAGATCTCCACCGGCGGGACCGAGGCCGGCCAGGAAGCTCTGGCAGCCATCGGATCCACGGCGGCAGCTCTCGCAACTAGTGCTGAGTCGCTGACCCAGGCCGGGGCCGAGGAGGCGGCTTCCGCCGCCGAGGACCTCGCGTCCACCCTGGAGTCATTCGCCAGCTCCGGCGGTGAGGACGCCCAGGACGCCGCAGGTGAGGCGGTCGAGGGCGTCGATCAGCTGACGGATGCACTGCAGTGCCCGTGACCGACCCACCGAGACGCACCAGATCGAAGGAGGCATAGATGTACTGGCTCTGGACCATCCTGTTCGTGGTGATCTGGATAGCTATCGCGTTCTGGCCGGCCCGCGTTGCAGCCCGGAAGGGGCACAGCTTCTTCCTCTTCTTCCTCTTCAGCCTGGTCTTCTTCCCGCTGGCGCTGCTCGTTGCCTACCTGGTCGCGGATCGAAGCTACGCCGCGGCCTGACGGGAGCCTGGAGGGCGAGACGATGAGCGACGTCGAGGATCGACGACCCGAACCGGCGGACGACGGCGAGGCAGCCGAGGCCGGCCGCAGCGAGCGAGCACGCGCCAAGCTCGGCGCCGCGAAGGAGAGCGTTCAGGGAGCAAGTGAACGACACGTCGCCGTCGCGGTTCCGATCCGGGCGGTGGAACGGGACCGGCGCGTCGCGGGGAGCGTTCTCGCCGGCGGAGTGGCGTACAAGCTCTTCCTGTGGCTGCTGCCGTTCGGCTTGATCGTCGGAGGCGCTCTCGGCCTCGCCAACGCGAAGGACACCGAGGACGCGGTCGAGGGCGGCGGCGTCCCGGCGGCGATCTCCAACGCGATCGGCGATGCCTCCCGTTCCGCTGACTCCAACTCGTGGTGGCTCCTCGCGGTCGGCGTGCCGCTTCTCCTCTGGGCTGGTTTGACAGGCGCGAAGGCAGTACAGCTCGTTCATGGGCTTGTCTGGGACGAGCCTCCTCCGAAGACCAAGCCGGTGGGGTCACTCGTGTTCACGGGCATGCTGTGTGCGGCCATCGTCACCGTCGCGCTCAGCTCGTGGTTCGCCGACGTGGCGTGGCACGGCCTCCTGGCGGCCACGGTCGCCATCGCACCGCTCACCGGGCTCTGGCTCTGGGTCTCACTTCACCTTCCGCACAGGGACGCTCCCTGGCGGGCGCTGCTGCCCGGCGCACTCCTCATCGGGATCGGCGTCCCACTGCTCAGCGGACTGGTCGACGCCTTCCTCGTGGACGAGCTCGAGAAGTCGACGTCGATGTACGGCAGTCTCGGCGCCACGGCGACGCTCATCTTCTTCATCTACCTCCTCGGGATCCTCATCGTCGGCTCACCCATTCTCAACCACTCGCTCTACGAAGAGCTCCGCGCGAAGGGCGAGAAGGCCGCGGATGAGGAGGCAACGGGCTCGCCGGGGGCTTCACCCGCATGAAATCGGAGGACTGAGGACGATGAACGAGGACCCGACCGACACGCAGGACGAGACGAGGCTCGAGCGGTGGCTCGAGCGTTGGGTGGCCCGCGCCGTGACGCCGCGGGGGGCCGCCGTCGTGATCGCCTCCGCGACGATCGCGATCAGCGCCGCCTCCGGGATCCTGATGACGGTTCTCGACCGCGAGAACTACCCGACGATCGGATCCGGGCTCTGGTGGGCCGTCCAGACGACCACGACGGTCGGGTACGGCGACAACGTTCCGACGACCTACGGCGGACGGCTCCTCGCCACGTTCGTCATGCTGGTCGGCATCGGCTTCCTGACGGTCATCACCGCCGCGATCACGAGCACGTTCGTGTCGCGCGCGCGCCTCGAGCCGGCCGACTCGGACCACGAGACCTCGCTTGCCGAGCAGCTCCGTCAGATCAACGCGCGGCTCGAGCGAATCGAGACGCGCGAGAGCGGCCCTTCGTAGCTTCCGCCGGCGTCGCACCTTCCCACGCAGTCGAGCGCTTGGATCGCGTTCACGACCGAAACCCCGAGCGTCGTTGTCACAAGCTGGGGCCGGCGAACCAACCTAGGACAGGCCGTTCGGATGATTTCGCCGATCACCAGACGAGCCAAACGCCAAGCGTCGCTGCGGATCACGCCCCGCCGTGACCGTGACCCCGCTTGCCGGTGCGGCTTCCAGCAGGCGGGCCAGACGCTTAGTCGCCGCGCCCCATCTGATCGATACACACCGCGACGGCGACAATCAGCGCGTCGTTCTGCCCGGGCGCGACCTCGATGCCATATGTGTCGCGGACCCGGAACCAGCGTTTCGAGACCTCGGCCGCCTTCTCGCCGTCCTGCTCGATCGTGTACTCGTGGTCGACGATGTTGCCCTTGGCCTCAAGGTCCTTGTCGCCCTCGACTTCGACCGAGTAGCGGTCGCGAAGAGGGCTGATGAGTGCCTTCTTGATCGTCGCAACCGTCTTCCCCGCGCGCTCGACCTCCATCGTGTCCCGTACGCGGACCTTCTTCTCCTGGATCGTGTACAGCTCTTCTCCAGCGGGGCTCTCGAGAACCAGTGTTTCGCGGACTCGCAGCGCCTTGCCATTCACCTTGAACGCTCGCTCGCCGTCTCCGGTCTCAACCCAGAAGTCGTCGCCGATCGCG
This sequence comes from uncultured Actinomycetes bacterium, assembly GCA_963847985.1. Taxonomy (GTDB): domain Bacteria; phylum Actinomycetota; class Thermoleophilia; order Gaiellales; family Gaiellaceae; genus JAIBJN01. Next base: position 255,724 of record CAWKBS010000007.1, on the reverse strand, counting down.
AACATCTTCTCCCGCATTTGGTACTGGGTTCCTCCAGAGCTACGTCGATTACGGAGCAGTGCCATCGCGCTTCTCCTTCCTCATGCCGGGGTGTCTTGGTCGACGGGAATCTCTCCTTTCCTCCGTCAGGGCACGTCACTCGAGCATCCCTCGCACTTTCGGCTCAGCTCGGTCGGCCACGACCTTGAAGAAGCCTCTCGACCGAAGCCGGCCGACGGCGTTGGCCGCGATCACGGTGAACGGCACCGCCAGGATGAGCCCGACGATGCCGGCGAGGAAGCCTCCGAGCGCCGTGACGACGAGCACGACCAGCGGGTGGATGTCGAGGGTGCGGCCCATCACCCGGGGCTCGACGAAGTTCTCCAGCAACAGGTTCGCGGCGAGAACCACGATGAGCATGACGGCCGCCACGCCGAGCCCGCCGTCGCCCAAGGCAACGAAAACCGCCAGCCCGCCGCCGAGGAAGGCGCCGATGTAGGGGATGTAGCCGCCGATGAAGTTCGCGACGACGATCGTGAACACGAGCGGGAGGCCGAGCAGGAGGCTGGCGAGGCCGACGACCGCCGCGACGATCGCGGACATGACCGTGCGGCCCCGCCCGTAGTCGCGGAGGATCCGGCACGCGTCGCTGATGAAGCTGTCGACGTCGTCCCGGATCGAAGGGGAGACCTGCGCGACGACGGAGCGCCGGAGGCTGGTGCCGTCCTTGAGGAGGTAGTACATGATCAGCGCGCCGAGGATCAGGCCTCCGGCCAGGCCCACCATCGCCTCGAGGCCGGAAACGATCTTGGTGATGAACCCCTCGCCGACCGCCGGCGAGGTCGCTTCGGCCGCCGCCCGGGCGTCGTCCAGCGCAGCCTGATCGACGTCGAGGTCAGCGCTCGCGTTGTCCAGCGCCGCATCGACCGAGGCGCCGATCTCGTCCCTCTGCTGAACCACGCCCCGCACGGTTGCGACAAGCACGATGGACATCAAGGCGATCAGACCCAGGACGACCAGGCCGGCGGCGAGGGTGGGCTTGAGCCCTCGGCGTTCGAGCTTCCCGACGAACGGCTTGAAGACGACGGCCAGAACGGCCGCGAAGATCAGCGGGAGCACGATCTCGCTCACCGCGGCCAACGCGGTGACCACGATGAGCGTCGCGACCACGAACCCGACGAAGCTCCAGGCCCAGACACCGATCTTCGGAACCGAGCCGGTCATCCAGAGAGCTCCACCGGAGAGGTGACCGATAGATGCGGCACGAGAACGAAGGTGCCTGTTGTGCGGGCTCCCAGCATCATCCAGACCAGGTGATTTGTGGACGACAGGTCGAGCGCGAACCGAGGGACCCGGCACAAAGCCGCGCCCCTCGATCCGGTCCGGAATCCGGTCAGGCCACGGTCGCCTTGAACGCGCCCGTGCTCTGCCCGCATCGTCAAGAGGTCGCTTCGGTCGCGGCGTTCCCGGCGTCCCGATCTAGTCCCGCAGCCCGGCCGCCCATCGGTGTGGGCGCTGTTCGGGAGCCGGCGCACTCTCGAACGGTGGGACCGCTTCGCGCGGGTGGGCCGAGAACCAGGCTGCGTAGCGCCCGGCTAGGGGGGCTGCTGTCAGGCCGTGCAGGAGGACCGAGAGGCCGATCGTGAGAAAGATGGTGTTGAGCACGAGCGATTCGTTGGCGAGGTTGGCATCCTCGACGAGGATCACCGCGAACACGATCGAGGCCAGCCCCCGCGGCCCGAACCACCCGAGAAACGCGACCGTCGGTCGCCTGGCGCCGGACCCGAGCATCGCCAGCGCTACGGGGACCATGCGCACGAGGGTCAGGCTGAGAAGCGCATACAGGATGACCTGGGCGGTGAGGTCGTCGAGAACGGGCACGAGCATGACGGCGCCGAAGAGGACGAACGTGACTGCACCGAGCAAGCCGCCTGTCTCTTCGAGGAAGAGCGTCACCTCGCCCCCGGCCTCGCGGCGCAACCAGCCGAAGACGGCGCCGCCGACGAAGGCGGCGATGAACCCGCTGCCGTGCATCCACACGGCGAGCCCGTAGGCGAGCGCGGCCCCGGCGACCGGGACGACCTGGAGCCAGATCGAATCGACGAGGTGACGCGGGACGCCCACCCTGATCACGAGTGCGGCTGCGAGCCCCGCGACGACGCCGCCGATGCACCCGTAGCCGATTTCCTCGAGCACGAGCTCCAGCGCCGCGCCGTTTCCGATCGCGCCCTCCTGTGCTTCGGCAATCGCGATCGCGATCAGGAGGAGCGGCACGCAGATGCCGTCGTTGAGCCCGCTCTCGACGTTCAGGCCCTGACGCACACGTGAAGGCACTCGCGGATCGGTGACCACCGCTTGCCCCAGCGCGGCGTCGGTCGGGGCAAGCACGATTGCGAGCAGGACTGCCTCGATGAGCACGAGCTCTCCGAGCAGGCCGACGCCCGCGAGGGCGCCGGCCACGATGGTCAGCGGCAACCCGATCGCGAGCAGGCGAAGCGGCACCACGTACTCGCGCCGCAACACTCCGAGGTTGATCCGCGACGCGTCCGAGAAGAGGACGACCGTCAGCGTCGCCTCGGCGACCCAGCGGACGGATTCGCTCTCGATCGTCGGATCGAGCCAGCCGAGGACCTCGTCGCTCGCCAGGATGCCGCCGGCGACGAACACCATCGCGGCGGTGATCGCCGACCCCGAGAGCCGTCGCGAAACGGCTGCGTACGCGAGGACGAGGAGCGCGATCGTGACCAGGCCCGAGCCGCTCAACGCTCAGTCTCCTTCGGTGGCTTTTCGGCGGACGGCCGTGACCCGTGGATGCTCACGTTCAAGGTCGCGACCTTACTGCCCGCGAACGCGCGCGTCATCGCCCGGAATCGGATTCACCTGGGTGAACGCACAACGGCTCGAACGCGCGGTTCACGACATCAGGCCAGTGATGAGGTTCGCGGCTCACGAGGCCCGGGTCTAACGGGTGTCGCCCGGGTGCGCGGATTCGAACGCCGCGACTGCAGCCCGGACCGTGGGGAAGAGTCGGTCGGGCCCGATCTGCGCTGTGAGGCCCGTCTCCTCGAAGATCTCGCGCTGCCGTCCCTTCAGGCGGGCGAAACAGAGCGCGACGCCCCGCTGCTCGAGCTCGACCTGGAGTCGAGCCAGGACGTCGATCGCGGTGGCGTCGAGGTACGTCCACGCCTCGGCGTTGAGCACCAACCATCTGACGTCTTCGGACGCGTCGACCAGCTCGAGCACACGCTCTCGGAGGTACGCCGCGTTGACGAAGAAGGGCGCCGCATCGAAGCGGTACACGAGCAGCCCGGGAACCGTCTCGGCGCCCTCCCAGCGCGTGACGTCGTGATAGCCGTCGATGTCCTCGATGCGACCGAGTACGGCATCGTGCGGGCGCGCCGCACGGTAGAGGAACACGCCGACTGAAAGCGCGATCGCGACGACGACGCCGCCGACGACGCCGAACACGAGCACGCCGCCGAAGGCGACGAGCGCAAGCGCGACCTCGGCCGAGCGGACGTGCCGAAGGCGCCAGATCGAGCGGATGTTGATCAACCCTGCGGCGGCGACGACGATGATCACTCCGAGCGCGGCCGTCGGGAGCGGCTCGATCAGGGGCATCGCGAAGAGGAGGAAGATCCCGACGACCGCCGCGGCGACGACGACAGCAGCCTGGGACCTCGCGCCCGCGGAGTCGTTGACCGCGGACCGGGAGTTGGAGGAGGAGACGGGAAACGCCCCTGTCAGGCCGCCGACGAGGTTGGCGCCGCCGATCGCAGTCAGCTCGCGGTTGGCGTCGACCTCGTAGCCGTGCTTCTGGGCGAAGGTGCGCACGGTCGCGATCAGGTCGGCGAAGGCGACGAGCGAGAATGCCGCCGCGGGAAGCACGAGATCGAGGAAGTCGCTTGCCCCGACACCCGGCAGCCCGAACGACGGTAGGCCGCCGGCGACCTCGCCGACGACCGCGATCCCGTGATCCTCCAGGTCGACGAGCGCCGCGATCAGGAGCCCAAGCGCGAGCACCACAAGGGACGGGGGCAGGGCAGGAACGATGCGCCGAGTTGCGACCGCGGCCGCCAGCAGCCCCGCGCTCAGGAGCACGGTCGGCCCGTTCGCATCGCCGAGCTCCGAGAAGACCTCCCGCACGATCGCGAAGAAGTCGTCCGCGCCGACGCTGATACCGAGGAGCTTGCCCAGCTGGGTCGAGATCACGATCAGCGCGACCCCGTTGATGTAGCCGAGCAGCACCGGCTTGCCGAAGAAGTCCGCCACGAACCCCAGCCGGAGCGCCCCGGCCAGGAAGAGCAGAAGACCCATCGCCAGCGCCAGTGCCGCGGCGAGCGCCGCATAGCGCGCCGGGTCGACCTCCCCTCCGACCATCGCGAGCGGCGCCACCGTCACTCCGGTCAGCGCCGCGAGCGTCGAGTCGGGCCCGACAACGTGCTGCCGCGACGTCCCGAGCAGCCCGTAGACCGCAAGTGGGAGAAACGTTCCGTACAGGCCGTAAACCACAGGCAGCCCGGCGAGCTCCGCCATCGCCATGGACGAGGGCACTGCCACGGCTCCGACCGTGACCCCCGCCACCACGTCAGAACGGAGGTACGAGCGCGGATAGCGCAAGAAGAACGCAACACCGGGCGCCGCCTCCGCTAGAGAACGCGGCACGAGCGAGTGCGCGTACGAGACGAGCGCGGCGCGGGAGTCATCGCTCATCACGTCACCGGGCCGCGGACCACCGGGCTAACGATCGATGCTCTCGCGCCCGCGTCCTACGAGGCCTCGCGGCGCGCCGGCCACCAGGCCGGCTCCTCGGCGGTTCCGGTCTGGACTGCGAGGGCAAGCGAGTCGAAGACCGACCACGCCTCGACGATCTTGTCGTCGTCGAGCTTCAGAAACGCGGAGCCTTGGATCTCGATCGCATTGCCGCTTGCCGGCAGATCGGACCGCTGCTCGCCCGTGTGCGTGCCCGTGAGCACCCACTCGATGGCGATCTGGTCCTTCGCGCGGATCTCCTGCGAGAGCTCCATCCTGATGTCGGGCACGATCGAACGCCAGTATTCGATGCTCTCCTCAGCCAGAGCAGGGCCGCTCTCGTTGGGACCAAGGTCGGGAGAGAAGCCGTTCATGAAGACGGCACAGTCCGGCGCGACGTACTTCTCGGCCTCGCTGAAATCGCCCTCGTTCCAAGCGGCCACGAGGAACTTCACGGCCGGATGCTTCGGCTCGTGCTCCTCCTGCTTGCCGTGTTTGAAGTGCCTCACGGCCAGAGCGCCGAGTGTTGGAATGATCGCCACCTCGACGTCGGCGGGCAACAGGAGCTTGGCCAGCACCCAGCTGCAGAGAGCGGCGAGCGTCATGTACGTCAGGAAGAGAAGCTTCTCGTCTCCCTTGAGCATGTCTTGGCTCACAGAGTTCTCCTCTCTCGTGAGGACGATCGCTGACGCCGCCGCCTAGGCGCTGATCCCCTGAGCCGCTGCGACGTGCGCGCCGCCCTCGTGCAGCGCAACCTCGTCATCGTGGCTGCCCGGCTTGAGGTCGAAGATGACCTTCTTCACCGTGCCGGTGAAGGGGTAGGGCGACTTCGCGGCGTAGGCGCGGTCGACGGGCAGGCCGTTGTCGCGGCCGATGTCCATGCCTGCGTAACCGGAGAAGCGGACGGCGACCGTCCCCTCCATCCGTCCTTCTCCGATCTGCTCGTCGTTCGCGTACAGGTAGACGGTTCCGCCGGCCATCCGTTCCTGCCGGTCGGCGTCGAACTGCATCCGGACCGTGACGTCCCCGGTCGGGATGGGCTCGGTCGAGACCTGCTCGTACCGCTCGACGCCCATCATCGAGTAGCTGTGGTGCAGCAGGCCGTTCTCGTCGACCCAGAGCGAGAAGCCGCCCATCTCGTCCGCCTCGGCGACGATCACGCCCTCGGCGCCGCCCTCGGGGACCGAGAGCGCCGCCTCGATCGCATATGAGCGGCCGTAGACGCGCGGGATCATCCCGGCAGCGATGTTCTCGACGTCGCCGTAGAACGTCTGGGTCGTGGTCGTCGGCATCGGCGGCAGGATCCCGAAGAAGACCGAGAGCGCCGCCAGCAGCGGCAACGCGTTGTGCTTCTCGGCCTCTTCCCAGAAGAGCTCCTTCAGCTCGGCGAGCTTCTCCGGGTTCTCCGCGGCGAGGTCCTTCGCCTGGCTGAAGTCGTCGGGCAGGTAGTACAGCTCCCAGGTGTCCTGCTCCGGGTCGTAGACTCCGGGGGCCAACTTGGCCATCGTCGGCGGCGAAAGGTCCCACGGGATCCGGTCCAGCTTGCAGGCGGCCCACCAGCCGTCCTTGTAGATCGCCCGGTTGCCGACGATCTCGAAGTACTGCACGGTGTGGCGCTCCGGTGCGTTCGCGTCCTCGAAGGTGTAGAGGAAGCTCGTCCCCTCCATCGGCTTCTGGGCGGTCCCGTCCACGATCGTGGGCTCCGGGATACCGGCCGCTTCGAGGATCGTCGGCCCGACGTCGATGACGTGAGTGAACTGGGTCCGCAACCCGCCGGCGTCCTTGATCCGCTCCGGCCAGGAGACCACCGTGCCGTTGCGCGTGCCGCCGAGGTGGGAGGCGCACTGCTTGCCCCACTGGAACGGCGCGTTCCCGGCCCACGCCCAGGCGGCCGCGTAGTGCGGCGCGTACGCGTCGGTGCCCCAGGCGTCGAGCCCGCCGTACTGCTCGATCAGCGAGAGCTGCTGCTCGGCCGTGAGGGCGATCCCGTTCTGCATCGTCAGCTCGTTGAAGGAGCCGGTCAGCGTTCCCTCCAGGCTCGCGCCGTTGTCCCCGAAGATGTAGATGACGAGCGTGTTGTCGAGCTCGCCCATCTCCTCGATCGCGTCGAGCAGGCGGCCGACGTTCCAGTCGGTGTTCTCCTGGAAGCCGGCATACACCTCCATCTGCCGCGCGTACAGCGTCTTCTCGCTGTCAGAGAGAGAGTCCCAGGCGGGGAGCGCGTCCGGTCTCGGCGTGAGCTCCGCGTCCGGCGGGATCACGCCCAGCGCCTTCTGCCGTTCGAAGGTCTCCTCGCGGAGCACGTCCCAGCCCTGGTCGAACTTGCCGCGGTACTTCTCGCTCCATTCGACCGCGACCTGGTGCGGCGCGTGCGAGCACCCGGTCGAGTAGTAGATGAACCACGGCTTTTCCTGGTCCTGCGCGCGTACCCCGTGCAGCCAGCCGCACCGCCTGATCGGTGATGTCATCCGGCCAGTAGTACTCCTTCGTGTCCTCGCCCTCCGGGACGCCGATCGTCGTGTTGTCCTGCGTGATCAGCGGGTCGTACTGGCCCGCCTCGCCCCCGAGAATGCCCCAGAAGCGGTCGAACCCCCACGCGTTCGGCCAGCGGTCGAAGGGCCCGGCTGCACCCTGGACGTGATCGGGGGTCATGTGCCACTTGCCGAATCCGGCGGTCGAGTAGCCGTTGGCCTGAAGCGCGCGGACGAACGGAGCGCAGTCCTTCGGCACGCTCGCGCAGTAGCCCGGGAACGGTCCGGGGAACTCGCCGATCGACCCGAAGCCGACGGTGTGGTGGTTGCGGCCTGTCAGCAGGGCGGCCCGGGTGGGCGAGCACAGCGCGACAACGTGGAAGCGGTTGTACCTGAGGCCCTGCTCGGCGACCCGCGTCATCGCCGGCGTCGAGACGGGCCCGCCGAACGTCGACGGGTTGCCGAAGCCCGCGTCGTCGATCAGGACGAGCAACACGTTCGGCGCGCCCTCCGGCGGCGACGGCGTCATGGCGATCGTCCAATCGGCGACGGACGTGTCCAGAGTTCGCCCGATCGCGCCGCCGAAGTTCGGATCCGGGATCGGCAGCACCGTGCGGTCCGGGCTGAACTTCCCCATCGCCTCGCCGAGCGACTCCTTCAGTGCGCCCATGCCCTTCTTGTCGCCCTGGACGACCGACCGGAGCAGCGCGCCCGCGAGCGCCTGCTCGACGGCGAGCCGCTGCTCGTCGTCGAAGATCGCGATGATCCCGGCCGACCCCGGCGGCAGGTTCTCGCCGATCTTGTCGCGAAGCTCCTTCTCGACCTTGTTGCCGGCGAATCTGCCCAGCACCCTGCCCGCGACCGCCCCGACGGCGACCGACGCGAGCAGCGGCGGCGCGAACAAGCCCACCGCGAGCCCGACGCCGCCTCCCCAGCCCGTTCCCTTGCGGCCGAGGTTGTCGCCGGTCCGCTGCACCGAGACGCTGCCGTCCTCCGTCGTGCGTGACGAGGATGACGCCCTCGATCGAGACCTTCTTCTCCTTGACGAGCGCGACCAGCGCCTCGAAGTCCTTCGTCGCCTCGTCGATGTCCTGGTAGCCGGCAACGAGGACGTCGGTGGGTTTCTCAGCCATGAAGGCTCTCCCTTCGATTCCGAGCATCGCGGCTCCCATGCCGCGCTGCCCAGCATCGCACAGACGCGCGTGACCGAACATCGCCCGGCCGCGGGTTCACCCGGGTGAACGTTGGCCGCGGGTGATGCGCGATCTACGAGATTGCAGGAACCTCGTGCTGGACGACCTGCCGGATCGACCGAAGGGAGGACGATGGAATCGTTCTGGGCAACGGTCGTGTATCTATCGCTCGCGGCGACAGGGGCTCTGGTTGCATTCGTGATCCTCTACCGGCTCGGCGCGGCGGCGGCGCGAGAAGGAGCGCATTCACGAGCACAGACGTCCAGAACCGCCGCGACCGGGCGGATGCACCACCATCGACGTGTGACCTGAATCGGCCGGCGAGTGCACCGACGGATGTCGAAGCGCTACGCAGGCCGCAGCGGACAAGACCGCGTCCCCTACCGGATTGTGATTCGCGGTGAGATCGGAGAGCCGCTCGTGGGACCACTGGAAGGAATGACCGTCGAGGTCGTCGGCGAGGAGTCCGTGCTGACGGGGGACCTCCTCGATCAGGCCCAGCTCCAGGGAGCATTGAGCTGGCTGACCAAGCTCGGCGTCGAGATCGTCAGCGTGAACCCGACAGACGACCAGTCGCAGCGATGACCGGATGACGAGCTTGACTCCATCGGCAAACGGGGAGCACGAGTCGTACTGGCGGCGCCATGCCGGGGCGCTCTTCCTCGGCGGATTCGGCCTCCTTCTCCTCGTCATCGTCGTTGGCCAGCTTCTCGACCGGGGCGACGTCGAGGCATGGCTGGCCGAGCAGTCCGCCGCGGCGGCGTACCTCATCGTCTTCCTCCTGGTCGGCCTGGACGCCGTGATCCCGATCTTCCCCGGCGAAACGACGCTGAACGCGGCGTCCACGATCGCAGCCGACGGCGGGCTCGAGCTCGAGCTCGTCATGCTCGCCGGTGCTCTCGGAGCGATTGTCGGCGACTCCTGTCTCTTCTGGATCGCCCGCAAGAACGCGGCCAAGGTCCGGCCAAGCCTGGACAAGGCAACGAAGAACCCGAAGGTCGAGGCCGCCTGGAGCATGCTGGACGCCTCGCCCGGGCTCCTCATCGTCGGGGGCCGCTACGTCCCCGGAATGCGCTTCGCCGTCAACGCGTCGATGGGACTTTCCGACATCCCGTATCGCCGCTTTCTGCCATGGTCGGTTCTCGGAGGCGTGCTGTGGTCGATCTACACGTGCGGTCTGGCCTACCTGGTGGCGTCGACGCTCGCCGGCTTCCCGCTCGCATCCATGGTCATCGCCGCCGTCATCACCTCGTGCGTCATCGTGGCCACCTACTTCGTCTACCGGCGCAGACAGAGGCGGGTCGCCGAGAAGGCCGCGAGTGACGCATCGGCCCCCGCTGGTTCATCGCGATAGACCCCTGCAACGACGACGCAAAACGATCAGAGAGGAGATGTGATGGCAATCGGACCCGTTCAGCTCATTGTGTTGGGCTTTTCTCATCCCGAGTTCCACGGGGAGATCGTCGCCGAGCTGGAGCGGCTGCGAGAAAGCGACACGGTGCGGGTGATCGACGCCCTCGCAGTCCACAAGGACGCAAGCGGGGAGATCGAGGTGGCGCACCTGAGCAACCTCAGCGACGAGGAGGCGATCGAGCTCGGCAGCAAGGTCGGCGCCCTCATCGGCCTCGGCATCGAGGGCGAGGAAGGCATGGAGGCGGGCGCTCTGGCGGGCGCCGAGGCGGCCGCCGAGCACGGCGTGCATGCGTTCTCGGACGAGGACGCCTGGGACGTGCTCGAGGAGATCCCCAACGACTCGGCCGCCGCGCTCCTGTTGCTCGAGCACCACTGGGCGGTTCCCCTCCGGGATGCGATCGTGCGCGCGGGAGGTTTCCGCATCAGCGACGGTTTCATCAGTCCGCTCGACCTCGTCGAGATCGGGCTGGTGTCCGCCGAGGAAGCCGAGGAGCTCCACGCGATGGAGGCCAAGGCCGAGGCCGCAAGCGCCACGTAGCGCCCGGCGAGACGAGATCGGAGGCAAGGAGATGCTCAGGACCCGCAGAGTCGCGCGACGGACCAGCCGACGCACTGCCAGGCGTCGGCGCCGTTAACCCAGCGGCCGGCAAGAAGGGCGCGGGTGCCGGGCAGGAAGCTGACCGGCACCCGATGCTCGAGGAACGTTCCCGAACAGGTGACCTACACCGCTTCCGCTCTCCCCGTCGGCTGCATGAAAGCCCCGATGATCCAGAGCAGCGGGAGGAAGATCCCGAAAAAGAACATCCACCCGTGGCCGTTCCTGATGGTCATGGCCCCGAGCGTGAGCGCCAAGATCAGGTACAAGAGCCCGCCGAATCCGATTGCCCACCACATGGTTCCTCCTTCAGGTCGATGGCGCGGCCGCGCCCTCGCTTTGGGCGGAACCATGCGCTGCGACGAGCGCGTGGTCCGCGCCGCAATTCTCGGCGCGGCGGCGCAGTTGTTCCCCACCTGGCGAGCTGGTTCACCCGGGTGAACCAGGCCGCAAACCCGCGTAGGTGGTCTTGGCGAAGGGTCGCCGTTGACGCCGTCACGCCGGTGAGCTTCTGCGCGGGTCTACAAGGCTCCGAGCGTTCGAGCACGAGCAATCGCATCCTGCCGCGACGAGACCCGAAGCTTGTGGTAGATCGACTTCGTGTGTGAGTGGATCGTGTTGAAGGAAAGAAAAAGCTCCTTGCCGATCTCTCGCTTGGACAGGCCCTCGGCGAGGTAGCGGAGAACCTCGAGCTCGCGCTCCGTCAGGTCGCTGTCACCCTCGATTCGACGGTGGGCCGGCGTCAGCGTGCGCGCGACTTCCACAAGGCGGGCGCCCAGGACTCCTGGATCCGGGCAGCTCGCAAGGAGTTTCCTCGCTTCCTCGAGCATCGCGCGCGCCGGAGCGGGTGCCTCGAGGGCGCGACGCACCGGGGCTGACAGGAGCAATGCATCCGCAATGTCCAGCGGCTGGCCACGGGCCCGAAGGTTCGCCAGGCCCCGATCGAGCAGCTTCCCTGCCTCCTCGAACTCGCCTCCGCGGGCGAGGGCGGCGCCGAGGGCCACGTGCGCGATGCCTGCGCCGGGCTGGTCGGCGACGCCGTGAACCTCGAGGGTGCTCAGCGCACGCCTGGCCGCTGACACGGCGAGGTCGACGTCGTCAGTCTCGAGCGAGATCCGCGCGAGCATCGCCTTGGCGATGCCGGCGACGAGCCATTGGTTCGAACGTGCGGCGAGGAAGGCAGCCTGCTCGAGCGGCGCGAGGGCCGCCTCGCACTCGCCCGCATGAAACGTCGTGCCCAGCCGAGCGCGAGGAGGGAGACCGGTCTTCCGATCGAGAACGTGTCGCCCAGCAGCTCGGAGGCCCGTCCGGCGGCGCCCAGCATCCGGGCCGCGTCGCCCCAGGGGAAGCAGGCGCGGGTCAAGGCGGTCGCAGCCTCGAGCGGGAGGCCGCAGGGCATCGGCCGTTCGCATCGGGCCGACTCCGCCGACTCGAGCGCGGTCAGCGAGTCTTCGCGGCGGTTGAGGACGCTCAGCGCCCAGGCCCTGACGACGGCGAGTCGCGCATCTCGCTCCACGCTCGTCCAGGGAAGTTCCTCGAGCTGGCGGAGGATCGCCGCGGCGTCGTCCTGCTCGAGCGAGGGGCGCCAGTCTTCCAGCACCAATGTGATCGCGCTCTCGAGCGCGTCGGCGGCGACGGCGTGACGCACGGCCTCGTACCGGTGGCCCTCGGGCCCGAGCCACTCGGACGCGCGCCGGTGCACGGCACGGACGAGCTCGGAATCGCTCTGGAGCAGCCGGTACCGGAGCACGTCCGCGAACAGCTCGTGGTAGCGATACCACTCTCGGCGGTCGTCGAGCGGTATCAGGAAGAGGTTGGCGCGCTCGAGCTCGACCAACACCTCGGCGGAGCCCTGCCTCCCGGTGGCCGCGTCGCAGAGAGGCCCGCACATCGCATCGAGGACCGACGTCTCGAGCAGGAACCGGCGTCGGTCCTCATCGAGCGTGTCGAGAACGACCTCGGTCAAGTAGTCGACGATGTGGCGGCTGGCGCCGCCAAAGCGTGCGACGAAGCCAGCGCGATCTGCCGCTTGAGAGAGCGACATCGCCGCCAAGCGAACGCCGACCGGCCAGCCTTCGGTGCGCCCATGCAGCACGCCCAGGGTCTCAGTCGCGAGGCCGAGGTGCAGGATCTCGTTGAGGAACGTGGCTGACTCGTCCTCGGTGAAGCTGAGGTCGACGGCACGAAGCTCGAGCAGCTCCTCGAGGGCTCGCAGCCTCCCCATCGGGATCGGTGGATCCGAACGCGTCGAAAGGGCCACTGTGACGTTGCTCGGCGCACGCTCGAGGAAGAAGCTGAGCGAGTCGTGACAGACGCGATTCGTGATCTCCTGGTAGTCGTCGAGCACGAGGACGAGCTTCTCGCCGATCGCGTCCAGGCCGCGGAGAACAGCCGGGACGACCGTATCGACAACATCCGCGCGCGGCTCACGCAGCGCACTCAGGGCGGCGGCGCCCCATTCAGGCACGGCGTGCCGGATCGCCTGAACGACGTAGCTCCAGAACGTGATCGGGTCGTTGTCCCCCGAGTCGAGCGAGACGCAGGCGAAGGCACGGCCATCGACCTCGCGCCACTGCGCGAGGAGAGTCGTCTTCCCGAACCCCGGCGGCGCAGCAAGCAGGACGAGTCTCGGCGCCGACTCTCGCAGCACGTCGGTGCAGCGCGCGCGGACGAGAACGTCTCGCGGAGCGCGAACCCGCTCGAACTTCGACTCGAAGAAAACCGCATCGTCGGAGGGAGCAGCCGCGGAGTGATTCGGACGCTGTCAACGTTGCGGTCACGGCGGTTCGACTCTGGCCGAGCTGCCGGCAGTCGCTTCATGTGCCGAATCGCTCATACAAGAACCGACTGACTCCGGCAGAAATGGTGGCGGAAGGACAAACACCATGGTCACTTGCCTCTTCGGTCGGCAGGATCCTTTGTCGGGTGCCGCTAGCGTCGCTCACGAAGGGCCCGCGTGGCAATGAGGCCTGCACGGAACTTCGGTCGTGCCTGCACGGGGGGTGCCTGCACCCCCGAAGCAAGATGCGCAAAGACCTTCGCGGGGCTTCAACGTGGGCGGCACACGTCGGTGCCGACCGCGGATAGGCACGTCTCACCTGGGTGAACATGCTCGGCGGGTGAGGTCGGAGACACCGGCCGGTTGGACAATGGCCGTCCCAGGACGACTGGAGGTTGCAATGGGAATGGTTCGTCGACGAACACGCCGCCGGACGATGATGGTCGCCGGTGGAGCAGCGTACGCGGCCGGCAGAGGTGATGCCGGGGGCAGGCAGGACGACTACGGGTACGAGGAGCCGCCGCCGGCGCCGCCGCCTCCAGCCCCGACCAGCGGAGACACACAAGCCGACGAGATCCAGCGCCTGGCCGATCTGCACGCCTCCGGCGCACTGACCGACGAGGAGTTTGCGGCCGCCAAGGCCAAGGCCCTCGGCATCTAGGGCGCAATCCTGCAGAAGGAGGAGTGGTTATGGCTCGGAGTGGTCGTGCCGGCGTGGTGGAGAGGGCCCTCGAGGCAGGCTTCAACGGCGACGTCGACGCCTTGCCGGAACTGTTCACCGAGGACGTCAGCGGCTGGTCGCCGAACATGCTGGTCGCCTCGCGCGGCGAGCTGGCAGAAGTGGTCGCGGAGCGCGATACGAGCATGTCGAACGTGTCCCTGAAGATCGACGTTGTCGACATCGTCGGAAACAAGGGCTACGCCGAGTACCGGGTGACTGCTGACTTCTCGGGCCCGTTCGTGGTCGACGAGGAGACCGTGATCGAGCCGACCGGCCGCGAGCTGCTGCTCGGGGCTGCGCTCGTGGCGGAGTTCACCGGTGACAAGATCTCTGCGTTCCGGAACTACTTCGACAACGCGGCGCTGCTCGAGCAGATGGTCGCCAGGTAGGACCGTCGCCCGCGGCTCACCGGTGGACGGCTCCGACAGCCTCCTCGTCGAGGACTCGCCGGACCCGGCCGACCTGGCGCTGCTCGAGGAACAGGTTTCGGCGGCTGCCATCGCCGCCGCCGGCCTGGGCGACGAGGAGGAGTTCGGGATCTTCGTCCGGGACGACGACGGCCGGATCGTCGCCGGCATCTCCGGCCTCGTGTGGGGTGGGTGCTGCGAGCTACAGGCGATGTGGGTCGACGAGCCGCTCCGCGGTCGCGGACTGGCACGGGCCCTCATGGCCGGGGCGGAAGCCGAAGCCGGGCGGCGGGGCTGCACGCTCGTCCAGTTCCGCGCGTACGACCTGCTTGCGCCCGGCCTCTACGGGCGGCTCGGCTACGAGACCGTCGGCGTGATCGAGGGCTGTCCGGCCGGCACCACCGCCCGCTGGTACCGCAAGGACCTGTAAGGCCGCTGTGGTCGTGTCACGAGATCCCGACCTGTCGCCGGAGACGCTCCTGCAGCTCGCCGGGGGAGTCCGAACGCGCTTCGATTCGGCGGGGCATGTTCTGCTCGACGCGCCTGACGGCACGGTCGTCGACCTCGGGCCCCGCGGATACGCAACCCTGTCGCTGTTCGCCCGGCCGCTCGCTCTTGGCGAAGCGATTGCGCGGTTCGAGCGCGAGGCACCCTCCACCGACTTCGCGCCCACGATGAACGTCGTCAACATGCTGATCGAGGAAGGTGCCCTCGTGCGGCCGGACGGCGGCCAGGGGCCGACAAGCGGCTGGGCCGACCCGGTGGAGCACGCCCGGATGCTGCACGACGATCGCCGGACTGGGGACTACATCGCCGCGCTCGTCGCGGCGGTGCGACCGGGCGACGTCGTGCTCGACATCGGCACCGGGAGTGGAGTGCTCGCCGTCGCTGCGGCCAGGTCGGGCGCACGCCGCGTCTACGCGGTCGAGGCCAGCGACATCGCGGAGGTCGCCGAGCAGGTCTTCGCCGCCAACGGGGTGACGGACACGGTCACGCTCGTTCCCGGCTGGTCGCGCCAGATCGAGCTGCCCGAGCCGGCCGACCTGCTGGTTGCAGAGATCATCGGCAACGAGCCGTTCGAGGAGGAGATCCTCGAGACCACGCTCGACGCCCGCCACCGCCTGTTGCGACCCGACGCGCGGCTGATCCCGTACAGGCTCACGCTGCTCGCGCGGCCGCTTCGCCTGCCGGACGGCGAGGCCAGGC
Organism: uncultured Actinomycetes bacterium; assembly: GCA_963847985.1. GTDB lineage: Bacteria > Actinomycetota > Thermoleophilia > Gaiellales > Gaiellaceae > JAIBJN01. The sequence continues at coordinate 240,208 of CAWKBS010000007.1, read as the reverse complement.
AGCGAGCGATCGGGCGTTCGGCGGTCCAGCGCTGGCGGCGGCTCTACGAGATGGAGTTCCAACCACTGCTCGACGCCGCCGTCCCAGGCCCCGTCAACATGCCGACCGAGGCAGAGGTGGTCGCGGCCTGGCCGGCCGTCGGCCCACCGGTCACGCTCGCGGCGCTGGATCTGGCGACATTCGCGGACGCCTCCGTGCGTGCCTGCGCTGACCTCGTCGTCGACGGGCAGGGCCCGGTGAATGCCGTCGCGGTCACATTCAGCGCCGCCCTCTTCGAGGCGATCGAGCACACCCTCGATCCCTGGACCTGGCCGACCTCGAGCTGGGCGACGTCGGTTTGGGTGCTCCCCGACCCGTTACAGGTTGGGCCGGAGGCCGTGTTGCGTGTGCACTACAACCGCCGCGCACATGGTGCACGGGACGGGCTCACCTGCGAGGTCGTCGAGAAGCATGAGCGGCGCCCGACCGCGGATAGGCACGTTTCACCTGGGTGAACACGATGGGCGGGTGAAGTCGGAGACACGCAGCGGTTGGACAATGGCTGCGCACAGCAGGACGTTGTCAATGTAGGAGAGGGGAAGGAGACGAGATGAGCGACTACGGGTCGACGCGGTCCAGAGAACCCAGCGGATCCGCCGCGGCCGGGTATGTCTTCGCCGCGGTCATTCTGATCATGGTCGGCTGCTTTCAGGCCATCGCCGGCCTGGCCGCCATCCTCGAGGACGAGTTCTACGCCGTGTCGCCGAACTACGTCTTCGAGGTGGACACCACGACCTGGGGCTGGATTCACCTGCTGCTGGGCCTGGTCGTCGCCTTCGCGGGGTACGCGCTCTTCACTGCGAAGACGTGGGCCCGCGTGGTCGGGGTGACGGTCGCGGGGCTGAGCGCGATCGCGAACTTCTTCTTCATCCCGTTCTATCCCTTCTGGGCGATCCTGATCATCTCGCTCGACGTGTGGGTGATCTGGGCCCTGACGCGTTCGCTCTCGTCATCGGACGAGATGTGACGACCTAGCGGAGGGAGAAGCTCCGATGATGAGCTTGGCGAAAGGACGCAACGCAGTCGTGGCGGTCTTCTCGAGCCGGCGAAAGCCGCGCCTTCCGGCGCCGGGCAGCACGGCGACTCGAGCGCGTGGTCCATCGGCTTGCGGCGCGCCTGCCGTCCCGCCGGCGCGGGCTGCGGCGGTGGCTGCCGCTGGGGCACTGAGAAAGGAGATCTCATGGCCGAGCAATACACCGAGACCCAGCTACTGGATCTACTCGCGAAGATGACCGCAGACTCGCTCGAGGCGTCCAGCCTCGACGAGCGGACGCTGATGCTCGTGCGCATCGCTGCACTGGTCGCGGTCGACGCGCCGCCGGTCTCGTATCTGCTGAACCTCGAAGTCGCCGGCAAGGTCGGCGTCGACGAGGAGCAGGTCCGCGGCGTCCTCACTGCCATCGCGCCGATCGTGGGCACGGCGCGCGTCGCCTCGGCGGGCAGCAAGATGGTGCGCGCGCTCGGGCTCGCGATCGAGCTCGGCGAGCTCGAGGCAGAGGGAGAGACGGGCGAGGAATAGCCCCCACGAGGAGGATCGACCATGGCAGCCACGAAGACCCGCACGCCTTCCGATCAGGACGTCGCCGAGTTCATCGCACTGACGAAAAGCGCCGACAGCGTCGAGCTCAAGCTGACGGTGCCGGTGTCCGACCGGAGCCGCGGGGCGGCGGCGCTCGGGGTGGATCCCCTCGATGCGCAGATTCGGCAGGTCTACTTCTTCGACACGCCGGACCTCACGCTCAACGAGGGCGGCGTCGTCGTCCGTGCCCGCCGCGTCCAGGGGAAGGGAGACGACACGGTCGTGAAGCTGCGCCCGGTCGTCCCGGACGAGCTCCCGTCCGAGCTGCGGCGCTCGCCGAACTTCGGCGTCGAGGTCGATGCGATGCCGGGCGGGTTCGTCTGCTCGGGATCCATGAAGCGCGCGCTCAAGAACACCGACGTCAGGGATGCCGTGTTGGGGAAGCGCGAGGTTCGCAAGCTCTACTCCAAGGAGCAGCGGGCGCTGTACGCGGCCCACGCGCCTGAGGGGCTCGAGCTGGACGATCTCTCGATCCTCGGCCCGATCTCCGTACTCAAGCTGAAGTTCGCGCCCGAGGGCTACGACCGCAAGCTCGTTTCCGAGCTCTGGCTCTATCCGGACAACTCGATGATCCTCGAGCTGTCGACGAAATGCGCGCCGGCGGAGGCCTTCCAGGTCGCCGCCGAAACAGGAGCCTTCCTGACGCAACGGGGAGTCGAGCTCACCGGCGAGCAGCAGACCAAGACGAAGAAGGCGCTCGAGTACTTCTCGGAACGGCTGCAGGCAGACAGCGACTAGGCTCCAACCGAGGTCGTGACCGGGAGGCTTCCTCGGACTGTCGTGCCCTGCCCCTGCACGGAATCGACGGAGAGCGTGCCTCCGACGCTGGCCATGCGGTCGGTCATGTTCGTGAAGCCGTTCCGTGACCCCCAGGCCGACTCGCCGTCGAAGCCTGCGCCGTCGTCGACGATCTCGAAGTCGAGCCGGCCATCGCGCTCCCAGAGCCGAATTACCGCGGTCGCACCCAGACCGGCGTGCTTGGCGGCGTTCTGGAGACCTTCCACGCAGCAGAAGTAGACGGCGGCCTCCACGTCTTCGGAGTAGCGGCCGATCGCTGGTGCCTCGAGCTTTGCCGGGGGAGCCGAACGCCGCACGACGCTGGCCAGAGCCTCCCGGAGTCCGAACTCGCGAAGCACCGGCGGGTAGAGGCCATGGGCGAGGTCGCGGAGCTCCACCAGAATCTCCTCGAGCTCTTCGCCGACGTCGTCGAGCCGCTGCGCAGCCTCTGGATCGGCGAGTTCGCGGGCCAGGCCGACTTTCATGCTGAGTGCGACCAAATGTTGCTGCGCCCCGTCATGGAGGTCGCGCTCGATCCTGCGGCGCTCGGCGTCGCCTGTGGCCACGATGCGTGCGCGCGTTGCGCGGAGCTCTGCGTTCGTCGACTCGAGCTCGGCCGTCAAGCGACCGTTCTCGATGGCCAGCAGCAGCGCCTGACCCGCGGCAGCGACGAGCTCCGGGTCGGTGTCCAGAGCCGCGTCGTGCCTGATCACGGCCACGGTTTCGCCGTTCCGCGTGACCGGAGTCGACGACTGGCCGGCCGGAGGCGTGGATGCAAGAGGCTTGCCGGCCGAGTCGACAAAGCCGCCGGCCTGCTCGAGACGGAACCCGAGCTCGAGCGACGGATCATCGAGTGCATCGGCCAGCGTCGTGCGCAGCTGAGAGGCGCTCGGGTTCTCCACCAGCCGGGAGACGATCCTTTTCAACGCCGTCGCGGCGAAGAACGTGCTCACCACGACCGCAAGCAGAAATCCGTATGGCGCTGCGCTGATACCGATGGTGGCCAGCCAGCTCAGCTTCGAGAGCGCGCCCGCATCCAGGTGCACGAGCTCGAGACGGGCTGCGTAGAAGACCACGAGCAGAGCGATGGTCATCAGAACCGGGACGTAGACAGGCAGGAGTGCCCGCATCCGTGGCCGCGTCGCCGTCGCTAGCCGGTAGATCAAGTAGACGAAGATTGCGGAGCGGACCGCGAACAGGTAGTGGGTTGTGACGTCGCTGCTGAAGAGACCGTCGGCGATCGTCGGCCGATCGGCGATCATGAAGCCGTTCGCGGGACACGCAGCGTTGCAGGTGGCCTGCGGAAAACTGCCATTGACGACCGGCGAGAAAAGGAGGGAGGGGACGTACGACTCCAGTCGTTCGAGCGCGATCGCGCCGAGCAGCGCCCATCCGACGCGACTCTCGATGCGACCCTTCGGGAACGCGAAGACGACGTAAAACCAGAGAAGAACAAGCAGCCAATCGGCCAACACACCGATGCTGTGGAGCTGGGGCTGGGTCGCCCCCTGAAGCGACATCAAGACCGTGCAGACCGCGACCGCGAGAAGGATGGAACCGAGTCGATTGCCAGGGCGTCGAACCAGCCAATAGAGCGCCGCGCTGAACCAGCCCACGACCATCACGGAGGTCGCCAGGCCGAATGCCACCGGGTCGACGAGATGGTCGCTCGTCGCGAGGAGCAGGCCTGCGCCGATCGCGACGAGAAGGCCGGCCGCGAAGGCAGCCAGCAAGCTGCGCCGGGTGGAGATCACCGCCGTGGTGGGGACCGTCGCGGCGCCGCTCGATCCTGCGGAGATCGTCGACACACCCGCTCCTTCGGAGTTCGAGGCAACTGCAGCAAGCGGTAGTGTTGCCGCGATCGCCGGGCCTGTCTACTCGGCCGGGTGATCGTTCACCACATCGACACGTGGCGCCTACCGTTCCGCTCTATCGTTCCGCCATGGTGATTCGAGTCGCCGTCGCCGACGACAGCCTTCTCGTCTTGGAGGGGATCCAGCAGCTCCTCGCCGCTCACCCGGGTATCGAAGTCGTGGCCGCGTGCGCCGACATGCCGTCGCTCCTCCGGGCGGTCGAGGCCGTCCGTCCGGACGTGGTGGTGAGCGATATTCGAATGCCGCCCTCGAACACCGACGAGGGCATCCAGGTTGCAGCCCAGCTGCGGCAGCTCCATCCTGAGGTAGGTGTGGTCATCCTCAGCCAGTACGCGGAGCCGACGTACGCGCTGAAGCTCCTCGAGACCGGCTCGGACGGGCGCGCCTACCTGCTCAAGGAGGGCGTGCGTGACCCCGTACAGCTCGTTTCAGCCATCGAGTCCGTCGCTGCCGGCGGATCGGTCATCGATCCCAAGGTCGTCGAGGTGCTCGTGACCGCCAAGGCACGCCACGGGCGCCCCTCGCTCGCCGAGCTCACCCCGCGGGAGCTCGAGGTCCTTGGGGAGATCGCCCAGGGAAAGAGCAATACAGCGATTGCCGAGTCTCTCGTGCTCAGCAAACGAGCCGTCGAGAAGCACATCCACTCCATCTTCTTGAAGCTGGGCCTCGCCGAGGCGGAGGACGTCAGCAGACGGGTGAAAGCGGCCCTGCTCTTTCTCTACGACGGAGCGACGGACGGGGGCGAGGGCTCCGCACCGACGTAACCGGAGGGTGCCGCCTTCCGGCTGAGAACCCGGCGACGCTAGACCCGCCGGGCAGAGACGACCGCTTCACCCGGGTGAACGAGGCTGGCGGGCGATGTAACGACGCCAGCGGAGGGCGAAACTGGCAAGCCAGCGTGGAATGGAACAGGGAGCCAGACCCGTGGGCGGTCCCAGTCCACGAATTTCTCAAATCCTGGCGCCTGACGATGCACACCGGCCTGCGAGGTGAAGCCTGATGGGGAGCAAGGCCGTGACGGAGAGCACTGAGCCCAGCGACAAGCACGAGCGGCGCCCGCGCGTCGTCATCCTCGGCGGCGGCTTCGGCGGGATCGGGGCCGCCCGCGCCCTCAAGGACGTCGAAGCCGAGGTCGTGCTCGTTGACAAGCACGACTACCACACGTTCCAGCCCCTCCTCTACCAGTTGGCGACCGCCCTGCTCGAAACGGCCGTCGTCGGGCACGCGCTCCGGGATCTCTTCCACGAGCAGCCCAACCTCGCCGTCAAGCAGGCGACCGTGACCGGGATCGACCTCGGGGGCCGCCGGGTGCAGTTCGCTGAGATGGCTCCGCTCGAGTACGACTACCTGGTGCTCGCGGTCGGCGCCGAGGTCACCTTCTTCGGAACCGAGGGCGCCGCGGAGCACGCGTTTCCGATGTACACGCTGTCCGACGCCGTGCGCCTCAAGGAGCACATCCTGCGCATGTGGGGGGCGGCGGACCGAGACCCGGCGCTCGTGGACGACGGAGCGCTCAACGTCGTCGTCGTCGGCGGCGGCCCGACGGGGGTCGAGAGCGCCGGCGCGCTGGCCGAGCTCTACCGGGAGAGCTTCGCCAAGGACTACCCGAGCCTGCCGCAGGAAAAGGCCCGGATCATCCTCGTCGAGGCAGCGCCCGAGCTCTTCATCGATGTTCAAGAAGGACCTCCGCGACTACGCCAAGAAGGCTCTCGAGAAGTTCAGCGTCGAGGTCATGGTCGGCGAGCTCGTGTCTTCCGTGGAGCCGACTCGGGTCACGCTCGAATCGGGCACCGTCCTCGAAGCCCACACGCTGGTCTGGGGCGCCGGCCTCCAGGCCAACCCGATCGTCGCCTCGCTCGGGCTCGAGCTGGAGAAGGGGAACCGGATCCCGGTCGGGCCGGATCTCACGGTTGCCGGGCACCCGGAGGTCTTTGCCGTCGGCGACGTCGCTTGGATCACCGACGCGAAGACGGGCAAGGTCCTCCCGCAGCTCGGCTCGGTCGCCCTCCAGGCCGGCGAGCGCGCCGGAGAGAACGTGGCGCGGCGCGTGGCGGGGAAGGAGACCGAACCCTTCGTGTACCACGACAAGGGCACGATGGCGACGATCGGCCGCGGCGCGGCGGTGATTCAGACCGCCAGCGGGCGCACGATCAAGGGCAAGACTGCCGCCCTCGCTTGGGGAACCGTCCATCTCGCGCTTCTCTCCACCGGTGGGGACCGGGCCAAGGCGATCGCGGACTGGACGTGGGCGGGGTTCTCGCACCAGCGCGCCGGCCGGATCACGGTGCGGACGGACGACGAGGGGAGAGTGGGATGAACCAACCTGCGGCGGCCGACGTCTTCGTCGTCTTCGGGATCACGGGCGACCTGGCGAGGGTAATGACCTTCCACTCGCTCTACCGGCTCGAGGCGCGCGGGCTGCTCCAGTGCCCCATCGTGGGCGTGGCGGGCGACGACTGGACCGTCGACCAGCTGGTGCAGCGCGCCCGCGAGTCGATCGACGGAACCGGGGAGCAGGTCGACGAGGAGGTGTTCGACCGTTTCGCCGCCCGGCTCTCGTACGTGCCGGGAGACTTCGCGGACGCGGACACGTACGCCCGGGTCGGCAAGGCGATCGAGGGCGCCTCGATGCCCGTCTTCTACCTCGAGATCCCGCCCTTCCTGTTCGGCACGGTGGTCAAGGGGCTGGCCGACGCGGGCCTGACGACCTCGGCGCGGGTGGTCGTGGAAAAGCCGTTCGGCCACGACCTCGAGTCCGCGCGAGCGCTCGCCGACGAGCTCCACCAGTCCCTCGATGAGTCCCAGCTGTATCGGATCGACCACTTCCTCGGGAAGATGGGCCTCCAGGAGATCCTCTTCCTGCGCTTTGCGAACACGATGCTCGAGCCTGTCTGGAACCGGAACTACGTGTCCTGCGTGCAGATCACCTTGGCGGAGGACTTCGGAGTCGCGGGCCGCGGGCACTTCTACGACCCGGTCGGCGCGCTCCGGGACGTCGTAGTCAACCACCTCATGCAGGTCGTGGGCGCGACGGCGATGGAGCCGCCGTCGGGTGGCGACCCCGAGACGCTGAAGGACTGCATCGTCGCCCTCTTCCGGGCCGTTGCGAAGGCGAGCCCGGCCCACTACGTCCGGGGCCAGCACGACGGCTACCTCGAGGTCGACGGCGTCGCGCCGGACTCGACCACGGAGACGTTCGCTGCGCTGCGCCTCGACATCGACAACTGGCGCTGGTCGGGCGTGCCGTTCTTCATCCGGACCGGAAAGCTCCTGCCGGCGACGCAGACCGAGGTGAGGCTCGTCTTCAAGCGCCCTCCGAAGCTCGGCTTCTCGGTGATTGAGGACACCGCTGAGCCCGACCAGTTCGTGATCAAGCTCGATCCGTCGACGGGTGTGCAGCTGCGACTCGGCGCCTTCCGGGCAGACGCTGCGAAGGCCGAGACGATCACGCTCGACACGGAGTTCGCCGAGGAGGGGGGAGAGGGCGCGACCCCGTACGAGATCCTCCTGCATGCCGCGATTGTGGGCCAGGGCACCCGCTTCACACGTCAGGACGGCGTCGAGGAGACGTGGCGCATCATGCAGCCGCTCCTCGACGCGCCCCCGCCCGTGCATCCGTACAAGCCCGGAACGTGGGGCCCGAAGGCCGCGGACGAGCTGGTCGCCGGCCACGAGCGGTGGTACGGGCCATGGTTGGCGACTTGAGCACGACAAGGTGAGGTGAGGACATGAGCAGCACGAAGACAACGCCGGAGCCGAAAGAGCAGAGCGCAGCGGCGCCATCGCCGTTCCCGCCGATCGCGGACTACGGGTTTCTCTCCGACTGTCACACCGGAGCGCTGGTCGCCCCGGATGGGTCGGTCGACTGGCTCTGCGTGCCCCGCTTCGACTCCCCGAGCGTCTTCGGCAGCCTCCTCGACCGACAGGCGGGGAGCTTCCGGATCGCGCCGTTCGGCATCACCGTCCCGACGCAGCGGCAGTACGAGCCCGGCACCAACACACTCGTCACGACATGGAACACGCCCACGGGGTGGATCCTTGTCCGCGACGCGCTGACGATGGGCCCGTGGGACCACGAGGACGAAGTCACGCCGCATACCCGACCCCCTGCCGACGACGACGCCGACCACGTCTTGGTGCGGACTGTGGAGTGCGTAGCCGGACAGGTCGACGTCGAGCTCGTCTGCGAGCCGGTCTTCGACTACGGTCGCGCCCAGGCCGAGTGGACGCTCGTCGACGGAAGCCGCCAGACGGCCGACGCCAGCGGTGCCGACGTCACGATCAGGCTCCAGACCGACATGGCGCTCGGGATCGAGCGCGGTCGCGTCCGGGCGCGGCACACCCTCCGACAAGGCGACCGGGCCTTCTGCTCCCTCTCGTGGGCGGAGGGGCTCGCCTCGCCCACAGACGTCGATGACGCCGCCGCTCGGCTCGCTGCGACCACGCGCTACTGGCGCAAGTGGCTCGGAGCCGCGCGCTTCGTCGACCACCGCTGGCGGCCGATCATCCAGCGCTCGGCCCTTACGATCAAGGGCCTCACCTACATGCCGACCGGCGCCACCGTGGCCGCGCTGACGACCTCGCTGCCGGAAACCCCCGGCGGCGAACGCAATTGGGACTACCGCTACGCCTGGATGCGCGACTCGACCTTCACGCTCCAGGCACTGCACTACCTCATGTTGGACTGGGAGGCCGACGAGTTCATGCAGTTCGTCTCCGATCTCGAGGCCAATGAGGACGGCGGTCTCCAGATCATGTACGGGATCGACGGCCGGCGCGACCTCACCGAGTCGACGCGGGACGAGCTCTCCGGGTACGCCGGCGCCCGGCCGGTGCGGATCGGCAACGGCGCCTTCGACCAGCGTCAGAACGACGTCTTCGGGGCCGTTCTCGACTCGATCCTGCTCCACACACGCAGGAGCGAGCGATTGCCGCGGAGCCTATGGCCGATCGTCCAGGCCCAGGCGGAGTGCGCGACTCGCGTCTGGCAGAGCCCAGACCAGGGCATCTGGGAAGCGCGCGGGAAGCCGCAGCACTACGTCTCCTCGAAGCTCATGTGCTGGGTCGCCCTGGATCGCGCCGCAAAGCTCGCGAACATCCGCGGCGATGCCGAGCTGGAGGCGACGTGGGCCGCAACGGCGGCCGAGATCCGGGAGGACATCCTCGCGCGTGGCGTGAGCGACCGGGGAGTGCTCCGACAGCATTACGACACCGACGCGCTGGACGCCTCGACCCTCCTGGCGGCGATCTTCGGCTTCCTGCCGCGCGACGACGATCGCCTGCACAAGACGGTCCTCGCCGTCGCCGAGGAGCTGACCGAGCACGGCTTCGTCCTGCGCTACCGGACCGACGAGACCGACGACGGCCTCTCCGGCAAGGAGGGGACCTTCCTCATCTGCTCGTTCTGGCTCGTCTCCGCCCTGACGATCGTCGGGGAAGAGCAGCGCGCGCGTGACCTGATGGAGCGCTTGCTCCGCATCGCCTCGCCGCTCGGGCTCTATGCGGAGGAGTACGAGACCGAAACCGCCCGGCACCTGGGCAACTTCCCGCAAGCCTTCTCACACCTGGCGCTGATCGAGGCGGCGGCGCGGATCATCGTCGCCGAACGGTTGAAGGAGTACTCGGTGTGAGCGACGACGGCGACAGTCGTTGGCACGGCGGAGGCTGCGACTCGTTGCGGACAACGACTCCGCTTTCACCCGGGTGAACGAGGCTGGCGGGTGATGTAATGACGCCGAGCGGGGGGCGAAACTGGCAAGCAAGAGTGGAATGGAACAGGGAGGCAGACCGTGAGCTCGAATCGCATCGTGACCCGCCGCTTCGCAGCTGCCCTCACGGCTGCCTTGCTGGTCGTGGTCCCCGCCCTCGGCTGCGCTTCGGATGACGACGAAAGCGCACCGACCGAGGCCGCGACGGGAACCACCAACGCCGACGCGGGTACAGGCACCGTCGATGAGGGCATCGACAGCCTCCAGGAGGCTCAGGCGGAGCTCTGTCCCGAGCTGTCGGACGTGGAGGCGGACCTCGCAGAGGTCTCCACCAGCGGGACGGAGGCCGGCCAGGAAGCCCTTGCAGGCTTCGGATCCTTCGCAGCAGCTCTCGAGGCCGCTGCCGCAGCCCTCACGTCCGCCGGGGCTACTGACGCGGCGACTGCCGCCGACGACCTTGCGGCCAGCCTGGAGTCGCTCTCCACGTCCGGCGGGGAGGACGCCCGTGCCGCGGCCGGCGAGGCGGCCGACGGGGCGCAGCAGCTCGCAGAGGCTCTGCAGTGTCCGTGACTCCAGTCGAGCGAGGTCGAGACGAAAGGAGAACGCTATGAGCCAAAGTCATCTCCTCATTGACTTCCCGATCAAGGGTCCCGCCAACGCCAAGGCGCTACCCGAAGAGCTGCCCCCCTTGATGCCCGATCTCGCGAAGGCGCAGGACGACCTCGGTACCGTGCATTTCTCCCGTTTCATGGTCGAGGGAGACGAGAAGCTTCTCTTCCTTTCGGACATTGACGGCGAGGTCGACCAGCATATTGAGCGGCTCGTGGAGAGTGCCGGCCCAGTGTTTGACGCCATTTTCGAGCACGTGGACGACCCTCCGGCCACGCCTGTGGCTAGTGACCCTCAGGGGGTCATCAAATGGCTTAAGCACCATGTCCGTGAGCCCATCGATACGTACTTCGCGTACGAGGACGCTTCGGTTCAGGAGATCAAGGCGGCCGCGCGGGCGGCGGACTTCACGGGCAGTACGTCGCAGGGTTGCCTGCTGACTATCTGGACCTTCAAGTCACGCCGTGAGGCCTTTACCTCGAAGCTGACCACGGGGGCCCGGGTCGGAGAGAAGGCAAAACAAGGGTCGGATGCAATCGGGACGCTGCATGTCTCCCATTTCGTGGCTTTCGAGAACAACCGCCTAGGTTTCTTCACGATCTTCGACGGTGATTTCGCGAAGTACATCCAGGACTTCGCAGATAAGAACTCGCTCATCTTCGATACTCTCTTTCCACATATCGTTGCCGCGCCGCCTACCCCGGTAGCAAAGAACGCCCAGGCGTTCTATCAGTGGGCATTGGAAAACAACTATCCGGCCATTGGGTTTTACAGCGCCTATCCAGGCCTCGGAGTTCAAGACATCAAAGCTCTCCTCGCCGATTATCAAACGTCACCATCGGCTAGCGCTCGATAGCCGTCATGTCAGACAGACGCTCTGGAGTGTCCGTGACCCAGTCGAGCAAGATCGAGACCGAAGGAGAACGCTATGAGTCAAAGTCATCTAGTCATTGACTTCCCGATCAAGGGTCCCGCCAACGCCAAGGCGCTACCCGACGAGCTGCCCCCCTTGATGCCCGATCTCGCGAAGGCGCAGGACGACCTCGGTACCGTGCATTTCTCCCGTTTCATGGTCGAGGGAGACGAGAAGCTTCTCTTCATTTCGGACATTGACGGCGAGGTCGACCAGCATATTGAGCGGCTCGTGGAGAGTGCCGGCCCGGTGTTCGACGGCATCTTCGAGCACGTGGACGACCCTCCAGCCACTCCCGTGGCTGATAACCGTGAGCGGGTGATCAAATGGCTGAAGCGTCAAGTCCGCGAGCCTCTTGATGAGTACTTCGCTTACGAGGATGCGTCGGTTCAGGACATCAAGGAGTGCGCGCGTGAGGCGGGCTTCACGGGCAATACCTCGCAGGGCTGCTTGCTGACATACATGACCTTCAAGTCACGTGCGCGAGGTTTTGCTGCGAAGATGGTCGCGCCGGCGCTGATAGGAAAGAAGGGGCACGACGCATCAGATGCTATCGGCACGCTGCATTTCTTCGGCTGGGTCGCCTTCGAGAAAAACCGCCTGGGGTTCTTTACGATCTTCGACGGTGATTTCGCGAAGTACATCCAGGACTTCGCAGAAAAGACCTCGTTCGCCTTCGATGCTGTCTTTCCACATGTGGTTGGCGGTCCACCAACGCCGGTAGCAAAGAACGCCCAGGCGTTCTATCAGTGGGCCTTGGAGAACAACTATCCGGCGATTGGGTTTTACACCGCTTATCCAGGTCTCGCGACTCAGGACATTCGAGCCTTGCTGGCCGATCGCAAGTCATCGGCGGCCACCGCTGGATAGCAGCGCTGTCACATGGTCACGAACCATGATCGATCCCGTGCTCGGCATTGGCCAAGGAGAGCACGACACGGGCAGCATCGGCGATGAAGGACTCGGGGCGTCTTCGTCGGTTTCTGGGCCGCAGGCATGAACCGCTAAAGGCTGGGGGCGGGTCGGGGGCCGCGGAAGAGTCTGCGCTCGACCTTGCGGACATTCAGGGGTTCGTTCTCCGCGCTTACAGGATGCCGATGGTGCGGCACTTGCTGCTGGCGGTAGGAAGCCCGGCACAAGCGCGCAGGCAACTCGGCCGGCTCGTGAGCGGCGACGAATCCGACACCCCGCAAGTCACGACTGCCCGGGACTGGCACGTAGGGTTCGCGCCCGGACCGGGAGACGATCCCGCCGAGGCCCCGCGTCGCAAGCCCGACTATTGCCTCAACGTCGGCATCACGTGGCCCGGACTTGTAGCGCTGGAGGTAGAGGAACTCGTCCCGACGCTCTCGTTCAAGTCGTTCGGCGCATTCATCGAAGGAGCCGCGCGACGAGCGGAGCTGGTCGGCGATACCGGAGCCAGTTCGCCCCAGAACTGGGTCGGGGGCTTTGGAGGAGGAGACGATCACGTTCTGGTGACGCTGCATGCCATCAGCCCGGAGGCGATGACGAGCTACAGCGACAGGCTGCAGGCCTTGTTTGCCGAGGGAGATGCCTTTCGCGAAATCTGGCGGCAGGACGGGATGGCGTTACTGGAGATGCAAGATGGCCAACCCGTGCCGACTGCCAAGGTGCACTTCGGATACACCGACGGCATCAGCATGCCCACCATTCGCGGCGGTCCTGAGAACTATCCTCCTGACCACCAGGAGCCCTGCGAGCCATGGCTCTTCGTCTTGCTGGAAGACGCCACGAACTACGATGTCCCGGAGCCACGACAACTGGGCCTGAACGGCAGCTTCGCAGTCTTCAAGAAGGTCGAGACCGACGTCGTTGGCTTTGAAAACTTCTTGCAATCCAACAGAGACAAGATCGATCCCGAACTGTTGGCGGCGAAGATGTGCGGGCGATGGCGCAACGGCGTTCCTCTCGCCCTGTCACCGGACACGGATAGCCCTACGGGAGGGGTCTCGCCCGAGCAGTTGAACGATTTCGAGTATGTGAACGCCGATGGTTCGGGAGATCCGAAGGGGCTCAGCTGTCCCGTCGGCGCGCACATACGCCGCGTCAACCCACGAGGTCAACCGGTCGCCGGCCAGGGCGTGCCCGGCGGCAGCAACAACGCTCACCGGCTGATTCGCCGCGGTCTGCCGTACGGGCCAACCTATGACCCAGGGAAACCCTACGACGGCATCGAGCGCGGGATGCTCTTTCAGTTCATCAACTCGAACATCGAGAACCAATACGAGTTCGTGCTGCGACAGTGGGTCAATGACAGCGAGTTCGCCGGGGCGGTCAGGCTTCACCCGAGGTCGAAAGACCCACTGCTCGGCACCCAGGACCCAGCGGAAAGCATCTTCGTCATGCCTCAGGCAGATGGGAGCCCGCCGATCGAGGTGACAGGTCTCTCGAGCTTCATCACGACCAAAGCCGCTGCGTACGTGTTTCTGCCGAGCATCACTGCAATCAACTTCATCGCCAACTTGCGTGACGGCCAGTGATTCTCCGCCAGGACAACTAGATGACCAGCGGCCCCGACCGGTCCTAGCGCCAGTCCATAGCCTGGCAGCCCGCGTCCCCGCTTCCCCCGCCCCCGTCCGGCCCGCCGTCCGTCCGTCTTCCGAGGGTCGTAAGGCCGCGTAGAACGGCCACTCTGGAGGGCCTGATCCCGTCGAATCACGGCCGCGTCCCTGAATCGTCCCTGGAAAACTGGAGTGTCGGGTCGATCATTCGGCGCTGCGACTAGGCGGCAGGTCCTGCCGCACAGCTCACGTGCTCGCGGCCACCACTGGCTCGTTCGGGTGTCTTGTGCCTAAAGATTCTTGAGGAGACGCCGATGTGGGGCGGATGAGCGTTTACCGCCCGGATGGCCCACGGTCGCCCTCTGCCTCGCCACGATGGATCGACCGCTGGCTTGCAGCCTGCAGCGAGCTGGCCGAGCTGGAGCGATCCAACCCGATGACGGACGCCGTCATCGACGAGCTCGACGGCCGGATGATCCGCATCGGCGACAAGTGGCTGGCCGACTTCGCCTCGTGCAACTACCTCGGCTTCGACCTCGACCGCGAGATCATCGACGCTGTCCCCGAGTACCTGGAGAAATGGGGCACGCACCCGAGCTGGTCGCGGATGCTCGGGAGCCCGATCCTCTACCCGCAGATCGAGGAGCGCCTGATCGAGCTGCTCGGCTGTGAGGACGCGCTCGTGATTCCGACGATCACGCTGATCCACCTGTCCGTGATCCCGGTGCTTGCCGGGGACGGGACGATCTTCGTCGACAACCGCGCCCACAAGACGATCTACGACGGCTGCCAGTTCGCCTCTGCGCGCGGCGCCACGGTCAAGCGCTTCCGCTTCGAAGACCCCGACGACCTAGAGCAGCTCCTGCGCCAGGACCGCTCGACCACGCGCCTCGTCTGCATGGACGGGGTCAACAGCATGACCGGGAACGCGCCGGACCTGAACGAGTTCGCCCGCGTCGCGCGGCGCTACGACGCGATTCTCTACGTCGACGACGCGCACGGCTTCGGCGTCATCGGCGAGCGCGGCGCGGACGAGACGAGCCCGTACGGACACCGCGGCAACAGCGTTATTCGCTACTGCGGGGAGTCGTACGAGGGTGTCGTCCTGGTCGCCGGCTTCTCCAAGTCCTACTCGTCGCTCGCGGCCTTCGTCGCCTGCCCGACCGACCTGAAGGAGCTCTTGAAGACAGCCGCGCCGCCCTACCTGTACTCGGGCCCCTCGCCGACCGCGTCGCTGGCGACGGTCCTCGCCGGCTTCGACGTCAACGAGACCCGCGGCGACGCGATCCGCGCGAACCTCTGGCGCAAGACCGACCAGATCCTCACCTGTCTTGACAGTCTCGGCGTCCACACCCCGAACCGGTCGGGCTTCCCGATCATCGAGGTGCCGCTCGCACGCCACGAGGACATCGACGCGGCCGGGCGCTTCCTCTTCGACAACGGGATCTATGTCACCCTCGCCGCCTACCCGCTCGTGCCCAAGAGCGAGGTCGGCTTCCGCATCCAGGTCACCGCCGCGAACTCGCAAGCCGAGATCGAGCAGCTCCTCGACGTGCTCGGAAAGCTCGCGAACGCCTTCGACCTCCGGCCGTCCCGGCCGCAGGAGTTCGCCGCGTGAGCACCCTCGCCAGCTTCGACTGGCGCGGGCGCGCGTGGGTGATCTACCTCGCCGTCGGCGGCCTCCTGACGGCAGCCTACCTCTGGTTCCCGCCCCTTAAGGGCAACGGGCCGCTGATCAACCTGTTGGGCCTCTCGGCCTCGGTCGCGGTCGCGGTCGGGATCTACCTGCACCGGCCCAAGGCCTGGCTCGCCTGGGCGCTCTTCATCGTCGGCCTCTTCCTCTTCTTCGCCGGCGACCTCTACACGTACAGCTATCCGAAGCTGACGGGCGCCGAAGTCGAGTTCCCCTCCATCGGCGACGCCATCTACCTGACGGTCTACCCAGCGCTCGTGGCGGGCCTGCTTCTCCTCGTCAGGCGGCGAAATCCGCAGGGCGACCGCGCCGGCGTCATCGACTCGCTCATCATCTCGGTCGGCATCGCCCTGCTCTCGTGGGTCTTCCTTGTCGCCCCGAACGTCCACCTCTCCGGCCTGACCTGGCTCGAGAAGGCGGTCTCGGCCGCGTACCCGCTGGGCGACATCCTCCTCCTCGCCGCCGCCGTGCGGCTCGCGGTCGACAACGGCAAACGCGCCCCGGCCTTCTACCTGCTCGTCGGCAGCATCGTCTCGCTCCTCGCCGTCGACTCCGCGTATACGTACGCGCTGTTGACCGACGCCTACAGCCACCAGCTGAGCTACGACGTCGGCTGGATCGCCTTCTACCTGCTCTGGGGCGCCGCGGCGCTGCACCCGTCGATGCGGACGCTGGAGGAGCCCGCGCTCGACTCGCGCACGCGCTTGACCCCGCTCCGCCTCGGCCTCCTCGCCGGGGCGTGCCTGGTCGCGCCGGGCGTCCGGGCCTGGCAGTCGTTCGGTGACACCGACCGCCTCGTGCTCATCTTCGCCTCCGCCCTCCTCTTCCTGCTCGTGGTGGCCCGCATGGTCGGCCTCGTTCGCCAGGAGGAGCGCGCGACTTCCCGCGAGGTGGCGCTCAGGCGGGCCGGCGGCGATCTCGTCGCCGCTGCCGGTCGCTCGCAGATCAACGACGCGGCCATCTCGGCCATCCTCGCCCTTGTCGACCGCCCGGTCGACGTCCGGCTCGTCGTCCTGAGCATCGAGGGCTCTTTCGTGGCAGCCTCCTCCGGCGACGACGGCGAGTGGGCGGTCTCGAAGAGCGCGGGCGCCTGGTTGCGCGAGCCGACAAGGATCGGAACGGAGGTTCCGCTCGCGACCGTGCCCGGGGACGTGCGCAAAGAACTTCGCTTCGACGGCGGCCAGTCCGTGCTCGTCCTTCCCCTCACGGCTCGCGACGCGACGCGAGGACTGCTCGTCCTCTGCTCGCCGGTCGCCATGTCGCGCGAGCTGTTCGACTCGCTCGAGTCGCTCGCCTCGCAGGTATCGCTCGCGGCCGAGGGCGCGTCGCTTGCCGAGGATCTCCACCGGCGCCAGAGCGAAGCTCGCTTCCGCTCGCTCGTCGCTCACTCCAGCGACCTCATCACCGTACTGGACGCGCACGGGACGGTCACCTACCAGAGCCCGTCGGTCGAGCGCGTGCTCGGCTACCGCGTCGACCAGGTGGAGGGCAGCGACTTCGCGCGCTTCCTCGCCCAGTCCGACCGCCCGCGCCTAGCGCAGATCGTCGCCGGCGTCGGCGAAGCCTACGTCGGCGGCGGCTCGGAGACCCACGTGATCGAGTGCTCGCTCCGGCATCGCAACGGCAACTGGCTCCAGTTCGAGGTGCAGCACACGGACCTGCTCGAGGACGAGCACGTCCGCGGCGTTGTCCTCAACAGCCGCGACGTCAGCGAACGCAAGGCCTTCGAGGACCAGCTCGCGCACCAGGCGTTCCACGACCCGGTGACGAGCCTCGCGAACCGCGCCCTCTTCGCCGATCGCGTCCAGCACTCGATCATGCGCAGCAGCCGGGGCGGCCCGACGATCGGCGTCATGTTCATCGATCTGGACGACTTCAAGACGGTGAACGACAGCCTCGGGCATGCGGCCGGCGACACTGTCCTCCAGGAGGTCGCGCGCCGGCTGCTCGGCGCCGTCCGCCCGGCCGACACGGTCGCCCGATTCGGCGGCGACGAGTTCGCCGTCCTCCTCGACGGGATCAAGGACTCCGAGGAGGCCGCCGACGTCGCCGGCCGGATCCTGCGCGCGCTCGCGCTCCAGTACGACATCGACGGCAAGCATGTCTATCCGCGCGCGAGCGTCGGCATTTGCCTCGCCGACCACGAGCTCGGCTCGTCCGACGCCGAGGAGCTCCTGCGCAACGCCGACGTCGCTATGTACATGGCCAAGCGCGACAGCAAGGGAAGCTACCGGGTGTTCGAGCCGGCGATGCACGAGCGCGTTGTCGAGCGCCTCGAGCTCCAGGCCGAGCTTCAGCAGGCGCTCGAGCTCGACCAGCTCGTGATCCACTACCAGCCAGTCGTCCGCCTCGACCAGCGCAGCGACTACGGCGTCGAGGCGCTGCTTCGGTGGATGCACCCCACACGCGGAACGATCCCGCCGCTCCACTTCATCCCGCTGGCCGAGGAGACGGGGCTGATCGTCCCCATCGGTCGCTGGGTGCTCCTGGAGGCCTGCCGTCAGGGCGTCCGCCTCCACGAGCGCTTCCCGCGCACACCGCCGCTGACGATGAGCGTCAACCTCTCCGTCAAGCAGCTCCAGTCGGACTCGATCATCGCCGACGTCCGCGGCGCACTCGAGCTGACCGGCCTGCCGCCGTCGGCGCTCGTCCTCGAGATCACCGAGACGGTGATGATGGCCGACACCGACCTGGCGGTCCAGCGCCTGCACGAGCTGAAGGCGCTCGGCGTCCTCCTCGCGATGGACGACTTCGGTACGGGCTACTCGTCGCTCTCCTACCTGAGCAGGTTCCCCGTCGACATCCTCAAGATGGACCGATCATTCCTCTCGTCGGAGCACGACGAGTCGGGCCTCGCCGCGGCGATCATCGCGCTCGGAAACAGTCTGAGTCTCGACGTGGTCGCGGAGGGCATTGAGCTGCCAGAGCAGATCGCCTCACTGCGTGACCTCGGCTGCGAGCTCGGCCAGGGCTTCCTCTTCGCCAAGCCGATGGACCACGAGGCGCTCGTTGCGTACCTCGTGAACGGGGGCGAGGAAGCCGAGCCGAAGTCGCATGCAGCATAGTCACGAGTCGCTCGACCGCCCGGGCGGCTTCTCCCGGGTCAACCTCTTCGCGCCGCTCCGCCACCGGGACTTCCGCCTGCTCTGGGCGGGGATGACCGTCTCGCTCATCGGCGACGGCATTTTCCTGATCGCCATGGCGTGGCAGGCCTACGAGCTCTGGAACGCACCCGCCGCCCTCTCGCTCCTGGGCATCGCCATGACCATCCCGACGATCGCCTTCCTGCTCCCCGCGGGCGTCCTCAGCGACCGCCTCGACCGGCGGAAGCTCATGCTCTTCGCCGACGCTGGCCGCGCGGTCGTGATTGCGGCGCTCGCGGCGCTGTCCCTGACCGGCCTCCTCACCTTCTGGGAGCTGGCTATCATCGTCGCCCTCTACGGCGTCGGGACTGCGTTCTTCACACCGGCCTTCGAGGCGGTGGTGCCGGACATCGTGCCCGCCTCGGACCTTCCCGCCGCCAACTCGCTCGATCAGTTCGTGCGCCCGATCGCGCTCCGCCTCGCGGGGCCGGCGCTCGGTGGCGTCCTTGTCGCGGGCTTCGGCACCGGGACGGCGTTCGCCGTTGACGCTGCGTCGTTCGCCGCCTCGACCGTCGCGGTCTTCCTCATCCGCCCTCCGGCCCACCCGCGCTCGGAGCACGCCGAGTCGTCCCTGCAAGCCGTGAAGGAGGGCCTGCGCTTCGTCCGCGCACGGACCTGGCTGTGGGGGACGCTCCTGTCGGCGACCATCGCCTACCTCGCGTTCATGGGCCCTGCCGAGGTGCTGCTGCCGTATGTGGTCAAGAACGAGCTGCACGCGTCCGCGGGCGATCTCGGGCTTGTGTTCGCGGCGGGCGGGATCGGGGCGATCGGCGCCGCGCTGATCATGGGCCAGCGCGGCCACCCGCGTCGCGACGTCACGTTCATGTACGCGACGTGGACGATCGCCACCCTCGCCGTTGCCGGGTACGGCCTCGCGACCGCCTCGTGGCAGCTGATGGTCGCCTGCCTGCTCTTCAACGCCCTCGAGACTGCCGGCACGATCGTCTGGGCGACGATCAAGCAGCGTCACGTCCCGGCCTCCATGCTCGGGCGCGTCTCCAGCCTGGACTGGCTGATCTCGATCGGGCTGCTGCCGCTCTCGTTCGCGCTCACGGCGCCCGTGACCGGGCTCGTCGGCGTCCGTGCGACACTGATCGGCGCCGCGCTCATCGGCACCGTGGCGACCCTGGGCGCGCTCTTTCTCCCCGGTATGCGCGATATCGAGGGTGTCGCAGCCGAGGTGGACCGGAAGGCCGAGGGCGACAAGGTCGACCTCCTCGGCCCGCCGGCGGTCGTCGACCTGCGCAGCTGACGCGCCGCTCAAGCGGCCGTGCTTTGCGCATCCGCGCGCGAGCGGGCACCATCTCGGCGGGCAGGCAGCCTCGTTCGTTCGTGCGGGCCCCAGCAAGGAGGAACCCACCCTCCATCCATACCCGCCCGCCGGGATAGGCGCTTAACACCGCCTTAACCCAGCGCAACCGGGAATTCACGAGCCCGGAGCTATAAGAAGGTCATGGACGCAGGCTCCAACTGGGCACGCATGGGCTCGCTCGTTTTCGCCGCTCTTCTGGGCGGCGGGGCGGCTATCGGGATCGGCGCGGCCATCGGTGTCTGGGACGACTCCGAGCCCGTCGTCACGACCGTCGCGGCGGCCGCCACGACTGCCGACGCTCCGGCGACGTTCGAGGCGAGCGAGACCGGGGCCAAGCCCGTCCAGCAGATCTACGAGGACGCCGGCCCGGGGGTCGTCCAGGTGACGACGAGCGGCGTCGAGTCCGGCAACCCCTTCTTCGGGCCCCAGGCCACCTCCTCGCTCGGCTCCGGCTTCGTCGTCGACCGCGACGGCTACATCGTCACGAACTACCACGTGATCGAGAACGCGCAGGAGATCGAGGTCAATTTCTCGGGCGACGACCGCGTCCGGGCGACGATCGTGGGGAGCGACCCTTCCACCGATCTCGCCGTCCTGAAGATCGACGCGCAGTCACGAGCGCTGACTCCCCTCCCCCTCGGCAACTCGGACGACGTGCACGTCGGGGACGCGGTCGTCGCCATCGGGAACCCCTTCGGGCTCGAGCGCAGCGTCACTGCCGGCATCGTCAGCGCGCTCCAGCGCGACATCACCGCGCCGAACGGCTACACGATCGACAAGGTCATCCAGACGGACGCGCCCATCAACCAGGGCAACTCCGGCGGCCCGTTGCTCAACGCGCGCGGCCAGGTGATCGGCGTCAACTCCCAGATCTCCAGCGAGTCCGGCGGCAACGTCGGGATCGGCTTCGCCGTCCCGGTGAACACCGTCAAGGAGGTCGTCTCCCAGATCAAAGAGAGCGGCAAGGTCGAGCATGCGTACCTCGGCGTCCAGATGCAGGCGATCACGCCCGAGCTCGCCGAGGGCGTCAACGTGCCGGTCGACGAGGGCGTCATGATCGTCGGCGTGGTCGAGGGCAGTCCCGCGGACGAGGCCGGCCTCCAGGGCGGCGACCAGCAGGTCATCGTCGGCGGCCGGAGCTATGTTCTGGGCGGCGACGTCGTGAGGCGCGCCGACGGTCACCCGGTGACGACGCCGGACGACCTGCGCAGCATGATCATGGAGAAGTCCCCCGGCGACTCGATGACCCTCGAGATCCACCGAGGCCAGTCTCCCCGAACTGTGATTGTCACCCTCGGGCAGCAGCCCGCCCAGCCGGGCGGCTAGCAGGCCCGCGGCCCCTCCCCCCAGGGGCTGACCGGTCGGAGGCCCGCGTTGCCTGCCCGGGCCTCCGACCACCTCCCTTCCTGGAGGGATCGGCGGAACGCAGCCTGTGCCGCCGGGCCGCGCTGCTCGCCCCGAAGACTGCGTCCTCAGTCGCGCCCGTAGCCTCCGGCTACGAACACTCCCTGCGTCCTTGTTTCGGAACGACCATCGCACCCCGGCGGGAAGCGGCGTTCCGCCGAGGCCTCCCCTTTTCTTGGCGGAGTACCTCTGAGCCCACCCCTCTAGACTCGGCCGCGATGGTGCCGCACCGCTTCGGCGAGTCCTCGGCGTTCTCGGTGGGAATCGAGGAGGAGCTCTTCGTCCTCGACGCGGAGACGCTCGAGCCCGCGTCGGTCCCGGAGGGCGTGCTGGACGGGCAGCGCCTGAAGGCCGAGCTCTTCACGACCATGCTCGAGCTGACCACGGGCATCTGTGCCGACGTGACGCAGGCCGTGGAGGAGCTCGCCGGGCTGCGGCTCGAGGCTCGACGGCGGCTGCGCGCCCACGGGCTCGAGCTGGCGGCCGTCGGGACCTGGCCGACCGCCGTGCTCGGCGAACAGCCCGTCACTCCGGTGGAGGCGCTGCAGCGCTTTGCCGAGTACGCCGGCCCGTCGGCGCTCCGCCAGCACTGCGCGGGGCTCCACGTCCACGTCGGCGTCGCGAGCCCGGAGGAGTGCCTGGGGCGGCTCGAGGCCGTCCTGCCGTTGCTCCCCGCCGTGCTCGCGCTCTCGGCCAACTCGCCGTACGCCGACGGCGCCGAGACGGGCCTGGCCTCGACCCGCGCGGAGCTGCTCCAGCTCTTGCCGCGAGCGGGCGCGCCGCCGGCCTTCCGCGACTACGAGGACTTCACGAGCTTCGTCGAGCTGCTCGTCGACCTCGGCCTCTCCGACGACCTCATGCGCCTCTGGTGGGACGTGCGGCCGCATCCGCGGCTCGGAACGCTGGAGATCCGCATGCCCGACCAGCCGACGCGGCTCGCCGCCACCGCCTCGCTCGCTGGGCTCTGCCACGCGCTCGTCGCCACCGCCGACCCGGGCGCGGCGCCGGCCGATCGCGGCCTCTACGCCCAGAATCGCTGGTCGGCCGCCCGCTTCGGGGCCGAGGCCGCCCTGATCCATCCGGAGACCCGCGAGATGACCACGCCCGGGGAGCTCCTCGGGGGCGTGGACGTCGGCGACCAGGCCGGGGAGCAGCTCGAAATCGGGCGCAGCGACGGCCTTCGCGCGTTGCGCGAGCGGCTGGTGACTCTCACATACGATGGGCTGTGATGGTCGTCTCGGAGACGATGCAGGTCAGCGGAATCCGCTGCGAACGGTGCGTTCTGCGGCTGGGCGGCGCGCTCGGGAGCCTCGACGGGCTCGAGTCGGCCAACGCGAACCTGCTCGGCGAGGTCACGCTCGCCTGGGACGACGAGCGCGTCCGCCGCGAGGAGATCGTCGCGGCGCTCGACCGCGCGGGCTTCCGCCAGCTCGGCGCCTGATCGCGCCCGGAATAGGGGGCGGGAGCAGGGCGTTAGCTTGTGTAGTGTCCGACGGATGGCAGAGGCCGAAACCGACGCCCGCCGCCTGGCGACCGAGGCCCGTGACCGCGTCCGCTTCGAGGAGGAAGTGCTCGAGCTGGCAGACCAGGTCTACCGGGTCGCGCGACGCCTGGTGTCGAGCCGCGAGGAGGCCGAGGATCTCGTCCAGGAGACCTACGCCCGCGCCTTTCGAAGCTGGCGCTCCTACACCCCGGGGACGAACCTCCGGGCCTGGCTCATGCGCATCCTGACGAACCTCAACATCGACCGCGGCCGCCGCGAGCAACGCGCCCCGGACATGCAGCCGATGGAGGAGGGCGACTACTTCCTCTACAACCGGCTCGAGGAGACCTCCGGCGCCCCGGACGACGAGAAGATCGTCGAGCGCCTCTCGCAGGACTCCATCGTCGATGCGCTCTCGAACGTCCCGCACGACTTCCGCGACGCGATCGTCCTCGTGGACATCGGCGACTTCTCCTACCAGGAGGCAGCGCAGATCCTCGACGTCCCGATCGGGACGGTCATGTCGCGCCTGCATCGCGGCCGGCGCATCCTCAAGGGCGAGCTGGCCGAGTCGGTCGTGGGGGAGGAGCAGTGACCGCCTTCGAGCCGATCTGCGAGAAGTGCGAGGAGGTGATCCAGCCCTACCTCGACCGCGAGCTGAGCGAGGCCGAGCGGATCGAGGCCGAGGGGCACCTCTCCGGCTGCGGGTACTGCAGCGAGCGCTACCGCTTCGAGGCGAGCCTGCGGACGTACGTGCGTCAGGCCTGCTGTCAGGAAGAGATGTCCGCGGAGCTGAAGGCGAAGCTCGCCGCGCTCCGCACGCCGCTGAACTAGGAGGGGTTATCCGCCTAGCGCGAGGCCCCGACGATGACGACGAGCCGGTGCGGGTCGTCGCCGCCGGGCAGCGCGGCCACGCCGGCGCCGAGCTCGTCCGCGAGGCGCCGGGCCACCGCCTCCCCGCCTGGCGGGTAGTAGACCCGGGTCTTCGAGTAGTTGCGCCGGTCGGCGTTCTTCACCTCGCCGATCCCGTAGGCGAGCCCCGCGATCTCGTTGGCGACGCTCGAGGCGGCGTTCCCGCGGCGGGTGCCGTTGTAGACGTCCACCTGGATCTCCCAGCGCTCGGGAAGCTGCGCCGCGCCGCGGCCGCCGGCGTCGTCACCGGCGCAACCTGAGGGGACTCGTCGGTGGGGACGATCTGCGGTCGCAGCACGAAGACCATGAAGGCGGCGACGACGGCGGCGAAGCCGATCACGATCCCCCAGCGCCGGAGCGACCAGCGCTCGACGACGGACACGGCCGGGAGGCCGGCCAGCTCCCTGGCTTCACGCTCCGTGATGCCGAGAGCGGACGCGTAGACGACCGTCGCCGCAATCGCGTCCGCCGGTGAGGGGAAGCGGTACGTCCTGCTCTCCTCCAGGGACTTGATGTCGTCGATCTCGAGGCTTGTGAGCTCGGCCGCCTCTTCCAGCGTCAGCCGCCGGCGTAGGCGTGCCGTCGCGAGCGGCGACGATGCTGCGTGTGCCTCCATCGATACCTCGACCCTCGGTGTTCGGCGGGCGGCTCCTCCACCCTGCCTGTCTCATCGGCAGGGCGAAACGGGGCTTTAGTCGGGCTCGGGACACGGACCCTCGCCGCTCTGGACGGTGAGGGCGTAGGTCGCTTCGCCGACGTGTCCCTCGGCCATGCCGTACGTGAGCAGGCTGAGACAGTCGTCGTCGCGCGAGAAGTCTACCCGGAAGGAGCTGGGCGCATCCTGCTGGTCTCCGACCTCCTCGCCGGTTGCGCGCACGATCCGCGTCCGGGTCTCCCATTCCGGTGCCAGGCTCTCGACGTAGAAGCCGACGACCTCCTCCTGCGTGACGCCGGCCGGTGGGGCGTAGAGGGCGCTGGTGAAGATCTGGTCGGGGACCGGCAGCGCGTCCTCGCCGGTCGAGGTCTGCGTGAGGCGCTGGATCTCCCGCGTGCCGGGCAAGGTCGGGAGCGAGTCGAGGATCGCGTTGTTGTCGTCGACCCGGCCGGTGTCGAGCTGCTGCCAGGCGGCGTAGGCGATCCCGGCGCCGAGCGAGAGGACGACGAACGCCGGTATGAGGAACGCCGGGCGGAGGAGCCGGCGTCTCAGCGGAGGTCCTCGGGCCGGTCGATGTCGCCGGGCGCGCCCAGGTCGTCACAGGGGACGAGCAGCGGGTCGAAGGCGCGCAGCCCATCCACCGGCACCGCGCTCCAGAGCTCCCGCGCGACCACGACGGGATGGCCGCGGACTCCTCCGTAGGCGGCCGCGACGAGCGGGGCGCCGGACTCCCGCCAGGCGGCCAGGACGCGCCCCACCGCCTCCGGTGCCAGGTCGGGACCGTCGGCGAGGACGACCACCGCCGCCTCGACGTCCGGCGCGAGGGCGCCGAGCCCGCAGCGAAGCGACGCGCCGGGCCCGAGCTCCCACTCGGGGCACGTCACCACGCGCGCGCCCTCGAGCTCCAGCGGGTAGGCCCCGGCGACGACCACCACCTCGCCGACTGGCGCGTCCCCGAGCCGGGCGAGCACGCTGCGGCAGGAGCAGCCGTTGCTTGGGCGAGCCGAACCGCGTCGCCGCCCCGGCCGCAAGCACGACGGCCGGAACGCCGGCGCCGTCAGGCATCCTCGACGCCGACGGTCAGCGTGAGGATGTCAGCAACGTGGAGGAGCCGGAAGGCCGCCCGGCTCAGCGCCCGCACCTCGGCGTCGTCTCCGGCCTCGGGCAGCGTGCGCCAGAGGTCGCGCGCGGCGGCGAGGAGCTCCGCAATCCGCTCCTGCTCCTCGACATGGCCGTCGCGCTCCGCGCAGGCGTTCAGCGCGAGGCCGAGGACGCCGATCGTGTCCGCCTGGCGCGTCCAGAGGAGTGGCGTCGCCATCGCCAGGTAGTGGTGGATCCGCGCGAACGTCAGCGGCTGCTCGAAACGGCGCGAGCCCCGGGGCTCGGTCAGCGGCGGCGGCTCCTCGCCGTCGGCGATGCGCGCGGCCGAGCGGCCCAGCATGTCGCGCACCTCGTCCTCGGTGAGCCCGGCGAGGCGCGCCGTGCGGAGAGCGAGCAGGAGCGCGCCGGGCTGCTGCCCGTACGGGTAGTCGGAGGCGTACAGCACCTGACCGGGCGCGATGCGCGAGAACATGTCCAGGAGGTCGATCGCGCTCCACACCGAGGTGTCGAAGTAGACGCCCGGCCGTCCGGTGAAGCAGTCCGAGAGCGCGGCGAGATCGGCGATGCCGGCGTGCGCGATGATGAGCGACGCGTCCGGGTAGGCATCGTGCAATCCGCGGAGGCTCTCGGCGATCGGAGGCAGGCCGCGCCCGCCGTGGATCAGGATCGGCACGCGGCGCTCCGCCGCCAGCGCGAAGACCGGCTCGAGCCGCTGGTCGTCCAGCAGGAACCCCTGCGCCCTGGGGTGGAGCTTGATCCCGCGCGCGCCCGCGTCGAGCGCGCGCACGGCCTCCTCCATCGGGCTCCCGGCCAGGTCGAGGCGGACGAAGGGGACGAGGAGGCCGCCCGACCCGGCCGCCGCCTTCAGCGTGCGGTCGTTGGCCGCGCGGAAGGCCGGCTCGCGGTCGGGCTCGTCCAGGCAGAAGGTGAAGGCCCGCTCCACCCCCCAGCGCTCGAGGAACGCCGCGAGGTCCTCGTACGGCGCGACCATGCCGTCGATGTCGCGGCCGACGTGGACGTGTGCGTCGAACAGCGCCGCGCCCTCCGGGATGAGCCGTCTGGCCTCCTCCTCGTACCGACCCACCAGTTTGCGCGCCCGCTCGAGAACCTCCTCCACGGAGGTGAATCTACCCGGAGCGGCTACCATCGGGAGCCTTGCCGGACGTCATCATCTACGGCGACACGGTCCGCTCCCCGGAGCTGCGACACGAGGTGCCGGTGTCGATCCCCGACCCGTTCGTCTACCTGGAGCGGAACGGGGAGCGCACCGCGTACGTGGGCTCGCTCGAGCTCCCGCGGCTCGAAGGCGTCGAGGGCCTGGAGACGGTGCCGCTCGAGGAGCTCGGGCTCGACGAGCTGGTCGAGCAGGGCCTGAGCTGGCACGAGCTGACGCCCGAGCTGGTCCTGCGCGCCTGCCGAGCGGCCAGTGTCGAGTCGGCGGTGACGCCGCGGGACTTCCCGCTCGAGCTTGCCGACTTCCTGCGCGCGCACGCGATCCAGATCGAGGCCCGGGGCGAGCTCTTCGACGAGCGCCGCCGGGTGAAGTCACAGGCGGAGCTCGAGGGCATCGGCCGCTCGCAACGCGCCGCCGAGCACGCGATGGACGCCATCCGTACGCGCCTCCGCGCCGGCGGCGAGGTGACCTGCGAGGACCTCCAGACCGAGGCGATGCAGGTCTTCAGTGTGGAAGCCGTCATGGTGGACGACCTCGTGCTCGTCTCCTCCGGCGCGCAGACCACCGTCGGCCACGAGCCCGGGCACGGCGCCATCCGCGAGAACGAGCCCATCGTCGTCGATCTCTTCCCGCGCGACCCGCTCTCGGGCTGCTACGCGGACATGACCCGCACGTTCTGCCTCGGCGAGCCGCCCGAGGAGCTCGTCCGCTATCACGCGCTCGTCCGCGAAGCGCTCGACCTCGCCTACGCGACCATCCGTCCCGGGATCACGGGCGCCGACGCCCATCGCGCCGTCTGCGAGCTGTTCGAGGCGCACGGCTTCCCCACCCAGCTCTCGAAGGAGCCCGGCGAGGTCCTGGACGAGGGGTTCTTCCACAGCCTCGGCCACGGGGTCGGTCTCGAGGTCCACGAGCTGCCGGGCCTGGGCCGGGTCGGGGAGGAGATCGTCGCGGGCGACGTGCTGGCGGTCGAGCCGGGCCTCTACCGGACCGGCTTCGGCGGCTGTCGCCTGGAGGATCTCGTCCTCGTCACCGAGGACGGCTGCGAGGCGCTGACGGACTATCCGTACGAGCTCGCGCCCTAGGCAGGCGACGCTCCGTACCCGCTTGTCAGGTGCTGGCAGCTCCGTCTACACTCGCGTCGGGGCAATGAGGGGACGCAGGGTCATCGGGGGCCTGGGCGGGTCTGCGGTCGTAGCGCTGATCGCCGCGCTCGCGCTTGCGGCCGCACTGCCGGCCGGCGGCAACGTGGTCGTCGCGCCGCCCGCGCCGTGCAGTCCCGGCGTCGTCATGAACGATGCGTTCGGGGACGGCCACCACAAGCCGACGGACGTGCTCAGGGCCTGGCTCTCCGAGGCCAACGGCAGCCTGCAGGCCGTCATCGAGGTGCAGCTTGGAACGTGGGTCCCGGAGCACGACGAGCCTCAGGTGGTCGGGGGCTATGCGTTTCTGTTCACCGTCGGCGGAGTGACCCGCTTCGTGCGCATGTCGGTCGACGAGTCCAACGTCGCGACCTTCGACTACGGAACCTGGACTCTTGCCGGAGGCTTCGTCCCCGAAGGGGTCACCACCGGCGATCGCGACACGAATCCGGTGGGATCGGCGGCCGCCTGGATCACCGTCCCTGCGAGTCTGGTCGCCCCGGGCGCCATCCTCACCGACACGTTCGTGATCACGTATGACGGGATCATCAGTGGGGTTCCCACGGACGTCGACCAGGCGCCTGGGGGCACACATCCGAACGACCCGGCGCGCGGGCCCGACTTCATCGTCGGCTCCTGCGCGGTCGTCTCCATCGCCGCACCGGCCAGCCTCAAGGGCGCGAAGCCGAGGGTGACGATCTCGGGAAGCGTCGCCCCGGCCGCCGCGGGCATCCCCGTGGCGATCACGCGCCAGGGCGCAGGCACCCTCGTCACGAACACGACCACGGACGCGCTCGGCAACTTCGCCGTCCAGGTGCCCATCCGTGAGACCACGCGCATCAAGGCCACCAACACCGCCAACGGCATCGACTCGACGACGCGCACGATCATCATGCGCTCGCTCGTCACGATCAGGGCGATCCGGCTGCCGAACGGCAGGACGCGGATCAAGGGCACGACGAGCCCGTGGCTGCCCGGGCGCTTGCAGCTCATCAAGACGACCGCGTTCGTGCCTGTCGCCAGGAAGACGATCAGGGGCGGCGCCTTCTCCTTCACGCCGAGGCGCCTCAGGCCCGGGCGCTGGCAGGTCATCTACACGCCGAGCGGAGGTCGGGCGGTGCGCTCGATCTCCAAGGCAGTACGGGTCCGGTGACGGCCGCGCGCCACCTCGCCGCCTGGCTCGTCGCCCTGCCGCTGACGGCGGTGGGGATCATCCTCACGCGCACCCTCGTCCCGGCGCCGGGGGCGCATCCGGCCGGCGCGCACTCGCACCGGCACGAGACCGCGCCTGGCGCAGTCGGTGCTCGCCTTCGTCTGCAGCCTGCCGTTCCTGCTCTCGGCCCTGGCGATCCTGGCGCTCATCGCCGCCGTCCGCGTCTTCCAGACGCGGCGCGGGCTGGGCAGCTCGGCCTGGCCGTTGGCGATCCTCGTCCCGCTCGGCTTTCTCTTCCACCATCATTTCGCGCACCTGATCGGCAATCCCGCGGCGGCCATGGGAGCCCCGCTCGGGCCGGAGCTGCTGCTCGGGCTCGTGCTCCAGCTTCCCTTCGCGCTGCTCGCCTACCTGATCGCCACGGCTCTCCTCCGCGCCGCGGACCGGCTGGTGGTCGCTCTCGCCGCGCGTGGGCGGCCGACCGTCCTGCCGACCGTTCTCGTTCCGGGCCGGTCTCACCTCCCGCGACCTCGCATCGCGCTGCTCGCGACCGAGGCCGCGCCGCGCGCGCCGCCCCTCCGGGCCTGACTCTTTCAGTCTGAGAGTTCCCGCCTGGCCGCCCGCACGGGCCGTCGGCGACAGCCTCGACAACGGAGGAGAGACCGAAATGAAGATCGTCAAGCTGCGCATCGCTCTCGGTGTGGCCGCGGTTCTCGCGCTCACGCTGACGGCGCTCGCGTCGGCGCATCCGTCGCTCTACAACATCGTCGGGAAGGTGGCCAAGCCGCCCGAGATCCAGACGATCACGATCAGCGCCACCGGGACGACGTTCAAGCCGTCCGCCGGCGCGACGTCCGTGGCCTGGAACGCGCCCGCCTGGGCAGGTTCAGGCCGCGCTCGGCGCCGACCCCGCCGATCGGTCGGAACGCGACTACCGGGCAGGCCAATGTCCTCGTCACCAAGGCCGGCTGCGGCCTACACCCTGCGCTTCCAGGGCTCGCCTCGCCACCGCGAACGTGCCGCAGGTGGTCCCGGACACGACCGGTCCGGAACGGCCGCTCGCCGCGACGACCTACGGAAGGCGGAGCGGCCGGACATCACGCTACCAGGACGACAACTCGGGCGCTTCCCTGCCCGACGACGTCCTGCGCACGGTGATCCCGAACGACGGGTTCGTCGACGCCGTTCGTCGAGTCCAACGGCCTCGCCGACCACGGCTGGCTGAACCTGCGCTTCATGCCGGGCGGCTATCGCAGGCCGGCTGCGCCGGGCATCCCCATGACCGAGTCGCAGTGGCTGAACTGGCCGATGGCGCAGACCGGGATCCAGAGCCACGCCACCTGTCAGGGCGTCGCGGCGCTGAACACCGAGGCGAACATCCTCGCGGTCCAGTCGAACGACACCGACCCGTTCTGGAACTACGTCCCGTTGCAGAAGACCTCGTCCGGCCTCGGCGACGAGCCGGAGCAGTGGATCCCCGTCGTCCTCAGCGGCGACCGGCGTGAACCTCACGAGCTCGGCACCGCCGCCGAGTTCAGGACGGCGTGCGAGGGCGATCGGCGGCGTTTACGTCGCCCGCCGACACGCCGTCGAACCCGGCCAG
Source organism: uncultured Actinomycetes bacterium (assembly GCA_963847985.1). Taxonomy (GTDB): domain Bacteria; phylum Actinomycetota; class Thermoleophilia; order Gaiellales; family Gaiellaceae; genus JAIBJN01. The sequence goes on along the minus strand of CAWKBS010000007.1, from coordinate 209,412 downwards.
CGGTGCGATCTCCGAGGCCGTGGCGGCCGCGATCTCCCCCCTCAACGCCATGATCGCGCAGCTCACCAACCGGCCGCTCCGCGTCCAGCTCTCGACGCGGCGGAACACCGACAGGGTCGTGGCCATGGTCACGGGCCCGCTGAACCAGTCGACGACGATCAGGCTCCGCATCGGGGCCGCGCTCGCCAACCAGCTCGGCATCTCGCGGAACGTCGCCACGAAGACGATGGGCTTCGGCGCGCGTGGGGCAGTGCTCGTGACGCTCGCGCCGGGCTCCCGCGCGGCGAACAGGATCGCGCGGCGCGGCGGCTTCGTCTCGATCCAAGTCCAAGCCACCTCGGGCTCGTCCGTGACGTCCGTCAACGGCTCCCTCAGGACCTGAAAGCGAACCGCGGGGCCGGACGTCCGGACCGTCCGGCCCCGCGGGTTTCCGTCAAGATTCGGATAGGAGGTTCCGACAGATGTTCACGAGAATCAGACGATCGCTCCTCGTCACGGTGGCGGTAGGGGTCATCGCCGCCTTCGGCGCGGCGCCGGCACTGGCGCACGTCACGGTCGTCTCCAAGTCCCCCGCCACCAGCGCGAAGCGGACGCTCAAGACGGTCAGGGTCACCTTCAGCGGGCCGATCCGCAGCGGCACGCTCAAGGTCTACCGCGTCTCCAACGGCGTCAAGGTCTCGATCGGCAACGGCCGGCGGGACCCGCGCAACCTGAGGCGGCTGGTCGTGTCCCTCAAGAGCGGCCTCTCGACGGGCCGTTACATCGCCCGGTGGACCCTCGTCGGGTCCGACGGGCATCCCCAGAGGGGCTCCTGGCGCTTCAGGCTGACCAGGTGACAAAGCTCAGCCGAACCGTCGCCGCCGCCGTTGCCGCCGCCCTGCTCCTGGGCGGCGGCACGGCGGCGTACGCCCACATCCAGGTGACGCCGGCGGTCGTCGCGCCGCTGGACGCCGTCAAGTTCAGCATCATCGTGCCGGGCGAGAGCGAGGCCCAGACGACGAAGATCGAGCTTCAGCTCCCGCCCAACCTCCTCCCCTTCGCGTGGGAGGACGTGCCCGGGTGGAAGCGCGAGATCGTTCCCGGCGACGATCCGCTGTCGCTCGGCACCGTCGTCTGGACGGGCGAGCTGGCCACCGACGGGTTCGTCGAGTTCTCCTTCCTCGCGGGCACGCCCGAGGAGCCCGGCGAGATGTCCTGGAAGGCGATCCAGACCTACTCGGACGGCACCGCCGTCCGCTGGGTCGGGCCTCCCGGCTCCGAGGAGCCGGCGGCGGTGACCGTCGTCGACGCCGACGCTCCCTTGCAGAACGCAGGTGGGGAGAGCCTTGCCGGGGGCGGCGAGCCGGCCGAGACCGAGCCGACCGAGACGGAGCCGGTCGAGCCGACCGAGACCGCGCCGGCCGAGCCGGAGCCGACCGAGACGGGGGCCGCCGAGCACGAGGAGGACGCCGAGGCCGCCGGCGCATCGTCGGACAGCAGCGAGGATTGGGTCGCCCGCTTCCTCGCCTTCATCGGCGTCGCCTGCGCCTTCGCCGCAATCGCCTTCGCACTCCTCAGGCGCCCGCGCGGCGGGGACGACGGCGACCCGAGCCCGCCGGCCTAGGCCGACAAGACCTAGGCCGACAGCGAGAGCAGCGACTCGAAGCGCGCGGGGTCGTCGAACGGCCCTATGACCGCGAGGTTGAGGCGATCGTCGCGGACGATGTCCTGCGCGACCCGGTGGAGGTCCTCGACCGTGACGCCGTCGAGCGCGGCGAGCACCTCCTCCGGCTCGCGGATCCTGCCCTCGAGCACCTCGTCCCGCAGGCCGAAGGAGATCGTCCCCTTCGGGTCCTCGAGAGAGAGGACGAGGCGGCCCTTGGCGAAGTTTCGCGCCTTCTCGAGCTCGTCGGCGTCCACCGGCTCCGCGGCGATGCGGCCGAACTCGCCGACGACCGTGGCGACGGCCTCGTCGATCCGCTGGATGTCGACGCCGCCCTGCGCGAACAGCGTCCCCGCGTCCGTGTAGGCCTGGTTGTGGCCGTAGATGTAGTAGGCGAGGCCGCGGCGCTCCCGCACCTCGGTGAACAGGCGCGAGGACATGCCGCCGCCGAGGACGGTGGCCAGGAGCATCAGCGGGTAGCGGTTGGCGTGCCCCAACGGGTAGCTGTGGACGCCCATGCGGATGTGGGCCTGGTCGGAGGTCTTCGTGTGGAGCTTGACGCGCGGCTCCTCCTGCTCCCACGACACGGGCTCGGGCGTGCCGGTGGCGCCGTTCGGGACGTCGCCGAGGAGTGACGCGACGCGCTCCACGGCGTCGCTGCCCACCGCGCCCGCGAGCCCGGCGACCATGCGCGGCGCGCGGTACCAGCGGTCGAGGTAGTCGGTGAACGTCTCGCGCGTGGCGCCGCGGACCGTGTCCTTCGTGCCGATGATGTCCCAGCCGAGCGGCTGGTCGCCGTAGAGGAGCGAGTCGTACACGCCGTCGACGAAGTCGCGCGGCGTGTCGTAGTACATGTTCATCTCCTCGACGATGACCCCCTTCTCGCGCTCGATCTCCTCGGCGTTGAACTTCGAGTGGCGCAGCATGTCGACGAGGACGTCGAGCGCGGTGTCGCGGTGCTCCGCCGCGCACTTGACGTAGTAGCCGGTGTACTCCTTGCCGGTGAAGGCGTTGAACTCGCCGCCGATCGAGTCGATCTCGCCGGCGATGTCGCGGGCGGTGGGGCGGTTCTCGGTGCCCTTGAAGAACATGTGCTCGGCGAAGTGCGCGATGCCGTTGGTGTCCTTCGTCTCGTAGCGCGAGCCGGCCGCGAGCATGACGAAGCAGGCGACCGACTTCGCCTGGGGCATGTCGGCGGTGAGGACGCGCAGGCCGTTGTCCAGCACGGTCTTCTCGAAGGTCTTCGGCATCAGCCGGCTACAGAGCTCCTCTCTTCGTAGGCGTCGAGGCGGGTGCGCCAGTCCTCGGGGACGAGCATGGACGCGTTCGCCTCGTAGTCGTAGGCGACGATGACGGACGAGGCCTCGAGGACGAGGCGCCCGTCGCCGCCGCGGATCTCGTGCTCCATGTCGAAGCTCTTCGTGCCGACGCGCGGGACGCGGGCCCCGATCGTCAGCGTCTCCGGGAAGTGCGCGGTCGAGCGGAAGTCGAGCGAGACGTGGGCGAGGACGAGGGAGAGCTGGTAGGCGAAGTCCGCTCCCAGCACCCCGAGGAGGTAGCGGATGCGGGCCGTCTCCAGATACGTGAGGTAGACGGCGTTGTTCACGTGGTCGGCCGCGTCGACGTCCCGGAACTCGACCTCGCGCGCCATCGTGAAGCGGTAGCCCTCCATCCCGGCATGGTACTTTCGCTTCGCCCGTGCCCGGCGAGCTGACCCGCAAGGCGATCCTGGCGCAGCCCGAGTGGCTGCGCGGGGTGCCCGAGCGCGTGGGCGAGCGGCGGCTGCCCGAGGGGCGCGTCGTCATCACGGGCTGCGGGACGTCGTTCCACGCGGCGCAGACCGGCGGCGAGGCGATGCAGGCGCTCGAGGTCGTGCTGGCGCCGCCGGAGGCCGACCTGCTCGTCGTCGTCAGCCATGAGGGCGGGACGTCCATGGCGCTCGAGGCGGTGCGGGCGTTCTCCGGCCCGACCTGGCTCGTCACGGGAAAGGAGGAGAGCGCGCTCGCGGAGGCTGCCGACGAGGTGCTCGTCGTGACGCCGGAGGTCGAGGAGTCGTACTGCCACACGGCCAGCTACACGGCGGCGGTCGCGGCGCTGGCGGCGCTGCGCGGCGAGGACGTCTCCGGCCTTCCCGCCGCGGTCGAGCGGGTGCTCGCCGAGGAGCCGCTCCCGGTCTCCGGGCACGACCGGTTCGCGATCGTCGGCGCGGGCCGCGACGTGCCGACGGTCCGGGAGGCGACGCTGAAGCTCCGTGAGGGCGTCCACGTGGCCGCCGAGGCCCACCACATCGAGCAGATCCTCCACGGCCACCTGGCCGCGATCGACGAGTCCGTGCGCGTCTTCGTGCTCGAGGGCGAGGGCCGCGCCGCCGAGCGGGCCCAGGACGTCCTCCGCGCGCTCGCCGAGCTCGGCGCCGAGACGACGCTCGTCCCGACCGAGCACCCGGTCGTGGACATCGTCCGCTTCCAGCTCCTCACGGCCGACCTGGCCGAGGACCGCGGCATCGACCCGGACAAGATCCGCTGGGACGAGCCGCGCTGGGACGCGGCCCGCAAGTCCTACTCCTAGGAAGGTTTGGTGCGGCGGCCGCGGCCTGGTAGCGTCGCCGCAGCTCAGGGGGGAACAAGGGAGAGACACATGAGACGCACGCTCGCACGGCTGGGTCTGACGGTCCTCGTCGCCGCGGTCGGCCTGGTCGCCGTCTCGCCCGCGCAGGCATCGCGCGAGCGGCCGACCCGCGTCCTGATCGTCGTGATGGACCAGATGCGGCCCGAGTACGTGGACGTGTTCGACATGGACAACGTCCGCGGCCTGATCGAGGACGGCGTCAACTACGAGGACGCCTACCTCGGGCACATGGGCTCGGAGACGGTGATCACGCACAACGTCCTCGCCACCGGCGTGCTGCCCAAGAACATGGGCTGGGCGGACGAGGTCCAGCGCGACGTCGACAACGTGCTCGGTGAGGGGCCCGGCGCGTTCTTCGTCACGTCCAGCCTCGCGCGCGACCAGTTCTTCGACCTCCAGGCCACCTCGGGCGTCAAGCGCCTCGGAGACTTCCTCCACGAGACGCACCCCGGGACGAAGTTCATCACCGTCGGCGAGAAGACGACCGCCACCTACACCTCCGGCGGCCCCTCGGCGGACATCATCGTCACGCTGAGCGGGCGGAACTTCGACTGCGCGGGCGCGGGCAACACCTACCGCGGCCCGACCGGCGTGGCGGTGCCCGGCTACCTCTCCGCCCCGACGTGCGGTCGCTTCTACATCGACTCGAACGCGAACCTCGACTACGGCACGCGGACGGACTGCCCCGCGTGCATGTACCCGGAGGACGGGAACCGGTTCGTCCCCGGGCTCGACCCGGCGCACCTCGGCGGCGACACGTGGGTCGCGGACTCCGCGCTCGCCATGATGGCCAACGAGCCGTGGAGCGGGATGCTCGTCAGCTTCGGCGGCATCGACAAGATCGGGCACATGTGGGGCGGGATCACGGACACCGGCTCGTACCCGGCCCCGTTCAACCAGGTGCACGAGAACTTCATCGCCAAGAACGCGGACGAGCAGCTCGGCCGCCTCATCGCCGGGCTCGAGGCGAGCGGCCAGCTCGACGAGACGCTGATCGTCCTCACCACGGACCACGCCGGGAACCCGGCGCTCAACTTCCACGGGGTCGTCGCTCCTAACCGCAGCAACTTCAACTGGTACTACGGCAAGGACGCGGACGAGACGTACCTCTCGCCGCAGCCCCAGCTCGCGCCGCTCCTGGCGACCGGCAACATCGCGTTCAACTACCAGGACAGCGCCGTGCGCTCGTGGCTCATCGACCAGTCCACGGCGAAGAAGCGGGAGGCCGCCGCCGCCATGGCGACGCTTCCGAGCGTGATCGCCTCGTACTACCGGCAGGGCAACCGGTACGTCCTCTACACGACCGACACCTCGACCCCGATGACGAAGGCCGAGCGGAAGTGGTGGAAGGCGCATGCCCAGGAGCTCGTCAACACGATGGCCGCGCCGTTCGCCGCCGACGTCGTCGGGCTGCTCCAGGACAACGCGAGCTACGGCGTCGCGGGCGACCACGGAGGCGCCCAGGAGCCGGTCCAGCGGATCCCGATCGTCTTCTGGGCCGACGGGCTCAAGGCAGGCGCCACGCCTGCGTACGACCTGCGCTCGGTGGACATCCTCCCGACCATCCTCAGGGAGATGGGGATCAAGCGCGGCTCGTCCATGGACGGCGACGCGGTGGAGCTCCCGCACCGCTAAGTCCCAAGTAACAGTCTGTTACTTGGAAGAGCGGCCGGAGGGGCCCGTTCCGGCGGGCCCCTCTCACTGCGACAGCAGCCAGAGGCCGGCGACGGTGTAGACGACCATCAGCGCCAGCATGGCGTACTGGCTGATGGCCGCCTTGCGCGGGGAGTCGAAGAGCTCGACCGCCTTGTCGTGCGCCAGGACGAGCCCGGCGACGTGGCCGATCACGAGCGCCGCCACCTGCGTGTACCAGATCGTCTTCGGCGCCAGGATCTCGATGTTCGGACGGAACTCCGTCGTCCCGAAGAGATCCCAGCCGACGCCGAACGGATCCGACGCGAAGGCGTACAGGAACTGGGACTCGCGCACGAAGAACGAGAAGTAGTGCGCGACCACGTAGGCGAGGGCGATGGGGACGAGGCTGCCGAGGAACGCATCGGTCAGGTCGCCCTCGTAGTGCACCAGGCGCGCCGCGATCTTCATGGCGGCGATGTAGGCGAGCGCGACGAGGACGATCACGGCCGCGAGCCCGGCGGCCGCGAGGAGCGCCCCGAGCACGTCGGCCAGATCGGGCGAGCGCTGGATCACCGGCCGCATCAGCCGGGCGCGGAAGTCGACCGCCCAGTACTCGGTCTGACTGAGCCCGTCGAAGGCGACTGAGCCGAGCATCACCGCCACGAAGGCCAGCGTCCCGGGACGAGGGTCGAAACGGGCCAGGCCGGTGAAGGGCCAGCGGACGACGAGACGGTCGTCCTCGCGCGCGCCGAACGGCGCGATGCGGGCGAGGAGCCCGAAGTACACGGCGAACGCCTCGCCGTTGTCCGTCCACTCGTTCCGCCCGTAGGCGAGCATGCCGAGCCACGTGATCGCGCTGTAGAGGAAGATCGCAAGCGCGAGCGCGCGCGGATCGCCCGGATCCCAGTAGGCGAGCTCGAGGGCGGCGAACGCGAAGAGCAGGATCGCCCCCGGCCAGCGCCCGAGCCCGGCCGGGTAGGCGAAAGGCGCGTCCCAGCGCAGGCCGGTCCGCTCCGAGACCCAGGCGGCTGCGTCGGCGGCGGCGCGCCAGGGGCTGAGCACCGTCCACACGTTCCCGAAGAGGACGCTGAGCGCCGGCACGTCCGAGCCAGAAGACCACGAACACGAACCGCGGCGCGAGGTTCTCGTCCGGCGAGGTGTCGCCGACGACGGCCGCGATCCAGACGACGGTGAAGAGCGCGAAGGAGAGCGCGCCGGCGACAACCCGCAGCCCCCGGCTGCGGACGAAGCCCTCCAGTCCTGCCGGCAAGGGGCGCCCCCTGCTGGCTCTCGCCAGGAGCGGCTGCTTCCAGAGCGCGTACAGCGCGACGAAGGAGACGATGAGAACGAGGGCGGCCCCGTAGTAGAAGAGCCAGAGCGGGACCGGCAGGTCGGTGACCTCGCCGAGGCCGTGCCCGAGCGGGAAGCTCACCTCACTCGACGGTCAGCTCTGCGATCGGGACGCCGAGGTTCTCGAGCTCGGCTTCGAAGACGCCCACCCGGTCCGCCGTGAACGTGATACGTCCGACCTGCCCCGGCGCGACGTTGGTGAAAAGGTCGTAGCCGTGGAGGTGCACTTCGTCCTCGACGTCGGCGCGGACGACGAGCATGACCCGCGTTCCCTCCTCGATGTCGGCGGTGACAAGCCCGCCCACGACGGCGCCGTTCTCGTAGCGGACGTCGACCCGCTGCGGCTGGTCATCGGGCGTCGTCGTGGTCTGCACGGTTGTCGTGGCGACGGTCGTCGTCTGCTGGGTGGTGGTCGCCGTGGTGGTGGTGACCTCCGTGGTCGTCTGGATCGTCGGCTGGGGCTCGGTCGAGGTCGAGTCGGCCGCAGGCTCGGAGTCGTCGGGCCGCAGCACGACGAAGAGGATGCCGGCGAGGACAAGGGCCCCCAGGCCGATGGCCAGCGCAGTCCAGAGGCTGCGGGAGCGCCCCGAGTCGCCGGGCTGCTCGCCGGAAGGGGGCTGCTCTCCGGCAGGGGGCTGCTCTCCGGAAGGGGGCTGCTCTCCGGAAGGGGGCGGCTGCGGCGTTTCGCTCATGGGTCTGCCTCCAGTTCAGGAACTGCCGCCATCTTGCCAGCGACCGGGGCCGTGGGCGTCAGCGGACGGCGACGCCGCCGTTCTCGGCGGCGCCGGCGAGGAAGGCCAGCCAATCCTGCCAGAGCCTCTCGTCGGCGAGCACCTTCGGCTCGGGGGAGGCGTGCGAGAGAGCGAAGTCGACCGCCCCCGGCGGCACGAGCGTTCCCGGTTCGAGCCGATCGAGCTGAATCCAGCCGCTCATGCCCTGCGCCGCCATCTCCTCGCGGAGGCCCTCGAGGTCCTCGAGCCCGAGGAAGACGTGGCCCCCCATGCCGTCGTTCCTGGCCCAGTAGAGGCGAAGCACAGCCTCTCCTAGACCAGCTCGTGGAGGGCGGCCAGGAGCCGGTCGACCTCCTCGGTCGTGTTGTAGTGGATCAGGCCGAGGCGGAGCGCTCCGCCGGGCAGGCCCAGGCGCGTCATCACCTCGAGCGCGTAGTAGTCGCCCCACCAGACCGCAAGGTCGCGCTCGGCGAGCCGCGTCGAGGCCTGCTCGGGCGTCAGGCCGGGCACCGTGACCGCGAACGTGGCCACCCGCCCCTCCATGGTCGGAGGCCCGTGGAGGCGGATCGCGGCGGGCAGCCCGGCGAGCAGGCGCTCGCCCAGCTCGCGCTCGTGCGCCTGGATCCCCTCCCAGCCGACCGACTCGACGTAGGCGACGGCCGCGTCGAAGCCGGCGAGTGCCTCGTGCGAGAGCGTGCCGGTCTCGAAACGCGCCCCGACGGGATCGTCGGGCGCGGGGCGCACCTTGTACGGCCGCCAGCTCTCGAGCAGCTCACGCCGGCCGTAGAAGAGGCCGAGATGCGGCCCGAAGAACTTGTACGGGGAGCAGAGGAGCATGTCCGCGCCGAGCTCCCGCACGTCGATGGGGCCGTGCGGCGCGTAGTGGACGGCGTCGATCCACGCGAGCGCGCCGGCGCCGTGCGCGAGCTCCACGATGCGGCGGACGTCGGGCACCGTGCCGACCGCATTGGACGCGAGCGGGAACGCGACGACGCGGGTTCGCTCCCCGAGCTGACGCTCCAGGTCCTCCAGGTCGAGCGTTACGTCTTCCTCGTGCAGGTCGACGAAGCGGACCACGAGGTCGAGGTCGTCGGCGAGCTGGAGCCACGGCGCGACGTTGCCGTCGTGGTCGAGCCGCGTCACCACGATCTCGTCGCCGGCACTCAGCTCCCGGCCGAGCGTGCGCGTGAGCGCGAAGTTGAGGCTCGTCATGTTCTGGCCGAAGCCGATCTCGTCCGGATCGCAGCCGAGGAACCTCGCGGCCGTGCTGTGGGCGCTGACGAGGAGCTCGTCGCTTCGCCGGCTCGTCTCGAACGGCCCACCCAGGTTCGCATTCGACTCGCGGAGGTAGTTCGCCATCGCCTCGATCACGGAGTCCGGGACCTGGGTGCCTCCCGGAGCATCCAGGAAGGCGGTAGGCCGGTCGAGCGCGGAGAACCGTGCCCGCACGGCCGCCACGTCGAAGGCGACGACGCTCACAGCGCTAGGAGCTCCCGCTCCCGGGCCGGGTCGAGGCCCGCCTTGGTCGAGGGCGCGGCGTGCTCGAGGGTGTCGCGGACGGTCTCGGCGAGCGGCCGGAAGCGCAGGCCTGCCGCCGACGCCTTGCCGACGTCCACGGCGAGGAAGTTCGCCAGCTCCGGGTTCGCGTCCGGCGCAAGCCACAGCGGCAGGTCGCTCCACGCCTCGACGCCGTGGTCGAGGAGTGCGCGCTCGCTCACCCAGGTGAAGCGCGCGTCGCTGCCGGTCGCCTCCCGGATCTCCTCGACCAGCGCCGCCATCGTGAGCGGCTCTGCCGGGCCGGTCGCGTTGAAGACGCCGGCGGCCCTCTGCTCGGCCAGCCCGAGCATCCAGTCGGCGAGGTCGCGCGCGTGCACGAGCTGGACGGGCTGCTCACGCGGCTCGGGCACGAGCACCTCGCCGCCGGCCGCAATCCTGTGCACCCAGTACGTGAAGCGGCCGGTCGGGTCGTACGGGCCGACGATCAGGCCGGCGCGGACCGAGACGGCGCGGCCGGGCATCGCCTCCTCCACGGCGCGCTCGCACAGAACCTTGAGGCCGCCGTAGACCTCGGGGCTCGTGATCTCCTCCACGGTGTGGTCGCCGAGCCCGAGCACCGGGGAACCCTCGTCCGTCCCCGCCGCCGTCGTGTCCGCGTAGACCGAGCAGCTCGAGACGAATGTGTAGTGCCCGACGCGGTCGGCGAGCAGCCCTGCGGAGTCGCGCACCCAGCGCGGAACTCGGGCGGAGGTGTCCACGACCGCGTCCCACTCACCGGTGCGGAGGGCGTCGAGGTCCCCGGCGGCACGGTCGCCGCGCAGCGTCTCGACGCCGGGGAAGAGCCCGGGATCGGTGCGGCCACGGTTGAAGAGCGTCACGTCGTCGCCGCGCTCCTGTGCCGCTTCGACCAGGTGGCGGCCGAGGAAAAGCGTCCCGCCCAGGATCAGCACCCTCACCGGACGACCTCGCCGTGCACGCGCCACCGGTAGCGGGGCGACGGCTGCAGGGACGCCCCGACGAAGCAGTCGCGCTCGGCGAGCGCCAGGAGCTCGTCCAGGGCGGCGCCCTCGACCGGCGGGTCGAGCTCGACGTCGAGCCCGCAGTCGATCTCCACGAACCCGTAGCGGCCGTCCTCCCGCCGGGCCACGACCCCCTGGGCCGTCGGCGCTCCCGCGCACGGTGATGGACGCCCGCTCGGCGTGGAAGCCGAGGCTCTGGAGCGTGCAGCGCATCAGCCCTGCGAGCACGAGGTGCTCCGGTGTCCACGCCTCGCCCGGGCGGATCGGCGACCCGTCGGCGAGCAGCGTGCCGTCCCCGTCCAGGCTCGCCGCGTACTCGAACGTGCGCGCCAAGTCAGACGGCGGGCCAGCGGGTGATGACGACCTTCTTCTCGGTGTAGAAGTCGATCGCATCCGACCCGTTCGCGTGCAGGTCGCCGAAGAACGAGTCCTTCCAGCCGGCGAACGGGAAGAACGCCATCGGCGCGGCCACGCCGATGTTGACGCCCAGCATTCCCGCCTCCGCGTCGTGGCGGAACCGGCGCATGGCGCCGCCGCTCGTCGTGAAGATCGAGGCGGCATTGCCCTTCGACGAGGAGTTGAGGATCTTCAGCGCACCGTCGAGGTCGGGAGCGCGCAGGAGCGTTAGCACCGGGCCGAAGATCTCTTCACGCGCGATCTCGGCGCCTGGCTCCGACTCGATGATGGTCGGGCCGATGAAGTTGCCGTCCCCCGAGCCGCGCCCGCGGCCGTCGAGGACGAGCTCGCCTCCCTGCTCCAGGCCCTTGTCGATCCAGTCGAGGATGCGCTCCTGCGAGGCGGTCGAGATGACCGGGCCGACCTCCGCGTCGGGATTGGTGCCCTCGTCGACGACCATCGCCGCACCCTTCTCGGCGAGTCCAGCGCGCAGCGGCTCGTAGGCGTCGCCGACGGCGATGCACACCGAGTTCGCCAGGCAGCGCTGGCCGGCGGCGTGGAAGGCCGAGGAGAGGACGCCGTCGACGGCCGCGTCGAGCTCGGCGTCGGGCATGACGATGACGTGGTTCTTCGCGCCGCCGAGCGCCTGCACGCGTTTGCCGTGCTTCGCGCCGACCTCGTAGATGTAGTGCGCGACCGGCGTCGAGCCGACGAAGGAGACGCCGTCGACCTCGGGGTGCTCGAGGATCGCGTCGACCGCGACTTTGTTCCCGTGCACCAGGTTGACCACCCCAGGGGGCAAGCCGATCTCGTCGAGGAGCTCGAAGGTGCGCTCGACGGCCAGCGGGTCCTGCTCGGACGGCTTGCAGACGAAGGTGTTCCCGCACGCGATCGCGAACGGCAGGAACCACATGGGCACCATGAAGGGGAAGTTGAACGGCGTGACCGCGGCGAAGACGCCGATCGGCTGGCGGATCATGTCGGAGTCGATCCCCCGCGAGACGTCCTCGAGGTTCGAGCCCTGCATGAGCGACGGGATGCCGGTGGCGACCTCGACGCATTCGATCCCGCGGCCGACCTCGCCGGTCGCGTCCTTGATCGTCTTGCCGTTGTCGGTCGTGACGAGGAGCGCCAGCTCGTCCTTCGCCTCGTCCAGGAGGTACTTCAGCTTGAAGCAGGCGCGCGCCCGCTCCAGCGGCGGCGTCGCCCGCCAGCCGGGGAAGGCGGCGCGTGCGGCGCGGACGGCTTCGTCGACCTGGGCGGCGCTCGACATGGGCGCCTGCCCGAGCGACTCGCCCGTCGCCGGGTTGACGACGTCGATCGTCTCGGCCCCCTCTGCCTCGATCCAACGACCTCCGATGTAGTTCTTCAGGGTCCGCGTCGCGACCCCGGGCTTGTCCTCGACCTGCGCCATCTCGTCCTCCTGGTTGCTCCGCCGTAGAGTACCCCGGTGGCAGCGCCGACGGTCCCCGCCGTGCCGGACATCCTCGCGGCCGGCCTGCGCTGCGTCTTCTGCGGGATCAACCCCGGCCGGCGCTCGTCGGCGGCCGGCCACCACTTCGCCAACCCGCGCAACGACTTCTGGCGGCTGCTCGCCGACTCCGGGCTGACACCGCGGCAGCTCGATCCGTCGGAGCAGTGGACGCTTCTCGAGCTGGACTACGGGCTGACGAACGCCGCGTACCGGACGACGAAGGGGAGCGGGGATCTGCGCCGCGCCGACTTCGCGGGATCGCAGGCGCGGCTGGAGCGGCTGGCGGCGGAGCTTCGTCCCGGGTGGATCGCGTTCGTCGGAAAGTCGTCGTACCAGGGCGCCTTCGGGGTGCCGCGGTGCGAGCTCGGGGAGCAGGAGTGGACGCTCGGCGTCACGCGGCTGTTCGTCCTCCCCTCGACCTCGCCGGCGAACGCGGCGGTCCCCTACGAGGAGCGGTTGCGCTGGTTCTCCGCGCTCGCCGCCGCGCTCGTCGGCTAGCCCTTGCGTTCCTCCACACCTTCGCGCCGATCCCGGCACGTTTCGCGCGGGACACGCGCGTTTCTCGACGGTACGCTAGGAAGCGGGTGGTGGGAGAGGGGTGCCCCGTAACTAAGTGGTAAGAGTTGCAGGGCCCGGGGGAACGGCTAGCCGCGCCAGCGGTTCGTGATCGGGATGCGGCGGTCGCGGCCGAACGCCTTCGGGCGCAGCTTGACCCCGGGCGCCGCCTGCCGGCGCTTGTACTCGGCGCGGTCGATCATGCCCAGGGCGCGCTCCACGACCTCCGGGTCGAACCCGTTCGAGGTCAGCTCCTCGCGCGAGCTGTCCAGCTCGACGTAGGCCTCGAGCACCTCGTCGAGCTGGGCGTACGGCGGGAGCGAGTCCTCGTCGAGCTGGTCGGGCCGGAGCTCGGCGCTCGGGGGGCGCTCGATGATCGAGGCCGGGATCAGCTCCCGGCCGGCGCGCTCGTTCAGGTGGCGCGCCAGTCGGAACACGTCCGTCTTGTACACGTCCTTGAGGAGCGCGAAGCCGCCTGCCATGTCGCCGTAGAGCGTCGCGTAGCCGACCGACAGCTCGCTCTTGTTCCCGGTCGCCAGCGCGAGCCAGCCGAACTTGTTCGAGAGGGCCATGACGATCACGCCGCGTGCCCGCGCCTGGACGTTCTCCTCGGCGATCCCCGGCTCGGTGCCCGCGAACGCCTCCGCCAGCGCTGCGCCGAAGGCGTCGACCGCGGGGTCGATGGGGATCTCGAGGAAGCGCGCGCCGAGCGACTCGGCCGCGAGCCGTGCGTCGCGCCGCGTCTCCGCGGAGGAGAAGCGCGACGGCATCGAGACGCAGACGACGTGCTCGCGCCCCAGGGCCTCGACGGCGAGGGCGGCGGTGAGCGCCGAGTCGATACCGCCGGAGATCCCGAGCACGACGTCCGTGAAGCCGTTCTTGCCGGCGTAGTCGCGCAGGCCGAGCTCGATCGCCAGCCGCATCTCCTCCAGCTCGCCGACCGGCTCCGCGATCGTGGGCGTCACCGGGGGCTTGTCGCCGTCCGGCGCGAGCGGGATCTCGACGACCTGCGCCTCGGGAAGCTCGCGCAGCGCCCGGGCGAGGGCCCGCCGTCGGGCATCGCGGAGCCTCCGGGCCACGGCGGTCGTCGCGTCCACGTCGACCAGGAGCAGTGCCTCCTCGAACGCGGGCCCGCGCACGACGACCTCGCCGTTCTCGTCCAGCACGAGGCTCTGTCCGTCGAAGATCAGCTCGTCCTGCGCGCCGACGGCGTTGACGAACGCGATCCAGCACGAGTTGTCGCGCGCCCGCGTCGCCAGCATGTCCTCGCGCTCGGCGCCCTTGCCGACGTGGAAAGGCGAGGCCGAGATGTTGGCGACGACGTGCGCGCCGGCGAGCGCCAGGTCGCTGGCAGGTGGGCCCGGCTGCCAGATGTCCTCGCAGACGGTCGGCCCGACGAGCGTCTCGCCGCAGCGCAGGAGGACGAGGCCGCGTCCGGGCTGGAAGTAGCGGTCCTCGTCGAAGACGCCGTAGTTGGGCAGGAACTGCTTGCGGTAGATCGTCTTCACCTCGCCGTCCACGCACACGGCGCAGGCGTTGAAGAGGTCGCGGTCGAGGTGCGGCGTCCCGACGAGCGCGGCGATCCCCTTGGTGGCGGCCGCGATCTCCTCCAGCGTCCGCGCCGCCGCCTTCAGGAAGCCGGGCCGCAGCAGCAGGTCCTCGGGCGGATACCCGGTGACCGCGAGCTCGGGGAAGAGGACGAGGTCGGCGCCGTTCTCCCGCGCCTCCTCGAGCCGCCCGAGGATGCGCGCGCGGTTTCCCTCGAGGTCGCCGACGACGGTGTCGATCTGGGCGAGCGCGAGGCGCATGGCCTGAATTCTAGCCGTTTACGTCTACCGAGCGAAAACCAACGGGCCTACGCGGCAGCGACGATCCCCGCGGGCTCGAGAGCCGCGAGCACCAGCTCGACGTCGACCTCGTCGTTGTAGAGATGGAACGAGAGGCGCACGCAGCCTGCCCGCACCGAGCAGGCGACACCGGCCTCCTGCAGCCGCCCGGCGGCGGCCTCGGGGTCGTCGACGCGAAAGCGGACGATCGGCGACTCCGGCTCGGGTAGGCCGAGCTTCCGGGTGAGCGTCGCGGCGAGGCCGAGGTTGTGCTGGGCGATGCGCTCGACCCCCAGGGAAGCGAACAGCTCGAGGCTGGCGCGGCCGCCGGCGGCCGAGAACCACGGGAGCGACACGTCCAGCCGGCGCGCGTCCGGGGTGAGCTCCGGGAGGCCGTAGTAGTCCTCGTACGGGTCGAGGCGCGACTTCCAGCCGGCCGTGAGGGGCTGGATCGCCGGCCGCCGCTCGGGGCTGACGTAGAAGAACGCGAGCCCGCGCGGGCACAGGAGCCACTTGTACCCGTGCGTGACGAGGTAGTCCACGCCGGACAGGTCGATCGGGTACGCGCCGACCGCCTGCGTCGCGTCGAGGAAGATGGGCGCCCCGGCCGCACGCAGGGCGTCGAGGTCGACGACGCGCCCTTCCGCCGACTGGACGAGGCTGACCGAGACGAGCGCCGTGCGCTCGTCGACGGCCTCGGCGAGCTGCTCGAGCGCGACCGGGCGCAGCTCGACGCCGTTCGCCTCGAGGCTGCGGAAGGGAAGAATGGCGGACGTGAAGTCACGCTCGTAGAGGACGATGTTCGCGCCCTCCTCCGCCGGCAGGCTCGCCGCCACCAGGCCGGCGGCCGCCGACGTCGTCCCGATCAGGGCGATGTCCTCGCTCCGAGCGCCGACGAGCCCGGCGAAGAGCTCGCGGCAGGCCTCTCCGTCCTCCTCCCAGTCCCGCCAGCGGCGGCCCGTGCGCCAGCCGGCCAGCGCCTCCTCCATCGCGGCCAGCGTCGAGCGCGGCGGCAGGCCGTAGGTGGCGCTGTCCAGGTAGCCGCGCGTGGGCGTTCCTTCGTATTCAGACGGCGCGAGCAATGGCCTCCAGCGACTCCGGGTTCTCGACGGACGAAAGGTCGCCGGGATCCTCGCCCAGCGCCTGCGCGCGCACGGCGCGCCTCACGATCTTCGCACTTCGGGTCTTGGGGAGCGCGGGGACGAACACGACGCGGTCCGGCCTGAACGCCTTGCCGAGCTCCGCGGCCGCGCGCGCGGCGACCTCGGCGGCCAGCTCCTCGTCGGGCTCGTGGCCGGGCGCGGCGACGCAGAAGATCCACGCGACCTCGCCCTTGACCGCGTGCGGGACGCCGACGGCGGCGGCCTCGGCGACCGCAGGGTGGGCGACGGCGGCCGACTCGAGCTCGGCCGGGCCGATGCGCTTGCCGGCGATGTTGAGCGTGTCGTCGGAGCGCCCGTGCAGGAACCAGTAGCCGTCCTCGTCCACGGAGGCCCAGTCGCCGTGCACCCAGACGCCGGGGAAGCGCCGCCAGTACGTGTCCAGGTAGCGCTCCGGATCCCGCCAGAACCCGCGCGTCATCCCGGGGAACGGCCGGCGGCAGACGAGCTCGCCGACCTGTCCCGTGCCGACGAGCGAACGGCCGTCGCCGTCGACGACGTCCATCGCCATCCCCAGCGCGGGGCCGCCCAGCGAGCACTCCTTGATCGGCGTCGCCGGCGTGGGCGAGAGGAAGCACGCCGCCACCTCCGTTCCGCCGGAGCAGTTGATGATCGGGCAGCGGCCGGCGCCGACCCGCTCGAAGAGCCAGCGGTAGGGATCCGGGTTCCACGGCTCGCCGGTCGTGACCAGGATCCTGAGCGAGGAGAGGTCGGACTCGGGCTCGCCGTGGGGGATGAGGGCGCGGACCAGGGTGGGCGAGAGGCCGAGCACCGAGACGCGCTCCTCCTCGACGAGCCGCCAGAGCCGGTCCGCCGGCCGGTCGGGCGCGCCCTCGGCGAAGACCAGCTTGCAGCCGAGCGCGCCGCCGCCCACCACGGTCCACGGGCCCATGATCCAGCCCATGTCCGTCGAGAAGTGGAGCACGTCCTCGCTGTGGACGTCCGCCTGGTAGGCGACCTCGCGCGCGATCGAGACGAGGAAGCCGCCCTGGACGTGCAGGACGCCCTTCGGCTTCCCTGTCGTCCCGGACGTGTACGTGAGGAGGTACGGGTGCTCGCTCGGCACCGCGAGCGGCGGCAGCTCGCCGGGGCTCTCCTCGACGACCGCGCCCCAGCCCGCGTCGCGCTCCCACGTCACGACGTGCTCGACCGACGGGGCCTGGCGGACGGCCTCCTCCACGGTCTCGCGCATGGGCAGGCGCGCGCCGCGGCGCAGCGAGTAGTCGGCGGTGATCACGACCTTCGCCTCGGAATCGTTCAGCCGCTGGACGACCGCCGGCGCCGCGAAGCCGGAGAAGAGCGGCACCTGCACGGCGCCGATGTGGGCGCACGCGTGCGACGCGACGGCGACCTCGGGGGACATGGGCAGGTAGATCGCCACGCGGTCGCCGGGCTCGACGCCAAGGCGGACGAGGCCCTCGGCCAGGCGCGTGACGTCGCGCGAGAGCTCGGCGAACGTCAGCTCGCGCCGTGAGCCGTCCTCGCCCGCGAAGACGGCGCCCACGCGCTCCGGGTCCCGCTCGGCCCAGCGGTGGACGCAGGTCTGCGCGATCGAGAGCGTCGCGCCCTCGAACCAGGTCGTCCACTCGGGGCCGCGCGAGTCGTCGCAGACCCGCTCCCAGGGCGAGAGCTCGAGGCCCAGATCCTCGACGACCGCCGGCCAGAACCAGCCGGGCTCCTCCTGCGAGCGCCGCAGCAGCTCCGCGTAGCTCCCGAGGCCGTGGCGCCGCATCAGCCGGACGACGTTCGCGTGCGCGAGCGTGTCCTCGTCAGGGTTCCAGATCACCTCGCTCACGGAAGCCGAAGTCTAGGAGGGTTTGGCGATGCGACTTCGATGACCGCCCTCTCTTTGTGTAAACGGAAGGAAGCAGCAGCTTCCTTCCTCCCTCTCTCAGCCTTGCAGCTGCGCCGCCGCTGAGAGAAGACTTGACGCTGAGTGAACGCTCACCCATAATGAGCGTACGCTCAGTATGGTGAACGCGATCGAGACGAAGCCGACCCTCCGCCGCCGCATCATCGAGGCGGCCGACTCGCTCATCCGCGAGCACGGGCTCCCCGGCGCGACGACGCGCGAGATCGCGCGGGTCGCCGGCTGCGCCGAGGGCTCGATCTACGTGCACTTCGAGGACAAGATCGACCTCGTCATCGCCGTCGTCGTCGAGCGCGAGCCGTACTTCGCGGAGCTGCTCGAGCTGCCGGCGCGGGCGGGCGAGGGGACGGTCGAGACGAACCTCGTCCCGTGGGTGGAGGAGCTCGTCCACCTCATCCGGGACAACCAGCCGATCTTCTTCGCCCTCATGAGCGACCGCAACGTCTTCGACCGCTTCAAGGCACGCGTCCGGGAACGGCAGACCGGCCTGGTCGCCGTGTTCAAGGCGGCGTCCGACTACGTGCGCGCCGAGCAGGAGCTGGGCCGCGTCGACGCGGGCGCCCAGCCGGAAATCGTGGCGACGATCCTGATCGGCGCGGCCCGCGACCACACGTTCACGCGCGCGCTCGCCGGGATCGCGACGCCCTCGGCCGATGGGTTCGCGCAGGAGCTGGTCGGAACCGTCGTCCACGGCATCGCGCCGGGGGTCCCGAACGCCGAGGAGGATTCTTCGTGAAGGCCCGTCTCTTCGCCGACGAGAACCGCAAGTGGTGGACCCTGGGAGCGGTCTCGTTCGCGCTCTTCATGATCATGCTGGACAACACGGTCGTGAACGTCGCGCTCCCGTCGATCCAGCGCGACCTCGGGATCGGCCTCACCGAGCTCGAGTGGACCGTGAACGCCTACGCGCTCACCTTCGCCGTCCTCATGCTCTCCGGCGGCAAGCTGGCCGACTTCTTCGGCCGCCGGCGGGTGTTCCTCATCGGGCTGGTGATCTTCACGCTCTCGTCCCTCGCCTGCGGGCTGGCCACGACCGGCGGGACGCTGATCGGCGCGCGCACGCTCCAGGGCGTCGGCGCGGCTCTGATGATGCCCGCGACGCTCTCGATCATCTCGGCGACCTTCCCGCCGCACCAGCGCGGGATGGCGATCGGCATCTGGGCAGGCGTCTCCGCGATGGCCCTGGCGATCGGCCCCCTCATCGGCGGGCTCATCACCGAGCACATCCACTGGAGCTGGATCTTCTTCGTGAACGTCCCCATCGGCGTCCTCGGGCTGGTCGTGGGCCGGCTCGTCATCCGGGAGTCGCGCGACACGTCCGCCGAGCAGCGCCTGGACATCCCGGGGCTCGTCGCGTCCGGCGTCGGCCTCTTCGCGCTCACCTTCGCCCTGATCGAGGCGAACTCGTACGGCTGGACCGACCCGCTGATCATCGGCCTGTTCGTCCTCTCCGCCGTCTCGCTCGCCGCCTTCGTCCTGCTCGAGCTGCACCAGCGCTCGCCGATGCTCGACCTCTCGCTCTTCCGCAGCTCGACCTTCGCCGGCGCGAACGTGGTCGCGCTCCTCATCACGCTCGCCATGTTCGGCGTCTTCTTCTTCATGTCGATCTACATGCAGAACGTCCTCGGCTACTCGGCGACCAAGACCGGGGCGGCGTTCCTGCCGATGACGATCCTGATCATCCTGATCGCGCCGATCGCGGGGAAGTCGTCCGACCGGATCGGCTCGCGCGCCCTCATGACGGCCGGCATGCTCTGCCTCTCCGCGTCGCTCGTCGTCTTCTCGCGGCTCGGCCTCGACTCGACCTTCTGGGACATTTTCCCGGGGCTCGTCGTCGGCGGCGTCGGCATGGGGCTCGTGATGACGCCGATGACGGCTGCCGCGCTCGGCTCCGTCCCGGTGGAGAAGTCCGGCGTCGGCTCCGGCGTCCTCAACACGTTCCGCCAGGTGGGCGGGGCGCTGGGGATCGCGGTGATGGGCGCGATCGTCGCCTCCTACGTCGACCTGGGCGAGGGCCGGCCCGATCCGTCGAGCTTCATCGACGGCTTCCAGGTCGCCCTCAGGGTTAGCGCGGTGTTCGCGCTGATCGGCGCCGTCGTGGCGGTGACGACCATCCGCAAGCACCGGCACATGGATGCGGCCGAGCTCGCCGAGGCGGCCGCGTGACGCCCGAGTTGTAAGAATTCTTCGCGGTAGCTTGACCGCACCGCGGGCGGGTTCCTACGCTCGTCGAAGCTGTACAGCCTGCGCCAGGCCGGGACGACCTGCCACCGGCCCCTTGACACCGCGGCGTACTGGATGCCGACGCTGCTCGTCGCCGGCAACCCGGCTGCGCCGCGGATGGCGCAGGTCTACTACCGCCGCGGGACGCTGGCCGCGGTGACGGCGTTTCCTCCAGGCTTCAAGGTCGTGGCGGGGAACGCGACGGCGACCGCGCCGCGGGCTGCCTGAACGCCCTGCGCCCCTGCCAGCGCGACAGCTAGGCAGCCTCTCCGTAGGAGAGAAGTAGGCGAACGGTATGACCGCTTCACGAGCGGTCAATCGGCGTCGAACGAGGGATGGACGGATCCGGCCCTCACGCCGATGGTCAAACCATGTTCGAGAAAGGCGACAACCCGGAGACTTCGGCTCTGCGGCCCAGCCGATGCCTCCGGGTTGGTGTCGCCGGGAATTGGCGCGCCTCCCGCACCCCTCTTGCCTGGCGTCTGGCAGAAGTGCGGAACACGCTGACTATAGCCCAGTCAAAGAGGAAGTCAAGTAGGCTTGTGAAGTAATTTACTACTCGTATAGTTCACCTTAGGGAGCCATGACCGAGTACGCCGCACTCACCCGATCTTCCACGCCAGCCCGCACCTCGCTGGGCGACCGTGTGCGCCAGCTTCGCATCGCGCGGGGACTGACCCAGACCGACCTCGCCGGCGAGCGATTTTCCAAGGAGTACCTCAGCCAGATCGAGCGGGGCAAGACACGTCCGACCGCGGAGACGATCGAATGGCTCGCCTCCCGGCTCGGGGTCGACTCGACGTTCTTGGAGGTCGGGGTTTCCTCCAGCGAGCGCGAACGGGTCGAGAGCGTCATCGCCCGCGCCGAGGCATCGGTCGAGCTCGGCGAGTACGAAGAGGCGGTTGAGGCGCTGGACAAGCTACGGCCGGCGCTGGCGACCGTCGCCGCCCCCGAGCTCGAGCTCCGCGCGCTGGTCTCCTCCGCGTGGGCCGGCATGCACCTGGGCGAGGTCCGCAAGGCGCTCGAGGCCCTCGACCGCGGCCGCACCATCGCCGAGTCGCCCTCGTTCTCCGACGTCGACCGCGCCGACGTGCTCTTCCGCCTGGCGACCTGCCGCTACAAGCTCAACTCGATCTCCACCGCCATCGCCCTGTACACGCAGTCGCTCGAGCTGGTCGAGCGCTCCGTGCACCCCGCCGACCGCCTCCGCTCGCACATCCACAGCTGGCGCTCCCGCTGCTACCGGCGGCTGCGCGACTGGGAAGCGGCCCGCGAGGACGTCGAGCGCGCCCTCGAGCTCGCGGAGGGCCTCAACGACCGGCGCACGATGGCGAACGCGTACTTCCAGGCCTCCCTCGTCGCAGAGCGCACCGGCCACTGGGTCGTCGCTCGCGCACACGCGGAGAAGGCCAAGGGCCTCTACGAGGAGCTGCGCGATCAGTCGTACGTCGGGAAGCTGCTCAACGAGATCGGCGCTCTCAACTTCCAGCTTGGGAAGCCCGATGACGCGATCGCCTACTTGAAGGAGTCCTTCAAGGTCCTTCTGGATGCGGGCGACGACATCGACGCCGCCCGAGTCATCTCGTCGCTCGCCCAGGTGCATCTGCGCACCGGGAAGGTCGAGCTCGCCGAGGAGCAGGCGCGCAAAGCGCTCGCGATGCTCCACGGGCGAGAGGACCACATCGACGAGATCGGCAACGCGCAGCTCGTCCTGGGACGTGCGTTGCTCGAGCTGGACAGGCTCGACGAGGCCGAGGAGGCACTTTCCTCGTCCGAGGCGAGCTTCGACCAACTGTCTTCCACCAGCCATCGCGCCGCAGCGTGGATCGCCCAGGGCGATCTGCAGGCGCGGAGGGGCGACGATCGTCGGGCGGCCAGGCAGTATCGCCGCGCGGCCGAGGCGCTCCAGGACTTCCACTTCTAGAAGGAGGTGACGACTGTGAAGGTAAAGGCTCTCCTAACGCTGACCGCTCTGGTCGCGTTCCTCGCGCCGCTCGCCGGCTTCGGCCATTTCGACGGCTAAGAGCGAGCATCCCCCACCGGTAACACCCAGGGAAGGGGCGATCGCGTGGAGGTCAGGCTTCCTCGCGACCGCAGCCCCTGCGGCAAGACGTCGGCACCGCCTGGACCCCACGTGGGTCGGCCACTATCGACGGCCGCCAGACGGTCGGGAAGGATGTCACGTGTAGGCGTCGAATATCTCCGGCGCGCGACCAGAGATTTCATCGACCATGCACGAGCGTCCTTCCCTCCGTCCACTCGTCCCGCTCCTCGGCGTCCTCGCGGCCATGTGGCTTGCCGCGTTCGCCATCCTCGCGCAGCAGCTCGTCTAGCGTTCTCCGCAGTCCTTCTGTACTGTTCGCTTCACTTTCTGAAGCAACATTCCCTGGAGGTGCCGTATGGCGGAGAACGGATATGCGAATGCCGTGCTGGTCACGACCGAGTGGCTGGCCGAGCACCTCGGCGACGACGGGCTTGTCGTCGCGGAGGTCGACGAGAACCCGGACCTCTACGAGGAGGGCCACATCCCCGGCGCGGTGAAGCTGCACTGGCGCGACGATCTGCAGGACCCGGTCGAGCGCGACATCGTCGACCGCGAGACCTTCGAGCGGGTGCTCGGCGAGCGCGGGATCGGCAACGCGACACGCCGTCGTCCTCTACGGCGACAAGAACAACTGGTTCGCCGCCTACGCCTACTGGTATCTCAAGGTGTACGGGCACGGCGACGTCCGCATCCTGGACGGCGGCCGCCAGAAGTGGATCGACGAGGGGCGCGACCTGACGACCGACGTTCCGTCTCCGTCTCCGCAGACGTACTCGGCCTCGGAGCGCGACGAGGAGATCCGCGCCTACCGCGACCAGGTCCGGGAGTGGGTCGCGGGCGGCGGCGTCGCGCTCGTCGATGTCCGCTCACCCGGCGAGTACGCCGGCGACCTGATCGCGCCGCCCGGCTACGAGCAGGAGGGCGCGCAGCGCGCGGGGCACATACCGACCGCCGTCTCCATCCCGTGGGCGAGCGCGGTCCGTGACGACGGCACCTTCAAGCCGGCCGACGAGCTGCGCGAGCTCTACGGCGGCAAGGGGGTCACGGCGGACGCCCCGGTGACCGCGTACTGCCGGATCGGCGAGCGGTCGGCCCACACCTGGTTCGTGCTCAGCGAGCTTCTCGGTTACGAGGACGTGCGCAACTACGACGGCTCGTGGACGGAGTGGGGCAACCTGGTCGACGTGCCGATCGAGAAGGGCGCGTAGCGGCTGCGCCCGGTCGAGGCAGTCGACTACCACACCGCCGGCGAGCCGTTCCGGATCGTCACGGGCGGCGTGCCGCCGCTCGAGGGCGCGACGATCCTCGAGAAGCGCCGCTTCGCGCTCGAGCAGCTCGATGCGGTGCGGCGGCTGCTCGTCTTCGAGCCGCGCGGCCACGCCGACATGTACGGCTGCTTCGTGACCGAGCCGGAGGACGCCGACGGGGATCTCGGAGTCGTCTTCTTCCACAACGCGGGCTACTCGACCGCGTGCGGGCACGGCACGATCGCGCTCGTCACCTGGGCGCTCGAGGCCGGGGTGGTCCCGGTCGAGGAGCCGGAGACGCGCGTCGTCGTGGACGTGCCCTCCGGCCGCCTGGAGACGGTCGCGCGCGTGGAGGGCGGCCGGGTGCTCTCGGTCCGCTTCCGCAACGTCCCCTCCTTCGTCGAGGCGGAGGGCCTGCTCGCGGAAGGGCTGCGGGCCGACGTCGCCTTCGGCGGTGCCTTCTATGCCTCGGTCGCCTCGCCGCTCCCCGTACAGCCGCGCAACCTCCCTGAGCTGATCGAGCTCGGCCGCGCCGTCAAGGCGGGGTTGGAGTCCCAGCGCGCGTTCGTCCATCCCGAGGAGTCGGAGCTGCGGGACGTCTACGGCGTCATCTTCTGGGAGCGCGTCGATATGGGCCCGCCGGCCCGGCAGCGGAACGTCACTGTCTTCGCCGACGGCGAGGTCGACCGCTCGCCCTGTGGGAGCGGGACCTCGGCGCGCCTCGCGCTCCTCGAGCGCGCGGGCGAGCTGCCGCGCGGCGAGGAGCTCCTCCACGAAGGCATCGCCGGCGGCGAGTTCCGCGCCCGCGTCGTCGGCGACGCGGAAGTCGCCGGCCGCCCGGCCGTGCTCACGGAAGTCGAGGGCAGCGCGTACCGCACGGGCGCGCACGAGTTCACCCTCGACCCGGCCGACCCGCTCGGCGAGGGCTTCCTCCTCCGCTAGGGGACGCGTCCCCGCCGGCCACGGACGGGGCCTGACCCCTGACATGGCCCTTCGGGCGGGGCCTGTCTGGGGAGCGTTGCTCGGAATCCCTGCTCACGCCGCCGCGGCCGCCCACAGGCGGCCGCTCGGGACACGGCCCGGTGCCTGGCACCAGGACCTGGCCGTGAGGGACAGGCCGGCCGGCGCGCCGGCTAGTCGCGCAGGAGTGGGCGCGTCAGGCAGGTGGGGCCGCCGTCGCCCGGGCGGGAGATGTGGTCGCCCGTGTAGACGCGGACGTCGACCCCGGCGGCTTCCATGCGCCTGCGCGACTCGTCGTTGCCCGCAAGCGCGAGCGCGATGCGTGGGCCGAGCGCCAGGACGTTCGGCCCCATCGACTCGAACTCCTCGTCGGGGACCTCGACCAGCTCGATCCCGCGCTCCCTGAGGATCTCCACCAGCCGAACCGGCATGAGCGGCGGGTAGACGACGGCCAGGTCGTCGTCGAGCGGCGAGAGGAAGGACATGAGGTGCATCACCTCGCCGGGGCCGTGGTAGTGGGGCAGGTCGAAGACGACGACGTCGACGTCCGGGAGAAGGTCGCGGAGCCCGTCGATGCCGGCCTCGTTCGTGCGGTAGCCACGACCGACGAGGAGCGTGCTCTCGTCGAGCCAGACGGTATCCCCGCCCTCGGCCATCGCGGGCGCGTCGAGCCGCCCGGCGATGGGAACCCCGGCCTCCACGAAGTCGGCGCCCATCGCGTCCGGCTCGCCCCGGCGCCCCTCCTTGCCGGGCCGCAGGAGGATCGCACCCACGTCCGCGACGATGGCCGGGTCGTACGTGTAAATCGCGTCCGGGTCGGGACCGTGCGGCGTCTCCGCCAGGATGACCTCCGCACCGGCCGCGGCGAGCTGCTCGCGGAAGGCCGCGTGCTCTTCGGCCATGGCGCCCGAGTCGGGCTCGAAACGCCAGCCGTAGGCCCGCCAGACCGCCGCGTCCTCGGGCCGGGGAGCGCGCACGAGCACGCGCCGGAGCGGCGCCGTCATGCTCTGACAGCCGAACTGACGGGCGGTAACCTCCATCCGGTGGAGCCTACAGCGCGCCTCACGAGTCTCGAAACGGGAGGAGGCTGCGCCGCCAAGTACCCGGCCGCCCGCCTCGAGGAGCTGCTGGCGGGCTTCCTCCCCACGGCACCGGAGAACCTGCTCGTCGGGCTCGCACCGGCCGACGACGCCGCGGTATACAAGCTCGACGACGATCGCGCGCTGATCTTCACCACGGACTTCTTCCCGCCGATGGTCGACGACCCCTCGCTCTTCGGCGCGATCGCCGCGGCGAATGCGCTCAACGACGTCTTCGCCATGGGTGGGAGGCCGCTGCTGGCGCTCTCGATCGCCGCCTTCCCGGAGGAGCTGCCGGTCGACACGGTGCGCGCGATCTTCGACGCCGCCGCGGCCAAGGTGCAGGAGGCCGGCGCCGTCCTGGCCGGCGGCCACACGATCCGCGACGCCGAGCCGAAGTACGGGCTTGCAGTCGTCGGGACCGTCCACCCGCAGGCCGTCTGGCGCAAGAGCACGGCCCGCCCCGGCGACGACGTCTTCCTGACGAAGCCGCTCGGCACGGGTCTCGTGCTTGCCGGCGCCGCCAGAGGCCTGGTCGGAAGCGGCGAAGCGGCCGAGGCCACGCGCGGCATGACCGAGCTCAACGACCGCGCCGCGGAAGCGTTGCGCGGCTTCGAGCCGTCCGCCGTCACCGACGTCACCGGCTTCGGCCTGTTCGGCCATGCCCACGAGTTGGCCGACCGAAGCGGCGTTCGCCTGGATCTCGACGCCGGCGGGCTCCCGGCGCTGCCCGGAGCCATGGCTGC
Source organism: uncultured Actinomycetes bacterium (assembly GCA_963847985.1). Classification (GTDB taxonomy): domain Bacteria; phylum Actinomycetota; class Thermoleophilia; order Gaiellales; family Gaiellaceae; genus JAIBJN01. The sequence goes on along the minus strand of CAWKBS010000007.1, from coordinate 183,330 downwards.
CGCCGCCGAGGGAGTACGAACGGGCGGCGACTCGCGCAACCGCGACTTCGCCGGTCACGCGGTCGCGCTCGACGGGACGCCGGACGACGTGGCCGCGCTGGGCTACGACCCGCAGACCGCCGGAGGGCTGCTCTTCACGCTCCCGGCCGACAAGGGGCCGGTGCTCCGGGCGCATTTCGCCGGAGAGGGCCTCTTCCTCGCCCGCATCGGAGGGGTCGCAGCCGGCAGCGGGGTGGTCGTCTCCTGATGGAGGCCGGCGCGCGCTCGGCACGGCTCCGCTCGCTCACCGTCTCACCCGCCACCTTCGAATGGTTCGCGTGGGCGGCGTTCGCGGCGCTCTTCCTCATCGTCGTCTCGGGCGCGACCGTCCGGCTCACCGGCTCCGGCCTCGGCTGCGAGAACTGGCCGAACTGCGGCGAGACGTTTCTCCCGCCCAAGGAGTACAACGCGCTGATCGAGTTCGGCAACCGGGTCGCGGGCTTCGTCGTCGGGCTGACGACGCTGGTCGCGGCGGTCGCCGCCTTTCGCGTCCCCGGCATGCCGCGCTGGCTGCTCTGGAGCGCGGTCGCGCTGCCCTTCACGGTGCTCGCCCAGGGCGTGCTCGGGGGGATCACGGTCATGCTCGAGCTGCACCCGCTGATCGTCATGGGCCACTTCCTGCTCTCGCTCGTAGCCCTCGCGGTCGTGGTCGTCGTCGTCCAGGGGGCGCGCGACCTGGCCCGCGGGGCGACCGCGGAGAAGCCGATCGGCTCGGCGTGGCTCGCGCTCGGTCTCGTTCCCGCCGCAGCGGCCCTCGTCGTCTCCGGGACGCTGGTCACCGCCGCCGGCCCGCACTCCGGGGGCGAGGAGATCCCGCGCTTCGGGAACCTCGTGGAGGCGGTGCACATCCACATCGGCGCCACCGCGGTCTTCGGCGTCGCCTTCCTCGCGCTCCTCGCCCTCCTGGTCGTCGAGCGCGCGCACGCCCGGGTCGAGCTGCTGCTCGCCGGCGTCGTGCTCGCGCTCCTCCTGGCGCAGATGGTCGTCGGGGAGATCCAGTGGCGCGAGGCGCTCCCGTGGGGCCTCGTCCTCCTGCACGTGACGCTGGCCACGGCCGTCTGGGTGGCGGTGGTCGCCCTGGCCGTCCGCATCGTCCTCAGGCAGCGGGCCCGCCTCCCGTAGACTGGCTCGATGGCCCGGCATCTCCGGATCGAGAGCCGCCCGGCGCTGCGACGCCCCGTGCTCGTGGCTGCGTTCCGGGGGTGGAACGACGGCGCGCAGGGCGCCTCTCTCGCTGCGAGCTTCCTGGCACAGAGCTGGAACGCCGAGCGCTTCGGCGACGTGGATCCCGAGGAGTTCTACGACTTCCAGGCTGTACGGCCGCACGTCCGTCTCGAGGAGGGCGTGACGCGGAGGATCGACTGGCCCGAGAACGTCTTCTACAGCGCCGAGGTGCCAGGGGCCGACCGCGACGCAGTCATCCTCCTCGGCGTCGAGCCGAACACGCGCTGGCGGACGTTCTCGGAGGAGGTCACGGGGCTCGCCACCGACCTCGGCGTCGAGCTCCTCGTGACGCTCGGCGCGCTGCTCGCCGACGTTCCCCACACCCGCCCGGCGCCCGTGACCGGCTCCGCGAGCGACCCCGAGCTCGTCAACGAGCTCGGCCTGACCTCCTCGCGCTACGAAGGGCCCACCGGCATCGTCGGCGTTCTGCACGACTCCTGCCGCGCGGCGGGTATCCCCTCGGCGAGCCTGTGGGCGGCCGTGCCGCACTACGTCTCGCTCGCGGCGAGCCCGAAGGCCGCGCTCGCGCTCTCGGATCGGCTCGCCTCCCTGCTCGGCGCCTCGCTCGACCTCGGCGACCTCGAGCGCGCGGCGGACGCCTACGAGCTGCAGGTGAGCGCGGCCGTCGCGCAGGACGAGCAGACCGAGGAGTACGTCCACGAGCTCGAGACGCGACGCGACGCGCTCGGCGAGGAGCTCGACGTCCCCTCGGGGGACTCGCTCGCCGCCGAGCTCACCCGCTTCCTCAAGGAGCACGAGGAGCGGAGCCGGGAGCTCGAGGACGAGGCCGACGAGAGCCTCTAGGGCTAGCCGAACGTGAAGGCGTAGGCCTCTGTGCCCGGTGAGACGCGGAGGTCGAGCACGTGGTCGCGGTTCTCGCCGGGAATGCGCGCCAGCGTGTAGATGTCGTCCTGGGTGACGGCGACCGTGCCGGCGGGCTCATCGTCGAGCGTGACCTCCACGGTCTCGGACTCCCCGGCCGTGCCCAGCACGAGGAAGACGTCGCCGCCTCGGAAGTGAAGCCGCAGCTGCGCGTCCTCGCCGGCGACGATCCGTTCTTCCTCGACCCGCCAGCGCCCGCCGTAGGCGAGCCCGTGGAGCGGGACGAACCGCGGGATCGTGTAGTCGGCCTCGCGGTCGGGCTCGATGCGCGAGCCGACGAAGCGGTCGATCCGCCCGTACCCGAGGTAGCTCTCAGGGGTCTGCGGGCCGGTTGGGGTCTCGTCCTCGATCGCCTCGGACACCAGCGCGCCCTCCTGGCCCTCGGCGAGGAGCTGACGGATCACGCGCTCGCTCTCCTTGTAGTCGCCTTCTCCGAAGTGCGCGTACCGGAGATGCCCGCGCCGGTCGACGAAGTACTTGGCCGGCCAGTAGCGATTGAGCCAAGCCTCCCAGGTCCCGTAGTCGGGGTCGAGCGCGACGGGGTACTCGATGCCGTGGTCGCGCACCGCGCGGCGGACGTTGCCCGCCTCGCGCTCGAATGCGAACTCGGGTGTGTGCACGCCGACGATGACGAGCCCGTCGTCGCGGTAGGCCTCGTCCCACGCCTTGACGTGTGGGAGCGTCCGCAGGCAGTTGATGCAGGAATACGTCCAGAAGTCGAGGACTACGACCTTCCCGCGCAGCGCGGCCATCGTCAGCGGCTCCGAGTTGATCCAGGCCTCGATCGCCTGGAACTCCGGTGCGAGCCCGAAGTCGTCGAGCCGCTCCTCCTCGGCGAGGCCGGGCCCGCCGACGAGTGCGTCGAGCTCTCCGCGGGCGGCGGCGCTCTCCTCGAGCCCCTGGAGCGCGCGCGTGTACTCGGGAACCCGGGTCTGGAGCTTCTTGTCGACCCCGTAGACCATGAGGACGGCAACGGCGAGGACGGCGGCGCCGAGCGCACGGCGGATCGCGGGCGCGTGCGCGCGGACGCCGCTCAGGCTGAGTCCGCGCCGCGCGGCGAGCGCGACGCCGAGCAGGACGAGGCCCGCACCGAGCCCGTAGGCGAGCGTGATCGCGAACGCGCTCAGGGTCAGGTCCTGCGTCGCGGCCACGGTGGCGACGGCGGCGATGACCGGCCCGGCGCAGGGTGTGAAGAGGAGCCCGAGGCTGAGGCCGAGGACGAAGCCGCCGGCCTCGTCGGTGGGTCGGCGCCGGGCGAGGGCGTAGAACGGACGGCCGAGCAAGTCGCCGAGCCGTGGCCAGACGAGACCGAGACCGACGACCACGATCACGGCGATCGCCAGGTTCCGGAGGAGGTCGTCGGGGAGCCCGAGCGCGGTCAGGAGCGTCGCCGCGGTTAGTGAGAACACCGTGAAGCTGACGACGAGGCCGGCGACGACGGCGAAGGGACGCCGGGGGCCGCCGGTGGCGCCTGCGGCGAGCACGACCGGCAGGACGGGCAGGACGCAAGGTGAAAGCGCGGTCACGATGCCCGCGACGAAGGCCACGCCCAGGAGCAGCAGCATCGGCCTTCGATGCTAGCTGCGGATTCTGAACGAGAGCTTACGCGGGCTTCTCGGCCGGTTCGGCCGCCGCAGCCGCCACGGGCTCACGGGCCTGCTCCGGCTGGCCGTTGGACGACTGCCGGCGATTCTGCCCCTGAGCCTGCGTCTGCGCGTCGTCCGGCTTGCGCTTCTTCTTGCGCCGGCGCCGGCGCGACTTGCTCGACGCCTGCTTGGGCGCCGGGAGGTTGTCGGCGAGCGCGTTCGCCACCTCCTGCGCCGTGCCGATCCGCTCGCGGACGCCGTCGATCAGGCGCTGCGCGGTCGGCGTGTACGCCTCGGCGGAGGCGAGTAGGGCGGCGGCGACGTGCGTCGGCTGCTCCAGTGCGACGTTGACGAGCCGGGCTGCGTTCTCCTCGTGCCGGTGGCCGCGCGAGTTCGTCAGCGCGCCGAGCAGCCGCTTCGCCTCGGGCAGATCGGCGCTCGCGCGCCGGTCCTGGAGCTTCCGCGTCGCCCGTGCGAGCCGCCAGGTCCAGCGAGAGACGATGTCCTCCGGCGCCTCGACCTTGCCCTCACCGATCGACCGCAGCAGGACCCGGACCCCCTGGATGCGATCCTTCTCCCAGGTCGGGGCGGACGTCACCATGGTGACCAGGTCGTCGAAGTCGGCGCGGTCGACGGCGACCGCGACCCTGTCGCCGAGGGCCGAGAGCCGCAAGCGGCGGTTCGGGTTCTCGGCGGCACAGCTCATGAGGAAGGCTTCCCGGCACTCGCGGCTGGCGCGCGCGAGCTTCTCCGCAAAGGCCTGGCGCTCCTCGAAGCGAACCTGCCGGCCGGCGATGCGCGCCCAGAGGAGTTGCTCGTCGTCGGCGAGGCGGCCCGGGTCGACACGCTCCCACTCGCGGGTGATCACGGTGACGCGCCGGCGCGGGTCCGGCGTCACAGGCACGAGCCAGGGCGCGGGGGAGAGCTTCCGTTTCGCCCGGCGCTGGATCCGGCGGCGAGGGGCCGGCGTGACGCGGGCGCCTGGGCGGTAGAAGTCTGAGTCGAGCAGGCTGTGGATCGTGATGGTGCGGTCGTTGTGCGTGGCTGCGTCATCGACGAAGTCGACGACGACGCCGGCTTCCTTGCGCGGCGCCAGGCGCATGACGCGCCCGATCCGCTGCTGGTAGACGCGGCGGCTCGCGGTCGGGGCGAGATGCATGCAGACGGTGGCGCGCGGCGAGTTCCAGCCTTCGGCGAGGAGCTGCGCGTTCACGAGGACGTTGATGTCCCCGCGCTCGTAGGCGGCGAGGGTCTCGGCGAGCCGCACGGGCGGCGTCCGGCCGCTGACGGCCTCCGCCTTCAGCCCCGCGGCGCGGAACTCCCGCGCGAGGTTGTAGGCGTGCTCGACGCCGGCCGCGTACACGATGCCGGGCGTGGCGTCGAAACGGTCGCGGAACAGGCTGGCCGCTGCCTGGTTGAAGATGTCCTGGTCGAGGACCTTGGCCAGGACCTCCTGGTCGTAGTCGCCGCCGACGATCGGGACGGACGATATGGCGGCTGCGGGCCGCACGCGCAGCGAGCGGAGCGGAGCGATCAGCCCCCGCCGGGCCGCGTCGCCGAGCGGAAGGTCGTCCACCGAGGCCGGGAAGACGTCCGAGACCTGCTTGGCGATCAGCTGCTCGGTGGCCGTCATGCCGATGTAGATCGGCTCGATCAGGCTCCGGATGGCCGCGGATGTCTTCTCGCCGAGCGCGGTGTGCGCCTCGTCGCAGATGACGAGCTGATAGGCGCTCCGCGAGACCGAGTCGACGTGGCGCGCGAACCAGGCGTAGGTCTGGATCGTGAGCGGGCTCTCCCGGAGCGGCTCCTGGCCCTGGAGAACGGCTGGCCGCAGCCGGTCGCCGTAGCCCTCGGTCGTCAGGTCCCGCGTGAACTGGTCGACGAGCAGGCGCCGGTGCGTGAGGATGAGGACACCCATCGTCGCGGCGGCCTCGACGAAGCCTCCGGCGGCGATCGTCTTGCCCGAAGCGGTCGGGTGGCGGAAGCGGAAGCGCCGGATGGCGCCCGGGTCCTCCTTGACGCCGAACTCGTCCGCTTCGTCGCCGTCCTCGGCCTCTTCGCCGTCGTCCTCGGGCTCGTCCACCTCCTCCTCGACCTGGCTCTCGGCGGGCTTGCCGTTGCTCTGGCCGTTCCCGTTGCCGTTCTCCGCCTCCGCCTCTTCCTCGTGCCGGGCGATCAGCTCGGCGAGCATGCCGGCGAGCGCGTCGATCTGGTGGCGGCGAAGCTCGGTGCCGGAGGCGAGGCGGGGCGGCTTGTCCGTGAGGACGCGCTCGAGCCCGAGCATGAGCGCGTACTCGACCTTCCACTCCCTCGAAGGCGAGTGCAGGCCTGCCTCGATCTCGGCGAGCGCGGCGTCGAGCGCGCGTCGGCGCGCGCGGCCCTCGGCGAGCACCTCCGCCGCGTCTTCGCCCGGATGGAGGAAGGCCTCACCGGACCAGGCCTCCGCCCGGAGGGCGGCCGCCATCAAGGCGTCCGACGCCTCCGACCGGACCGTCGGATGGCCTCGTGTTTCTTGCATAGATGCAGCGCTGCTGCGCTGCCTGCTTCCCAGAGAGCGTGCGCGAGTGAAACTCGCGCCGGCACGCGGATACTACCGGATTCGGGCCTCCGAGGTGAGCTTCGCAGCGATCTCCCGCTGCATCCCGACCGCCTGCTTCATGTAGTCGTACGCCGCGTCGGTCCGACCTTCCGCCTCGAGGAGCTTGGCCATGCGGGCGAAGATGCCGGCGAGGTGGCGGTTCGGGTTGTCGGGGCGGAGGACGTCGGCCGCGAGCTCGTAGAGCTCCAGCGCGCGCGCCCGGTCGCCGATCTCCTCGTACACCTCCGCCAGGGTCGCGTAGCTTCGCGCGGCGTCCTCGGGATGCGCGTCGGCGAGGATCCCGGAGATCTGCATGGCGAGCGCGGCGGCTTCCTCGGTGCGCCCGACCTTCGCCAGCGCCCGGGCCTCCTCCAGGCGGAACTGGGCCCACTCGACAGGGCTCGCGGAGCCCTCCAGAAGGGGCCGGCCCTCCTCGAGGATCGCAAGCGCTTCCTCGGCGCGGCCGCGGTCGAGCTCGATGTGGGCGAGGAGCCGGTGGGCGCGCCCGGTGCGGTACGAGTCTTCGCTGATGCGAAGGATCTCGAGGGCGCGCGTCGCGTAGCGGGCTGCAGTCTCGGGGTCGTTGCGCTCGGCGTGGAGGCGCGACTGGGCCGAGTAGAGCTCGACGCGAACGCCCGGGTCGAGCGAGTCCTTCCCGGCCGACAGTGCGCCGGCGAGCACCTCCTCGGCCCGGCGGAGGTTGCCGGCGTCGACGAGCGCCTCGCCGAGGAGGAGCTGGAAGTGGATCCGCTCGAGCTCGTCCTCGCGGCGCTGGGCCGCCGCGAGCGAGCGCTCGAAGACGGCGATCGACGACTCCAGCTCGCCGGTCATCGCATAGGCGCGCCCGAGCGTGTCGGCCACGTCCGGCCGATCCTCCTCGCCGCGTCCCGAGAGCTCGAGCGCGGTCTCGAAGTGCTCGATCGCCAGTCGCGGGTCGCCGCGGCGAAAGGCGACCTGGCCGAGGCCCGCGTAGGCGACGGCCTTCTCATCCTCGTCGTGCGCGTCCGCGAGGAGCGCGCCGTAGATGCTCTCGGCGCGGTCGAGCTCGTCGCTGCGCAGGGCAACCTCGGCCGCGAGGGCCCTCCCGCCCCGCTCCCGCGGGTCCGAGCCGGTGGCGAGGACGTCCTCGGAGACGCCGAGGCGGCGTCCCAGCTCGCGTAGGAGCTGGAGGGAGGGGATGCGGTCGCCCGACTCGATGCGCGAGATGTACGCGGGCGAGCAGCCGGGGAAGGCGAGCTGGCGCTGGCTCAACCCGGCGGCCTCGCGCGCGGTGCGGAGTCGCACGCCGACCGCCCCGGGGTCGTCGACGTGTGTGGACTTTTGTCGTGGCATGGGACGCTGGTGCGCGCCCGCCCGGCGCATGCGCAAGCCGCGATCGTATAGAGGGGACCGGGGCTTTGCAGGTCGGCCTGCGAAAGTCGGCAGGGTGCGTGGTGACTTCTGTCCAGGCGTGGGCGGCGGTTCTGCGGGCGTGCTTGCCGGTACGCTCAGCCACCGTGGAGTGGGACGACCACGCCGAGCGGGAGGAGCGTCGTTATGCGGACGGTCTCGCGCGCCTCCCGGACGATCCGGACCGGCGCCAGAAGCAGCTCGTGCGCGTGGCAATGGCGGCGACGGCGGCCGGCCTCGCCCGCTTGATGCAGGGCCGCCGAGCGGAGGCGGTCGGCTGGCTCTCTCGCTCGGCTGAACGCTTCCGCGAGAGCTACGCGGACGCGCCGCCCGAGAGCTGGGGCAGGTTGATCGGAGCCGTCAAGGCGCGCATCCTCGCCGGCGACTGGGACGGCGCCGGCGCGGACGCGGCGTGGGCGCTCGAGCTGGAGCCCGGGGCCTCGGACTCTCCGATCGGGCGATATGCGGCCACGCTCGCGCTGCTCGCGGTCGGCCGTGACGAAGAGGCTCGGCCGCTCGCAGAGGGTCTGTGCGCGGCGCCCGAGGCGGTCTTTCCCGGCGCGGTCGCCACGGCGCTCGGTGGGCTCGCGGAGGGAGACGGCGGTCGCTACGAGGAGGGAGTGCGGCGCGTCCTCGTCTCGTTCGAGGAGCGGGAGGACTACCTGGAGGACATTCCGGTGGCCGACACCGTGATCGTGCTCGAGGCGCTCGCCGACCGTCGCGGGATCGGCGCCGGGCTCGTGTCGCCCTTGCTGCCCCGCTAGGGCTGGAGGTCCTCGCCCGTGTGCTCCGCGATGTCCACGGAGACGATCGTGTCGGGCTTGAGGAAACGGCCGTTGACGAACGGCCAGTCGTCGGCTTCGGCGACCTGGCTCATGATCGTCTTGGCCTCCAGTTTGGCCGAGGCCTCGTCGGGAAAGTCGCCGGCCTCGACATGCTCGCCGTTCGTCAGCCGGATGGTCATCCGCCAGGGAGCGGACGGCTCGGCAGGGGCCGGCTCGGCTGCGGGGGCCGGATCGGGCTCCGTCGCGGCCGGCGGGAACGGGGTCGTGGGCGGAGCGGGAGGCTGAGGAAGCGGCACCGGCTCCAGGGAGGGGGTGGGCTCGACTGCTGCGGCCGGCTCGGCCGGGAGCGCCGGCTCGGGGGTGGCCGGGGGCTCGGCAACGCGCAGGGGCTCGTGCGCGACGGGCGGCTGTGTCTCCGCCGGTACGAAAGGCTCGGGTGCCGGCGGCAGCGTCTCGACGACAGGCTCCGGCTGGACGGGCGCCTCCGGCTCGGGCGCGGCAGGAGGCTCCACGGCCGCAGGCGGCTCGTAGGGCTCCGGGCCGGCCGGCTGGGGCGCGGGCGTCGTCTCGACGGGGAGCTGGGGTGCGGGCTCGGCCTCCGGCTGGGCGACGGCAAACGAGTCGGGCTCGTGAGCGGCGACAGGCTCGGCGACCGGCTCCGGAGTGAGCTCCGGCGCGGGCTCGGGCTGGGGCTGGGCCTCTTGCACAGGCTGGGGCTCGGGCTCGGCCTCGAACTCGGGCTGGGGCTCGGGCTGGGCCTCGGGCTCGGGCTGCGGCAAGGGATCGGCCGCCACAGGCTCGGCCGGGACGGGCGCCGGCGAGGCGACGGGCTCGGGCTCGGGTGCGGGCGGCGTGTACGGGGCCTCGGCCACGAACTCGGTCTGGGGCTCCGGCACGAACGGCTCGGGCTCGGGAGCGGTCGCCTGCTCCGGCTCGTGGGCCGGCGGCTGGACGATCGGCTCGGGGTGGGCCGACGCGTTGCCGTTGAGATGCTCGGTGTGGACGACAGGCTCCTCGACGGATGCGGGCGGGGCCGTCTCGGGCCGCGGCAGCGACCTCGAGTAGACATCGGTGGCGATCTCGGCCAGCTCGCCGCGGGCCGAGACGACGAAGCGCGCGTCGTCGCGGCCGAGGGCCTCGCGGATGTTCCGCATGAGGACGTCGTCGGTCGGATCGGCGATCGCCACGACGGGCAGCTCGCCGTCGAAGGAGTACGGAAGCGCGCGGAACAGCCGCGCCTGCTCCTCGGTAAAGAGTGTCGCGGCCGAAGGGTCGACGATCTGTTCGCGGAGCGTCACGAACTCGAGGCCCTTCTGGCCGGCGAGCAGCCGGGCGAGGTCGACCTCGGAGATGAGCCCGCGCTCGGTGAGGATCTCACCGAGGCGCTTGCCGGTCTTCACGCCCTCCTCGAGGGCGCTCTCGATCGTCTCGGCAGGCAGGAGCCCGGCACGGAAGATCAGGGTGCCGAGGGGCGCGTCGGGGCGTTCGCGGAGGGGGGTGCTCACAGGGTCTCCAGTCCGCACAGCCGCGCCGCGCGTGTCGCCAGGGGGTTGTTGCGTTGCCACGTCATAAGCCGCAGGGGGAGCGGCTTTCCGCTCCGTCCTGATCTGAGTATCGTCCGATCCGGGGAGGCGGTTATCACCCTCCCGGGTGATACCCAGCGCCTCATACGCGGTTCCTACGTCAGATCAGCAGGCCGGTGGCGTACATGATCGCCAGACCGGCGAGAAAGCCGCCGACCGCGTATCCGGAGCTCAGGCCGCCGGGAGCCCGCCGGGCGACGAAACGAACGACCTCGACGACCACCTGGAGCGCCGCGCCTGCAGCGATTGCGAAGAAGAGGACGGCGAGGACGTCGCTCGTCAGGTACCCGCCGATCCAGGCGCCGAGGATCGTGGGCGCGCCGGCGAGGAGGACGAGCACTGCGAGGCGTCCGAAGCCGGGAGGCGCATCCTCGGCGGCCGGGGCCGCGATCCCGAGCCCCTCGGTGACGTTGTGGAGCATGAACCCGACGATGAGGAACGTTCCGAGCGTCAGCTCGCCGAGCGCGAAGGAGCTGCCCACGGCCAGGCCCTCGCCGAGGTTGTGCACGCCGATCCCGACCGCGACGAGGGTCGCCAGCGCCAAACCGCCGAGCGTGCCTCCCTTCGCGGCGCCCGCGCGGCCGAGCCGCTGCGAGAGAAACGTCAGCGCCAGGTAGCTCGCGGCAACGCCGAGGACGACGAGGCCGGTGCCGCCGAGGGCGCCGGGGAGCACCGCCTGGAGCTCGAGCGCCTCGGTGAGCGCCTCGATTGCGAGGAACGTCAGGAGCCCGCCGGTCAGGGCCATGAACGCTGCGAGCCACTCGGGCCGCGCCCGCCTGAGCGACGGCAGCCAGAGCAGTCCGAGCGCGACCGGGACGATGCCGACGAGGGCGCCGATGATCGCGTAGCCGAGGAACCCGCCCGGGCTAGGCTCGGGCGTCTCGACGGCCGCCGCGATCTCCTCCGACGTCTGGATGCCGGTGGAGCTCGTGATCCCGACGGCGATGGGCTCGTCCTCGACCCAGGCGTAGGGGACGACGATGGTCGCGGAGCGGAGGCGTCCGAGCGTCTCCGGCCCGTCGACGGTGTAGGGCACGATGGCGTCGTCGACCGTGACCGTCGCGATCGTCAGGTCCTCGCGCTGCGGGTTGGTGACGCGGATCCGGATCTCGCCGGGCGAGAACTCGACGCGGCGGACGTCGAAGGCATCGGGAGGGGGCGGGTTCTCGCCCACGAGGTCGAGCAGCGCGGTGCCCCGTGCGGCGAAGAGCGAGACGACCGCGACGAGCAGGACGATGGGGACGAGGGCCCACAGACGCCAGCGCAGCGGCTCTTCGCTCCGCCGTCCGTTCTCGGCCACGGAGCGCGCCTCCACTAGTCGGAGACCTCGAAGAAGCCCATCCAGCCGAGCTCGGCGAACTCGGACTGGTGCGCGTGGAACATGAAGTTCCCGGTGTTGGCGAAGTCGATCTCGATGATCCCGCGCTGGCCCTGGCAGAGCATGACCGTGTCCGTGTACTCGTACTGGTCGCTCGAGCCGGTGGGGTAGTAGCGGAAGAAGTCGCCGTGGAGGTGGAACGAGTTGATCAGGTCGAACTCGGTCAGGTTGGCGAGGTAGATGCGGACCGTCTGCGAGCGGCGCACCTTGATCGGGTAGCGCGCGTAGTGGAAGGCCGGGCCGTTGACCGCGTAGAAGTTGTTCTCGCCGTCCCCGTCGGTGTCGAACCCGTTCATGACCATGACCAGCTCCTGCGCGGGCGGCCGCGGGTCGGGCGGGTCGACGATGAAGGCGCCGTAGAGACCCTTGTGGATGTGCTTCTTCAGCGGGGTCGCGTGGCAGTGGTAGAGGTGCATCCCGTACGGGCGCGCCGGGAACTCGTACGTGAAGCTCTCGCCCGGTTCGACGATCTCGAAGACCCCGTCCATGTTCGCGGGGTGGATCCCGTGGAAGTGGATCGTGTGGGGGTGCTGGCCGCCGTTCTTGAACTCGCACCCGCAGGAGGTCGTCCTCCGTCGCGCGGATGACCGGGCCGGGCGCCGTGCCGTTGTACGTCCACGCCGGGTAGAAGACGCCCTTGGCCACCTCGATCTCGGTGTCCTGCGCGACCAGCATGTACTCGCGGACGCGGCCGGGCTGGTACGGGAGGGCCGGCGGCGGGTAGGTGAGCGCGTCCAGGTCGCCGGCGTTGCCGGGGGCCGGCACCGTCTCGCCGATCATGGCCGCGTGGCCCATCGCCGCGTGCTCGCCGGCCAGGTGCGTGGCCTCGAGCTCCCTGCGGCCGGCCAGCGCGAGGCCGGCGAACGGCGCCGCCGCCACGACGGGGGCGACCCCGGCGATCAGCTGGCGGCGGCTCAGACCAGAGGACTTAGACACGTCTAAATCATAGTTTAGACATGCGCGTGGCCGCAAGCGCGGCGGATGGCAACCTACGCCGGGATGCCCGCGACGAAGATCACGTTCTGCGACGAGACGAGCTTCGGCTTCGGCTGGATCGCGGGCGAGCCGGCGCACCTTCAGCGCGCCTCGCACGCGCTCGCCGCGGACGGGCGCGTGTGGCTCGTCGACCCCGTGGACGGCGAGGGGGTGGAGGAGCGCGTGCGGGCGCTCGGCGAGCCGGCCGCCGTCCTCCAGCTCCTCGATCGCCATCCGCGCGACTGCGCCCTGCTGGCGGAGCGGCTGGGCGTGCCCCACCTGCGGCTGCCCTTCGCCGGTGTGCCGGGTTCGCCCTTCGAGGCCCTCAAGGTGCTGAGCGTTCCGGGTTGGCGCGAGGTCGCGCTCTGGTGGGGGGCCGAGCGCGTCCTCGTCTGCGCGGAGGCGCTCGGCACTGTGCCGTACTTCCGCGCGTCGGACGAGCCGCTGGGCGTGCACCCGTTCCTGCGCCTCTACCAGCCCAGGGCTCTTCGGGACCTGGCCAAGTGCCTGGCACCAGGGCATGTCCTTTGCGGGCACGGGGAGGGCATCCACGGCGAGAGCGCGGCGCCGGCGCTCGTCCAGGCGGTGCAAGGCGCGCGGGGGGCGACCCCACGATGGCTCCGTAGCCAGCTTCGACGAAGGGAGAAGCGATGAGAGACGATCTGGTTCCCGGCAACCCCTTCCCCGACCTGCGCCTGCCTGACACGGGCGGCAGGGAGCGCGCGTTCTCGGAGATCGCAAACGGTCACCCGCTCGTGCTCGCCTTCGCGCGCGGCTGGTGGTGCCCGAAGGAGCAGGTCCGCCTGCGCAACCTCGTCGCGCTCCAGGACGAGCTCCAGCGCGAGCTCGGCCGGCTGGCGGCCGTGACGGTGGACGAGCCGTACGTCAACGGCGCCTTCCGCGCCGGCCTCGGCGGCGCCTTCCCGTTCCTCTCCGACGTCGACCGGGTGGTGGCGACCGAGCTCGACCTGCTCGAGCTCACCGACGAGACGCACCGGCCCTACCTACCGTTCACATTCCTCCTCGATTCGCGTCTCGTCATCTCGAAGGTCTGGTGCGGCTTCTGGTACTGGGGGAACCCGACACCCGAGGAGCTGCGCCTCGGTCTCCGCGAGATCGCGGCCGCGGAGCAGCCGACCTTCGACCCACAGGCCGTCTGGAGCGCCGGGGGCTCGGCGCCGCCGGGCGCGGGCATCGACGCGCCGGTCGTGTGGATCCGGGAGGACTCGCAGGGCCGAGAGCTGTGGCGCGGCGTGCACGACGGCCCCGTGCCGGACGTCGGCGCGGAGCTCGGCCGCTCGCAGGTGGACGGGCGCCCGTGGATCGTCCGCCGGATCGAGGAGGACGGCGGGCGCGTCGCGATCCACGTGAGCAAGGAGGGCCAGCAGGGGAACCCGCGGCTGGTCGGCCACGACTTCACTGCCGCCCCACGCGTCCCTTAGAGTCGGGCGCCACATGCGCGGCTCCGACCCCTCCGCCCATCTCCCCCTGCGACGCCGGGTCACCTCCGCGCTGCGTCCGCTCGCCGGCTGCCTGGCGGCCGGCCTCCTGTCGGCCTCGTCGTCGCCGGCCTCGGGTCGCGCCTGGTGATGCGGATCCTGGCGCTAGTCGACGAGGACGCCCGCGGGATCATCACCGAGAACGGCAACGTCGTCGGTGAGATCACGTTCGAGGGGACGATGGGGCTCATCGTCTTCGTCGGCCTCCCGACCGGGTTCGTGGCCGGGATGATCGTCTTCGCGGTTCGGCGCTGGCTGCCCACGCGCCTTCGCCTGGCGAGGGCTCGCGCTCTCCGTCGTCCTCCTCGGGTTGCTGGGCGGGACCGTGTTCGACGCCGACAACTTCGACTTCCTCTTCCTCGACCCGGCGGGCCTCGCCGTCGCGCTCTTCGGCCTCTTGTTCTTCGCAGCCGGGTACGCGCTCGCCCCCCTCGCCGACCGCTGGGGGCCCGGCGTGCCCCGCTTCCTCTACCGGATGGACGCGACCGTCGTGGGCGGGGTGATCATCGCGGTCGTCGTCGCCTTCGGCCTCGTCCAGGTCGGCCGCGACATCGCGGCGATCGTCTAACCGCGCGGCGGCAGGTGCGTCCTAGCAGGCGGGACGCGGGATGACGCTCGACCGCCGAGACCTGCTCGTGCGCACCGGCCTGCTCGTCGGCGCCGGCGCGCTCGCCGCGGCCGGCTGCCGCTCGGACGAGGAGGCCGCCACGACCGCCGCGGCCACGGGGCTGGACACGTGGGAGGGCGTCCAGGAGAGCTTCGCGCTCGACCGCTCTCGGGCGCAGCTCTCGACGTTCCTCCTCGCCCCGCACCCGACGCCGGTGCGCGAGGCGATCGCCGTGCATCGGGAGCGCCTGGACGCGGACACGGCGGTCTACCTCCACGGCGAGGAGGTGCGGCTCGAGGCGGAGGCGCTGCAGGCCGCGGCGGGCTACCTCGGCGTCGCGCCGGAGGAGATCGCCCTCACCGGCTCGACGACGATGGGCCTCGGCCTGCTCTACGCCACGCTCCGGCTCGGCGCCGGCGAGGAGATCCTCACGACCGAGCACGACTTCTACTCCACGCACGAGGCCCTGCGGCTGCGGGCGGAGGCCACCGGCGCTTCGGTGCGCAGGGTGCGCCTGTACGAGGAGCCCGAGGCTGCGGCGGCGGGTGACATCGTCCAGAGGATCCGGGACGCCGTCACGCCGGGCACCCGCGCGGTCGCTCTGACGTGGGTCCACTCGAGCACGGGGGTGAAGCTGCCCGTCCGGGAGATCGCGGACGCGCTCTCCGAGCGGGACGCGGAGCTGGGGAAGCCGAAGACCTTGCTCTGCGTGGACGCGGTGCACGGATTCGGCGTCGAGCCGGAGACGCTGCCCGGCCTCGGCTGCGATTTCCTCGTGTCCGGCTGCCACAAGTGGCTCTTCGGCCCCCGCGGCACCGGCGTCGTCTGGGGGCGGGCCGACGCCTGGCCGGAGGTGGCCGCGACGATCCCCTCCTTCACCGACGACGAGAGCTTCGGGGCCTGGATCGCCGGTGGCGAGCCGGCCGGACCGACCTCGGCGGCCGCCTTCACGCCGGGCGGCTACCAGGCCTTCGAGCACCGGTGGGCGCTCGCTGCCGCCTTCAGCTTCCGGCAGGAGATCGGGCGCGAGCGCGCCGCCGAGCGGACGCGAGCGCTCGCCACCCGGCTCAAGCAGGGCCTGAGCGAGATCCCGGGGGTGGTGGTGAAGACGCCGCTGGACGAGCCGCTCTCGGCGGGCCTGGTCTGCTGCGAAGCCCTCTCGACGGCGCCAGAGGAGCTCGTCGACCGGCTCCTCTCGGAGCACGACGTGGTCGCGAGCGTCACCCCGTACGCCACCCGCTATCTGCGCTTCGGGCCGAGCATCGCCAACTCGGAGGAGGACGTCGACCGCGCGGTCGCCGGGGTGGCCGAGCTGGCACGCTGACCGGTCGGCTCAGTCCGACGCCAGGCGGGCGATCGTCTTCGACGCGAGGAGATCGAGCGCCCGCACCGACAGCTCCAGATGCTCCGGCTTCGTGTCCTCGAGCTTCGTGTGCGAGAGGCCGCGCAGGCTCTGGACGAAGAGCATCACGGTGGGGACGCCGGCGCGCGCGACCTCGGCGGCGTCGTGGAGCGGGCCGCTCGGGAGGCGGTGCGAGACGCCGGCGACCTCGGCGACGGCCTCGTCGGCCAGCTCGATCAGCTCCTCGTCGAACAGGATCGGGTCGATCCGCCAGACCCGTTCCCAGGCGACCTCGACGCTTTCCTCGCGCGCGAAGCGCTCGCTCGCGTCCTGCGCCTCCGCGAGCATGCCGGCCAGTTTCGCCCCGTCGAGGTGGCGCTGGTCGAGGAGCACCGTGGCCGTCTCGACCACCGACGTCACGATCCCCGGTTTCGTCACGCAGCTCCCCACGGTGCAGACGGCGCCGTCGCCGGTGCGGGCGGCGATGCCCCGGATCTCGAGCGCGAGCTTGGCCGCTGCGGCCAGGGCGTCCCGGCGCTTGTCCATCGGGGTCGACCCCGCATGGGCGGCCTGCCCCGTGAAGGTGATCTGGTGACGCTCGACGCCGAACGTCCCGAGGACGACCCCGAGCGGGAGCCCCAGCGCCTCGAGCACGGGGCCCTGCTCGATGTGGAGCTCGAGGTAGGCGGCCGCGCCGGCGAGCTGCGAGCGGGCGTCGAGAGCGCGGTCGAGGTCGACGCCGTGCGCAGCGACTGCGTCCTCCAGGCGGATGCCGCCGGCGTCCGTGCGCTCGCGCAGCTCGTCCTGGTCGGCCATCGTCCCGGAGGCCGCGCTCGAGCCGAAGAGCGAGCGGCCGAACCGCGCGCCTTCTTCATCGGCCCAGCTCACGAGCCTGACGGTGACGGGCGGCGTCCCCTCTTCCGCGATCCGGCGGAGCACCTCGACGCCGGCCACGACGTTGAGGGAGCCGTCGAGCCAGCCGCCGTTCGGGACGGAGTCGATGTGGCCGCCGATCACGAGCGTCCGCTCCGACTCGCCCGGCAGCGTGAACCACTGGTTTCCGGCCTCGTCGACCTGCTCTTCGGCGCCCGTGGGCGCGACCTTGCCGGACAGCCACTCCTTGGCCGTCACCCACGTGTCCGTCCAGGCGACGCGCTGGGCGCCGTCTTCGTCCCCTGTCAGCTTGCCGAGCTCCCGCAGCTCCTCGACCGGACGGGTTAGTTCGAGCGGCACGCGGGGGAATGTATAGAGTCTTCAGCCTCATGGGACGTGGCTCGAGGCCCCTCAAGCGCTGGCGCAACGACCGTCAGCGCAAGAAGAAGGAACGCGAGAAGCGCCACGCGGCGGAGGTGGGCGCGGCTCGCGGGAAGACGAAGCCCGCCTCGTGAGCCTCGTCACTGCGGTCCACCTTTACGTCACCGACCTCGACCGCTCGATCGACTGGTATACCCGCCTGCTCGGGCGCGGGCCCGCCGCGGCCTACGATGAGGGCGAGAACGCCCACAGCGCCTTCTTCGTCCTCGAAGAGCAGACATTCCTCGTCCTTACCTGGGATCCCGAGCGAGGGCGCGAGATCGGCGGCTCGGTCCGGCTGGAGCTCGCGGCGGACGACATCCACGCGGAGATCGACAGGCTCGACCGCCAGGGGATCCGCGGCGGCCGCGTGACGAAGACCCGCTTCGGCACGGAGGTCTACGACCTGGCGGACTCGGACGGCCACCTGGTCAGGATCGGCCCGGCGTGGACGCTCCACGCCATCGAAGGCGCCGTCTAGGCCTTACAAGTAACAGACTGTTACTTGGCAGGGGTCGCCGCGGGCCTGACGCGGACGACGTCGCCGGGGGCGAGGCCGACGCGGCTGCACTCACCGGCCGGGAGCTCGACGACGGCCTTGGCGCCCTTGCAGCCGGCGAGCCGCCAGGGGCGCAGGTGCTCCGCGACCCGCAGGACTCGGCCGTCACGGTCGAGGAACGCTGCGTCGATGGCGAAGCGCATGAACCACATGTGAATGGAGGAGGCGGGGCGAAGGAGGATCCCTTCGCCCCGCTCGAGCCCGGCGCGTCCGAGGAGGCCCCGAGCCCGCGTGAGCGGTGTCTCCGCGAGGAGACACCGCTCACACACCAGACTGCCGTCGTTTCGTTCCAGGGAGACGAGCAAGGCTAGTGCTTCTCCAGCCGATTCTCCCGTGCTTCTGCGTCGGGAGCACCAAGCCAGAGCCCGCACTCGGCCGAGGCCAAGGCTGAGGAAGCCTTGGTGAGGCCGAGGGTGAGCTCTGGCGCCGTGTGATCGCGGGGCAGAAGTGCGGGTTGGATTGCCTGGTGAGGCACTTAGTACCGACGTGGATGTGGTCGTCGTGGTTGGACAGCGGGAAGGACGGTCCGCCGAGGCCGAGCAGGGAGATGACCTGCTTCGCCTGGAGCTCGGAGGGGAGGCGGAGGATGTTCTCCACGGCGCGCTGGGTCAGCCCGCCGGGCTCCTGGTTGCCGTAGATCGACTTGTCCTCGAGCAGGGCGATGTCGACGGCGAGGCCGTAGACGTGCGCCGAGATGACACCGGGCCGCGAGTAGAGGCCGTGGCCGGAGATCAGGCTCGAGACAGTGACCTGTCCGTGCGCCTCCGCGAGGTACCGGAGGAGGACGATCAGGCGGACGTCGACGCGGCCGAGGGCGAGGTCGAGCCGGCCGCCCTCGTAGACGGATACGCGCTTGTCCCTGAGCAGCGCGCTCTGCAGCCGCGGCTTCGCGGCCTCGAGGCCGATCACGAGCGAGCGGAGGCCGACCGCGCGGTTGTAGTTGCGAAGCGCGATGGCCCGCTTGGCGAACTCGTCGCCGCCGTAGGCCCGAAGCGCACGCATCGGCCGGCCTTGTGCGTTGAGATCGGCCAGGTGCTCGGCCGTCGCGCGCACGGGCCGGTAGCCCAGGGTGCTTCCGTCGAACCCACGGGCGCGAAGAACGCCGAGCACGAGGGCCCAGTCGACCTTGGCCCTGGCCGCCTCGCGCGCGAGCGAGTCGGCGAAGCCCTCGGTCAAGCGCTTGGCGGGCGGGGTCGGGTCGGGAAGCGGGCGATGGAGCCAGATGGTGGCGAAGAAGCCGTCGGCGTCGGCCTCGGGGTCGAGGTCGGCCGGGCTCCGCGTGCCCGTGTCGAGGACGGGCAGGTTGCCCGGGGCCGGCGCGTTGCCGGGCCGGTCGCCGCCGGGTGCGGGCGGTGCCGGAGCGTCGTCGCCGTCGTCCGAGCTGTCGGGGAGCGGGGGCGGGGGCGTTCCGCCGCCGGGAAGGTCTTCCTCGCCGTCGCCGGGGGCCTCGCCCTCGTCGGCGGGCGGCGTCTCGGTCCCGGCGGGCTCCTCACCGCTCTCGGCAGGTGCCTCGCCCTCGCCGGGGGCTTCGCCCTCTGCGGGCTGCTCGCCCTCTGCGGGCGGCGCGCCCTCGTCGGCGGGCTGCTCGCCTTCGGCGGGTGTCTCCTCGCCGTCCCCGCCCAGCTCCTCGCTGGGTGCGGGCTCCTCGTCCGGGGCCTCCTCGGTGGAGGCGACCTCAGTGGTCGTGCCGCCCTCGATCGCCTCGGCCACGACGTCGCCGGCGCCCGCCGAGAAGGCGGCGCCGCCGAAGAAGAGCGTGGCGAAGGCGAGACTGGTGGCGAGCCGGCGCTTGCTCCACGTCGCGTGCGTGCGCGAGGGGGCAGGGGCGCGGCCGCCCGTCGACGTCGGCGTCGCGGACGAGTCTGCGTCCGGCGCCTCCGCCGTGGTCTGCTCGTTGCGCCCGAGCGCCCAGAGGGCCCAGCCGGCGAGCGTGAACAGAACGAGCGGCGTGAGATAGCGCCGCGACTTCTTGTTGTGTGGCATCAGCCTGGTGCTCCCGTGTGAGTCGGGCGCCGAGGCCGCCACTTCGGCGCGGAACGTCCTTCTCGATCCGATCCGCGTTACCGCTCTGCGGTCGTGGTCGGACTATCGGGTGAGGCCAATAGGGCGATCTTCCCCCGAAAGGGTCAACTGGGTTGCGAACCCCTCTGCCGGGGGATTCTCGGCCGCCCGTCGGTGCCCGATGGTGCGGGACAGATTGAGCCAAACGGCGGAGCGGTCACGCCGAGTAGCTCGAGGAGACTCGGGAGGTCTTAGATCAACGTGACCATGCCTACCGCCCGAAATAGCCGGCTCTCACGGCACCTCGTGCCATCTCCGCGTTCGGCTCGTTTTCGTCTCAGCGCGCCGACGTGCGTGCCCGGAGTAGGGAAGGGAGGTGAATCGAGCATGTTCAAGTCCCTCGTTGTTCTGAAGCGCGAGGACGGACAGACCATGGCGGAGTACGGCGTGGTTCTCGCCGTCATCACGCTCGTGATTGTCGTCGCCCTCGCCGCCCTGTCGGGCGCCATCAGCGACGCGATCGACCAGGTCACCGGAGTCCTCTAGGACGCCGGCAACGAGTGGCGGGCCCTTGTCCGCGCCCCCGCGAAGCAAGGGCCCGCCTCACTCAAAGAAGGGTTGTCACGAAGTGCTCACCAAGTTTCGGAACAGGAACGACTTGAGGAAAGAGCGGGGCCAGACGCTCACCGAGTTCGCCATGGTCCTGCCGCTCCTCGCGCTGGTCCTGTTCGGGATCATCCAGTTCGGGATCGTCTTCCACCAGTACGTGACGCTGACGGACTCCGTCCGCGCCGGAGGCAGGCAGGGCGCGGTCAGTCGCGACCTGTCCAACCCCCAGGCAGTCGTCATCGACCGTGTGCGCCGCTCTGCGGTGGACCTCGATCCCAGCCAGCTCGGCATCTCGGTCAGCTCGACCTGGATCCAGGGGGACGACGTCACCGTGACGGCGACGTATCCCTATGACATCAGTCTCCTCGGCGTCGTGGTGAAGTCGGGGACGATCAGTGCCTCGACGACGGAGCGCGTGGAATGAGCTCTCCGCTCACGGGGCGAGGACGCCGATAAGGCGCTCAATCCGAGACCAGAAAGACGTGGTGCAATGACGTATCGACTCCGCAATCTCGGGCTCGCGATCGCGCTCGCCGCTGTCGCGGTCCTGCTCGTCTTCTATTACGTCTCCCAAGAGCGGGGTCGGCTCCAGGAGGATCAGGAGCTCGTCCCGGTCTGGGTGGCGGCGAAGGACATCCCCGTGGGCACGTCGGGCGCAGAGCTCGACGCCGGCGGGTTCCTGACGTCGTCCGAGGTCGAGCGCAGCCAGGTTGCCCCCGGCGCGCTTCTCGACCCGGCGGACGTCGCCACCAAGGTGGTCGCCGCCCAGGTCTACAAGGGCGAGCAGGTGAGCCAGCTGCGCTTCAAGTCGGAGGCGGAGCGGGGCATCCGCGCCCAGCTCACCGGCAACCAGCGCGCAGTGCAGTTGCCCGGCAACGAGCACCAGCTCCTCGCCGGGACGCTGCAGGAGGGCGACCGGGTCGACATCGTCGGCAGCTGGAACGTCCCCGAGAACGAGACCAACCACGTCAGCCGCACCGTCCTGCGCGACATCCTCGTGCTCGAGCCCGCGGTCAAGGCCGACGTCCAGACGAAGATCACCGAGGAGGCCGACAAGGGCCTCTCGGTGAAGCTCGCCCTGACGGACGCGCAGGAGCAGAAGCTCTTCTGGATCACCCAGAACGGCACCTGGACGTTCACGCTCCGGCCGCCGAAGGACGCTTCCGACAGCCCGGAGGCCGCCGAGTCCGGGTGGACGCTCCTCGAGGACGGCGTCCGGTCTCAGCAGCTCGAGCAGCTCTGGCAAACGGAGGATCAGGACAATGAGTAGCGAGACGACCGTCGCCACCCGCGAGAAGACCAGGATCTTCGTCACCGGCTCCTGCGACGGGCTCGACCAGCTCCGCGACGCGCTCGAGCGTCACGGGGAGATCGAGCTCGTGGGCACCAGCATCTCGGTGGCCGAGTCGGCAGGGACCCTCACCGGAGGGCACCTGGAGGTGATCCTCCACGGGACGCGGAGCTCGACGCTCCCGGCCGACGAGATCGCCTCGATCCGCGAGCACACGCGAACCCCGATCATCGTGCTCGCCTCGGGCGAGGCCTCCGTCCTGCTCGAGGAGGCGCTCGACGCCGACGTGTCGGACGTCCTCCTGCTGCCGCAGATGACGGAGAACGTCGTCTTCGCCATCCGCAAGGCCGGCAGGTCGACGTTGCGGCCCGCGCCGTCGACTGCGCCGACCCGTCGCGGACGAATCGTCACCGTGTTCTCGCCCAAGGGCGGCACCGGCAAGACCGTCACCTCGACGAACCTGGCCGCCGCCTTCGCCAAGTACGAGGGCAAGCGGACGCTGCTGCTCGACCTGGACCTCCAGTTCGGCGACGCGGCGATCATGCTCGGGCTCGAGCCCGAGAAGACGATCTACGACCTCGTCGTCGCCCCGGGCGAGCTCGACTCCGAGAAGCTCGCCGGGTACACCACCCGGCACCCGTGTGGGCTCGACATCCTCCCGGCGCCGGTTCGCCCGGAGGACGCCGAGCTCGTGACCGAGTCGAAGCTGTCGCGTCTCCTCGAGGTGGCGCGGGAGTCGTACGACGTCATCGTCGTCGACACCTCGCCGTTCTTCCACGGGCCGATGCTGGCGACGCTCGACCGCACCGACGAGCTCCTGCTCGTCTGCGGCCTCGACGTGCCCACGCTCAAGAACGTGAGGCTCGCGCTCCAGACGCTCGAGCTCCTCGCCTTCCCGCAGAACCGCATTCGCCTCGTCCTGAACCGGGCGAACTCGAAGGTCGGCATGAAGCGGAACGAGGTCGAGGGCGCTCTCGAGGTGAAGGTGCGCTTCGAGGTCCCGAGCGACCGGGCCGTGCCGATCGCCGTCAACCGCGGGAACCCCGCAGTCCTCGGCGAGGCGGGCGCCGACTTCTCCAAGGCCATTCGCGAGATGGCGAAGGGGCTCCAGCCGGCCGAGGTCGCGAAGGCGCAGAAGCGCGGCCTCTTCAGGCGGGCATAGGTCGATGGGCCTCCACGATCGCCTCACCAAGACAAACGGCGGCCAGGCCGAAGCGACGATCACGCGGATCGAGACGGCTGTCCGCGATGCGAAGCCGGAGGGTCGCTCCGTCGACCCCTACGCGGAGCTCAAGACCCGCATCCACCACGCATGCATCGCCAAGCTCGGCCCCGAGCTCTTCTCGAGCTCGTCCAACGAGGACCTGACCGATCGCGTCCTGCGCGTCGTCACCGAGCAGCTCGCGCTCGACCAGACGCCGCTCACGCGGGACGAGCGCCGGCAGGTCGTCCGCGAGATCACCGACGACATCCTCGGCTACGGCCCGCTCGAGCCGCTCCTCCGGGAGGACACGATCAGCGAGGTCATGGTCAACGGGCCGGACCGGATCTACGTCGAGCGCGAGGGCAAGATCGAGCTGTCGAAGGCGACGTTCGTGGACGACGCGCACCTGCTGCGCATCATCGACAAGATCGTCTCCCAGGTCGGCCGCCGGGTCGACGAGTCCTCGCCGATGGTCGATGCGCGCCTGCCCGACGGCAGCCGCGTGAACGCCATCATCCCGCCGCTCTCCCTGCGCGGGCCGGTCCTCACCATCCGGAAGTTCGCGCGCGACCCGTACACGATGGACGACCTGATCAACTTCGGCTCGGTCTCGTCGAAGGCGGCCCACTTCCTCGCCGCCTGCGTGCAGGGGAAGCTGAACGTCCTCATCTCCGGCGGTACCGGCACCGGTAAGACGACGACGCTGAACGCCCTGTCGGCCTTCGTGCCGGGCGACGAGCGCATCGTCACGATCGAGGATGCGGCCGAGCTCCAGCTCCAGCAGGACCACGTGATCCCGCTCGAGTCCCGGCCGGCCAACATCGAGGGCCAGGGCGAGGTCCGCATCCGCGAGCTCGTCCGGAACGCCCTGCGCATGCGCCCCGACCGCATCATCGTCGGCGAGGTCCGCGGCGCCGAGACCCTGGACATGCTCCAGGCCATGAACACGGGCCACGAAGGCTCGCTGACGACGATCCACGCCAACTCCCCGCGCGACGCGCTCGCCCGGCTCGAGACGCTGGTGCTCACGGCCGGGGTCGAGCTGCCGCACCGTGCCATCCGCGAGCAGATCTCGAGCGCCTTCGACCTGCTCGTCCAGATCACGCGGCTCGTCGACGGCTCCCGCCGCCTCTCGCACATCACCGAGGTCCTGCGGATGGAGTCGGACATCATCACCCTCCAGGACGTCTTCATCGCCAAGCCGCCGGACGAGGACTCGGTCGCACAGGGGGCGACCCGACTTCTCTCGCCGCTCAAGTGCACCGGGCTGAAGCCGCACTTCCTCGAGAAGATGGCGGCGAACGGGGTCTCTCTGCCGCCGGCCTTCTTCCAGCAGGACTCGGACGACGAGGTCCGGAACACGTTCCAGGCTGCGAGCTTCGGCGGGTTCCAGTGAGAGCCCGCGCGGGCGTCGCCTGGCTCGTCGCGCTGGCTGCGCTGCTGCTCCCCGTCGCCGCCGTGGCGGCGACCGTCGAGGCGGATGCGAGCGACTATCCGGTCGTCCGGGCGATCTTCGTCACGGACCAGGCGACG
The DNA here is from genome assembly GCA_963847985.1 of uncultured Actinomycetes bacterium. Classification (GTDB taxonomy): domain Bacteria; phylum Actinomycetota; class Thermoleophilia; order Gaiellales; family Gaiellaceae; genus JAIBJN01. Next base: position 158,973 of record CAWKBS010000007.1, on the reverse strand, counting down.
ACGACGGCTCCTGAGCTGACGGAAAACGGTGAGGCGGTAGTCAACCCCATCACTACCAACCTCGGCCGGGCCAAGAGCGTCGTGCTCGCGGTCGACCGCTCGCAGTCGATGGACGGTCAGCCGCTGGCCGACGCAGTCGAGGCGGCGCGCGCATTCGTCGCCGCGAAGCCGGCGGAGGACCGAATCTCGGTGCTGACGTACGCGACCGAGCCGATCATCCTGACCGGCTTCCAGACCTCGACGACGGATGCCGACTCCGCTCTCCGGTCCATCGCCACGGACAGCGAGGCGGGAACGAAGCTCTACGACGCGCTCGTCGTCGCCTCCCACTCGCTCGCCTCGGAGGCGTTTCTCGGGCGCGTGATCGTCATCGTCACCGACGGGAACGAGACGCTGAGCGAGGCGACCGCGGACGACACCATCGTCGCCGCGCAGGAAGCCGGCGCGTCCGTGTACGTCGTCGGGATCGAGAGCAGCCAGTTCAACCCGGAGCCGCTGCAGCGCATCGCCGAGGAGACGGGCGGCAAGTACTACGGTGCCGCCGACTCCGCCGCGCTCGCCGAGGTCTACAGCTCGATCGCGGACGAGCTCTCCCGAACGTGGAGGCTCGAGTACGTCACGTCGGCGCTGCCGAGCGAGACGATCACCCTGACCGCGACCTCGGGCGGCGAGTCCGCCACCATCGAGGCGGTGGCGCCCGGCGATACGGTCGTCACCCGGAAGCCCGAGCTCGAAGGACGTCTCCCGCAGCAGTTCTTCGGGACGTTCTGGGGACAGGCTTCGTTCGCCGTGGTCGTCGGGCTCATCGTCCTCCTGGCCGCCGGCTTCGCGTTCGCGTCGCCGCGCGGTACCTGGCTGAAGGGCCGGCTCGAGCCGCACGTCGCCACCAAGCGGCGCGCCAAGCAGACCGGCCGCGAGCGGCTGAAGATCGCCGCCGGTCTCTTCCACGCCACGGAGAACGCGCTCAGCAAGTTCAAGCCGTGGCTTCGGCTCCAGCGCATGCTCGAGCGGGCGGACCTGCCGCTCCGCACCGTGGAGTTCGTCTACCTCATGCTCGGGGCCGGCCTGCTGGGCGGGCTCGTGGCCGCGGCGTTGACGCAGTCCGTGGCGCTGATCGCGCTGGGGCTCTTGGGCGGCGCGGCGCTGCCGTACTTCTACGTCTCGTTCAAGGCGAAGCAGCGCGTGCGGGCTTTCGAGAACCAGCTCCCCGACCTCCTCGTGACCATGGCGGCGGGGCTGAAGGCCGGGCACAGCTTCCGCCAGGCGCTCCAGAGCGTCGTCGACGAGGATCAGCCGCCGGCCTCGAAGGAGCTGAATCGTGTGCTCACCGAGACCCGGCTCGGCCGCCCGATGGACGAGGCACTCTCGGACATGGCCGCGCGGATCGGCTCGAAGAACTTCGATTTCGTGATCACGGCCGTGACGATCCAGCGCCAGGTCGGCGGCAGCCTCGCCGGGCTCTTCGACATGGTCGCCGACACGGTCCGCAACCGGCAGCAGTTCGCCAAGAAGATCAAGGGCCTGACCGCGATGGGCCGGGCCAGCGCCTACGTCCTGGTCGGGCTCCCGTTCTTCGTCGGGCTGATGCTGACCTTGCTGAACAGCGAATACATGCGCCCGCTCTGGCACACGAGCATGGGCCACAAGCTGGTCCTGACCATGTTCGTGATGATCGGGATCGGTTCCCTCATCCTCCGCAAGATCGTCAACTTCAGGTACTGACATGATTTTTCTCCTCATAGCCGGCGGCGCAGTCGCCCTCGCGTTCTTCCTCCTCATGGACCTCGCCACCGCGCCTGCGCGGGAGCGCGCGGGCTCGATCCGGCGCGCGGCCGGATACGGCAAGAATCGGATCATCTCGAGCACGAGCGTGCTCGACGACGGCACGTTCAGGGACCGCGCGCTCGTCCCCATGAAGACCGGCCTCGCCCGCGCCGTCCTCCGCGTCTCGCCGCGGGCCAGCGTCGAGACCGTCACGAACAAGCTGCTCCGCGCCGGGCTGAACCGAAAGGTCTCCCCGACCAGCTATCTGGCCTCGAAGGCGGTCCTGTGCTTCCTCGGGTTCGTGGGCGGCCAGGTGTTCGCGAGCGTCGCCGGGGCGCTCGCCTCGAAGGCGCTGCTGCTCGGGCTCGTCGGCGCGCTCGTCGGTTTCATGCTCCCAGACGCGATCGTCACGATGAAGACCCGCGGGCGCAAGGAAGAGCTCCGCGCCGAGCTGCCGGACGCCCTCGACCTGCTCGCCGTCTCGGTCGAGGCAGGTCTCGGCTTCGACGCGGCCATCTCGAAGCTCACGGAGCACATGGACGGCCCGCTCGCCGACGAGTTCGGGCTCGCTCTCGGCGAGATGCGTATCGGCGAGAGCCGCTCGAACGCGTTGACGAAGATGATGAAGCGCGTCGACGTGCCCGAGCTCTCCGCGTTCGTGCGGGCGATCATCCAGGCCGACCAGCTCGGCATCTCGCTGGGCCGGATCCTCAAGGTGCAGGCTTCGGACACCCGCAACCGGCGGCAGCTCGCCGCCGAGGAGCGGGCGATGAAGGCGCCGATCAAGATGCTCTTCCCGACGGTGATCTTCATCTTCCCGGCGATGTTCATCATCATCCTGGGGCCCGCGTTCATGAACCTCTCGGAGCTGTTCTAGCTCCGCCGCCTGGCGATGGCAGTCAGCGAGGAGGCCAGAGAGTCCCCCAAGCTCGATGCCGAGACCGGCTTCGGCACGGGTCTGCGCGGGAAGCTCAAGAAACGCCAGGAGCCCGAGGCCCCCGAGGCAAACGGCGCCGATCCGGTGGTCGAGGAGCCCGTCGCCGACGGGAGAGAGCCTCCCGCCGACGCCCCACCTCCTCCGCCGCCTCCTCCCGCCCCGGTCGCCGCGCCCTCGCCGGCCGACACGGCCGAGCTCGACGCCCTCCGGGCCGAGCTCGCGGCCGCGCTCGACCGCGAGCGCGACCTCCGCATCGAGGTGGCCGCCTCCTACACCGACCGGAACGAGGCGAGCGCGCTCGAGGGCGACTACGCCGCCCGGTCGGCCGAGCTCGACCTGCGAGCCGCCAAGATCGCCTCGGCCGAGCAGGAGGTCGAGCTGCGCGAGGCACGGCTCACCGAGCAGCTCCAGACCTTCCGCGAGGAGCGCGAGCGCCTCTCCGAGCTCGAGACGCGCCTGACGGCGACCGAGGCGCTCACCGGCGAGCGCTCCGACCAGGTCGAGTCGAGGCTCCGCGAGCTCCGCGACTCCGACCGGGAGCGCGAGAAGCTCGCCTCCGAGCTCGGGAAGCAGGCGCAGGGGCTCAACTCACGCGAGACCAAGCTGGTTCGTCGGGAGCAGGCCGTCGCCAGCCGCGAGACCGAGATGAAGGCACGCCAGGAGGCGCGCGATCGGGCCCTGGCCGAGCGTGAGTCGGCGGTCCGCGACCACGAGAAGGGCGCCTCCAAGCGCGAGCAGGCGCTGGCCGCGCGAGAGCGCGAGCTGGCGAAGGAGCACTCCCGCCTTCAGGCCAAGGAGGAGGCGCTGGAGGAGCGCGAGGCCGAGCTGCGCGCCAAGCACGACAGGCTCCGCCTCGACGCCGAGCGGCTCGAGCGCGGCGCCTCCGGACACGATCGCGTCGCGCAGGAGTCCGCGGGCCGGCTCGCCGAGGTCGACCGGCGCGAGGCCGAGCTGGTCGCGCGCGAGGCCGAGCTGCACCAGCGCGAGACGCATCTGGCGCGGGTCGAGTCGGAGACCTCCAAGATCGTCGACGTCGAGGCGCTGCAAGAGCGGCTCAAGGACCGGGAGCGCGAGCTCGCCGAGCGCGAGGCCGAGATCTCGAACACCGAAGACGTCGTCGAGTCCCAGCGCAAGCGGCTCGAGCGGCGCGAGAAGCGACTCGCCGAGACCGAGGGCTCCCTGCGCGACCGCCTGCACGAGATCGACTCCCGCGAGACCGAGCTCGAGGCGCGCGAGGCCCGCACCGAGGCCGACATCGAGATCCGCGAGGACAAGCTGGAGCGGCGCGAGCGAGAGCTCGCCGACCTGCAGGAGCGGCTCGGACAGAAGGAAAACGAGCTCGCCTCCTACGTCGCCCAGGTCCAGACCGAGCTGAAGCGCCGCGAGGACGACTGGTGGGAGAAGGTCACCGGCGGCGAGCCGCCGAGCTAGTCCTCGGGCTCCGCTTTTCTAGGTAGGGGGCGCGGCCGGCTCGGGAGCGCTCGTCTCGAGAGCCTTCCAGCGCTCGAGCGCGTCCCACGAGGCGACGGTGTCCGCCGAGACCTGGCCGTCCAGGTCGGCGGGCGACGCGGCCCAGAAGATGCTCGCCACCTTTGCCGGGTTCGGCTCCGGCTCGGCACCCTCGCGTAGCCTCGCGTGATAGACGACGAGCGCCGAGCCGGTGTCGTCGCTGACCACCACGGCCACGGGGCGGAAGCCGATGAGGTCCTCCCGGTTCAGGCCGATCTCCTCGGCAGCGTCGGCGAGCACGGCGTCCTCCGGCTGCTCGGCATTGGCGAGGCCGCCCGAAGCCGACGCCGTCCAGAGCAGCGGGTCGCGCCCGATCGACGGGCCTCGCTGCTGGAAGAGGGTCAATCCTTCGGCTCGCTCGACGAAGAGCTGGACGCCGAGTGCGAAGCCGAGCCGGTACGACTGGCTCGGCTCGGCGAAGACGACCATCGCCTCTGCGTAGCGGCCGCGGCGGCGAAGGATCGCCCCGTCGTGCGAGACGCCGTGGCAGAACGCGATGGGGCCGTCGAAGCGGCCCTTCGTCCTGGCGAGCACGCCGGCTGCGTCTTCGACGGCGCGACGAACGGGGCCCTCCAGCGGCGTGGCGAAGGGGAACGGGCGAAAGCGAGGCTCGCCGTCGAGAGGGACGATCGCGCGCACGGCTGAAGTCTGGCGGACGAGGCGGCGGTCTACCGCGGAATCACGGTCTCGACCGCGATCGTCGCGGGGTCGACGCCGCCGTCCACGTACGCGGTGTCGGTGCCCGGCCCACCGTGGATCTGCGCGTCGGCCTCGTCGTCGTCGGCCTCGATCACATCGCTGTCGAAGCCGCCGGTCAGGATGTCGATCCCGGCGCCGCCGACGATCGTGTCGTTCCCGTCGCTGCCGTTCAGGTTGTCGTTGCCGCCGCCGCCGTTGATCTGATCGTGGCCGGCGTAGCCGCTGACCATGTCGTTCCCTGCGCCGCCCACGATGACGTCGTTGCCGTTGCCGCCGTTGAGCTCGTCACCGAGGTCGCCGCCGATCAAGGTGAGGATCCCCGCGTAGGCGAGCCCGGCGCCGAAGCCGCCGCGGCCGGTCAGGAAGTTGACGCCGTCCTGTCCCTGGAAGTCGATCTCCCCGGGAAGCGTGTCGAAGGTGACGTCGACGTCGCCGTCGTTGTTGAGCGAGACTCCGTTCAGGCCCGCTGCGAAGGTGTCGTTGCCGTCGGTGCCGACGAAGATCGTCTCGTCGCCCGCGTTGCCGAGGTTCACGACCAGCTCGATCTCGGGTGTGTTGCTCTCGGCGGTCGCTCCCGGGCCGAGGACGCCGGCGGACTCGTCGACCGTAAGCGTCTCGTCGATGCCCGCCGCGCCGGTCACGGTGATCGTGTCCGTGGTGAGCGTCGTGGCCGCGCCGCAGGCGACCGGGGTCGCGCCGAAGCGGATCTCGCCGGCGACGACGGCGAGCGTCGCCTCTCCGGCCACCGGCATCGTCGCCACGACCTCCATGGAGCCGGAGCGGTACTCGCAGGTGCCGGGAGGAGGCGGAGGCGGCGGAGGCGGAGGCTCCTCGCCCGGGTCGGCGACGGGGTTCTCGATCGCCGTCAGGCCGGGGTCGATCCCGGCGTCGTAGTAGGCGGTGTCGACGCCGGCGCCGCCGTGGATCTGCGTGTCCGCCTGGTCGTCGTTCGCGTCGATGAAGTCGCCGTCGTTCCCGCCGAGGAACTCGTCGGCGCCGGTCCCGCCGAGCATGGCGTCGTTCCCGTCGCCGCCGCTCAGGCGGTCGCCGCCGCCGTTGCCGACCATGTCATCGTGGCCGCTCGACCCGTTCATCACGTCGTTGCCCGCGCCGCCGACGATCACGTCGTTCCCGTTCCCGCCGTTGAGCTCATCGCCCAGGCTGCCGCCGAGGAGCACGGAGCTTCCCGTGTAGGCGAGCCCGGCGCCGAAGCCGCCGCGGCCGGTGAGGAAGTTCACGCCCCCCTCCGCGCGCAGCTCGATGCGCGTCGGCATCGGCGAGAAGGTCACGTCCAGGTCGCCGTCCCCGTTGAGCGAGACGCCGAGAGCGCCCGCGGTGAGGGTGTCGTCGCCGGCAGTCCCGATGACGACGAAGTCGTCGCCCGCGTCGCCGAGCTGCACGTTCGCCTCGATCTCCCCGGCGTTGCTCTCTGACGTGAAGCCCGGGCCGAAGAGGTTGTCCGAGAGGTCGAGCGTGAGGCTCTCGGAGATCCCTGCCGCGCCGTTGACCTGTACCGAGTCGGTGTTGGCCGAGGTCGCCGCGCCGCACGGCGCCGGAACGGCGCCGAACAGGATCTGGCCGCCGGCCGACACCTTGAGGGTGGCGTCGGTCCCGGGCTCGAGTCGCGCGGTCACGGAGTGGGCCGTCGCGTCGTACTCGCAGCTCTCGACCGGAGGCCCGGGCACGGTCCCCTCGGAGGCGCTCGGGGTCGGGTCGAGACCGGGGTCGTAGAACGCGAGGTCGACGTCGGGGCCGCCGTTGATCTGCGTGTCCGCATCGCCGTCGAAGGCGTTCAGGAAGTCGTTTCCGAAGCCGCCGACGAACTGGTCCGCGCCCGCGCCGCCGACCATGAAGTCCTTGCCCTCGCCGCCGCTCAGCTTGTCGTCGCCCGTGTCCCCTTCGAGGCGGTCGTCGCCGGCGTTGCCGTTCAGCGTGTCGTTACCGGCGCCGCCGCTGAGCACGTCGTCCCCGCTGCCGCCGTTGAGCTCGTCGCCCAGGTCGCCGCCGATCAGGGCGACGTTCCCGACGTAGGAGAGGCCGGCGCCCCAACCGCCGCGGCCGGTGAGGAAGTTCACGCCTCCGCCGCCTCGGATCTCGATCGCTGCCGGGAGTGGCGCGAACGTGATGTCGACGTCGCCGTCGGAGTTCAGGGAGAGTCCGTTGGCCCCCATGGCGATCGAGTCGTTGCCGGCCTGGCCGACGAGAGCGACTACATCGGCCGCGTCGCCGAGCGCGACCGCCGTCTCGATCTCCGGGAAGTTCGTCTCGGAGGAAAAGCCGGGGCCGAGGAAGGCTGCGGACTCGTCGATCGTGAGCGTCTCGGTCGTCCCGGCGTGCCCAGCGATCGAGATCGTGTCAGTCGTCGTCGCGGTGGCCGCGCCGCACGCGGTCGGCGCCGACCCGAAGCGAATCTCGCCGGTCGAGGCCACCTCGAGCGTGGCGGTGCCGGCCGGGTCGATCGTCGCCGTGACCGAGCGCGTCGCCGGGTCGTACGAGCAGGTCTCGGCTGCCGCGGTTGCGGGATACGCAGCCAGCACGAAGAGCGTTGCCGCCAGGGCCGCCAGGCGGGTGCCGGCTGGACGTCTGCTGGGGGTCAACGTCCGAGTCCGGATAGCCCGGCCAAGGTATCGGCTGCGAAAACTGGAGACAAGGCCTGGAAGCACGGTCCGTCCTTCGGTCTAGGTCGCCGGGAGGGCGCCCCTCGCGAGGCGCCCTCCCGCACGAATCGTCCCGAGGTTCTACGGGTTCTGGATCTCGACCGCGCTCGGCCCCGGGTCGACCCCGAGGTCGAAGTAGGCCGTGTCGACGCCGGCGCCGCCGCTGAGCTGGGTGTCGGCGAGTCCGTCGACCGCCCGCAGCGTGTCGTTGCCGCCGCCGCCGATCAGGGAGTCGGCGCCGCTGCCGCCCTCCATGAGGTCGTTGCCGTCGTTGCCGTTGATCTGATCGTCCCCGGCGTCGCCCCAGATGTCGTCGTCGCCGCCGTAGCCGGTGATCACGTCGTTCTCGCTACCCCCGGAGATGATGTCGCGGAGGTTCGAGCCCGTCAGCGTGTCGTTGCCGCCGCGCCCGTTGAGGAAGACGTTGCCGAAATGCACCTGACCGGAGCCGTAGCCACCGCGCGCAGTCAGGAGGTCGTCGCTGTTGCCGCCGTCCAGGTGGACCGTGAACGGCACCGGCGAGAACGTGACATCGACGTCCGTGTCGTTGTTGAACGAGAGGCCCTTCGTCCCGATGGCGAGCACGTTCGCGGCGCTGCCCGTCCCGATCCAGAAGAACTTGTCGTCGCTGTCGCCGAGGTTGACCGCCATCTCGATCTCGGCAATGCCGTTCGACTCGGCACCGACACCGGGAGCCAGGGCGCCCGACTGGGTGTCGATCATGAGCACCTCGATCGAGCCGGCCTGGCCGTTCACGGTGATCGAGTCTGTGTTGGTCGTCGTCGCCGCGCCGCAGGCGGTCGGCGTCGAGCCGAAGTGGATGGCGCCGCCGACCACGGCCAGCGTCGACGTTCCGCCGGCGGGAATCGCCGCCGTCACCGACTTCGTGGCCGCGTTGTACGTGCACGCTCCACCCGGGGGCGGAGGCGGCGGAGGCGGCCCGGAGTCGACGATCTTGTTCTCGACCGCGATCGTCCCCGGGTCGAGGTTGGCGTCCACCGTGGCCGTGTCGACGCCCGCCGCGCCGTGGATCTGCACGTCGGCCTCGCCGTCGTTGGCGAACATGGTGTCGTCCCCGGCGCCTGCGATCAGGTCGTCTGCGCCCGCGCCGCCCGTGATCGTGTCGTTGCCGTCGCCGCCGCTCAGGCGGTCGTTGCCGGCCGCGCCCACGAGCGTGTCGTTCCCGCCGTAGCCGTTGACGACGTCGTTGCCGGTGCCGCCCGTGATGACGTCGGGGCCCTGGCCGCCGTTGAGCTCGTCGCCGAGATTCCCGCCGGAGATGGTGGTGCTCCCCTGGTAGGCCAGGCCGGCGCCCCAGCCGCCGCGGGCGGTGAGGAAGTTGACGCCCGAGCCGCCGACGATGGTCATCGAGGACACAAGAGGCGTGAAGACGACGTCGAGGTCGCCGTCCGAGTTGAAGCCGAAGCCCGAGGCGCCGGCGGCCATGCGGTCGCCGTTGTTCGTGCCGATGACGGCGAAGCTGTCCGCCGCGTCACCGGTGTTCACCTGGAACTCGATCTCGGGCAGGTTCGACTCCGAGGAGAAGCCGGGGCCGATGAAGCCCTCGACCATGTCCACCGTGAGCTTCTCGGTCGTTCCCGCGGTGCTGTTGACCACGATCAGGTCCGTGTTCGTCGTCGTCGCGCCGCTGCAGGCGGCCGGGGTCAGCCCGAACCAGAGCTCACCCGAGGACTTCACTTTCAGGGTCGCCTGCGAGCCCGAGGTGATCTCAGCGGTGATCCGCTTAGTCACCGGGTCGTACGAGCACGACTCGACCGCCGCATTGGCCGAGCCGGCGCTTGCCGCCACGGCAACTAGAAGCGCGGCCCCAAGGGCCGCGCGGAGCGTTCTGTGAACCACCGCCGCCTTCCTTTCCCCGACAACCTTCCCTACCAACAACGAGCGTACGCGAGGAGAGGCGCCGGTTCAACGGCTGCGGGCCAGGACTAGCCGAGAGTAGAGGGAAGGGCTACGACCGCGGAAACAGCATTTCGACCGCAATCGGCGCCGGATCGGCGAAGGCTCCAGGATGGTCTAGGTTCGGGCGTTTCCGGGGAGGAACGCCGCGTGACGCGCCTGCGGAGAGCCGACTGCTCGAGGCCCGGGCTCACGCGCCGCCGGCGCGGGCGCGGCTTCGAGTACCTGGACGAGCGTGGCGCCCGGCTCGACGCAGCTGCTGCCAAGCGAGTCCGCGCGCTCATGATTCCGCCCGCGTGGACGGACGTCTGGATCTGCCCGCAGCCGAACGGGCACATCCAGGCGGTCGGAACGGATGCGGCGGGCAGGCGGCAGTACCTCTACCACCCCGACTGGCGCAGCCGGCGCGACCGCGAGAAGTTCGCCGAGATGACCCGGTTCGCGCGGGCGCTGCCGGGGCTGAGGGAAGCGGCCGCCCGCGACCTCCGGCGTCGCGGGCTCGGGCGCGAGCGGGTGCTCGCCTGCGCGGTGCGGCTGCTCGACCGCGGCTTCTTCCGGATCGGGACCGAAGGATATGCGGCGGAGAACGGCTCGTACGGGCTCGCGACGATGAAGCGGCGGCACGTCACCCTCGAGTCGGACGGCTCCGTCCGCTTCGACTACCGCTCGAAGGGCGGCCGGCGGCGCGTCCAGTCGGTCGTCGACCCGGCAGTCTTCCGGGTCGTCCAGGCACTGCTGCGCCGTCGGACCGGGACCGAGCTGCTCGCCTACCGGTCCGGGCGGAGCTGGGTCGACGTCACCTCGGACGACATCAACGCGTACCTGAAGGACGTCACGGAGGACACGTTCTCGGCGAAGGACTTCCGCACCTGGAACGCGACCGTGCTGGCCTCGGTCGGGCTCGCGGTCTCGGGCGAGGCCCACGGCTCGCGGGCGGCGCGGACGCGGGCGATCTCCCGCGCGGTGCAGGAGGTCGCGCACTACCTCGGGAACACGCCGGCCGTCTGCCGCGCCTCCTACATCGACCCGCGGGTCTTCGACCGCTTCCGCGACGGCCTCACGATCGGCGGAGCCCTGGACCAGCTCGGCGAGGGCGCCCGCGGGAAGCCCGCGACCCAGGGCGCGGTCGAGGAGGCCGTGCTCGACCTGCTGGAGCGGGATCTCGACTCGCCCGCCCTCGAGCGGATCTCCTAGACGGCCTGCTGCGCCGCTTCCTGCGTGGGAGCGGGGGTCTCGTCGCCGCGCTCGCGCTCCGCCTGGCGGTCCCGGCTGGCGAAGTAGTCCCGCACGGCGATGCCGGTGAGCAGGACGAACATGGCCTTGACGTCGTCCGTTCCCTTGGCGACGGGAACGAACAGCACGGCGGCCGTGATCCCGACGAGCAGGATCGTCAGGATGGCCCTGACGCTGCCGTTGGGGAGGCCGAGCGGGTCCTGCTGGTTCGTGTCCATCTCTGCGGTACCTCCACTTGTGACGACGTCCACGAGACGCGGGTGGAGGCCTGGATCTTCCCGCTCCAAGAGGGTTTCCTAGCCGAGGCGGATGGACTCGGGCGGTAACGGGAGCGGCTCGGCGGCCGCCTCGGGAGGCAGCTCGGGCGGGGGCGGGGCGAACCGGGTGCCGGACTGGATGAGGTTCCGTACCTCGCGGAGCGCGACCGAGAGTGTCTCCAGGCTGGAAAGGCCGCCCGAGCGGATGTCGGCGAGGACCTGAAGCGCGCGGTCGGTGCCGGCCCGGTTGCGGGCGTACCACTCCTCGGCGCGCGCCTCGGGCCCGAGCCCCGGCCCGCCGGCCTGGAGGGCCTCCTGCGTCAGCGCCGTGTGCAGCCCGTAGAGCTCGTCGCGGAGGGAGGCGCGGGCCAGCGTCTGCCAACGGTTGTCCCGCGGGAGCGCGGTGATCTCGTCGCGGAGCCACTGGAGCTGGAGGCGTGCGCCGATCGCGTGGTAGACCGCTGCGACCTCATCGAGCGGTGCGCCTGTCGCGCCCGCCACCTCCACGATGTCGAGCGCCGAGAACATCGCGCCGAGGCCGGCGACACGCGCGGCGAGGTCCTCGGGAACGCCGGCGTGGGCGTACTCGGCGGCCGCGCGCTCGAGCGCCGCGCGGTCGGCGCCGTGGAGGAGCCCGCGCAGCGTCTCGGCGAGGAGCGCGGCGCCCGGCGCGAAGCGGGCGATCTCCGCGGCGATGTCGAGTGGGCGTGGGCGGCTCCGCACCAGCCAGCGCGTCGCACGCTCGACGAGCTTCCGCCCCTCGAGCAGCATGTCGAGCTGGACGCCGGCCGGGATGGAGGCGTCGAGCTCCTCGATGGACGTCCAGAGCGCGCGCAGATCGAAGACCTCGCGCGCGACCGTGTACGCACGAGCGATGTCGTTCGCGCCGGCGCCCGTCTCCTCGGCGATCCGGAAGGCGAACGTGATCCCGGCCCGGTTGACGAGGCTGTTGGTCACGTAGGTGGAGACCAGCTCGCGCCGTAGGCGGTGCTCCTCCATCTGCTCGGCGAAGCGCTCGGAGAGGACGGTCGGGAAGTAGCGCGCGAGCTCCGTCGACATGAACTCGTCGTCGGGAAGGTCCGAGCCGACGAGCGCGTCGAAGAGCTCGATCTTGGCGAAGGCGAGGAGGACGGCGAGCTCCGGTAGGACGAGGCCGCCCCCGGCGGTGCCGCGCTCGGAGAGCACGTCGTCGCCCGGCAGCGACTCGAGCTCGCGGCTGAGGCGGCCGCTCTGCTCGAGGTGCGCGATGAGCCGCGAGTGGACGCCGAGCATCGACGGGGCCTGCCGCGCGGCCAGGCTCAGCGCCTGCGTCTGGCGGTAGTTGTTGCGCAGGACGAGCCTGGCGACGTCGTCGGTCATCTCGAAGAGCAGCTCGTTCCTCTGCTTCGCCGTCAGGTCGCCCGCGGCCACGATCGCATCGAGCAGGATCTTGATGTTGACCTCGTGGTCGGAGCAGTCGACTCCCGCCGAGTTGTCGATCGCGTCCGTGTAGATGCGGCCGCCGGCCAGCGCGAACTCGATCCGGCCTTTCTGGGTGAAGCCGAGGTTGCCGCCCTCGCCGACCACCCTGGCGCGCAGGTCGCGGCCGTCCACGCGAAGGGGGTCGTTGGCCTTGTCCCCGACGGCGAGGTGCGATTCCTCCGAGGCCTTGACGAAGGTGCCGATGCCGCCGTTCCAGAAGAGGTCGACCGGGGCGAGCAGGATCGCGCGGATGAGCTCGTTCGGGGCGAGCGCCTCGGCCTCGATCCCGAGCGCGCGCCGGGCCTCCGGCGAGAGCTCGATGGACTTGGCCGTCCGAGGGAAGACGCCGCCGCCGGCCGAGATCGCCGCCGCGTCGTAGTCGGCCCAGCTCGAGCGCGGGAGCGCGAAGAGGCGCGCGCGCTCGGCGAAGCTCGCCTCCGGGTCGGGGTCCGGGTCGAGGAAGACGTGCTCGTGGTTGAAGGCGGCCACGAGCTTCAGGTGCCGGGAGAGGAGCATGCCGTTCCCGAAGACGTCGCCGGCCATGTCGCCGATCCCGACGGCGGTGAAGTCCGTCGCCTGGACGTCGACGCCGAGCTCCCGGAAGTGGCGCGTCACCGACTCCCAGGCCCCGCGCGCCGTGATCCCCATCTCCTTGTGGTCGTAGCCGGCGGAGCCGCCGGAGGCGAACGCGTCGCCCAGCCAGAACCCGTAGTCCGCCGCGATCCCGTTGGCGACGTCGGAGAAGGTGGCGGTGCCCTTGTCGGCGGCCACCACCAGGTACGGGTCGTCGCCGTCGTAGCGGACGACGTCCGGCGGCGGCACCGGCGCGCCGGCGACCAGGTTGTCGGTGACGTCGAGGAGCCCGCGGATGAGGGTGCGGTACGACTCGACGACCTCCTCGCGGAGGGCTTCACGGTCGGCCGGCGGCTGCTTGACGACGAACCCTCCCTTGGCCCCCATCGGGACGATCACCGCGTTCTTGACCATCTGCGCCTTCATGAGCCCGAGAACCTCGGTGCGGAAGTCCTCGCGGCGGTCGGACCAGCGGATGCCCCCGCGGGCGACGGCGGCGCCGCGCAGGTGCACCCCTTCCATGCGCGGCGAGTAGACCCAGATCTCGTAGCGGGGGAGCGGCAGCGGCAGGTCGGGGACGAGGGAGGGATCGAGCTTGAAGGCGAGGTGCGTCTTGGCCCGGCCCTCGGCGTCGCGCTGGAAGTAGCTCGTCCGCAGCGTTGCCTCGATGAGCCGGAGGAAGCCGCGAAGGATGCGGTCCTGGTCGAGGCTCGGGACGGCGTCGATCTCCTCCTCGATCCGCGCAGTGAGGCTCTCGGCCTCCACGGCCCGGTCCGTCTCCCGCGCCGGGTCGAAGCGGATCCGGAAGAGCTCGACGAGCTTCCGCGCGATGCTCGCGTGGTCGCCGAGCGTGTCTTCCATGTACGTCTGGCTGAACGTGCTCCCGGTCTGGCGCAGGTACTTCGCGAGCGCGCGCAGGACCGAGACCTCCCGCGAGCTCAGCTCCGCGCGCAGGACGAGCCGGTTGAACCCGTCGACCTCGATCTCGCCCCGCCAGGCCTGCATGAAGGCGTCCTTGAAGGCGTCGCCGACGGCCTCGAGATCGATGGCCCCCTCCTCGCTCGTCAGCCCGAAGTCGTAGATCCAGGCGTCGACCGGGCCGACGCGGTCGATCTCGTAGGGCCGCTCGTCGTAGACCTTCACCCCGAGGTCCTCGAGCAGGGGGAGCACGTCCGAGAGGAGGATCGGCCGGCCCGAGCGCAGCAGCTTGAGGACGAAGAAGTCGTCCTCCGCCTCGAGCGGCCGGTAGAGCGTCGCCTTCAGGTCGCCCGCCGGGTCGAGGCGCTCCATCCGCTGGATGTCGAGGACCGCCGCCGCCGGCGTGAAGTCCTCCTTGTAGGCGGCCGGGAACGCGTCCCTGTACTGGCCGAAGAGCTCGGTGCCCTGTTCCTCGCCGAGCTGTTCGACGAGAGCGTCGAGGAGGTCGTCGGTCCACGAGCGGGTTGCCTCGACGATGCGCTCCTCGATCTGGCGGAGGTCGTACTCGGGCCGGGTCCCGGGCTGCGTGTGCACGACGTAGTGGAGCCGGGCGAGCACGGACTCCGACAGGCGGATGTTCCAGTCGACGCTCGTGCCGTTGAAGACCTCGCGGAGCAGCTCCTGGATGGCGGACCGCACCTGCGTGTTGAACCGGTCGCGCGGGACGAAGACGAGGCACGAGAAGAAGCGCCCGAAGCGGTCGCGGCGGACGAAGAGCCGGACGCGCTGGCGCTCGCCGAGCTCCAGGATCCCGAGCGCGGTCTCGAAGAGGTCGTCGTCGGAGATCTGGAACAGCTCGTCGCGCGGGTACGTCTCGAGGATCTCGATCAGCGCCTTGTCCGCGTGGCTTCCGGGCGGCAGGCCCGAGCGCTCCCGGACCTTGCGGATCTTGCGCCGGAGGAGCGGGATCTCGTCGGGCCGCGCGCTGTAGGCGGTCGAGGTGTAGAGGCCGAGGAAGCGGCGCTCGCCGACGACCTCGCCGGCCTCGTCGAAGCGCTTGACGCCGACGTAGTCGAGATACGACGGCCGGTGCACCGTCGCGCGGGAGTTGGCCTTCGTGAGGATGAGGATCTCCTTCGCGCGCGCGAGCGCCCGCGCCTCGGGCCCGAGCTTGACGAGGCCCGAGTCGGACTCGCTCTCGCGCATGATCCCGAGCCCGGTGCCCGGGACGCGGCGGAGCGCGTCCTCGCCGTCCTCGGTGACGAGGTCGTACTCCTGGTAGCCGAGGAAGGTGAAGTGGTGGTCCAGGATCCATTCGAGGAGCGCCGTGGCCTCGGCCAGCTCCTCGGCGTCGACCGGCGGCGGGCGCTCGACGAGATCGGCGGTGACCTCGCGGCCCCGCTCCATCATCGCCCGCCAGTCCTCCACCGCCGCGCGGACGTCGGCGAGGACGCGCCCGAGTCCGGAGCGGACCTGGTCGAGGTGCGCGGGATCGGTCTCCCGCACGATCTCCGCGTGGATGAAGGACTCGAGCTTGCAGCTCTTGGCTTCGACGTCGTGCGGGAGCACTTCGAGCAGGCGCCCCTCCTCGTCGCGCCGCACGCGCACGACCGGATGGATGATGAGGTGGACGCCGCTTCCGAGCCGGTTGAGCTCCATGCTCACCGAGTCGACGAGGAACGGCATGTCGTCGTTGACGATCTCGACCACGGTGTGCGTCGAGGCCCACCCGTGTTCCTCGAGCTGCGGCGTGTACACGCGCACCTTGGCCTCGCCCTCCGCGCGCCGCGCGCCGACGTTGAGGTGGGCGAGCGCGGCGCCGTAGAGGTCGTCGACGCTGCGCTCCAGCAGGTCGTCGGCCGCTACGGCGCCGTAGTAGATGCGGAGGAAGGCTTCCAGCCGCGCCGCCTGCTCCGCAGGGAGCTTCGCGTGCGCGTGCTCGACCGTCTTCTCGATCAGACCGGCCTTCGCCTCGTCGGGCTTCGAGCTCATGGTCCTCACCCGACAGTCTGTCCGACCGCACCTGCGCTGTCGACCTGAAGGCCTATCCCTCGACGACCACGGTGCCCTTCATGCCCGGGTGCAGCGCGCAGATGTAGCGGTACTCGCCGGGGCTGTCGAAGGTCGCCTCGTAACCGGCGCCTTCGGCCATGGTGCCCGAGTCGAAGGAGCCGTCCTCGGCGGTGACCGTGTGCTCCGCCGGGTCGTGGTTCTCCCAGGTCACGGGCTGGCCGACCTGCACCGTGAGGGTCGGCGGCGTGAAGGCGAAGGCCTCGATCGCCACCGCCGCGCCGGCCGCCGCCGGGGCCGCCGGCTTCGCGGCGAGCGGCGCCTCGGGGGTGACCTCGAGGAGCATCTCCATGCCCATGTCGTCGTGGCCCTCGATGTTGCACTCGAGCTTGTAGACGCCGGCCGCGAGGTCGAGCTCGACCTCGACGCTCTCACCGGGCTCGAGGAACCGGGTCTCGACCTTGCTCGAGTCGTCTTCCACGTCCTCGCGCTCGATCTCGAAGCCGTGCGGCATCGTGCCGCGGTTCACGATCACGAACGTGGTGCGACCCGGGCGGATCGCCTCGGCCTCGGGCGTGAGGGCCCATTCGCCCAGCGCGACCTCGAAGCCGCCGTCACGCGGGTCGGCCGCGGTCGGCTGGCTCTCCGAGGCCGCCTCGTCGGTCGACGTGCCGGACGACGTCTGCGGCGCCGGCGCGGTGGCGGGGTCAGAGCCCCCGCCACCGCACGCGCCGAGGCCGACTGCCGTTGCGACGAGCAGCGTCAGCGGAATCAGACGCCTCATCAGTCGTCGTCCCCGCCGCCGTGGCCGCTCGAATCGTCGTCGTCGCGGTCGTCGCCGCCGCCGCCGTGGCCGCTGCGGTCGTCGTCATCGTCGTCCCCGCCGCCGGTGGCCCGAGCTGTCGTCGTCGCGGTCCTCGGCGTTTCCGGGGCCCGAGTTGCCGTGCCGGCCGTCGTTCGCGGCGCCCGTGCAGCGCGGGTCGTTTGCATGCTCGGCCTCGTCGCACGGACCGCGGAGGTCTTCCCCGGGCTCGCGGTCGTCGTCGCGGCGGTCGTCCGCTGCGGCGCCGCCGGTGCCCGTGCACCGCGGGTCGTTGGCGTTCTCGGCCTCGTCGCACGGGCCGCTGATGTCGACGCCGCCGGTGGTGGTCGTCGTGGCGTCGGTCGTGGTCGTCGTGGTCGAGTCCTCGACGGTCGCCGTCGCGGGAGCGACCTGGGCGAGCTGGTCGTCGCCGCCGGTGCTGGCCGCCAGGGCGACGCCGACGCTGAAGGCAATGACGAGCGCCGGGACGAGCATGAGCTTCATGAAGGTGGACATTTCGAGTCCCTCCTGTCTCGGTGAGCAACTGCTCCTCCGAGGCTAGGAAGGGCCGGGAAAAGCGCGCCCCCGGGCGCGGTGAAGACTCTCCAGGGGCCGGTAAAGAAACGGTAGGCCGGGCGGGATCAGGAGGGTTTGACGAAATACAGCCTGTGCCGTCGGGCCGCGCTGCTCGCCCCGATGCGGCGTCCTCAGTCGCCCCGTAGCCTCCGGCTACGAACACTCCCTGCGTCCTTGCCTCGGAACGACCATCGCACCCCGACGACGAGCGGAATTCCGCCAAACCCTCCTAGTCGTCGTCGCCCGAGCCGTGGCCGCTCGAGTCGTCGTCCCCGCCACCGGAGCCCGAGCCGCTCGAGTCGCCGCCGCCGCCCGAGCCCGGGCCGCTCGAGTCGTCGTCGTCCTCGTCGGCCGAGCGGGGATCGCAGTCGGGATCGAGCTTGTTCTCCGGCTTGCGGCACTTCCCCGGGAGGTCGTCGTCCCGCCCGTCGTCGCCCGTCCCGGCGGTCGTCGTCGGGCTCGGCGCCGTCTCGGTGGGCAGTGACACGGTCGTGACGGCGCTCCTCGCGATGCTGGGGGGCGGCTCCACGACGGCGGGGACCGCCGCGAGAGAGCCGGCCGAGGCGACGTAGACGCCGAGCGCCAGCCCGACCGGCAGGGCGAGGCCTGCGAGGGCCAGGAGGATGACGCGTGCTCGGCTCATGGTCTCGACGCTAGCAAAGCGCTTCTTCAGGATTGGTAAGGCGCCGGTGAGGAGTCGGTAGCGGGGGCGGGGAAGCTGGCGCGCACGCGCGTCCCCGGCCCGTCGAGCAGCTCGACGGTCCCCTGCCAGCGCTCCGCCAGCTCGGCGACGATGGCGAGCCCGAGCCCGGTTCCGGGGCCCGTGCTCCTGCCTTCGGCGCCGCGGTAGAAGCGGTCGAAGACGTGTTCCCGCTCCGCCGCGGGGATGCCGGGCCCTGTGTCGGCGACGACGAAGCCCGGGCGCCCCCCGTTCAGGTCGAGCCCGACATCGATGCGCGAACCGCCCGGCGAGTAGCGGATCGCGTTCTCGAGCAGGTTGTCGAGCATGTGCGCCACGTCGTCAGGGGCTGCCCAGATGCGTGCGCCGCCCTCTCCCGCGACCGCCAGCTCGTGCCCGGCCTCGGCCGCGGGCGCCGCCCAGCGCCGGCCGGCGGCCCGTACGGCCTCCCCGAGATCGACGCTCTCGCCCGGCGTCCGGTCGGCGCTGGCCCGCGCCAGCGCGAGCAGGTCGTCGACGAGCGCGCTCAGGCGGTCGAGCTCCCCTTCCGCCTTCGCCGCTTGCTCCGCTGCGGTGCCGCCCTCGGCGCGGATCGCCTCCAGGCGGAGCTTGATCCCGGTCAGCGGCGTGCGCAGCTGGTGCGAGGCGTTGGCGACGAAGTCCCGCTGCGCGGCGAGGTTGGCGCCGAGCTCACCGGCCATGCGATTGAAGGACCGCCCCAGCTCGTCGATCTCCTGCGGGCCCTCGGGCTCGACGCGCGCCTCCAGGTCGCCGCGGCCGAGCCGCGCCGCCGCCCCTCGCAGCTTCTCGACCGGACGGGCGATCGAGCCGGCCAGGATCCAGGCGAGGACGAGCCCGGCCCCGACCACGGCCAGGCCGATGAGCGCCAGCGCGAGCCAGCTCGAGCGGACGCTCGACTCGACCTCGCCCATCGCCGCCGAGACGCGCAGCGCGCCGATCACTTCGCCCCGGTCCGTGACCGGCACGGTGACGAGGAGCAGGTCCTCGCCGAGCGTGTCGCTGTGCCGCTCGCGCACGTCGACGCGGCCGTCGATGGCGGCCTGGAGCTCCGGTCGTTCCGGGGTTGCGAATGCGGTGCCGGCCGCCGTCGCGCCCGCCGTGTCGGCGAGCAGGGATCCGCTGCCGTCGACGACGACCGTGCGCGCGCCGTCACCGACCGTCGCCTGTCGACGACCGCCGCGAGCTGGTCGGTCGCGCCGAGCCTGACGAGGTCGGCCACCCGCGCCGAGAGCACGGTCGCGTCGGCGACGACGTCCGACTCCAGCTCGGAGGTCGCGCGCCGGTCGACGCTGAGCGCCAGCGGTACGGCCAGCGCGATGACCACTGCGGCGAGCAGGTAGGCGGCCGCGAGCACGAGACGCGCGCGGAAGGTCACGGCGCCTCGAAGCGGAAGCCCACCCCGCGCACCGTGTGGATGTAGCGCGGCGAGGCGGGGTCGTCGCCGAGCTTCTTCCGGAGGGCGCTGACGTGCACGTCGAGCGTCTTCGTCGAGCCGAACCAGGCCGGGTCCCAGACCTCGTGCACGAGCTGGTCGCGCCGGACGAGCTTGCCCGCGTGCTCGAGCAGGACTCGGAGGAGCTCGAACTCCTTCACCGTCAGCTCGAGCGGCTCGCCCGCGCGGGTTGCCTCGTGCGTGTCGAGGTCCATGCGCACGTCCCCGGCCTCGAGCACCGTTCCGCCGGCCTCCGTCGCCTCGCCGCCGCGGCGCAGGACGGCGCGGATGCGCGCGGCCAGCTCGGCGGCGCTGAACGGCTTCGTCACGTAGTCGTCGGCGCCGAGCTCGAGCCCGAGCACGCGGTCCATCTCCTCACCGCGTGCGGTCAGCACGATCACCGGCGTCCGCGAAGTCTCGCGGATCCGCCGCAGGACGTCGCGCCCGTCCCCGTCCGGGAGCATGACGTCGAGGAGGACGAGGTCGGGGGCGCGTGACGCGAAGAGCTCGAGCCCGCGGGCCGCCGTCCCGGCGACGACCGCCTCGAACCCCTCGCGCCCGAGCGCGTCCGCGAGTGGCTCGGAGATCGCCTCCTCGTCCTCGATCAGCAGGATCGTCCGCTTCGTCATCGGCCCCGGGAAAGGGTAGGCGAAGCGTCGCCGCTGTCAGCCGCAGTCCCCGGACGGGGCCGGGATGATCTTCGTCTGGCGCGCACCCTCCGCCTGGATCGCCCGCTGGACCGTTCGGGCCATGAGCGCTGCTCCCTCGGGGTTCAGGTGGATCGCGTCGTAGGTGAGCCCGCGCCGGTCCGAGACCTCGTCCCACGGGGCGAGCACGAGGTCGTCCCGCCGGCCATCGAGGCGGCGCAGCCGCTCGTTCACGTACGGGAAGTACCAGGCGTAGCGGTCGTGCTGCGACCGGGCGTCGGGCGGTATCACCGACCGCCGCGCGTCTCTGAGCGTCACCCAGACGAACTGCCGGGCGCCCTTGCTTCTGAGTGTCGTGAGGAGCCGCTTCGCCTCGGTGTCGAACTTGCGCGCCCAGCTCGAGTAGTTGCGCCGGCCCCGCTGCCAGAGCGAGTTGTAGCCGATGCCGATCACGACGAGGCGCGCGACGCGCCGGTCTCGCGCGGCGATGCGGTCGGCCATCGCCGGGAGCATCACCGCCGGCTCGCCGACGATCTCGACCCGCCAGCGCCGGAACCGCTCCCGGATCGCCATCCGTGCCACCGAGCAGCACCGAGTCCACGAGGACGGTCTGGCGCCGCGCCGTCCACCAGCCGGGCCGCACCATGGTCGGCGGCTCGGTGGGTTGGCAGACGGTCGACGTGCCCAGGCCCTCGGCGCCGCCCGCGGTGCCGCCGAAGACGAAGCCGGCGAGCAGCGCCGCCGAGGCGATCACGCCGGCGACCACGATGCCCAGCGCGGTCGCGCGCCGCCGTCGGTAGCGGCGTCGGAGCTCCTCATGCCGCTCGAATGTGCGCTGTCGCTCGTCCACCCGGTGGCTCCTGACCTGCGGCGTTTCACCTTAGCGCCGAATCGAACAAACCGCGGGCGGCTGGCAGACTGCCACTGTGAACCTCTTCCGGTTCGTGCCGGGATACGAGGTATCGATCTACGAGGCGGGACGGGAGCCGATCTTCGTCGCGCTCCTCGCCTTCCTCGTCTGCTTCGTCATCACGCGCGGGTACACGCGCATGGCGCGCGTTCGCGGATGGGGGAGCGGGAGCGTGCACGGCGTCCACCTGCACCACGTCGTCGTCGGGATCGTCCTCGCCCTGGCTTCGGGCGCGCTGATCATCGGCTTCGAGCCCGTCGACAACATCTTCGAGCTTCTCCTGTGCGCCGTCTTCGGGTCCGGAGCCGCGCTCGTGCTCGACGAGTTCGCCCTCGTCTTCCGCCTCCAGGACGTCTACTGGTCCGAGGAGGGCCGCTCGTCGATCGACGCGGTGATCGTCGCGGTCGCGCTCGGGCTGCTGGTTCTCCTCCACGTCACGCCCTTCGACGTGGATACGGCCGCCGACGCGACGCGCTGGACCTTGCTGGTCGTGGTCGGCCTCCATGTCGTCCTGGTGGTCGTCTCGCTGCTCAAGGGCAAGCTCTGGCTCGGCCTCATCAGCCTCTTCGTACCGCTGCTCGCGCTGATCGGCGCCGTCAGGCTCGCGAAGCCCGGCTCTCCCTGGGCGCGCCGCCTGTACCGGGAGGGAAGCAGCCGCCGGGCGCGGGCGGAGAAGCGCTACCGCAAGCGCGAGGAGCGGTGGGCGCCCAAGCGGGCCCGTGCGCTCGACGTGATCGGCGGGGCGCCGAGCGAGTCCGAGGCCGAAGGGGAATAGTTCTCGCATGCGGATCCTGTACGGCGCGGTCGGCGAGGGGCTCGGACACGCCACGCGCTCGCGCGTCGTCGCGGCCCACCTGATCGAGCAGGGCCACGAGGTCAAGATGGCCGCGTCCGGAAGGGCACTGCCCTACCTACGGGAGCATCTCCCCGACGTCGAGGAGATCTGGGGCACCTCGTTCGTCCTCGAGCACGGGACGGTGAGCTCGTGGAAGACCTTGACGGCGAACGTGCGCGGCGGAGTGCACGGTGTCCCGGAGGACTGGCGTCGCGGCACCGGCATCGCGCGCTCGTTCGCGCCCGACCTCGTGATCACCGACTTCGACGGCTTCGCGTACCTGTACGCCAAGTCGCATCGGCGGCCGGTGCTCTCGGTCGACAACATCCAGATGGTCGACCGCTGCCGGCACGACGCGGAGATCCTGAAGGGGATCCACGGCGACTACCGCACGGCGCGCACGTTCGTCCACGCGAAGCTCGGGCGGGCCAGCCATTACGTGATCACGACCTTCTTCCACCCGCCCCTCCGCAAGAAGCGCACGACGCTCGTCCCCTCGCTGCTGCGCCCGGAGATCCTCGCGGCGAAACCCGAGCGCGGAGACCACCTGCTCGTCTACGGGCGGATCAGCGAGGCGGCCATCGCCGCGCTCGAGGCGAGCGGCGTCCCGAGCCACGTCTACGGCGCGCGCGACGGGCTCACCGAGGAGGCTCAGGAAGGCTCGCTGAGCTACCGGCCCTTCGCCGACGAGGCGTTCGTCGACGACCTGCGAACCGCCCGCGGCGTCGTCGGCTCCGCCGGCTACTCGCTGATGAGCGAAGCCGTCTACCTCCGCAAGCCCATGCTCGCGCTCCCGCTCGCGGGCCAGTTCGAGCAGGAGATGAACGCGCGCTATCTGGAGCGCCTCGGCTTCGGGACGGCCGCGACGGCGCTGGACGAGGCGGCGCTCGAGCGCTTCCTCGCCCGCGAGGGCGAGCACGAGCGGGCGCTTGTGTCCTACGAGCAGGACGGGAACACCGAAGCGCTCGGCGTCATCGACGCGCTCGCGGAAGAGCTCGCCGCCGGGCGGCGCAGGTGAGCGAGCTCGAGCTCGGGCGCACGCTGCTCCTGTTCGCGTGGGCCTTCGGGCTCGCCGCGATCGAGATCGAGATCGAGGGCGGCTGGGGCTGGGCCGAGCGCCTGCCGACCTGGTGGCGGGCACGGGGCACGGTGGGGCGTGTGTACGGCGCGGCCATGGGCCGGCGGCCGCTCACGGGCTACCACGTCTTTGCCTTCACGATCCCACTGGTCGTGCTCCACTTCCCGTACGTCATGGGCGTGGAGTGGACGCTCGCGGGCGAGCTCCGCACGCTGGCGACGTTCTTCGCGGTCGCCGTCGTCTGGGACTACCTGTGGTTCGTCCTCAACCCGGCGTACACGGTCAGGCGCTTCGAGCGCGGGAAGGTGTGGTGGTTCGAGGTGCCGTGGCTCTGGCGCTTCCCGCTCGACTACTACGCGGGCATCGCGCTCTCGCTGGGACTGGCGGGCCTCTCGGCCTGGGCCGCCGGCGACGCCGAGCCACTGCGTCGCCACCTCTGGATGATCGCCGGCCTCGCGCTGCTCGTCGCGCTGACCGTACTGGCGGCGCCGCTCTACCACCGCTGGTACCGCCACATGCGCCGCCCCGGAGCCGACGACCGCAGCGCTGTGCGAACCTATCCGCCCCCGGCGCCGGAGGAGGCCTGGGCCGGCGGCGCCCCCGACCTGACGCTCGACGACGAAGGGAGCTCGACATGAGGACACGCCCGTTCGTACTCGGCGCCGCTGCCGGCGCGGCCGGCTGGGGGATCTACAACGCCATCTCCCCGACGGCGCAGGGCTTCGGCAGGGCTTTCGCCGGCACCCACGGGAAGGGGAAGCTGCTCGCGATCACCTTCGACGACGGGCCGAACGTCGCCTGGACACCGCAGCTCCTCGAGGTGCTGGGCACGCACGGCGTCAAGGCGACGTTCTTCACGATCGGCCACTACGCGCGCGAGCAACCCTCGCTCCTGCGCGAGGTCGCGGCCGCCGGCCACGCGATCGGCAACCACACCTACACGCACGTGACGATGCCCCTCCACTCCGACGACACCATCCGCCGCGAGCTCCGCGATACGACCCGCGCCATCGAGGAGGCCGGCGTGGAGATGGCCAAGGTCAACGGCCGGCGGCTCATGCGCCCGCCCTATGGCCGCCGCCGCCCCGGCACCCTGCGCGTTCTCTGGGAGGAGGGCTACGTCCCGATCCTCTGGTCGGTGACGCTCTGGGACTGGAACAAGAACGTGACGACCGAGAAGATCATGCGCAAGGCCGAGAAGCAGATCAAAGGCGGCGACGTCATCCTCCTGCACGACGGCTGCGACGTGGCGATGGGCTGGGACCGCAGCCACTCGGTGCACTCGGCCGACCTCATCCTCCGCCAGTGGAAGGAGCAGGACGGCTACGAGTTCGTCACCGTCCCGGAGATGATCGAGCGCACCGGCTTCCAGGTCGCCTGATGCGGATCTTCGTCTGGCACGGCTATCTGCTCGCGGGCACGGGCTCGAACATCTACGCGCGCCAGCTCGCGCGCGAATGGCGGCGCGAGGGCCACGACGTCACGGTCTTCTCGCAGGACCCGCATCCGGAGCGGTACGACCTCGGCGGCGCCGCGACTGTGCGTCCCGACGTCGGCGGGCTCCTCCCGGTCTTCGTCCTCGACGAGTACGAGGGCTACGAGGTCAAGCGCGTGCAGGACTGCTCGCGGTCCGAGCTGGACGGCTGGGTCGAGGCGAACGCGGCGGCCATGCGGGCACACCTGCCTGCCGACCTTGTCTTCGTGAACCACATCCTCCTCGGCGGCCCGGTGGGGGCGGCGACCGGAGCGCGGTACGTCGTCAAGGCGCACGGCTCGGAGCTCGAGTACTCCATGCGCGGCAACGAGGAGCTTTCGGAGTGGGGGCGCGAGGCGTTGACCGGCGCGGCCGCCGCGATCGTCGGCTCGGAGCACATCCGCGAGGTGCTCGCCGACGTGTGCGGGCACGTCGAGCGCGTGCACGAGGTCCCGCCGGGCGTCGACGTCGAGCTCTGGGTGCCGGCGGCGCGAGCCGAGGCGCTGGCCGCGCTTCTCGCCGAGTCCCGCCAGGACCCGCCCAACCCGAGGAACGCGAACGAGCGCATTCCGGACGAGGGCAACGCCGACCGGCTCGCGGCCTTCCTCGCCGGCGACCGGTCGACCGTCGTCTACTTCGGGAAGCTGATCGAGAACAAGGGCGTCCAGGTGCTCTTCGAGGCGCTTCGCGGCCTTGACGCGCGGGCCGTGATTGTCGGCTTCGGCGACTACCGGGCCGAGCTCGAGCGCCTGGCCGAGGGCCTCGACGTCCTCTTCACCGGGCCGCTCGAGCACAGGCACCTCGTCCACCTGCTCGCGCTCGCAGACGCGGCGGTCGTCCCCTCGATCTTCCCCGAGGCCTTCGGCATGGTCGCCGCCGAATCGGCCTCCGCGGGCTGCCCGCCGATCGTGGCGAACCACTCGGGCCTTGCCGAGATCGCGCAGGGCCTCGAGCGCCACTACCCGCCGGAGCTGCGCGACCTGCCGAGCTTCCCGAACGGCGACGCGGGCGTCCTGCGCGCCCGACTCCAGGCTCAGCTCGCTTTGAGCGGCGCGGAGCGGGACGCGCTGCGCGCAGCCGCGAGGAAGGCGACGGTCGAGCTCTGGAGCTGGACGAGCGTCGCCCGCCGCATCCTCGAGGCCGCGGCCTAAGTCGGGATTGGTGGGGCGGCCGATGACCGGCCGCCCCACCGTCCCGCTCACGGAGCGGTCGCCACGTTCGCCGCTCCGCGGGTCAGGGTCGTCGTGAAGACCCAGTCGGAGGCGGCGTTGTTGGTGTCCGTCCCGTCCGGGATCCGGCTCAGGGAGCCGGCGGCCGTGTTCGAGTCGGCGACCGTCGGGGCAGCATCGTCCCCTCGACGAGGCTGTACGTCCTCCCGGTGACGACGGCGGCGGTGATGCCGCCCTCGTAGGAGAGCGCGTCCAGGAGCGTGCCGTCGTCGGTGTCGATCAGCGCGAGCCCGTCCGGCGCCCCGTTCTGCGCATCGCCGGCGACGACGAGGAACGCGCCCGGCGCCAGCGTGCCCGTGAGCGCTTCGCGGCCGTACTCCTCCGAGTCGGCGCCGTCGACGTACACGAGTGCGATTCCGGCGAGGTCGATCGCAGCCGTCCCGGTGTTCTTCAGCTCGACGAAGCCGTCGCCGTCCGCCCCGACCTGGTCGTAGTCGATCTCGTTGATGACGAGGCCGCCGGTCGGCGGAGGTGGAGGCGGCGGAGGTGGAGGCGGCGGCGGCGTCCCGCCCGCGACGCAGCGGAAGAGCACCGTGTCGTCCCCTGCGAAATCGAGCTCCACCTTTCCCGACTGTCCGTCGTCGGTGGTGCACGCGATCCCCGCCAGGTCGCTGAGCTTCGTCAGGCCTGCGCCGGGGTCGCCCTTCGGCCCCTGCGGCCCGGCCGGGCCCGCCGGCCCTGCCGGGCCTGCGACGTTCCAGGACACCGGCTGCTCACGGGCGCGGCAGGCGCTCGCCGACGAGACGAGGCGCGCCCAGCCGCCGTTGGGGTGCCGGCAGGCGTAGACGACCTCGTCTGCCGCCGCGGCCACGTCCGCGCTCTTTTCGACGGCCAGGGCGCCTCCCGCCGCGAGGGCGAGCGCCCCGACCGCCGCCAGGGCGGCGAGCGCCCGCATGCGTGTGATCCTCATGGGTCTCCTTCCGGTCGACGTGATGCGACCGGGATACCGCGGGCAGCGTGGCGCGCACCAGTGTCCGCAGCGGCCGGGTCGGCCGGAGACCCGCATGAACGCTGGACCCTGTGGAGAGCTCGGTGCTCTCTCGGCGCGGCCTCGTTACAGCTCGCCGGTGACGGGCAGTCCCGCGTCGAGTTGCCGGCGCTGGTCGGGCGTGAACGGCCCGCCCCTGAGCGCGGCGTCGAACTGGCGCGACCGGAACAGGTCGGCGATGTAGCGCATCCGATCGTCGAGCTCCGTCCAGTTGACGGCGGCGCTGACGGAAGCGGGGCGGTCCGCGCCGTTGCGACGGAGGAAGTCCAGGGTCTCGGGGTCGTTGATCGGGTCGAGCAGCGCGGGGTAGAGCGGCTGCCCCTTCGGGGCCGGGAGCTGCCGCCCGAGGAGCAGAGTCTCGCCCGGGAACTGGAGGGTCATGAGCTCACGCGTGCACAGCTCCTCCCAGTGGCGCTCGGCGGCCTTGGACGCGTCGCGGAGGGCGACACGCAGGGCGCCGCGGCAGAGCGTCCGCAGCCCTCGAGGGAGGCTGCGGGCGGCCTCGTCCGCCGGGTCGAGCAGGGCGAGGCGGATCGGCGCCTCGATCGAGCCGGCGATGTAGGGCTGGAGCCGGATCTGCTCGTGGCGGCCGATGCGTGCGTTCGCCAGGAGCGTGAGCTCCGCCTGCCGGTGCGGGTCCGGCTCGGAGCGCGCCCGCGCGTAGCCGTTGAGGGCGAGGCGAAGGCGCGTCTGGCCTCCGCGCTCGCTGGGGCCCTCGGCCAGGGTCTCGCCGAGTCGCCGCAGCGCAGCGCCGTCCTTGTCCTCGTCGAGCGCGGCGATCGCGCGCGCGAAGACGGGCGCGAGCTCGCTGAAGACGGCGAGGTTCCCCCGAGTGACCAGCTCGCCGACCTCGTGGACGATGCGCCGGGCGACGTCGAGGACGACGTCCTTGGGGATCTCCGCGTCGGCGCGTGCCCGGGCGAGCGCCCGGTTGGCCCGCTCGATCCCGCGGTGAAGGTGCGTCGAGCCGGCCAGCACGTCGCGGAAGGCCGCGGGGACCTCCTCGTCGCGGATGAAGCGTCCGGCCGTGCGCGAGGCCCACGTGGCGAAGGTGCACCAGTTCGCGTGCCCCGCGCCGAGGCGCTTGCCGAGATCCACCGAGAGGTCGTGGTAGCACTGGGTGATCAGGAGGTTGCGCCGGACCGGGTCGCTCTCGAGCCCGACGATCCAGGCCACGCGCTCCGGGGAGGTCGGCTCGCCGGGGGGCCGCTCGGCTATCGCTTCGCCTTCGGCGGGAGGGAGCGCGCGAAGGCGGCGGCCAGCTCGACCCAGGAGCGGAGGCCGGCGTCGTCGAGCGCCGCGCGCTCCACGTAGACCATGCCGGTCATGGGGCGGCCGGTGAAGTCCATCGCTCTCACGTTCGGCTCGGCGAGAGCGGCGTCGGCGCCCTCGGCTCCGAGCCTGAGCATCAGCTCGTCCTTCACGATCCCGCAGGCCATGTTGCCGCCGATCATGAACGCGAGCCCGCCGAACATCTTGCGCTCGGTCAGGCCCGGTTCGTCGGCCAGCACGACCCTGACGCGGTCGGCGAGCTCTTCGTCGTAGGCCACGCTCAGCCCTCCAGTCGGCTCGAGAGCCCGAAGCGCTCGAAGGTCGACGGGTCCGCGAAGCCGACGATGCCGGCCACGGTGTCGCCCTCGAGCGCGAAGACCATGATGCCGTACGGCTCGAGGCTGTTCCCCCCGGGAACGGGCACGTACGCCGCCAGTGCCGGCTGGCGGTTCGCTGCGGTCGGGACGAGTCGGATCTCGTCCAGGCGGCCGCCGAGCGGCACCGTGGCGAAGAACGCGCCGACCTCGGGCGCCCCGCGCACGTAGAACGGCTCCGGCGGCATCGCCATCATGGCGTCGCGCGCCAGCAGCCTCACGATCCCGTCGACGTCGACCGCGTCCCAGGCAGCCATGAACCGGCCGAGGAGCGCCTGCTCGTCGGTTCCGCGCGCAGGAGCGTGCGCGGGCGCGCCGACGCTCCGGGCGCGCTCGAGCCCGGCCCGCGCGCGCTGGAGCGCGCTGTTCACGGCGGGAACCGAGTCGTCCAGGACTTCGGCCGTCTCCTTCGCCGACCAGTCGAGCACGTCGCGGAGGATCAGCACCGCCCGCTGCTTCGCCGGCAGGAGCTGGGCGGCGGTGACGAAGGCGAGCTGCACGGTCTCGCGGGCCTCGACCTCGTCCAGGAGGCGGTCCGAGTACGGCGTCAGGTGAAGGAGGCGCTCGTTCCAGGCGTCCTCGCCCGTCTCGGCCACCGGTACCTCGGGTCGCCGCCGGCGACCGGCAAGGGCTGTCAGGCAGACATTGGTGGCGATGGCGTGCAGCCAGGCGCCGAGCCGTCCGCCGGGCTCGAAGCGGTCGAGGAACCGCCACGCCCGCAGGAGCGTCTCCTGGAGCGCGTCGTCGGCGTCGTGCACCGAGCCGAGCATGCGGTAGCAGTGCAGGTGGAGCGCACCGCGGTGCGGCTCGACGAGGAGGCGGAAGGCCTCCTCGTCGTCGCGCGCCGCCGCGAGGAGCTCGGCCTCGGCGGTCACCATGCCCGCCACGTTAGACGCCCGGGGGCTCGGCGCCCAGCTCGGTCCAGGCGCCGGGGCTGAAACTGCCGGGCGCGCCGCCGAGGGCGAGAAAGCGGATGCCTTCGTCGCCCGGGACGATCCGCCGGAGCTGATCCGGGCCGAGCCGGGCCATGACCCCCGGCCGCAGCTCGAACTCCTCGCCGTCGACCTGGAGCGTGGCGCTCCCCTCAAGCGGGACGTAGACCTCCTCCTGGTTCGGGTCGTAGGCCTCGGCGGAGTGGTTGTGCAGCGGGTAGCCGTCCCAGTTCGGCGGCAGCGTCAGCACCTGCATCCCCCACGCCGTCACGCCGAGCTCGGCCCGGGCGCGTCGCATCAGCCCCTCGTGGATCCCCTCCATCTCGTCGATCGTCACGACCGTCACGTCGCTCATCTCCAGCCTCCGTCGTCGAAGAACCCTGTTTCAGAGGTCAACTGACAACGGCGCCGGAACTCATCGCTCGCGTTGCGGCTCGTGCCGGGCCGAGGGGTCGGCGACGATGCGGATGTCGACCCCCGGAAGCGCCCGGACGAGGCGCATGACGAGCGAGCTCTTGAACATCTCCTCCCGCCGCCGGCTGTCGGGCGTGCCGATGAAGACGTAGGTCGTCCCGCGGTCGGCCGCGACGGTGCGGACGGTCTCGACGAAGTCCTCGGATTCCTCCTCTAGGAAATGGGCCCCGAGCACGACGCCGAGCCGCCGGAGCGCGGCGAGCTGCTCGCGCTCCCCCTCGGTCAGCTCGTGGTCCGGTCGTCGCACCCAGAGAACGTCGAGCTCGGCGCTGAGGCGCTGGGCGGAGCGCCAGGCCCGGCGGAGCAGGCGCTGCGAGCGGTCCTGCGGCGTGATCAGCGCGAGGATCCGCTCGGCGACGGGCTTCTCGCCCGTGGGGTCGAGCGCAGACGGATGGCGGCGCGCCTCCACGTCCTCGGCCACCTCGCGCAGAGCGAGCTCGCGGAGCGCGGCCAGGTTCTCGTGCTTGAAGAAGTTCATGAGCGCGCGCTCGACCTCGCGGCCCGGATACACCTTTCCCGCGCGCAGGCGGAGCTGGAGCTCCTCCGGCGTCAGATCGACGAGCACGACCTGGTCGGCCTGGTCGAGCACGCGGTCGGGGAACGTCTCGCGGACGCGGATGCCGGTGAGCTCGAAGACCAGGTCGTTGAGGCTCTCGAGGTGCTGGACGTTGACCGTCGAGATGACGTCGATGCCCGCGTCGAGGATCTCGTCGATGTCCTCGTAGCGCTTGGCGTTCTTCGATCCCGGCGCGTTCGTGTGCGCCAGCTCGTCGACGAGGGCGAGCTGCGGCGCGCGCCGGACGACGGCGTCCGCGTCCAGCTCCTCCAATCCGAGCGCTCCGTGCTCGACCGGTCGGCGGGGGACGGCCTCCAGGCCCTCCGCCTGCGCCGCGGTCTCCGGCCGGTCGTGCGGCTCGAGGTAGCCGATGACGACGTCGGTCCCCTCGGCCTTCGCCTGCTGCCCTTCCTGGAGCATCCGAAAGGTCTTGCCGACCCCGGCCGTGGCGCCGAGGAGGATGCGGTAGCGCCCGCGCACTCCCGGAATCTAGTGCCTCGGCGCTAGGCGCCGAAGAGGTTGTGCACCACGAGGTCGATCAGCTTGATGCCGATGAACGGCACGATCACGCCGCCGAGCCCGTAGAGGAGCAGGTTCCGGCGCAGGAGCGCGGTGGCGCCGATCGCCCGGTAGCGCACGCCGTGCAGCGCGAGCGGGACGAGCGCGGGGATCACGAGCGCGTTGAAGATGATCGCCGAGAGGATGGCGCTCTGGGGAGTGCCGAGGTCCATGATGTTCAGGGTGTCCAACGGGCCCGAATCGCCGCTGACGGCGTAGGTGGCCGCGAAGATCGCCGGGATGATGGCGAAGTACTTGGCCACGTCGTTGGCGATCGAGAAGGTCGTGAGCGCGCCGCGCGTGATCAGCTGCTGCTTCGCCACCTCGACGATCTCGATCAGCTTGGTCGGGTTCGAGTCGAGGTCGACCATGTTCCCGGCCTCCTTGGCGGCCTGGGTGCCCGTGTTCATGGCCACGCCGACGTCCGACTGGGCGAGCGCGGGGGCGTCGTTCGTCCCGTCCCCGGTCATGGCGACGAGCCGGCCCTTGGTCTGCTCGTCCTTGATCAGCTCCATCTTCCGCTCCGGCGTCGCTTCGGCGAGGAAGTCGTCCACGCCTGCCTCGCGGGCGATGACCGCGGCCGTCACCGGGTTGTCGCCGGTGATCATGATCGAGCGGATGCCCATGCGGCGGAGCTCGACGAAGCGCTCCTCCATTCCGCCCTTGACGATGTCCTTCAGGTGCACGGCGCCGAGTGCCCAGTTGTCGCGGGCGACGAGGAGCGGCGTGCCGCCGTCCTCCGCGATGCGCTGGACGGCGGAGTCGAGCTCGGCTGGGATGCGGCCGCCGTTCGCCTCGACGAATGCCTTGACGGCGTCGGGAGCGCCCTTGCGGATCTGCTGCCCGTTCAGGTTGACGCCGCTCATGCGGGTCATCGCGGTGAACGGGATGAACTCCGCCTCGACCTCCGCCAGCGTCCGCTCGCGGATCCCGTGCTCCTTGGCGAGAACGACGATGGAGCGCCCCTCGGGGGTCTCGTCCGCGAGCGAGGCGAGCTGGGCCACGTCGGCGAGCTCCTGTTGCTCGACGCCGTCGGCCGGGATCAGCTCGGCGGCCTGGCGGTTGCCGAGCGTGATCGTGCCCGTCTTGTCCAGGAGAAGCACGTCCACGTCGCCGGCCGCCTCGACCGCGCGGCCCGACATGGCGAGCACGTTGCGGCGGACGAGCCGGTCCATGCCGGCGATGCCGATCGCCGAGAGCAGGCCGCCGATCGTCGTCGGGATCAGCGCGACGAGCAGGGCCACGAGCACGGGCATGGTGATGACGGTGCCGGCGTAGAGCGCGTACGGGTACAGCGTGACCACGGCCGCGAGGAACGTGATCGTGAGCCCGGCGAGGAGGATGTTGAGCGCCACCTCGTTCGGCGTCTTGCGCCGCTCGGCGCCCTCGACGAGCGCGATCATGCGGTCGAGGAACGAGTGCCCGGGCTCCTGCGTGACCTCGATCACGAGCTGGTCGGAGAGCAGCCGCGTTCCGCCGGTGACGCCCGAGCGGTCGCCGCCGGCCTCGCGGATGACGGGCGCAGACTCGCCGGTGATGGCCGACTCGTCCACCGAGCCGACGCCCTCGACGATCTCGCCGTCTGCGGGGATGACCTCGCCGGCCACCACGACCAGCAGGTCGCCGGGCCGGAGCTCCGGCGCGGGCACGTCCTCGACGCCGCCGCTCGGGAGCCGGCGGTGGGCGACGGTCGTCGTGCGCGTGGCGCGGAGCGCCTTGGCCTGGGCCTTGCCGCGCCCCTCCGCCATCGCCTCGGCGAAGTTGGCGAAGAGCACCGTCAGCCAGAGCCAGATCGCGATCGAGCCGGTGAACCAGAGCGGCTCCTGGCCCTCGTCGCCGCGAATCGCGTCGATGACGAAAATAGCCGAGACGACGACGCTCCCGAGCTCAACGATGAAGATCACCGGGTTGCGGACGAGTGTCCGCGGGTCGAGCTTCCGGAAGGAGTCCACGATCGCGGTGAAGACGATCTCGCGCGTGAACAGGCTCTCGGAACGGGTCGTCATCGGGTCGCCTGGTCGAGTGCGAGGTTGAGCCCGAGCACGTTGACGCCGGGCTCGCCGAAGAAGCCGACGAACCGGCCGTCGGTCGCGTCGTCGATCAGCTCCTGGACGCGCTCGAGCGGGATTCCGCGGACCTCGGCGATGCGCGCGGCCTGCAGGTCGGCGTAGGCCGGCGAGATGTGCGGGTCGATGCCGGAGCCCGAGGTGGTGACGGCGTCCACGGGGATGTCGCCGATCTCGAGGCCGGGGTTGTACGGGCCCTCGAGCGCGAGGATCGCCTCCGCTTGCTCGTCCACCGCGGCGGCGAGGTCGGGGTTCGTCGGCCCGAGGTTCGCGAAGCTCGTTCCGGCCGCGTTGTAGTCGACGGCGGAGGGCCGCGGGTGGAAGTACTCGGGCGCGGTGAAGGCCTGCGCGGCGAGCCGCGAGCCGACCACCTGGCCGTCCCGCTCGATCAGGCTCCCGTCGGCCTTCTCGGGGAAGGCGATCTGGGCGAAGCCGGTCATGAGCGCGGGGTAGGCGAAGCCGAAGACGGCGGTGAAAACGACCGCGGCGATGACTGCCGAGAGGAGCCCCCGCATCAGGAGAGCGCCTCCACGAGCGGGCCGAGCGCGAGCGCCGGGAAGATCATCAGCCCGGCGGTGAGCAGGATGACGGCGATCAGGAGGAACGAGAAGGTGGGGCCGTCCGTCCGGAAGGTGCCGGCGGAGGCGGGCACGATCTTCTTCCCTCCGAGCGAGCCCGCGAGCGCGAGCGCCGCGATCAGCGGGGCGAGGCGGCCGAGGTAGAGCGCGACCGTGCCGAAGCGCGCCGAGAAGTCCGTCGCGCCGTAGCCGGCGAAGGCGCTGCCGTTGTTGTTCCCCTGCGAGTCGTAGGCGTAGAACGCTTCGGAGAAGCCGTGCGCGCCGGGGTTGAAGATGGAGGCCAGGCCGACGTCGGTGACGACGGAGACGGCCACCATGATCAGCACCATGGTGGGGACGAAGAGCGCGCCGACGGCGGCGATCTTCACCTCTCGCGCCTCGATCTTCTTCCCCAGATACTCGGGTGTCCGCCCCACCATCAGCCCGGCCACGAACACGGCGATGACGATGTAGAAGACCATCCCGTAGAGGCCGGAGCCGACCCCGCCGAAGATCACCTCACCGGTGAACATGTTGAGTATGGGCACGGCTCCGCCGCCCGCGGTGAGGGCGTCGTGCCCGCCGCTGACCGACCCGTTGGAGGCGTTCGTGGTCGCGACCGCCCAGAGGGACGTGTTGGCGATCCCGAAACGCACCTCCTTGTCGGCCATGTTCCCGCCGCTCTGACCGTCCCCCGCGTCCAGGTCGACGCCCGATGTCTGCAGCACCTGGGAGCCCTGTTGCTCGAGCGGCGTGATCACCGCCACGCCGATCGCGAACATCGCGAACATGGCCGCGAAGACCGCGTAGCCCTGCTTCCGCGCCCCGACCAGCTTCCCGAACATGAAGACGAGGCCGGCCGGGATCAGGAGGATCGAGAGCATCTCCAGGAAGTTCGTGAGCCCGTTCGGGTTCTCGAAGGGGACGGCCGAGTTCGAGTTGTAGTAGCCGCCGCCGTTCGTTCCGAGCTGCTTGATTGCGACCTGCGACGCGACCGGGCCGCGGGCGATCGACTGCTCGGCGCCCTCGAGCGTCGTCGCGGTGGCGGCGCCGTCGAACGTCTGCGGCACGCCCTGAGAGATCAGCGCGATCGCGAGGATGACCGAAAGCGGGAGGAGGATGTAGGCGAGCGACCGGTAGAGGTCCTGCCAGAAGTTCCCCAGCGTCTTCGAGGAGCGGCGCGTGAACCCGCGGATGACGGCCACGAGGACGGCCATGCCGACGGCGGCCGAGACGAAGTTCTGCACCGCGAGCCCGGCCATCTGGCTCAGGTACGACATCGTGTACTCGCCGCCGTAGTACTGCCAGTTGGTGTTGGTGACGAAGCTCGCCGTGGTGTTGAGCGAGATGTGCGACGGGACCCCGGGGAGCCCGTCGGGATTGAGGAAGAGGTGGCTCTGCAGCCGGAGGAGCGCGTAGAGCACGAGCGAGAAGACGGCGCTGAAGACGACGACGGACTTGGCGTAGCTCTTCCAGTCCTGCTCCCTCGTCGGGTCGGCGCGGATGATCCGGTAGAAGCCGCGCTCCAGGGCTCCGAGGCCGAACCGGCTTGTGAAGAAGCCGCCCTCGGCCGAGTAGACGCGGGCCATGAAGAGGCCGAGCGGAAGCCCGAGCGCGACGAGGGCGACCGCGTAGAAGACGATCTGGCCGATGGAGATCGCGCTCACAGGTTCTCCCCGCGGAAGAGCGCGTAGAGGAGGTAGACGAACACGGCGAGTGCGATGGCGAGCCCGAATGCTTCCGTCGCGCTCATCTAGACCCTGTCGAAGAGGTAGATGAAGGCGAGCCCGACGAGCAGGCAGGCGGCGGCGATGGCGATCGAGGCTAGGTCGTACATGCCGTCCACGGTAGGACGGCCCGGCTTAGACCAGGCTCAGCGTTTCCGCTCGGCGCCTAAAGAATGGCTCAAGAACCGTTCGCGGGGTCGACGAAGCGGTAGCCGGCGCCGGGCTCCGTGAGGATGTAGCGCGGCCGCGTGGGCTCGGGCTCGATCTTGCGCCGGAGTTGCGAGACGTACACGTGGAGGTAGTTCGACTCGGTCTGGTAGGCCGGCCCCCACACCTCGCGGAGGATCATCCGGTGCGTCAGGAGCTTCCCTTCGTTCTCGGCGAAGAGGCGGAGCATCGCGAACTCGTGCGGGGTCAGGCGGACGGGCTCGCCTGCGCGGGTGACCGAGTGCTTCTCGAGGTCGATGCGCAGGTCGCCCACCTCGATCGTCGGCTCCCCGGTGGGCCGCGCTCGGCGAAGCGCCGCGCGCAGGCGCGCGAGGAGCTCGTCGAGGCCGAAGGGCTTCGTCACGTAGTCGTCCGCCCCGGCGTCGAGGGCGGCCACCTTCTCGCTCTCCTCTCCCACGGCCGAGAGGATGAGGATCGGCGCCTTCGACCAGCCGCGCAGCTCGCGGCAGACCTCGACGCCGCTGCGGTCCGGGAGGACCAGGTCGAGGATGACGGCCTCGGGCCGCCGGGCGGCCGCCTTCGTCAGTGCCTCCTCGCCGGTCGCTGCCGTGTCGACCTCGTAGCCGGCTCCGCGGAGCGTCGTCTGGAGCGCGCGCAGGATCTGCGGCTCGTCGTCGACCACGAGCACCCGCGTTCCGCTCACGCCCCGGCCTCGACGGGCACCTCGACGAGCGGGAGCGCCAGCACGAACGACGCGCCTTGTCCCTGGCGCGATTCCGCCCAGACGCGTCCGCCGTTTCCCTTCGCGAACCCCCTGGCGATGGCGAGACCGAGGCCGCTGCCGCTGCGCTCGCCGGACTCGGGAGCGCGGCTGAACGGCTCGAAGATGCGCTCGAGCTCCGCCTCGGGGATCCCCGTGCCGCGGTCGACCACGCGCACGAGCACCTCGCTGCGGGTCGTGGTCACACGGACGTGCACCGGCTCGCCGTCCGGCGAGAACTTGAGCGCGTTCTCGAGCAGGTTCACGAGGACGCGCTCGATCTGGACGGCGTCGACCTCCACGACGGGAGCGTCCGTCGGGAGGGCCACCTCGACCCGTCCGGCTCCGGCTCCGAGCTGGTCGAGCGCCTGGGCGAGGAGCTCCTCCGTCGCCCACAGTTCCCGATGGGGCTCCGCGGCGCCGGCCTGGAGGCGGGAGAGGTCGAGAAGGTTGCCGACCACGCGCTCGAGCCGCTCCACCTCGAGCCGTACTGTCTCGAGGAGCTCCCGGCGGTCACGCTCGTCGAGCGAGAGCTCGGGGTTCTCGAGACTCTCGGCGGCGACACGGATAGCGGTCAGCGGCGAGCGTAGATCGTGGCTCACCGCTTGGAGCACGGCGGTCTTGATCGTGTCGCTCCGGCGCAGGGCCTCGGTCTCGAGCGACTCGCGCGCGAGCCGCTCGCGGTCGCTGGCGACGGCGATCAGCGAGGCCAGGGCGGGCAGGAACCGGCGCCGGATGGCGAGGCTCGACTCCGCCCCCTCCCGGACGTAGAGCGTGCCGAGCCGGCGGCCGCCCGCGTCGAGCTCGAGCGGCGACTCGCCGGCCGGAGGCTCCGGATTGCGCCCGAGGACGATGCGGGCGCTCTCCGCGTGCAGGACGTCGGCGATCGCCGGCGAGAAGCGCTCGAGCTCCGAGGCGGCGTTCTCGGCCTGGAGGAACGCGGTTGCCATCTGCGCCAGCAGCGCCTCCTCCCGGCCCCGCTGCTCGGCCTCCTGGGCGCGCTGTCGCGCGCGCACCGCCAGGTCGCTGACCACGATCCCGACGACGAGGTAGACGGCCAGCGCGAACCAGTGCTCGCCGTTCGAGAGGCGGAAGGTGTAGAGCGGCGGCAGGAAGAGGAAGTTGAAGAGCGCCGCGCTGGCCAGCGCCACCGGGATCGCGTAGGCGCGCCCGAAGAGCACGGCGACGGGCAGCACGGCCAGGAGGTACAGCACGCCGAGGCTCAGTACCGGCACGAACGCCTTGCAGACGTAGATCGCGGCGGTCACGAGCGCCAGAACGGCGATGCTGAAGAGGATCCCGGTCGCGCGCCGCTGCCTGCGCGATCCGGTCAGTCGGCCCTCGACCCGGTCGAGTGCGCTCACCGGCGCAATCTAGCTCCGCGGGCGGCCGGGGGCTCGGGAAGCACGAGGGCCGGCGAGCGCTCGCCGGCCCCTTGGTCCGTTGCCGCCGAAGTTCCTAGAAGAGCAGGATCAGGATGATGATGACGAGGATGATGACGAGCGTTCCGACACCGATGTACATGCATACCTCCCTTTGGCCGGGCTAGATACCCGGGCGGCCGAAACGAAAACGTCAGGCACCGCTCACCGGCTCGCCTGGCCGGCGGCCGCCGCGAGCCGGTCGGCGAGCCGGCCGACGGCCGCCCGCAGCTCGTCCGGCCGGCGGATCTCGAACCGGCAGTCCAGCCCGGAGAGAGTGGCAGCCAGCCAGTCGAGGGACTCCGCACGGATGCGCAGGAGCGTGCCGCCCTCGGACTCGGAGAGCTCCGCGAGCACGGGGCCCAGCCGCTCGCGGGCGCGCTCGACCTCCAGGTCGAGCAGGACCTCGGCCTCCCACGTCCACGGGACGCGCGCCAGCGATGCGGTCACGTGCGCGACCGGGTCGAAGCCCTCGGGCGGCGCCTCGGCCGCACGGTCGACGAGCGCCGGGCCGGAGAGGCGGTCCACGCGGAACGTGCGCGCGTCCTCACGGCCGTGGTCGAACGCGGCGAGGTACCAGCGGCCCGTGTGGACGACGAGGCCGTGCGGGCTCAGCTCCCGCGTGCTCCGCTCCCCGGCGAACGAGCGGTAGCGGGCGCGGATCCGGCGCCGCCTGCGGATCGCGTCGGCGAGCAGCAGCACGTCCTCCCCGGCGATCGGCGCGCCCCCGACCTCGGCCCCTCCAAGTAACAGACTGTTACTTGGGCTGGCCGTGAACCCGAGCGCCCGCTCCAGCGCCTCGGCTCGGCGGCGGAGCTCTGTCGGGAGGACGCGGAAGACCTTCGCCAGCGCGTCGTCCGCCGCTGGGCTCTCGGTGTCGAGACCGAGCCGGCGCGCGGCGACGAGCCCGAGCACGACCACGACCGCCTCGTCCCCGGTCAGCATCAGCGGCGGGAGCCGGTAGCCGGGCCGCAGCCGGTAGCCGCCGCCGCTGCCGCGCTGGCCCTCGACCGGGATGCCGAGGTCCTGCAGCGCGACCACGTAGCGGCGCACGGTGCGGGTGTCGACGCCGAGCCGGTCGGCGAGCTCGGCGCCGGTGGCGACGGGGCGCGACTGGAGTGCCTCGAGCAGCTCGAGCAGGCGCGAGGTCGGCGAGGCCATGACGCAGTGAAGCACACATAAAGGACAGAAACTGCCCTATTTGCCGGATAGCGTGACGGCAACGACGACGAGGAGGACGCGATGAGCAGCGCCACGGACTTCGACTTCTTGATGGGCAGCTGGACGGTGCGGAACCGCTACCTGGGCGAGCGCCTGCGGGGCTCCGAGGACTGGGAGGAGTTCGAGGCGACGAGCGAGGCCCGGCCGCTCCCCGGCGTCCTCGGGAACGAGGACGAGTTCCGCACCGAGTTCCAGGGTGGCTTCGTCGGCATGTCGTTCCGCTTCTTCGACCCGGAGGAGGGGCGCTGGTCGATCTACTGGGCGGACAGCCGGCGGCCGGGCGTCCTCGACCCGCCGGTCTTCGGCGGCTTCGCCAACGGCGCCGGCGTCTTCGAGGGCCCGGACGTCATCGCCGGCAGGCCGATCCTCGTCCGCTTTACCTGGTCGAAGGTGGACACGGACGAGCCGCGCTGGGAGCAGGCGTTCTCCGCCGACGCCGGCGAGAGCTGGGAGACGAACTGGGTGATGGACTTCGCGCGGCGCTGAGCGGCTAGCCGCCCTCGTACGCCCGCCGCAGGCCGTCGACGTCGATCTTGCTCATCTGCAGCATGGCCTGCATGACCCGACCGGACTTCTCCGGGTCCGGGTCGCCGAGAAGCTCGCCGAGCGCGCGCGGGATGATCTGCCACGAGACGCCGAAGCGGTCGGTCAGCCAGCCGCACGGGCCCTGCTCGCCGCCCTCGGAAAGGCGCTCCCAGAGGTCGTCCACCTCGGCCTGGTCCTCGCAGTCCACGAAGAGCGAGATGCCCTGCGAGAACGTGAACGATGGGCCGCCGTTCAGGGCCAGGAACTCCTGGCCGGCGAGCTCGAAGGTCGCGGACATGAGGCTGCCCTTCGGCCCCGGGCCGGCATCGCCGTAGCGGTTGGTGCTGACCACCCTGGAGTCGGAGAACACGGAGGTGTAGAGCGCAACCGCCTCCTCGGCGGTGCCGTCGTAGGTCAGGAACGTGGTGATCTTGTTCCGCATGGGTTCCTTTCGGTCGGAGTGAGGTTGAGACGGCTCGACAGGCCCTGACTCATCGGAGCGGAAGAAGCTAGCCGAGCTCGAGCAGCTCCCGCAGCGCCGTCTTCAGCTCGTCGACGCTCCCGTCGCCCAGCCGGCTGCGGACGAGGCGGTCGAGCTCACCGAGGGTCGCAGCGGCGATCGGCTCGAACGCGCGCGAGCGCTCGGTGAGGCAGACGAGCGCCGCCCGGCGGTCGCCGGGGTCCGCGCGCCGCTCCACGAGCCCGTCGCGCTCGAGGCGCCGGACGAGCTCGGTCATCGTCTGCTTGCTCAGGTGCGAGCGCCGGGCGAGCTCGCCGAGGCGCAGCCCGTCCTCCTCGAAGAGCGGCACGAGGACGGAGCCGTAGGACGGGCTGATGTCGCCGAAGCCTGCGGCGGCGAATCGCTGGGCGAGCTGCTCGTTCCAGCGCTGCGCCGCCTTCGCCAGCAGGAAGCCGAGATCGTCACGGCCGATCGCCGCCGGCTCGCTCACCCGAACAGCGCTCGCACGTTCTCGAGCTCGCGGAGGAGCGACTGGTACTGGGCCTCGAAGAAGTCGTCGGGCATCCCAGGGTCCTGGAACATCGTGAAGGTGAACGCGCTCGCGCCGCCGGGCAGGCCGACGACCCTCGTGGGGAAGATGCCGAGCTCGTCCTCGGCCGGGCCCGCGTACATGTCGATCACGCCGGTCGCGGGATCGGCGTCGATGGCGAAGTGGAACTCGCCGAGGCCGTTGACGACCTTGGGCTTGCCGTCCTCGTAGCGCAGCTCGCGCGCGAACTCGGTCGCCCACGCGGGCAGGTTCTCGATCCGTGAGAGGTAGTCGAAGACCTCCTGCTTCGGCGCGGCGAGGACCGTCGTGACCGTCCGGCTCTCCATGTCGTACCTCCAAGGTAGTCTGTAAGCGGACTAATTAGTACGGTAGCAGACTATTTGCCCTCGGGCCTCCTCCACCGCGCGGGCTCGGCGGTGGTTCCAGTCGGGCCGCGCCGGGGCGTCTTGCCTCAGCTCTCCAGCTGCAGCGTCGCCTTGACGCCGCGGTAGGCGAAGGCCTCCTCGAAGCGGTCGAGCGGAACGCGGAGCCCTACGAACGCCTCCAGCTCGTTCGGCCAGCGGGCGCGGGCGCGGTCCAGCTCCTCGACCGCGGCCTGCCAGTCGACCCGGTGGGCGTTGACGCTGCCGAGAAGGACGCGGTTCTGGACGATCATGTGCTGGGCGAGGACGGCGCCGTCGATCGTCACCTCTTGCGGCCGGCCGTCGATGCCGAGCACGCACGCGACGCCGTTCCGGCGGAGGAGGCTGAGGGAGTCCGCCATCAGCTGCGCGTTGCCGGCCGCTTCGACGACGATGTCGAAGCCGCCGACCTCCTCGGCGAGAGCGGCGACCGGGGTCTCTGCCGCTGAGGCATAGAGGGCGCCGGTGGCGGTGACGAGCTCCGCCTTGAGGCTTCCCGCCGGCTCGAGCGACAACGTCCAGACCTCGAGCTCCGCGAGGCGCAGCAGGTAGGTGGTCAGCATCCCGATCGCGCCGGCGCCGAGGACGAGCGCCCGGCGCGGCGCCCACGGCTGCCGCCTGCCGATCGCCCTGACGTGGCGTAGCGCGCGCTCGCAGATCGACGCCGGCTCGGCGAGTACGCCTAGACGCCCGAGCGACGGCGGGACGCGAACGAGCTGGCCGGCGTCCTCGGCGACGAGCTCGCTCGCGAAGCCGTTCAGTCGGGTGATGCCCCGCTCGAAGTAGAGACCGGTCTCGCACGCGTCGGGCGAGCCCTGCGCGCAGGCGGCGCAGCGTCCGCACGAGCGGCGCACGGTGGCCGCGACCAGGTCGCCGCGCGCGAAGCCGGCCATATCCTCTTCGACCCGCGCCAGCACCTCGTGGCCGAGGACCAGCCGCTCGGAGCCCTCCGGCGGGATCCCGAAGAGGCCCTCGGAGATCTCGCGGTCGGTCCCGCACACGCCGACTTCGAGCGGGCGCAGGAGCACGGTGCCGGGCTTCCGCCGGGGCGTGGGAACCTCCACCGCGCGGGCGGAGTGCGCCCGGCCGGGCTCGACCACGAGGGCCTGCATCAGGCTCGCCCCGCCAGGAGCTCCGCGAGGTGGACGGCGCGCGTCCGCACCCCGCGGCGGCGCAGCCCTTTGCGGAGCTGGCGCAGGCAGCCGGGGTTGACCGCGACGACGAAGTCGAGCTCGGCCGCAGCGATCTCGTCCAGCTTCGGCTCGAGCACGGCCGCGCTGTCACGGGGCCGGAGCGTCGCGTAGGTGCCGGCGCCGCCGCAGCAGGTCGCTGCGCTCGGCAGCTCCACGTAGTCGGCGACCTGCGCGATCAGCTCGCGCGGCTCGCGCCAGAC
Source organism: uncultured Actinomycetes bacterium (assembly GCA_963847985.1). GTDB lineage: Bacteria > Actinomycetota > Thermoleophilia > Gaiellales > Gaiellaceae > JAIBJN01. Next base: position 116,952 of record CAWKBS010000007.1, on the reverse strand, counting down.
GCCGAGGCCGTTCCGGAGGTGGCAGGAGTCCTGGAGCGCGACGCGCGGCCCCTCGGCCGCGAGGGCGGCCGGAAGGTCCGGCCGGGCGGTGAGCCATTCCGAGAGCTCGAAGACGCGGTCGCGGCCGATGACGCCGGCCAGGTGCGCGGCGCAGCCGCCGGACGTGGTCACGATCTCGCCCGGCAGCTCTTCGCCGAGGCGCTCGGCGAGCTCCCGGCCGCGGCGGGGCTCGCCGTTGTGGGCGTGGAGCGCGCCGCAGCAGCCCTGGGCGGGCGTCGCCGCGGCCCCGGTCAGCTCCGCCGCCGCCCGGCTCACGGAGGGGAAGAGGGCGCGCTCGAAGCAGCCGAGCATGAGCTGGGGGCCGCTCGCCGGGCCTCCGCGAGCGTGGCGGCGGAGGAGCCCAAGCGCACGCAGGCGCCACCGCCGGTCGACAGCCCAGAGCAGCGCGCGGACGCGTAGCGCCCGGTTCCGCCCGTGCCAGACGTGCCCGCGCCACTCCTCCAGCAGCTCGCCGTAGCGCACCCCGGCCGGGCACACCGGCTCGCAGGCGCGACAGCCGAGGCAGAACGAGGACTCCTCCACGATGCCCGGGTCGTCGACGGCCAGCCGGCCCTGCTCGACGGCCCGCATCAGATTGATGCGCCCGCGCGGGGAAGAGGGCTCGCTCCCGGTGAGCCTGTACGTCGGGCAGGCCGGGAGGCAGAAGCCGCACGAGATGCAGCGGTCCAGGAGCTCGGGACTGAAGAGGGCGCCGCTCACGAGCCGAGCTTCCCCGGGTTGAGGATCCCGGCCGGGTCGAACGCTGCCTTGATCCGCCGCAGGAGCTCGACCTGCTCCGCCCCCAGGCGGGCCTCGAGGTACGGCCGCTTGGCCAGGCCGACGCCGTGCTCCCCGGTGATCGTCCCGCCCAGCTCGAGCGCCGCCCGGAAGATCTCGTCGAACGCGAGGTGGACGCGCTCCAGCGCGTCGCCGTCGGCGGGGTCGACCACGCAGGTCGGGTGGAGGTTGCCGTCGCCGGCATGGCCGAACGTCCCGATCACCAGCCGGTGCTTCGCCGCGATCGCCTCGATCCGCTCCACCATCTCGGCGAGCCGCGACCGCGGGACGGTGGCGTCCTCGAGGATCGTCAGCGGCCCCAGCCGGGAGAGCGACGGGAGCGCGGCGCGCCGCGCCTCGAGGACGCGCTCGGCCTCGGCCTGGTCCGCGGCTACGCGAACCTCGATCGCGCCGGACTCGCGGCAGGCCGCGGCGATCCGCTCCAAGTCGCGCGCGACAGTCTCCGGCGAGCCGTCCTGGCCGAAGACGAGCAGCGCGCCGGCGTCGACGCGGAGCCCGATCCCGGCGTAGGCCTCCACGGTCTGGAGGCAGGTCCGGTCGAGGAACTCGAGCGTCGCAGGGAGCACCCCGCCCGCGAGCGTCCGCGTCACCGCGCGCCCGGCGTCGGCGAGCGAGTCGAAGTACGCGAGGCCGACACCGGAGGCCTCGGGCGCCGGCACGAGCCGCAGCGTCAGCTCGGTGATGACGCCGAGCGTCCCCTCGCTCCCGCAGAGCAGGCGCAGGAGGTCGTAGCCGGCGGCGTCCTTCACCAGCCGTCCGCCGCAGCGGATGGTCTCGCCGGTGCCGAGGACGGTCTCCAGCCCGAGGACGTAGTCGCGGGTGACGCCGTACTTGAGCGCGCGCAGGCCCCCGGCGCCGGTGGCGACGGTCCCGCCGACGGTCGCGACCGCGCGCGAGCCGGGGTCCGGCGGGTACAGGAGCCCGTGCTCGCCGGCCGCCGCCGCAAGCGCCGCGACCGGGAGCCCCGGCTCGCATACGGCGACGAGGTTCTCCGCGTCCACCTCGAGCAGGCGGTCCATGCGGGTGAGCACGAGGACGATGCCGCCCGCCTGCGGCACGGTGGCGGCGGCGAGGTTCGTTCCCGAGCCGCGCGGGACGACCGGGATCCCTCGCTCGGCGGCCAGGCGGACGATCGCGGCGACCTCGGCCGTGTTCCCCGGAAAGACGACCGCGTCCGGGGCGCCGCGGTGGAGCGGCGTCGCGTCGGTCGCATAGGCGGTGAGCGCGGCGTCGTCCGCCCGGACGTGCTCGGGGCCGACGAGAGCCCCGAGGTCTCGCGCGACGCGCTCGGCGTCTTCCGCGGGCATCGGGCGTACGTTATGCCGGAACGCGGAAGGGCGGCCGGGTGTCCGGCCGCCCTTCGCGTTGAACTGCGGTTCGTCTAGCTCTCGGACGGGGCGTGTGCGCCGCCGCCGCTGCCGACGGTCCCCTCGGGACCGGCGGGAGCCGGGATGTCGAAGCCGCCCGGCACCTGCTTGCCCTTGACGCCGTTCACGGACTGCGTCGAGTACGCGTAGGTGAGGACGGAGAACCCGATCGCGTCGGCGTTGACGTCGAGTGCGTGCAGGTCGACGTTGCCGAACGTGTCGCAGGCTGCGTGGTAGCACGGGTCGTACTGCGCACCCGCGGTCCCACCCCAGATCGCCACCTGAGCGGGCGTCTTCGGGACCTCCGCACCGGTGAAGAGCCCGCCGGCCGGGATGTCGTTGTTGATGAACGCCTGGTAGTCGCTGCGGCCGCTGAACTCGGCGTCGTCGTACGGCTCGCCGGACAGCGTGTAGAAGGACTCGAACGTGTCCTCGATCTGGATCGAGCCCTCGGGGACGACCACCGGAGCCTCGAAGCCCGACTCGTCGCCGTCGTACACCATGAAGATGTAGTTCGGGGAGCCGACCATGTCGAAGTTCAGGTACAGCGCGATCTCGTCGCGCTGGGCCTGGCTCAGGCCGTTGACGTACTGCGTCGAGCCGATCAGGCCGCTCTCCTCGGCGCCCCACCACGCGAAGCGCAGCGTGTTCTGCGGGCTCAGCTTGCCGAGCTGCTCGGCGACCTCGAGCAGCGCTGCGGAGCCGCTGCCGTTGTCGTTGATGCCGGGACCGGCCTGCACCGAGTCGAGGTGCGCGCCGGCCATGACGATGTTGTTCTTCCCGAACTTACTCGTGGCCTTCTTCTCGGCGATGATGTTGACCTGCGGCCTCGACTCGGGCGGGGCCACGGCGATCGTCGCCGTCGAGCCTGCTGCCGCCATTGCCGCGCCGTCGGCGAACGACGCGCCGACGACCGGGATCATGACGGCGGCGCCCGTGGGCAGCAGCGTGCCGACGATCAGACCCTCGCGCGTCGGATCGTTCCCCTGGTTGAAGATGATCACGGCTTCGGCGCCGGCGTTCTGAGCGTTCTGGGCCTTGACGCCGAAGTCGCACGTCCCGCGCTGGATCAGCGCGATGTCAGCGGGGCCGGCCCATGAGACCCCGCCGAAGTCGGCCACGTCGCAGCCGCTGGTCGAGGCCCGTGGCGGCACCAGGTTGATGTCGACGGGGATCACGTTTCCGGTCACCGTGCCCGTTCCGGAGCCGGTGAAGGCGCCCGTCGCGTAGGTGGCATTGACCGGCGTGAGCTGCGTGAGCGTCGGCGTCGCCAGGAAGGTGTACGGGAACTCGTCGAGCTCGACTTCCCAGCCGGCCGCCTCGAGCTTGTCGACGACGTAGTCGACGCTGCCGGTGTAGCCGGGCAGCCCTGCGGCGCGGTTGCCCCCGTTGGCGTCGGCGATCGCCTGCAAGGCGGCCTGGTGCTCGCGCACGCCCTCGAGCGTGACGCACTCCAGGACCTTCCGGTACGTGTTGTTGGTGCGGCTCTCGCACCCTTGGTCGTTCCCCGCTGCCGCCGGCGACGCCGGCAGCAGGACAGCCGTGGCGAGCACGGCAATCAGCAGAAGGCTGCGCACGCGAACGCGCCGAAGCCCTTGCTCCAACTTCGTCATGTATTCCTCCTAGTAGTTCCCGACCGGGGGTGTCACCGGCGGGCTTGTCCGGGGTTCAGACGCGGGAGGTTAGCGCGTAACGTGACCGCCGTCATCCCTCTCCCGCTTGCAGGCCGGGAACGCGTCCTGGATGATCGAAGGCCAGCGACTCGAGGAGACAAGGGAGGCAGACATGCCCGAGATGCGAGGCACCGATCTCGTCGTCGAGTACCTGATCCGCGAGAAGGTGCCCTACCTGTTCGGCTACGCGGGACACGGGGCGGTCGGCCTCCTCGACGGGGTCTACGACCGCCAGGACGAGATCTCGGTGGTCTTCCCGCGCATCGAGACCGGCGCCGGGTACATGGCCGACGCCTACTACCGCGTCAGCCACGAAGTTATCCCGGTCTACACCTCCACGGGCCCCGGTCCGATGTTGCTGACGGCGGCGCTCTCGAACGCCTTCTACGACTCGTCCGCCATGATCGCGATCACAGGCCAGGTTGCGACCGGCCAGTACGACTCCGGCGCGCTGCAGGAGGAGTACCGCCACTTCCAGGCCGACTTCCCCTCGATCGCCAAGGTGATCACGAAGCGGAGCTTCCAGGCCCACTCGGTGGCCGACCTGGGCAAGTTCCTGCCCAAGGCGTTCAAGATCGCGCGCTCGGGCCGCCCCGGGCCGGTGCACATCGACGTGCCCTACGACCTCTGGGTCACGAAGGCCGAGGTCGAGGTGCCGGAGCCCGCGGAGCGGAGCCTCATGCTCGACTGGCGCACACCCGGTTCGCCCGAGTCGGTCGCGAAGGCCCTCGACATGCTGCTCGGCGCCCGGCGCCCGCTCATCCTCGCGGGCGGCGGGGTCATCTGCTCGGAGGCCTCGGTCGAGCTCGCCGCCTTCGCCGAGCACGTGAACGTCCCCGTCTACACCTCCTTCATGGGCAAGGGCGCGCTCTCTGCCGAGCACCCGCTCCACCTCGGCATCGCCGGCTGCTGGGGCGAGTACCCGGCGCAGGAGGCAGCGCGGAACGCCGACGTCATCCTCGCGTTCGGCTGCCGCTTCTCCGACATCCACTCGTCCTCGTGGGTGCCCGGCTACACCTACAACATCCCGCCGACGAAGCTGATCCACGTCGACATCGACTCGCAGGAGATCGGCAGGAACTACCCGACAGAGCTCGGGATCGTCGGCGACGCGCGCGAGGTGCTGCGCCAGCTCATCGAGCTCGCCGAGAAGCGAGGTCCCAGGCGCGAGCGCTCGCCCTGGAACGACCAGGTCGAGGAGTACAAGACCGAGTGGAGCAACTTCATCGAGGGCGAGAAGGGCTCGGACGCCGTGCCGATCGACCCGCGCCGCGTCATCAAGGAGCTGCGCGCAGCGGCCGCGCCGGACACGCTGATGATCACGGACACCGGCAACCACCAGACGTGGGTCGAGCAGTACTGGGACGCCCCCGGCCCGCAGATGGTCTTCACGCCGGGCGGCTTCGCCGGCATGGGGTTCGGCACCTACGGCGTGCTCGGGCTCAAGCTCGCCCGGCCCGACCAGCCGGCGATCTGTGTCACGAGCGACGGCAGCTTCATGATGTTCCCCGGCGCGGTGGCGACCGCGACCGAGTACGGCATCCCGGCCGTCTGGGTGATCCTCAACAACTACACGATCGGCGTCATCCGCGACCTCCAGCGCTTCTACATGGACGGCCGCGAGATCGGGACGAGCTTCATCAAGCAGTCCACCGGCGAGTTCTGGAACCCCGACTTCGTGCAGATGGCGGAGTCGATGGGCGCCGGGGGCGTCACCGTGGAGGATCCCGCCGATCTCGGCAGCGCGCTCGAGACCGCCGTCTCCGCGGGGATCCCGTACGTCGTCGACGTCCGCGTCAACCGCGACACGGCCGTTCCGCTGATCGGCACCTGGAAGTTCGACCCGATCCCGCAGGCGGAGCCGACCTTCGGCAAGCCGCTGATTCTCAACTGACCTCTCACTACCCGCTCACCGCGCTCGTCGAGCAGGAGCGCCTGAAGACGGCGCTCCTGCTCAACGCGGTCAATCCAGCCGTCGGCGGCGTGCTGGTCGTGGGGCCGAGCGGCACGGGCAAGTCCACGGCAGTCAGGGGCCTGGCGGCGCTCCTGCCGGAGATCGAGGTCGTGGGCGACTGCCCCTTCTCCTGCGACCCGGTCCAGCCGTGCGAGCTCTGCGTCGCCAGGCGGGCCGACGGCGAGGAGCTCCCCGTCGTCTCCCGGCGCGTGCGGATCGTCACCCTGCCGCTCAACGCCACCGAGGACCGCGTCGCGGGCTCCGTCGACATCGCGCGCGCGCTCCGCGAGGGGATCGCCGCGCTCCAGCCCGGGCTGCTCGCCGAGGCGAATCGCGGGATCCTGTACGTCGACGAGATCAACCTCCTCGACGACCACCTCTGCGACGTCCTCCTCGACGCGGCGGCGATGGGCGTGAACGCGGTCGAGCGGGAGGGCGTCTCCATGTCCCATCCCGCGCGCTTCCTGCTCGTGGGGACGATGAACCCGGAGGAGGGCGAGCTTCGCCCGCAGATCGCCGACCGCATCGGCCTGCACGTGGACGTGGAGGCGATCGCAGACACCGGCATTCGCGCCGAGGTGCTCCGGCGCCGGGAGGCCTATCTCGCCGACCCGAGAGGCCTTCGCCGCGGGTTGGGAGGAAGAGGAGACGGTGCTCGCCGAGCGCCTGCGCGCGGCGTCGGCGGCGCTCCCGGCCGTCCGCGTTCCGGAGCGCCTCTACGAGGCGATCGCCCGCCTCGTCGTCGAGTCGGGCGTCGTCAGCCACCGGGCCGACGTGACCATCCTCGAATGCGCCAAGGGCCTCGCGGCGCTGGCCGGCCGGGGCGAAGTCGACCGCGAGGACGTCCTCGTCGCCGCGCGCCTCGGGCTCGGCCACCGCATCGAGCAGGACCCGTTCGGGCCCGGCACCGGGATCGACGACCGGCTCCTGCGCCGCGTGCTCGACGACGTGCTCGAGGTCGGAGAGGCTCCAAAAAAAGCGGAGAGCCCGGCGACGCCGGGGTAGACACGCCGGTGGAGCTCCTCGAGGCGGTCCCCGAGATCCACGAGGTCGAGGTGGACGCCGCGCAGGTGGTCGCGCCGCCGCCGCGGCGCGACGCGCTCGAGCGGGGCGCGATCGGCCACCGCGACCGCTCGCTCGTCTCGCTCCGGCGCGGCAAGTACTCGCGGCACCGCCTGCCCGGCGCCGGCCCCCTCGACGTCGCGGTCGACGCCACGCTGCGAGCTGCGGCGGCGCGTGCCGGTCGCTCGGGCGGGCCGCTGGCGATCGCGACGGAGGACGTCCGCCGGAAGGTCCGCGAGCACCGCGTCCCCTACGAGGTCTGCTTCGTGGTCGACAACAGCTACTCGCTCCAGGCCGACCGGCTCGTCGAGCAGGTGAAGGGGCTCGTCTTCGCCCTGCTCGAGGACGCCACCGCCCGCGGAGACCGGGTGGGCCTGGTCGCGTTCAGGAGCGGCGTGGCCGAGGCGACCGTGGCGCTGCGGCCCACGGCCAGCCGAGCGCGGGCGGCCCGGGCGCTCGCGGACGTCCCCGTGTCGGGCCGCACCCCGCTTGCCGACGCGCTCGCCGTCGCCCGGCGGGTGCTGCGCCAGGAGCAGGCGAAGCGCCCGAACGCGCGCCCGGTCGCCGTCGTCGTCTCGGACGGGCTGCCGAACGTCCCGCGGCGGCCGCGCGGCGACGCCCTCGGCGACGCCCTGGTCGAGGCTCGGGCGCTCAAGCGCGCGCACGTCGGCGTCGTCGTGATCGACGCCGAGCCTCCCGGCCGCACCGTCCGCCGAAGCTGCGCGCGACAGCTTGCCGACGCGGCCGGCGGCGTCTACCTCGAGCTGGCCGAGCTCTCCCCCGGCGTGTTCGCCGACGCCCTCGACCGTGTTGCCTGAACGGTGCTGACCCGGGAGCAGGCAGCCGCGCTCGAGGCTGTCCTCGACCGGCGGATCGGCCTGAGCTCCGGTGAGCTGGAGCCGGACGTCCTGGCGCAGCTCGGCGAGCTGGGCCTGCTCGACGCGGGCCGGCGTGCCGAGGGCGAGGCGGCAGTGGCCGACGTGGCCGCCGGACGCGCGTTCACCTGGGGCACGGCTCACCTCACCCACGGGGACCTGCTGGACGCGTTCACGGCGCACTGCGCAGACGAGCTCGACGACGTCGAGGTGGAGGAGTCGACCCGGACGCTTCTGGTCGCGCGCTGGCGGCGCGAGACCAGTCGCGTCGAGCTCCGCGCCGGCCTCGTCAGGGTCGAGCGGCTCGCCTCGGAGACGCCGACGCTGCTCGTGGCCGACGCCGGGAACGACGGGGAGGCGGGCGCCCTCGTCCAGTCGTATCTCGACGATGCCGAGCTGCGCGCCCGGGTGCTCGTGTTCGACCCGGACCGACTGGAGAAAACGGGCGCCGTGCGCTCGAGCCTCTTCGTCTACTTCGAGTGGTTCCTCCGCGACGTGTACGGCGTGAAGGTTCTCCCGGCACCCGCGTTCACGCGGGGCCTGATCGACCGCGGGATCATCTCGCTCGGCATGGGGTAGCGCGATGGCCGGTCCGGACACGGCGCGGGACCTCCCGCTCCGGCTGACCGAGCTTCTCGCCTCCGCCTCGCTGGCAACGGACCTCGGGACCGGCCAGCCCCTCGGCCACGCGCTCCGGACGTGCACGATCGCAGTCGCCCTCGCCGAGGATCTGGGCTGCAGCCCAGAGGAGATCCGCACCGTCCATCAGTTCGCGCTCCTCCGCTTCCTCGGCTGTACTGCCGACTCCGCGGAGACCGCGGCCGCGGTCGGCGGCAACGACATGGCCTTCTTCGGCGCCATGGCGCCGGTCGTGATGGGGTCGACCCGGGAGATGGTCGGGCGAACCTTCCGGACCGTCGGCGCCCGCCGCCTCCCCGGCGCCCTCAAGGGTGGAGGGGCCTCGCTGGCCTCCCACTGCGAGGTCGCCGTCATGCTCGCTGCCCGCTCGGGCCTCGACGAGCCGGTCGTCGACGCGCTCGGCCATGCCTACGAGCGCTGGGACGGGAAGGGGTTCCCCGAGGGCCTCGCAGGCGACGCCGTCCCGCTCGCGGTGCGGATCGTCGTGGTCGCCAGGGACGTCGACCTCGCAGTCGCCCTCGGCGAGAGCCCCGGCGCCTGGACGACCCGGCGGAGCGCCAAGGCGTACGACCCGGCCGTCTGCGCAGCGTTCGACCGCGTCGGGGTCGCGGTTCTCGGCGAGCTTGGCGACTCCGACGAGTGGGAGGCCGCCCTCGCCTGCGAGCCGGCACCGGCGGCTGTCGTCGGACCGGCCGGGCTCGACGCCGTCCTCACGGCCTTCGCCGACTTCGCCGACCTGAAGTCGCCCTGGACGCGCGGTCACTCGCGCAAGGTCGCGGCGCTCGCCGAGGAAGCGGGCCGCTTCGCCGGCCTTGACGACGCAGCCGGTGCCGACCTGCGGCGGGCGGGGCTCGTGCACGACCTCGGCCGGGTCGCGATCGAGAACGGGATCTGGGACAAGCCGGGCCCGCTCACGACCGCGGAGTGGGAGCGGGTTCGCCTCCACCCGTACTACACGGAACGGATCCTCAGCCGGTGTGGGCCGCTCGCGGCCTTCCGGGAGGCCGCGTCGTCCCACCACGAGCGCCTCGACGGCTCCGGCTACCACCGCGCGCTCGCCGCCGAGGCCCAGTCGCGGGAGTGCAGGCTGCTCGCCGCGGCCGATGTCTTCGCGGCCCTGACCGCGGAGCGGCCGCACCGGCCCGCGCTCCCGGAGGACGAGGCCGCCCGCTCGCTCGAGGCCCAGAGCGGGCTGGACGCCGACGCGGTCGCATGCGTCCTCGCCGCCGCGGGGAAGCGGCAGGCGCCCCGGCTCGAGCGGTGGCCCGCCGGCCTGACCGACCGGGAGGTCGAGGTGCTGCGCCTCATCGCCCGGGGCAGGTCGAACCGCGACGTTGCCGCGGCTCTCGTCGTCTCGCCGAAGACGGTGGGCCGTCACGTCGAGAACCTCTACCGCAAGATCGGAGTCCGCTCGCGCGCTGCCGCGGCCGTGTTCGCCATGGAGCACGACCTCCTCGACTGACCCGAAAAGATGGGGCGTTCGCCCGATGCGGCCCGATCGGAGCGGGCGGATACTCGCCGCATGCCAGAGATCAACGTCAACGGAATCTCCCTCTACCACGAGGAACACGGCTCGGGAGAGCCGATCCTGTGCATCCACGGCACCGGCAGCTCCTCGCTGCTCTGGGTCGACGCGGCCGTCGAGCTGGGGAAGCGGGGGCGCGCGATCGTGTACGACCGCCGCGGGTTCGGCCGCAGCGAGCGCCCGGAGCCGCTCGTGATGGGCGTCCATCTGCACGCGGACGACGCGGCGGCGCTACTCGACGCGCTCGGCGCCGGGCCGGCAATCGTGATCGGCCGGAGCCACGGGGGTGAGGTCGCGGTCGATCTCGCCCTCCGCCATCCGGACCGTGTCAAGGCGCTGGCGCTGCTGGAGGGAGGCGGGATGCTGCTCGGCGAGGAGTTCAGGCGCTGGCTCGCCGGGTTTCACGAGCGGCTCTTCGCGGCTGCCGCGGCCGACCCCGGCAGGGTCGGCGAGGCGATGCTCAGGGAGGTCGTCGGCGACGACGTCTGGGCGGCGCTGCCCGCCCCGGTGAAGGAGACCTTCCTGGCGAACGGCCCCGCGATCCTCGCCGAGGAGCGAGACGGGCTCCTCGACGTCAGCGCCGAGCAGCTCGGGATGATCGACAAGCCGATCCTGATCGTCGGCGCCGAGGACTCGCTGCCGCAGTTTGCCGAGGTGACCCGCCTTCAGGCCGCGGCCATGCCGGACGCAACGGTTGCGTGGGTCGACGGCGGCCACCTCATCAACCCGGCCCACCCGGCCGTGCTCCGGTTCGTCGACGAAGTGCTCGCGTCAGGTAGCCGCGCCGAGGCTCCCGGGCGAGTGACGTCAGACCGCTGACCGTCGCACGGCCCCGGGCGGGACGCCGACGACGCGCTTGAACGCTCGGCTGAACGCCGCTTCCGACCGGTAGCCGAGGCGGCTCGCGAGCTCGGCCACCGTGACGCCCTCCTCGCGGAGGGAGCTGACCGCGAGATGCATGCGCCAGCGGGTCACGTACTGCATGACCGGCTCGCCCACGAGCTCCGTGAAGCGCGCCGCGAGTGCCGAGCGCGACATCGCGATCTCCTGCGCGAGCGAGGCGACGGTCCACGCCCGCGCCGGCTCGCGGTGGATCAGGGAGATCGCACGGCCGATCTGCCGGTCCTGAAGCGCGCCGAGCCAGCCGGAGCGCGCGGCCGGATCGGTCTCGATCCAGGAGCGGATCGCCTGGATGACGAGGATGTCGCCGAGCCGCGTGATCACCTCCTCGCCGCCGGGGCGAAGCTCTCTGGCCTCCGCCGCCATCAGCCGCAGGGTGCTCTGCAGCCACTCGGCCTGGGGCGAGCTCGACCCCTCGACGTAGATCGTCGCCGGGAGCGAGGAGACGACGTTTCGTGCAGCGGGATGCTCGAATCGCACGGCGCCGCAGATCAGCGTCGTCTGCGCTCCGCCTTCGCCGTGCAGGAGGATCTCGTACCGGTCGCTCACCTGCTCGCGCTCGAGCTCGAGAATCCCGGGTGCGGAAGCGCCCGGTGCGCTCCGGAGAACGTGGCCCCGTCCGTGCGGCACGACGGCGAGGTCCCCGGGCCGGAGGAATATCGCCTCGACCCCGTCGGTCTCGAGCCACGCTCCGCCCGAGGTCACGACGTGGAACCACAGGTAGTCCTCGAGCGGCGGCAGCGTCAGTCCCCACTCTGCGGTCAGCTCAGAGCGGCAGTAGAAGGCGCCGTTCATGCGCAGGAAGTGCAGCGCCTCGCCGAGCGGATCGGTTGGCGCCCATGGGTCCGAGGAGCTCATCGCTCCAGTATGCGCGCGTTGGCCTCGGTCGTCCAGAGCTGTGGACGCTAGAGCATAAAATGACGTCTTCTGATCATAGACAGTCCTAGGATCGACCTGCATGCTGGACGAAAGGCCAAATGAAGGAGAATGAGATGACACAGGAGAAGCCAATCCTCGTCCTGGCGAGCACGGGCAAGACCGGCCGCCGAGTCGTCGAGCGGCTCACGGCTCGCGGCATCTCGACGCGCGCGGGCGTGCGCTCGGGGGAACCGCCGTTCGACTGGGACGACCGGGACACGTGGGCGCCGGCGCTTCAGGGGGTCCGGTCCGTGTACGTGCAGCACTACCTCGACGTCCTTCCGGGCGTCGCGGAGATCCTCGGCTCCTTTGCGGAGCTCGCCGTCGCGAGCGGCGTTCCGCGGCTCGTGCACCTCTCCGGCCGCGGCGAGCCGGAAGCGGAGCTCTCCGCGCAGGCTGTGCGGGAAGCGGGCACCGAGGTGACGACTCTGTCCTCGACCTGGTTCAGCCAGAACTTCAGTGAGAGCTACTTCCTGGACGGTCTGCTCGCGGGGGAGCTCGCGCTCCCGGCGGGCAACACGCCCGAGCCGTTCGTCGACGCCGACGACATCGCCGACGTCGCCGTCGCCGCGCTGACCGAGGACGGCCATGTGGGCGAGGTCTACGAGCTGACCGGACCCCGACTGTTGACGTTCAGCGACGCCGTCGGGGAGATCGCGCAAGCGTCGGGCAGGGAGATCCGCTACGTGCCGGCGTCGGTCGAGGACTTCGCCGCCGCACTGGAGGAGCAGGCAGTTCCAGGCGAATGGATCGAGCTCCTCGTCTACCTCTTCCAGGAGGTGCTCGACGGGCGCAATGCCCACCTTGCGGACGGCGTGCAGCGGGCCCTCGGCCGGGAGCCGCGGGACTTCGCCGACTACGCCCGCGACGCTGCTGCCACCGGCGTCTGGGCTCCCGCGCTCGCTCGCGCATAGGCAGACGTAGGGGCCGGGCATGCCCGGCCCCTACTCCAGCTCGCGCCAAGCGGTGACGCGCTTCAGCGCCTGAGGATCGATCGGGATGATGCTGATTGTGGCCGAGCCGCGAGCCCGACGACCGACCGGCCCGTGCCCTAACGGTCCCGCGTGCCGACGAGCCTCGGCACTTCAAGAGACGGGAGCGACGGGACTCGAACCCGCGACCTCCGGCGTGACAGGCCGGCGTTCTAACCAACTGAACTACGCCCCCGGGCGCCGGACAATCTTAGCCGCGAGCGGCGCGTGCCGGGGTGGAGTGCCCGGTCTGGCAGTCCCGATCGCGGTGCGCCCGGACGAGCCTGAGGCCGGCGCGGGCCGGCCCCAGGTCAGAGCTCGCCTGTGGGTAGGCAGGAAGAGGCGAGCTATGCGGGCACGTCGCGACCGGCCGGGCGCGAAGCGGCTGCGGCCAACCGCGCGCGCGCGGACGCGGGGGGCCGGAGCAACGGAGCCCCGGTCGCCCGCCCCCTGGGAGGCAGGCCAGTCGTGAGCGATGCCACGACTCGGTTGTTCTCGCTGGCAGGAACTTGAAACCCCGCGCTCGGCCTGGTGCCGTAGTCGCCTACGATCCGGCCCCGGTTGCCGGCCCGCGCCGGGTAGAGGGCGTCAGCTCGGGCACCTGGCCCAGCGCCTCCCGGAGACGTACCAGCGCGTTGAACGTCCGGCTCTTCACCGTCCCGGTCGGGATGCCGAGCGCAGTCGCGATCTGCGACTGCGTGAAGCCCCACCAGTAGGCAAGGCCGAGGACTTCGCGCTCGGCCCTCGACAGCGTCGCCAGCGCTGCCCGAATCTCGCCTTGTGCCTCTCCAAGCACGACGTCGTCGGCGGCGCTCTCGGCGACAAAGGCGTGATCTCCCATCGTCTCGAGTTGGTCGGGCAGCGCGTTGAAGCCGGCCTGGCTGCGCACGAGGTCGACAGCCCGTCGGTGCACGATCGTGAGAATCCAGGTCGACGCCGTCCCGCGAGAGCGGTCGAACCTCGCCGCCTGCCGCCAGACCTGGAGGAACGCCTCCTGCACCGCGTCCTCCGCGAGGGCGGCGTCGCGTAGGACGCGCAACGCGAGACCGTAGGCGACCTGCCCGAACCGGTCGTAGAGCGAGCCCAACGCCTGCTCGTCACCCTCGGCGCACGCGACGAGCAGATCGTCATCGTCAGGGATCGAACTGGCCATACCAAGGGTAGAGACGCGACCGGTTCGGGTGTTACGCGCTACCGTTAGGCCCGTGGTTGGGCCGCGGGCCGTCGCGATCGAGCTCACGGAGGAGCAACTCCTCGCCCAGCTGAGGGACGGAAACGAGGAAGCTTTCTGCACGCTCGTTCGCAGGCACACACAGTCGATGACGCGGGTCGCGATGGCGTTCGTATCCCGTCGCGCGGTGGCGGAGGAGATCGTCCAGGAGACCTGGCTGAACGTCGTGCGAGGCCTCGACGGGTTCGAGGCGAAATCGTCGCTTCGGACGTGGATCTACGCGATTCTCCGTAACTGTGCGAGTAGGCGGGCGGAGCAGGAGCAACGGCTCGTGCCGCTGTCCGAGCTCGCGGCCGGCGAGGCGTCGGGCGACGACCTTGGCGTGAGTAGCGACCGGTTCTTCGAGGAAGGCCGGTGGGCCGGCATGTGGTCGAGCGCCGTGCCGCCCTGGGACGATCTTCCCGAGGAACACGTGCTGTCGACCGAGCTGCGCGCCGCGCTGCTCGAAGCGATCGAGGCGCTGCCACGAATGCAAAGAGCAGTGATCACGCTTCGCGACATCGAGGGCTGGCCCCCGGAAGAGGTGTGCGAGTATCTCGGCGTCGCGGATGGCAACCAGCGAGTCCTCTTGCATCGCGCGCGAGGTGCTGCACGCGCCGCGATCGAGAAGTACCTCGACCAAGGAGCGGAGCGATGCTGACCTGCGCCGACATCGTCAAGCTCGTCACGGACTACTACGAGGGGGGTCTCACGCCGGCCGAGAGGGGGCGCTTCGAGGAGCACGTTTCGATCTGCCCGCCGTGTCGTTCGTTCCTCGCTCAGACGAGGACGACGGTCGAGCTGCTCGGAGAGCTGCGCGAGGAGGATGTCCCGCCGGCCATGGAGCAGCACCTTCTCACCGCGTTTCGTGACTGGAAGCGCGACGAGTGATCGCGTACAAGTTCCTCTCGTCCGATCGCACGGGGCTCTTCAGCGGGGTCAGGTGGCCGGAGCCCGGAACCTGGCTCGAGGCAGACGCGGAGGTAGAGCGGTGCGTGTCGGGGATCCACGCCCTGCCCGCCGGTGGGCTCCTCGATTGGATCGACGACGAGCTGTGGACCATTGAGCTCGCCGGCATCGTGGAGGACGACGGTCACATGATCGTCGCCGAGCGCGGCCGGCTCCTGGAGCGCGTGGCGGCCTGGAACGAAACGGCGGCCCACGACTTCGCGCGGGCGTGCGCGGCGAGGGGGCGCGAGCATGTGGTCGAGGCGCTGCGCCTGGAGGGTCACGACGCCGAGGCGCGGGAGCTCGAGGGTCTCGACGCCGAGGGCTACGTGACGACCGCATCGGGTGTTGCGGCACGGCTGCCTGCCGAGATCGCGGGTCTCGTGCTCATGGCCGCCGATACGACGGCCCTCGCCGAGGGTCGTCGCCCCGAGGCCCGCGAGCCGCAGCTGCGCTCGCACCTCGAGGCGGTCGCCGACAGTGGCGCCACGCCTGGGGCAGTCGCTGCGAACGTGGCCTTCGTCGTCGCCCGCTCGACCGCGGGCCTCCACCCGGCTGGACCCGAGGCCGGGCTCGCCGCGGAGCGCGCGTGGCAGCTCGAGCGTCTGGTCGAGCGACTCGGTCTCGCGGCCTAGCTGGTCCGCGGGGCCGCCAGCCCCCACACAGGCGGCCGAGTGTCGGCTACGGCACCGGGCCTGCTCCGTTTGCAGGGCTCCTGGGAGTGGGCGGTACAGGGATCGAACCTGTGACCTCCTGCGTGTAAGGGAGAGGCAATGGGGCTTACTGTCGCCTCGTGTCGCCCGAACCCGCTTGAATCCTTGCGCTAACTCAGGCCAGCCTGCCCTGCGCCGTCAGCAGGCGACTGCGAAACCTGACTAGAAACCTGACTAGCTAGAGGGCCGTTTGGCGAAAAGGCAACGCAGCTAGCCGCGCTGCTCTACGCCGTACTCGATCACGGGGGACTTAGATTCGTCCGTCAGGTTCTCAACGGCGGCGACGCATTTCGCCTTATCGGCGTATCCGTCTCCCGAGACAGCAATGACCCTGTGGTGAGGGCCAACGAAACGCCAGCGCCAGTCCCGTTTCTCACCAGGACTCTGGTAGACGAGGAAAAAATACCCAGGGGTCAGGCCCAGAGGTTACAAGCACCACGCAGCGAGCGGAAAGGCGCGCGCAGATGAGCCGTCCGCCTTTCCTATGCCCCCGACGGGATCCGTCCCCGGGAGAGACGTTCGGCCTTCGTGCTCATCGCCCGAACCCGGCGCCGCCCGCCCGCGCTAGCACGTCGGCCACCACGGCCGACTCATCGCGGCCGTCCCGCGAATAGCAGCGAAGCGTGAAGCCCGGATCTGAATGGCCGGCGACCTCCGCGAGCGTGGTCGGCGCCAGCCCGCCCGTCGCGAGCGCCGACAAGCACGAATGGCGGAGCGCGTGAAGCGACAGGCGCCCGTCCGGGTCATTGAGCCCCGCCGCAGTGCCACGGGGCGCGCGTTCCGTTGCTTCGGAATCTCAGACGGCGCCAGCCCATCGACGGGCGAGCGGGCCGCAGCGGGGCCCGGTACGTCTCTCAGACGCGTCCCTGCGCGCGCTCGACCGCAAGCAGCTCGTCGTCCAGAGCGCCGACGCTGAGGGAGTCGCGCATCCGGTCGTGCTCAAAGGCGGCACCCCCGCGGGCTGGGCGGCTAAGGATCTCGTGGAGCGGATGCGCCGTGGCTAACGACAAGGCCGGGAGGGCGGGCGAGCCTGGCAGCCCTGCCGTCCCCGGCCACGGCCGCACGCCGAACTGGCGGGTCGGACCCGCGGAGTGACGGGCACCGACGGGGACTGCGGCAAGCCCGCCGGTTGCGGCCACCGGAGGGGCTTCCCCCCGCCGGCGCCCGTCGCACCCGAGTGTCTCACAGCGCGCAGCGGTTGGCACGGGATTCGGACGCCGCGCCGCATCCGGCGCCCGCTAGTCCCGTGGAGGGAAGGACGACCAGTAGTCCTCCACGGGACGACCCTCCGCACTTCGCAGTGTGCCCCGATAGCGAGCGCACGAAACGACCCCGTTTTTTCTGCACGCGATCCCTCCGACCCCCCGCAGTCAGCTCTCTCCCTCTATTTGCCGGATGACGCCTGGTTTGGCAACTCGGAGGGTTCTTCTTGGGTTCCTCGCGGCTTAGTACGTCTCAGCGCGGCTATGGGGCGGCTCATCAGGCGCGTCGGCGTCAGCTTGCCCCGCTTGTCGCCGCTGGTCTCATGAGGTGCGCCCGCTGCCGGGAGCCGATCGAGGCGGGGGAGGCTTTCGACCTCGACCACACGGACGACAGGGCCGGCTACCTGGGCGCGAGCCACCAGGCTTGCAATCGCGGGGCGCCCTCGAGGGATCGGGCGCGGCGGGTGTCGCGGCGATGGTGAGTTCGGCGATCATCCCGTGTACCGGCCGCGTCGCTGCGCTCGCCGCCGAGACCTCGCTCAGGGGGACTCTTCGCTGGTTTCGCTCCGGCGCATCGCCGCAGCGACCGCGTCCCAGTGCGCTGATAGCTCCTGCAAGGCGCGGGCGGTGGACAGGGCAGCTTCCTCCAGCCGCGTGTTCACCTTCTCGACGTCGCTCAGACGCTGCTCAAGGTCGCGGAGGCTCTGACCTAGAGCGCTCAGCTCTTGCGCAAGTACTTCACTCTCACTGGCGGCCATGGTTCGGAACGGCCAAAGTCTAGTTGCAATTTGAACCAGCCGTCCCTACCGGTTCTTGCCGTTCGACGCTCCGAGGTCGCGGGCGGTGCCTCGCCACGTCGGCCGCGCCCATCGCAAGAGCAGACCGACTCGCCGTAGAGTCGGCACGCTCTTAACGAAAGGATCACGTGCCTTGGCTTTGGATCATCATCATCGTCATTGTTGTGTTGCTCGTCCTTGGCTACTTTGGCCGGGGACGCCTCTCTAGGTAACCGCGCCCCCGTCGAACCGGTAGACTTCGTGATGTCTTCTGGCTTAGATTCCTCGCTCGCCAGGCGAACATGATCAAGGTGTTCGGTTTGTAGGCGGCTCGGTCGGGAGCAATCCATCGAAGGAGGCCACGAGTGGCCACCACCAGTCCTGAGTCCGCCACGCGGAGCATGGAGGATCGCAAGACGAGCATCCTTGTCCGCTTCACGGGCGCGCCTAGTGTGACTCCCGAGCAGTACGACGAATCGAGCCGCCGTCTTGAGAAGGCCGGCGACTGGCCGCCGAAGGGACTCGAGTATCACGTCGCCTTCGTTTCGGACGGGAAGTTCCGAGTCAGCGAGATCTGGGACTCGCGGGAGCAGTTCGACGCGTTCGGCAAGCGCCTCATGCCGGTGCTGAGCGATGTTGGGATCGAGCTCTCGGGTGATCCGGAGATTCTCAAGATCCACAACGTCGTCACGCGCTAGACGCCCAGCGCGTCTCGCCACTCGTTCTGCCGCAACGACGAGAAGGGCTCCAGGATGGTTTCTGGAGCCCTTTTTGGCGTGGCGGAGATTCTGGAGTCCGACCTCCGGGGGCCGCCTCTGCGCCCGCTGTCAGCTAGAACCGCTCCATGGGAAAGCCGGTGACGATGGGGTTGCTCTTCTATCCGCGCGGCGGGTCGGCGCAGGTCGCCCGCTATCTCGCCGCAGCCCTCGACCGCAAAGGCTGGCCGGTTCGGCTCTTTACAGGCTCACTCGGCGAGCCGGAGGCGGTGGCAAACGCGGCCACGTTCTTCGCCGGGCTCGACGTCGCGGCAGCCGACTTCACACCGGCGCTGGAAGCGTTCGATCGGAGCGACGACCCGATGGCCGCTGAGATCCCGCTGCATCCGTCGTTCGAGGATCGTGCGGGAGCGCCCGATCGACTCTTCGCCTCGCTCGACGATCCAGAGGCCGAGCGACAGGTCGCCGCCTGGCAGCGGCTCTTTGCCGAGGGCGGGGCTGCGCAGGCGGCGATCGCGCACCTTCATCACCTCACGCCACAGCACGACGCGCTAGCGCGGGTGACACCAAACCTGCCCGTCGTCGCGCATCTGCACGGAACCGAGCTCAAGATGCTCGACGGGATTCGCCGCCGCCGCGAGCTCGCGGTTCGTCTCGGCACCGATCTCACAGGGATGGCCGCTGGCGCAGGGAGCGGTCGGGTCGAAGCCCGGCTCACCGAGGCCGAGCGTGAACTCTTTCAGGCTACGCGCTGGGAGGCATGGCGACACGGCGACGCCTGGGAGGCTCGCCTGCAGGCCAACGCGCGGCGCGCCGATCAGCTCATTGCGATCTCGCCCCACGATCTCGACGAGGCCGTCCGTCTGCTCAGCCTCGACGCGTCAAGAGTCGAGGTCATCCCGAACGGAATCGACGCGGAGCGCTTCGACAGACATCGGCCGGGTACGGGAGAGCGACGGGCGCGATGGCGTGCCTGGCTCGTAGACGACCCCCGCGGATGGGACGCCTCAGGTGTGGCCGGCTCTGTCCGCTACGGAGCAGACGACCTGGCCGTATTCGCGGATCCGAAGACGGGCGAGGCGAATCCGGTGCTGCTGTACGTCGGGCGCTTCCTCGCCTTCAAGCGCGTGCCGCTCCTCGTGCGCGCCTACCAGCGGGCACGGTCGAGCTTCGAGCGCCCCGCGCCGCTCGTCGTCTGGGGTGGGTATCCAGGCGAGTGGGAGGGGGAGCACCCTGTCGAGGTGGCGCGCTCCGGCGGGAGCGAGGGGATCTTCTTCGTCGGCTGGCGGGGACACGACGAGCTGCCTGAGGGGCTGAACGCGGCCGATGTGCTCGTGGCGCCGTCGGTCGCCGAGCCCTTCGGCCAGGTCTACCTGGAGGCGATGGCCTGTGGGCTGCCCGTGGTCGCGACCCACACCGGCGGCCCACTCTCCTTCGTCAACACCACCCCCGGACGTCCGAATGGTTGGCTCGTCGATCCCGACGACGAAGCCGTGCTCGCAGCCACTCTCATCGAGGTGGTCAACGGTGCAGTCGAGCGCCGCGCGCGGGGTGAGGCGGCCTACGAGCAGATCCGCGGGGCCTACGCCTGGGATACGGTTGCGACCCGCGTCGCCTCGCTGTACGAAGGCATGCTCGCCACGACGGGCACGTCGCAAGCCACGTGATGGCCAGCGTCGTCGGGCGGTGGGCGAAGGTGCAGAAAAACTGCCGGGGCGTGGGCGGGCACCCCCGTTTCTTTAGAGAGGTTCGAGCCCCTACCCCGGCCAAGATTCTCGGGAAGGAAACCGAGAAAACCGCTGTGAACAAGAAGACCTGCACCAGGTGCGGTGAGGAGAAGGACCGGGGCGAGTTCCCTGGCAACAAGCGGACGCGGGACGGGCTGAGCTCGTGGTGTCGGGCCTGCGTTAACGGGGCGCGTCGGGTTGTTCCCCGCTACGTCTACGACTCGGAGTGCAAGTCGTATGTGCCGAACCCGTCAGCGGGGCCGAAGTCGAAGGTGCGGTGAGCCGTCTACGCGCCCGCTTAGAGAGATCCTGGCTCGGGCTCGTCGAACTCCTCAATCAGATCCTTGAACGCGAGGAGTTGTTTGAACTGTCCAGTCCCCATACCGTTCCTGTTGCTCGGGCGTGAGTTCCTTCAACAGCCGTGAGGCCTCCGCTATCTCCGCGATCTGTTCGGGCGGAAAGGTCTTCCGAAAGGCTTCGATGGATCGCCGCATCTTCTCTAGAGCCTCGCGCATCTCGGGGGACAACTCGGGGAACTCGCTCATGGGTGCTTCCCACACTACGCCGGAGGCATCGGCTTACGCGTTCTCCCTCTCCTCGATGCGGTCGGCGAGCAGGTGAAACGAACGCTGTGTTGCGACGGCCAGGCCCATGAGCAGTTGATTCATCTCGTCCACCGGCGGTGCGATTCCAGAACCACTCGCAGCCTGCGCCTTCTCGTAGGCCGGCAGAGACTTGACCTCGCGTCGAAAGATGTTGTCGATTTCATCCCCTAGCGCCATTGCCGTCTCCTGTTCGATTTGTGGCAACTCTAGAACAGCCCGTCGCCCACGTAGGTGAAACCACGCCGGGGCCGCTCGCGGCGTAGGCGCGGCCCGTAGCTTTCAGGTTGTCGTTGGAGCGGCTGGACGAGGACGGGGAGCCGAGGACAGGGCGTGGGCGGCTGCTCGGGCTGGAAGGGGGAACCTGACTAGAACCTGACTAGCGGCCGTTCGCGGGTGGAGTTCGAACCTGTTGCCGCAAGAGGAACCCTGCCGTTACCAGCGGGTTTCGGTAGTGGGCGGTGCTGGGCTCGAACCAGCGACCTCCTGCGTGTAAGGCAGGCGCTCTCCCAGCTGAGCTAACCGCCCAGGTGGACAGTTTTCCACAAGCAGGTCTGGATCCGTGACCTGAAGCCGAAACCAAGCGGCCTGCTCAAGGCTTGATCGGCTGAAGCTCGGTCGGCTCGATAGCTTCGCGTGGCTCTGGAGTCGGAGCGAGCTTCAGCGCAGTTGCCGGGCTTTGGAAGCGGCGACGGCTTCGAGACGCGAGTTCACTCCGAGGGCTCGCAGCAGATGCCGGACGTGATTCCGGACCGTCTCCGGGCTCAGGTGGAGCTCCTGCGCGATCTGCTTCGTCGAGCGTCCCTGCTCGAGGAGTCGCAGCACCTCGGCCTGGCGGGGCGTCAGGTGCGCGGGCGGCGTGCTCGCCTCCTCGTCGAGCGGGCCGGTCAGCAGCCCGAAGACGCCGACCACGCGCTCGCCGCCCATCAGCGGCACGGCGCTGACCTCCAGCGCGACGCGGGTTCCGTCGGTCGAGACGAAGACCCCGCTTGTCTCGGTCGCCGCGGTCGTGCCGAGCACCTTGCGGGCGAAGAGCTCCCGCGCCCGCGACCGGTCCTCCGGGCCGACAACCGACGTGAAGTGCCGGCCGCGGACGTCGCCGAGAAGGCGCTCGGCCGCAGGGTTGATCCACCGGACGACCCCGTCCGTGTCGAGGACGTAGCTCGGGACGGGTATGTCGGCGAGTGCCTGCTCGACGTCGCCGCCGACCGCCAGCCCGCCAGCCGTTGGAGCCATCCCGAGAGTGTGGCCGATCGACAACGGTCTTGTCACCCGTCGCGATTCGTGTGAAGCTGGTGTTGATTGCCTGAGCTGCTAGCTGGCGTCGTTGACGCAGATGACGTACAGCGTCATTACCTGCGGCTCTTCCACGCTGCTGTTCAGCTGCACGATGCAGCCGGAGTTGTCATTCGGCTTGACGGTGTTGTCGTCCGGGGTGTTCGGCGATGCCGTCCGAGCCCGTTCCAGTTCATCCGGCCGGGGAAGGACGCGATCACGCCGCTGCCATTCGTGAGAGCCCTGTGGGTCCAGTCGAAGTCGTTGTCGCCCTTCGTGTTGAACCAGTAGCCGCCACCGATGGCAACCTTGTCGTTCGTGCGAGCAAGCGACCGTGGCGAGATTGCCCTTGCCGACGTTCGAGTAGCGGTGGTGATTGACCTCGTAGCGGGCATGCAGCCGGTCCCCGTGGCCCCTGAGCGCCGGTTAGGCCAATCGTGACCCTGCGCCGGCTGCGCCCGTGTCGCCCTTCGAGCCCACAGCGCCGGCTGCGCCGGTGTCGCCCTTCGGACCCTGCGCACCGGCAGGCCCCTTATTGCCCTCGAGGATCTTGCGGGCGTGGGACGAGAGATCGGAGAGCGAGACGGCGCCGCTCTTGATCTGGCTGGACTTCGTGATCATGTAGTGGTCGGCAGCGAATGCGCCGGAGGTGATCGCGAGCACTGCGCCGAGGATGGAGGGTGGGAGTGGTTCTTTCACTCCTGCCGCAGAAAGGCGTCAGCCCCACCGCCTCGACCCGAAGGCTGAGGCGATGGGGCTGAGTGGATCCCTGATCGACTAGGGAGCCGCGATCTCGGTGACGACGATCTCGGCGCCTCCGAGGTAGAAGCAGCTGGCGGGAACCGTGCCGTCATCGACACGGATAGCCGCAAGCGTGCTCAGCTCGCCGCCACCCTCGCCGACCGTGATGACGGTCGTCGCGGTTGCCTGTGAGGCGTTGTTGCCGTCGTCCGGGACAGCGGGGCCCCAGCTGTTGCCGGCCCATTTGCCGTCGACGAACATCTTGACGACCGGGTAGGCGTCGCCGTCGCAGAGCTTCGTGATGTCGAAGAACTGCGCGACCGAGCTGACGAGGTAGGTGCCCTGGTCGAGCTGGACCTTGTCGGTCATCTCGACACCGTCGTCACCGTCGACCGGACCGCCGGAGGTGGCGGCGATCGTCGGAACATCGACGACGCGAAGCGGGCCCGAGCCGAAGTCGTACATGGGGTTCGGTGCCGTCCACTCGTCGGCGATGAGCGCCTGACCGCGAAGGCCCTGCGGACCCTGAGCGCCGGTTGGCCAATCGGACCCTGAGCGCCGGCTGCGCCCGTGTCGCCCTTCGGACCCTGAGCGCCGGCTGCGCCGGCTGCGCCCGTGTCGCCCTTCGAACCCTGCGCACCGGCAGGCCCCTTCTGGCCCTTCAGCATCTTGCGCGCGTGGTCCGAGAGATCGGAGAGCGAGACCGCGCCGCTCTTGATCTGGCTGGACTTCGTGATCAGGTAGTGGTCGGCAGCGAATGCGCCGGAGGTGATCGCGAGCACTGCGCCGAGCGCGGCGATCAAGGTGATTCCCTTTTTCAAGATCGTTCCTCTCGTATCCCCAGGCCCTCAACGAGACAAGGCGGGAGCGGCGTTCGGGCCGGGATCTTCACGCTGCTCTCCCAATGACCATCGGTCTACCCCGGGCGGAGCCACCATGACACGATTGGGTCGGTTCTCTGGGCGAGGCAGCCCCCGGACCTCGACAAGGTCTGCATCTCAGAGCGCCGGCCAGAGCTGCCCTAGAGTCTGATCTGTCTCGGCGTCGCTTCCGTTCCCGGAGCTGATCGTGGAGCTGTCCAGGTGCCCCCAGCGGGATTCGAACCCGCGCTACGGCCTTGAAAGGGCCGTGACCTGGACCGCTAGTCGATGGGGGCCAGGCGCGGCAAGGATAGCTACCCGCCGCGGCTACACTCGCGTCGCGGGCCGGTAGCTCAGCTGGCAGAGCAGGGGACTTTAATCCCAAGGTCGGTGGTTCGAATCCCCCGGCCCATACGGTCGGTGGTTAGCGAATCCACCGGCCGAGCGGGCCATTTCCGGGAGCCGCATGCCGTCGCGTGGCTCCCGGGCTGCTCATCGCCGCCTCCACCTGCCGGTGCTGAGCATCTCGGCGATCGAATCCTCGTCGCGTGCCGCCAGGCGGGCGTCCCTCTCGGAGGTGGTCATTCGCAGCTTGCGGAACCTCTCCGCAGCGACGTAGTGGTGCTCGGCCCGCTCGCGGTGGACCGCGGCGGCGACGTAGTCCGGCTTGAAGCTCACTGGAGCTCGGCCCGGAGGTACATGTTGCTGACGTTCTCGATCCGGATCGTCCGGCCGATGGTCGTGGCCGCTGCCGCCAAGTCGATCCGCTCCCGGTCGGCCAACCTCCGATCCATCTCCCCGATGTTCACCTGGCAGCTGCCGTGCTCGGAGAGGAATGCGGCCAGGCCTTCAATCTTGACTGCGTAATCGCGCCGCCGACCTTCCTTCTCGGTCATGGCCGCGACTCGGGTCATCGTCGCCTCCAGCCGCCGCGATAGATGAGGCCGCCGAGCCCTCCAACCGTGAAGGCCATCACCACTACTCCTACGATCATTCTCTGTTCCTTTCCGTGCGGGTCGAAGCGCGCAGGGATCGGCGCTCCTCCAGGAGGCCAATGGAGGTCTCTCCCCTTTGGTGCGTCCCCGGCACGTGTTGCCGAGATCAGTGCAAGACGACCAGGCCCTCTGGGGGCCGATCATCCCCTCGCTGTTCTCTTCGGCCGGACGAGGCCGCACCTTGATTGAGCTGCTGCTAAGGCAGCCGCAGCTCGACGATGGGCGTGCCTCTACCATGATCCTGTCGCCTCCCAGGAGGAAGCAAAGCCCATGCCCGACGCGGCGCCAGATCAGACCGATGAGGTGGGCGCGCAGCCGCCGCCCTCGGCCGCGAAGCAATGGCATGGGCCAGGTCTGTGGCGGCGCGTGGGTAACGTGATCACCGGCCTGCTCGCACGGGCGGGGATTGGACCCGTCTACCTGCTGACGACGCGTGGCCGCAAGACCGGCCAGGCGCGTACCAATCCTGTGGTTCCCGTCGAGCATGCTGGAAAGCGCTGGCTGGTCGCCCCCTACGGAGCCGTTTCGTGGGTGCACAACGCCCGCGCCGCCGGGCGGGTCAGTCTTCGCCACGGACGCACTACGCTCGACTACGCCATCCGAGAGGTTTCCCCGGGCGAAGCCGGACCCGTCCTCAAGCGCTACGTCGAGATCGCCGCCATCAGCCGGCCGTACTTCCGGGCAGGCAAGGACTCCCCCCTGGACGACTTCGTCGCCGAAGCGGACGATCACCCCGTGTTCGAGCTCACCCCGCTCGCCGGGACCGTGCCCTAACACCAAACGCCAGACCGGCGATTTCCCGGGATGTGTCGATTCGCACCGGCCGTGGCGTAAGTTCTGAACAGGCAGAAGCCAGGATGGTCATGGGATTCGGAGCGACACGGACAACGTCGGCGGCGCTAGCCGTCGTCGGCCTGCTCCTGCTCGCCGGTTGCGGCGAGGAGGGCTCGGGCCCTCAGGTGGGAGCAAGCCCGGGGACGACCACGGCGGCGGCGCCTTCGACCGAGGAGGCCGCCGCTCCGTCGGAGCTGGAGGGGCCGCCGCCCGTCACCGTGCGCTTCTCCGACGAGTCGGTCGCTCTCCAGGCCTGGTCGTATTGCTATGACAGCGTCTGCATCGACGGGAGCCCGCCCGCCGAGCCTGCGGACGTGGGCAACCCCGAGGAGGTCGCCGTCGAGTTCCCGCTTCCGGGCTGGTCGTTCACGGCGAGCTTCCGTCCGGCCGGGGACGAGTGCGGGCGGGTGCAGGAGGTGCCGCTCGAGGCCGGCGGCGACGGGCGGCTCGTCTTGCGGCCCGCCGGCCGCGCGGGCGCCTACGACGTCACGCTCTTCGGCCGCGGCGACGGCGATCTCGTCACCACGTTCCGCTGGACCACGCCGGGCGACGGCGTAGCGGCCACGCCTCGGGCGCGGCTCGCCGTGCTCGCCGGCGACGACGGGGAGGTCGACAGCTACGGAGTCGAGCTGGAGCTGACGAACCTGGCCCGGACGCCGAGGCAGGCCTCGGCGACGATCACGGTCGAGGCCGCGGACGGGGACGCGGTCACCTTCGACGCAACGCGGTCCCGCCTCCGCTGCCTTCCGGAGGGCACGGTCTACTGGGATGGGCCGGACGAGGAAGGCCTCGCCGCTGCCGCTCTCGGCGAGGGACCCTTCGCGTACAGGGTCGAGGTCATCCTCGACGGCGCTCGCTACGTGGCCGACGCCGCCTGGCCGGCCGACGAGATCCCCGGCAACGAGCCCTCGGTGGCACTGGACTTCACTCCGAGCCTACCCGCGCTCCCCTAGCGCTAGGTCTTCGCCCGGAGACAGCGGATCTCGGCGGTGAGCTCGTGCAGGCGGAGCTCGTAGGCCCGCAGGCGGCGGAGGGATCGCCGGACTGCGGTTTCGAGGAAGCTCTCCTCGTAGATCTGCTCGACGTACCGTGCGAGGACCGCCGCCATCGCTGCGAACGCCTCCGCCAGGTCCCGCGTGGGATTGGGCTCCGCGTCCATTGCGGCCCTGATCCGGTCGAGCTCGTCGCCGATCCGGCGGAGGTCGTCCTCCGAGGGCCTCCGGCGTGTCGAGCTCCGCCGACGGAGGCGCTCCAGTAGCCGACGACGACGAGTGCGCTGCAGGCGCCGACGACGTTCCGGCAAGGGCGGGCGAGAGCCGGAGATCGCGCACGTTGCGAGGATAGGTAGCGCCCGCCGACGACCCCGCCCGTGCGCCTATCGTGCGGGCGTGATCCTGCGCGAGCCGGCTCTGGCGCTCGACCCGCGGTGCGAGCCTAGTGATTTGCGCAGGCCCGGACCGTTCTCCTGAGTGGTTGTGAGGCCCTCGGCCTCTACCTACGGTCCCGGCATGCGATCCTTCCTGCTCCTTACCCTCGCTGCCCTGCTGCTGCTCGTCGCGCCGGCGGGTGCGGCTGCCGCCACCCACCCGGACGCGGCCGGCGACAACTGCATGACTGGCATCGGCACCGCCTGTGGGCTCGACTTCCTGACCGCGAGCGACAGCGTCGATGGCGACGGTGACGTGCACCTGAGCGTCACCTTCACCGGCGACCTCTGCACGCCCGGCTTCTACCCCGCGGTTCGCACGCAGCCGTCCTTCTCCATCTTCCCGGCCGGCTCTGTCGCGCCCCTGCCGGCGACCTCGATCGGCAGCATCTGGGCGGTCTCGACGACGACGCAGTACCTGTACAGCGCTCCTGCCGGCGCTGGCGGCATCGACCTCAGCTCGACGATCCTGGCCAGTTCGATCGATGTCGAGATTCCGGCATCGATCGTTGCCAACTGGGGCGCAGGCTTCAAATGGGCAGTGACCAACTCCTGCCGCAGCCATCCGACCGATGCGTTCTTCAGCGACGGCGACATCGCCCCGGAGTCCGGCCTCTTCACCTTCGGGGTGGATACGCCCCCGCCGCCGGTCGATCTCTGCCCCAACCTCGCCGGCGTGCAGGAGACCGTGCCTGCCGGAATGACGATCGTCGCCGGCAAGTGTGTGGGAACGAGCGGCGCCAACACCCTGACGGGCACGAGCGGTGCCGACACGATCAACGCCCAAGGCGGTAACGACAAGGTCTACGGCCTCGCCGGCAACGACTTCCTGCTCGGCGGCCTCGGCGCGGACCTTCTGGACGGCGGCGTCGGCAACGACAGGCTCGGCGGCGACGCCGGCAACGACATCCTGCGCGGTGCCGCGGGCGCGGACAAGCCCTCCGGCGGTGCCGGCAACGACTCCCTCAACGGCGGCGCCGGCCGGGACGCCCTCAACGGCGGCACGGGCAACGACACGATCGACGCCCGCGACACCCGCTCCAGCTCCGGCAAGGACACAGTCGTCTGCGGCGCCGGCCGGGACACGGTCAGGGCGAACCAGAACGACGTCGTCGCGCGCGACTGCGAACGCGTCATCCGCAGCGCCTGATCGGCCGAAGCCCACGCGATCAGCGCGCGAGCGGAGACTGAGGCTCCGGCACCATTCCACGCGACGGTGGAATGGCGCCGGCCTCTCGGGCGAGCCGTCAACGGGCCGGCCTGGCTTCCGAGCAGCCCATATCGTGCCCGCATGATCCTCCGTGAGCCCGCCGAGGCGCTCGACCCGCGGGTGCGGCGATTCTGGCTCGTCCAGAACCTCATGGTCGTCGGCTTCCTCGCCCTGCTCGTGGCGGCCGGGACCACCGTCGCCGTCGTGCTCGACGCGACCACCGCCGCCTGGCTCGTCGGGGTCATCGGCGGGCTCGTCGTGGTCGTGCTCGTCCCCCTTGCCTTCGTCGGTGCCGGGCTCGACTACCGCCACTTCCGCTACGAGGTGACCGAGCTCGGCCTCTACGTCGCCTCAGGCTGGCTTTGGCGCAGCCACCAGGTCGTGCCGCACGCGCGCGTACAGACCGTGGACACGACCGCCGGGCCGCTCCTGCGCGCGTTCGGCCTCGTCTCCGTCCACGTGCGGACGGCGTCGGCCCACGGGGGCACGTCCATCCCGGGCCTTACTCCGCCCGTTGCGGACAGGCTCGTCGAAGAGCTGGCCCTGCGGGCAGGGATCGAGGAGGGCACGTGAACGAGGTCGTACTCGAGGGGCGGCTGCACCCGCTGGCGGTGCTCGTCATCGCCAGGCGCTTCGTCGGCGTCAGCATGATCCCGGCGCTCGCGCTCTTCGTGTCCGCTGGAACGCGGGTGATCGTCCCGGCGCTGGCGCTCGCGCTGCTCGTGGGCCTTCCGCTGGCGATTCTCTCCTGGTCGCGGTTCCGCTACCGGGTCGCGGGCGGGCGGCTCGAGCTCCGGTCGGGCGTCCTCAGTCGATCGGTCCGGACTATCCCGCTGGAGCGCGTGCGCGGGCTCGACGTCACCGAGCCGTTCCTGCACCGGCTGCTCGGACTCGTGAAGGTCGAGGTCGAGGCGGCCGCCGGCGGCGGGGAAAGCGCCGAGCTCTCGCTGGCGGCGGTCTCCCGCGCCCAGGCCGACGCCCTGCGCGAGGCGCTGCTGGGCTCGGCGCGGGCAGCAGGGGAGGAGGCGGCGGAGCCTGCGCCGCTCTATCGGGCGACCCCCGGGCTCCTCGCGCTGGGCGGGATCACGAGCATGAGCTACCTGCTCGCGCCCGCGGCCATCGTCGGCGTCGCCTTCAACCTCGCCGACGACCTCCCGGGCCAGTTCGTCGAGCGCGTCGCGGAGGGAGCGGCCGACCGGTTCCCCACCGACGCCGTCGGTCTCGCGCTCATCCTGGCGGCTGCGGTGGCGCTCGTCCTCGCGGCGGCTGCCGCCGGGTCGGTGCTCGTGGACTGGGACTTCACGCTCCGGGACGAGGGAGAGCGGCTCGCCGCGGCCCGCGGGCTCCTCACCCGCCGGCTCGTTCATCTCGACCGCGACAGGATCCGCGGGACCGACGTGCGGGACTCGCCGCTGCGGCGGCCGCTCGGGCTGGCCTCGGTCACCGCGATCGCCGCCGGGGTGCGCGGACGCGGCGGCGGGACGCTGCTCGCGCCCGTGGTGCGGGCGGACGAGCTCTCCGGCCTTCTCCGAGCTGTCGACCCGGACGCGGCGGACCCGCGCGCGCCGCTGATCGCCCACCCGCGGGCCGCCAGGTCCCGGCGTCTCGTCCGGGCGCTGGCGCTGCCGCTCGCCGCCCTGGCGGTCGCCGCCCTGCTCGGTCTCCTCTGGGGGTCGCTGGCGGCACTGGCCGCGACGGCGCTGGCGGTGCCGCTGGCCCGCGACCGCTACCGCCAGCTCGGCCACGCCTTCGACGGCCGGCGGCTGGCGCTCCGTGAGGGAACGATCCGGCGTCGCCGCTCGGAGCTCGATCCCGCCGCAGCCGTCTCCTTCGAGCTGCGGACATCGCCGGGCCAGCGCCGCGCCGGCCTGGCGACGCTCACCGTCCACCTCGGCCAGGGCGCCGGGTCGCGGCGGGCACTGGACCTGGGCGAGGCGCAGGCGTCGTCGCTCCTCCGGGACGTCCGCCCGGAGCTGTTCGCGCCGCTTTACCGCCTAGATGACCCCGGCAGGGTCGCGGACGCAGTCGGGGAGGAGGACGTAGAACGACGCGCCGCCGCCCGGCTTGTCCTCGACCCAGCTGCGGCCGCCGTGCACCGCGGCGAAGCGTGAGACCAGGGCGAGGCCGATGCCCGCTCCCGGCGTCGTCGACGTCATGCTCGGGCCCCGGTTGAACGTCTCGAACACGACCTCCTTGAACTCGTCCGGAATCCCGGGGCCGTCGTCCTCGACGACGAGCACGACGTCGCTGGTCCCGGCGCGCGAGGCGGACTTCGATCGGCCCGCCGGGGGGCGTGTGCTTGTCCGCGTTGACGACGAGGTTCTCGACGATGCGCTCGACCTTGGCAGTGTCGATCTCGGCGACGACCGGCTCGCAGTCGAGCACGAGCTCGCGGCCGTCGAGGTGGATGTCCGCCACGACCCGGCGCACGAGGTCGTCGACGCCGACCGGCTCGCGCCGCAGGGTGACGAGGCCGCGGCGAAGGCGCTCGACGTCGAGCAGGTCGGCCAGGAGCCGATCGAGGCGCCGCGCGGCCTGTGCGAGCGCGCCGACCGTCTCGTCGATCCTCTCCGGCGTCAGGTCGTGCCGATGCTTCTCGAGCGTGAGCGCGAACCCGAGCACGCTGGTCAGCGGCGTCCGCAGCTCGTGCGAGACGGCCGAGAGGATGTCCTCGCGCAGCTTCTCGACCTGGCGCTGCTCGGTCACGTCCTGGGCGGTTCCCAGCATCGAGACCGCCTCGTCTCCGTTCAGGACGACGCGGCCGCGGCCCAGGACGACGCGCTCCTCGCCGTCCGGCCGGACGGCGCGATGCTCGAAGGCGAACGGCTCGCCGGTCTCCGCCGCCCCGCCGACCGTCTGCTCGACGAACTCGCGATCGTCGGGGTGGACGAGGTCGAGGTACGTCTCGTAGGTCAGCGGCTGCCGGTTCGGCTCGAGCCCGAAGATGCGGTAGAGCTCGTGGGACCAGCTGACGGCGTTCCGCTGCATGTCCCACTCCCAGCTGCCGATGTGGGCGAGCGACTGCGCCTCCCGCAGCCGCGCGGCGGTCAGCGCGAGCTCCGCGGTGGCGGCCTGGCGCTCGGCGAGGGTGGCGCCCAGCACCAGCAGGCTGACTACGACGACGGCGAACCCGGCCTGGGCGAGCTGGACCTGCTGGGTGGCGGTCTCGCCTCCGAGCGGCACCTGCCCGGCGACGGCGCCCCACGTGCCGATGGCGCCGACGATGAAGGCCGACGCCGCGGCGCCGAGCTGCCTGAAGCGCAGAGCGGCCCAGAGGACGAACGGAAAGATGAGGTACGGGTACCGCCAAGCGCCCGCGAGGAACACGAGCGCGCTGACGCTCACCAGCGCGGAGAACAGCACGGCGGCCTCGAAGACGTGCGGCAGGGGAGGGCGGAAGCTGCGCGAGGCGTCGTAGAGGACGAGCAGGATGGGCGCCACCACCAGGATCCCCACGGCGTCTCCGAACCACCAGAGGAGCCAGGCCGTGCCGTAGCTGTCCTCTCTCGCGTCGGCGAGCGTGAGGACGGTGACGCCGTTCGTGGCGCTGATCAGCGTGCTGGTCAGCGCTCCCCCGATAACGAGGGCGAGAACCGAGCGGACCCGGTCGAGCGCCGGCGTGAAGCCGATCCTCCAGACGAGGAGCGTCCCGCAGACGGCCGCGAGGGTGTTGCCGAAGGCGATGCCCGCCGCCACGCCCAGGGTCGCCCCGCTCGTCGCGTTGGCGAGGAACGCGGCGGTCGTCACGGCCGGCCAGTAGCGGACGCCCAGGATGAGGAGCGACGCGAGCGCGATGCCGGAGGGAGCCCACACGGGTGTGATCACCCCGTGCGACACCGAGAGGCTCATGCCGAGCTTCGCGGCGCCGTAGTAGCTGCCTGCGATCAGCAGGAAGCAGACGACACTTCGAACGTGGCGTCGAGCCAGCATCGCCCCGTAGTGGCTCCCGCGAACCATCCGCTCTGCCCTAATTGTCACAGACGGCTCAACCTGGAACAGCCGGGCCGTGACGGGCTACGAGACGCCGGCCGGCTTCGGCAGCGGCTCGATCGCGGCGAGAGCCCTCGCGATCTCGTCCTCGGGGAGCTCGAAGTCCTCGAGCCGGCCGTGGAGGTGCGCGTCGTACGCGCCGAGGTCGAAGTGACCGTGGCCGGAGAGGTTGAAGAGGATCGTGCGCTCGCGCCCCTCCGCGTCCGCCTGCGCCGCCGCCAGGACGACACCGTGGATCGCATGCGCCGACTCCGGCGCCGGGATGATCCCCTCGGTGCGCGCGAACTGCACGGCTGAAGCGAAGACGTCGGTCTGGCCGTAGGCCTCGGCCCGGACGAGCCCGTCGAGGACGAGCTGCGAGACGAGCGGCGCCATGCCGTGGTAGCGGAGGCCCCCCGCGTGGATGCCGGGCGGGACGAAGTCGTGGCCGAGCGTGTGCATGGGGACGAGCGGCGTGAGCTGGCTCGTGTCCCCGAAGTCGTAGGCGAACGGGCCGCGCGTGAGCGTCGGGCAGGCGGCCGGCTCGCAGGCGAGGACGTCGATCTCCCGTCCGCCGATCTTCTCGCGCAGGAACGGGAAGGCGAG
Organism: uncultured Actinomycetes bacterium; assembly: GCA_963847985.1. GTDB lineage: Bacteria > Actinomycetota > Thermoleophilia > Gaiellales > Gaiellaceae > JAIBJN01. The sequence continues at coordinate 84,421 of CAWKBS010000007.1, read as the reverse complement.
CCCGGCGAAGTTGGACCCGCCGCCGACGCAGGCCGCGACGAGGTCCGGGAACGCGCCCGCCAGCTCCATCTGCGCGAGCGCCTCCTGGCCGATCACCGTCTGGTGCGTGAGCACGTGGTTGAGCACGCTTCCCAGCGAGTAGGCGGTGTCCTCGCGCTGCGCCGCGTCCTCGACCGCCTCCGAGATGGCGATGCCGAGGCTGCCGGGCGTGGCCGGGTCGGCAGCGAGGATCGCGCGCCCGGAGTTGGTGTCCTCCGACGGGCTGGCGACGACGCTCGCGCCCCAGGTCTCCATCATCGACCGCCGGTACGGCTTCTGCTCGTACGAGACCTTCACCATGTAGACCTTGCACTCGAGCCCGAAGAGCTGGGCGGCGAGGGCGACCGCGCTCCCCCACTGGCCAGCGCCGGTCTCGGTGGCGATTCGCGTACGGCCCGACTCCTTCACGTAGTAGGCCTGCGCGACCGCAGTGTTCGGCTTATGGCTTCCCGCCGGGCTCGTGCCCTCGTACTTGTAGAAGATGCGGGAGCGGGTGCCGAGCGCTTGCTCGAGCCGGAGCGCGCGGTAGAGCGGGGTGGGGCGCCAGAGGCGGTAGATCTCCCTGACCGGGTCCGGAATGGCGATCTCCGCGTCCGTCGAGACCTCCTGGAGGATGAGGTCCATCGGGAAGAGCGGAGCGAGGTCGTCAGGGCCGACGGGCTGGCCGGTGCCGGGGTGGAGCACCGGCTGCGGCCGGTTCGGCATGTCGGCGGCGATGTTGTACCAGCGCTCGGGGATCGCGCTCTCGGGCAGGGTGATCTTGGTGTCGGTCATGCGCGCGAGGATACCCGGCCGCCGGCCGGGGCGACTAGTCCTCGCCGGTGCACTCCACGTCCTCGCTCCCGGCGGCCGGGAGGCGGGACAGGAGGGCGGAGAGCGTGGCGAGCTCCTCGTCGGTGTACCGGCCGACGAAGAGCGACTCGATGCCGGCGACGTGGGTGCGACCGGCCTCGCGGAGCTTCTCGGCGCCGGCGTCGGTCAGCCGTGCGTAGACGACCCGCCGGTCTGTGTCGGACCCGACGCGCTCGACGAGGCCTGAGCGCTCGAGCCCTTCGAGCAGGCGCGTGATGCCGGATGGCGTCAGGAGGATCGACTCGGCGAGGTCGACGCGCCGCATCTGCTGCTCGGGCGCGCGGGCGAGGTGCAGCAGGACCTCGTAGTCGTTGAGCGTGAGGCCGTGATCGGCCACGAGCTCGGCCGAGAGCTCGCGCGTGAGCGCGGCGTGCGCGCGGAGGAAGCGGATCCAGGCCTCCAGCCGGGAGGTGTCGGGAAGCGTCTGCGTCCGGACTGCCATGAGCCAACTCTAGTGCCCTCGCCCGCGGGCGCGAGGCCCGCGCGACTAGCCTGGCGGTCATGCGCGAGGACCACGGCATCGAGGCCGAAGGCCTCGCCCGCGAGTTCAAGGGCGGGATCCGGGCGGTGGACGGGATCGACCTCGCGGTCGCGTCGGGCGAGATCTTCGGCTTCCTCGGCCCGAACGGCGCCGGCAAGTCGACGACCGTCCACATGCTGACGACGCTGCTTCCGCCCACGGCGGGGACCGCGCGGGTGGCCGGCTTCGACGTCGTCCGCGAGGGGGCGCAGGTGCGCTCGGCAATCGGGGCCGCCCTCCAGGAGGCGGCGCTCGACCCGCTCCTCACCGGCCGCGAGCACCTGCGGCTCCAGACCGCGCTCCACGGCATGTCGAAGGCCGAGCGGCGGCGCCGCGGCCCGGAGCTGCTCGAGCGCGTGGGCCTCACCGAGGCGGCCGACCGCAAGGTGCGGACGTACTCGGGCGGGATGAAGCGCCGGCTCGATCTGGCGCTCGCCCTCGTCCACGAGCCGAGCATCCTCTTCCTGGACGAGCCCACGACGGGCCTCGACCCGCAGAGCCGCAACGCGCTCTGGGCCGAGGTCGCGCGCCTCGCGCGCGAGGACGGCGTCACCGTCTTCCTCACCACGCAGTACCTGGAGGAGGCCGATGTGCTCGCCGACCACGTGGGCATCATCGACCACGGCCGGATCGTGGCCGGAGGCACGCCGGCGGCGCTCAAGGCCGAGATCGGCCGGCCGAGCGTCGAGGCGATCCCCGCCGACCCGGGAGAGCTGGCGGCCGTCTCGCGGACGCTCGAGCGGTTCGGCGCGCCGGTTCCGGGCTCGCCGAAGGCCGCCTCCGTGCGGCTCGACGGCGGGGAGGAGGCGCTCGCGGACGTCGTCCGCGCCCTCGACGCCGAGGGGCTCCACCTCCAGCACCTCCAGCTCCACGCGCCGACGCTCGACGACGTCTTCCTCGCCAAGACCGGCCGCTCGCTCGAGGGGGCCGGCGACGAGGCTGCGGACGAGGAGCCGGAGGGCGCCTCGGCGCCGGCCGGATGAGCGGCAGCCCGCTTCTCCTCCAGGTCGCGCACCTCGCCCGGCGGTCGGTCCTCCGGACGCTCCGGCAGCCGCTCAACATCGTTCCATCCTTCGTCTTCCCGCTCATCCTGCTGTCGGTCAACGTCGGCGGGCTGCAGTCGGCGGCGAAGCTGCCCGGCTTCCCTGCCGAGTCCTACCTCGACTTCGCGCTCGCGTTCACGTTCATGCAGGGCGCGCTCTTCGCCACCACGAACGCCGGGACCGACCTGGCGCGCGACATCCAGACCGGCTTCCTCGACCGGCTCGCGTTGACGCCGATGCGCCGCGCCGCGCTGCTCCTCGGCCAGCTCGCGGGGGTCGTGGCGCTGGCGCTGCTGCAGGCGACGCTCTACCTCACGGTCGGCCTGATCGCCGGTGTGCGCCCGGAAAGCGGCGTCCTCGGCGTGTTCCTGATCGTCTTCCTCGGCGTCCTGATCGCCCTCGGCTTCGGGGCCGTCGGGGCGTTCCTCGCGTTGCGGACAGGGTCGGGCGAGGCGATCCAGGCGCTCTTCCCGCTCTTCTTCGTCTTCCTCTTCCTCTCGTCCATGAACCTGCCGCGGAACCTGATCGAGACCGAGTGGTTCCGGACGGTGGCGACGATCAACCCGGTCTCGTACCTGATCGAGGGGATCCGGAGCCTGATCATCACCGGCTGGGACGCGCAGGCGCTGCTGCTCGGGTTCGGGCTGGCGACCGGGATCACAGTCGTCGCGCTCGGGGCGGCCACCATCGCGCTCCGCGGAAGGCTGGCGCGATCGTGAAGGCCTTCACGTCGGTCGCCCTGGCGGTTGCGTGGCGCGGGATCCACAACGCGTTCACGACCCCGTCGATCCTCGTGCCCTCGCTGCTCTTCCCGCTGTTCTTCTTCACCGCATTCGCCGGCGGGCTGTCGCGGATCTCCGATGTGCCGGGGTTCGACTACCCGGCCGGGTACACGGCCTTCCAGTTCGTCTTCGTGTTCCTGCAGTCGGCGGCGTTCGGCGGGATCTTCAACGGCTTCGCCATCGCGCGGGACTTCGAGAGCGGCTTCGCGCGCCGGCTCCTGCTGGCGGCGCCGAGGCGGACGGGGATCATCGCCGGGTACGCGCTCGTGGCGCTCGTGCGCTGGGCGGCGACGGCGTCGGTCGTCTTCGCCGTCGCGCTTATCTCCGGGATGAAGGTGCTCGGAAACCCGGACGAGCTCTTCGCGCTCGTCCTGATCGGGCTCCTCCTCAACGTCGCGGCCGTCCTCTGGGCCTGCGGGATCGCCATGCGCTTCCGCACGCTCCAGGCCGGCCCGCTTATGCAGGTGCCGGTGTTCCTGATCCTCTTCCTGGCGCCGGTCTACGTCCCGCTCGACCTCCTCACCGGCTGGATCCATTCGGTCGCCTCGGTGAACCCGGCGACGTTCCTGCTCGAGGCCGGCCGCGGCCTCTTCGCCGGCGAGCCGACCGAGGTGGGCAGGGCGTTCGCCATCGCCCTCGGCGCCGTGGCGCTCCTGACGCTCTGGGCCCTACGCGGCCTGAAGAGCGCCGAGTCGGCCGGCTAGTCGCCCGGCGGACGCGTCCCACTCGGCCATGCCCAGGGTGGGCTCCTCAAGCCATGCCCTTGCGGCGGAGCTCGTCGACGGCTGCTTCCGTCTTCTCCAGGTCGGCGCCCATGGCGCGGAGGACCTCCGGCGCCTTCGTGAACTGGACGTCGCGGTAGTCGACGATCTCGACGCGGTTGCCCCACGGGTCGCGGAAGTCGAGGCCGCGGCCGGGGAGGATCTCCACGCCCGCCTCCTCGAGGGCCCGGCGCACGGCCTCCTTGTCGTCCACGACGAGCCCGAAATGGCGGTGGTCGTCCGGCGGCTGCCGCCGGCCTTCGGCCAGGGCCAGAAACTGGTCGCCCAGGTCGAGAAACGCCATCCCGCGCGCCCGGCCGCGCAGCTCGAAGTCGAAGAGACGGCCGTAGAACGCCAGCGCCTCCTCGAGGTTGCCGACCTCGAGCGCGACGTGGTTCACGCCCAGGAGGCGTGGGCGAGCGCACATGTGGGTAGCGTGGGAAGGGACAGGGCCAATGCGCCAGAAACTGTAGACGTCAGCTTTTTGAGGATTTCATGAAAACTCTCTCGCCCCGGCGCGGGCTAGCCGATTAGCTCCTACAGTGGTTGCGTTGTCGACAATCGCCAGGATCGTCGTCGGTCTCATCCTGCTCTGGGCCGCGGCTGCAAAGCTGCGGCGCCGTGAGGACCTGCCCGACTGGCTCACCGCCTACGGCGTGCCTGCGCAGCACGCGCGGCAGGCGGCGTGGGCCGTCATGGGGGCCGAGGCGGTCGTCGGGGTGCTGCTCCTACTTGGAATTGCCATGCCGCTGCCGGCCTACGCTGCCGTGGCGCTCGGAGTCGGCTTCCTGGTGGCCCTCGGCGTGGCCCGCCTCCGGGGCGTCGAGCGGCTGCGCTGCGGCTGCTTCGGCGCGGCCGAGGGGAAGACGGACCACCTCCTGCTCCGCGCCGGCGGGTTCACCGCGCTCGCCCTGATCGCGGCCTTCGGCGGCGGGCTCGAGGTTTCGGCGTCCTCCGACGCGGTGGTCGCTGCCGTCCTCGTGCTTCTTTCCGGCGCCGTTGTGCTGCTCACGCTTCTCGTCCTCGCGCTCTACCGCCAGGTCGGCGTGCTGACGCTCCGCATCGGGCCGCGCGTTCCGTTCGAGCTCGCCGAGGAAGGCCCGCAGCTCGGTGAGAGCGCGCCGCGGCTCGACGGCCTGCGCGGCCGCCGCTCCGAGGTCGTCTTCTTCTTCTCGTCCACGTGCAGCCTCTGCCGGCAGCTCAGCCCCGGAGTCGCCGCGCTCGCCAGGCAGGGACTCGCGGTGCGGGTCGTGGAGGAGGAGATCGAGGAAGACGCCTTCAAGCGCTGGAACATTCCTGGGACTCCGTTCGTGGTGCACCTCGTCGACGGTGTCGTCGCGGCCAAGGGAACCGTGAACACGCTCGAGGAGCTCGAAACGCTCCTCGACACCGGTCGCGCGAGGATCCATGCCGCCGCCTGAGGCGCAGGTCTCGCAGCTCGACCGCCAGGCCGAGAAGCTCTCCGCGAAGCTGGCCGAGTCGACGACGCGGCTCTCCTTCCTCGGCCGCCTGAGCGCGGCCGCGCTTGCGATTGCCGGCGGCTCGGCCGTCGCCGCGGCGGTCAGGCCGGACGAGGCCGACGCCTTCCATTTCTGCGGCCACATCTGGACGACGGGCTCGTGCCCGAGCCCCTATCCGCCCCTCGCACGGATCGACCGCAAGGGCTTCCCGCTCCACCCGCAAAGCGGTAAGCCGATCGACAACCTCGGCCGGATCGTGGACTCGGCCGGATTCGCGCTCGACGCCAGCGGCGGCCGCCTGCGCGGCCCCGACGGCGAGGTGCTCGCACCGGCGCCGCGAACGCGCGTGTGCGAGGACTGGACGGCCGAGGTGAAGGGCCTCAAGGACCTTCGCATCCAGGGCTCCTGGTTCCGCTGCTGCGGCGGGCAGATCCGCAAGCTCGTCGATTGCTGCTCGTTCAGCCGCCGCCGCATCAACGGCGACGCCTCGCTCACCGGGTACTGCTGGGGCGGGCGCCGCGTGTACTGCGTCATGTACTACGACACGGGACTACCGTGCTGATCGAGTTCGGCGTCGCCCTCGCCGCGCTCGTCGCCGGCGTCTCCGCCGCCTGGTCGCCCTGAGGACTGTCGATGCTCGAGACTTTCACTCCCGCCGTGTGCGGGAGCCGCAAGCGCCAGATCGTCGCCCAGGTCATCTTCTCGGTGGCGGCGGTGACGGCCGCCGCCGCGCTCGGGCTCGCCCTCGGCTACGCCGGCAGCCTGCTCGGCGGGCGCTACGCCCTCTACGTGGCGGCTGCGCTCGCGTTGCTCGGCGCCGCCCGTGAGGCCGGGCTCGTTCGCTTCCGCATCCCACAGTCGCGCCGCCAGGTCCCCGAGCACTGGCGCTTCGAGCTGCCGCTGCCGGTCTGGGCCGGCGGGTACGGCGCCGGCCTCGGCGCCGGCTTCTTCACGTTCCAGCCGTTCTCGACCTACTGGGTCGCCTGCGCGGGGGCGCTCGCGCTCGGCAAGCCGGTGCCCGCGGCGCTCTGCCTCTCCCTCTACGGGGCCGGCCGGGCGGCGATGATCGTCTGGCCGCGCCGGCGAGCCGGAGATCCCACCGCCGCCGTCGAACGGCTGTCCCGTCGCCGCGGGGCGCTTCTGCGGGTGAACGCCGTCGCCCTCGTCGCCTGCGCCGTCCTGCTCGGGCTCGCCCCGACTGCCGGCGCCGGGACGCTGGTCGTGGACAACGCGTACGACCCGAGCGTGAGCGGCGCCGCGCTCGCCTTCGCCTCCCGGGACGGGAACGTCGTCGTCAGGCCGCTCGCAGGCGGCGAGGACCTGGTCGTCCCCGGCGCCTGGCAGCCTTCTCTGAGCGGGGAGTACCTCGTCTACCGCGATGCCGCGGGGATCCAGGTCGTCCGCTGGACGAACGGTCAGGTCGTGACCCGCATCGACAACGTCGCGATCTCGCACCCCGTGCTCGACTGGCCGTTGCTCGCATACGTCCGCCGCGACCCGTCCCACAAGCGCCTCGTCGTCACGAACCTGCAGACGGGTGCGAGCGGCGTCCACGTGACCACGAGGCCCGCGAACGACCTCGGCCGGCCGGCGCTCAACCGGGGCCGCGTCGCCTGGCACCTCGCCTCGAGGAAGGAGTCGCGGATCATGGTGAAATGGCTGGCGAACGGGACGAAGCGGATCGTCGCCAGGAGCAGGATCGGGCTCCTGCGAAACCCGGCGATCTACGCGTCGCGCATCGCCTGGGCGGACAGCCGCTCGGGCGCCGGCCATCTCCGGCTCGGGTGGGTGCGGGCCGGCAAGCGCACCGCGACGGTCGAGACGATTCGCACGCGAGCGCAGGGCTTCTGGACGACGAGCCTCGGCCCCGGCGTCCTCTACTCGACGCGCTGGACCACGGCCTCCGGCGCTGCCGCGGTCTTCCGCACCGGCCTCTAGCCGGTGCCCCCAACCGGGGGATACGGCCGCGGGGTCCCTCCCCCAGTAGAGGGAATGCATTCTCGCGAACTGCCCGTATAGTCAGGACTGCAAGGGCGCCTCGGCGTCCATCGGGTTGAGTTCAGAAAAGGGAGAGAAAACTTGCGGCCAGGTGTAACCACTCGACTTGTCGTGCTTGCGATCGCTGCGGCGATCGCGCTCGCTGCGGCGGGACAGGCGGCGGCTGAGCGGTATGTCGTCCTGTATCCGGAGCGTGGCTGGAACGTCTGGGGCGCAGGCTCCGACGTCAAGAAGGCCGGCGGCTCCGTTGTCGCCGCGTACCCACAGATCGACGTCGTCATCGCGGAGTCCGAGGATCCGGGCTTCGCGGCGAAGCTCGACCGGAATCGCGACGTCGAAGGCGTCGCTTCCGTCGGAAGCGTCATCGCGACCGCGTCCGGCTGGGGGTGGGGCGGTGAAGGCGGACTGCCCAACTCGCCCGTTCTTCAGGGTGACCCGTTCTCGCCGCTGCAGTGGTACGCGCGGCGCATCAAGGCGCCGGAGGCGCACGCGATCACAGGCGGGAGCCCGAAGGTCCTCGTCGGCGTCATCGACACCGGTGTCGACGCGAGCCATCCGGACCTGAACGGCAGCATCGACGCCAAGCGCAGCGTGTCGTGCGTCGGCGGGAAGCCGAACCGCGACCCCGCGGCGTGGAACGACGACTCCGGCCACGGAACCAACGTCGCCGGCGTCATCGCCGCCGAGGCGAACGGCCAGGGCATCGTCGGCATCGCGCCGAACGTGAAGCTCGCGATCGTCAAGGCGAGCACGCGCCGCGGGACGGCCGACGTCTTCCTCGCCGACGCGGTGGTCTGCGCCCTCGTCTGGTCGGCCGAGAACGGCGTCGACGTGGCGAACAACAGCTACTCCGTCGACAGCGCCCTCATGGGCGGGACGACCTCGTTCTGCCGCACCGACCCCGCCCAGCGGGTCGTCATCAAGGCGGTCAAGCGCGCGGTCGAGTACGCCCAGAAGCGCAACGTCTCCATGGTCGCCTCGGCCGGGAACAACGGCCGCGACATGGCGGATCCGGCGCTCGACGGGTGCAGCCGGCTTCCGAGCGGCCTGCCGGGCGTGGTCACGGTGTCCTCGATCGGGCTCCTCGACCGCCTCGCGGTCGGCCCGCCCTCGAACTGGGGCCTCGGCTTCGTCGACCTGACGGCCGGCGGCGGCGACTTCACCCAGGGCACCCCGCCCTCGGGCCTCGTCCTCGGCCCCTGGCCGAAGTCCATGCAGGTGCCGAACCTCCTGTGCGATCCCTGCACGGGCCCCGACGCGGCGTTCTACCGCTACTTCGCGGGCACGTCCCAGGCGGCCGCGCAGGTGAGCGGGACGGCGGCGCTCGTCGTCAGCCAGTTCGGCAAGAAGAGCTGGTGGGGCGGCGGCGCGAAGATGGATCCGGACCGCGTGTCCCTCCTCCTTCGCCAGACCGCGGATCCGCTGGCCTGCCCGGCCGGTGACGTTCGCTGCGTCACCAAGGGCAACCAGAACGGCTTCTTCGGGAGCGGCGTCGTCAACGCCCTCCGCGCAGTCACGAACGACAAGCGCGACCCGTAGAGCACTCGGGCTCGGTCGCGGCCGTCAGGCAGCCTTGACGGCCGCGACCAGGCTCTCCACCGAGGCCTTCGCGTCGCCGAAGAGCATCGCGGTGTTCGCGCGGTAGAAGAGGTCGTTGTCGATGCCCGCAAAGCCCGGGCTCATGCTGCGCTTGAGGACGACGACGTTGGCCGAGGCGTCCACGTTCAGGATCGGCATGCCGTAGAGCGGGCTCTCGGGGTCATCCCGCGCGGCCGGGTTCGTGACGTCGTTCGCGCCGATGATCAGCGCCACGTCGGTGCGCGGGAACTCCGGGTTGATGTCCTCCATGTCGTAGAGCTGCGGATACGGGACGTTCGCCTCGGCGAGGAGGACGTTCATGTGCCCCGGCATGCGGCCGGCGACGGGATGGATGGCGTACTTCACGTCGACGCCCCGCCGCTCGAGCAGGTCGGCGAGCTCGCGCACGTTGTGCTGGGCCTGGGCGACCGCGAGGCCGTACCCGGGGACGATCACGACCCGGCTCGCGTAGGCGAGCATCACGGCGCAGTCCTCGGCCGAGACCTCGCGGTGGCTTTTGGCCTCGCCGCTCGCGGAGGCCGGCGCCCCGCCGGGGGCCGGCTGGGCCGCGCCGAAGGCGCCGAAGAGGACGTTGGCCAGCGAGCGGTTCATGGCGCGGCCCATGAGGATCGTGAGCAGCGTCCCCGAAGCGCCGACGAGCGTGCCGCCGATGATCAGCGCCGTGTTCTCGAGGATGAAGCCCGTCGAGGCGGCGGCCAGGCCGGTGAAGGCGTTCAGGAGCGAGATCACGACCGGCATGTCGGCCCCGCCGATGGGCAGGACGAGCAGGACGCCGAAGAGGAGGGCGCCGAGCAGGAGCACCACGGCCCAGACGCCGTTCTCGGTGGCGCCCGCGAGGATGCCCACGCCGACGAGGCCGGCGAAGAGCAGGCCGTTCACGATCTGCTGCCCGGCGAAGACGATCGGCCTCCCCGGAAGCAGCTCCTGCAGCTTGGCGAAGGCGACGAGGCTACCCGAGAAGCTGACCGAGCCGATCAGCGCCGAGAAGAGCGTCGCACCCATGTGCTCGGGGAGGACGTGACCGGCCGCCGGGGTGAGGCGATGGAACTCGGCCGCCGCGATCAGGGCCGCCGCGCCGCCGCCGACGCCGTTGAACAGCGCCACCATCTGCGGCATCGCGGTCATCTTCACCATGCGGGCCGAGGCGACGCCGATCACGGTTCCCACCGCGACGCCGGCCGCGATCAGCCAGTAGGAGTCGATCTGCGGGCTGAGGAGCGTGAAGACGACGGCGATCGTCATGCCGACCGCCGCGACCACGTTCCCCGACCGCGCGGTCGCCGGCGAGGAGAGGCGCTTGATCCCGATGATCAGGCAGACGCCGGCGGCGAGGTAGGCGAGGTTGATCGTCGTCTGGGAGATCGCCAGGATCACTCGGGCTCCTCGCGCCGCTCCGGCTTGCGCTTGAACATCTCCAGCATCCGGTCGGTGACGAGGAAGCCGCCGACGACGTTGATCGTGGCGAAGACGACCGCCACGAACGCGAGCACCTGCTCGAGCGTCGAGTCGGCCGAGCCCGCGATCAGCATGGCGCCGACGAGGACGATCCCGTGGATCGCGTTCGTCCCGGACATGAGCGGGGTGTGCAGGAGTGCGGGCACCCGCGAGATCAGCTCGATCCCGAGGAAGACCGAGAGGACGAAGACGGTGATGCTGTTCAGGAGCGCCTGGCTCAACCGGCGGGCTCCTTCATGACCTTGCCGCCGTGTGCCACGCAGGTCTCGCGGACGATCTCGTCCTCGAAGTCGAGCGCGAGCGCGCCGTCCTTCACCAGGAGGCCGAGAAAGGCCTGGACGTTCCGCGAGTACATCTGACTCGCGTGGACGGGCATCGTCGCCGGGACGTTCGTGAGGCCCACGATCGTGACGCCGTCGACGACGACGGTTTCTCCGGGGGTCGTGGCGGCGCAGTTTCCGCCCGCCTCGGCGGCGAGGTCGACGATGACAGCGCCCGGGCGCATCCCGGCGACGGCGGCCCTAGTGATCAGCTCCGGGGCCGGGCGGCCGGGGATGAGCGCCGTGGTGATCACCGCGTCCGACTCGGCCGCGTAGCGGGCGATCAGCTCCTGCTCGCGCTCGTGCTGGTCCTCGGCGAGCGCGACCGCGTAGCCGCTGACGCCCTCGGCGCCCTCGACGTCGAGCTCCAGGAACGACGCGCCGAGGCTCTCGACCTGCTCCTTCACGACCGGGCGGACGTCGAAGGCGGAGACGACCGCGCCAAGGCGGCGCGCCGTGGCGATCGCCTGCAGCCCGGCGACGCCGGCGCCGAGGACGAGCACCTTCGCGGGCGGGATCGTCCCTGCGGCCGTGGTCAGCATGGGGAAGAACTTGCCCAGGTGCTCGGCGGCGAGGAGAGCGGCCTTGTAGCCCGACACCGTGCTCTGCGAGGAGAGCGCGTCCATCGGCTGCGCGCGGGTCACGCGCGGGATCGAGTCCATTGAGAAGGCCGTGACCCCGCGCCCGGCGAGCGAACGCACCAGGTCGGGGTCGACCAGCGGCTGGAGGACGGCGATCAGAACCTGGCCGTCGCGGAGGCGGGCGACCTCGTCGGGCGACGGCTTGCGCACGCGGCAGACGACGTCGGCCTCGGCGTGGAGCTCGTCGGCGGAGACCGAGCGCGCGCCTGCCTCCTCGTAGGCGTCGTCCGCGAAGGTCGCCGCCTCGCCGGCCCCGCGCTCGACCAGCACCTCGACGCCGTCGCCGACCAGCCGCCGCACCGTGTCCGGCACGATGGCCACCCGGGTTTCCCCCGGAGCGGACTCCTTGGCGACACCGACCTTCATCAGTCGGCAAGAGTCTAAGACTCCCGATGCAACACCGTGCCTCGTTGCGTCGGGGGTCTAAGCTGCGGCCATGGACGGATGGTTGCTGGACGCGCGGGCGAAGCTCGCGGCGGCGGTGGGCGAGGATCCCTCGGCGTACGACCTCACGCGCGCCGACATGGACGACCTGCTCGAGCTGGCGCGCGTGGCTGCCCACGAAAGCGGCGAGCGGACGAACGCGCCGCTGCTCTGCTACCTGGTCGGGCTTGCGCACGGACGGCACGGCGGCGGCCTCGAAGACCTGATCGAGGCGACCGTCTAGGTCGGTCGATGGGCGCGCTCGAGGGGAGGACGGCCATCGTCACCGGGGCCTCGACGGGCATCGGGCTGACGACGGCGCGAGGGCTGGCCGCCGAAGGTGCGCGCGTCGCCGTCGGCGCGCGCCGGGTCGAGCTGCTGGAGCAGGAGGCTGCTGAGCTTCCGGGCGAAGGCCATTTCGCCGCTCCCCTCGACGTCACCGACGACGCCAGCTCGCAGGCGTTCGTCGCTCAGGCGGCCGAGCGCCTGGGCCGAATCGACATCCTGGTGAACAACGCTGGCCTCGCACTCGGCCGCGGCTCCCTCGCGGAGGGCTCCGACGACGACGACCGCGTCATGGTCGAGACGAACGTCCTCGGGCTGCTGCGCATCACGCGGCTCGTGCTCCCGCACATGGAGGACGGGCGCGGCCACGTCGTCAACCTCGGCTCGTGGGCCGGGCGCGAGTGGTACGCGGGCGGAGGGATGTACGTGGGGACGAAGACGGCGGTGCGCGCGCTCACCGCGGTGATGCGCAAGGACCTGGTCGGGCGCATCCGCGTCACCACCGTCGATCCGGGCATGGTGGGCGACACCGAGTTCTCCGACGTGCGCTTCCGCGGCGACGACGGGAAGAAGGCCGCGGTCTATCGGGGCGTGCGCTACCTGACCCCGGACGACGTCGCCGACTGCATCCTGTGGGCCGTGACCCGCCCTGCGCACATGGTCGTGGACGAGATCGTCGTCAAGCCGCTGCAGCAGGCCAGCCAGGACAACATCGTCCGGGGCGGGGACTGATGGCGCTGACGATCCTCGAGGGCTCGACGTTCTGCGTCTCGGACGAGCGCGGCGACATCGTCGAGCCGACGATGGGGCTCTTCGCCCACGACACCCGCTTCCTCTCGCGCTGGGCGCTGACGATCAACGGCGCCCCGCCGCTGATCCTGTCCTCGCGCAAGGTGGAGTACTACTCGGCCGCCTTCTTCCTGCGGAACCCGGTCGTCGGGGGCCTCGAGCACGACGAAATCTCCATTGCCCGCGAGCGCTTCATCGGGGATGCGATGCAGGAGCTCCTCGTCGTCTCCAACCACGCGCCGCACCGCGTCGCCTTCGACCTCGCGCTCGAGATCGGGAACGACTTCGCCGACATCTTCGCGGTCAAGGCCTACGACTTCTCGCTCGGCGACCCCGCGCACGCGCAGCCGCTGCCTCCGCCGGTCGCGCCGGTCTACGAGGCCGAGGACAACCAGTTCGTCTTCGCCATGAGCGACAACGGCTTCAACGGGCTGACCCAGGTCGTCCTCTCCGAGCGCGGCGAGACCGACGGCTCCAAGGTCACCTACCGCATCGAGCTCGATCCGCGCGAGACGTGGCGGCTGCGGGCGGACGTCATCCCCGCGCCCGACGGAATGCGCACCGCGGCGCAGGTCGCCGAGCGGCGCTTCGGGGAGGAGCTCGCGCGCGTGCGCGCCTCCCTGGCGGCCTGGCGGCTGCGCGTCCCGCAGCTCCGCGGCTCGTGGGACGACCTGTCGCAGTCGTTCCGCCAGTCGGTCGCCGACCTTTCCTCGCTCCGCATGGACGAGGACCCGCGCCTCCCCGGCCAGCTCCCGGCCGCGGGGATGCCGTGGTTCATGACCGTCTTCGGGCGCGACACGCTGATCACGTGTCTGCAGACGCTCCTCTTCGGGCCCGAGCTGGCACAGAACGCCCTCGCCGTGCTCGCCGCGCTCCAGGCGGGCGAGGACGACCCCGACGCCGACGCCGAGCCGGGCAAGATCGTCCACGAGGTCCGGCACGGCAAGGGCGCCGAGGCCTGGTTCCCGCGCTACTACGGCACCATCGACGCGACTCCGCTCTACCTGATCCTGCTCTCCGAGGTCTGGCGCTGGACCGACGACGCCGGCCTCGTTCGCGACCTGCGCGGGCCGGCCATGCGGGCGCTCGAGTGGATCGACAGCTACGGCGACCGCGACGGCGACGGGTTCGTCGAGTACGAGCGCCGCTCCGCGCGCGGCCTCGTCAACCAGTCCTGGAAGGACTCCGGCGACTCACAGCTCTTCCACGACGGGCGCCTGGCGGGCACGCCGATCGCGCCGTGCGAGGTGCAGGGCTACGTCTACGACGCGAAGGTTCGGCTGGCCGAGCTCGCCCGCGAGGTCTGGCGGGAGCGAGAGCTCGCCGACCGGCTGGAGCGGGAGGCGGAGGAGCTGAAGCGGCGCTTCGACGAAGCCTTCTGGTGCGAGAGCCGCGGCGGCTACTACGCGCTCGCCCTCGACGGCGACAAGCAGCGCGTCGACTCGCTCACCTCCAACATCGGCCACCTGCTGTGGAGCGGGATCGTCCCCGCCGAGCGGGTCGACGTGATCGTCGACCAGCTCATGGGCGAGGAGCTCTGGTCGGGCTGGGGCGTCCGCACGATGTCGACCGGCGACGCCGGGTTCAACCCGCTCGCATACCACAACGGCACGGTCTGGCCACACGACAACTCCCTGATCGCCTGGGGCCTGGCCCGGTACGGGCGCTGGCCGGAGGCGTGGCGGGTCGTGCGGCGGCTCCTGAACGCCTCCTCGTACTTCGACCACCAGCTCCCCGAGGTGTTCGCCGGCTTCACCCGCACCGAGACGCCGTTCCCGATCCCCTACCCGACGGCGGCGCGCCCGCAGGCGTGGGCGGCGGGAGCGCCCGTGCTCATGCTGCAGCTCCTGCTCGGGCTCCAGCCCGACCGGCGCCGCCACGTCCTGGGCACGACCGCTCCCGGGGACATCCCTTCGTGGGCGGGCACGCTCCGCCTCACCGGCGTGCGGGCCTTCGACAAGGGCTGGGACGTGCAGCTCGCCGACGGGCAGGTCACGATCGAGCCGGCATGAGGATTGCGATCATTTCCCCCGTGTGGTTCCCCGTCCCGCCGACCGGCTACGGCGGGATCGAGTGGGTCGTGTCGCTCCTGGCTGACGGGCTCGCCGAGGCCGGTCACGACGTCACCCTCTTCGCCTCGGGCGACTCCTCCACGAAAGCGAAGCTCGCCGCCGCCTATCCGGAGGCTCCGTCCTCCGACATCGGGAAGACGACGCCGGAGCTGCGCCACGCGCTCGCCTGCTACGAGCGGGCCGGCGAGTTCGACATCGTCAACGACCATTCGGGCCCCCTCGCGGCCGCGCTCGGCGGCGCCGTCGATACGCCGGTCGTCCATTCGGTGCACGGCCCGCTGGTCGGCGCCGACGGCGAGCTCTATGCGACGGTCGCACGCGTCGCGCCGGGGGTCGGCCTGATCTCGGTCTCGCTCAACCAGCGCAAGCCACAGCCTGGCCTGCCGTGGGTGGCGAACTGCCACAACGCGCTCGACCTGGGCGCGTACCCCGTGCATACGGAGCGTGGCGAATACCTCCTTTTCCTCGGGCGGATGAGCCCCGGCAAGGGCTGCCACCGCGCGGTCGAGGTGGCGCTCGAGCTGGGCCTCCCGCTCAAGATGGCCGGCAAGATGCGCGAGCCGGCCGAGCGCGAGTATTTCGAGACCTACGTTGCGCCGCACCTCGGCGACGGGATCGAGTACCTGGGCGAGACGAGCCACGGCAAGAAGGTCGCCCTGCTCCAGAACGCGCGCGCGACGCTCTTCCCCATCGAGTGGGAGGAGCCGTTCGGGCTCGTCATGATCGAGTCGATGGCCTGCGGGACGCCGGTCATCGCCACCCGCTGGGGGGCGGTGCCCGAGGTGATCGAGCACGGCCGCTCGGGGATCGTCGTGGACGACTACCGGGAGATGGCCGGCGCGCTGGCCGAAGCGGACCGGCTCGAGCCGCTCGAGTGTCGCCGCTCCGTCGAGGAGTCCTTCTCCGCTGAGCGCATGGTCGCCGACTACCTGGCGGCCTACGAGGCCATGCTCGCTGCTGCGCCCGCGGGCTAAGCGGTCGAGGAGGCCGAGCCGACCGCTGCGAGCGCCTGCTCGAGATCGGCGACGAGGTCGGCAGCGGACTCGATCCCGACCGAGAGGCGGATGAGGCTGCCGGGGACGGCGAAGGGCGCGTCCGCGGTGGAAGCGTGGGTCATGGCCACGGGCACCTCGATCAGGCTCTCGACGCCGCCGAGGCTCTCGGCCAGCGTCCAGACCTTCGTCCTCGTGACGAGCTCGGCGGCCTCCTCCGCGCTGCCCGCGAGGAAGGAGATCATTCCGCCGAAGTCCCGCATCTGGCGCGCGGCGATCTCGTGGCCCGGATGGTCGGGGAGGCCCGGGAAGAGGACGCGCTCCACCGCCGGGTGCTCCGCGAGGAAGCCGGCGACCGCGTGGGCGTTCTCGCAGTGGCGCTCCATGCGGACGGCCAGGGTTCTGACGCCGCGAAGCACGAGCCAGCAGTCGAACGGCCCGGGAACGGCGCCGAGGGACTTCTGCAGGAACTTCAGGCGCTCCGCGATCGTCGGGTCGCTCGTCGCGGCGAAGCCGCCGATCACGTCGGAGTGGCCGCCCAGGTACTTCGTCGTCGAGTGGACGACGATGTCGGCCCCGAGCTCGAGCGGGAGCTGGAGGTAGGGCGTGGCGAAGGTGTTGTCGACGACGACGAGGGCGCCCGCGGCATGCGCGACCTCGGCCGCCTTCGCGATGTCGATGACGTTGAGGAGCGGGTTCGTCGGCGTCTCGAGCCAGACGATGCGGGTGTGCTCGTCCAGGTGCTGCTCCAGCCCGGCCTCGATCTCCTGCTCCGACAGGAACGTGAAGCGGTAGCCCTTCGGCTCGTACACCTGCGAGAACATCCGGTAGACACCGCCGTAGACGTCGTTCACGGCCACGACGCGGTCGCCTGGCTCGAGCAGGTGCATGATCGTCGTCGTCGCGCCCAGCCCGGAGGAGTACGCGAGCCCGTGGCTCGCGCCCTCCAGCGAGGCGAGGCACGTCTCGAGCGCAGTCCGCGTCGGGTTTCCGGCGCGGGAGTAGTCGTAGCCCTTGTTGACGCCGACCGCATCCTGGACGAACGTCGACGTCTGGTAGATCGGCGGGATGACCGAGCCGGTCGCCGAGTCGGGCTCCTGCCCGTCGTGGATCGCGCGCGTCTCGAAGTCCACAGCAAGCAGTGTATTCCGCACCGTCCACCGCAGACACGTCCGGGGCCAGGCCCCGGACGTGTCCCGGAGAGCGTTCGCCCCAGCCCCGGCGACCGTTGCGCAGCCCTCGGCCGTAGTTGGGCATGGCCCGTTGGGCCATGCCCAGGGGACAGGCCCCGGACGTGGCTGGTGGGGTCACCCCTGTGGACGCTAGGCGCCGAGGCCGGCGGCTCGGCCGTGGGCGAGGTACTCGAGGAGGTCGGCACGGCTGAGGACGCCGACCGGCTTCCCACCTCTGGCCACGACGATCGCCGGGTTGCCCGCCGAGAAGTCGGCGAAGACGGCTTCCACGGACTCGCCGATGTCCACGGCCGGGAGCGGGGGCTCCATCGCGGCGGCCACGTCCTCGCCGAGGGACTCCGGGCTGCGGAAGACGCGCTCGAAGAGCCCGCGCTCACGGATCGAGCCGACGAGGTCGGCGAGAGAGTCGACCTCCTCGCGGCGCACGACGGGGATCTGGGAGATCGAGTAGCGCTGCATGAGGTCGACCGCCTCGCCCACCTTCTGGTGCGACTGGACGGTGACGAGCTCGGGGACGTCGGGCTCCTGCAGGCGCTTGAAGGCGAGCACCTCCTCGATCGTCGCCGGCGCCGCTCGCTCCAGGAAGCCGTGCTCCATGAGCCAGTTGTCGTCGTAGAGCTTGGAGAGATAGCCGCGGCCGGAGTCCGGTATCAGCGTCACGAGCGTCGCCTCCGGCCCCAGGCGCCGGGCCACCTCCAGCATCGCCCAGACCGCCGTCCCGCCCGAGCCCCCGACGAGCAGCCCCTCCTCCCGCGCCAGCCGCCGGGCCGTGCGGAAGGAGTCGCCGTCGGAGACCGTTATGTACTCGTCCAGGAGCGACGGGTCGAAGGTGGTCGGCCAGAAGTCCTCCCCGATCCCCTCGACCAGATAGGGGTGGACGTTGTCGGGCTGAGAGAAGATCGAGCCCTCGGGGTCGGCGCCGACGACGAGCAGATCCGGCTTCTGCTCCCGCAGGTAGCGCGCCACTCCCGAGATCGTCCCGCCGGTGCCGACGGAGAAGACGAGTGCGTCGATCTCCCCACCTGTCTGCTCCCAGATCTCCGGCCCGGTCGTCTCGAAGTGCGCCTGCGGGTTGGCCTCGTTCGAGTACTGGTCGGGCTTGAACGCGCCCGGGATCTCTTCCGCCAGCCGGTTGGACACCGAGTAGTAGGACTCCGGCGACTCGGGCGGCACGGCGGTCGGGCAGATGACGACCTCGGCACCGTACCCGCGCAGGAGGGCACGCTTCTCCTCGGCGATCTTGTCCGGCATGACGAAGACGCAGCGGTAGCCCTTGATCGCCGCCGCGATGGCGAGGCCGACCCCGGTGTTGCCGCTCGTCGGCTCCACGATCGTGCCGCCCGGCCGGAGCTTCCCCTCGCGCTCCGCGGCCTCGATCATGCGGATCCCGATGCGGTCCTTCACGCTGCCGCCCGGGTTCATGTACTCGAGCTTCGCGAGCAGGGTGGGCCCCAGCTCGCGGCCGACCCGCTGCAGCCTCACGAGCGGCGTGTTCCCGACGAGGTCGAGGACGGTCGGATACTCGCGGGCCACGTCCCTAAGCGTATGCCGCTAGTGGCGGAAGTGGCGGCGCGAGGCGAAGACCATCACCGCGCCCGCCTCCTCGACCGCCGCGACCACCTCGGCGTCCCGCTTCGACCCGCCCGGCTGGACGATCGTGCCGACGCCGGTGTCCAGGGCGAGCTGCGGGCCGTCCGGGAAGGGGAAGAAGGCGTCCGAAGCGAGGGCAGCGCCGGCGAGCTCGTGGCCGTACTCGGCCGCCTTCTGGAGCGCCAGGCGGACGGCGTCGACCCGGCTCGTCTGACCCCCGCCGATACCGATGACCTGCAGATCCCTGGCGATGACGATCGCGTTCGAGGCGACGTGCTTGGCGACGCGCCAGGCGAAGAGGAGGTCGCCCCAGCCCGCCTCGTCGGGGTGCGAGTCCGTGACGACGACCATGCCCTCGCGGTCGTCCACCTCGGCGTCCGTGTCCTGGACGAGGAAGCCGCCCAGCACCCGCCGATAGTCGCGGTCGCCGGGGCTCGCGCTGCGCCGCTCCCGGTCGCCGAGGATCCGCAGCGCCTCCTTGCGCCGCAGCGCCGCCAACGCCACCTCGTCGTACTCGGGCGCGATCACGATCTCCACGAACCGCTCCGCGAGGCTGTCGGCGAGCTCGGTTGAGACCCTGCGGTTGAGGGCGACGATGCCTCCGTACGCCGAGACTGGATCGGAGGCGTAGGCCCGTTCGCAGGCCTCCTCGATCGTGGCCGCAACCGCAACCCCGCAGGGGTTGGCGTGCTTCACGACAACACAGGCGGGAAGCGTGAACTCCCGCAGGATCGCGCGGGCGGCGTCGAGGTCGTTGAGGTTGTTGAAGCTGAGCTCCTTCCCGCCGAGCACGTCCACGCGGGACAGGAGGTGGCGCCGGACGCCGGCCTCCGCGTAGTAGGCGGCCCGCTGGTGCGGGTTCTCGCCGTAGGCCAGGTCCTGGGTGCGCTCGAGCGAGAGGAGGAGGCGCGGCGGGAACGTCTCGATATCGGCGAACCACGCCGCGATGGACGTCTCGTAGGCGGCCGTGTGCGCGAAAGCCTCGGCGGCCAGCCGGCGGCGCGTGTCGAGCTCGACGCCGCCCGCGTTGAGGTCCGCCAGGATCTCCCCGTAGCGCGACGCCTCGCAGAGCGGGACGACGTCGACGAAGTTCTTCGCGGCCGCACGGAGAAGCGCAGGGCCGCCGATGTCGATCATCTCGACGGCGTCCTCCTCCCGCACGTTCCGTGAGGACGTCACGCTCTGGAACGGGTAGAGGTTCACGCAGACGAGGTCGAACGTGCGGATGTCGTGCTCGCGCAGCTGGTCGAGGTCGGCCTCGAGCCCGCGCCGCGCCAGGATGCCGGCGTGGATGTTCGGGTGGAGCGTCTTCACGCGGCCGCCGAGCAGCTCCGGGACGTCGGTCAGCTCCTCGACGGGGACGACGTCGATGCCGAGCTCGGCGATGTAGGCGGCGGTGCCGCCGCTGGCCACGATCTCGACCCCGAGGTCGGCGAGGCCGCGGGCGAAGACGTCCAGCCCGGACTTGTCGAATACGGAGATGAGCGCGCGCTCCACCTGCATGCGTGACTCAGGAGCGTAGAGCGCCCGCGAGATATCTGCGGGCGGCTTCGGGCAGCAGCCGGTGCTCGACCTCGTGAATGCGCTCGCGCAGGGTCTGAGCAGTGTCGTCGATCCGGATCGGCACGGCCTCCTGCGCGATCACCGGGCCCGTGTCGACTCCCTCGTCGACGAAGTGCACGGTCACGCCGGTCTCCGCGACGCCGGCGGCGAGCGCGTCCTCGATCGGCGTCGTGCCCGGAAACGCCGGCAGGAGCGAGGGGTGGACGTTGATCGCCGTGAACCGCCCCAGGAAGGCCGGCGTGAGCAGGTGCATGTACCCGGCGCAGACGACGAGGTCGACTCCCTTCCCGGCGAGCCAGTCCGCCATGGCCGCGTCGCGCTCCTCCCGCTCGGCGTAGTCCTCGAGCGGGAAGACGGCCGTCGGGATGCCTGCGCGCTCGGCGCGGGCGAGCGCCCCAGCCCCGGCGACGTTCGACGCAACCGCGGCGAGCGGGAGGCCCTCGTCGATCAGCGCCTGGAGGTTCGATCCCCGCCCGGAGACGAGGACGCCGATCACGGGGAGTCGGCCCAGGCCACGCCCTCGACCCCGGCCTCGAGCCGTCCGATGACCGGGAAGCCCGCGCCGTCGGCGTCGGCAGCCGCCACGACCGCGCAGAACCCGATGCCGAGGTTGAAGACGCGCCGCTGCTCCTCCTCCGGCACCCCGCGCTCGTCTAGCCAGGCGTAGACGGGCGGCCGGCTCCAGCTGGCCGGGTCGAGGCGCGCCCCGAGCCCCGCGGGGAGGACGCGCGGCAGGTTCCCGGGGATGCCCCCGCCGGTCACGTGAGCGAGCGCCCGCACGTCGCAGGCTGCCCGCAGGCGGCGCACGTCCTCCAGGTAGAGGCGCGTCGGCGGCAGCAGGAGGTCGGCTTCGAAGTCGTCTTCGCCGAGCAGGCGCCTGACGAGCGTGAAGCCGTTGGCGTGCAGTCCGCTGGAGGCGAGCCCGAGCACCGCGTCGCCGGGCGCGCAGCGGGAGCCGTCCACGAGGTCGGCACGGCGCACGAGCCCGACCATCGTCCCGGCGAAGTCGAGCTCGCCCTCGCGGTAGATCCCCGGGAGCTCAGCGGTCTCGCCGCCCAGAAGGGCGCAGCCGGCCTCGCGGCAGACCGAGGCCGCGCCGGCGACGAGCTCGGCGACCTCCGCGAGGTCGAGCTCCGCGGCGGCCGCGTAGTCCAGGAAGAAGAGCGGCTCGGCGCCGGTCGTCGCCAGGTCGTTGGCGCAGTGGGCAGCCAGGTCGACGCCCGCGTCGAACAGCCGCCCGGCCCGTCGGGAGAGGATCAGCTTCGTTCCGACCCCGTCGGTGGTCGCCGCGAGCAGACGCTCGTCGTCCAGGGCGAAGAGACCGGCGAAGGCCCCGAGCGAGCCTTCGACCTGCTCCGTCCTCGTCGACTCGACGGCGGCGCGCAGGCGCTCGACGACCTCCTCGGCCTTCGCCAGCGAGACCCCCGACTCCCCGTACGAGCTCACAAGAGCACCTCGGCGACGAGCTCGGGCCTGCCTTCGGGCCCGCCCTCCTCGAAGCGAACGAGTGTGTCCCCGACGAGGACGTCCGTGTCCAGCCGGTCGACCCCGAGGATCTCGGCGAGGGCGACGGCCTTCTCCTCCGGGTCCTGCGCGCGCAGGTGGAGCTCGCCGAGCCGAAGCTCGTCGCCGTGGGTCAGGAGTTCGTCGATCCACTCGCGCGGCGGGTGCACCTCGAGCCGGTAGCCGGCCTCGGTGGCGATGAACGTCCGCTTTCCCGGGTGGTCCTGGATCTTCAGCCCGAGGTCGGCGGCGCGCTCGAGCGCCTCCGTGAAGCCGTCGTCGTCGAGCGCGACCCCGATGTGGTCGACGCGCGGATGCTCCCAGTGGCCCGGCTGGAGCACGACGTTCACGGCGCCGCGGGACAGCTCGACGAGCCGCAGGCGGAAGCCAAGCGAGTCGAGCTGCTCCCACGAGGTCCCCGCTTCGAACCACTCGGAGGCCTCGCCGCGCCAGCCGTAGCGTCCGAGCAGCTCGAAGCCGAGCTTGCCCAGGTAGCGGGCTTCCAGGAGCCGGACCTTGCTCGTGACGAGGTGGTAGTGGAAGAGCTGCACCGGGCCGCGCCATCGTAACCCGGAGCCCTGTCGTGATATGAGTCGCGGTGAGCGCCGTGCGCCGGATCCTCACTGGGGCTCGTCGCTCTGGACGCCGTCCTAGCGGCCGCCGGAGCCACTACGATGCGCAGCGACCGCCCGAGAAGGAGGAGCCGATGACGAGCACCCAGCCGCCGCCCCCGCCCCCGCCGCCTCCGGCGACCACGTACGAGCGTCAGTACTACCCGATGCCGTCGATGCCGGCGCCTCCGGCGGAGCTGATCGTCTTCCTGCTGATGTGGGCCGTGGCGCTGATCGTCACCGTGGCCGCCGACGCCGTCGACTGGCCCGACTTCCTGACCGCGACGACCCTGCTCTCGGTCGCGTTCATCATCTCGCGCGGGATCGCCAAGGCCGGCAAGGTCTTCGAAGGCCGCTAGCTCGAGCCTGTTCCTGGCCCGCGCGGCGGGTTTCCCGTTGCCAGGGCGCCCGTCGGGGCGTACCGTTTGGCCACCGTGTCGAAGGGGCCGACTTGCTGACGGTGCGCGACCTGGCGACCATGCCCGACCTCGAGCTGCCCGTGGCGGCCGGCGCGAAGGGCCTCGGAAACGCCGTGAGCTGGCTCCACGTCTCCGAGCTGGCCGACCCGACCAAGTGGCTCGAGGGCGGCGAGTTCCTGCTGACGACGGGCCTCGGTCTCGGCGCGGCGGCAACCTCGCAGCGCGCCTACGTGCGCCGGCTCGCCAGGCACGGCATCGCGGGCCTCGGCTTCGGGATCGGCTTCGGCTTCGCCGACGTTCCGGCGCCGGTCGTCCGGGAGGCTGACAAGCTCTCCTTCCCGGTGCTGGCGGTTCCGTACGAGGTGCCGTTCGTCGCCATCACGAAGACGGCCTTCACCCATCTCGCCAACGAGCAGCTCGAGCTCCAGACCCGGGCGCTGGGCGTCCACGAGCGGCTCGCCGACGCAGTGATCCGGGGCCGCGGCGTCCAGGCGCTGCTCGCCATCGTCTGTTCCCACCTCGACTGCAGCCTGGCCCTCGTGGACGAGCGCGGCCGCGTCCTCGGCGAGCGTCACGCCCGCCGGGGGACGAGCTTCGACGGGGCCCTGGAGCTGCCGATCGTCGCCGACGGCGAGCCGGCCACTCTGCGCGCCGCGCGCGAGGGCCGGCCGTTCGAGGAGTACGACCTGCTCGTCCTCCACCACGGGCAGACCGCGCTCGCGTTCGAGCTCTCGCGGCGCCGTGCGGTCAGCGCCGCCGAGCTGCGCCTGGCCGGCGATCTGCTGGAGGACCTCGAGGGCGAGCGCCTCGACGAGCGGGAGACGGACCGGCGAATGGCCGCGTTCGGGCTCGAGCCGGCGCGCGCATACGCAGCGCTGCTCGCGGTTCCGCGCGACGGGCTGAGCGGCGAGCAAGTTCGCCGCGAGATCGCGGCGCAGCTCGACCGCCGGCGGGTCCGCTACCTGTCCACGGCGCGGCGCGACCGCGCGACCTTCCTCGTCGAGGCGGCCGGCGAGGAGGAAGCTCTCGCGCTGGCCGAGCGCATCGTCGAGGCCGGGCCGCAGGCGCGGGTCGGCGTGGGCAGGCCCGCGCAGGGGCGCGCGCTCGGCCGGAGCCTGCTCGAGGCCCGAGCCGCGCTCGACGCGGGCGGCGGCGACGTCTCCTCCTACCGCGACCTCGGCTCGCTGGAGCTCCTGCTCAGCCTGCCCGACGCCGCCCTCGAGGCGTTCGTCGATCGTGTGCTCGGCCCGGCGGCCGGCAGCGAGCGGCTGCTGGACTCGCTGGCGGCGCTACTCGACGCGGGTTGCCGCTGGAGCGACGCCGCCGAGGCGCTCGGCGTGCACAGGCATACGCTTCGCTACCGCATGGAGCGGCTGCGGGAGCAGACTGGGCGCCACCCCGACGACCCGGGTGAGCGCATGGAGCTGTGGCTCGCGGTCAAGGCCAGGCAGGCCCTCGCGGCCAGGAACGGAAGGAGCACTGCAGCGTGACGACGGTCGACCATCTCTGGCGGCACTTCACCCCGGCCGGCGCCGGGCGCTTCGTGATCGAGCGGGGCGAGGGCTCCTACATCTGGGACTCCGAGGGGAACCGCTACCTCGACGCCCTCTCCGCGCTCTACTGCGTCAACATCGGCTACGGGCCCTGGCCCGAGATCGCCGAGGCGGCGAAGCGGCAGGTCGAGGAGCTGCCCTTCTTCTCCAACTGGGTCGGCTTCGCGCACGAGCCCGCCCTCGCGCTCGCCGACAAGCTCAGCGAGCTGCTGCCGGTCGACGTGGGCCGCATCTTCTTCGTGGGCGGCGGCTCCGAGGCCATCGAGTCGGCGCTCAAGATCGCGCGCCAGTACCACCGGCTCCGCGGCGAGCCGACCCGGACGAAGTTCGTCTCCAGGCGCAGCGCGTATCACGGGACGACGCTCGGGGCGCTCTCGATCAACGGGAGCCCGGCGCTGCGCGCGCAGTTCGAGCCGCTGCTCCCCGGCTGCCTGCGCGCGCCCATGCCGTACCGCTACCGCTGCCCGTACTGCTCCGAGAAGCCAGGCTGCACGCTCCGGTGCGCCGACGAGATCGACGACATCGTCACGAACGAGGGCCCCGAGACGGTCGCGGCGGTCATCCTCGAGCCGATGCAGAACTCGGGTGGGTCGATCGCGCCGCCGCCGGGCTACTTCGACCGTGTCCGCGAGATCTGCGACGCGAACGGCCTCCTACTCATCGCCGACGAAGTCATCTGCGGGTTCGGCCGTCTCGGCTCCTGGTTCGGCAGCACGCACTACGGCATCCAGCCCGACCTGATGACGCTGGCGAAGGGGATCACGTCGGCCTACGCACCGCTCGGCGCCGTGGTTGCCTCGGAGCGCGCGATCGAGCCGTTCTTCTCAGAGCCGCAGAACGTGTTCACGCACGGGATCACCTTCGGCGGGCACCCGCTCTCGTGCGCGATCGCGCTCGCGAACATCGACGTCTACGAACGCGAGGGCCTCATCCAGCGGGTGCAGGAGCTGGGGCCGGAGCTGCGCGCGCGCTGCGAGCAGCTCATGGCCGACCATCCGATGGTCGGTGACGTGCGCGGCGACGGGTACTTCTACTCGCTCGAGCTCGTCAAGGACAAGGAGACGAAGGAGACGTTCACGCCGGCGGAGCGCGACCCGCTGATCAAGACGTTCATGACCCCGCGGATGCGCGAGCTCGGCGTCTATACGCGCTTCGACGACCGGGCGGAGACGTGCGCCCAGTTCGCACCGCCGTTCGTCGCCGGGCTGGACGAGTTCGACGAGATGGTGGGAGCATTGCGCCAGACCCTGGATGAAGCCTGGGAGAGGATCAACGCATGAGGAGGGATCGATGGCGGTCACCGTGAGGACGCTGCAGAACTTCATCGGCGGCGAGTGGGTCGACGGGACGGGCGACGAGGCGCGCGAGATCGTCTCCCCGGTCACCGGCGAGAAGCTCGCCGACGCTCCCAACGCGAGCGACGAGGACGTGGCGCGCGCGGCCCGCGCGGCGCGGGAGGCTCAGCCCAAGTGGGCGGCCCTGTCCGCCTGGGACCGTGCCGAGGTCTGCCACAAGATCGCCGACCTGATCGAGGAGCGCCGTGACGACTTCGCGCGCGAGCTCTCCCTCGAGCAGGGCAAGCCGTTCACGGCCGAGGCGATTCCCGACATCGACGAGACCGCCGAGAACTTCCGCCTCGCCGCCGAGGACGTGAAGCGGATGGAGACGGCGATCATCCCCTCGCGGGACGTCAACAAGCGCATCCTCACGTTCCGCAAGCCGAACGGCGTCTACGCGTCGATCACGCCCTGGAACTTCCCCACGCTGATCCCGGTCGAGCTGATCGCCCCGGGGATCGCGGCCGGCAACACGATGATCTGCAAGCCGTCCGAGTGGACGCCGATCGCGATGGCGAACTTCATGCAGATCATGGCGGACGCCGGTCTCCCCGAAGGCGTCGTCAACGTCATCTACGGCGACGGCAAGGTGGGCGAGCGGCTCATCACCGACGACAACGTCGACTGCATCGGCTTCATCGGCTCGCACACGACCGCGGAGAAGATCGTGCGCGCGGCCGGGCTCAAGCGCTCGCTGATCGAGGCGAGCGGGAACGGGCCGGTCGTGGTCTGCGCGGACGCCGACCTCGAGGCCGCGGCCAAGGGCGCGGTGTTCGGCGGCTTCTTCTGCGCCGGCCAGGTCTGCTGCGCCACCGAGCGAGTGCTGGTGGACAAGCGCGTGCACGACGACTTCCTCGCGGCCGTGGTGAAGGAGGCCGAGGGCTGGAAGCTCGGCGACCCGTTCGACGACGACACGCTGGTCGGCCCGATGAACAACGAGCCGACGGCGCAGAAGATGGACGCGCACCTCGAGGACGCGCTCGCCAAGGGCGCCGAGATCGTCGTCGGCGGCTCGCGCGCCGACGGGCATCCCACGGAGCTCTACTACCAGCCGACCGTGGTCGACGGCGTCGGCGTCGACACGCTCATCAACCGCGACGAGACGTTCGGGCCGATCGTCCCGCTGATCACCGTGGCGGACGACGACGAGGCGCTCGCCGTGGCCAACGACTCACATCTCGGCCTCCAGGCGGCGGTGTACACGAGGAGCCTGAAGCGCGCCTTCCGCTACCTCGACCACCTCCAGGTCGGCAACGTGGTCGTCAACGACTCGACCGACTACTGGGAGGCCCACGAGCCGTTCGGCGGCGCCTCCGGCACGAAGACCGGCTGGGGCCGCATCGGCGGGCGCTACACGATGCTCGACATGACGGACCTGAAGACCGCCGTCCTCGACGTGGGCGGCCTCGACTAGTCCTTTCCGGCCACGTCCGGGGACAGGCCCCGGACGTGGCCGAGATCGACAGCCGTCACCTGGATTCATGCGGCCGAGTCGGCGCGGCTTCCCCAGGGGCTGGGGAGGAACCGCCGTCCCCGGCGGCCACGTCCGGGGTCAGGCCCCGTCCATGGCCGTACTAGACGGTGGTGCGCTCGAAGCGGAGCTTCGCCAGGCGGAGGTTCTCCGGGATCCTGGTCGGATAGCTCTTGGTGAGACAGGCGCGGCAGAAGGAGTCGGCGGGACGACGCGTCGCCTCCTGCAGGCCGTCGAGCGAGAGGTAGGCGAGGCTGGTCGCGCCGATCTCTTCGCGCACGTCCTCGATCTCGCGGCCGGCCGCAAGCAGCTCGTCCTCGCCGGCCATGTCGATCCCGTAGAAGCAGGGCGAGACGATCGGAGGCGACGAGATGCGCACGTGCACCTCGGTCGCGCCCGATTCGAAGAGCATGGCGACGATCTGGCGCGTCGTGGAGCCGCGCACGATCGAGTCGTCGACGACCACGACGCGCTTCCCGCGCACCTCGGCGAGCGGGTTGAACTTCATGCGGATGCCGCGTTCGCGCAGCCCCTGGTCGGGCTGGATGAACGTGCGCCCGACGTAGCGGTTCTTGATCAGCCCCTCCTGGAACGGGATCCCGCTCGCGCGCGCGAAGCCGATCGCGGCCGGCGTGCCCGAGTCCGGGATGGCCATGACGAGGTCGGCCTCGGCCGGCGCCTCGGAGGCCAGTCGCTCGCCCATGCGCACGCGCGCGCCGTGCAGCTCGACGCCGCGGAGGGTCGAGTCCGGCCGGGCGAAGTAGATGAACTCGAAGATGCAGAGCGCGCCGCCGTCGCGCGGCTCCACCGCCCGCTCCGCCCGAACGCCCTCCGCGTCGATGACGACGAGCTCGCCGGGCTGCAGCTCCCGCTCCGAGTCGGCGCCGAGCAGGTCGAAGGCGCAGTCCTCCGAAGCGAGCAGGTAATCGTCACCGAGCCGGCCCAGGGCGAGCGGCCGGATACCGTCCGGGTCGCGGAAGCCGATCAGCTTCCCCTCGGACAGGAGCACCGCCGCGAACGCGCCCTCGATGCGCGCCATGGCCGCGCTCACGGCCTCCTCGAGCGGGCGCTCGTCGTGCGCGACCAGCGCGGCGATCACCTCCGTGTCGGAGGTGGAGGAGAGGCGGACTCCCCTCGCGACGAGCTCGTCCCGGAGCTCCGCCGTGTTCGTGAGGTTCCCGTTGTGCGCGAGCGCGACCGTGCGGGCGGGGCCGTGCTGGACGATCGGCTGCGCGTTCGTCCACTGCGTCGAGCCTGTCGTCGAGTAGCGGCAATGGCCGATCGCGGTCTGGCCGCGCAGCCCGCGGAGCTTCTCCTCGGAGAAGACCTGGCTGACCAGGCCCATGTCCCGGAGGACGGTCAGCCGCCCTTCGTCGGAGATGGCGATCCCCGCCGACTCCTGCCCGCGGTGCTGCAACGCGAAGAGCCCGAAGTACGAGAGCCGGGCGACGTCGCGGTCGGGCGCGTGGATGCCGACGACGCCGCACATCTAGGGCGTGCCTCCCTCGTGGGCGGCCCTCAGGTCCGCAAGCGGGACGCCGAGGAGCTTGTCGCCGCCGACGACGCCGAGACGACGGAGCGGAACCCCCTCCAACGATTCTGCTGTGTCCGGCGGGCACGTGACGACCGCCCGGCCGGAGCCCTCGCCGAACCACGCGAGCGTCTCGAGCTCGAGCTCGAGACGCGCCCCGAGCCCGGAATGCAGGGCCAGCTCCGCGAGCGCCACCGCGAGGCCCCCGTCGGATAGGTCGTGGGCGGCGCTCAGCACCGGCGTCGAGCGCCAGAGGAAATGGACAAGCGCGGCCTCGGCGACGTAGTCCGTCTCGGGCGGGCGCCCCGCCGGGCCGCCCTGGAAGAGCACCTGGTACTCGGAGCCGTCGAGCGCGATCTCGCCGCCGCCGGCGACCAGGACGACGTCGCCCTCACGCCAGGCACCCGGCACGGCGCGGACATCCGCGACGGCACCGACGCACCCGACCACCGGCGTCGGTGGGATCGCCCGGCCGTCCGTCTCGTTGTAGAGGGAAACGTTCCCCGAGACGACCGGAATGCCGAGCACCTCGCAGGCGCGCGCCATGCCCTCGATCGCCTCGGCGAGCTCCCAGGCGACCTCGGGCTTCTCCGGGTTCCCGAAGTTGAGGCAGTCGGTGATCGCCAGCGGCCGTCCGCCCGCGCACGCGACGTTCCGAGCGGCCTCGAAGACGGCTCGCGCGGCGGCGGCGCGCGGGTCGAGCGCCGCTGCCCGGCTCGGGCCGTCCAGCGACACCGCAAGGCCGCGCATCGACGGGCGCAGCCGCAGCACGGCGGCGTCCAGACCGGGCCGGCGCACCGTTCGCGAGCCGACGAGGTGGTCATAGCGGCGGAAGACGTGCCGGCGGCTGCGGACGTTCGGCGAGCCGAGCGACCGCCAGCAGCTGATCGCGCTCGGCGGGCTCCGACTCGTGCTCGAGCGGCTCCGAGAGCGCCCGCGCGGCAGTCTCGACCCGGTAGCGCGGCGTCTCCTCGGTCAGGAGCTCGACAGGGAGGGCGCCCATCTCCTCGCCGTCGAAGAACGCGCGCAGCTCACCGGTGTCCGTCACCTCGCCGATCACGGCGGAGTGGAGCTCCCACTTCCGGCAGACGGCCTCCACGGCCGCGAGCCCCTCGGGCGCGACGACGGCGACCATCCGCTCCTGGCTCTCGGAGACCATGATCTCGACCGGCGCGAGGTCGGGCTCCCGCAGCGGCACGCGGTCGAGGTGGAGGTCGAGCCCGGCCCCGCCGCGGCCCGCCATCTCGGCGAGCGACGACGCGAGGCCCGCGGCGCCGCAGTCCTGGAGTGACTCGACGAGGCCGCCCTCGGTCAGCTCGAGGCTGGCCTCGATCAGCTTCTTGCCGGTGAACGGGTCGCCGATCTGGACGGTGGGCCGCTTGTCCTCGTCCTCGTCGGAGAGCTCCTGGCTCGCCAGCACGCTCGCGCCGCCGATCCCGTCGCGGCCGGTGGTGGCGCCGTAGAGGACGACGAGGTTTCCCTGCCCGGTCGCGCGCGCGCGTGTGACCCGCTCGGCAGGGAGGATCCCGACGCACATCGCGTTGACCAGCGGGTTGTCGCGGTAGGCAGGGTCGAAGACGGCCTCGCCGCCGACCGTGGGGACGCCGACGCAGTTGCCGTAGTGCCCGATGCCGCCGACCGCCCGGTCGAAGGAGAAGTCCTCGGCGCCGAAGCGGAGCCCGTCGAGGAGGGCGATGGGGCGGGCGCCCATGGCGATGATGTCGCGCAGAATCCCGCCGACCCCGGTGGCCGCGCCCTGAAAGGGCTCGACGGCGGACGGATGGTTGTGGCTCTCGACCTTGAACGCACACGCCAGGCCGTCGCCGAGGTCGACGACGCCGGCGTTCTCGCCCGGTCCCTGCAGCACGGCGGGGCCCTCGGTCGGGAAGCGCTTCAGGAGCAGAGCCGAATGCTTGTAGCCGCAATGCTCCGACCAGAGGAGTGAGAAGACGCCGAGCTCGAAGTCGTTCGGGTCGCGCCCGAGCAGGCTCCGGATTCGGTCGAGCTCCCCGTCTGTCAGGCCGAGCGCGCGATGGAGCGGCTGTTCCGCCACGGAGCTCAAGGGAGAGTTCCACTCTATAGCTCGTGCCGGAAGGCCGAGCGGCAGGGTTCGCTCCCGCAGGTAGCCTCAGGGCGTGATCCGCGGCTATGTCCCGCTGCTCGCGATCATCGCCGCGATCTGGGGGGCGTCCTACCTCTTCATCAAGGTCGCGGTCGACGAGGTCGAGCCGACGGCGATGATGTTCTTCCGCCTCGTGCTGGCGAGCGCGGTGCTCGTTCCCGTGCTCGTCTGGCGGTCGGGCGTGCGCGACGCGGCCGCGGAGGTGCGCGGCACCGGCTGGAAGGCGTTCGGGGTCGGCTTCCTGAACGCGGCGTTCCCGTTCGTCCTGATCGCCTGGGGCGAGAAGTACGTGGACTCCGGCGTGGCTGCGATCGCCAATGCCACCGTGCCGATCTTCGTGGTTCTCCTCGCCCTGCGGTTCAACCCGAGCGAGCGCGTCGGCGGCATCCGCCTGGCGGGGATCCTCGTCGGGCTCGCCGGTGTCGGCGTGCTGGCCGGGCTGCATCCGGAAGGGGGCTGGTGGGCCGTCGCGGGGACGCTCGCCATCGTCGTCGCCTCGTTCTCGTATGCGAGCGCGAACCACTTCGTGCAGCACAACTACGGCCTGACGGCTCCGCTCGTGATCGCCACCGTATCGTGCGTGACCGGCGCCCTGATCCTGCTCCCGTTCGCGATCGTTCAGTGGCCCGATGCGGTCCCGAGCCTGGAGGCGATCGCGTCGATCGTGGCGCTCGGCATCTTCGGGACGGCGGTGGCGCTGCTCTTCTTCTACCGGCTCCTGAAGCGCTACGGAGCGGCGCGTGCCTCGCTCGTCACCTATCTGCTGCCGCCCGTCGCGCTCGTCTACGGCGTCCTCATCCTGGACGAGACGGTGACCCTGAACGCCGCGCTCGGGCTCATCCTCATCCTCGCCGGCGTCGCGCTCGGGTCCGGTGTCGGCTCGCGGATGCTCCGGCGGGGTCGCCCGGCCGAGCGGGAGGTCGAGCCGGCTACTCCGCCCGCGTGAGCCTGACGCTGGAGGGCGAGGGGCGACCGCTGCCGACGGCCCTAGCCCGGGAGCCGCCGGCCGGCTTTCTGCACGCTCCCGCTGCCGTTTCGACACGATCCGTGCACCACCCGTGCGACTTTCGGCTGTACGCTCGAAAGCGGGTGGTGGGACGGGGTGCCCCTGGAGAGTTAAGGGAGATTGCGGGTCGAGGGGGCGTCCGGAATCAGGCCTGGGACGGTAGGCTCGGCCCCGTGCCGGAAGCGCTGGAAGGTGTCGACTGGACACTTGTCGACGGCGTCGGGCAGACGCTCCTGCTCGACGGCGGCCACGCTTCCGGATCCGGCGGCTGCAACCGCTTTGCGGGCGAGTACGCGCTGGATGGCGACCTCCTCGCCTTCCAGCCGCTGGCCGCGACCCGCATGGCCTGCGAGCAGGGGCTGATGCAAGCGGAGTTCGACTACTTCGCCGCGCTCGGCCGAACTGCCCGTTTCTCGCTCGTGGACGGGGAGCTCGTCCTCGCCGACGCGGCCGGTCTCGAGTTGCTTCGCTTCGCCGCTGTTCCCGCTACCGAGCCAGAGGAGCCGTCATGGAGCTGATCCACACCTGCTACCGCATCACCGATCCCGACCGTTCGGTCGCGTTCTACGAGGCACTCGGGTTCGAGGAGCGCAGGCGACTGCCCATCCGGGAGGAGGCGGTCAACATCTTCATGGGCCTGCCGGGCGACGGCGACCGGCTCGAGCTGACCTACAACTTCGGCGTCGACTCGTACGAGCTCGGCACGGCGTACGGGCACATCGCCATCACCGTCGACGACATCCACGCTGCTCTCGAGCGGCTCTCGGGACAGGGCATCGAGCCGGAGAAGCCGCCGTACACCGTTCGCGACGGCGGCCCGCTCCTCTGCTTCGTGGCCGACCCGGACGGCTACCGGGTCGAGCTAATCGAGCGCGGCGCGATCTGAGCTCGGTCGGTCCGACCTTCTCGACCCGAACCCGTCCGGACCAAATGCGTCGGGCAGATCGTGGGCTTGCTCAGGTGGAAGGCGGGGGCGCCCGCGGGCGCCCCCGCTGAGTTCGTCGGCCTTCTCCAGGCCTAGTCCACGACACCGCACGCGACCCGGGCACCGGCGTCGCCGGTGGCGAGAGTCGCCGAGTCGGGACCGAAGACGCCCTCGGTCGTCGACTGGTAGCGCGTGGGGATGTTCGCGAAGTTGTCGGGGGCAGCGTGGACGATGACCGCAGCCCCGTCGGCATCGAAGAGCTGGTCGATCGCGAAGTTGTCAGTCGAGAACTCCGCCTCGGCCGTCCCGTCGTCCAGCACGAGCAGGCTCGGCATGTCGCCGGCGTGCGCGCCGTGGCCGACGGCCCCTGGGTTGTAGTGCCCGCCGGCGGTCGTGAATGGGGCGACGCACTGGCCGACCGCATGGACGTGGAAGCCGTGGAACCCCGGGGTCAGGCCCTGCACCTCGCCGCGCACGATGACCTTGTTGCCCTGCTTCGTCAGCTTGACGAAGCCGATGCTCGCGCCGGCGGCGTTCGAGAGATCAACCCTGACGTGGTTCTTCGAAGACGAGGTTCCACCGCCACTTCCGTAGAGCGGTGCCGTCAAGGCCCCGGCGGCGGCGACGAGGGCGATGCCGAGGAACAAAGTCCTCTTCGAGCTGAAGCGCTTCGGCAGCATGCCTGGCTTCCCCCTTCCTTCCCGGTTGTCCCGTTCTCCGCGCAGCACTCTCCCCAGGAGGGCAAGCAGCAACCACTTCCGCTGTCCGATTCGATGCCCGGTGGGGAGAGCCGCTCGACGGCGAACGAGGTTGTCGCCGGAATCCTCTGCGATGTCGCGGCGCTGGGTCAAGAGGTGTTCCGACGAAGGTGTGACAGTTTCGTCACGAAGGCGACACCCCTACGCGCGCATCCTCGCGCTACGGTCGTTGCATGACCACGAAGGCGGTCAAGGAGCCAAAGCCGATCACGGTTGCGACGCCGTGGGGCCGGGCGAGGGTGCTCGACGAGCTCCGGGTCGCCCAGCGCGCCGGCGACCGCCGTTTCGACACGATCGTCCAGCTCCTCGAGGACGACAAAGGAGGTGAGCTGATCCGCTTCGCCTACTCGACCGGCGGAACGGTTCGCCGCGGGCCGGTCACCCTCCGCGGGCGGGATCTCGAGCGCATGCGCTCCGAGCTCCAGTCACGGCCGCGGTTGGCCGAGGCCCTGGGCATCCATCGACCGTAGCCGCCCAGCACAACTGAATATCTCGACGCCGCGGAGCGTCAGGCTCAGGTCCGGGCGTAGGAACGCTCGCGGGCTGCGTCCACCAGGGAGGCCAGGATCAGCGTCCCGTCTCCCGATCCGAGCAACGTATCGACGGCGTGCTCGGGATGGGGCATGAGGCCCAGGACGTTGCCGCCTGCGTTCACCACAGCCGCGATGTCGTCGTCCGACCCGTTCGGGTTCTCCCCGGGTCCGTAGCGCAGGACGACCTGCTCTTCCGGAAGGTCGGTTGGCGCGTGGTAGCACCCGTCACCGTGCTTGACGGGGATCACCAGCGTCTGCCCTGGCTCGCACCGCGCGGTGAAGAGCGTGTCGGCGCGCTCGACGACCAGCGACACGTCAGCGCAGACGAATGAGAGCGACGCGTTCGGCCGCAGGACGCCTGGCAGGAGCCCCGCCTCGCACAGGATCTGGAACCCGTTGCAGATCCCCAGCACCGGGCCGCCCTCACGGGCGAAATCGGCCACGGCATCCATCGCCGGCGCGAACCGGGCGATCGCTCCCGCACGGAGGTAGTCGCCGTAGGAGAAGCCGCCTGGGAGCACAACTGCATCGACCCGAGGGAGCTCCGTCTCTGCGTGCCAGACGAGCTGCGGGTCGGCGCCGAGGGCCGTGAGGGCCCAGGCCGCGTCGCTGTCGTCGTTCGAGCCCGGGAAGACGAGGACGCCGATGCGTGGGCGCAACTCGGTCATGCCAGGCCGGCCTCGAGCTCGATCTCGTAGCTCTCGATCAGAGGATTGGCGAGGAGGCGCTCGCACATCCTCTCGACCTGGTCGCGGGCGTCGTCGGCGGTTGCCGCGTCGACGTCCAGGTCGATCACCCGGCCGACACGGGCCTCACCCACCTGGAAGCCGAGCTGGCGCAGCGAGCGCTCGACCGCCTCGCCCTGCGGGTCGAGGATGCCGCCTTTCGGCCGGACGAGCACCGTCGCCCTCATCCGAGCACCGCATCCGGGTCGGCGAGATACGCCGCGAACTCGACGCCTGTCACTCGCTCGAAGGCCTCCACGTAGCGCGCGCGGGTGCCGTCGACGACCTCCTGGGGCAGCTCCGGCCCTGGCGGAGTCTTGTCCCAGCCGAGCGACTCGCAGTAGTCGCGGACGAACTGCTTGTCGTAGGACGGCTGCCCGCGGCCCGGCAGGTACTCGTCGGCCGGCCAGAACCGGGAAGAGTCCGGCGTCAGTGCCTCGTCGCCGAGAGTGAGCACGCCGTCCTGGTCGAGCCCCAGCTCGAACTTCGTGTCTGCGATCAGGATGCCCCGCTCGGCCGCGTAGGCTGCTGCGTGCTCGTAGAGCGCCAGGGAAACGCGCTCGACCTCGACGAAGAGCTCGTAGCCGACGAGCTCGGCCGCTTGGTCACGGTCGATGTTCTCGTCGTGTCCCTCCTGCGCCTTCGTCGCCGGGGTGAAGATCGGAGCGGGAAGCCGCTCCGACTCGCGGAGACCGGGTGGCAGTCGGTGGCCGCAGACCTCGCCGCTGTCGAGGTAGTCCTTCCAGCCGGACCCGGCCAGGTAACCGCGAACGACGCACTCGATCGGGAGCATCTCGAGCCGGCGTGCCTCGGTCGAGCGCCCGTCGGGCCGAAGCGCGATCAGATGATTGGGCACGATCTCCCGCGTACGCGCGAACCAGAACGCGGACAGCCCGGTCAACACACGGCCCTTGTCGGGGATCTCGGTCGGGAGCACGACGTCGAACGTCGAGATGCGGTCGCTGGCGACGAGCACGAGGCGATCGGTGCCGAGCTCGTAGAGCTCCCGGACCTTTCCGCTTCCGACGTGGACAGCTTCAGGCATGGACAGCGTCCTCCTTTCGTTCCCGAGCTCGCTCGGCCAGCACGCCGAGGCGCTCGAACAGGACATCGACATGGCGCAGCGACTCTCCGAGATCGAACGCCGCTGCGAGCGCCGCCGGCTCGAGCCGGGCCGTGACCTCGGGATCGGACGCGACGAGAGCATGGAAGTCGCGCTCCTCGTCCCAGGCGGTGAGGGCGTTGCGTTGCACCAGCCGGTAGGCATCGTCCCTGGCAAGCCCTGAGGCGACCAGAGCGAGAAGCACACGCTGGCTGAACACGAGACCGTGTGAGGCGTCGAGGTTCTTCCGCATCCGGGCGGCGTCGACGACGAGGCCTTCGATCAGCCAGGTGAAGCGGTCGAGCATGTAATCGAGCGCGAGGAACGCATCGGGGAGAACGACCCGCTCCGCGCTCGAGTGCGAGATGTCGCGCTCGTGCCAGAGCGCGACGTTCTCGAGGCCGACGGCTGCGGCTGCGCGCACGACCCGGGCGAGCCCGGAGATCCGCTCGGCGACCACCGGGTTGCGCTTGTGCGGCATGGCGGACGAGCCTTTCTGCCCGCTGCGGAACGGCTCCTGAACCTCGCGCAGCTCGGTGCGCGCAAGGTGTCGGATCTCGGTTGCGAAGCGGTCGAGCGAGGAGGCCGAGAGCGCCAGCGCCGAAAGCAGGTTCGCGTAGCGGTCGCGCGGGACCACCTGGGTTGCCACGCTCTCCGGCACGAGACCTAGACGCTCGCAGGCGAGCCGTTCGACCTCGGGGTCGCCTCCGCCGTACGTCCCCACGGCGCCCGCGAGCTTGCCGACCCTCATCCCGTCGAGGGCGTGGGTCAGCCGCTCGCGGTCCCGCTCGAGCTCGAATGCCCAGCCTGCGAGCTTCGTGCCGAAGGTGATCGGCTCGGCGTGGACACCGTGCGTCCGCCCGGCCATGACCGTGTGGCGGTGTTCCTCAGCCCGGCGGATGACGGCGTCCTGGGCGCGCTCGACGCCGTCGAGGACGAGCGCGCCGGCTTCCTGAACCTGGAGCGCGGTCGCCGTGTCGAGCACGTCCGACGAGGTCAGCCCGTAGTGGAACCAGCGGCCGGCGGAGCCAAGCCCCTCCGCGACCGCGTCGACGAAGGCGGCAAGATCGTGCTGCGTCCGCTCCTCAATCTCGGCGACTCGCTCGGGCGACGGCGCCACGGCCTGCTCGCGGGCCTCGGCTGCCGCCTCTGCCGGCACCGCTCCGACCTCCGCCCAGGCGTCGAGCGCGGCGAGCTCCACCTCGAGCCAGCGGGCCAGCTTGCCCTCCTCCGACCAGACGTTTTTCATGGCCGGGCGGGAGTAGCGGGCGATCACACCGCCAGTCTAGTGAGCGGGCAGGCTACAGCTCGGCGGTGGGGCGGCCCGGCGTTCCCGGGTATCCGCCGCCCTGCGCCAGGATCTTGGCCGCCAGGATCGCGGCGTTGCGGGCCCCGTTCACCGAGACGCACGCCACCGGGACGCCCGGGGGCATCTGCACGATCGACAGGAGTGCGTCGAGCCCGCCCATGACGCTCTTCGAGGACGTGAGCGGGACGCCGATCACCGGCAGATCGGTGTAGGCGGCGATGACGCCGGGGAGCGCGGCGGCCATGCCCGCTCCGGCGATCAGCACGCGTGTCCCGCGCATGGCGGCGGTCGATGCGTACTCAGCCACGCCGCGCGGATCCCGGTGCGCGCTCAGCACCTTGAGCTCCCACGAGATCCCGCGCTCGTCGAGCTCGACGCCGGCGGGCTCGATCGCCTCGCGATCCGAGTCGGAGCCGATGAGGATGCCGACCAGCGGGCCGACCTCTTCGAACTCTTCGATCACGGTGAGCGGGAGCGGGCTTTCGTCAGGCATGTGCGTGGACGGCTCCGAGCGCAATGTCGTGACGGTACTGCACGCCGGGGAGATCGATGGCCTCGGCGGCCCTGTACGCGCGCTCGCGCGCGTCGGCCACCGAGCCGCCGAGCGCCGTCACGGCAAGGACGCGCCCGCCTGCGCTCACTAGCGTCCCTGCTCGGATCGCCGTGCCCGCGTGGAAGACGAGCGCCCCGGCGGCCTCGGCCTCGCCGACTCCGGCGATCGGAAGGTCGATCGCGGGTGCGTCGGGGTAGCCGGCCGCCGCAAGGACAACCGTCACTGCGGTCTCTGGCCCGGCGGCCAGCTCAACGCCGACGAGCGATCCCTGCGCGACCGCAGCCAGAGCCTCGAGGAGGTCGCCCTCCAGCCGGGGAACGATCGCCTGCGTCTCGGGATCGCCGAAGCGGCAGTTGAACTCGAGCACCCGCGGCCCGTCCTGGGTGAGCATGAGCCCGGCATAGAGGAGGCCCTGGAACGGCGAGCCGCGGGCTGCAAGCTCGCGCAGCACGGGGAGGTGGACGGCCTCCGTCAGCGCCTCCGCCTGGCCCTCCTCGAGCCACGGGACCGGCGAGTAGCTGCCCATGCCGCCGGTGTTCGGACCGCGGTCGCCGTCGAGCAGGCGCTTGAAGTCCTGCGCCGGTGCGAGCGTGAGCGCGTTCTCGCCGTCGCAGAGCGCGAAGAGCGAGACCTCCCGGCCTTCGAGCAGCTCCTCGACGACGATCCGGCCGCCGAGCGCTTCGGCCCGAGGGAGGGCCTCGGCGAGCTCGGCCTCGGTTTCGCACACGAAGACGCCTTTTCCCGCGGCGAGGCCGTCCGCCTTCACGACGCACGGAGCCCGCGGCTCGGCGAGCTCCTCGGCGGTAGGGACGCCCGCCGCGCGCAGCACGTCCTTGGCGAAGGACTTCGAGCCCTCGATCCGCGCGGCCTCCGCGCTCGGCCCGAAGACCGCTACGCCGGCGTCCCTGAGCTCGTCGGCGAGCCCGGCTACGAGCGGGGCCTCGGGGCCGACGACGACCAGGTCGACGCCGAGCCGCCGGGCAAGCGCCACCACTGCCTCGGTGTCGTCCGCGCGCGCGCCGTGACAGGTGCCGAGCGCGGCGATGCCGGGGTTCCCGGGGGCCGCGTGCAGCTCGTCGAGCAGGGGGCTGCGAGCGATCTTCCAGGCGAGCGCGTGCTCTCGGCCCCCGCCGCCGACGATGAGGACGTCCACGCGCCGAGTCTAATCGGGCCGGCGGGCAGCGGCGCGGCGCGGAGAATGGGCGCAATGCCGGCACGCTCTTGGGACGATGCGTCACCCACCGGTGCGCTTTTTCTCGTTACGGTTGCAGCGGAGGGAGGCCAGCGGCCGGCCCCTCCGCGGGCGCGCGTGTAACTGAGTCTGAGCCGCGGCCCGGTGATCCGCCTTCGGTGATTCCGCCCGTCTTCGAGCCCGGCGCCTGCCCTCGGCGGCTCGCGCTAGAGCCGCGGACCGGCGGTCAATAGTATTGCGCGACCTGCACCGGCGGCCGTGGGCCGCACGTCGAGGAGAAGGAGGAGCGCGTGCCGACCGATCTCGAAGCCTTCGTCAGCGCCGAGGGTCGCGACGAGAAGATCGCCCAGGTCCGCAAGCAGATCGACAAGCTGGGGATCACGTACGTCTACTACCAGTTCCCCTCGGTCACCGGCCGCATCATGGGCAAGGGCGTGCCGGCTCCCCACTGGGAGACGATCGCCGGCAAGGGCTTCCAGCTCGTCTACGGCGCGACGGCGAACCTCTTCACCGACCGGCACGGCAACTACATCGGCTACGGCCCCGAGGCCGCGGAGCTCGTCGGCGTCCCCGAGCCGGAGACGTTCATGCCGCTCCCGTGGGACGACCGCGTCGCGCGCGTCTGGGTGACCTGCTTCCGCAACCGCGAGGAGCGCGAGGACCCGGGCGCCTTCCTCACCTCCGACTGCCGCGCGAACCTGAAGCAGATCCAGGCCGACTTCGAGAAAGACACCGGCCTCCATCTCCGCGCCGGCACCGAGCCCGAGATGATGTGGCTGAAGCTGGACGAGAGCGGTGCGCCCTCGGTCGAGGGCAAGACAAAGCCGTACTGCTACCACATCGACCAGTTCTCCGAGCTCCAACCGATCATCCATAAGGTGATCGAGTACGGCCAGAAGATGGAGCTGGACATGATCCAGGGCGACCACGAGGACGCGCCCGGCCAGATCGAGCTCAACTTCGGCTTCGACCGCGCCGAGCAGACCGCCGACAACCTCTCGACGTTCCGCCAGATCTGCAAGCAGGTGGGGCGCGAGCTCGACGCCTTCCCGTGCTTCATGCCGAAGCCGTTCGTGGGCGTCTCGGCGAACGGCTGCCACCACAACATCTCCCTCTGGCGCGGCGACGAGAACGCCTTCGACCCGGACACCGACGACCGCCAGAAGCCGAGTCAAATCGGCCTGTACGCCATCGGCGGCATCCTCGAGCACCTCGGTGCGCTCACCGCCGTGACCGCCTCGACCGTGAACTCCTACCGCCGCCTGTGGGACACCGGCTTCTGGGCGCCCGTCTTCGCCGACTGGGGTTACCAGAACCGGACGACCGCGCTGCGTGTCTCGGCGCCCGGCCGGTTCGAGTACCGCTCGGTGGACTCGGCGGTCAACCCGTACCTCTCGATGGCCACCCTCATCGCCGCGATGCGCGACGGGATCGACCGCAAGCTCGATCCGGGCGAGCCGGAAGAGCGGAACATCTACGAGGCGATGGAGGCCGGCAAGCAGGTCAAGAAGATCCCGATGACCTTCGGAGCCGCGCTCGACGCCCTCGAGGACGACGACGTGATCAGGTCCGCGCTGCCCGGCGATATGTACCGTGTGTTCATGCACTACAAGCGGGACGAGTGGGAGCGCCACTGTGCCCACGTCAGCGACTGGGATGTCACCGAGTACCTCGACGTGCTGCCCTAGAAAGCGAGCCCGAAATGTGCGGAATTGCAGGGATCATCTATCGGGACGGCACCCACGAGATCGGGCGCGACATGACCCGGATGCTCCAGTCCATGAAGCATCGCGGACCGGACTCGACCGGTTATGCCCTCTACCGGCCGCACGACGACCAGCTGGTCATGCGCTACAAGCTGGCCGACGCGAACACACCGCGCGACTTCGAGTTCTCGGACCGTCTCGACCGCCACCAGGACCAGGTCATCCGGCGCCTGAAGGCGATGGACGCCGACATCCACGACGTCGATGAGGAGACCGAGTACGCCTATCGCGTCGCCTTCACCTTCCCGAACGGGAACCTGAAGGAGCTCGCCGACCGCATCGAGGACATCCCGGACTGCGAGGTGCTCTCGCTCGGATACTCGCTCGAGATCGTCAAGGACCTCGGGGACGCCGAAGAGGTCGCCGACCAGTACGACCTGGGCGGCTTCACGGGGACGCACGCGATCGGCCACGTCCGCATGGCGACCGAGTCCGACGTAGACATCTCCGGCGCGCACCCGTACTGGGCCTACCCGTTCAGCGACGTGGCGGTCGTCCACAACGGTCAGCTCACGAACTACTTCCAGTGGAAGCGCCGGCTCGAGCGCAACGGCCACCGCTTCCAGTCCGAGTGCGACTCGGAGATCATCGCCGTCTACCTCGCGGAGAAGATGAGCGAGGGCGCGAGCCTCGAGGACGCCATGCGCGAGTCGCTCGAGCAGCTTGACGGCGTCTTCACGTACATCGCCGTCACCGCGGACGCGCTCGGCGTCTGCAAGGACGAGATGGCCGCCAAGCCGCTCGTGCTCTACGAAGCCGACGACCTCGTCGCGCTCGCGTCGGAGGAGATCGCCATCCGTGCCGTCGTCGGCCGCGAGATCGATACGCACGACCCGTACGAGGGGGAGGTGCTGGTGTGGCAGCGGTAGGGGAATCGCGCATCACGTACGACGCGCGCGGCCTCGCCGAGCCGTTCGCCGAAGCGCCGCGCACGGCCGAGATCGAGCACGGCCGTGCGACCTTCGACGCCGAGGATCTCACGACGCGCCAGATCAACCTCGAGCTGCGCCGCCTCCTCTACGAGGAGGGGATCGCGGACGTTACCGTGCTCAACCCGGGCTCGAAGCACTCGCTCGGCGTCGGCATCCTGACGCGTTGCCGGATCACCTTCGGCGGCAGCCTCGGCTACTTCGGCTGCGGGCTCATCGACGGCCCCGAGATCCACATCACGGGCCGAGTCGGCTGGTCGGCCTGCGAGAACATGATGTCGGGCGTCGTCATCGTCGACGGCAACGCGGGCTCGCTCACCGCCGCCGCCATCCGGGGCGGCGACGTCCTCGTCAGGGGGAAGGTCGGCGCGCGCACCGGGATCGACCAGAAGGGCGGCACCGTGATCGTCCTCGGCGACGCCGGCTCGATGACGGCGTTCATGATGCAGCGCGGCCGCCAGATCATCCTCGGCAACGTCGGCCCAGGCCTGGGCGACTCGATGTACGACGGGATCATCTACGTCGGCGGCACCGTCAAGTCCCTGGGCATCGACTGCGTCCCGGGCGAGTGGACAGACGCCGACACCGAGTTCATCGCGCGCAAGTTCGGGATCTACGGCCTGGGCGACCCGCCCGAGCTGCAGAAGTTCGTCTGCGGCAAGAAGCTCTACAACTACGACAACCTCGAGCCCGCGGAACGAAAGCTGGTGCTTGTGCCCCTCCCAGCGCTAGTCACCGTACCTCTGGCGGAGCACGGCGCCGCCAGGCCGCGTCCTCAGTCGGCCCGATTGACTCCATATCGAGCCTCCCTGCGCCTTGCCTGGCGACCCCGTGCTGTCGCCAGAGGCACGAGACCAGCACTGGAAGGGGAACTGATGGCCGACGACCGCGAGCGAACCGTCCTCGGGCGCAGCCGGATCTTCACGCCGGACGTCATCAACGACATCCACATGAAGGCCGAGCTCGGCCGCTACCGGATGCGCGGCTTCTCGATGTTCAAGCCGATCCCGCACTGGGACGAGCTCATGTTCATGCCGGGCACGCTGACCCGGTTCGTGATCGAGGGCTACCGCGAGAAGTGCCTGACGAAGACCGTGCTCGGCGCGCGCTTCGCCAAGAAGCCGATCGAGCTCGACATTCCGGTCTACATCACCGGCATGAGCTTCGGCGCGCTCTCGCTCGAGGCGAAGATGGCGCTGGCGAAGGGCGCCTCGATGGCAGGCACGGCGACCTGCTCGGGCGAGGGCGGGATGATCCCGCCGGAGCGCGACCTCTCGACGAAGTGGTACTACCAGTGCATCCAGAGCCGGTATGGGTTCAACCCGCACCACCTGATGCTCGCCGACGCCTGCGAGTTCTTCATCGGGCAGGGCTGCAAGGTCGGCCTCGGCGGCCACCTGATGGGCCAGAAGGTGACCGAGCAGGTGGCGGAGATGCGGTCGCTCCCTCCGGGGATCGACCAGCGCTCGCCGGCGCGGCACCCTGACTGGCTCGGGCCGGACGATCTCTCCCTGAAGATCCAGGAGATCCGGGAGGCGACCGACTACCAGATCCCGATCCAGCTCAAGCTCGGCGCCGCGCGCGTGTACGACGATGTGCGCATGGCCGCCAAGTGCGGGCCGGACATCATCTACCTGGACGGAGCCGAGGGCGGCACCGGCGCTGGGCCGCACATAGCCACGGAGGAGACGGGCATCCCGCTCATGGCCGCGATCCCCGAGGCGCGCCGCGCGCTCGAGGACGTCGGGCTCGCGGACGAGATCGACCTCGTCGTCGCCGGCGGGATCCGCAACGGCGGCGACGTCGCCAAGTGCCTCTCGCTCGGCGCCAAGGCGGTCGCCCTGGGCCACGCAGCTCTGATGGCGCTGAACTGCAACAAGGAGATCCCCGGCGTCACCGACTACGAGGGGACAATCGGCGTCCCGGCCGGGCAGTGCTACCACTGCCACACCGGCCGCTGCCCTGTGGGGATCACAACGCAGGATCCCGAGCTCCGCAAGCGGCTGGTCGTCGACGAGGCGGCCGAGCGCGTCTACAACTTCCTGCACACGCTGACGCTCGAGGTGCAGATGCTCGCGCGGGCGTGCGGCAAGACGAACGTCCACTCGCTCGAGCCCGAAGATCTCTGCGCGCTCACCGTCGAGGCGGCGGCGATGGCGAAGGTGCCGCTTGCCGGGACGAACTACGTCCCCGGCATCACCGAGGAGACGGCGCTCGCCGAGATCAAGCGCCTGCTGGAGAAGCACATCGAGTATCCCGTCGACTACCTGCCCGACCAGCCGGCTCAGTACGCGGGCGCCGAGGACTAGGCGTGTCCACGAAAGAGCCCGAGAAGATCAAGTCGATCGACGCCGAGTACCTCTCCGGCAAGCGCTTCCCGTACCAGGAGGACATCGGAGAGATCGAGGACGTCGACCTGCTGGCCGCCACGCCGGGCGAGGACATCAACTGGCTCGAGGACGTCGAGCTGCTCGAGGAGGAAGGCGTCCCCGCCGTCTTCGACCGCTACTCGAACTCCTTCATCAAGATCTACTTCTCCATCCCGGAAGGACGGGAGCACGAGATAGCCCGCAAGGTGCTGGTGAAGCATCTGCAGTCCGGCAACTCGTACGGCATCCAGCTCAAGGAGAAGCACACGAAGTTCCCGCAGCCGGAGCTCGGGCCCTGGGTGGAGGGCTCGAAGACGGTCGGCGCCGATTGGCGGCCGCCTGTGCTCGAGGGCTGGGAGCCTCCCGAAGGACACTAGGAGGGGCCGTTTCCGGCCCCTCCATTTGCTTCTCGATCGTTGTCGTCTAGGCCCGGCGGCCGTACCCGATGCCGCCGAAGACCAGCAGGACGAGCAGGACGATCAGCAGGAT
The DNA here is from genome assembly GCA_963847985.1 of uncultured Actinomycetes bacterium. Classification (GTDB taxonomy): domain Bacteria; phylum Actinomycetota; class Thermoleophilia; order Gaiellales; family Gaiellaceae; genus JAIBJN01. Next base: position 39,841 of record CAWKBS010000007.1, on the reverse strand, counting down.
CCAAAGCAAGGACATTGCTTCCCCTCCGTTGTGAACGGTGCAAGCATTGCCGCGGACCCGGTCTCACAAACCTCAGACAGTCGAAGGGGCAGGCGCCGGGCGGGCCTACCCCTTCGGAGTTCCCGGAGTCGAGCTTTGCTGCCACGGCTCGGCGGCGCGGTGCGCTCTGCCAGGGCAGGACTCTCCCTCGAACCCGGTGCCACTCCCTACGAGGCCGGCGCGCTCGTGGATTGCTGTAAAGCTGGCTTGACAATTTGGCTATGTAAAGCTAGCTTTACAACGTCATGCGAAACCTGATCCGGGAGCTACGCGGGGAGCAGGGTCTCTCGCAGCAGCAGCTGGCCGAGGCGATGTCCGTGTCGCGGCAGACGATCAACTCGATCGAGACGGAGCGCTACACGCCGTCGCTGCCGCTGGCCCTCGCGCTCGCGCGGTTCTTCGGCCGACCGGTGGAGGAGATCTTCGATGGAAGCGATGCAGATGCGTAAGCAGATCTGGCGGAGCCGCTGGTGGATGCCCGGCTTCTGCCTTTTTCTCGGCGCCCTCGTCGGCGGCGCGTTCCTGCTCGGCGGGGACCCGTGGATGGCGCTCTGGGGCTTCGGCCTGATGGCCGGCCTCGGTGCGGTCGCCTTCTTCGGACGGCGGAGCGAGACGATCCAGGGGCTCAGCGGCCCCGGCCGGGACGAGCGCTGGGCCATGATCGACCTCGGCGCCACGGCCTTTGCCGGCTCCGTCCTCCTTGCGCTCGTACTCGGCCTGTGGCTCTACGAGATCGCCAACGGGAGAAACGGCAACCCGTACGGGGTCCTCGCCGGGCTTTCGGGAATCGCGTACATCGCGGGCGTCGCCTGGGGCCGTTTCCGCCGTTAGGCTCGGCGGGTGAGCGCCGCGTTCGATCCCGAGCTGGCCGAGGCCTTTCGCCGCGACGGGGCCGTCTGCGTACGTGCAGAGTTCTCGCCGGAGGAGGTGGCGCTCGTCGAGCGCGGGATCGAGCGGAACCTCGCCACGCTCAGCCCGCGCGCCCTCGTCGCGAGTCGGCCCGACGACTCCGGCCGGTTCGTCGAGGACTTCTGCAACTGGCAGACGATCCCGGAGTACGAGGAGTTCATCCGCGGCTCGGGGGCCGCGGCTCTCGCCGGCGAGCTGATGGCGAGCGGGAGCGTGCGGCTCTTCCACGACCACCTGCTCGTGAAGGAGCCGGGCACGTCGCAGCGCACGCCGTGGCACCAGGATCAGCCGTACTACAACGTCGAGGGAACGCAGACGTGCAGCATGTGGATGCCCGTCGACCCGGTGGCGCGCGAGTCGACCCTCGAGTTCGTCGCCGGCTCCCACCTCGGTCCGTGGCTCATGCCGCGAACGTTCATGGACAACGAGGCGAGGTGGTTCCCGGAGGGGAGCCTCGAGGAGCTGCCGGACATCGATGCCTACCCGGAGCGCTTCCGCGTTCTCGGCTGGGCGCTCGAGCCGGGCGACGCGGTGTTCTTCCACATGCTCACCCTCCACGCGGCGGGAGGCGTGACGGGCGGCAGCCGCCGGCGGGCCTTCTCGATCCGATTCCTGGGGGACGACGTCACCCACGCGCCGCGGCCGTGGAAGACGTCGCCGGAGTTCCCCGGCCTGGCCGACGAGCTGTCGGCGGGGGCGCCCATGGAGCACCCGCTCTTCCCCGTGCTCTGGGAGCGAGAGCCCACCGGCACCTAGCCGAGTGCCCGTCTCCGCCTTCCTCCTGGCTCTCGCGGCGGCCTTTGTGCACGCGCTCTGGAACCTGCTCCTCGCGCGGGCCCGCGACCCCGAGGCGGCCGGCGCGGTCGCCCTCCTCACGGCGGTCGTGGTGTTCGCTCCCGTGCTTGCGTTCACCTGGGAGCTGGAAGCGGAGGCCTGGCCGTACATCGCGGCCAGCTCCGTGCTCGAGCTCGTCTACTTCGCGCTCTTAGGAGCTGCGTACCGCCGGGCCGACCTTTCGGTCGTCTACCCGCTCGCGCGTGGAGCGGCACCGGTGCTCGTCCTCGTCGTCGGAGTCCTCGCCCTCGGGGCGGAAACGACGGCCGTGCAGGCGCTCGGCGTCTTCCTCGTCGGCGCCGGCGTCCTGCTCGTTCGCGGCCTCAGCCGCCCGGCAGGCTCGACCGGTGTCCTCCTCGGGCTCGCGATCGCGTGCTCGATCGCGGCGTACACGCTCGTCGACGACGAGGGGATCCGGTACGCCAACGCGGTGACGTACCTCGAGCTCGTGCTCGTCGTGCCGGCGATCGGCTACGCGCTCGGCGTTGCCTGGTTCAAGGGCACCGGGGCACTCAGGGCCGAGCTCCGTCCGGCGACCGTGGTCGCGGGGCTCGGCATGTGGGTCGCGTACGGTCTCGTGCTCGCTGCCCTTGCCAGGGCCGAGGCGGCGCCCGTGGCAGCGGTCCGTGAGACGAGCATCGTCATCGCAACCGTCGGCGCGGCCCTGTTCCTCCACGAGCCGGTCGGTCGCTCGAGGTTGGCTGGCGCCGTCCTCGTCGCCGTGGGCGTCGCGCTGCTCGGCTTCTAAATCCACAGGGACCGGTGGAGAGCAGATGGTCCGGTCCGGACACGTCCGGGGACAGACCCCGGACGTGGCTGGGTGAGACGTGACACGGCCGGAACGCCTGCATCCGTCCCTTCCCCCAATCAACCGCGGCGCGACAAGGCGTGGCGCGAGCGGGCATGCCTCGGGGACAGGCCCCGGACGTGGCCGGCGGGGACGTGGTGTGGACGCGCTAGCCCTGCAGCCAGAGGGCGAGCGCGGCGAGCGAGTTTGCGTCCGAGAGCTCCGCGATGACGCCGCGCAGAGGGAGGCGCTCCATGACGATGTCCTCGCCCTCCTCGCGCTCGCCGATGCCGATGTCGGTGAGATCCGTCGCCTCGAAGGCGTGGACGTACTCCGTCGCGTAGTCGGGGGCCGCCCAGAACTCGCCGAGCTTGCGCCAGGCGCCCGCCTCGAGCCCGCATTCCTCGACAAGCTCGCGCGCGGCGCACTCCTCGGGCGTCTCGCCGTCCTCGATGCAGCCCGCCGGGAGCTCGAGAGTGCGCTCCCCGGCGCCGGCGCGGGTTTGCCTGACGACCACGAGCAGCTCGCCGTCCACGGCGACGATGCTGACCGAGTCCGGAAGGCGAAGCACCTCCATGCTGCGGAGTCTAGGCTGCCGCCGTGGCGAGGCCGCGCGCCAGAGAGCTCGGGATCCGCATCGGGACGCTCCCCACCGGCGGGGAGAACGCGATCACCGACGTTCCGGGCGTCCGCGTCGGGCACACGACCCTGGTCGAGGGCGCCTCGGTCCGCACCGGGGTGACCGTCGTTCTTCCGCACGAGGGCAACCCGTGGGAGGAGCCGGTCTTCGCCGGCTCGCACCGGCTGAACGGGAACGGCGAGCTCACCGGGCTCGAATGGATCCGCCAGTGCGGGATGCTGACGTCGCCGATCGGGATGACGAACACGCACTCGGTCGGCGTCGTCCACGATGCGCTCATCGCGGCCGAGGTCGAGCGCCGCGGCGAGGGCGGCGACTTCTGGAGCCTTCCGGTCGTCGGCGAGACGTGGGACGGGTCGCTGAACGACATCAACGGCATGCACGTGCGCCCGGAGCACGCCCGCGCCGCGCTCGAGGCGGCCGCTCCGGGGCCGATCGTCGGAGGGAACGTCGGCGGCGGCACCGGCATGATCTGCCATGAGTTCAAGGGCGGGATCGGCACGTCCTCGCGCGTCGTCGATGAGGTGGACGGCTGCGTGGTCGGCGTGCTCGTGCAGGCGAACTACGGCTCGCGCCCTCGCTTCCGCGTGGACGGGGTACCGGTCGGGCTGGACATCCCAGCCGAGGTCGTACCGACGCCCGAGGAGCCCGGCGCGGAGCCGGGCGGCTCGATCATCATCCTCGTGGGGACGAACGCCGCGCTGCTCCCGCACCAGTGCGAGGCGCTGGCCCAGCGCGCCGGCCTTGGCCTCGCTCGCGTCGGCGGCGCCGGCGAGAACTCGAGCGGCGATCTCTTCCTCTGCTTCGCCAACGGCAACAGGGGCCTTCCTTCGGGCGACGTCGACGCGAAGGGGCCGTTGACCATGCCGCTCCGCATGCTCTCCCAGAACCGGATCACCCCGCTCTACTACGCGGTGATCGAGGCGACCGAGGAGGCGATCCTGAACGCCCTCTGTGCGGCCGAGACCATGACCGGCCACCAGGGCACGGTCGTCCACGAGCTCCCGACGGATCTGCTCGTGGACTCGCTGGAGCGCCGCGGCGCGCTCCGGCACTAGACACTCCTGGGTTTCGACAGTCTGTCCAAAGACGTTGCGGTGCTTAGGCCCGCGTTTCCGGCTTGTTGCCGAACCCGGAGGGGGCTACGCTGGCCCCAGCGTCGAAACGGAGGTCCGATCCTGATGAGTGTTGCCGTGTCTCAACACAAGAACTACATCGGCGGGGAATGGGTCGACTCCGCCGGAGGAGAGACCATGGAGGTCGTGAACCCCGCCACGGGGGAGACGATCGCCGAGGTCCCGGCGAGCACCGCGGAGGACGCGGACCGCGCCGTCCAGGCCGCGAAGGACGCCCTTCCCGAGTGGCTCGACTCGACGCCGCGTGAGCGTGCGGAGATGCTGCTCAAGCTCGCGGACGTCATCGAGGACAACGCCGAGGAGCTGGCGCAGATCGAGTCGCGGAACGTCGGCAAGCCGATCGCGGCCGCGCGGGACGAGCCCAGCGAGATGGCCGACAACCTGCGCTTCTTCGCCGGGGCTGCCCGCCTGCTCGAGGGCCGCTCCACCGGCGAGTACATGCGGGAGCACACCTCCATGATCCGGCGGGAGCCGCTCGGCGTCGTCGCCGGCATCGCGCCCTGGAACTACCCGCTCTGGATGGCCGTCTGGAAGATGGGACCGGCGCTCGCAGCCGGCAACGCCCAGATCCTCAAGCCCTCCGAGCAGACCCCGTTGACGCTGCTGCGCTTCGTCGAGCTCGCCGAGGGGATCATTCCGCCCGGCGTCCTCAACGTCATCACCGGCGAGGGCGTTCCCGCGGGTGAGGCCCTCGTGAAGAACACCGACGTGCGCCTCGTCTCGCTGACCGGCGACGTCGCGACCGGCAAGATCATCGCCGCGACCGCCGCGGACTCGCTCAAGCGCGTCCATCTGGAGCTCGGCGGCAAGGCCCCCGTGATCGTGTTCGACGACGCCGACCCTGCCGCCGTGGCTGAGGGCGTCAGGGCCGCCGGCTACTGGAACTCCGGGCAGGACTGCACGGCGGCGTCGCGGATCGTCGCCGGCCCCAAGATCTACGACAAGCTCCTCGAGGAGCTCGTCCCGGCCGTGGAGTCGATCAAGGTCGGCGACCCGGCCGAGGGCGAGGACATCGAGATGGGCTCGGTGATCTCCAAGGACCAGCAGGAGCGCGTCTTCGGGTTCCTCGAGCGGGCCAAGGGCGCGACCATCCTCACGGGCGGCGGGTCGAACGGCGACCGCGGGTTCTTCGTCAACCCGACCGTCGTCACCGACGTCGAGCAGACCGACGAGATCGTCCAGCGGGAGATCTTCGGGCCCGTCGTCACCGTCCAGCGTTTCGCCGACGACAACCAGGCGATCGACTGGGCGAACGACGTCCCGTACGGGCTTGCGTCCTCCGTCTGGACGCGGGACCTCGGGCGCGCGCTGAACGCCGCCCGCCGCCTCCAGTTCGGGACGGTCTGGATCAACGACCACATCCCGCTGGTCTCCGAGATGCCGCACGGCGGCTACAAGCAGTCGGGCTACGGCAAGGACCTCTCGGTCTACTCGCTCGAGGACTACACGCAGATCAAGCACGTCATGGCGAAGATCGACTAGGGCGAAACAGCGACTGTGGCCACCGTTCAGGCGGAGCGGTCCTCGGCGGAAGTCGAGCACGCCGGGCTGAAGGCAAACGCGATCGGCTTCGTCGATGCGCTCGTCATCGGGCTCGCGTCGACGGCCCCTGCGTACTCGCTCGCGGCCGTGATGGGCACGCTCGCCGTCGTCGTGGGCGTGCAGGCCCCGGCGGCGCTGCTCGCGTCGTTCGTCCCGATGTTCTTCATCGCAGCGGCGTTCTACTACATGAACCGCGCCGACCCGGACGCCGGGACGACGTTCTCCTGGGTGACCCGCGCGCTCGGCCCGTACCCGGGTTGGATCGGCGGCTGGGCCGTCTGCGTGACCGGGATCCTCGTGATCGGCTCGCTGGCGGATGTCGGCGCCCGCTACACCTACGTCCTCTTCGGCTGGGACGCCGCGGCGGCGTCGAAGCCGGCGATCACGGCGCTCGCGGTCGCGTACATCATCGTCCTAACCGCTGTCTGCATCATCGGCACCGAGCTCTCCGCGCGGGTGCAGAACGTGATGATCCTCGCGCAGGTCGGCGCGCTGCTCCTCCTCGCCGCCGTCGCGCTCGGAAAGGTCTACGCGGGCGACGCCACCCCCGACTCGATCGAGCCGTCCCTCTCGTGGTTCAACCCGTTCGAGATCGAGAGCCGCGAAGCGCTCATCTCCGCGCTCCTAATCGGGGTGTTCATCTACTGGGGCTGGGAGAGCGCCGTCAACCTGGCGGAGGAGACCAAGGACTCCCGCACGACCTCCGGCCTGGCGGCGCTGACGAGCACGGTCATCCTGCTCGTCACCTACGTCGCCGTCGCGACCGCGATCGTTGCCTACGCGGGCGTCTCGCTCCTCGAGGAGTTCGACGACGACGATGCGCTCTTCGGGACGATCGCCGGCGGCGTGCTCGGCTCGCCCTGGGACAAGCTCGTGATCCTCGCGATCGTCACCTCGGCGATCGCCTCGACCCAGACGACGATCATCCCGGCCTCACGGACGTCGTTCTCGATGGCCCGGTCCGATGCGTTGCCGAAGGGCCTCGCGTCCGTCCACCCGCGCTTCCAGACTCCGCACGTGTCCACGTTCGTGGTCGCGGCGCTCGCGGTCGCCTGGTACGTCCCGGCGAACTTCATCTCCGAGAACTTCCTCTTCGACACGCTCTCGGCGCTCGCGTTGATGATCGCGTTCTACTACGCGCTGAGCGGGCTCGCGTGCGTCCTCTTCTACCGGCGTGAGCTCTTCAAGTCGGTCGGCAACTTCCTCTTCATCGGCGTCGCGCCGCTGATCGGGGCGGCGCTGCTCGCCTTCCTCTTCTTCCAATCCATCAAGGACTTCACCGACCCGAGCGCGTCCTATACCGGCCAATCGATCTTCGGCGTCGGCGTGCCGCTCGTGATCGGGCTCGGGTTCCTGCTCCTCGGCGTCGTCTTCATGATCCTCTGGCGCATCGGCGGGCACCAGCGGTTCTTCAGTCGGCGCGCGTTCGAGGCGGTCGACCCCGAAGTGGCGGCCGGCCACGTCGCCGTCGCGGAGACCGCCGGCCTCGACGAACGGGACAAGGAGGGCTGAGATGGCCCGTACCACGATCGTCCTCGGCTTCGACGGCTCCGAATGCTCCGGCTCCGCGCTCGACACCGCGATCGACCTGGCGCAGCGGTACGGCGACGAGCTCGTGGTCGTCTTCGCCATCGAGCCGCCCGTCCGCAGCGTGGGCGAGGAGTTCCGCGAGCACGAGAAGGCGCTCGAGGAGGTCGGACAGCGCGTGGCCGCGTCCGCGGTCGCCCGGGCGGAGGCTGCCGGCGTCGAGGTGGACGTCGAGCTCGTCCCGGAGCGGCCGGTGCCGGCAATCCTGGACGTCGCGCGCAAGCGCGACGCTCACATGATCGTGATCGGCACGCACAGCGAAAGCCCGATCCGCGGCGCGATTCTCGGGTCGGTTCCCCACAAGCTCCTGCACGTGTCCGACCGGCCGGTCGTGGTCGTGCCCATCGACATGGAGGCGAGACGTGGCCGTTGACGAGCAGGTCGAGCGCGGGCCCGAGACAGGGGCGCCCACCGCCGATGTCCGGCTCGAGCGCGTGACGAAGCGCTTCGACGACTCGACCGCGGTCGACGACGTCTCGCTCGAGATCCCCCGCGGGAGCTTCTTCGCGCTGCTCGGCCCTTCGGGCTGCGGCAAGACGACGAGCCTGCGCATGATCGGCGGCTTCGAGGAGCCGACGGCGGGCACCATCTACCTCGGCGACCGCGACGTCACCGGCCTGCCGCCGTACAAGCGCGACGTCAACACGGTGTTCCAGAGCTACGCGCTCTTCCCGCACCTCTCGATCGCGGACAACGTCGCCTTCGGGCTCAAGCGCAAGGGGGTGAAGGGCACGGAGCTGAACGAGCGCGTGGCCGGGGCGCTCGAGCTCGTCGCGCTCACCGGGTTCGAGCGGCGCAAGCCGCGGCAGCTCTCCGGCGGCCAGCAGCAGCGCGTCGCGCTCGCGCGCGCGCTCGTGAACCGCCCGCGGGTGCTCCTCCTCGACGAGCCGCTCGGCGCGCTCGACCTGAAGCTCCGCAAGCAGATGCAGCTCGAGCTGAAGGGCATCCAGAACGAGGTCGGGATCACGTTCGTGCACGTGACCCACGACCAGGAGGAGGCCATGACGATGGCCGACACCATTGCGGTCATGAACGACGGGAAGATCGAGCAGCTCGGGACGCCGACCGAGCTGTACGAAGCGCCGCGGACGGCGTTCGTCGCCGGCTTCCTCGGCATCTCCAACCTGCTGCGCGGCACGGTCGAAGGCGACGGCGTCGTCAGGCTCGAGGACGGGAGCGTCGTACGCGTCCCTGCGGCCGCCGGGCGCACGGGCGAGCTCTCGATCGGCATCCGCCCGGAGAAGGTCCGGCTCGGGACGCAGGAGGAGAACCATCTGGCCGGCGAGGTACGCGAGAGCGCGTACATCGGCGTCTCGACGCAGTACATCGTCGACACCCGGGCCGGCGCGATCACGCTCTACGTGCAAAACGCCGAGACAGGGGCGTCCTCGGTGCAGCCCGGCAGTCAGGTCACGCTCAGCTGGAGCCCCGACGCAACCTTCGTAGTGGAATCACAGGAGGAGACGGAGCGATGAAGCAACCGTTCGAGCGGATCAACCACCCGATGACGCGGGAGCAGCTCCTGCGCCGTGCGGCCGTCGGCGGCGTGACGCTGTCCCTGCCGGGCCTTCTGGCCGCCTGTGGCGGCGAGGGCGGAATCGAGGGCCAGGAGCCGGCCGCGACCGGCGCGACGACCGTCGAGCAGGTGCTTGCCGACGAGATCACCGTGTCCAACTGGCCGTTCTACATCGACCAGAACGACGACGCGACCTCGTTCCCGACCCTCGACCTGTTCACCGAGGCCACGGGGGTCAAGGTCAACTACCTCGAGGACATCAACTCGAACGAGGAGTTCTTCGGCGAGATCCAGGCGCCGCTCGCGAACGGCCAGTCGATCGACCGCGACATCATCGTCCCGACCGCGTGGCTCGCCGCCCGCCTGCTCGACCTCGGGTACCTGCAGAAGCTCGACAAGAGCGCGATCCCGAACATGGTCAACCTCGAGGACACGCTCGCGAGCCCGCCCTGGGATCCCAACCGCGACTACAGCCTGCCATGGCAGTCCTACATCACGGGCGTCGGCTACGACCCGGAGAAGGTCGGGGGCGAGATCACCTCCGTCGAGCAGCTCCTCGACCCCGCCCTCAAGGGCAAGGTGACGATGCTCGACTCGATGGAGGACACCGCGGCGCTCTTCCTGCTCGAGATGGGCGGCGATCCCGCCGACCCGGACCAGGCCGCCTTCAACGAGATCTGCGAGAAGCTCAAGCGGGCCGTCGATGACGGGCAGATCCGCCAGTTCACCGGCAACGACTACACGGGCCTGCTGGCCGGCGGCGACGCGTGGGCGTCGATCGCCTGGTCGGGGGACATCGTCATCCTCCAGGCGGACAACCCGAACCTCGAGTTCAAGATCCCCGACGCCGGCGGGATCTCGTCGGTGGACACGATGGTGATCCCGACGGGCGGCGACGTCTACACGGCGTCGACGTTCATGAACTTCTTCTACGACCCGGAGATCGCCGCACAGGTCGCCGCCTACGTCAACTACATCACCCCGGTGAAGGGGACGAAGGAGGCGATCACCGAGATCGACCCGGCGCTGGCGGAGGACCCGCTCATCTTCCCGCCGCCGGACGTGCTCGAGAACCTGCACGAGTTCAGCGCCGAGGCGATCGAGAACCCCGAGTTCCAGGAGCAGTGGCAGGCGGTGATCGGCGTGTAGGGCGCGCGCCGCCGCAAGCATGAGCTTCCTCCACCGTCACAACTGGCTGACCCCGTACCTGCTCCTCGCGCCGGGGATCGCCTTCCTGCTCCTCTTCTTCGTCGTCCCGCTCTACTACCTCGGGTACACGTCGCTGCAGGAGGGCACGGTCCAGGTCGGCTACACGTTCAACTGGGCCTGGGACAACTACACCGAGGCCTTCAGCACCTACCGGCCGCAGTTCTTCCGCTCGCTCCAGTACGCCGGGATCGCCACAGTGCTGGCGCTCCTCATCTCCTATCCGCTGACGTACTGGATCGCCTTCCGCGGCGGGCGCTGGAAGAACCTGCTTCTCCTCTTCATCATCGCGCCCTTCTTCGTCACGTACCTGATCCGGACGCTTGCGTGGCAGAACATCCTCGCGGACGACGGCTTCGTCGTCGGCGTCTTCCAGACCCTCGGGCTGGTGGCCGAGGATGGGCGCCTCCTCGCAACGTCGACCGCGGTGATCGCCGGCATCACCTACAACTTCCTGCCCTTCATGGCGCTGCCTCTCTACGTCAGCCTGGAGCAGATCGACAAGGGCCTGATCGAGGCGGCCAAGGACCTCTACGCGTCGAGCACGAAGGCCTTCCTCCGCGTGACACTCCCGCTCTCGGCCCCGGGCGTGATCGCCGGGACACTGCTCACGTTCATCCCCGCGGCCGGCGACTTCATCAACGCCGAGCTCCTCGGGACGCCGCAGCAGGCAATGATCGGCAACGTCATCCAGTCGAAGTTCCTCGAGATCACCGACTACGGGCAAGCCGCGGCGATGTCGGTCCTCCTCATGGCCGTCATCCTGCTCCTGATCGCGATCTACACGAAAATCCTCGGCACGGAGAGGATGGCGGGATGACGACCGCCGCCGAGCCGCTGCCGACCCACCGCGGGAGCTTCGCCTCCCGCGCCTGGGCGTTCGTCCGCCGGCACACGCTCACGCTCTTCGGAGTCCTCGCGCTTGCCTACCTGATGCTGCCGATCCTGGTCGTCATCGTGTTCTCCTTCAACGACCCGGCCGGGCGCTACAACTACACGTGGGAGAGCTTCACGCTCGACCACTGGACGAACCCGTTCGGGCCGCCCTTCCTCGGCGACGCGGTGAAGTCGAGCATCCAGGTCGCCCTGGTCGCCACGCTCGTCGCGACCGTCCTCGGCACCCTGATCGCCATGGCGCTCGTCCGCTACCACTTCCGCGGGCGGGGCGCGACCAACTTTCTCATCTTCGTGCCGCTGACCGCTCCGGAGATCGTGCTCGGCGCCTCGCTGCTCACGCTCTTCCTCAACCTGGGCACGACCCTTGGCTTCTGGACGATCGTGCTCGCACACATCATGTTCTGCATCAGCTTCGTGGTCGTCACGGTGAGGGCTCGGCTCGTCGGCTTCGACCGCCACGTCGAGGAGGCCGCCGCGGACCTGGGCGCGAACGAGTGGGTCACGTTCTTCCGCATCACGCTGCCGCTGATCGCGCCCGGAATTCTCGCGGGAGCGCTGCTCGCGTTCTCCCTCTCGATCGACGACTACGTGATCACGAGCTTCAACTCGGGCACGACGACGACCTTCCCTCTCTACGTCTGGAGCGCCGCCCAGCGGGGAGTGCCGCCCGAGGTCAACGTGATCGGCACCATGATCTTCGGAGTGGCGATCATCCTGATGCTGGGCAACGTCCTCCTCCAGTACCGCCGAACGCCGAAAGGAGCTGCATGAGCTTTCCCGCAACGACCCTCTCCGCCGACGAGCTGCAGAAGGCCGCGCGCGACCACCTCTGGCTGCACTTCACCCGCATGTCGGGCTACAAGGACGCCGAGGTGCCGATCATCGTGCGCGGCGACGGCTGCTACCTCGAGGACATCAACGGCAAGCGGTATCTGGACGCGCTCGCCGGGCTCTTCGCGGTCAACATCGGCTACGGGTTCGGAGAGGAGATCGGGGAGGCGGCGGCGGCGCAGCTTCGGGAGCTGCCCTTCTACACGAACTGGAGCTACGCGCACCCACGCGCGATCGAGCTGGCGGCGGAGGTCGCCTCGGTCGCGCCGGGCGACCTGAACCGGGTCTTCTTCTGCTCGGGCGGCTCCGAGGCGGTCGAGTCGGCGTGGAAGCTCGCGCGGCAGTACCACGCCGCGCGCGGCGAGCGCCGCTGGAAGGCGATCGCTCGGCGCATCGCCTACCACGGCACGACGATGGGCGCGCTCTCGATCAACGGGATCGCCGCCTTGAAGACGCCCTTCGAGCCGCTCGTCCCGGACACCGAGCACGTCCACAACACGAACCGCTACCACCGCCCGCCCGAGGAGACGGAGGCCGAGTTCACGGCGTTCCTCCTCGACGACCTCGACTCGATGATCCAACACACCGGTCCCGAGACCGTCGCGATGGTGATCATGGAGCCCGTGCAGAACGCCGGCGGCGCGTTCACGCCGCCCGAGGGCTACTGGGCCGGCGTGCGCGAGATCTGCGACCGCTACGGCATCCTCCTCTGCGCCGACGAGGTCATCACCGGGTTCGGGCGGGTCGGGGCCTGGTTCGCCTCCGAGCGCTACGACATTCGGCCGGACATGATCACCTCGGCAAAGGGCCTCTCCTCGGCGCATGCCGCGATCGGCGCGGTCATCGCCTCGGAGAGGGTGATGGAGCCCTTCCTCGACGGGACGGCGATGTACATGCACGGCATCACCTTCGGCGGTCATCCGGTGCAGGCGGCGATCGCGCTCAAGAACATCGAGATCATGCGCCGCGAGCGGCTCGTCGAGCACGTCGCCGGCGAGCAGGACGCCTTCCGCGCCACGCTGGCCCAGCTTCTCGACCTGCCGATCGTCGGCGACCTCCGCGGGACCGGGTTCTTCTACGCGCTCGAGCTGGTCAAGGACAAGGAGACGCGCGAGACCTTCTCGGAGGACGAGTGCGAGACCCTCCTCCGCGACTTCCTCTCCCCGCGCCTCTTCGAGGCGGGCCTCATCTGTCGCGCCGACGACCGCGGCGACCCGGTCGTGCAGATCTCGCCGCCGCTCGTCGCCGAGCAGGCGCAGTTCGACGAGATCGTCGGCATCCTCGGCGAGGTGCTCGCCGAGGCCTGGAAGCAGGTCGTGCGCACGACCTCCCCTGGCGGGGAAGGCGCCGTGCGACGCGATCCTCGGTGAGCTCGGGTTCTTAGCCCGATGATGGCAATGGTGCTCGACTCCCCGGGGACGCCTCTCCGGGAGGCCGAGCTCCCGGCGCCCGAGCCCGGCCCCGGGCAGGTGCTCGTCGAGGTGGCCGCGTGCGGTGTCTGCCGGACGGACCTGCACGTCGTCGACCGGGAGCTGCCCGACCCGAAGCTCCCGCTCGTCCTGGGCCACCAGGTGGTCGGCAGGGCCGTCGAAGGCGGCGAGCGCTTCGTCCCCGGCGACCGGGTCGGCATCCCCTGGCTCGGCTGGACGTGCGGCGAGTGCCGCTACTGCCGCAGCGGGCGGGAGAACCTGTGCGACCTCGCGCGCTTCACCGGCTACCACCTCGACGGCGGCTACGCCGAGCTCCTCGTCGCGGACGAGCGCTTCTGCTTCCCGCTCCCGGACGGGTACGACGACCTCCAGGCGGCGCCGCTCCTCTGCGCCGGCCTGATCGGGTACCGCGCGCTCCGGCTGGCCGGCGACGCCGAGCGGCTCGGGCTCTACGGCTTCGGGGCGAGCGCGCACATCGTCGCCCAGGTCGCCCGGCACGAAGGACGCCGGGTCTTCGCCTTCACTCGCCCGGGCGACGAGGAGGGGCAGGCGTTCGCGCGGGAGCTCGGCGCGGAGTGGGCCGGCGACTCGCCTTTGCGGCCGCCCGAGGAGCTCGACGCCGCGATCGTCTTCGCCCCTGCCGGCGAGCTCGTCCCCGCAGCGCTCGCGGCGACGGCGAAGGGAGGCACGGTCGTCTGCGCCGGCATCCACATGAGCGACATCCCCTCCTTCCCGTACGAGCTCCTCTGGGGCGAGCGCGTTCGTGCGCTCGGTGGCGAACCTGACGCGGCGTGACGGGGAGGAGCTCCTGGAGCGCGCGCCCCGGGTCGGCGTTCGCACCGAGGTGGAGGCCTTTCCGCTGGAGCAGGCCAACGAGGCCCTGGCCCGGCTGCGCGCCGGCGAGATCCGCGGCGCGGCGGTTCTCGCCGTCATTCGTTAGCCTGCCCGTGCTGTCAAGCCAGGGGGTGGTGAATACATGCGTGTGTTCCAGGGGTGGGCGCTCTGCGTCCTCCTGTCCTTCGTCCTCGTCCTCGGCGCAGGCTGCTCGCTCGGTGACGACGACGACAGCGACAGCAGCGATACCGCCGCCGCCGAGACCGGCGAGGCGGAAGCGGGTGGCGGCGGCCAGTCCGAGGGCGGCAGCCTCCTGCAGGAGGTGCAGGACCGTGGGACGCTTCAGTGCGGCGTGAACGACGCGGTGCCGGGCTTCGGCTTCACCGGCGAGAGCGGTGAGCCGGAAGGCTTCGACATCGACTTCTGCAAGGTCGTCGCCGCGGCCGTGCTCGGCGACGCCGAGGCGGTCGAGTACACGCCGCTCTCGGCCGAGCAGCGCTTCACGGCACTCCAGTCCGGCGAGATCGACGTGCTCATCCGCAACACGACCTACACGTCGTCGCGCGACGGGACCGAGGGTGCCCGGTTCCTGCACACGACGTTCTTCGACGGGCAGGGGATGATGGTGCCCGCCGACAGCGGCTACGAGTCGCTCGAGGACATGGCGGGCGAGACGATCTGCGTGCTCTCCGGGACGACGACCGAGCTGAACCTCGAGTCGCAGTTCCAGGCGCGCGGCATCGACTACACGCCGCTCGCCTTCGAGGACAACGAGCCGCTTCAGGCCGCCTTCGTCGAGGAACGCTGCGGCGCGTGGACGTCGGACAAGTCCCAGCTCGCCGGCGTCCGTTCCAGCTGGCCCGAGGACCAGGGCGGCCCCGAGGCGCTCGTGATCCTCGACGAGACGATGTCGAAGGAGCCGCTCGGACCGGTCGTGGCCGACGGCGACGACGACTGGGCGGACGCGGTCAACTGGGCCGTGATCTCCACCATCCAGGCCGAGGAGTTCGGCCTCGACTCCGGCAACGTCGAGCAGGGGAGCGACGATCCGGAGATCCAGCGCTTCCTGGGCCAGCCGGTCGAGGGAGAGCCCTTCGACGCCGGGCTCGGTCTGCCCGCGGACTTCGCGGTGCAGGTCGTCAGCCAGGTCGGGAACTACGGCGAGATCTTCGAACGCAACGTCGGTGCGGGCTCGGCTCTCGAGCTCCCGCGTGATCTGAATGCGCTCTGGACCGACGGCGGCCTCCAGTACTCGCCGCCGTACCGCTAGATCCGAAGAGGGGGCGGCGGCCGCGCGCCGCCGCCCCCGCCCGACCCCGCGATGACCGCCGCGACCGCATCGACAACCCGCCGGCCTCCCCTCTGGCGCAACCTTCGCGTCCTGCGGCTCGTGCTCCAGGTCGTGTTCGTCGCGGCCGTGGCGGGCTTTCTTCTCTTCCTCCTCGACAACGTCATCTACAACCTCGAGCGTCGCGGCATCCCGACCGGGTTCGACTACCTGCGCCAGCCCGCGGGCTTCGCGATCCCGGACTCCGACTTCCGCTCCTCCCAGAGCCTCCTCGACGCGCTGCTCGTCGGGATCCAGAACACGATCAAGGTGGCGCTGCTCGGGATCGTCCTCGCGACGATCCTCGGCGTCGTCGTCGGCGTTTCACGGCTTTCGACGAACTGGCTCGTTCGCAAGGCGGCGGCCGTCTACGTCGAGGTGTTCCGGAACATCCCGGTGCTCGTGATCATCCTCTTCTGGTACCTCGGCGTGATGATCCGCCTCCCGCCGATCCGCGAGGCGGTGGAGCTCCTCGACCTCGTCGCGATCTCGAACCGAGGGATCGTCGTGCCGTGGTTCGACCAGGTCGGAGGCGGGGTCGGCTTCGCCGTCGCCGCGCTCGTCGCGGCCGCGGCCGCGGTCGCCGTCTGGATCTGGCGGACGCGGCGGTTCGACCGCACCGGGCAGCCGCATCGCCGGGCGCTCTGGGCCGGGGGGACCCTGCTCGCCGTCCTGGCGCTCGGGTACGTCGCCACCGGGACACCGTGGACGCTGACCACGCCCGAGGTCGGCGAGCTCTCCACGACCGGCGGGTTCCGGCTCGCGCCCGAGTACGCGGCCCTGCTGATCGCGCTCTCCCTCTACACGGCGAGCCACATCGCGGAGATCGTCCGCGGGAGCATCCTCTCCGTGTCGCGCGGCCAGAGCGAGGCCGCCGACGCACTGGGGCTCTCGGGGCTCCAGCGTCTCCGCCACGTGGTGCTGCCGCAGGCCTTCCGCATCTCCATCCCGCCGATCTCCAACCAGTACCTGAACCTCGTGAAGAACTCGTCGCTCGGCGTGGCGATCAGCTACTACGAGGTGACGAAGGTCACCCAGGTCTCGATCGCGCAGAGCGCGCCGGCCGTCCAGGCCATCGCGCTGCTCATGGTGATCTACCTCGTCTTCTCGCTCCTGATCGCGGCCGTGACCAACCTCGTCAACCGGCGGCTGACGCTGAAGGGACGCCGGTGAGCGAGCGCCCGCCGATCAGGAAGCTGTCGCCGTCGGAGTGGGTGAGGGCGAACCTCTTCGGCAGCCGGCTCGACACGATCCTCACGGTCGTCTTCTCCCTGCTGGTGCTCTGGGCGGTGTACCGCATCGGCCGCTTCGTGCTGGTCGACGCGCGCTGGGAGATCGTCGAGCGCAACATCACGAACCTGGTCGTCGGGAGCTTCCCCCGCGACCAGATCTCGCGGCTCTGGGCGGCGCTGTTCGTCCTGGCCGCTGCCCTCGGCTTCGGGGCGGGTGCCTTCGGCGCGCAGCGGCGGCGGGAGGTCGCCGAGGGGCGCGCGGTCGAGATTCCGGGCGGAGGCGTCCGCAGGCTCATGCCGCTCTTCCTGCTCGTGGCCGTCCTTCTCTGGTTCTCCCGCTCGCTCGAGCCCGTGCTGCTCGTGCTCGGAGTCTTTGCCGTCGGCTACGTCGGCAACCTGCTGGGCCAGCGGACGCCCAGGCGGCTCGAGCGCTTCGTCCCGCTCGTCGTCCTCGCGGGCGTTCTCGCCTCCTTCCTCGTCATCGCGGCGTTCGGAGGCGTCGGGTGGGACCGCTGGGGCGGCTTCCTCCTCACGGTCTTCCTGGCGGTCGCCGCGATCCTGCTCTCCTTCCCGTTCGGCGTCCTGCTTGCGCTGGGGCGCCGCTCCAGCCTCCCGGCCGTGCGGGCGGTGTGCGTCGGCTACATCGAGCTCTTCCGCGGCGTGCCGCTGATCGCGATCCTGTTCATGGCCTTCTTCATGATCGGGTTCTTCCTGCCCGAGGGCGTCGACCCGCCGAGCCTCGTCACGCGCGCGATCATCGCCTTTGTGCTCTTCACGTCGGCATACGTGGCGGAGATCGTGCGCGGCGGGCTGCAGTCCGTGCCGACGGGGCAGATCGAAGCGGCCCAGGCGCTCGGCCTCTCGCCCTTCCGGACGACGCTGCGCATCGTCCTGCCGCAGGCGCTCCGGGCCGTGATCCCCGGGCTCGTCGGGCAGTTCATCAGCCTCTACAAGGACACGTCGCTCGTCTTCATCATCGGGCTGACGGAGCTGCTGGCCGTCGCGCAGAACGTGACCAAGCAGCCCGACTTCCTCGCGCAGGGGCTCTACGTGGAGACGCTCGTGTTCGCCAGCTTCATCTACTGGACAGGCTCGTACTGGATGTCGCGCGAGAGCCAGCGGCTCGAGCGCCGGCTCGGACTGGGGGAGAGATGAGCAGCGAGAACGGCAGGCCGATGATCCTGCTGGAGGGGGTGTCGAAGTGGTTCGGCGACTTCCAGGCCCTCAACGGCGTCGAACTGTCCGTCGAGCGCAGCGAGGTCGTGGTCGTCTGCGGCCCCTCGGGCTCGGGCAAGTCGACGATGATCCGCTGCGTCAACCGCCTCGAGAAGCACGACGCCGGCCGCATCGTCGTCGACGGCATCGAGCTCTCCGACGACATCCGCCACATCCAGGAAATCCGGAGCGAGGTCGGGATGGTGTTCCAGCAGTTCAACCTCTTCCCGCACCTGAGCGTGCTCGAGAACATCACGCTCGCGCCCCGAAACGTCCGCCGGAAGCCACGGAAGGAGGCCGAGGAAAGGGCGATGGAGCAGCTCAAGCGCGTGCGCATCCCGGAGCAGGCGCACAAGTACCCGCTCCAGCTCTCGGGCGGCCAGCAGCAGCGCGTAGCGATCGCCCGCGCGCTCGCCATGGAGCCGAAGATCATGCTGTTCGACGAGCCGACCTCGGCCCTCGATCCAGAGATGATCAAGGAGGTCCTCGACGTCATGACCGAGCTCGCCAAGTCCGGGATGACGATGGTCGTCGTCACGCACGAGATGGGATTTGCCCGCGCCGTCGCCCACCGGATGGTCTTCATGGCCGAGGGAGAGATCGTCGAGGAGGGAACGCCCGAGCACTTCTTCACCGCGCCGCGCGAGGAGCGCACGAAGCAGTTCCTGGCGCAGATCCTCTAGCCGCGAAGGCGCAGGCGGCTGGCGGCTCGCCCGATCAGTCTTCCCTGATCGAGGCCGTTCTCGATCGCGGCGCGCACCGATACGTCTTCACGCTCTACGCGCTGGACGCGGAGACCGGTCTCGAGGGCGGCGCGAGCGCCGACGATCTCCGTGCCGAGATGGACGGCCATGTTCTCGGAGAGGCGACGCTGACGGCGCCCTACTCCCGCTCGTCCCGCTAGGTGAACGCCCAGAGGGCGTTCACGATCCTCCAGCCGTCGTCCGTGCGAACGAGGTGGAGGTATTCGCGGTAGACGTTCGAGTCGACCACGGCGGAGGCGATCGTGCCGTGGACGTCGACGACGCGGACGTCGATGCGCCGCCTACCGGGATCGCGCGCTCTGCCGGAGCCCGCTTCGGTCAGCTCGATCATCTCCGGGGCCGTCGTCTCGTCGAGAGACTCGCCGGCGGGAGACCGCTTCGCCAGATCGGGATGGAGCGCGCGGCGCATGCGCTCCGGATCTCCGTCGAACCACCCCTCGAAGTAGTCGAGGGCGCAGCGGACGATGGCGTCTTCGTCGGGAGTCATCAGAGGAGCTCCGCGATCCGCGCCGCGGCCTTCGCGGCGCCGTCGGTCTCCACCGGCGCGTAGTCGACCTCGCGCCCGATCTCCTCGGCGATCGCCTGCGCGATCACGGCGGGCGTGGCCGTGTCGAAGTCCATCGCCCGGCCGGCGCCGTAGCGGTCGAGACGGTGGCGGACGTGGAAGTTCTGCTCGAAGTGGTGGCTCAGCGGGAAGTAGAGGAACGGCCTCCGGTTCGCCGTCAGCTCCATCGAGGTCGTCAGTCCGCCCTGGACGACCGCGAGGTCGCACGCGGCCAGATGGCGGTAGAGGTTGTGGACGTAGGGGTGGGCCTCGAGGCCGTCGGCCTCCGGGAACGCGGCCGGGTCGATGCGCGGGCCCGCGACGACGACCATGCGCAGTTCGGGCACCAGCCGCTTCGCCTCCGGGAAGGCGTCGACGACGCGGCGAAGGAGGTGCCCGCCGACGCCCGAGCCGCCGACCGTGACGATGCAGACCTGCTCGCCCGGCCGGTAGCCGAGCTCTGCCCGGAGCTTCTCGCGGTCGGCGAACGCGGCGGGATCGAACCCGGAGACGTAGCCGGCGAAGTCGAAGTGCTGTTCGGTCCAGTCGCGGATGAGCGGAAGGTCGGGGCCGAAGGCGTCGCCGACGACGTCGTCGGGGTTCCCGACGTAGAGCGCTCGGTCGCGGATGCGCGGGAAGCGCGCGATGTGCTCGATCATCTCGGCGTTGTAGTCGGCCGTGAGGAACGCCTCGCGCTCGCCGCCGTCGGGCATCGGGAGCCAGCCGACGAAGTCGGTCAGCCAGACGTAGGCGGCGCGCTTCTCCTCCGGGTTCTCGTGCAGGTAGTAGTCGAGCTCCCACGCCTCGTCCCCGATCCAGAGGTCGTAGTTCTCCTCGCGGACGACGTCGTGGAAGACCATGAAGTTGGCCAGGAGGATCTCGTCCATCCGCCGCCACGCCTGGAAGCAGTGGAGGTCGTGCTCGGCCGACTCGGACTCCATGTGGCCCGACTCGTTGGCGAGCTCGGCGCTCATGGGGTGGACGCGCTCGCCCTCCCCCTCGAGCACCTTCGTCACCGGGTGCTGCGCGAGCCAGTCGATCTCGAGGTCAGGGACGAGCTGCCGCAGCTCTCGGGCGATGGCGACGTCGCGCTGCGCATGCCCCAGCCCGATCGGGGAGCAGATGAAGAGCGCCCGTCGGCGGCGGCTGAGCGCCCGCGTCCACGTTTTCACCGTCGGCTTCGGCTGCACGACCGATTCTGCGAACTCGCGCATCAGCCCGTTCACCTTCACCGGGTGGCGCGCCTGCGGAAAGTGGCCGACGCCTTCCATCGTGACGAGGGTCCCGCCGGTGTACTCGACTACGGCGGACGCCTCCTCGCGCGGCTGGCACCCGTCCAGCTCGCCGTACAGAACGAGCACCGGACAGCGCACACGCCCGCAGAGCGCTCGCGCGTCCTCCTGGCTCTCCCACGGACGCCCTGACACGGCGGCCGAAAGGATGTTCGGCTCCACGTCGCCTGCGAGCCCCCACTCGACCGCGTCCTCGATCTGCTTTGTCGAGTGCGGCTCGGGGAGCTGCTGCGAGAAGAAGAACTCGAGGAAGCCGCGGTAGTCGCGCCGCCAATAGTGGCTGTTGCACTTCGCCCAGGCCTCCTCTGTTTCGAGCTCGTCGTCGAAGGAGAACCGAAGGTAGTTCGGATGCGCCGGCGTGAGCATCGGGACGAACGGCGCGATCGCGAACACGCCGAGCGCAGAAGCCGGGTACGTCGCGGCGAGCATGAGCGCCGAGCCGCCGCCGTGGCAGAGCCCGCCGAGCAGCGCCGTCTCCGCCCCAGCCGCCGCGAGGATCGCGCGACCGTCTTCGACGAACTCCCAGCGCGAGTAGGCATCCGGCGTGCGGGGGCGGTCGGAGCGCCCGTTTCCTCGCGGGTCGAACGTGATGACGCGGAAGTACCGCGACAGGTACGGGATCTGCGCCTTCCAGAGGCGCGAGTGCGAGATCGGTCCGGTCGGGAAGAGCAGGAAGGTCGTCGGCGCGTCGCCGTAGACCTCGTAGAAGACGCGGACGCCGTCGCGCTCGACGAAGCCCTCTTCGTCCGGGTAGCGGGCGCGGGTCTGCTCCCGCGCGACGTCGGTCACGAGCTCCATGGCGTTCTCCTTTCGAGCGACTCGACGAAGTCGCGGATGAGCAGGTTCACCTTCACGGGATGACGTGCCTGGGGAATATGGCCCGCGCCCTCGAGGCCGACGAGCGTGCCCCCGGTCAGAGCGGCGACGGCCTCCGCCCGCTCGCGCGTCTGGCAGGCGTCCAGCTCGCCGTGGACGACGAGCACCGGGCAGGAAACAGCCTTGCAGAGCGCCTCCGCCTCCTCGACGCTGCCCCACGGGAGCGGCGCCTCGTCGTCGGCGAGCGCGAGTGTCTCAGGGTCCGTCTCCAGCCCCCAGAGCGACGCAGTCTTCGATCTGCTTCGTGGAGTGCGGCTCCGGGATCTGCTGCGAGAAGAAGAACTCGAGGAAGCCGCGAAAGTCACGGCGCCAGTAGTGGAGGTTGTACTTCGCCCAGCCCTCGTCCGTGTCGAGCGGCTCGCCGAACGGAAAGCGGGTGTAGTTCGAGTGCGGCGGCGTGAGGTACGGGAGGCACGGGGCGAGCGCGACGACGCCGAGGGCGATCTCTGGATGTCTGGACGCGAGCATGAGCGCCCAGCCGCCCCCGTCGCAGAGCCCGACGAGGATCGCCCTGTCGACCCCTGCCGCCGCGAGGACGGCCCGCCCGTCCTCGACGTACTCCCAGTACCCGTACGCGGCACCGTCGGCGGGCCGGTCGGAGCGCCCGTTGCCACGCGGGTCGAACGTCAGCACGCGGTGCCGGCGCGCGAGGTACGGGATCTGCGCCTTCCAGAGCCGTGAGTGGGAGATGGGAGAGGTCGGAAAGAGCAGGACGGCAGTCGGGCCCTCGCCGTAGCGCTCCCAGAAGACGCGCACGCCGTCCCGCTCCACGTACCCCTGCTCGTCCGGGTAGCGGGCGCGAGTCTGCTCTCGCGTGGGCTCGGCGGCGATGCTCATGCCGCGCGCCTTCCGAGCGACTCCACGAAGTCGCGGATCAGCAGGTTGACCCTGACGGGATCGCGCGCGTGCGCACCGTGGCCCGAGCCCTCTAGGAGTCACGAGCTTGCCACCTGTCGCCTGAGCGAGAGCGATGCCGCGCGCAGGACCTTCGATCGCGTCCTGAGTCGCCCTGGAGCACCAGCACCGGGGAGGCGATCTGGCTCGAGAGCGCGCGCGCCTCGTCCTTCTTCAGCCTGTGCGGCGTACGCCGTGGCGGTCAGAACCTCGCGGAGTCGTCTCAAGACCCCAGCCAACGCAGTCCTCGATCTGCTTCGTCGAGTGCGGCTCGGTGAACATCTGGCTGAAGAAGAACTCGAGGAAACCGCGGAAGTCGACGAGCCAA
The DNA here is from genome assembly GCA_963847985.1 of uncultured Actinomycetes bacterium. Lineage (GTDB taxonomy): Bacteria > Actinomycetota > Thermoleophilia > Gaiellales > Gaiellaceae > JAIBJN01. The sequence goes on along the minus strand of CAWKBS010000007.1, from coordinate 17,181 downwards.
TAGTGGCGGTTCACCTTGGCCCAGCCGTGATACGTGTCGAAGCGGTTCCTCGAAGGGGTACGAGAACTGATCGCTCGGCCGGGGAGCGAGGGGAATGCTCGGACAGATGAACACGGCTCCTGCGACGCGGCTCGGGTGTCTGGCAGCGAGCAGGAGCGCTCGGTGAGCGCCGAGCGAGAACGAGACCAGGACCGCGCGCTCGGTTTCGGTCGCGTCGAGCACAGTGAGAGCATCGGCCGCCAACTCGCGCTCGTCGTACGCAGACGCCTCTATCGGCCGGTCCGACTTGCCCGTTTCCACGCGGGTCGAACGTAATCACGCGGTAGTGCCGCGCAAGATAGGGAACCTGCAGCTTCCAGACGCGCGAATGCACGATCGACCAGGTCGGAAGGCAGCATCACGGTCGGCTCACCTTCGCCGTAGACCTCGTAAAAGACGCGAACGCCCTCGCGCTCCACGTAGCCCTCGGCGTCCGGATAGCGGGCGCGCGTCTGCTCGCCGCTCCGCCTCCAAGAGGCTCATGCGACCGACTCCACGAAGCGCGCGGACGAGCAGGTTCACCTTCACGGGGTCGCGGACGTGCGGGCAGTGCCCGGAGCCTTCGAGCGTGACGAGCCGGCCGCCGGTGGCCTCCGCGAGCGCCGCGCCCTGGGCGAGCGGGTGGATCGCGTCCTCGTCGCCGTGGAGGACGAGCACGGGGCAGCGAACCCGGGCGCAGATGTCGCGGAAGCGCTCGATGCCGCAGAGCTCGAGCGCCTCGTGGGACTCGATCAGCGTCTCGGGCGCGATCTCGAGGCCCCAGCCGACGCAGTCCTCGATCTGCTTCGTGGAATGGGGCTCGCTGAACATCCTGCCGAAGAAGTACTCGAGGAACTCCTCGTAGTGCTCCAGCCAGTAGTGGCGGTTGTACTTCGCCCAGCCTTCGTCGGTGTCGAGGCGGTCCTCGAAGGAGTAGACGTTCCGCTCCGGGTGCCCCGGCGCGAGCGGCACCGCGCGGAGCCGATGAACACGGCACCCAGGACCCGCTCCGGGTGATTCGGCCGCGAGCACCGTGCCCCAGAACGCGCCGCAGGAGAAGCCGACACCACGGCCGCGGACTCCGTCCCGGTCGCGTCCATGACGGCGAGCGAGTCCTCGGCGAACTCCTACTCGATGTAGGCGGCGATCCCGCTCGGACCGGTCAGCCTTCCCGTTCCCACGGCCGTCGAAGGTGAGGACGCGGAAGTGGCGGGCGAAGTAGGGGATCTGCATCTTCCAGTGGCGCGAGTGGATGATCGACCACGTTGGGAGGAGGAACACGGTCGGCTCACCGTCGCCGTAGACCTCGTAGAAGACGCGAACGCCGTCGCGCTCGACGTAGCCCTCGTCGTCCGGGTAGCGGGCTCGGGTCTGCTCGCGCTGGGCTTCGAGCAGGCTCATGCGACCGACTCCACGAACTGGCGCAGGACGAGGTTGAACCGCACGGGATCACGGACTTGCAGGCAATGTCCGGAGCCGCCGAACGTGACCAGCCGGCCGCCCGTCGCCTCCGCGATCGCCACCCCTTGGGCGTGGGGGACGACGGCGTCCTCGTCGCCGTGGACGACCAGGATGGGGCAGGTCAGGCGGGAGCAGAGCTCGCGGGTCTCGTCCGGCTCGAGCTCCGGCGCCTCCTCGGTCAGAATCATCGTTTCGGCAGTCGTCTCGAGCCCCCAGCCAACGGCGTCCTCGATCTGCTTCGTCGAGTGCGGCTCCGTGAAGCATTGCGAGAAGAACCACTCGACGTAGCCCTGCCAGTCGCGGAGCCAGTAGTGGCGGTTCTCCTTCGCCCAGCCCTCGTCGGTGTCCAGCTCCTCGTCGAACGGGTACAGCTCGTACGGGAAGGGCTCGCGTGAGAACCCGAGGCTGGCGCCGAGGAAGCACAGGGCCTTGACGCGCTCCGGGTGCTCGGCCGCCAGAACCAGGCTCCACTTCCCTCCCCACGAGAACCCGACCACGACCGCCTGCTGGGTACCGGTCGCATCGAGGACGGCGAGAGCGTCCGCGGCCTGCTCCCGCTCGCCGTAGGCGTCGGCGGATCCGGGCCGGTCCGATCTGCCGTTGCCGCGGCCGTCGTAGACCAGGACGCGGAAATGGCGTGAGAGGTACGGAATCTGCATCTTCCAGATCCGGGAGTACACGATCGCCCAGGGCGGCGGGAGGAGGATCGTCGGCTCACCGTGCCCGTACACCTCGTAGAAAACGCGGACGCCGTCGCGCTCGACGTAGCCCTCGTCGTCCGGGTAGCGGGCTCGGGTCTGCTCGGCCCTCCCGCCGGCCACGATCGTCACTTCTCGGCCTCGGTGAGCCAGGCGTCGATCCAGTCCAGCAGCTCGCGCTGGCCGCTCTCGAAGCCCGAGAGCCGCTCCAGGATGATCCCTTCGTTGAAGGTGACCACGAGCGTGACGAGCGCCTCCAGCGGGATCGGGATGCCGTAGCGCTCGCGCGGCTCGGCGAACGCCTCCAGGAGGACGGCGCGCCATTCGTCGTGCACGTGGCCCACACGGTCGCGCAACTCCGGCCGGTTCCAGGACAACGCCTGCAGCTCGAACCAGACCTTCTGGTACTCGCGGTCCGCATCCAGGTAGCGCATGGCCGTCCGCCACTTCTCTGCGAAGGACACGCTCGGGTCGGAGTACATCGCCCGCTGCCGGGCGATGAGCCGGTCGGTGAAGCGCTCGAGGACGCGTACGAGCAGGTTCTCGACCGACCCGAAGTAGTAGTGCACGAGCCCGTGATTCAGGCCTGCCTCGGCGGCGACGCGCCGGGTCGTCACGCTCGGGGAGCCGAGCTCGACGAGGAGGCGTTCCGCTGCATCGAGGAACGCCTCCTCCATCTGAGCCCTGGCTACTTGCGCCGCAGCCACCGCAGGACCGAGTCGAGCCGAGCCCGGCGCGATGAGCAGCACGCCCCGCCGCGGCGGTCGTCCCCCCGGCTGCCAGAGCGCCGAGAAGGGCGCCTTCGCCCATGTGGTGAGCGAGGATCACTGGAAGATCTCCGTCGTGCAGTCGCCGCCCTGGAGCCGCACCTCGTGCGCCCGGGCCGGCCCGCCGGGCCGGTCGTGGAAGTCGACGAAGAAGTCGCGGTCGACCTCCATGGACCCATCCTCTCCGATGTCGACCTTGAGAAGCCAGGAACGCAGCTCGGGATAGAACTGGTTGTCCCAGGTCGAGTAGAGCGAGTTGGTGACGTAGAGGCGCTTCCCGTCGAGCGAGAGCTGGAGCATCTGCGGCCCGCCGTTCAAGTCGCGGCCCGCGTCGTTCGGGTTGCCCAGGACGCCGCCGAGCCAGAGCTGCCCGGTGAGCTTCGGGTTCTGCGGGTCGGAGACGTCGTAGCGCCGCAGGTCTCCGTGCAGCCAGTTGGAGAAGTAGAGCGCCTTGTCGTCCATCGAGAGGACGAGGTCGGTGATGAGCGGCGGGACCGGGAAGGGCCAGCCCTCGAGCTCGACGCCCTCGGTCGTGATCACGGGCTCCGCCGACCACGAGCCGTTCGAGCGGTGGAAGCGCCACATCGCGCTCGAGAGCGCGGCCCCGATGAAGCCCTCCTCGGCGTCGGGATCGTGGAGCCAGCGGATCTCGAGCGGGACGAGACCCTGCTCGCCGAGGTCGATCGACTGCTCGAGCGTCCGTTCGGCGAGGTTCCAGAAGTGCATGCGCTGGCCGTAGTGGCCGGCGCCGACGTCCTCGAGGTCGAATCCCTTCTCGTAGGCGTTCGGGGCGCCGAACTCGGAGGAGACGAGGACGTTCTTGCGCGGCTGGTACCAGAAGTCGTAGTTCATCGGCGGCCGCTCGCCGCCGTTCTCCCAGCGGCCCTTGATCTCGAACGTCTTCGCGTCGAGGACGGCGAAGCCGCAGGTCGCGTTGCCGTCGGCGTCGCCGAGCATGCTCATGACGACGTTGTCGCCCGGCATGCAGTGCACCGTGTGCGGCCGCGAGAGGCCGGTCTCGCCGATGATCTCCTCGGGCTCGATGACCTTCTCGATCGTCGGCTTCCGCGGATCGTCGGACACGTTCACGATGTGGATGCGGGACGAGCGGAAGCCCGGGACGATCAGGTGCGAGCGGTCGGGGCCGTGGCAGGCGGACGAGCAGCGGTTCCAGCCGTAGTGGTGGAGCTCGTCGCCCACGTTGGGCATGGGCGTCTCGTGGACGATCCGGCCCTCCTCGGCGTCGACGACGGCGAGGAAGTCGGGCGCGTCCACGCCGGTGCCCTCGTGCAGGCAGGCGACGTAGAGGAACTCCTCCCGAGGCGCTTGCATCGCCTCCTGCGGCGAGGAATGGAGAGAGCTTTGCGGGGTCATGAGAACCTCCTGGTCCGAGTGCGGTTCAGTGCTCACCGGGGTCGAGGGGGATGCTCGGGTCGAAGAGCATCATGTGCGGTCCGGCCGGCCCCCTGGTGGTCTTCTTCTGGACGTCGGTGAAGCTGATCCAGGGCTGCCCGCCGGTGGTGGTCGGGGTGAGCGCACCGGAACGCTTGGCGACGTCGAACAGCCAGATCCCGTAGTCGTCGTTGCGCGCCGGCCCGAAGTCGGGGTCGTCGTCCCACGGAGTGAGCAGCGAGTTGGAGACGTAGAGGCGCCGGTTGTCGCGGCTCAGCCTGAGCATGTTCGGGTGCGGCACGGACACGGTGGCCGTCAGCACCGGGTTGAACGGATCGGCGATGTCGTACTGCTGGACCGTATCCGCGAACCAGTTGGTCACGTACATGAAGCGGTGGTCGTAGGACAGGATCAGGTCGGCCGGGATGGCAAGGCCGTCCTCGGGCCCGAGCACCTGCTGGAAGTCGAAGACGCCGTCGCGGTCGTCGTCGTCCGCGAGCCACACGGCGCTCGTCCCCGGCGCGTTGATGAAGGCCCGCCGGGCGCCGTGCTCCTTGACGAAGCGCACCATGAGCGCGCCGCTGTTCGTGCCCAGGTCGGCGGTCTGGATCACTTTCTGGCGTCTGACATCCCAGACCGCGACCTCGTCGCCGAGACAGCCCGGATCGATGCCTGCCCCGCACGTGGCCGGCGGCCCGAACGTCGAGCTGATGCCGCGGTTGGCCTTGGGGAGCGCTGCGAAGTCGTACATGTACGTCGGCCCCAGGTCGCCGGGCTCGCGCACCGGCCCCGGGCCGAAGTGCCGCTTGAACGCGCCGGTGCGGTCGCTGATCTCGACGAGGCCGCCCGGCAGCGTCGTGCCGGTGGCCGCGCCGATCATGGGGACGAGGAACTTCCCGTCCATGTCCATGACGCCGTGCGGCACGACGTAGCCGCTCTCCGCGGCCAGCTGGTCGTTCGCCGCCCGGAGCGCCAGCGTCTTTCGGTCGCGTCCGATGTCGAAGACGTGGATCCGGTTCGAGAAGAGCCCCGGCACGACCAGCCGGTCCTGGTCACGCGAGTATCCGAAGTGGTGAAGCTCGTCGCCCACGTTGGGCATGTCCACGCGGTTCACGATCTTGCCGAAGTCGGCCCGGCGCGGATCGGCTCCGATCACGGCGATGAAGTCCGGATCGGTCGCGCTCTGCGCGATGGTGGTGACGTAGAGGTAGCGCTCCTGTTTCTTGCCACGCTTGTGCTCGCTCTTGTCGGCCTCGACCGGTCGCGCGCCGGCGACTGCGACCGCAATCACCAGCACCGCGAACGGCAGCGCCGCCAGCCAGACGAAGGTTCGGGTTCTCATCTTCTCGCCTCCCTGCTCGAACGTCTTAGTCAGATGACTTAGGCATTTGACTAAAACGAGGCGCAGTTGTCAAGCCCCTGTGGAGGCTCGAGGCTAGGGCCGCCGGGCGAGGAGGTCGCGCGCGGTCTCGTGGACTGCGTCGTCGTGCGTCCGCCAGAGCGCCTCGGCAAGAGCGCCGAGCACGTCGCGGATCCCGATCATGCCGAGGAGGTTCTCGCCCTCGACGACGGGCAGGTGCCGAACGCCCCGCTCGCCCATGAGCCTTGCGACGGCCAGGATGTCGGCGTCGGGCGAGGCGGTCAGGACGCGCCCCGTCATTGCGTCGCCGACGAGGACGCGATCCAGATCGTCACCCGTCGCTGCGAGCCGGAGGACATCCCGTTCGGTGAGGATGCCGACGAGGCGAGACCCTTCGCAGACGGCGACGGAGCCGACGCCTGCCTCGCACATGCGGCGAACCGCCTCGCGCACGCTCTCGTGCGGCTCCGCCTGGACGATCCGCGTGGACATGACGTCGACGATCGACACCGCACCTTCGGGCCTACCCGCTCGGACCGATGCCTAACCGGGGCGCGCTAGCTCTCCTTCGCGCGCTTCCGCTCCTTGTCGTAGACCGGGTGCTGGACGACCTCGCCGGCGATCTGCTCCTCGCCGACCTGTGCGACGACGTCCTGGCCGACCTGCGCGAGGTCCTTGCGGATCTTGGCCAGCCCGAGCGTCTTCCCGCCCAGGAAGGGCGAGACTACGGACTGCGTCACGAGGCCGACCTCCTCGCCGTCGACCCAGAGCGGCGCGCCGCTCGCCTCGTCTCCGCCGCTCTCGAGGACGACGCTCGTGAGCCGGAGCTGCGTCTCGTCCTTTGCCTTCGTGAGCGCGGCCCTCCCCTGGAACTCGCCCTTGTCGAGGTCGACCGACCAGCCGAGCCCGCACTCGTACGGGGAGACGGTCGAGTCGTACTCGATGCCGCCGATGATGAAGCCGCCTTCGATTCTGAAGAGGTCGAGCGCGATCATGCCGATCAGCTTCATCCCCTGCGGCTCACCGGCGGCGAGCAGCGCGTCCCAGAGCTCGAAGGCGCGCTCGCGCTCGACCCAGAGCTCGTACCCGAGCTCGGCCGTGTAGCCGAGGCGCGTCATGAAGACCGGGATGCCCGCGATCTCCACGTCCTCGCGGAAGGTGTAGTACGGGAAGGCCGCGTTGGAGAGGTCGGCGCTCGTCATCCCCTGGAGGATCTCCCGGCTTTTCGGCCCCTGGAGGCAGAGATGCGGCGTCGCGTCGGTGATCTCGCTCACCTCGATGTCGGAGCCTTCGGCCGCGGCGCTGAAGATCTCGAAGTCACGGTCGTTCGCGCCGCAGAACCTGACGCGGTCGGCCGCCCGCATCATGGTCGTGCAGTCGTCGACCATCTTCCCGTCGTCGTCGGCGAGGGCGCCGTAGGCGATGTGGCCCGGCTCGAGCTCGGAGACGTCTCGCGTCACGATCGAGTTGACCAGGTCGAGTGCGCCCGGGCCGTTGAGATCGACCTTGCGCAGCATCGTGAAGTCCATGAGGCCGGCGGTCTCGCGGACGGCGCGGTACTCCTCCTCCGTCGACGTGACCTCGGTGGGCGCCCAGTAGCCGAACAGGTCCATCCACTCGTCGGTCAGCGCCTTCAGGCGCGGATAGAAGGCGGTCTCCTTGCTCACGAGCTCTCCTTTCCGTTGCTGATGCTTGGCCGGTGATTCGTGTGCTTGCGGGGGCGGTTGCGACCAAGCCGGGCGTCGGGTTCGCCCGCAGTCGCGTACCGGGTAGTACGCGCAAGGGCGAACGCGACGATCCGGCGCCGTGTCGCAGCTGCCAACCGCATGTGCGGGAATTGCCGGTCAAGCATCTAGGGCGAGCGACTCGAGCACGAGCTCGGAGACCTCCCGCAGCTCGATCTCGCCCTGGTGGCCCGAGGTCTTGATCGCGTCCTCGTACATGGTCACGTCCTTCGGGCAGGCGACGACGAAGTAGTCGATGCCGTCGAGCCCGACCGCCTCGTCGATGCGGTTCTCGCTCGGCCGCTGGGCGTCCTCGGACTTCAGCTCCTTCATCCAGATGCGCCCGCCGCCCGCGCCGCAGCAGAAGGAGTTGTCGCGGTTGCGCGGCATCTCGACGAGCTCGCAGCCGAGCGAGGCGATCACCTCTCGCGGCTCGTCGTAGACGCCGTTGTAGCGGCCGAGCGTGCAGGGGTCGTGGTAGGTGACCCGGTAGCCGAGCCCCTTGCGCGGCCGCAGCCGGCCGGCCTGGAGGAGCTCGAGCAGGAGCTGGGAGTGGTGCAGGACGTTCCAGTCGCCGCCGAGCTGCGGGTACTCGTTCTTGAGGGTGTTGAAGGTGTGCGGGTCGGACGTGAGGATCCGGTCGAAGCGGCACGCCGAGATGGTCTCGACGTTCTCCTCGGCCAGGGACGACCAGAGGCCCTCCTCGCCGACGCGGCGCACGTCGTTTCCGGCCGTGCGCTCGCCGTCGTAGAGGATCCCGAAGTCGACACCCGCCTGGCGCAGGACGTGTGCGAGCGCCTGGCTGATCCGCTGATTCCGCGGGTCGAAGGAGGCGTAGTCGCCGACGAACCACAGGATCTCGGTGCGCTCCTTGCGCGCGTCCTTGACGTCGAAGTCGAGGTCCTTCGCCCAGCGGCCCCGCTTGCGCTTCGCCTCCCCGAAGGAGTTGCCCGACGTGTAGATCGTCTCCAGGGTCTGCTGCAGCTGCCCGTCCATCTCGCCTCGCTCGACGAGGGCGCGGCGCATCTGGTTGATGATCGGGACGTGCTCGATCCCGACCGGGCAGATCTCGACGCAGGCCATGCACTGCATGCACGACCAGAGCGTCTCGGGCTTGATCACGGTGCCGAGGATGTCGGCGTGCTCGGGGAAGCGTGGCGGGATCCGGAGCGCCGAGCGGTTGCCCATGGAGCCCTCCGCCACCTCGCGCAGGTCGAGCACCAGGTCGCGCGGCGAGAGTGGATACCCCGACGCGGTCGCCGGGCAGGCGGCATGGCACTTCCCGCACTTCGTGCACGCGTCCAGGTCGAGCAGGTGCTTCGGCGCGAGCGCGTCGATGGTCGCGTAGCCGACCTCCTCCGGCTTCGCGTCGGCCGGGAGCGGCAGGAGCGCGTTGCCCGCCCGCTCGTCCTTGACCGCGACGCCGGCCGGCCCGGCGAGCATGTGCACGGCCTTCGTGAAGGGGATCGACGAGACCCAGAAGAGGGCGAAGACGCCGTGCACCCACCAGGTCGTCGCGCGGGCCGACTCGGCCGCGTCGCCGTCGAATCCCATGCCGATGAAGGCCTGGCCGACGAGCCAGCCGAACGGTGCCCACTTCTCGAAGGACGGGTCGTCCGCGGCGATGCGGAAGGACTCGAGCAGGAAGCCGGTGAGGGCGAGGAAGAGCAGGCTGCCGAGGAAGAGCCAGTCCCCGACGCGGTAGCGCTTGGCCTCGTCCACGAGCGGCGCGGCCGGCTCGGCGGGTCGCCAGTACGAGAGCCGGAACGGCCGCAGGATGCCCCGCTTGACCGCGAACACGCTCAGGCCGACGATCAGTGCGAAGCCGAAGACGTCGAGGAAGAGCGAGTAGCCGAGGTAGAACCAGCCCTGCCAGAAGACCCACCCGAGGACAGGCTCGGCGAAGTCGTCCTGGAAGGCGAGGATGCCGGTCCCGATGAAGAGGACCACGAAGCCGTAGAAGACGAGCAGGTGGCCGAGGCCGGAGAGCGGGTCGCGCCGCCGGATCCACGCGTGCGTGGCCACGATCTTCGTCGTCGCGACCGCGCGCTGGAGCGGGTTGCCGACCGGCGCCTTCGTGCGGCCGCGCCGGTACTTGAGGGCGAGCCGGCCGACCCCGAAGAAGAAGATCGCCACCGAGACGGCGATGAGGACGTACCAGAGGACGATCTGCCAGGTCTCGAGGCCGGCGAAGGTCTCGCGCGTCTCCTCGGCGCCCAGCAGGACGGGCATCAGGTCCTCAATAGAGTTTCTCCAGCTCCTCCGCGACCTCGAAGAGATCGGCCACGGCACCGTAGTGCGCCACGTTGAAGATCGCCGCCTCGGGGTCGGTGTTCACGGCGATGATCGTCCCGCTCGACTTCATCCCGGCAAGGTGCTGGACGGCACCGGAGATCCCGAGCGCCAGGTAGACCTTCGGCTTCACGGTCTTCCCGGACTGGCCGACCTGCCGCGCGCTCGGCATCCAGCCGGCGTCCACGAGCGGCCGCGACGACGAGAGCGTGGCGCCCATCGCGTCGGCGAGCTCCTGGAACTGCTCGAGGTTCTCCTTGTCGCCGATCCCGCGGCCGACGGAGAGGAGGAAGTCGGACGTCGTGATGTCGACGTCGCCGGCCTGCGCCTCGACCCAGCCCGCATGGCGGGCGCGGGAAGCCGGCGGCGAGACCGCCACCGCCGTCACGGGCGCCGAGCCGGCGCCCTCGGCGGGCGGCCAGGCGGTCGGGCGCAGCAGCAGCACGACCCGGTCGTGGCCGGGGAAGTCCAGCTCGGCGTTGACCTTGGCGCCGTAGAAGGAGCGCTCGGCCACGACGGCGCCGTCCTCCTCGCGGAGCGCGAGGACGTCGGAGGCGAACCCCGTGCCCAGCTTGGCCGCCAGCGCCGGCCCGTAGCCCATGGAGCCGACCGTGAAGCCGAGCAGGACGACGTCCGGCCCCCGTTCGGCGATCAGGTGCTCGACGGCGTGCTGGTAGACGTCGTTCTCGAACTCCTCGGCGCCGACCTCGACCGCGAGGATCTCGTCGACGCCCTCGACGTTGACGGCGTCCGTGAAGGCCGCCGGGTCGCGGGCGATCACCGCCACCTCGACCCGGCCGCCGAGGCCCTTCGCGGCTGCGATCAGCTCCAGCGTGACCGGCCGGAGCTCGCCGCGGACGTGCTCGGCGACGACCAACGCGTTCATCCGTCACACCTCGTTGCACTCTCGGCACGATGCGGCACCCATGGGTGCGAATTTCGGCGATAGGCTCGCAGCGGGTGGTGGGTCGGGGTGCCCCAACAGATGACGCGTGTATCGGAACGCGGAGCGGGCCTCATGCCTTCATCCGGTCGTCGACGATCTCCTTGATTCTGGCCGCGACCTCCGCCGCGTTGCCGTCCAGCAGCTCGGCGCCCTCGCCCTTCGGCGGCACGAACATCCGCCGAACGCGGGCGGCGGGCGTACCCAGGTCGCCGGGCTCTCGCACCTCGATCTCCTTCTGCTCCGCCTGCTTGATCGCGCGCAGGGTCGCGTAGCGCGGCTCGTTGATCCCCGTCTGGATCGTCAGCAGGGCCGGTGTGTCGACCTCGACGACGTCGACGAGGCCGCCCTCCAGCTCCCGGTGCACCGTCGCCGTCCCGTTGCCCAGCTCGAGCTTCGTCACGACCGCGACGCGCGGCAGGCCAAGGATCTCTGCCAGCGCCGCGCCGGTGGCCGCCTGCGCGGCGTCGCTCGACTGCACGCCGCAGAAGACGAGGTCGGGGCTCTCCGCCCCGACGACCTCCGCGAGCGCGCGGGCGACCGTGATCGGGTCGGCGCCGGCCAGCTCGTCCGACCAGACGCGGATGCCGCGGTCGGCACCCATGGCGAGCGCGCGCCGCATGGCGTCCTCCGCGTCCTCGTCGCCGACCGTGAGCGCGAGCACGTCGCCGTCGCCCGCAGCCTCGCGCAGGCGCAACGCCTCCTCGGTGGCGAACGAGTCCCACTCGTTGAGGGCGTAGTCGAGGTAGTCGGGGTCGACGTCCCGCTCGTCGTCGGTGAACTCGACCTCGTCTCCCAGCGAGCCGACCTGCTTGACGCAGACGACGATCTTGATCGGCACTTAGGCGGGCACCGCCTCGCGCTCGACCACCCTGCGCTCGCGCTTGAACGGCAGCGGGACTTCCGGGTTGTCCGAGTCGATCTCGCGCGCGAGCCGGTGGCCCGAGAAGATGGCGTCGGCGGTGAGCCGCGGCGCCTCGCAGTCGCCGATCCGGTAGAAGCCGGTGATGCCCTCGGCGTTCAGCGCGTCGATGCCCACCGAGTCCTTCAGCTCGCGGTAGAGGGCCTCGTCCGAGCGGCGCTGGGTGACGAGCACCACGGCGTCGCTGGCGAACTCGTGCTCGTGGCCTTCTTCGTCGTAGACGTGGCTGGCGAGCACACGGCCCTCCTCGAACTTCGTCGGCATGTGGTACGTGACCACCTCGACCCCGAGCTTGTGCAGGATGCGGTGCTGGTTCGGCGCCTCGAGTGTGAAGTGCATGTACGGCGCGATGTGCCCGAGGTGGGTCATCAGCCGGACCTTCTTGCCGTCGCGGGCGAGCTTCTCCGCGAGCGAGACGCCCATGTAGTAGCCGTCGTTGTCGAGGATGGTGACTGTCTCGCCCGGCACCTCCTTGCCCTCGAACATGATCTGCTCCGGAGTGAGCTGCCAGGGCAGGCTCGCGTCGGCGCCGGGGATGGTGTCGTGCGTGCAGCCGTTGAGGCCGTCGGTGGCCCAGTAGCCGCCGGTGGCGATGACGACGATCTCGGCCCCGTAGTCCTTGACGCCGTTCGCGTCGAGCTTCGTGTTCGGGATGAACTCGACGTTCTTGAGCTTGTCGATCTGGATCTTGCGGTAGTTGACGACGCGGGCCCACTCGCCCAGGCCGGGCAGCTGCGGGATCCAGCGCATCCCGCCACCCATGTCGTCGCCGGCCTCGACGAGGTGGACGCGGCGCATGCCGCGCTTGCCGAGCACCATGGCGCACTCCATCCCGGCGGGCCCGGCGCCGACGACCAGAACGTCGTTGTCGGCGTTCTCCGCCGGCTCGAAGCGCTCGGGATGCCAGCCACGCCGGTACTCCTCGCCGGCGGTCGCGTTCTGCGTGCAGATGAGCGGCGGGCCGCCGATCTCCCAGCGGGAGATGCAGATGTTGCAGCCGATGCACTCGCGGATGTCGTCCAGGCGTCCCTCGTCGATCTTGCGCGGGAGCCACGGGTCGGAGATGGAGGGCCGGCAGGTGGCGATGATGTCGAGCGAGCCCGACTCGATCGCCTCGACCATCAGGTCGGGGTTCGTGAAGCGGCCGACGCCGAGCACCGGCTTCTTCGCGACGCCCTTCACCGCCTTCTGCCACGGGAGCATGCGCCCGGACTCGTAGAAGCGGGACGGGGTCGCGTCCTCGCCCCACTCGGAGATGCCGGAGACGTTGATGTCCCAGACGTCGACGATCTCGTCGCACATCTCGACGAACGGGAGGCAGTCGCGCTCGAGCTGCGTGCCGGCCTCGCCCATGAACATGTCGGTGGACATGCGGACGGCGATCGCGCAGTCGGCGCCCACGGCCTCCCGGACCTGCTCGATCGTCTCGCGCCAGAAGCGGGCGCGGTTCTCGAAGGAGCCGCCGTACTCGTCGGTGCGCCGGTTGTAGTACGGCGTCAAGAACTGCTGCGGCAGGTAGGAGTGCGAGCCGTAGACGTAGACGATGTCGAACCCGGCCTCGCGGGCGCGCTTCGCGGCCTCGACGTAGAAGCCCTGCACCGTCCGGATGTCGTCCTTGTCCATCTCCTTCGGGTACGTGAGGTGCTCGAAGTCGCTCGGGATCTGCGAGGGCGCGCGCGGGACGCAGCGCGTCTCCATGCACGGAGCGTGCGGGCCGCCGTACCACAGCTCGGCGGCGGCGAGCGCGCCGTGCTCGTGGAGCATGTCGCACATGAACCCGAGGTTCTTGATGTCGTCGTCGTCCCAGAGGCGCGCGGACACGCGATGGGTGTCGTCGCTCTCCGGATGGATCGAGCAGTACTCGGTGCAGACCGCCGCGTAGCCGCCCTCGGCCTTCATCGCGCGGAAGTGCGCCTGGCTCATGGGCTTCTCGGAGCCGAAGCCGTTGCAGTGCGGGATCTGGTAGAAGCGGTTCTTCATCGTCTTCGGGCCGATCTGGATCGGCTCGAAGAGGATGTCGTGTCTGGGGTCGCGCGCCATCTCGCGATGCCTCCTTTGCAGCAGAACCGGAAACCGGCATTCTCCCAGCGCCTCGCGGCGGGCGTGCAAGCCGCACCCGTTACGAGTTAGCTAGTCGTCCACCCAGACGAGACAGGGCGCGTCGGCGCGGATTCGCTTGATCGCCTTGCGGTAGTAGCGCTTGCCCAGCTCCTTGCGGTTCGCCCCGAAGACCAGGAGGCCGATCTGCTCGTCGCGCGCCACCTCCAGCGCGATCTTCACGGGCCGTGGACTGTGGAAGGCGAGCTGGGTGGTCGTCACCCCTTGCTCGCGGGCGCGCTCGGCGACTGCGTCGAGATGCTTGCGGATCATCTGCTCGGAGTACTGGCGCGCCACGTGGCCGCACGTAGTTGCGGTACTCGAGCGGGATGGCGTCGCAGATGTAGAGCTGGGCGCCGGTCTGCGCCGCCGAGTCTGATCGCGAAGGCGATCGCCGGCTCCTCGAGCTCGACGTTCAGGGTGAGCAGCATCACCGGCCGACCGTCTGCGCGACCGCAGCCGCCCGTGGCGGTGCAGGCCGGTCGAGCGTCTCGCCGCGTCATTCGCGTGTCGCCTCCAGCTCGAGCGTGGGCAGCTCGCCGGGCGAGGGGACGAAGCGGCGCATGAACCAGCGGCGGATGTACCAGAACCAGAGCATTCCGGCGATCGGGACGACGATCGCCGCGGCCCAGATGCCCCAGAGGAAGAACGAGATGGCCCCGGCGGCGACGATGAAGATCGATCCCGACGCGGACGTAGAGCCTCGCCTTGGACTGGTGCTCCCGCACCTGGGGGAAGTTGCTCTCGGAGATCTGCGACGTCTCGTAGCGGCGGCCGCACGAGCACTCGACCGACGTCTCCGAGCTTCACAGAGTGGGTCTCGCCGCACTCGCACCTGACGGTGATCGGAATCGCCACGGGCCTCTCCGGCGATTCTAGTCCCCGGCACGCGGAGAGGGCGGGTTTCCCCGCCCTCTCGGATCGATTGGCGTTTCGGCTAGCGGGCGCGGGCGGCGAGGGCGGCTGCGCCGTCGATCGCCTCCTGCGTCGGCTGCTCGTCGCTCGGGTCCTTCCATGCGCACCGGCTTGCCCCACTGCTTCTGGGCGATGATGTAGCCGACGACGCCGGTAACGAGCACGAGGACGCCGACGATGACGATTGCCGGCACTCTCGCCGTCGGGCTCGGGCTCGCGCCCTCGACGCCTGCCAGGAAGTCCTGGTACTCCTGGCCGAGATAGTCGAAGCCGTAGCCCGTGTACTTCAGCCCGTACAGCCCGAAGATGATGAAGAGCGAGTTCAGGGCGCAGAAGAGCCCTGCCAGCCACATCCAGGCTTTCCCGAGTTTGATCGGACGTGGCCAGTTCGGCCGGTCTCTGCGCAAGAGCAGCACCCCGGACAGGGCGATCACGTGCGAGAGCATGTACCCGAGATTGCCCGCCGCGAGGATGAAGTAGATGTTCTGGAAGTAGAGGAGCAGGAAGATGTTCAGCAGCATGTCGACGGTCATCGCTCGACCCGGGACGTTGTGCTTGTTCAGCACGCCGAGCTGCTTGATCGTCATCTTCTCCTCGGAGAGCGCGTAGAGCGCGCGCGATCCGTCCATGGTGGCCGTGTTCATCGAGAGCAGCAGGCCGGCGCAGATGCTGACGACGAGGAACTTCCCGAAGCGTCTCGCCGGCGATGGCGTTGACGACGTCGGTCAACCAGACGACGCCGGTCAGGTCGTTGAAGAGGCCGTCGTAGCCGATCGTCCCGAGCACGACGATCGGGAGCAGGAACGCCAAGACGACGTTGAGCGCTCCCACGGACGCGAGCGCCTTGCGCGTGTCGTTCGCCGTGTCCTTGTACTCCGGCGCGAACGTCGCCCCGGCCTCGGGCCCGTAGGTCGACCACCCGAGGATGTACAGCCAGACCATGATCATCACGAATTGGTTGAAGAACGTCGCGTCGTCGCCGTAGAAATTGACGTTCGCGGCGACGAAGTTCGAGTTGACCTCGTGATTCGAGAAGTCGCCGGTGATGAAGCCGCCGATGGCGATGACGAGGATCGGGATGATCATCAGGGCTCCGACGACATAGCTCAGCCCGACTGCCGGTCGCATGCCGCGGACGTTGAAGATCCAGCAGAGGACGATGCACATGACCCCGATGATCTGCGCCCACCCGAGCGGCTGGATGAGCGGGGGCTCGTAGATCGTCGTCGCGAGGTAGCCGTCGCCTCCGAACTCGGCGAGCAGCAGGTACCCGATCAGGCTCCCGTAGATCGCCAGCACGCTCGACCAGGCGAACCAGTAGCCGAAGACCGCGATCGGGCCCGCGAAGGAGAAGTGCTTGCGCCAGCCCTCCCGCGCGTAGACCGACAGGCCTCCCGGCTTGTCCGGGAACATGGCGGCCGGCTCGCAGTAGATGTAGGCCTGGAGCGCGCCGATGAGGGCCGAGATGATCCAGAGGATGATGGCCACCTGGCCGCCGAGCGCGATGATCGAGCCCCACAGGCCGATGAGTAGGAAGCCCGGGTTGGCGAGACCGATGACGAAGCCGTCCCACCACCGGATCGTTTTCAGGAGACGTCGTTCGTCAACCGCAACTTCAGCCATGCACCCTCCTCTGATTCGAGAGACGCCCTAGCCGGTCCGGACTGTAGACGGCAGATCGGACTACCTTTGGCATGCGTTTCTGGCGCGTTCCCGGCATGGGGGATGCGCGACGGTACCACTCGACGGAAGCGACTTCAATAGGCCGAACGGGCATGCGACACTGACCTGACAGCGTCGGAAGGAGAACTGGCATGGCGGTGGCAACGCGACAGGACGCCTACATCGGCGGCGAGTGGATTCGAGGAGATGGAGACGAGATCGAGGTCCGGAGCCCGGCCTCCGGCGAGCTGCTCGGGACGGTCGCGGCCTCCTCGCCCAGCCAGGTGGACGCGGCGGTGCAGGCGGCCGCCGACGCCTTCCCGGCGTGGCGCAAGGTCTCGTTGCTCGAGCGGGTCGAGCTCTGCCGTGCGGCGTTCGCCATCTGCATGGAGCGGGCCGACGAGATCGCCGAGATGATCACCCGCGAGGTCGGCAAGACCATTCGCGAGTCCCGCGAGGAGATGGTCGAGTACACGGCCGACCACTTCCGCCGCGCGTCCGAGGACGTCTTGCGCCATGCCGGCCAGGTGCTCCCCTCGACGCAGGAGCGCTCGAACGCCAAGCGCATCATCGTCACGCAGGAGCCCGTCGGCGTCGTCGCCGCGGTGACGCCGTGGAACTTCCCCGTCGACATCGCCGGCATCCCGATCGTCTACGGCCTCGCGGTCGGCTGCACGTCGGTGTGGAAGCCGTCGGAGCACGCGCCGCTCTGCGCGAACATGTTCGCCGAGGTGATCCACGACGCGGGCTTCCCCGCGGGGACGCTGAACGTCGTGCACGGACGCGGGGACGTCGGCTCGCAGCTCGTGCGCCACCCGGACGTCGGCGCTGTCGTCTTCACCGGCTCGACGCGCACCGGCGAGCAGGTCGCGCGTGACGCCGCGCTCAAGAACCGCGTGCTCGAGCTGGGCGGCAACGGGCCGCAGATCG
>CAWKBS010000006.1:0-83051 GCA_963847985.1 uncultured Actinomycetes bacterium | reverse complement strand
AAGCGCCTACTTGCCAGCGCAGCCAATTGGAGCGGGGCAGGCGGCCTGGATTGTCTAGGATCGCCGTCTTTCCCCAAGCGGAAGGAGCAGGCAAGTGGCGCGGAAGACAGTCTTCGTCTCGGACATCTCCGGGAAATCGATCGAGGAAGGCAAGGGTGCGAAGATCCGAATCACGTTCGACGACGCCCGGCGTGGCTCTTACGAAGTTGACGCCACGGCCGACGAGGCCGCGGAACTCGGTCGCAAGGGTCGCCAGGTAGCTCGCCGGGGACGGAAGCCAAAGAGCTCGTAGGTACTCGCCGCCGAAAGGCTCGGAGGCGACGCGGTACGCGCCGACGCCGATGCGACGGACGAACGTGACTCTCATCCCGTCGGGCCCGTCTTTCCGGACTACCGCTGCAGCTTGACCGCCCCGATGTAGCCGGAGTGCGAGCCGACGAAACGGGTGACGTCGCAGTCCTTGACTGACCGAAACTTCGTTTTGAAGCCGGCCTCTCCTACGGCGCGCTCCCCACGCTCCGCGAGCCTGTAGAGCCAGCGCAACACCTGGTCCCTCGAGGAGTGGTAGTTCCAGACGCCGCCGGCCACCGCCTTGTCGAGTGTCCGCCAGTCCGCGCCGCGCCCGACTGCTGCTCCGAGAAGGTGCATCGAGTCGATCCTCGGTTCAGGCAGGGTGCCGGTGCCAAGCGCTTGCGCGGCGAAAACCATGACCCGGGCTCCAAGGCTGTGGCCAAGGAGGACGAACGGGCCTTGGTCAGTTCGAGCGATGAGGTCGGCTAGGACGGCTCCGGTCATTTCAGCACGTGCCTTCGCGACGGTCCACGGGTTCGCCGCCAAGTCGGCCGCCAATAAGACGGTCCCGAGGCCCGGGAGTGACCCGAACGCCTTGCTGCCCTTCTTCGCCTGGTTGACAAGCACCTTCCCCACAGCGACTTTCGTGGCCCCCGACTTGACGAGGAGGCCGAGGTCCTTAAGTTCCTTCGCGCCCCAGTGCACTTGGTAGACGGGCCCCTCCGGGAAGCGTGCTTCGATCAGCGGTTTCCAAGACTCCCAGCCGGTCTGCCCTTCGGTGAGGAAGCCCTGCGCGAAAAGCACCGGCATGCCGGAGCCCGGTCGTACCAGTTCGATTCGGAAGGACTTGTCCGCCCCTGTGTAGGCAGCGACCGTGGCGGCGCCGAGTTTGCCACCCAGAGCCGTACCGGTCGCCGTGACGACAGCCGTGCCGCCGGCCATGCCGAGTCCTCCCGAGGCGATCGACCCGCCACCGAGCATCGCCAGCCCATGACTCGTTGCCGCCGCTCCGGTGAGACTCCCGCCGAGCGCAGAGCTGCCCAAGGCGGCGCCGACGACCGGCGCAGCCAGAAACGCCATGGGCGCGACGACGGCGGCAGCGCCGATCATGCCGCCGGCGACTTTGGCGATGCGCACGGCGTTGCGAACCTCGAATTCGCGCCATCGTTCGGCGCCGTCCAGCGTCGCGAGACGCTGATCGAGTTTCTCGAAGCTCGGGATCTCGTGGCGGTGTGCGGCGCAATAGCGAAGCGTGTGCAGGGCGCGCGGATTGACGATCGCCAGGTGACGGCACCTCGGGGCTGAGCACAGCGTGGTCGGAGTCCCGCACCTCTGGCAGAGGAACTTGCGCCTGGGGCGCTGGTGACCGCGAACCGCTCTGTGCCGGGTCTCGGCCAAGCAGCCCGAGCACCAGCCGGTCACCGTCCTTGTCCCTTGCCGCGAAATCATTTCGGCTATCGCTTCGGCGTCTCGCGCCTCGCGCTCCGCAGCCCGCCGGTGGCGCGCGCGCTTTTCAACTGAGCGCAACCGGCGATAGGCACGCTCGTTGGCGGCGTACTCGCTCACCAGCGTCACAAGCGCGAGGTTTTCCGTGAGGGACGTGTCCCCCTCAGGCCTCGCTTTCGCGTCCTTGACACCGCTCAGACTGACGACCAGTTCGTGCCCGTCCGACGTCGTGAGCCGGACCTTGCATCCAGGAGCTCGAGGTGTGTAGGTGATATCCGCCATCGCCCGATGAGTTTCTCAGCTCTCGCCGTGAATCGGACGGCCGGCGACTCGTGTCAGCGACTGACATCCCACTGACACGGACGGTGGCGGACTGATCTCGAGGCTGACTCCGTACAGCGGCGGCGGCGGCTACTGGATCAGCGTCAGCAGCTTGAACATCGGGAGGTACATCGAGATGATGATCACCCCGACGACGCAGCCCACGGCGATCATCATCAGGGGCTCGATGATCGAGGTCAGGTTGGCGATGGCCGAGTCGACCTCGTCCTCGTAGAAGTCGGCGATCTTCGAGAGCATCTTCTCGAGCTCTCCCGTCTCCTCGCCGACGCGCACCATGTGCGAGACCATCGGGCGGGAAGATCTCCGCCTCGGCGAGCGGGATCGCGATCGGCACACCCTGCGTGACGCGCTCCTTGACGAGGTTCGTGGCGTCCTCGATCAGGCTGTTGCCGGCGGTGGCGCCCGTGATCTCGAGCGAGCGGATGATGTCGACGCCCGCGGCGACGAGGGTCGAGAGCGTGCGCGAGAAGCGCGCCATGCCGATCTTGATGATCACCTTGCCGATGCCGACAGGGGCGCGGACGCGCATGGCGTCCCAGATCCGGCGGCCCTTCTCGGTCTTCTTCGCGCGCATGAGGCCGTAGATGACGGCGGCGGCGAGCGGAAAGACGATGTACCACCGGGCGCGCAGGAAGTCCGACGCGGTGACGACGATCTGCGTCAGCATCGGCAGGTCGCCGCCGAGCTGCTGGAAGATCCCGACGAAGATGGGGACGAGGAAGAGAAGCATGCCGATGAGGACGAGTGTCGCGAACGCCATCACCATCAGCGGGTACATCATCGCGCCGCGGACACGGCGCTTGATCTTCGTCTCCTTCTCGATCTGGTAGGCGACGCGGTCGAGGACGACGTCCAGGATTCCCGCCGCCTCACCGGCCTCGACCATGGCGATGAAGAGCCGGGAGAAGACGCGCGGGTGGCGCGCCAGCGCCTCGGAGAGAAGGAGGCCGCCTTCCACGTCGGCGCGCAGCTCTGAGATGACGATGGCGAGCTTCTTGTCCTCGGTCTGCTCCTCGAGGATGACGAGCGCGGTGACGACGTTGAGGCCGGCCTCGATCATCGTGGCGAACTGGCGCGAGAAGATCTGCAGCGACTTCGCCTTGACCTTCTTGACGGCCGCCGCCTGGCTCTTGCCGCTCCCCTCCTGCGAGGCGAGCTCGGTCGCGAGCAGGCCGCGAAGGCGCAGCTGCTCGCGCGCCGCCGAGAGGTCGGGCGCGTTGATCTCGCCGCTCAGCTCCGAGCCGGCAGAGTTGATCGCGGTGTAGGCGTACGAACCCATACCGCTTCGAAATCGGCATCCGTGCCCCCCGGCTTGAGCGCCAGGAGACGCGCTAGCGCCGAAAGCCCGACAGGCCCTCGCGCCAGGCGGCGTCGAGGTCGGCGTCGGGCGGAAAGCGGCCGTTCAGCTCGAGCACGGTCATCCCGTGCGCGAAGGCCCAGGCGGCCCGGGCTAGCGCCTCGTCCCCCGCGGCGGCCTCCACGAGCGGGCGGGCCGCACGCTCCTCGACGCCCGGGGCGAGCAGGTCGCGCCGCAGCGGGCGCTCGGTCATCAGCCGGTAGAGGTGCGGGCGCTCCAGCGCGAAGGCGCGATAGCCGGCTGCGAGCGCTCCGAGCGGGTCGTCGCTCCCCGCTACCGCGTCCTCGAAGGCATCCGCCAGCTCGACGAAGCCCTGGGAGATGACGGCCGCCTCGAGCGCGTCCTTGCCGTCCAGGTGCTTGTAGATGGAGGGCGCCCGGATCCCGAGCCGGTCGGCGACCCGGCGCATGGTGAGCGCGTCCGGCCCCTCCTCGTCGAGGAGCGCCCGGGCCGCCGCGGCGAGCTCACGCGCGCGCGGGGTCGGCTCAGCCGCGCTGGAAGCCGTCACGCGTCCGGAGGGAGTAGCCGACGGCGCGGTCGACCGCGACGTGCGTCGCCCAAACGAGCGCGCCCACGAGCCAGGCGGCCGGGAGGCTCGCCGCGAGTGCGGCTGCGCCCAGGAGGACGGGGCCCCAGAAGCGGTGGACGAGGTTGTAGAGCGGCACAGCCCGCGGATGGAGCTGCCCGCGCTCGAGCCCACGGCCGGCGCCTAGGAGGAGCGGCAGGTCCGGGCCGAGGCCGAACGCGACCAGCGGCCACCAGCCGACCGTCTCGCGCGCGTAGACGAAGAGGATCAGCCCGACGAGCGCTGCGGCGAGAAGGGCATAGCCCAGGCGTCGCTGGGGTCGGGACAGATGGAGGGCGAGGGCGTGCATGGCGGCTCCTTCACTCCGGGGTAACAACGTTAGCCAGCTTAGCTAACGCTGTTAGCCGTGTCAAGCCGCTTGGCTCAGCCCGTGGACTGGTCGAACGTCGACGCGACGCGGGCCCAGACGCGGAACGGCGCGGCCTGGTCGCGGACGACGACCGTGATCAGCTTCACCGAGCGGCCGGTGGCGCCGCTCGAGTTTCGCACCTCGGTCCAGGTGGCGTAGAGATCCACGCGGTAGAGCCGGCCGTCCGCCCCGGTCACGCTGGTGGTCGGCACGAGCGTCGTGCAGGGCGCAGTGCCGCAGGCGTTGACGTCAACCCGCTGGACGATCGGCGTCGGGACCCCGGCGCCGTGCGCAACCGCCGCCGTTCCGTCGACGCCGCGTGTGACCGTCCAGGTGCTCGAGCCGGCCCCGGCCGTCACCCTGACGATCTCGTACTCGACCTTCACCCGGAAGCCGTTCGACGAGGGAAAGCTCGCCCCGTTCGTGACCTGCATCGTCGTCGTGCTCGCGGTCATCGCGCCGGCGAGGCTCGAGGTGGCGGAGCCTCCGACGGTGTAGGCGACGTCGCCCTTGTAGACGGTGTCGGCAACGTTCACCGCGGCGTTGGCGAGCCCGATCGTCTCGTACTCGGCCCCACGCTGCTTCTCCATCTGGGAGCTGGCGATCACGGCCGCCGTCGTCTGATGGCCGGCGTTCCGGATGGAGATGATCCCCGACTGGAACATCGTGAAGATGGCGAGCAGGCCGACGACCATGACGCTCATCGCGGCCAGGAGCTCGACCATGCCGAAGCCACCCTGGTCGCGGACGCGTGCACTCGGAAAACGTCTCAGAAGGAACACCGCACTCTCGTATCGGCAGCCGGCCCGCGCCGCTCAAGGCGCGAACGGGCTAGTTGAGGACGTCGACGAGCTTGACCACGTACTGCGTCGACTCCGGCGCGGCCACCAGGGTGACCTCCTCGCCGACCTCGATCTCGATGGTCTCCTCGCCCGTCTCGAACATGCCCTGCACGACGCCGATCGTGGCGCCCTCGAGCGTCAGCGCCGCGAGCGTGAAGGTCGGGTCGCTCGTCGGGAACTCCTCCCCCAGCGAGACCGTCTCGGACACGCCGTTGACCTCGATCACCGCAGTGAGCTCCTCGTTCTCGCTCCCGCCCGGCCCGCTGCTCGGCGAGGAGCTCGACGGCGTGCTCGGGGAAGACGTCGGCGCCGGCGCCGTCGGGTCGGTCGAAGGATGCGGCGAGAGGAAGGGGTCCTTGCCGCCGAAGAGGCTGAACGAGATGAGCTTCGCCGGGTTCGGCTCCGGCGGGACCTCGGTATCGGCGAGCTGGCCCGCAGGAGGCGGAGGCGTCGTCCCCGGTGCAACCGGAGTGGTCGCGGTCGGCGCCGTGGTCACCTCCGCGGCCTCGGGCGGGGGCGACCCGCCGAGGAGCGTGCCGTACATCTTCGGGCCCTGCCACACGGCGAGCCCGAGGAACACGGGCGCGAGGACGATGAGCAGCTTCTTCTGCTTTCTCTCCTTCGCCTTGAGGGCGGCCTCGGCTGACTTTCTCTTGCGCGGCACGGCTAGGGCGTCACCGAGGATTCGCCCTCGGGAGCGGTCGTGGTGGGCGCGGTCGTGGTCGCCGTCGTATCGGTTCCGGCCGGCGCAGCGGGCGCGGCGGGCGCGGCCGCAGGCGGCGCCGTCGAGTAGTAGTAGGCGGTGACGGTCAGCGAGGCGGCGATCTCGGGGAAGCCGTCGGGCCCCTCCGACATGCTCAACGACTCGAGCGCGTACAGGCGCCCGTTGGCCGCGAGCTCGCCGTCGCGCACGTTGACGAGGTTCCGCAGGCGGAAGAGGAAGTCGGTCAGGTCGTAGTAGTTGCCCTCGAAGGAGAGGTTGATCGGAAGCGCCGTGTAGCTCGTCTGCACGGCGGCGGCCTGCGGGGCGATCGAGAGGAACTCGATGCCCGCGGCGGACGCGACCGAGTTGAGCTCGAGGAGCATCCCGGGCATGTCGTCCTCGTCCGGCATCGCCTTGGTGACCTCGAAGACCTCGGCGACCTGAATCGCGGACTCGTCCGCCTGCGGCTGGCGCTGGGCGGCCATGGCAACCTCGAGCTGTGTCTCGAGCGTGGCGATCTCGCCGGCCAGCTTGCCGGCGGCGTCCTGCTTCGGCTTGACCAGCAGGAAGTAGCCGACGAGCGCGAGGATCAGGAGCGCCGGAAGGACGATGACGGCGACTGGGACTTGCTTCTTCATCTTCATTGGGCCGGCACCCCGTTCGGAGTGATCGTGGCGAGGATGGTGAAGCCGACGTCCTGCGGGTTCGCGTTCGTGCTCGAGCCGCCCTCGGCCCCACCGCCTCCGCGCGCGCTCGACTGGAGCTGGACGCTGGAGAACTCGGGGATGACCTCGAGACGTGAGAGAAGGGTGGCGACGGCCTCGTGGCTCGTGGCGAAGCCGTTGATGGAGAACGACGAGTCGCCTCCGGCCGGGGCGCCCGGGACGGGCAGGGCGGCAGCGGCGGGACCGCTGGACGTAAGCGTCGTCAGCCAGACGTCGTCCGGCAGGACGAGCGAAAACTCGCGGAGGATGCGATCCCAGGCCACGCGGGCGGCGAGCGCCTCGGACAGCGCGGCAGTCCGCGCCTGGCCCTCCGCAGTGAGCGTGGCCGTGCTGGGCCCCGCGTCCTCTGTAGCCTGCGCCTCGATCGCGGCAACCTGCGCCCGCAGGTCGTCGACGGCGGCCTGCCGCTCCGTCGCGCGCGCGCTCATCATCATGTACCCGCCCGCCAGGGCGGCCAGCACGAGGATGGCGACGAGGGCAAGGACGACCTTGAGGAACGCCGGCGACGTGGATGTCGACTCGCGCTCGCTCTCCTTGGGCAGGAGGTCGAACGCGCGCATGAGCGGCACGGCCGGCGCCGCCGGCGCCGACTTGGCCGAGACGTTCGCCCCGTCCTTGTCGGCCTTCGGCGCCTTGGGCTCCTTCGGCTTGCTCGCGCGCGAGAAGGAGAAGCTCTTGCGCTCCTTCTTCTCCTTGGGCGGCTTCTCCGCCTTCGGCGCGTCCTCCTCGGCCGGACCCTTGTTCCGGCGGAAGAGGTCGGAAAGCTTGATTTCCTTCTGAAGATCCATCAGTTGGCCATCCCCAGGCCGATCGGCACCGCGAACGCGGGGCTCGGCTCGCCCTTCAGGCGCTTGCCGACCGAGACGCCGGCGAGCGGGTCGCCGACGCGAACGGGCACTCCGACGAGCTGCTGAAGCTCGGTCTCGAGGCCTGCAAGCTGCGCCGTGCCGCCGGCGAGGACGAGCTCGCGGATCCCGAGGGAGTCCGGCTGGCCCTGGTAGAACTGGAGCGAGGAGACGAGCTCGCGGCTGAGCGCCTGGAGCCCCGTCTTGAGAGCCTCGCGGGCGCGCACGGCCTGCTCGGGGCCGACACCCTCCGGCACGCGGTCGCCCTGGAGCCCGAGCTCGACCTTGATGCGCTCCGCCTCTGAAGGCGGCAGCTCGAGACTGGTGGCGAGAGCGTCGGTGAGGTGGTTGCCGCCCCACTCGAGGACGCGGGTGTATTCGCAGGAATAGCCGTCGGAGACGCCGAGGACGCTGCGCTCGGAGCCGATGGAGACCGCGACGAGCGCGCTCCGCTCGGCGCCGCCGCCGGGCTGGGTGGCGAACGTCGGCGTGAGGGCGCGAAGAAGCGCGAAGGCTTCGAGGTCGACGCCGAGGAGGCGGAGGCCGGCGAGGCGGCATGCCTCTGCGTAGGCCGCGACGAGGTCGCGGTAGGCCACGACGAGGAGGACGCGCTTCGCCGACGAGCCGTCGGCGGCGGTGGCGTCGCCGAGGATCTGAAAGTCGAGCACGGCCTCGTCGATCGGGATCGGCAGGGCCTCCTGCGCGCGGAAGCGAACGGCGTTGGCGAGCTGCTTCGTGTCGTCGATGCCCGAGACCTCGATGGTGCGGACGCCGACGCGGTTGTTGGCGAGCCCGATGCGCACGTTGCGCTTCGGCAGCTTCTGCTTCGAGAAGAACTCCTTGAGCGCCTCGGCGAGCGCCTTCGACGTCGCGCACCTCGCCCCCGGCGATCAAGTCGGGGGGAAGCGGCGCGCTCGCGAGCTGCATGACCTCGGCGGAGCCGTTGACGGACACGCACGCGGCCGTGAGCCGCGAGGCGCCGAGCTTGAGTCCTACGACTTTCTTCGCCATCGCTAGCCTCCCGCCACCCGCAGGCCGGCGGCGCCGGGCTCGTCGGCGGCCAGAAGGCCGTTGCGCTGGAAGAGGCTCTTGAGCTGGTCGGGCCGGCTCGAGCGCTGGAGCGCGACGTCGGTGGTGATCTTCCCGTAGCGCGCGAGCTCGAGCATGGCCTGCTCGAGCGTCTGCATGCCGCGGCCGGTGTTCGTCTGCATGATCGAGTAGATCTGCTCGACCTTCGCCTGGCGGATGAGGTTCCTGACGGCGTCGTCGGGCAGGAGGACCTCGAGCGCGGCGACGCGCCCCTGGCCGTCCGAGGTGGGAAGAAGGGTCTGGGTGACGATGCCCTGGAGCGTCGCGGCGATCTGCACGCGGACCTGCTCCTGCTGGGCGCCGGGGAAGACGTCGATGAGGCGGTCGACCGTGGAGGGCGCGTCCTGCGTGTGCAGGGTGGCGAAGACGAGGTGGCCCGTCTCGGCCGCGGTCAGCGCCGTCCCGATCGTCTCGAGGTCGCGCATCTCGCCGAGGAGGATCACGTCGGGGTCCTGGCGGAGCGCGCCGCGGAGGGCCTCGGCGAAGCTGACCGCGTCCGGGCCGATCTCGCGCTGGTTGACGATGCAGCGCTTGTGCCGGTGGAGGAACTCGATCGGGTCCTCGATGGTCATGATGTGGTCGTCGCGCGTGCGGTTGATCTCGTCGATCACCGCCGCGAGCGTGGTCGACTTGCCCGAGCCGGTCGGGCCCGTGACGAGCACGAGGCCGCGCGGCTTCGTCGTGAAGTCCTTGAGGACCGGCGGAAGCCCGAGCTGCTCGAGCGTCTTCAGCTCGGCCGGGATCAGGCGGAAGGCCGCCCCCAGGCTCTCGCGCTGGAAGTAGACGTTGACGCGGAAGCGGGCGAGGCCGGGAATCGAGTAGGAGATGTCGATCTGGCGCTTCGTCTCGAAGTGCTTCTGCTGCTCGGTGGAGAGGATGCGGTAGAGCATCCGCTGCGTGTCCTCGGGGCTGAGGCGGGCGAACTCCTCGAGGCGCTCGAGGCGGCCGTTGACGCGGACGACGGGCTCGGAGCCGACCGTAACGTGCAGGTCGGAGGCGCCGCGCACGACAACCTGCTCGAGCAGGTCGTCGACCGATCCCGCCGTCTGTCGCTCGCGCGGGGGCGTGGATGCGGGCGCCGGCTCCGCCACAGGGGCGGGCTGGCGAACGGCAGGCTGAATTGGCTGAGTCGTCGGTTCCATCGTTGCTCCCGACGGGTGCTATCGGCAGGGGGGCCGCCTCGCTAAAGGGGGGTGCGAAATCCCTCGAACGGGGGGACGGCTGCGACGTCACGGCGGCCGATACCTGCCCATGAGCCACTGCTCGCTATACACGCTTGTTACTTAGGAAGGAGTTCCGCTCATGATTCAGAGGCTCAGGAACCGGATTTCGCGCACGGACTCGGAGGGCGGCTTCACGCTCATCGAGCTCCTCGTCGTGATCATCATCATCGGCATCCTGCTCGCAATTGCCATCCCGTCGTACCTCAGCTTCCGCGCCCGTGCGGAGAACTCGGCCGCGCAGGCGAACGTCCGCGCCGCCATCCCGGGCGTCGAGGCCTTCTACGCCGACCACACGGCGACCGGCTACACCGGTCTCACCTCTGCGGTCCTGAAGGCGTCGTACGACCAGGGCATCAAGAACGTCAACGTCGTTCGCGCTACGGCGGGCTCGTACTGCATCGAGAGCACCGTCGGCCAGGCCATCTACAAGAAGGCCGGCCCGGCGGCCGACATCACGAAGCTCGCCTGCTAGTCGGGCTTCGGAGCCGAATCGGGAAGGGCGCGGGAAACCGCGCCCTTTCTTTTTCTAGCCCGTGTCGAAACGAAGCCCTATCCCGCCGGGCCGCGCTGGCCGGCACGATGCGGCGTCCTCGGTTGCGCCCGTAGCCTCCGGCTACGAACGCGCCCTGCGTCCTTGCCTCGCACTCGCCCAGCACCCCCCGGCGGGGAGGCGTCATTTCGAAACGGGCTCTGCTTAAGGGCCTCCGCGTCCCTGCCGATAGGGAACGTGGAATGCGGCAGCAACTACGACTCCGAGTGCTCGTCCCCATCGCCGTGCTTGGCCTTCTCGGCGCCGGCTTCGGCGCCTTCGCCATGGGCGGGCCGGCCACGCCGGAGTCGATTCCCGTGCCGCGCCCCACGAGCTCGGCCGCCGTCGACACAGGTGCCGTTGACACTGGCGCCGTGGACACCGGGGCGATCGACACCGCGCCCGTGACCACGACGGCCCCGGCGCCCACTCCACCCGCGCCGACGACCACCGAGCCCGCGCCGCCGGCCGAGCCCGAGGAGGAGATGTCCGCTCTCGACAAGCTCCTCGCGGAGCATCGCGTCGTCGTCGTCGTCTTCCACACGCCCGGCTCCGACCTCGACGCCGCGGCCGTGCGCGAAGCGCGCGCGGGCGCGACCGAGGCCGGCTCCGGCTACCTCGCAGTCGACGTGACCAAGGAAGGCGCAGTCGCCGACCTGGCCGCCGAGTACGAGGTCCTCGAGGCACCGACGGTGCTCGTGATCGTGCGGAGCGGCGAGGCGGTCTCACGCTTCGACGACATCGTCGACCGCACGACGGTCGCACAGGCCGCCGAGAACGCACTCCAGTGAGCGAGGCCGCCGTCGAGCCTCAGGAGCTCGCGCTCCGCTCGGCGCGCAAGGACGGCCGGGAGATCGTGCGCCTCCGCTACGTCGAGGAGCGCACCACGTTCCTGGTCGAGTGCGAGGTCTATCCGCTCGGCGGGCTCCGCGTCGAGCCGCTGCGGCCAGGGCCCTATCGCTTCGCCACGCGCGAGGAAGCGGACACGTTTATCCGCGAGACGATCACGATCCTCGAGTACCTCGGCTGCGACGTCACGTAACGGCGGGCGAGGCCCGGGCGGCGAATCCCCTCATCGGGGGCTTCCCAAAGCGGGCCCAGCGCGCAGAGTGCGACTGGTAAGCAGTCCCACCACGACGTTTCCATAACGGGAACAGGAGCGGTTGATGCCGTCTATGAAGACGCTCCTGCGGCGCAACAACGAAAAAGGTCAGGTCTTCGTCTTTCTGGCGGTGATGCTGGTCGTCCTCCTGGGCTGCGCTGCGCTCGTGATCGACGTCGGGCGCGCCTTCCTCGCCAAGCGCCATCTCCAGGCCTCCGCGGACGCCGCAGCGACCGCAGGGGCGCTCGAGCTCCCGGATCCGATCGAGGCGCAGAACTTCGCGCTGAACTACAGCGGCCGGGACGGCGCGAAGAACGACAACAACAAGCTTCCACCGGTCTCCACGGTCGTCACGACGAAGTGCCTGGCGCTCGCTCCCTGCAGCCCCGTCAACGCGGTGCAGGTGGAGCAGACGACGATCGTCCCGACGATCTTCGCCAAGGTGCTCGGCATCGACCGGTTCACGATCAAGGCGAAGGCGACAGCCTGCTCGCCGTGCTCCTCGAAGCCGCTGGACATCATGCTGGTCCTCGACCGGACGGGCTCGATGTGCCAGACCTCGAGCGGGGCGAGCGACCCCGCCTGCACGGACCTGAACAACGCGAAGAACGGCCTGCTCGAGTTCGTGCAGTACATGGATCCGGCGATCCACAAGATCGGCTTTGCCGTCTTCCCGCCGAGGACGAGCAGTGGCTCGAGCTGTGCCACGCCGGCGTCCGGCAACTACAACTCGACGTCGTCCGTGTACACGATCGTGCAGCTCGCGACCAACTACAAGGTCGGCAACAATCTGAACGAGTCCTCGCAGCTCGTCTCGAGGATCAGGTGCCAGCAGGGCGGCGGCTCGACGGCGTACGCGAACGCGGTCGAGCATGCGCAGGCCGAGCTCTCGAGCTCGCGCGGACGCCCGGGCGTCCAGGATGTCATCGTCTTCTTCTCGGACGGCGCCGCGAACACGGGCCCGACGTACTACTCGTCCACCTCGCCGTACCGCCGCCGCCCGTGCCAGCAGGGCGTCAGCTCGGCCGGCGTGATCAAGAGCCAGGGCACACTGATCTACACGATCGGCTATGACCTCGACTCCGTCGGCGGCACCTCGAACATCTGCGCGAGCGGCGTCACCGGCGACCCCGAGTCGCCGGCAATCACCGCCTACGACGCGCTTCGCCTGATGGCGACGAACGGCGACACGTTCTTCAACCGCCCGAACCCGGGCGACCTGACGAGGATCTACACGCAGATCGCTGCCGAGATCGGCGGCACGCGCCTCGTCCCCGACGACAGCTAGCTCGTCGCCTTCCCCGTCGGACAGCGCAGGCCAGCGGCGGCGCCGCGGTCCGGCTAGACGAGGACGCGGGCGAGCTCTTCGAGGGACGTGAGCCCGGAGACGACCTTCGAGAGGCCGTCGTCCCAGAGGGTCTTCATGCCGGTTTCGAGCGCGGCGCGCTCGAGCTCCTCACGGCTCGCGTGCTGCGCGGCCAGGCGGCTGATCTCCTCGTTCATGACCATGAGCTGGTAGATGCCGATCCGGCCCTTGTAGCCGGTCTGGTTGCAGCGCGGGCAGCCGCGCTTGCGGTAGAGCCCGACGCCGTCGGCCGAGGCAGCCTGCTCGGGGGTGAAGCGGGCCTCGAGCATCTCCTCGCGCGTGGCCATGTACATCTCGCAGCAGTGCGTGCAGAGCTTCCGCGCGAGGCGCTGCGCGAGGACGGCCGTGACCGCGGAGCCGGTGAGGAAGGGCTCGACGCCCATCTCGTTGAGGCGCGTCAGGGCGCTCGGCGCGTCGTTGGTGTGCAGCGTCGAAAGCACGAAGTGACCCGTGAGGGCGGCCTCGATGGCCATCTTGGCCGTCTCGGCGTCACGGACCTCTCCCACCATCACCACGTCGGGGTCGGAGCGCAGGATCGAGCGCAGGGCCGCGGAGAACGTCATCCCGGCGCGCAGGTTCACCTGCACCTGGTTGAGGCCGGCGAGGCGGTACTCGACCGGGTCCTCGACGGTGATGATGTTGATCTCGGGGCGGTTGATCTCGCTCAGCGACGCGTACAGAGTCGTCGACTTACCGGAGCCGGTGGGCCCCGTCACGAGGAGTGCGCCGGTCGGCTTGACGACGATCTCCTCGAAGATCGCGCGCATCTCGTCGGAGAGGCCGAGCTCGGCCAGGGTCGGCGGCCGCTTCGACTTGTCGAGGAGGCGCATGACGACGCCCTCGCCCTCGACCGTCGGCAGCACGGCGACGCGGATGTCCAGGAGGCGGCCGGCCGCCTTGGCGTTCAGGGAGATGCGGCCGTCCTGCGGCTTACGCCGCTCGGCGATGTCGAGCTTGGCGAGCACCTTCAGGCGCGTCGTCACGCCGGGAGAAAGTCGCTTGGGGATCCGCTGGAGCTCGTGCAGCACGCCGTCCACGCGGGAGCGGACGACGAGGGCGTCGTCCTGCGGATCGAAGTGGATGTCGCTCGCCCCGTCCTCGGCGGCCTGGAGGATGATCGAGTTGACCAGGCGGACGAGCGGGGCGTCGGAGACGCCGTCGTCGGCCTCGAGGTCGTCGCCGCTCTCCTCGCCGTCGCCGAGGTCGAACTCCTCCTCGACGAGCGCGGCGCGCTCCCATGCCTCGGAGGCGCGCTCGAGCCGCTTGAGCTCGAGATCGATCTCCTCGACCGGCGCGACCCCGATCTCGAGCGTGTAGCGCGTCGCAAGCCGTAGCTCGTCGATCGCCTGGACGTCGGCGGGGTCGGCGACGGCGATGCGGAGGCGGTCGCCGGCGATCTGGTACGGAATCGCGTTGGCGCGCTTGAGCACGTGCGCGGGGATCGACTCGGCGGCGAGCTTCTGCACGCCGGTGGAGAGGTCGACGTACGGCAGGTGGTGGCGCTCGGCCAGCTCGCGCGCCTGGTTGTCTGCAGCGGTGGCCGGGGCCTCCACGCGCGGCCCGGGGAGCAGCAGCTCCGAGTTCGAGCTGAGACGCTCGTCCATGATCGCCTGGGCCAGTGAGCCGGTGCCGGCGCGCGAGCGCGCTCCGGTCAGCCGGTCGAGCGGGAGCAGGCCGGTGGTCTCGAGGAGGTCGGCGACGAGCTGCGCGATCGGGTTGCCGGAGATCCCCGCCCCGGGCGGGTACTCGGGCTCGACGCTCGGCGGCGTCTCCTCACCCTCGCTCGCGCCGGTGCGGCGCAGCGGCTGAAGCTCGTCGAACTCCATATCAACGGTTATCGGCCGTTAACCGTCCATCCCTGAGAGGAGGGATTCTCGGAAGGGGCCTCGAGCTCCGGTTAGGAGAGCCCGGAGCCGCTGAGATACGCGTCGAGGAGGGTGTCGCCGAAGAAGAGCGCGACGATCGCGCCGAAGGCGAGGAACGGCCCGAACGGGATCGCCATCTTCCGCGCGGCGCCGCCGTGGCGGGCCAGCAGGACGACAGCGGGCACGAGGGCGGCAAGCATGCCGATCATGAGCGCGACGATGACCAGCTTGCCCAGCATGGCGCCGAGGAGGAGGCAGAGCTTCACGTCGCCCATGCCCATCCCCTTCGGATAGGCGAGCAGCGCCAGGAAGAGGAAGAGGGCCGCGCCGAGCGACGCCAGGATCCATTCGAGCCAGCGGTCGGGGTGGAGCGCGATCTGCGCGACGAGGACGGCGGCGGCCGAGGGCAGGACGATCTTGTCCGGCAGGATGTGCCGCTCGAAGTCGATCGCCGAGAGCACCACGAGGACGGCGCAGAAGAACGAGGCGACGAAGGCCTCGGGGGTCAGGCCGAAGCGCAGGAAGCAGAGGGCGACGAGGAGCCCCGTGAGGAGCTCGACCGCCAGGTAGCGCAGCCCGAACCGCTCGCCGCAGCTCCGGCACTTGCCGCGCAGGAAGAGGTACGAGACGACGGGGACGTTGTCGCGCCACGCGATCTGCGTCCCGCACGCGCCGCAGCTCGACGGCGGGTGGACGAGCGAGCGCCCTTCCGGCAGGCGGGCGGCGACGACGTTCAGGAAGCTTCCGATAGCGAGCGCAGGCGGCACTGCGAGGAAGGCGAGGGCGACGTTCATCTCACCACCGGTATCGGCGTGGTCGGGAAGAGCCTTGAGGAACAGGCCTGCGCGGCCCCCGGCCGTAGGCCGGAGGGCGTCGGCGGCTAGCCGGACTGGAGGCCCGGGACGACGACGAAGTCGCCGGCCGTCTCGGGGTTCGAGTACATCTGGCCCTCGACGAGCGAGCCCAGCGGCGGCCAGTCGTAGTACGTCGGCCAGCCGAAGGGCTCGGCCGGGAGCAGGATGCGGTTGCAGACGATCGGCCCGCTCGTGTGGAAGTTCTCGTGGACGGTGCAGTCGCCGTTGGCGTAGATGAGGCCCTGGAAGCCCGAGGGCACGTGCTGCTGCTGCGTGCCGCCCTGGTCGTACTCGGAGTCGCCGCCCGCGAGCACGATCATCATGTTCTGGGTCGGGTCCCAGTTGTCCATGCCGGTGTCCACGCAGGAGGAGGTCCCGGAGCCGCCGGCGCAGACGAGCTCGTCGAACTCGAGGTCGTCGGTCGCGTAGATGATCCCGCGGCCCTGGTAGTGGGCGATCTGGCCGTCGTCGTCGAAGCGGAAGTCACCGTCGATGTAGATCGTGCCCTTGATCTTGAGCACCCTCGTGACGTGGTTCCACGAGAGCTCGCCCACGAGGTTCCCGAGCACGTCGTGCACCTGGCACGTGTAGCTCGAGTTGATCGGAGTCACCTCGGCGGAGCCCGGGACGCTGTTGTCGAGGATCGTGTTCGTGTCGAAGCCGCCAGGGAAGCTGCCGGTGGTGCAGTTGTGGTTCGGGCCCGGCTTCGCGTTCTCGTACCAGTACGCGAGGTCGACTGCGGGCTTGCTCAGGTTCTGGGGCGCCTGCCCGATCGTGTTCGCCCAGACCTTGTCGGTCGAGGTGCACGGCGTGTGCGCGGCCTGGTTGAAGTACTGGCAGGTGCCGGCGACCTGCACCGAGGCCAGCGGCGTGCCGGAGGTGCCGATCGAGGTCGAGGGCGGCGGCTGGTAGTAGACGCGGATCTCGACGTGGTCGACGGTCGCCGTGCGCGACGCGGTGGTGAGGTTCCGCGCCTTCAGCCGGACGCCGAAGTTGGACGCCTCGACCTGGGCCTCGGTCCACGTCGTGCCCCAGAGGTCGGTCGCAGCGCCGTAGGCCCGCTCTTCGTCGGAGGTCGCCCAGTCGGTGGTCGAGGCCTTGTCGTTGCCCGAGGCCGCGCCAGCCTTCAGGAGGAAGACGTCGTAGTCCTCGATCGAGTTGAAGCTGCTCGCCGCGCGCTCGATCCTCGCCTCGATGCCGGTGATCGTCGAGCCGCTCGGCAGGTTGAAGCCGAAGCCGGTGACGTCGAGGTTGGGGCTCTGGCCGCTGGCGGCGATTATCGTGTTGGCGTCGACGTTGTTGCTGGAGAAGACGTTGCCCGAGCTGGTCCAGCCGGTCGCCACGGTGGGGTTGCGCAGGGAGGAGGTCGTCGTCGCCGTCATGGTCACGTCGTCGCCGACCTCGAGCGTGGTGTTGGCGCCCGTGACCCTGGCGCTGCCCCTGAGACAGAGGTCGCCGCGCGTCGCGATCGGCATCGTGATCTCCACGTCCTCGATCGTGAGGCAGCTCGTGGTCGAGTCCGCGTACCACCGGCTCCAGGCAGCCACGCTCGCGCCGCTGTTCAGGCCGTAGACCTGGGCCTGGCGCGTGAGCGTGCGGGTGAGGTCGGCGGCGCCGGCGGGGTTCTTGACGGTGCCCGTCGAGGTGATCGTCCAGGTCTCGCCGGTGAGCGAGCCGGAATAGGTGACGCTGCCCCCCTCGAGCTGGAGGGTCGTCGAGGCGAGGAGGGAGCCCGTGAGCGGGTTCAGCGAGCTGTTGAGGACGGAGAGCGCCTGCCCGACTCCGGCCTCGGCCAGCGTGTAGGCGGTCTCACGGCCCTTGGACGCGCTCGCGTTGCGCGCGTTCGAGCTGGAGTAGTAGATGAGGGTCGCCCCGGTGAGCGAGAGCACGCCGAGGATGCCGATCGCCATGATCAGCGTGATGCCCTCCTGGGCCCTGAGATGTCGTTGAAGAAGCCGCATGGAAATCAGACTCGCGTGGAGTTCCTGAGGACAATGTCGGCAGCGAGGCGCCATCTCTTCCATGCCTCGTTCGGGTAGACGTTCACCGGCATGTCCACGGTCAGCCGGCCGAGCGCGGACGTCGTCGGGGCCGTGTAGGCGAACACGTTCGCGGCCGTGAGGTAGTCGGCGATCGGGACGGCCGCAGCGGCGCCCTTCTTGCGCCGGAGCCTGAAGCGATTCGTGCCCGCGGAGGCGGTGTCGTAGACGACTGTCGCCTGCGCGCCGCCCGCGCTCGGGCAGCTCGCCGGGAGAGTGATGGTCACCGACGCGGCGCTCGTGACGGTCAGGGAGCTGGCGCAGTGGATCTCGCGCCGCATCAGGTCGAAGGCGACGCGCGCGTTCAGCTGGGCCTGGAAGCGGCGGTTCGCGTCGAGCTCGGCCTTGGCCCCGGAGACGAAGAGCGTCGTCAGCGCCGAGACCACGACCAGGAAGATCGTGAGCACGGCGAGGAGCTCGATCATCGTGTAGCCGCCCGCGCCGCGTAGCGCCTTGGCGCGCTTCATGTTCAGCCCTTCTGGCTCTCGACCCAGGCGAGCATGTTGCGGGCGACCTGCTCGCTCTTGTGGCCGAAGCCGTACCGGACGCGCAGGCTGCGGTCGACCTGAACGAGGGTCTGGAGCGCGACGTCGCCGTTCTGCCAGCCGAAGCCGGCGCCGGTGACGATCCACTCGTGCTGGTAGAGCCAGTGCTGGACGAACTTCTCCCCGGGGCGCGACGTCAGCCCGGCCACGCGGCGCTCGAGCATCTTCGCGCGCTTCGGAAGCGGCATCTCGTCGACAGGCTCGCCGGGGGCGCCCGGGACGACGAAGTCCGGAGTGCGGTACCCGGCCGGCGCAGGGGCCGGCGCCGGGGCGGGCGCGGGCGCGGGAGCTGCGGCGGGGGCGGGGGCCGGCGCGGGCGGCGCCGCGGCCGTGGTCGTCGGCGCGGGCGCAGCCGCGGGAGCGGTGGTCGGCGATGCGGGCGCGGGGGTCGTCGGTGCGGGGGGAGCTGCCGGGGCGGTCGTGGTCGCGGCGTTCTCGGCCTTCCAGTCGCTCAGGAGCACGACCGGCGTGCCCTCGTAGGGCGACTCGTTCTCCGGCACGCCGCGCTCCTCGTACTCGGTGCTGCGCTGGAGGGTCACGACGACGGTCGGGGCGCCGTTGTCGACCACCTTGGTGCCGGGGGCGGGCGACTGGGTGGCGACGGTGTTCGCCGCGAAGCCCTCCACCTTGCCATTGACGCGCCAGGCGAAGCCGTCGTCCTGGAGGATGCCCTTGGCAAAGACGTACGTCTGCTCGTTCACGTCGGGGACGACGAGAACCTCGGGCGCCGCGGGCTCACCTGCTGCGGGAGCCGTCGCGGCGGGGTCTGCGGTCACCGGGCCGCCGGCGGCAAACGTCCAGCTCGCAGCAGCCAGCAGCCAGATCACCACGAGGGCGATCAGACGCGGAGCGAGCATAGCGAGGCGGGCCGCCATGCAGTCTCAATCGGCAGGCAGGGCCAAAAGGTCAAGCCCCTTCTGCGTGAGATCAGCCACCGGCCGCAGTGAAGCGGATGACGCGCTTGCGGACGACCTTGAACACAGGCTGTCCGGGGGCGCCGGCGGCCTGCTTCAGGCCGTTCATGGCGATCGCCTCGGACCGGTCCGGCGTAGCCCCGTCCTGCCAGCGGAAGGCGACGCCCGCGAAGGCCTGGAACCAGGCCTCGGCCTGCGGGTAGCGGGTCGACGGGTAGAAGCCGAGGTGAAGGTGCGGGCCCGTGGAGTTCCCCGTGGAGCCGACGCGCCCGACCAGCTCGCCCGCCGCGAGGCTCCGGCCGATGCTGAGGCGCGGCTCGAGCCAGGAGAGGTGGCAGTACAGGAACTCCTCGCCGGTCGTCGCGCGGAGCATGAGCCCGATCCCGCACTTCCCCGAGTCGGTGCGGAACGTCGCGGTGACGACCGCCTCGTGCAGCGCGTACACCGGCGAGCCGAGGGGCGCCGCGATGTCGGCGGCCGGATAGTCGTGGTGGGTGTGCGCCGTCGACACCTTGGCGGCGCCGCCGCCGACCGGGAAGACCCAGCCGTCGAAGGACTGCTGCCCGCCGGCGGCGACGCCCGCCCGCCACGCCACCAGGTACGGGTACGGGTTGACGACACCGTCGTAGCCCTGGTCGGAGAGCTCGGGCGGGTGGACCTCGAAGTGGAGGTGCGGCGGCGTTCCCTTCGCGTCGCCCGTGTCGCCGACGAAGCCGAGCACGTCCCCGACTCGGACGACGGCCCCCTCCCGCGCGAGCGGCGAGAAGCCGGCGAGGTGGGCGTAGTAGAACTCGTTGCCGGCGGCGTCGCGGAGCCAGAGGCGGTTCCCGCCGACGTCGTTCCAGCCGACATTGGAGAGGGTTCCGTCGGCGACCGCGACGAGCGGCGTGCCGCGCTCCGCGAAGACGTCGATGCCGTGGTGCCAGGTCGTCGTCCGCGGGACGCCGAAGCTGTCCGAGAAGGAGGCCTCGCCCGCGATCGGGAAGGCGTAGCCGCTTCCGGCGAGGCCGGTGCCGAGCGCAGCCGCCTCCTGCGCAGCCTTGGCCGCCTTCAGCGCCTCGACCGCCTTGGCGAACCGGGTCTGGAGCTTGTCGATCTTCTCCTGCGACGCGCGGTCGACCTCGTCCAGCCCGGCGAGCTGGGCGTCGAGCTGCGCGAACTCGGCGTCGCCCAGGTCCGGGTCGCCCAGCCGGCGCTCGATCTCGAGGCGCTGCCAGTCGCTCTCGCCGACCCGGCCTAGCGCCCGGTCGAGCGCGTCCGAGAGGCGCTCCACGCGGGCGCGAGCCTTGCTCGAGCCTGGCGCCGAGGTCGGGCCCGGGGTCGGCCGTCAGCGTCGCCGGCCCGGCCGTGAAGGGCGCGTCCCCGAGTGTCGAGGCGAGCGCGAGCACGTCGTCGACGTACCACTGCGCGTGGTTGTAGGCGAAGACCCCCCGCTCGATCGACTCGTGCGCGCCGGCGGCCGCGAGGTAGCGGGCGGCGGAGAAGACGGCGTCCTCGGGGTCCCACGGGTCGGCGAGGCCGTTGCCGTCCGCGTCCATCCCCCAGCGCATCCATGTAGAGGGCATGAACTGCATCCAGCCGACCGCCCCGGCCGAGCTCGGCCCCATGTTCTGGCCGTAGCCCGACTCGATCTTGTTGATGGCGCCGAGCACCGTCCACGGGACGCCGTAGCCCGCGCCCGCCTGCTTCCAGAGCGTGACGAGCTGCTCGTAGCTGCGCGTCTCCGGCCTGGCCGGGGCGCGCGAGAGCGGCGTAGGGACGCGGATCGAGCCCGCGGAGTTCGGAACCGTGTGACTGGGCAGGCTCCGCGGAGTCCCGCTGAGCTGGCTCGAGGCCGCAGGAACGACCGCCAGCGCCAGCGCGGCGAGGATGACGGGTGCGAGGCGCTTCACTCCGATGCAGCGAGCCGCAAGCCGGTCACCGGTTCGTCCTCGGGCTCCGGTTCGGGCTCGGCCTCGTCCTCCGCAAGGCTCGTGAAGTCGACGGCAACGGTCTTGCCTTCCGCGGCGACGCGCTTGCGGCGCACCGCCTGCTCGACCGCGATCTCGAAGTCGTGGCGGTTGGTGGCCGCCGCCGCAGCGACCTCGAGCTCGACGACGTCGTCGACGACGAGCTGGACGAGGTGCTGAGAGAAGCTCTGCATGTGGTGGTACGCGCCGTCCTCGATCGCCTCGGTGAGCCCGTGCGTCTTCTCGGGCTCGCGGATCAGGTCGGCGATGCGCGCCGTGTTGACCATGACCTCGATGGCGGCGACGCGGCCGCCGGCGACGCGCGGGACGAGGCGCTGGCTCACGACCCCGCGCAGCACGCCCGCGAGGATCTCCCGCACCATCATCTGCTTCTGGGGCGGGTAGAACTCGACGAGCCGGCCGATGGTCTCGGCGGCGTCGAGCGTGTGCAGGGTCGAGAAGACGAGGTGGCCCGACTCGGCCGCCTGCAGCGCGGTCTGGGTCGTCTCCTCGTCGCGCAGCTCGCCGATGAGGATCACGTCGGGGTCCTGGCGCAGCACGCGGCGAAGCGCCTGCTTGAAGGACTCGGTGTCGAGCCCGACCTCGCGCTGGTTGACGATCGAGGCCCAGTCGTCGTGGATGAACTCGATCGGGTCCTCGATCGTGACGATGTGCTGCTTGCGGTTCCGGTTGATCCAGTTGAGCATTGCCGCGAGCGACGTCGACTTGCCGGAGCCGGTGGCGCCGGTGACGAGGACGAGACCACGGTGCTCCTGCGCCAGCTTGGCCACGCCCTCGGGCAGGCCGAGGCGCTCGAAGCTCGGGATCTCCTTGGGCACGAAGCGGAAGGCGAACGAGATGGAGCCGCGCTGGCGAAAGCCGTTGACGCGGAAGCGCCCGATCCCGTCGGCCAGGTACGACGTGTCGAGGTCGCCGGACTCGAGGAACTGCTCCCGCTTGGCCGGCGAGCGATCGGTGACGAGCAGGAGCACGGTCTCGAGGTCGGACTCCGTCAGGAGCCGCTGCTCGACCGGCTGCAGGTCGCCGTCGACCCGGACCATGGCAGGAGAGTTCACCTTGAGGTGCATGTCACTTCCGCCGGCGTCGATGACGCGTGCCAAGAGTTCGTCTAGGTTCATGAAGACGAGGCGGCTATCGGCGGGCCCTCGCGGGCCGCTTTAGCTCAAAGGGGGGATGGAGCCTCCCGGCGCGGCGAGGCGGCATCGCCCCTCATGCCGTTAGGGGCTCTTGGCTACACTGAGCCGGCCGCGGGGGAGTACCCGAGTGGCCAAAGGGGACGGGCTGTAAACCCGTTGGCTCAGCCTACGTAGGTTCGAATCCTACCTCCCCCATTTCGCCCCGCATGGCTCAGCGAAACCCGCATGGTTGAGCGGGTCAGCTGTGCCAGGAATGCCCGGAATGCCCACCGCGTTCGTACCCCGGTGCGTACCTCGAGATTGCCCTGCGCGCTGCCTTCGGCGCCGGTCGTAGACGACGACGTGACTGTGCGAACATCTGTTCGTGACCTCGCAGGGCTCACCCTACGCCCGCTTCCGCCGCGCCCTCGACTCGCAAAACGCGATGGTGGCGTTCGCCACCGCGACCGAGCTCGACTTCGTCAGCCTCCCGGGACGCCCTCGAGCTCGTCCTCCTCGTGGTCGACGAACCTGGGCGGTTCCGGCGAGCTGCGTTTCGCTGGCACGCCCGCTATTGCGCCGAGGTTCCGAACGCCGGGTTTGAGGAGGCGCATGCTGTTCTCGCGTGCCTGGCTGGCCTGGCCGGTCGACGGCCGAAGGCTTCGGCGGCCGGACTGGCTGAGCGCGTCCACGGCGCGGGCTCGAGCGGGCGAGCGAGGTGCTGGGGGTGACGCCCCAAGCGGGCGTCACCCCCGCTTTCCTCTGTCAGTCGATGATCTTGAACGTCAGCCGAGACTCCGTCTCGCTCACCTCGACCACCTTCAACTCTCCGTGCGCCTCCCTGTACTTCCCCGTCCCGCCTGTGATCGCCAGCCGGAACGGCTCGCCTTCGGTTTCTTCGGTGAACGTCAGAAGCCCTTGAACCGTGATCTGCCCCTTTGGAAATTCTGCCGTGGCGACGCACTCCGCCGTCGCGGAGACCATCGGCTCCAACCGCACGAGCGTGCAAACCACGCCGTCGACGCCGACCTTCTTGTCGCCGCGGAAAAGGTCACTCGATGTAACGAACTGGTCTCCCAGGCTCTCTCCCGGCTCACCCAGGTCGATCTCGGCCTCCTGCACGATGATCTCGGTGACGCGGATGACCTTCGCCCTCATCGTCGTCCTTGTCCCGCGGGCCCGAGGCGGATGCGCCCGTGCCGAGCAGCGCGAACACGAGAACGGCGACCGCCCCAAATCTGAGCTTCCGTGTCATGGTTTCTCCCTTCCCAAGGTCAATCGGACTTTTGCGTCAGCGACTTGTCCTTGGGCGGCGATCGAATACGAAGCCGCAGCGGGAGTGCCATGACAGGAGGTGCCTCGGTTCACGCTCCTTTGTGCTGAACGGCTCGACCCTACGCCGGTCAGCCCCCACGGTCAACGGCTAGACGCGACAAGGCCGGGCGCGGGCCGCAAGGTGACCCTAGGACTACCCGGCCCACGCCCCGGCCAAGTCAGGCTACGACTTGAAAGCGGGCTCGCCTCTACGGCAGCGGGGCTAAGACGGCTCCGGAGCTTCAGGCCAAATCTCTAAG
The DNA here is from genome assembly GCA_963847985.1 of uncultured Actinomycetes bacterium. Taxonomy (GTDB): domain Bacteria; phylum Actinomycetota; class Thermoleophilia; order Gaiellales; family Gaiellaceae; genus JAIBJN01. The sequence continues at coordinate 59,380 of CAWKBS010000006.1, read as the reverse complement.
CTCGACGTGTCTCTTTGAGGCTCGCGTTCCTCTCCCCACTTGAGCCACTTAAACGTGACGCTGAGGGGATACACGTAGTGCCTCTTGGGAGCGTAGTCCCGCACGATGAACTCCTCTTCCTGGCCCGAAACGAGTGGACGTCCGGTTCCCGAGAATCCGACTCGCTCGCCCTTCTTGTCATCGAGGTGAAGCACCACGTGTCGAGCGGGAGCCAAGCCAACGTTCGACACAAGAAAGCGATAGATCCGGAGCTGTTCTCCTCCCGGATACGACTCAGTTTCCGAGCCGCGGTAAGACAGACTAAGCTGGGCGCGTTCGGCTCGGACATCGGCTCGGTGCGTATAGAGAAGAGAGCCAATCGAGACGAAGAGCGCGAAGATCGAAACGATCAGCGCGGCGATTTCCACCGTACCGCCATGACGACCGTGGCCGTGAGCTTGACGATGCTGTTGCGCCGGATCGCGGCCTCGGCCTCGTCGTCGAAGCGGCGAAGCTGGTGGAGGTTCATACGCCGAAGTATTCCGCCGCGCGGGCGGAGCCGCAAGGTGGGAGCTCACCAGTCCCTCGAAGCCACCCGCACCGAGCTCGGCGAATCCTCGAGCGACCTCTTCTCGCGCATACGTTGATTCCCCAGCTTCGCCGCAGCCCGCACGTTGCACCTGGCGTGACTCAGCCCAAGTAGCCGAGGCCGTCGTCTCGGTGATCCAAGTGCCAGCGCGCACCAGGCGCGATCGGAAAGCCGCAGCGGACGCAGGCGACACGGCCTGACCGCACGACGGGTTCCCAACGCTTCCGCTCGGCCTGGTGCACCGTTCCGTAGCCGCGGCTCGTAGTCGAGGCCGTCGACCGCGGAAAGTTGATGCTGCGCCTGCGCCTAGCCATCCCCGTTGTGTTCCGACTCGGCCGCAACCCACGACCGCCGCTGGGCCCGTACACCGACTATGAGTGGGCCGAGCTCGCCGGCAAGCACCGGGCGTTGCGCTGGGTTCTGGATGACACGGTGACCTGGGAAGATCCAGGGCTCGGAGACACCTAACATGCCCATACGGTGCGTACCCCGGTGCGTACCTCGGCGGCTAGAACAGCGCGATTTGCAGGGGGGTTCGAGTCCTACCTCCCCCATTTCGCCCCGCATGGCTCAGCGAAACCCGCTTGGTTGAGCGGGTCAGCTGTGCCAGGGATGCCGGAAATCCGCGTCGCGTGCGTGCACCGGTGCGTGCACGGAACGCGCTACCACGGAAGCCGCTTTGTGATCCCCCGCGGCGCGTACAGCGGCAGCCCCCGCTTGTCGTAGCCGACCGGCGTCATCTCGTCGCGCCCCACGACGTCATCGTCATCACTGGCGAAGGCGACCAGGGGCCCGCCGCGTGGCCGGCGGCGGACAGAGGGAAACGAAGGTGGCTCTGGAACAACGGCCGGTGCTCACAGGTTTCGTGTTCGACGAGCAACAGTCCGAACAGGTCGAGGATTGGAGGGCCGCGATCGAGCGGCTCAATCGCGGTCAGCTGCTGTGGCTCGCACTGCACGACCCGACGGACGAGGAAGTGGCGGCGCTGCGGGAGACCCTCGATCTCGGCGAGGCGCTCGCGCACCGCCTGGGCGAGCACCCGGGAAGGGCCTCAGTTGCCGACGAAGGCGAGCGCATGTACGTGACGCTGTACGTCGTAAACGGCGAGGGGGATGCGCCTGAGCTGGTTCCAATCGAGTGTGTTCTCGGTGTGAACTGGATCGTCACCGCCTATCGTGAGAAGGCCGACGTGCTCGAGGAGTTCTTCGAGCGCGCCCAGGGGGGAGGTCAAATCGGCGCGCTCGACGCACCCTCGTTCGTCGCAACCATTCTCGACTGGATCATCTCCAGCTACCTCCGTGCCCTGGATGACATCGAGCGGGAGCTGGAGGATCTCGACGCGAGGGTCATGACCAATACCCCCAAAATGGCTACTGACGACCTGAACCGGCTCGTCGAACTCCGCCGCACGATTGGGACGCTGCGACGGGCGCTCGCCCCGCACCGCGAAGTCGTCGTTTCTCTCTCACACCCCGAACTCGATCAGCTCTCGAGCGAACAATCAGCACAACGTTTCGCCGACCTCGAGCGCCGCGTGGACAGAGCGTTGGACGCCGCCCGCGAGGCGAAAGAGTCGACTTTCGGCTCATTCGATCTCCTCGTCACCCGAATCGGACAACGGACAAACGACATCATGAAGTTGCTCACGCTGGTCACCGTGATCCTCCTACCGGCAACCGTGCTCGGCGGGATCATGGGCATGAACTTCGAAGTCGGCCTCTTCGACCTAGCCTGGGTATTTTGGGTTGTGATCGCGACGATGCTCGCAATCGCGGTGGTCGTACTCTCCGTCGCTCGCGTCCGCAACTGGATCTAGGTCAGACGGCCCCGGCAGTGCGGCTGTCGTCCCAGGCCCACGGGCGTGCGCCTACCGCTCGGTCTAAGAGGGGCGTCGTGCTCGCCCGTTGGCAGCATCGTGAAAAAGCCAGGCTTTCCCAGGTTGCGTTCTCGAATGGCTGGGTATCCAGGCGCGACAGTTGAAACCGGCCGACTGCTGCGGCGCCCACCCTGGGCACCGCCAGGGGAGGCCAACGGAAGGAGCAGCACACGAATGCCCCACACCACTACCGATCTGTGGACGTACCAAGAGGTCGAGACACTCGGCATCGACATGAGCCGAGGAACTGATCTCACCGGCTTCAGCGTCGAGGCGACCGATGGCGGCATCGGCAAGATCGACGAGGCCACCTACGAGACAGCCCGCAGCTACATCGTCGTTGACACCGGCCCTTGGATCTTCGGCAAGAAGGTCGTCCTGCCGGCCGGCGTGATCGACCGCGTCGACCTGGACGCCGAGACCGTCTACGTCAACCGTTCGAAGGACGAGATCAAGAACGCTCCCGAGTTCGACGAGAGCCGCTATCACGACGATGCCTACAGAGCTGAGCTGGGCGGCTACTACGGAGGCCTCTAAAACGGCCTCCTCTCTAGCCGGAGCCTGATCCTCCGGCCTAAACCGCATCGGGGCGGGCCGATTCTGCGGCCTCGGCTCGCCCCAATGCTCCTGGCTACCCGTGCTGGTGAATGCCCCGGCAGGGTCAGGCTACGACGCGGCGGTTAGATGGCTCTTTCAGACCTGCCCGCGGCCGCGGGCAGGCGAGCCGGGCGCGGCGCTTGAACTACGGATCGAGGGATGACAGAGTCTTCTTGCCTGGTGGCCGATCCCCCGCGATGAAGGGGCGGCCTTTTTTATAACCGTTGCGGGGGAGGAGGTAGTAGAGATGCGGCGACTTCTGTTGGCAGCAGCTTTGTTGGGAGCGTTCGTACTTGCCGTGCCCGCGCTGGCCGAGCCTGGGCGCGTGGTCAAGGAGACCTTCCACGAGGAGTTCTTCAACGAGATCGAAGCCTTCTGTGGGACGGACATGGTGGTAGAGAGCCACTTTGTCGTGGACGGGACCACCACGATCAGCCGCGCGGACGCGATGGGCTCATCTACTTCGCCAATCGGCTCCGGATCACGGAAACGTTCACGAACGTGGACAACGACAAGTTCGTCGTGAGCACGGTCAACCTGATCGACAAGGATCTGCGCGTGACGGACAACGGCGACGGCACGCTCACGATCCTCATCCTCTCGACCGGCAACGCCGTGATCTACAACTCGAACGGCAAGGCGATAGGCAGGAACCCGGGGCAGGTTCGCTTCGAGTTGCTGGTCGATCACGGCGGCACGCCGAGCGATCCCTCCGACGACACGGAGATCTCCTTCGAGCAAGTCAAGGGATCGACAGGCCGCACGGACGACTTCTGCGAAGTCGTGGTGCCTGCGCTGAGCTGAAGCGAAAGTTAGGCGGGCGGGCGACTAGTCCCGCCCGCCCTCCGCCCCCGCGAGTCGGGGCAGGCGGGGACGTACACCGCGGTCGCCATCTGCGCCGTGAACTGAACTGCCGCTCGGGCCTCGTCTCGGAACGTGAGGCTCGCGGCTTAGACTCCCCGCATGCCGACGCTCACCGGCGTCTCGCCGGTTCTTCTCGTCGCTGACCTCGAACGGGCCGTGACCTTCTACCGCGACCGGCTCGGCTTCGAGTGCGAGGTGTTCGGCCGGCCGCCGAACTTCATGACCGCGCGACGCGACGAGGCCACGCTCCTGTTCGCTCTGTGTCCCGATCCAGCGCGGATCGTCCCCAACTGGAGGATCGTCGGCCAGACCTGGAATGCCTATATCCGGGTGGACGACGCCGACGCAATCTACGCCGAGGTGCAGGAGCGGGGTGCCGAGATCGACTACACGATCTACGACGCTCCGCATGGATTCCGCGAGTTCGGCGTTCAGGATCCGGACGGCCACGACATCGCCTTCGGGCAACCACTCGACGACCTCGCCAAATCCTCCTAGCGGCCCTGACCGCCGCGGCGACGCGGTAGGGTCGCGACGGTGAGCGTCGCGGCCGTCGATCACGAGCACCGCGTCACGCCGCGCGAGCTCTTCTTCGACCTCGTCTTCGTCTTCGCGTTCACGCAGGTCGCGACGCTGCTCGCCGACGACCCGACGTTCGCAGGAATCGGCCGGGGCGTGCTCGTCCTCGCCGCGCTCTGGTGGGCCTGGGCGGCATACGCCTGGTTGACGAACACCGTCGACCCCGAGGAGAGCGTCGTCGGCATCGCGCTCCTTGTCGCCCTGATCGCGATCTTCGTCGCAGCGCTCGCGGTGCCGGGCGTCTTCGACGACGAGGGCGTGCTCTTCGGCGCCGCCTTCCTCGTGGTCTGCGTGATGCACCTGACGCTCTACGCGCTCGCGGGCCGCGGGAACCGCGAGCTGCTCGGTGCCGTGCTCCGGCTGGCGCCTTGGCCGCTGCTCGGCGCGGCCATGATCCTCGTCGCGGGCTTCGCGGACGGCGCGCGCACATGGCTCTGGATCGCCGCGCTCGTCTGCACCTACTTCGGCGCAGTGGTCAGCGGATCGACGGGCTGGCAGGTCTACCCGTCGCACTTCGCGGAGCGCCACGGCCTGGTGGTGATCATCGCGCTCGGCGAGTCGTTCATCGCCATCGGGATCGGCGCGACCGGGATCGGCATCGGGCTGGGCGAGGTCGTGGCCGCGATCCTCGGGCTCCTCGTCGCCACCTCGTTCTGGCTCGCGTACTTCGACTTCTTCTCGATCCGCGGCGAGCGCATGCTCGGGGACGCCCAGGGGCCGGAGCGCGTTGCGCTTGCCCGTGACCTGTACACGTACCTGCACTTCCCGATGATCGTCGGGATCGTGCTCTTCGCGTTCGCGATGAAGATCATCGTCGGGCACGTCGGCGACGAGCTCGACTCCGTCGCGGCGTTCGCGCTCTGCGGCGGGAGCGCGCTCTACCTGCTGACCTACTCCGCGATTCGGATCCGGATCGAACGGCGGCGGCGGGTGAGCCGCGGCCGCCTCGTCGCGGCGCTCATCCTCCTGCTCCTGCTCCCGATCGCGACGATGGTTCCCGCGCTCGCCGCGCTGGCGCTCGTCACCGCCGTGTGGCTGGCGTTGCACACGTACGAGCTCGTGCGGTGGCGCGAGGCCCGCGCGGAGTCGCGCTCGGTGCTCACCTCGTAGGCGGGCTCGGAAGGGCGGGAGTCACGGCTCCGTGTGGACGATCACGTCGACGATCTCGGGATGGTCGCGGCGGATGCGCTCCTCCACCTCGCTCGCCCGCGCGTGGGCCTCGGCGAGCGCGCGCTCGGGCGCGAGCGCCAGCGTGAGGAAGGCGACGAGGCCGCGGTCGGTGGCGAGGAAGCGGAGCTCGCGCGGCTCGACGCCGGTCTCCTCGCGGACGATCGCGCGGACGGCCCGCGACTCGGCCGCGAGCGCGCCGTCCGGCACCGAGCTCACGGCCGCGGGCTCCGCCAGCGGCTCGATGTGCGTCTGCACGGCGTCGACCGCGGGCACCGCGGCGTGGATCTCCCGCTCCACCGCCTCGGCCACGTCGTGCGCCTCGGTGAGGGTGAGGGTGCCCGGGAGCTTCAGATGGAGCGAGACCTCGAGCCGGTCGTCGACCTCGAGGACGGCGACGTTGTGCACCTCGCGCACGCCGGGCACCCGGAGCGCCGCGGCGGTGGCGCGCTCGCCCAGCTCCCCCGCTTCCGCGGGCTCGACGTGGACGACCACGTCGGCGCCCGGCACGGCCCGCTCGACCGCCTCCTCGACGGCGTCGGCTGCCGCGTGGCCCTGGCCGACGGCGGCGCCGGGGGGAACGCCGATGACGACGTCGGCGAAGTGTCGTCCCGCCGCCCGGCGCATGCGAAGGCGCCGCAGCGTCACGCCGGGGCCGAGCTCCTCGATGGCCCGGCGGGCGGCCTCGTCCTCGTCCACGGGGGTCTGGTCCATGAGGACGTCGACGTTGCGCCGGATGAGGCGCCCGGCTGCGAGGAGGACGAGGGCGGCGACGAAGAGCGCGGCGATCGCGTCGCCCTCCGGGTAGCCGGCCCGCGCGGCGAGCAGGCCGAGGAGGACGGCCGTCGAGCCCGCCAGGTCGCCGGCGAAGTGCAGCGCGCTCGCGGCGAACGCCGGGCTCGCGTACTGCCGGGACGAACGGTGGAGGACGACGGCCCTGCTCGCGTCGATGGCGATGACGATCACGATCACGAGGAGCGCGTACCAGGTGGCGTCCACCTCGTCCGTCCCCAGGACGAGCCGGCGAACGGCCGCGGCGGCGATCAGGAGCGAGATGAGGACGAGGAACGAGGCCTCCGCGAGCGCGGCCAGGTGCTCGGCCTTCCCGTGGCCGTACGGATGGCTGCGGTCGGCCGGGCGGACGGCGACCCCGACCGCGAAGAGCGTCAGAAGCGCGGCGACGAGATCGGTGCCGGAGTGCGCCGCCTCGGAGAGCAGGCCGAGGCTGCCCGTGGCCAGGCCGGTCACGAGCTTGAGCGCGATCAGGACGACGGCGGCCGCGACCGAGGCGAGCGCGATCCGGCGCTGGGGGCTCACCGGGTACAGGCTAACCTTGGACGCGGGTGCCCACGCCTCCCGACACCGGCGAGACCTTCACCGTGGACTGCCCGCACTGCGGCAAGTCCTTCGAGTCGCCTCTGCTCGGCGAGTCGGAGCGCAACCTCGGCTTCAAGTGCCCGCACTGCCGCCTCTTCGTCGCCTACGCGCCCGCGGCCGAGCGGGACGACGTCGAGCCGTCGGCCTGAGCTAAGCCTCCGCGCGGACTCGCCGATAGAGAGACGGTGTCCGTCGCGGCCCGCACCACCGAGCACGTAGAGGCTTCCCGCGCCGCCTTCGCGCGCGCGGGCACCCGTGCAGCCCCGATTCTCGGCGCCCTGGTCGGGGCGAGCTTCCTCCTGCGCCTCGTCCTCGGCTGGCTGCGCGCGACGCCGACGCTCTTCGCCGACGAGTACATCTACGCCGAGCTCGGCCGCTCCTTCGCCGAGTTCGGACAGCCCCTGATCCGCGGCGCCTCCGCGAGCTTCCCGGCCCTCCTCCAGCCGCTCCTCACCGCCCCCGCCTGGCTGCTCGGCGACGTCGAGACGTCGTTCCGCGTCATCCAGGCCATGGGCGCCCTCGCCATGTCGCTCGCGGCCGTGCCGGTGTTCCTGCTCGCGCGCCGGGTCGGCCTCGGAACCTGGATCTCGGTCGCGCTCGCCGCATTGGCCCTGGTCGTCCCCGACTTCGTCTACGCCGGCTGGGTCCTGGCCGAGCCGTTCGCCTACCCGCTGGCGCTGAGCGCCGTGTTCTTCGGCGTCCTCGCCCTCACCCGCCCTTCCCTGCGGCTGCAGCTCGCCTTCCTCGCCCTCGCCGGGCTCGCCACGTTCGCGCGCGTCCAGTTCGTCGTGCTCCCGGTCTGCTTTCTCCTCGCGCTCCTGCTCGTCGGCCTCCTCGAGCGCCGCCTGCGCGCCGCTCTCCGCGAGCAGGCGCTCGTCCTCGCGGCGCTCGTCGTCCCGGCCGTCGCGCTCGTCGCGGTCGGCCCGAGCCGCGTCCTGGGCTTCTACCGCGTCATCCTCGACCTCGACGTCGCCTCGCTCGACCTGGCCCGCTGGTTCGGAGTGGACGCGCTGCTGCTCGTGTACGCAGGCGGGGTCGTCCTGGCGCCGGGCGCCCTCGTCGGGCTCTGGCTCGCCCTCCGCCGGCCGCGCTCGCGGGAGGAGCGCGCCTTCGGGGCCCTGGCGCTCACATTCGTCGTGGCGCTCCTGCTGCAGTCCGCGGTGTACGGCCTCGACGGCGACCGCGTCCAGGAACGCTATTTCTTCTATGCGGTCCCGCTCGTCGGCATCCTCTTCGCGCTCTTCGCGACACGCGGCTGGCCGCACCGCTACGTGCACGGGATCTTCGCCGCCGGGCTCGTCCTCCTCGCCGCCCGCATTCCGCTCTCCGGCTACTCGGCGGCGGACCGGAAGACGAACGCGCCGGTTCTCTACGCGACCAGCAAGCTCGAGCAGGCGCTCGGCGACGTCGCCGCCGCCTCGCTCGTCATCGCACTCGGCATCACCGTCCTGGCCGCAGTCCTCGTGGTGGCCGCCCGGCGGCCGAGGATCGCCACGCCGCTCGTGCTCGGCCTCGCCCTGACGCTCTGCGCAGTCACCTACGCGGGCGCCATGTCGGCCAACCTGGGCAACGCCGAACGGACGCGGGCGGACACGCTCGGCCCCGAGCCGTCCTTCGTGGACGCCACCGGCATCGAGGGGGCGGCGTTGGTGCAGTCGCGCTCGAGCGAGCGCGGGGTCGCCTCCGCGTATCTCTTCTGGAATCGCTCCGTGGAGGCCCTCTACCTGCTCCCCGACGCCGACCAGCCCGACCCCTTCGCCACGACCCGCCTCGAGATCGGGCCCGACGGAACGCTCCTGGCGGACGGGCAACCGGTGACGCGACCCCTGGCGGTCGACGGCCTCAGCGACACGGTCCGCTTCCGCGACGCGGACGAGATCGCCACCTCGCCCGTGTACCGGCTCGTCGCCTCGCCGGGCCCGCAACGCCTCGCGCTCTACGCGCCCGGTCGCTTCGACAACGGCTGGCTCGGGCTCATCGGAAGCTTCCAGCTCTGGCCCGAGTCGACCGCCGCCGGGCTCGGGGGAACGCTCCGCTTCGACCTGACCGGGCCGGCCGACTCGCCGCCGGTCGCCGTTCGCTTCGAGCCGCCCGGCGAGCCCGCGAAAGAGGTCGTGGTGCAGCCCGGGAGCACCGAGAGCGTCTCGTTCCCCGTCTGCTCGGACGGGCCGTGGAGCATGGACTTCGCCGCGCCCTCGACGGGCTCGGTCGGGGCCCGCCTCGTCAGCGTGCAGGCCTCGGAGCCGGTGTTCCGGCCCGACCCCTCCGCCTGCGGCTAGCCGCTAGACGCAGTCCTGGAGCCCCTGCGCCTCGGGCAGGGACTCGAGCTTCTTGAGGGTGTTGTTCTCGATCTGGCGGATGCGCTCACGCGTGACCCCGAAGGCGCGCCCGACCTCCTCGAGCGTCCGCGGCTGCTCCCCCTTGAGCCCGAAGCGGAGCTCGATCACCTTGCGCTCGCGGTCCGGCAGCGACTCGAGGGCCTTGTCGATGTCCTCGCGGCGAAGGTTGAGCGAGGCGGAGTCGAAGGGCGACTCGGCCGCGTCGTCCTGGACGAAGTCGCCGAGCTCGGACTCCTCCTCTTCGCCGATCGGCTTCTCGAGCGAGACGGGGAGCTGCGCCATGCGCAGGATCTCGCGCACCTCCTCGGTCGTCATCTCGAGCTCCTCCGCGATCTCGTCGGGGAGCGGCTCCCGCCCGAGGCGCTGGACGAGCTGGCGCTCGATGTGCACGACCTTGTTCAGCTTCTCGACCATGTGCACAGGGATGCGGATCGTCCGCGCCTTGTCGGCGATCGCCCGCGTCACCGCCTGGCGGATCCACCAGGTCGCGTACGTGGAGAACTTGAAGCCCTTGCGGTAGTCGAACTTCTCGACCGCCCGGATGAGCCCGAGCGAGCCCTCCTGGATCAGGTCGAGGAACGAGAGCCCGCGGCCCAGGTAGCCCTTGGCGATCGAGACGACAAGGCGGAGGTTCGCCTCGATCATCTCGGTCTTGGCCGCCATGTCGCCGCGCTCGATGCGCTTGGCGAGCGTGACCTCCTGGTCGGCCGTGAGGAGCGGGACGCGCCCGATCTCGCGCAGGTAGAGGCGCAGCGAGTCGAGGGACGGCTCGACGGTCAGGTCGAGCTTCGGCACCTTCTCCTCCTCGGCGAGGGCCGGCTCCTCGTGCGGCGGCATCTTGTGCTCGACGCCCTCCATGAGCTCGATGCCGTGGTCGATCAGGTAGGTGTAGAACTCCTCGACCTGCTCCTTCGTGAGGTCGACTTCCTCGAGCCCCGAGACGATCTCGTCGTAAGTGAGGAACCCCTTGTCCTGTCCGTCGGCGACGAGCTTCTGCAGCTCCTCGATCTCGGGCAGGGCTACGTCGACCTGGAGCATTGACCCGCCTTTCTCGTTACCGGTGCAACGTTTTGTGGCTGGAACGAAAAGTGAGCCGGCGAGTTCTGCCGTTCGCCGGCCCTACAGGCACATCGGCCCGGGATTCTACAACGCCTGTGGAAAAGTGGTAGACGGATTTTCACGACTCCGCTGTGACGTTCCCCACGAGGTCGCCCCGGCTCGAGTGCACCGGCCGGACGGCGAGCTCCGGGATTCCGAGGACGAGGCCGGCCGCCGCGTACGCGGCGCGGTGGGCACCGTCCTCGACCTTCAGGGCCAGGCCCGTCCCGTCCTGGAGGCCCACGCAGAGCAGGCCTTCGGCCCCGCGCTTGGCGACCGCGCCGGGAAGCGCCCGCATGACCAGCGTGTCCACGGCCTTCGGCCCGCCCACCAGCTCCGGGTGCGCCGTCATCGCCGCCGTTAGCGACGCGATCCCCTCCGGCTCGCCCCGCGCGAAGCCCGAGAACATCGCCGCCATCTCGGTCAGGGTGAGCGCGAAGGTGGGGACGCCGCAGCCGTCGATCGCGGTGAGGGGCTCGCGAGCCACCAGACCCGAGACGAGGGCCTGGAGCTCCTGCTGCAGCGGGTGCTCAGGCAGCCGGTAGCCCTGCGTGTCCCAGCCGCGCTCGCGGCAGAGGTAGAGGAACCCCGCGTGCTTGCCGGAGCAGTTGTGACGAAGGCGCGAGCCGTGCTCGGCGCCGCACTCGAGGTCGTCCGTCGAGGCCCCGGCGCGCTCGAGGAGCGCGCGCACGGCGACGAGCTGGTCGGGCAGGGCGTCGTGCGAGGCGCACGCGATCGCGAGCTCCTCGGAGGGCAGGCCGTACGGCACCAGCGGCAGCGCCTGCAGCGGCTTGGCCGAGGAGCGGACGTACGCGACCAGATCGGGCTCGCCCCAGGCCTCGGCGACCTCGCCGGCGCGGACGGCGACGGCATGCACCCGATGGCGCGACTCGACGATGTCCCCGCGGGTCACGGCTACGCTGATCGGGCCCACGAGGAGGAAGACTATTCCGGAGTACCCCGAGGTGGAGGCGGCCCGGCAGGCGCTGGACGAGGCGGTGGCGCGCTCGCCGGTCGCCAAGGCGGGCCCGGCGCACATCGCCACGCTGAAGACGTTCGAGCCGCCGCTCACGGCGCTCGACGGCAAGCGCTTCGCCGGAGCGCGGCGCCGCGGCAAGCACCTGCTCTTCCCCACGGACGACGGCGAGCTCGTCCTTCACATCCATCTCATGTCGGCCGGCCGCATCCGCTTCCTGGAGCCCGGCGCGAAGGGCCCGAAGACGCCGGCGTTCCGGCTCCGCCTGGAGGACGGCGGCGAGCTGATCCTCACCGAGGGCGGCCCGAAGAAGCGGGCGCGCGTCGGCGTCTACCGGCCGCAGGAGCTCGAGGAGGAGCTGGCCCACCTCGGCCCCGAGGCCTCCGGGATCACCGGGGAGGAGCTGGCGGAGATCGCCCGCCGAGAGGCCCGGCGCCTGCACCCGTTCCTCCGTGACCAGCGCGCGCTGGCCGGCATCGGCCGCGCGTGGTCGAACGAGATCCTCAACCGCGCGAAGCTCTCCCCCTACGCGCTGACGACCGATCTCTCCGACGAGGAGCTCGAGCACCTGGCCGCGACCATCCGCGAGCTCCTCGCCCACGGCCTCGAGCTCCGCCTCGCGGGCGTCGCCGACAAGAAGGCGTACCACGTCCACAACCGCCTGGGCGAGCCGTGCCCGAACTGCGCGACGCCGCTCGCGCGGGTCGACTTCGAGGAGCACACGATCTTCTACTGCCCGGAGTGCCAGACGGGCGGCCGCGTCCTCAAGGACCGGCGGCTCTCGCGGCTGCTCAGGTAGACGTCAACCGGCCAGGAGGCCGGCCGCCGGCTCAGCGGTACGCGTCCCACATCTGGTCGCCGAAGACGCTGCGGCGCGAGCCCTGGCCGTCGCCGTCGACGGTCGTCCCGTGGTAGGTCGGCACGCGGCCGGCGTTCTGCCCTTGCTCGTGCCGGATGCAGCCGCCCTGGGCGCTCGGGCCGTAGTTGACGCCGTACGTGCCCTGCTTCGTCGCGCAGGTATCCGGGATCGTGAGCGCGCCGGCGGTGACCACCCGGTCGGCGTAGTCCGTGATCACGGTCTCGTGCTGGCCGGGCCAGTAGGCCGCCGTCTCGGGAATCAGCCGGAGGACGAGGGCCGTGTACTTCGTGGGCAGCATCGTGGAGCGCTGGTACGAGGTTCCCGGCCGGGCGCCGCCGTCGACGAGCCCGTACGGGTCGCGCGTGTTGCAGTTCGTGCACGCGTCGAGCTCGTTCCAGTACGACTGCTCCCACGCCGCGAAGTTGCCGTTGTGCCACCTCTGGCCCCACAGCGCCCTGCCGTTCACACCCCGGTAGAGCGAGTGCGTCTCCCAGAAGTTGCTCTCGTTCGCAGACACGGAGGCGGCCATGTCGGAAGCCATCTGCGAGCTCTTCAGCGCAGTCGCCGCGAAGACCTCGAGGAAGAGCTTTCCGGCTGCGTTGCCGCCGCCGCCGCGGTTGTGGTTGAGACCGCCGCGCGTGCCGCCCCAGAGGTCGAGCCCGTTCTGGACGAAGCCGATCAGCACCGGCAGCTTGGCCGCCTGGTCGGCGGCCGCGGAGCACGGCGGGCTGGCGCACGCGTTGTCGAGCATGAGCCAGAAGGCGACCTCGGCATCGGCCCTGAGGACGTTCGCACCCCAGGCGTTGCCCTCGTGGAAGGCGTCCACCGGCTCCAGCTCGCCCCCGGCGGCGACCGAGCTCGGACTGTTGTCGAGCCGGAAGTGCGCCGTGCGGAGGATCGCCGCGCTACGGCTGATCTTCGCGGGGACCGCGCTCGAGCTCAGCCGCTCGAGCAGGCCGAGGTCGAGGCTCGACGTCGAGAGGAGCGGCTTGTGCGAGCCCCAGTAGGGCGGGCGGAACGTCGTCTCCGGACTGGTGGGAGCGGAGGCGAGCACGGTGAGGACGGCCGCGAAGCGACCGCAGTGCCGGTCCGGGCACTCGCCGCCCGGGTTGTTCGACACGTACTTGACGATCGACTGGCCCGGCTGCGCCGTGTAGGGGAATGACACGGATGGGCTCTGGACGCCCTCGAGGCGGCCGTCCCAGCGCTGGGCGTTCCCCGACGTCACCGCCGGGTTCACGTCGACGCCATGGCGCAGGCTCGAGCCCGAGCCGACCATGGCCGGCGTGATCTGCCGGATGACGGCGGGACCGACGACGTACCAGTCGCCGTTGGCGAAGCGGCCACAGGCATACGAGCCCTGCCCGAGGTCGAAGACGATCTGCGCGCCCGAGCCCGGAGCCGTCGACGTGTACGTGATGTCGGTTCCCGTGCACGTGCCGGCGGTCGGGGGCGGGGGCGGAGGCGGCGGAGGGGGCGGCGTCGTCGCGCCGACGACCCCGCTGGCCGCCGAGGTCGCCCCGGCGGAGCCGTGGGCGTTGGTCGCGGTCACGCGCGCGCGAAGGCGCGAGCCGACGTCCGCGGCCGAGACGGGATACGCAGAGGATGCGGCCCAGAGGACGGGCGCGCAGTGCGAGCCCGTGGAGTCGCAGCGGAGCCACTCGTACGCGTAGGTCATGGGCGCTGTCCCTGCCCACGTCCCGTTCGACGTGGTGAGGACGCCGCCGACGGTGGCGGTCCCGGACAGGCCCGGAGCGCGGACGGAGGCGGGCGGCTCGTAGACCGGCACGGCCGGGCACGGGCGCGTCCGCGCGCGGATCCCGGCGGGCCGAGAGACTCGGCCCGCGCGGTTGATCGCGCTGACGCCGAAGTAGAACGAGCGCCCGCAGCGGAGGCCGCGGTACGCGTAGAACCGGGTACGGACGACGGCCTGGCGGCGGGAGTTCATCGAGACGGCGAAGCGAGCGTGCGGTCCGCTTCCAGGCGAGGACGACGGTGTCGGTGGAGGTGGAGACGACGCGGAGGTTTTCGGGCTTGGCAGGACGAGGCGAGGCGGCCGGCGCAGGGCCGGCGGCCGCGAGTGCGGCGGCGCAGGCGACGAAGGCGGCGGCGACCGCCGCCCCCCGCCGGGAACGCGGGTACGGGCGTACGGACAGAGTGCGGCGGCTCATGCACGCGTCCATCGGCGTGCGGCCGCCGTGCCGCAACGGCCCTATCCCTCGGCCAGGGGGCCGCGAACGGGGGATTAAGCCCAGGTTCACCCAAAAGGGGCCCGGCCCGGGGCGTCGCGCGGATGAAGGAGTTCGAGGCCGGAGCCGGCTAGCGGCCGCGGGCGATGACGACGCCGAGCGCGGCCACGACCTCGGGATCGAACTGCGTCCCCGCGCAGACCTCGAGCTCCGCGAGCGCTTCCTCCGGAGTGCGGGCGGCGCGGTACGGGCGGTCGGTCGTCATCGCGCTGTAGGCGTCGCAGGCGCAGACGATGCGGGCGACGAGCGGCGTCTCCTCGCCGGCGAGCCCGTCGGGGTAGCCCTGGCCGTCCCAGCGCTCGTGGCAGGAGCGGACGAGGTGGCCGACGCGGCCGAGGAGGCCGCCGACCTGGTCGAGCATGCGCTCGCCCTCGATGGTGTGCGTCTCGATCACGGCGCGCTCCTCCGGCGTCAGCTTTCCCGGCTTGTTGATGATCTCCGCGGGGATGCGGATCTTGCCGACGTCGTGCAGGAGCGCGGTGAGCTCGGCATCGCGCTGCGCCCTCGCGTCGAGCCCGAGCTCGGCGGCGGTGGCGACCACGAGCTCGACCACGTCGCGGCTGTGCGTGCCGGTATAGGTGTCGTCCGCCTCGATCACGTCGCCGAGGAGGAGCGCGGTGCCGCGGTAGGCGCGCCCGAGCTCCAGGGCATGGTCGATGCGGCGCGTCCGCTCCTGCGCGAAGAACGCGAGCAGGCCGACGAGCGGCAGGACGAGCAGGAGCGCGTAGGGCTGGTCGAAGGCGACCACCGCGAAGAGGAAGCCGGCCGGCGCGAGGGCCGTGTCGACGAGGAACACGGGCGCGGTGGCGCGGAGCTGCTCGCGCGCGGGGACGCCGAAGGCGTAGCGGGCGCGGGCCGCCGAGCTGGCGAAGTCGAGCCCGAACTGCGCCGTGAGCGCGAGGCCGAGGACCGGGAGCACTGCCCACGTGGGGTCGGGCTCCCCGGCGAGCGCGAGCACGGCCGCCGGGCCGAGCGCGTGCCAGGCGCTGAAGATCTCGAGCAGCGCCCGCTCGCCGTGCACCTTCCCGCGGACGACGTCCACGGACGCGCAGAGGACGAACCCCAGCGCGACGCAGAGGGGCACGACGCCGACCGGCAGGAGGAAGAGCATCGGGACGAAGACGATCTCGGTCGGCACCGCGAAGCCGGGGCCGACCTCGAACTCCACGCGCGCGGCGACCGCGTAGGCGAGCACGAGGAGCAGGAAGACCCCCGGCGAGGCCGTCCGCTCGGACGGTGCCAGGAAGGCGAAGGGGACGGCGATCGCGAGAAAGGCGGCCGCCCCGAAGAGCGCGGCGCGCGAGTCCCGCTCGCCCAGGCGCTCCGGCGCCCGGGCGCGGGCGTCCTCGATCAGCCCGCCGGCCTGCGGGTCGAGCTCAGCCGCAGGGGATGGTGCCGCGGTCATCTCACGGATCTTCGGAGGCCGGAGCGGCCCGGGTCTCACTCGAACGGGGGATCGTGACGATCCGGTTCACTCATCCGAGGGATGCGCGGCGGGACGTTACGGAGAAACTGAGACTCCAGCGGCAAGGAGAGATTGCGGTCATGAAGGTTCTGTTGCGGCACGTCGTACTCGCGCTCATCGCGTCACTCGCACTGGCGGCCCCGGCCCACGCCGGCGGATTCGGCGACTCGGCCGCGCCGTGCGAGGGCCGCACGGTGGAGCAGCCGTTCCAGCGCTGGCTCGACCCGATGCGCTACGTGCTCGCGCCCAACGGAGGCCTCGAGAGCGGCGCCTCGGAGTGGCGGCTGACCGGCGGCGCGCAGGTCGTCGAGGGCAATGAGTCCTTCTTCGTCGGCGGCGCCGACGACTCGCGCTCCTTGTACCTGCCCGCGGGCAGCTCGGCGACGACGCGGCCCATGTGCGTCCAGCTCCTCCACCCCACCGTGCGCTACTTCGCCAAGAACCGCGGCACGCCGCTGTTCTCGAGCCTGCTCGTCGAGGCGCTGATCGAGAACCCGCTCACGGGCGGTGTCCTCGTCCTCCCGGCCGGCGTGGACACGGGCCCGAAGGCGTGGCATCCCTCGCTCCCCGGCCTCGTGCTGGCCGACTTCCTCTCCGCGCTCGGCGAGAACGGCGAGCTGGCGGTCGCGTTCCGCTTCAAGCCGCTCGGCCTCGGCGCCGCCTGGCAGATCGACGACGTCTACGTCGATCCGTTCAGGAACCGCTAGCCCGAAGGCGGATCAACAGGTCGTCGTCGCGGGCCTCGAGCTCGCCGCCGATGGCCACGATGAGCATCGCCGCCGCGGGCGCGGCAAGCTCCCGCGCTTCCTCGCCCAGCACGACCGGCCTGGCGCTGCGCGAGAGGGGCGAGAGCACGAGCTGCGTGCCGTCGACCTCCAGCGAGACGCTGTCGTGGCCGCCGAAGCGCGCCGCGGCGCGGGCGAGCTGGGAGAGCGCGCGGGCCGCCGGCTCCGGGTCGACCAGGACCGCCCCGCCCCGCCCGGCCACGGTCAGCCTTCCTTCCTCGAGCCGCTCGGCCGCCTCGCCCGCCAGCTCCAGCGAGTCGCGCTCGACGAGCAGCGGGTCGTACGTGCCCGCCTCGATGCGGGCCACGAGCCTGAGCTGGTCGACGAGGTCGTCGATCTGGGCCGAGGCCGCGCCGATCATCTCCACGTAGCGGGGCGCGGGCGCCTCCAGCGGGAGCTGCTCCAGCGTCCGGGCGAAGCCGTAGACGGTCGCCAGCGGCGTCAGGATGTCGTGGCACGCGACCGAGACGAGCTCGGGGAATCGGCGATCGTTGGTCATGTCACTGGGCTGCTACGTTCTCCGGATGGAGCGGAGACTAACGGGCACGACCGGAACAGTTGACATGCAGGCCTCGGTGCCCGACGTGCAGCTCGGGATCTCGCGCGCGGGCGTGACCGGCGTGCAGAAGGCCGTGCGGATGCAGCACCGTGGCCGCGACGCGCTCGTCTCGGCCGAGATCGACTGCTTCGTCGACCTCGACCTCGCGCGCAAGGGCGTGCACATGTCGCGCTTCCCGGAGCTCTTCGAGGAGGCGATCGACGAGCTGGTCATCGGCGAGATGCTCCTCGTCGAGAGGCTCGCCGAGCACATCGCCAAGCACATCGTCGAGCGGCAGGACGCGCTGCGCGCCGAGGTGAGGATCGCCGCCCGCTACCCCATCGAGCGCACGACGCCGGTCACCGGGCTCCGCACCCAGGAGCTGGTGACCCTGATCGGGCTCGCGGCCGCGTCGCGCACGGCGGCGCGCCGGCTCGTCGGCGTCGAGGCGACCGGGATCAACGCCTGCCCGTGCGCGCAGGGCCTCGTCCGCGACCAGGCGGCCGAGCGGCTCGGCGAGGCCGGCTTCGAGGAGGCCGACGTCGAGCGCATCCTCGAGCTCGTCCCGCTGGCCACGCACAACCAGCGCGGCCGCGGGACGCTGTATCTCGGCACCGACCTGCGCCTCGACGCGGAGGATCTCGTCGAGCTGGTCGAGAGCTCGATGAGCTCTCCGGTCTACGAGCTCCTCAAGCGCCCCGACGAGCTGTTCGTGGTCGAGCACGCGCACCTCTCTCCCCGCTTCGTCGAGGACTCGGTGCGGCTCATGGTCAAGGGCGCCCTCGAGGCCTACGGCGAGCTCGGCGACGAGGACTTCGTCCTCGCCCGCCAGGTCAACTTCGAGACGATCCACAACCACGACGTGCTCGCCGAGCGCTTCGGCACCGTCGGCGAGCTGCGCGCCGAGCTGGCGAACGGCGGCCACTCGGCGCGCCACACGGAGCTGCGCGACTGGCTCCGCGCCGTCTGAGTCAAGGCGGCGGGCGAGCCTCGAGGCCCCCGGCCAAGTAACAGACTGTTACTTGGGGCTCAGACGTGGTTCGAGGGAAGCGGCGGGTTGGGGGGCGGCGCGCTCTTGCCGCCAAGGCGGGGGCGGTGGAGCTCGATCCGGTGCTCCTCGCCGGCCAGCAGGCGGCGGATGTTCGTCCGGTGGAGGACGATGATCGCCACAGCGGCGCCGGCGGTGAAGGCGACCACCGGCCACGAGGCGCCGTAGAGGAGTGCCCAGAGCGGGAGCGAGATCGCGGCGGCGATGGACGACACGGACGCGTAGCGGAAGACGAAGAAGACGACGAGCCAGACGCCCGCGGCCGAGAGGGCCGGCAGGGGAGCGACCGCGAGGGCGACGCCGCCCGTCGTCGCCACCATCTTCCCTCCGCGCGCGAACCCGAGGAAGAGCGGGCGCCAGTGCCCGACCATCGCGGCCACGCCGGCGAGCACGCCGACGAGGTCGCCGCCCAGCCAGAGGCCAAGCAGCGCGGCGGCCGAGCCCTTGGCAATGTCGAGCAGCGCGACCGCGATCCCGAACTTGAACCCGAGCGTCCGCCAGACGTTCGTAGCGCCCGGGTTTCCGCTCCCCAGCGTCCGCATGTCGACGCCGCGGAGCAGGCGCGGGAGCCAGTACCCCCACGGCATGCTGCCGAGGACGTAGCCCGCGGCGATGAGAAGGATGTCAGTCAATGCCCTTCCAGGTGATGCTGCTGTGCGTCTGCGTCGCGAGCACCAAGCCTGAGCCTGCACTCGACCGAAGCCAAGGCTGAGGAAGCCTTGGTGAGGGCGAGGGTGGGCTCAGGCGCCGCGTGATCGTGAGGCAGAGGTGCGGCGTGCATTGCCTGGACGGGCATCTAGGGTGTGATGCCGTACCCGGCCACCCAGTCGTTCACGACGTTCCAGTCGAGGTTCCCGAAGAACGCCTCGATGTAGGACGCGCGGTCGGTCTGGTAGTCGAGGAAGTAGGCGTGCTCGTAGACGTCGAGCGCGACGAGCGGCGCCGCGTTCCAGATCGGGAACGTGTTCTGGGCGTCGCCGACGTAGTTGAAGAGCCGCTGCTCGTCGAAGTCGTACGCGGTCCAGGCCCAGCCGCGGCCGGCCATCCCCGTCGCCTTCAGGTCGGCGCGCCAGTTGTCCGCGCTGCCGAAGTCGCGGGCGATCAGCTCGCCGACGGCGCCGTCCGGGCTCCCGCCCCCGCCGCCGAGGTGCGCGAAGTAGATCTCGTGGTTCTTGACGCCGCCGATGGCGAACGTGAGGTCGACCTTCAGCGCGCGGATCTCCGAGTAGACCTGGTTCGCGGCGGCGAGGTCGACCTCGCCGAGCTTGGCCAGGATCTCGTTCCGCTTCGCCACGTAGCCCTGGTAGAGCTTGTAGTGCGCCTCGACCGAGGCGCGGGAGATGCCGTCCATCTCGAGGAGCTCGGGGTTGAGCTCGCGCGCCGCGATCTCCGCCCGGTTGAAAGCCAAGGTCGCCATGCCAGCCTTTCGTCGACTCGTTTACGCGCGCGTGAGCTTAGAGTTTCTGACGCAATGATGACGCGCCGACTGGGTGCGCTGGGTGGTTCGAGGGAAGGACGCAGGGAGCGCTCATACCTGCAGAGGTATGGGCGCGACTGAGGACGCAGCCTCGGGACGCCCAGTGCGGCCAGTCGGCATCGCTCCTCATTGCGTTAGAAGCTCTTATGGTTCCGGGGGTGACCGACTCCCGAGCTGCACTCGTCACCGGCGGGACCGGGCGCGTTGGGAGCGCGATCGCCGCGCGGCTCGACGCTGACGGGTTCCGCGTTCTCGCGGCCGGCAGACGGGACGGCGACCTCGCGATCCGCGGCCGGAGCCAGAGGGCTCGTCGAGCGGGCCGCCGCCGAGCTCGGCGGCTCGACCTCGTCGTGCACGCCGCCTCCGACGGCTTTGCGCCGCGGAGGTCGAGGAGGTGTCCGAGCAGGACTGGGACGCCGCCTTCGGCGCCACTGCGAAAGGGAGCTTCTTCGTCGCCCAGGCGGCGGCGCCCCACCTGCGCGCCTCCGAGCTCGGCCTCCTCGTCCTCCTCGAGGACGTCGCCGCCTATCAGCCCTGGCCCTCGTTCGCGCCCCACTGCGCGGCCAAGGCGGCCCAGGCGATGCTCACCCGCGTGCTCGCGCGGGCCCTCGCGCCGGACGTCCGCGTCTGCGGGATCGCGCCGGGGCCGGTCGCCGTCGAGCCGGAGCAGGAGGAGCGGCGCGCCGCCGAGACCCTGCTCGGCCGGGTCGGCTCTCCGGACGACGTCGCAGCGGCGGTCGTCTACCTCGTCGGCGCCATCGTTCGTCACAGGGACTTCGCTCGTCGTCGACGGCGGTCGATTACTCCGGTAACCATGCGGACACAAACCGTTCACCGCTTGTGTTTCGTATAGCGGTGGCGTATATGTCTGTCGCCGTGGCCACGGCCGAGAGCGATTCCCGGCTAATCGAGCGCGTCGCCGGGGGGGATCGGGACGCGTTCACCGAGTTGTACCGCCGCTTCGCGCGGCCGGTCCTCGCAATGGCCATGCGCCAACTCGGGGACAACGGCCGGGCCGAGGAGGCGGCGCAGGAGACCTTCGCGGCCGTCTGGCGCTCGGCGCGGAGCTACCGGTCCGAGCGCGGCTCGGCCTCCGCATGGCTCTACGCGGTCGCTCGGCACGCGATCATCGACCGCGCGCGCCAGCGGCGCGAGCCGGCCATCGAGGTGCCGGAGGAGGCGAGCATCGAGGCCGGGCCGGACGAGCAAGCGGAGGGCGCCTGGCTCGCCTGGCGTGTCCACGCCGCCCTCGAGCAGCTTCCCGAGCGGGAGCGCGCCGTGCTCGAGCTGGCCTACTGGAGCGGCCTCTCGCAGGCGGAGATCGCCAGCTATCTCGACGTCCCGCTCGGCACCGTGAAGACGCGAACACGCACGGGGCTGGCCCGCCTGGCGGGTCTCCTCGACGAGGTGAGACCATGAGGGAGCCGCCGGATCTCCGCGAGCTGGTCGGCCGGGACCTCCCGCCGGAGGAGCTCGAGCAGCTTCGGCGCGTCGACGCGCTGCTCCGCGACGTTCCCGCGCCACCGCACGAGGTACCGGCGACCCTGACGCAGGCCGTCGCCGAGGTGCCGCTCAGCCGCCGCGCGCCGAGGCGCCGGCGCGTTGCGGTCGCACTGGCGTTCGCAGCCGTCCTCGCCGCGAGCTTCTTCGCGCTCGGCCACTGGAACGGAAGCCGGTTCGTCACCGACTACTCCGTCGACATGGCGCCGACCGCGAGCGCGCCGAACTCGGCGGCGCTCGTCCGCGTCGGCGAGCGCGACGAGGACTCCGGGAACGTCGAGCTGCTCATGGACGTCTCCGGGCTCCCGCGGCTCGACCCCGGTGAGGACTACGCGCTCTGGCTCGAGAAGGACGGGGAGTGGGCGGCCACCTGCGGCTACTTCGCCGTCGGGGAGGGCACGACGACCGTCCGCATGACGGTCTCGTACCAGTTCCGCGACTTCGACGCCTGGGTCATCTCGTCCGGCGACCGCGGGGACGAGCCGCCGCCGCCGCTGCTCGAAGCCGAGATCCCGGACTTCTAGGAGGGCTTGGCGAAATACCGACTGTGCCGCCGGGCCGCGCTGCTCGCCCTGAAGACTGCGTCCTCAGTCGCGCCCGTAGCCTCCAGCTACGAACGCTCCCTGCGTCCTTGTTTCAGAACGACCATCGCACCCCGACGACGAGCGGAACTCCGCCAAACCCTCCTAGGGCGCGGTCCTGTCGGCGGCCACGAACGCGTCGTAGGTCACCGGCATCTCCTCGGCCAGGAAGCGCTCGCACGCGTCCGCGTAGCGGCGGATCTCGCGTTGGGCGGTCTCGGCCGCGCGCAGCGAGACGAAGTTCATGAGCGCTCTCGCGTTGACCGTCCAGTAGAACTCGGTGTAGGCGCCGACCGGTATCACCGCGCGCGCGAGCTCCCGGGCGACGCCCTGCTCGACGAGGCGTTCGTAGGCAGCGAAGGCGGACTCGTAGACAGCCCGGAGCTCCTCGCGCGTCGCCTCGGCCAGCTCGTCGTCGACGGGCTCGAAGGAGTACGAGCCGGGCTTGCCGACCTGGGTGCGAACGTCCTCGGGGGCCGGGACGTAGAACTCCTCCGTGGCCTTCGCGTAGCGCATGCTGAACTCGTTGAACGAGCCGATGCGGTGCCGGAACCACTCGCGCGCGACGAAGATCGGCGCGCGGATGTGGAAACGGAAAGCGTTGTGCTCGAAGGGAGTTCCGTGCCTTTCACGGAGCAGGAAGCGGATGAGGCCCTGGTCGGCGTCGTCCATCTCGTCCTTGCGGCGCGCGAAGCTGACGCGGGCGGCGTTGACGACGGAGAGGTCGCTGGCCATCGCATCGTCGAGCCGGACGAAGCCGTGGTCGAGGACCTCGATAGTGCGGCTCTGGGGGACGGAGGGGGACGCGACGCTCACCGGAATCGAGTCTAACGCCGGCACCTGCCGGTGCCGATGGCTGGCTAGAGTTCATGCGGCAGATGCGGCAACCGGGGTCACCGATGCGAGGCTTGGGTCTAACGGCCTTCCTCGCCGTCCTCGTCTTTCTCGCGCTCGCCGCCGCCGCCCCGGCAGGGGCGCAGGCCCCTGAGGAGCACCCGCTCCCGGCTCCGATCCCGGTGGCCGACGATGCCCTCGCCGCCGCCCTCGAGACCGGCGAGCTCTCGGAGGCCGAGTACGCCCTCGAGCGCGCGCGCAGCCTCTTCGAGCTTGCACGCGTGCGCCGGGAGTACGGCGACGTCGCCCGCCCGTTCGGCCCCGACGCCACCCTGATCCTGCGCGACCTGGCCGCGCGCGTCGGCGACCTCGCCGGCGCGGAGCGCCGCATCGCCGAGCGCATCCTCGCCCGGCCCGACGACCCGAATCCCCCTCCCGGCCACCCGCCGAAGGTTCCGATCGGCGACGGCTGGACCGCGCCGGAGTCGTACTCGAGCCCGTTGTGCGGCGCAAATGTCTGCATCCACTGGGTGGACCAGCCCGGCAACGACGACGCGCCGGCCGAGGAAGACGTCAACCCGTCCGACGGCATTCCCGACTGGGTCAACCTGACGCTTGCGACCTGGGAAGACGTCTGGTTCCAGGAGATCGACACGATCGGCTACCTCCCGCCGAAGTCGGACCTCGACTCGCCCAACAACGGCGGTGACGTGATGCTGGACGTCTACCTCGACGACCTCGGGTCGGACGGCGTGTTCGGCTACTGCACCAGCGACGATCCCGGGGCCGACCAGGGCGCCTACGCCGTCTCGGCCTACTGCGTGATCGACAACGACTTCGCCCCCGAGCAGTACGGCAACCAGCACTCGCCGCAGGAGTTCCTCGAGGTGACCTCGGCGCACGAGTTCCACCACGCCTCGCAGTTCACCTACGACTGGCTCGAGGACTACTGGCTGATGGAGGGCACCGCGACGAACATCGAGGAGACCGTCTACCCGGAGATCGACGACAACGTCTTCTTCCTGAGGCTGTGGAGCCCGCTCACGCGGCCGGGCTCCCCGCTCGACCGGGGCGGGTTCGGGAACTCCGAGTACGGCTCGTGGATCTTCTGGCGCTACCTGCAGGAGAAGATCTCCGGCGACCCGAGCATCGTGAGAGAGATCTGGGAACGCGCCGCCTCGGCGGTCCCCGACGTCTACTCCCTCCAGGCCGTGACGCAGGAGCTGGCCCAGCGCGGCCGATCCTTCCGCGACGTCTTCGCCGGTTTCGCCACCGCCAACCGGCTGCGCGACTATCTGGACGCAGGGAGGGCCCACTACCCCGTGCCGCCGCGCACCGCGGCGTACGGCATCGGCCCGGGACACCCCGGCACCGGCTGGCGGTCCTGGAAGATCGACCACCTTGCCTCGCGGTACCTCTCCTTCTCGCCGGGCGCATCCGGGCCGAGACGCGCCAAGCTCCGGGTCGAGGCCCGGCTCCCGAGGCACGGCGCACGCGCGACCGTGGTCGTGATCCGCTCGAGCGGCGCGGTCACGATCCGCCGGCTCAGTCAGCGGCCCGACGGCTACGTGCGCTGGGCAGCGCCGTTCGGGCGCGGAAGCGTCAAGCGGGTCGAGGTCGTGCTCTCCAACGGGAGCACGAGGGTCGCCTCCTGCTGGTTCTACCCGGGCCCGCCGTCGACGTCGTGCTTCGGCCGGCCGCTGGATGACGGGCGCCCGTTCCAGCTCCGCGCCCAGCTCGTGCGCTAGCAGGGTACGGACCCGGCCGGTTCGGGCCGATACTCCCCTCATGGAGCAGACCGAGACGATGCAGGACGACGCCTGGACGGAGGAGCGCCCCCACCGGGTCCTCCTCAACCTCGAGGGCGGCGACTGGATCGAGGTCGATTCGTTCGCCACGGAGGACGAGGCGGAGGCGTGCGCAAAGGAGCTCGCCGGCCGGCTCGCCGACACAACCGAGTGGCCGCGCGTCGGCGGACGCTACCTCCGGCCCGAGACGATCACCGCGATCGAGGTCTCGGAACGCCGCCGCTGGGGCGGCTCGACCGCCCGGGCTTCCGCCTACGGCGCCGAATAGTCGCTACAAGCGGCCCGCGGCCACGATCCGCTGCAGGAACTGCCGTGTCCGCGGCTCGCGCGGGGCCGTGAAGATCTGCTCGGGGTCGCCCTGCTCGAGGATCACGCCCTCGTCGAGGAAACAGACGCGGCCGGCGATGTCGCGCGCGAACGACATCTCGTGCGTGGCGATCAGCATCGTCATCCGCATCGGCCGAGGGCCGGGCCTGCCACGAAGATGAAGGGGGGCCGGTCGAGCCGGCCCCCCTTCCGTTCGGTTGTCGCTGCTTCGTCTAGTCCGTGCGGGCGGCGCCGTCCACCTGGGTGCGGTGCGACAGGATCTGAAGCTCTGCCGCACGCGCCTGGGTGGCGATGACGGTGCCGTCGCAGTTGGTCGTGGACCTCGGGTCGTTGTCCTGCTCGCCGTTGAAGTCCGGGTTGCCCGTGCACTGGTTGGTCAGGACGACGAACTTCACGTGCGTCGCCTGCGTGCGCGGGAGCTGGAACGTTCGCAGGTGCAGGTCCGGGGCCACGGGCCTCGGCGGCCGCGCCGGGAAGGCGTCGGCCGGGCTGGTGAGGATCTTCGTCCAGCCGGCCGCGATCGTGCCGTCGCAGGTCGGGTTCATGGCGCCTCCGGCCGTGCAGGCGTAGAGCTCGAACGCCCTCAGGGCCGAGAAGCGGTTGTGGTTGGGAAGGATGTACGCGCTCACCCTGGCGAGCCGGAAGTCGCGCAGCCCGCCGAGGTTCACGGTCACCTGGTCGCCCGCGACGGGACCGACGGTGCTCGACCAGATGGTCGACTCGGTCTCGTCGAAGAGCGCCGGGATCGACGTGCCTCCGTCACCGGTGGCAGTCGCGCCGTTGGCCGGGGAGGCCCAGTTCTCGGCGAAGCGGATCGTGATCGTCCGGTTCTCGCCGGGCTGGAGCTGCTTCACCCAGAACCGCGTGAAGCCCTGCCCGGGAGCCTTCGCCACGAACTCGTAGCCCTCGGGGTTGGCGACGAACCGCTCGACGAGGTCGATCGGCGTCACCCTGGCCTCGAAGTGGCCGACGTACACGGTCGGGACGACCGCGTTCCCGCCGTCGTCGAAGGCCTGGAACGTCAGCGTCGCTTCGTTCTCGAGCGGCGACTCCCAGCTCGGGACCGGCTGGTCGTCCCCGTTGTTAGTCACCGAGGCGAGCTGGCCGAAGCCCTTCCGCGCGAACCCCCGCCACAGGATGTCCTGGTTGGCTCCGCCGAAGCGGATCATGTCCGCCGCCAGGTAGGCGTCACGGGCCGTCAGGAAGCTCGGCCCGATCGGCATCAGCAGGTACGCGTCGAGCATGAGCTGGATCCAGCGGCGGTTCCCCTCGCACGTGGCGACCGGCTTGACGCCGTCCGCGCAGGCGATCCCGTCCTGGTAGGTCGTCTTCGGGTACCGGTCGAGGAAGAGGTCACGGATGTCGAAGTTCGTCGTGCTCCAGATCTCGCCGTCCGCATGCACCTGCTCGCCGACGATGTCGTACGCGACCGCGCTGAAGTTGAGCGGGTTCACGTGCGGGTACGTCGACGGCGCCGGGAAGCGGCCGGTCGAGGGGAAGCTCATGTCGAAGTTCCGGATCGCCCGGATCGGGTTGCCGGTGGCGTAGGCGCCGACCGAGTGCTCGTTCTCCCCGGAGACCGGGACGAAGCGGTACTCGTTCAGGTACTCCATGCCGAGCAGGTCACCGCTCGACTCGCCCATGGCGCCGGCGTGGTCGCCCGTCCGGCGGAAGCCCTTGCCGATCATCCGGTTCTCGATCATGTGGCCGTACTCGTGGCCGATGACCGCCATGTCGTAGTCGCCGTCGACGCACGGTGCGTAGAAGCCCGCCGCCGCCGGCTGCCAGAGGAACATGTTGGTGATCGAAGGCACGCCGTCGAGCTGGGTCGTACATGTTGGCGTTGTCACGCGAGCCGGGAACGACTGCGCCCGACTGCGCGCGGCCGTCCACGGGGTCGTTGCCGAGGAGCGGGCCGCCGAAGTTCGACTGCTGCGCGTTCCAGGTCCCCTCGGTGAAGCCGAGGTTGTACGACCAGTCGTGCATGCGGTTGTGCATGACGAACAGGTTGGTCACGGCCGCGGAGATGTCGTTGGTCGTTCCGACACCCGTCAGCTGAGCCGGGTCGCACCCACTGGTGAACCAGGCGTTCGTCCACGGGTAGCGATAGTCGCGCGTCGCACTCGTCGGCCTGAAGCTGTTGACCGGGTTCGGCCCCCAGATCTCCTTCGAGTTGGCGTTGTTGCCGATGGTCGTGTTCGTCGAGAGCCCCGTCGCCGGGTCGACGTCCCAAGCGAGCGGCGAGGCGGCGTTGGCGATCTCGTTGTCGCAGCCCGGGCCGTTCTCCCAGCACCAGACCTCACGCGTGTCGGTGTTCGGATAGCCGTACGGGAAGGCGTTGCGCCTCGTCACCTCCGGGAACGCCGGGAAGATCTCCCAGGACGGGTTGTCCACGAGCGACTCGACCGTGCCCTCGCGGAAGAGGATCTCGCCGGTCTCGGCGTCGACCACATGGCGGTACCCGGCGTCGACACCGTCGGTGTACAGGGTCTCGAACGCCACGCGCATACCGCGGTTCGGCGTCGCGAAGGCGATCCTGCGGACGAGCTGATCGTCGCGCAGGCCGGCGACGTCCATCTTGCGCCAGCCGTTGACGGTGCCCGCTCCCGACATCTCGACGAGCGACACCTGCTCGCCCGCGTTGCCGAGTGCCTCCGCAAGCGCCTCGGGGCCCGTGAGCTCGACCGAGGCAGCAAGCTCGGCCGATCCGACGAGCGTCGACGAGGCATAGGCGACCTTCCAGCCGCCGGCGGAGCGAACGAGCCCGACCGACGCCCCGCCCTCCGGCGAGACCGGCAGGCCGCCCGCGGTCTGCTGGAAGACGACGACGCGCCCGTTGTCGCCGAGCGGCGCCACCGTCACCGCCTTCAGCCCTGAGGTGGAATCGATCCGGTAGAGGACGCGGTTCGCGTCGAGGAAGGACCGGGCGGCCTCGGCCGCCGACTCGGCCTGAATGCCCTCGGCGAGGAACCCGCCGTGGCGGATCAGCGACTCGGGCGTGCCGAAATCGGTCCAGCGGGCGACCGCGCCCAGGTCGGCGACGGCATCGAGCTGCGCCTGCGACGGCGCGATCGACGACGTCCTCGTGTCCAGGTCGGGAAGGCCTTCCTCCTGCGCAGGCCCGTCGACCTGGAACTGCCCCAGAGCCGACGGGGCCACGAGGAGGGCAACCCCAACGAACACGGCCACCAGGACCATGCGGGACCGCCCCTTGCCCGGCAGAGGAATGGACGACATGACTTTCCCCCTTGTCTTGGGAACGACTCCTCCCCATCAACGGAGTCGGCGGCCCTTTGTACCCCACCTTGGCCAGAATTGCCACCCCGGATTCCGGTATGCCCGGCCGGCATGGGCTCTACGGGCGACGAACCCGGGTTGACACGCCTGCCCAAGACGTTTTCAATGGCCTGGTGGTTTGTGCGGCGATGGAGGGGGTGCCGCGTACGGCCGGGACGAGCATGAGCATTCGCGTGGTTTGTTCGAATCTGCCGGGCAGGAGCACCTACGCCGCTTGCTAGGGGGCGACAACGCCCTTCGTTTCCACAAGGAGGTGCTCGATCTTGCCAGGCAGATTCCGAAGGCTCGTCCTGCTGGCGCTGGCTGCGCTCACCGTTTCGCTCGGGTTGGTGGGCAACGCCAACGCACAGCTGACGCCGCCTTGGTGCGGGACACCGGTACCGGACGCAGCTGAGAACCTTCCGGACGGGACCGATCCGACCGACCCGGTCGGGAGCTTCCCGCACATCCCGTACTACGCGATCGGCTGCACGCTCGACCAGATCGAGGCGTCGCAGCTCGGCGACCGCATGAGCGTCGAGGTCATCGGCCATTCGGCCCTCGGCCGGCCGCTCTACGGTGTCGTCTTCAACGCGATGGACACGCCGCAGCAGATCCAGGACTACAACCGCTGGGTCAAGTACCGCGGCATCGCACTCGAGGATCCCGCGCGCGCGCAGGATCTCCTGGACGAGTGGGGCGGCGAGATCAAGGTCCCGGTCTTCGTGAACGGCGCGATCCACGGGAACGAGTACGAAGGCGTCGAGTCGAACATGCAGCTCATCAAGGAGCTGGCGACGACCCCGTACGGCGCGAATCCGAAGTTCGACGACATCCTCGACCACGTCATCCTCGTCTTCAACGTCATCCAGAACCCGGACGGCCGCGTGGCCGGCACGCGGGCGAACGGCAACGGCTTCGACATGAACCGCGACTTCTTGACGCAGTCGCAGTCGGAGGTGCGTGCGTCGGTCGCCGTGATGCAGAAGTGGCTGCCGGTCGAGGTGCTCGACCTGCACGGCTACGTCACCCCGACGCTGATCGAGGCGACGACGAAGCCGCACAACCCGAGCATCGAGTACGACCTCTGGCTGAAGTGGAACCAGGACCGCATCGACTTCAACGAGGCGGCAATGCACTCGGTCGGCCTGAACGTCACGCGCCCGATCAACCACTGGTGCGAGGACGGAAGCGATCCCGCCCCGGACGGTGAGGGCGGCATCTGCGACGACGGCACCATGCCCGGCCCGGCAGTCGCCGAGAGCTGGGACGACTGGGGCCCGTTCTACACGCCGATGTACGCACAGCACGTCGGGCTCGACGGCTCCACGGTCGAGATGTGCAACTCGACGGGCACCGGCTGCGGCCTGCCCGGTTCGACGACGCACACCCGCGGCCGTCTGGGCGCGTTCCAGGCCCAGTACGTCGTGACAACGTCCACGCTCGAGTACGTGTCGGCGAACCGGAACGAGATGCTCTACGACGAGGCGGAGCGCTATCGCCGCGGCGTCGAGGGCGAGCCTCGCGTCGACTGCTGCGATCCGCCGTTCGACGTGGACAACAACTGGATGAAGGAGTTCCCGACCGCGTACGTGATCCCGGTCGACACGGGCCAGCGGTCGAATGCCGAGGCCAAGCGCCTCGTCGACTGGCTGCTCCGGAACGGCATCGAGGTGGACACGCTCCGCTTGAAGACCACCTTCGACGGCCAGACGTTCGACAAGGGCTCCTACGTCGTCTGGATGGACCAGGCGCATCGCGGGCTCGCCGACACCGCGCTCAACGCCGGCCTCGACGTCTCCGACCGGATCAGCATCCTCTACGCCCCGCCCGCGGCCTGGAGCCACGGCTACCTGTGGGGCGCCGACGTCGCCGAGATCCCGCTCGATGCGGACTTCTCGCCGGTCACGAACCGCATCAACAAGACAACGACGCCCGACGGCGGCGTCGAGCCCGGTCGCGCCGAGGCATACGCACTCGAGATCGACTCGGCCACGGCCGTGCGGACGCTGAACGAGATCATCGGCGGCGGGCTCACTGCCAAGATGGCCCTGACGGCGTTCCCGGCCAAGACCGGCGGCACGCTCCCGGCGGGCACGGTCCTCTTCGGGGCCGACCACGCCACTCGCGTGGCGCTGGCGGCGGCCGGCCGCGACAACGGCCTGCTGTTCCGGCGGATCGTCACCGAGAACTTCCCGTCCTCGACCGACCCGATCGACCGGGTCCCGCGGATCCTCGCCCTCACCGGCGCGGTGAACCAGGACGTCTGGTCGCTCCGGAACCTCGAGTTCCCGGTGGACTTCATGACGACGGCCACGCTCAACTCGGCCCCCGTGGATCCGCTGGTGAACTACGACGTCATCTGGAACACCGGCAACTGGCCCGGGACGACCCAGCCCACGGCTCGCGCTCGCCTGACGGCGTTCTTCGCCGCCGGCGGCGGCTACCTGGGCTCGGGCACGGGTGGGGCAAGCTTCCTCACCACCGGCGCCCAGGTGACCGGCCTGACCGTCGGCACGAACGGCGGGGCCGGGCGCAGCGGCATCATCCGCTGGCTCAACGAGGGTGCCGCCAGCCCGATCGCCGGCGCGTATCCCGCCGAGGACTGGGCGATCGTCGACCCGCCGAGCTGGTTCACGGCGGTGCCCGCGACCTACTCTGTGGACGCGCGGCTCCCGCTGACGAACTTCTTCCTGGCGGGCATGTGGCAGAACTCGGAGTCGACCACGGCTCCGGGCTCACCGTTCGTCGTCCATGGCATGAACAACGCCGGCACGGCCCGGCTCGTGAACTTCGCGATGAACCCGCTCTACCGGGCGGATCCGGAGCGCGAGTGGCCGATGGTCGGCGCGGGCGCCTACTGGGCCGACCAGTAGGCCGAGAAACCACCAACTAGGCAACCAACACGAGGGGCGGGGAAACCCGCCCCTCGCCCTTCCCAAGGAGGGATGAGCGGCGTCCGCCTGCGGCCGGCGGCCGCCGCTCACCTTCCAGTACGTCCCAGGCGGGCCGAGCGGACCTAGGTGCTCTCGACCGGCCGTAGTGCCGGGTAGAGCTTGACCATTCCCGGTCCGTAGCGCTGGTCGAGCACGGCCTGGGCCGCGCCGCCCGGGTCGATCACGACGCCGACCTCGGCGGCCATCCCGACGAGTCCCTCGCTCGACCACGTCCGCTCGAGGCCGAGCTCCTCGATGAAGCCCTCTGCCTCCTCCCGGATGGCCACAAGCTCGCTCTGCGAGTGGCCCTCGCGCTGGATCACGCAGAGCGGGCCGCCCCAGGCCTCGCGGATGCCGGCCTCCGCGCCGGCGACGTCCTCGGTGACGACGACGTTCATGATCTGAAGGACGGGGTCGCCCTCCATCAGCCTCTGATCCAGCTCCTCGGGCGTGAAGTCGCCCGCGTAGTCGACCCAGAGCGCGACGTAGCCCGGAAGCGCCTGGGCGACCGCCGCGCCCGCACTGAAGGCCCGGTCGGAAGCCCTGACGGGCTCCCCGGCCACCCAGCCGCCCGCCGGCTCGGGGCACGGCGTTGTGAAGTCACGGTCACCGCCGTACCTGGCTTCGGCGGGCGCGGGCGGGCCGGCGTCCGAGAGGGTGAAGACCTCGCCGTCGTAGGTGCCGACTACGCGGAAGTCGCCCCAGGTCGTGCCCGACGCGGACTCCTCGCCCTCGACGGCATTCCAGTCCCAGCCAACGAGCGGGATGCCGCCGCACTGGGGCGGATAGGACTCCGCGACGCCGCCGAGGCAGAGCTGCGGGCCCTTCGCGTCCTCCAGCACGGTGCCGCTGCCCTCGAGGACCTGCGCCGGGTCGATCTGGATCGAAGTCACAGGCGGCAGGTCCGCGTCTCCGGAGACGGCTCCGGGCTCGCCGGAGCCGCATCCGCCGGCGGCGAGGGCGGAAAGAAGAACGCCGGCGAGGAGAACCGTCCGCATGCCGTTCCGACCCCGGCTCGGCCCGAGATGTTCCCGCTCTCAGCGCCGGTCGAAGAGGCCGCCGAGGAGGTCGACGATCGAGGAGCCGCCCTGGATGAGCCAGTCGAGCGGGGCGCGCTCGACCACCTCCCGCATGAGGCGGGCCTCGAGTCCGCCGATCGAGCCGCGCGCCTCGGCCTCGGCGATCGACTCGTTCAGGCCGGCGCGAACGGCACGCTCGAGCGTTTCCTCGTCCCAGTCGACGTCGCGGCCGAGCTCGGGGTCGAGGGAGAGGACGAGCTCCTCGCGCGTGGTGTTCAGCTCGCACGCGGCGCCGTCGAGCCCATCCAGGACGATCCGCTGGATCGTGGCCTCGAAGCCCTCGCCGGGGAACGGCTCACGCGGCTGGCACGGGTCGGCGACGGCGGACTCGCCGTAGTCCAGGGCGCCGTTCGCCAGCTCCACTGCGATCAGGACGACCGCGGCGAGCCCGAGGGCGGCGAGCGCCACCAGCCCTTGCCAGCGGCGGCTCACGCGAGCGCCTTCCGACCGAAGGCGAGCCCGGCTATGCCTGCCAGCACGGCGAACAGCGCGGAAAGAACGAAGGAGGAACGAAACGCGCGCGTCAGCACCGCCTGCACGGAATCGAGCAGGTCGTCGCGCGCGGCCGCGACGGCGGGATCGTCCGCGGCGTCGCTCTCGTCGAACGGGCGGGCCAGGTCGGGGATTTCCCCGTCCGGGACGCGCTGGAACTCCCGGTAGAGGTCGAGCGTGATCGGGATCTTCTCGGTCAGCGGAATCGGCGCATCGAGGATGACCGCGGTGGCGTTGAGCGTCGCCGTCTCCTCCGCCTCGTCGAGCTCCGAGGCGAGCAACGGGGCGATCGCGAGGAGGCCGATCACGAGCCCGAGGTGGCGGACGCCGACCGAGGTGGTGGCGCTCCCGGCGAGCTCGCCGGCGGGCGCCAGCGAGGCGCGCGTGAACGGCGGGAGCGCAAGCCCGAGGCCGACGCCGGCCAGGGCGAGCGCGGGCACCGCGTAGACCGGGTCACTGGCCGGCAGGAGCGCGAGCGCAGCCAGGCCGGCCGCCAGGAGCGCCGAGCCGCCGACGACGCCGGCGAGCGCGGAGAGCCTCGACGAGAGCGGCTTGGCACAGAGGGCGGCCAGCGGCAGCGCGCTCACGATCGCCGCGCCGGAGAGCGGCCCGTAGTCCCATACGGTGACGATCAGCAGCACCGCGAGGAAGAGCGCGCCGACCAGGGCCGCGTATGTGAAGGCCAGCCCGAGGGCGGATCCGAGCGGGATCCGGCCGCGTTCGGCCGGAGGCGGAAGGGCGCGGGCGGCGGCGGAGAGCGCCGCCACGATCGCGGCGGCGGCCAGCGGAGCCTGGACGGCGAAGATCGCCCGCCAGTCGAACGCCTCGGTGAGGACGCCACCGAGCGCAGGCCCGAGCGCGGTCCCGAGCGTCCCGGCGGTCACCCAGATGGCGATCGCCCGCCGGCGGTCGCCGCCGAGAACGATGAGCAGAGGGAGCGATGCGCCGAGCAGGACCGCGGCGCCCAGCCCCTGCGCGACGCGGCCCGCGACAAGCATCTCGAGGCTGTTCGAGAGCGCGCACACGATCGAGGAGGCGAGGAAGATCGCCAGCCCAGCGAGCACGAGCCACGCGGGCCGTACGTGGCGCACGAAGGCCAGGAGGAGGAAGGCGCCCACCACGACGGCGAGGTTGTAGGCGGTGACCACCCAGGAGATGCCCGGGATCGTCGTCTCGAGCTCGATGAAGAGCTCGGGCAGCGCCAGGACGACGATCGACGAGTCGGCGAACGCGACCGCGATCGAGACGGCCAGGGCGATCTCGAGGGCGAGGCGCGGCTTCTGGGCGACGGCCTGGGGCTCGATGGCGGCAGCCTAATGCGCGCTGCGGCTCGAAGGACGGTTCCCCCTTGAACCACTCGGCGAATTCGTATTGGCTGTCTGGGCTCCAACCAACCCGAATCAGAAAAGGGGTCATCTGTGGCAAGAAGTCGCCTCGCGCTCTGCGCGCTCGCGGCGCTCGTCGTCGCGCTCTCTGCGGTGGTCGCTCCGGCGGCCGCGAAGCCCGATCCTGACGGAGTCGTCGTGGAAGGGCTGTCCGATCCTCGCGGCATCTCGACCGCCGGAGGTCGAGCGCTACTCGTTGCGGATACCGGCAGCGGCAAGGTCCTGTGGCTCGAGCCCAGGCGGAACGGCAAGGTCTCGGTGCGCACCTTCGCGCAGCTCTCGTCCAACCCCGAGGCGGTCCAGCCGGTCGAGGTCGCCTACCAGGGGCCGAACCACGTCTGGGTCACCCTCGCCGGGGACCCCGCAGCAGGCGGCGGCAAGGTCGTGCGCCTCAACCGCAAGGGCAAGGTGACGACGTCGGTCGACATCGCCGCCTACCAGGTCACCGACCCGGACGAGGACGACCAGGACGACTTCCCCGAGGAGTCGAACCCGTTCGGCCTGGCGCTGCTTCCGGGCGGCGGCGTCCTCCTGGCCGACTCCGCAGGCAACGACGTCCTCAAGATCGACCAGAAGCGGAAGATCACCACGGTCGCGCGCTTCCTGCGCGAGGACGTCCCGTGGCCTCCGGGGCTGCCCTTCCCGGGCCCGCCCCCGGGCACGCCGACGCCGGCCGAGTCGGTGCCGACCGCGGTCGCCATCGGACCTGACGGCGCCTGGTACGTCTCCGAGCTGAAGGGCTTCCCCTTCATCAAGGGCACGTCGCGGATCTGGCGGATCGAGCCGGGGGCGACGGACGCCGTCTGCGACCCGGAGGCGCCCAGCACCGGCAAGTGCACCACGTACGCGACCGGGTTCACCTCCGTGATCGACCTGGCCTTCGGGCCGGACGGGACGATGTACGTCCTCGAGATCGTGAAGGAAGGCCTGCTCGGCGCCGAGATCTTCGGCGACCCGCCGATCGGCGCCCTCTGGGCGGTCAAGGGCGGGACGAAGACGGAGCTCGCCCCGGGGACGCTCATGGCCCCCGGCGGCGTGGCCGTCGGCTTCAACGGCACCCTCTCCGTCACCACGGGCACGGTCTTCGGCCCGGGCGGCGGCGCGGTCGTCCGCATCAACCCGTAGCGAACCGCCGAGGGCGGCCCGGTGCTCGCCGGGCCGCCCTCAGGCGACCAGGAGCGCGATCGCGGCGAACTGGCACGACGCCGCGAGCACCGTGAGCACGTGGAAGAGCTCGTGGAAGCCGAACACCGCCGGCCTGAAGTTGGGCCGCTGGAACGCGTACACGACCGCTCCGAGCGTGTAGAAGATGCCGCCCGCGGCGACGAGGAACGTCCCGGACAGGCCCGCGGCCTCGATGATCTGGGGGAGGACGATCACGCCGATCCACCCGAGGGAGATGCCCGCGGCAACCGGCACCCAGCGCGGCGCATCGAGCCAGAAGACCCGTTGCACGATGGCGAGCGCCGCTCCGATCCACACGACCCCGAGGATCGAGAACTGCCAGGCACCGCTGAGCACGAGCAGGCCGTACGGCGTGTAGGTCCCGGCGATCAGGATGTAGATGGACGCGTGGTCGAGCCGACGGACCACTCGCCGGGCCGACGGCCGCCAGTTGACCCGGTGGTAGAGCGCGCTGATCCCGAAGGTCAGGACGAGCGCGCCGCCGAAGGCGGCGGCCGCCACGCGCTCGCGGCTGCCCGAGGTCGTCGCGACCAGCAGCGCGCCGAGCACGGCGAAGACGACGAACGCATACAGATGGAAGACCCCGCGCAGACGCGGCTTCTCTGCCGCAGGCGGGGCTTCGCTAGCGATACCGGTAGACGATGCGGCCGCGGGTGAGGTCGTACGGGGAGAGCTCGACCTTCACGCGGTCGCCGAGGAAGATCCGGATGCGATAGCGCCGCATCTTCCCAGCGGTGTAGCCGAGCGTCTCGTGGCCGTTGTCGAGCTGGATGCGGAACATCCGGTTGCGGAGGGCCTCGACCACCTCGCCCTCCATCTCGATCTTCTCTTCCTTGCTTGCGATAGCTCCTCCCTTCACGTCGCCTAACTCGGATGCGCCCGGGCCGCCGCAGCGGCCGCGGGCGCTCCCGAACAGCTGCTAAGCGGCGGCGGGGGCGACGTTCGTCGCCTCCGGGCCCTTGGCACCTTCGCGCGCCTCGTACTCGACGCGCTGTCCCTCGGAGAGGCTCTTGAAGCCCTCACCGGCGATATTCGAGTGATGCACGAAAAGATCCTTCGTGCCCTCATCAGGGGTGATGAACCCGTACCCCTTGCTGTCGTTGAACCACTTGACGGTTCCGCTGGCCATATAACACACCTCCCTCACCAATTCCGAACGGGTAAGGAAAGCGCCTTGCGCGAACCGGACTCGCTCTTGGTTTTCGTCGCCGAGAATAGCACGGCGCAAGGGGTTTCCCGTCATGCTGCGGCCGGTGAGCGAACGTCCCCACGGCTTCTGCAAGCCCGGCTTTGCCGTGGTGGCCGAGGCGTTCGAGCGCGGGCTCTCGGAGCGAGGCGAGCTGGGCGCTGCCGTGGCCGTCCATTTGAACGGCGAGCTCGTGGTCGATCTGTGGGCCGGCCTCGCCGATCCCGTCGCAGGTTCACCATGGGCGGAGGACACGATCGCGCACGCCTACTCGGTCGCAAAGCCGCTCGTAGCCACGTGCGCGCTCGTCCTCGCCGACCGCGGCCGGCTCGACCTGGACGCGCCGGTCGTACGCTACTGGCCGGAGTACGCGCAGGCCGGGAAGGACCAGACCCTCGTGCGCCACCTGCTCGCCCACCAGACAGGGATCCTCGCCCTCCGTGAGCCACAGCCTCCGGACGTCTTGCTCGACTGGGACCGCCTGATCGGGCTGCTCGCCGCGGCGCCGCCGCTCTGGGAGCCCGGGACGAAGCACGGCGAGGAGGCTGGGTTCTACGGCCACCTCGTCGGCGAGGTCGTCCGCCGCGTCGACGGCCGCAGCCCCGGCCGCTTCCTCGCGGAGGAGGTCGCGGGGCCGTGGGGGCTCGACTTCCACATCGGCCTGGGCCCCGCCGAGCAGGCGCGGGCGGCGCGGCTCGTCGACCCCGGCGGCGCGTGGCGGCAGTCCGTCAGCGACGACCCGCGCCGATGGGTGGAGGCCTCCCTCGACAACCCGCCGGGAATCCTCGACGTTGGCGTCGTCAACTCCGCCGCGTATCGGGCCGCAGAGATCCCCGCCGTCAACGGCCACGGGACTGCGCGGGCGATCGCGCGCTTCTACGGCGGGATCGCCGCGGGCGGGGAGCTGGACGGCGTTCGCCTACTCCGTCCGGAGACCCTCGCCGAGGCGCTGCGGCCGCAGGCAAGCGGTCGCGACGAGCTGCTCGAGGAGGACGCGGTCTGGAGCCTCGGCTTCCGCGTGGACGACGGCGAGTCGTTCGGCCTCGGCGGGATCGGCGGCTTCTCCGGCTTCGGCCTCAACCGCCCCGGGGTCGCCCTCGGCTTCGGCTACGTCACCTGCACGCTGGCCGGGCCCGAGCGGGCCGAGGCCTGCGAGGACGCGCTGGAGGAGGCGCTGGCCGCAGCCGCCTAGAGCTCGCGCGGCACGACCAACGCCTCGAGCTCGCCCGTCCCCTCGCCGAGCTCGGCCCACGGCGCCGTCAGGGCGACGGTTGCCAGCGCACCGGTGGGGAAGCGGTCGAGCTCGTCGCCCCGACCGGTGAGCGCCAGCGCGAGCGCGTGGAGCGTCGGATTGTGCCCGATCACGAGGACGGCGCCCACCGCCTCGTCCACCTCCCGCAGCCGTCCGATCAGCCCGTCCAGGCTCGCGCCGTAGAGCTCGTTCTCGACCAGGATCTCCACGTCGCCAGGCAGCACAGGCAGGAGGGCGGCGAGCGTCTGACGAGCGCGGAGCGCCGTCGAGCAGAGAACGAGCTCGGGCGCGATCCCCTCACTCCGCACGTGCTCGGCGATCCGCGCTGCCGCCTTCTCCCCCCGCGGCGCGAGCGGACGCTCGTGATCGGGGAGGCCGTCCTCGTCCCAGCTCGACTTGGCGTGGCGGAGGATGTAGAGGCGCGTCACCCGGTCATTCTCGCGGGAAGGAGACAGACCCTGCCAGGCAGAACACCCGCTCGTGCCCTCGTTGGCCGTCGTAAAGGGGGCCGCCGTCCGCCCTTCGACGCGCGTCCGCCGCACCGCCGCGGTCGTCCTCGGGATCGTCCTCGAGGCGCTCGTCATGCTGCTCGGAACCTGGCACGACCGCTATCCCGGCGTCGCCGTGGCCGCCGGGCTCCTGATCGCCGCCCTCGCGGGCGCGCTCGGTGGGATCTGGAGCGGGCTCGCGGTCGCCGGCGTCGGTTGGACGCTGCACTTCTTCTTCGTCGCCGACCAGGAGCTCCGCGCCCTCGTCGCGCTGCCGGCCTGGCTGGGGGTGGGCGCACTCGCCGGCTGGCTGGCCACGAGTCACCGGCGCACCAGGCTCGAGCGCAGCCTCGTCGCCGGCGAGCTGACCGCCGTCAGAGACTCGGCCGCCGAGGCGATCGTCGGCATCGACCTCGAGGGGACGATCGTGAGCTGGAGCTCGGGGGCCGAGGCGATCTACGGCTACGAGCCGAGCGAGGCCGTCGGGCAGCCCGTCTCCCTGCTAGCGCCCGAGAGCGACGAGCCGATGCGCCCTGCCACCGCGGCGCAGCTCGGCGAGCACTTCGACCTTCCCAGCACCACGCACCGTCACAAGAACGGCGGCGAGCTCGCCGTCTCCTTCACCGTCGCGCCGATCCCGGACGCCGCGGGCGAGCCGACGGGAGCCGTTCTCATCGCGCGCGACATCGGTGAGGCGACCCGCGCCGAGGCGAAGCAGCGCGAAAGCGAGGCGAAGTACCGGGCCCTGACGGAGCACCTGCCGACGATCACCTACGTCCACCCGCTCGGCGAGCGCGAGACGCCGCTTTACGTCAGTCCCCAGGTCGCGGCCGTTCTCGGCTACACCGCCGAGGAGTGGCTCGCCAAGCCGAGCCTCTTCTTCCAGCTCGTGCACCAGGACGACCGCGAGCGCGTGTCGGCCGAGATCGCCGCCGCGTCCGCCGGCGCACGACCGCTTCGCTGCGACTACCGGATGCTCTCGCGCGACGGCCGCGTGGTCTGGGTGCGCGACGAGGCCGTGACGGTGCACGACGACGACGGCCGTCCGCTCTACGTCCAGGGCTACCTCCTCGACATCAGCGAGCGCCGCCACGCCGGGGAGGAGCGCGAGCGCCTGCTCGCGGCCGAGCGCGCCGCCGCCGCCGAAGCTCTCGACCGCCAGCGGAAGCTCGACGTCCTCGCGCGCGCGGGCGAGATCCTCGCCTCGTCGCCGAACTACCAGGCTGCGCTCCGCCGGGTCGCCGACCAGACCGTCCGCGAGCTGGCCGACTGGTGCCTCGTCGACCTCCTCGACGACGACGGGACGGCGACGCGCCTCGCGGCAGCCCACGCCGGCCCGGGGATGCCCCCCGGCGACGAGCCGGGACCGGGCCCCGAGCCGGAGATCCTCGAGGTCGCCCGCCGCGGCAAGCCCGAGCTGACGGAGTCGCGTATGTGCGTCCCGCTCCGAGCGCGCGGCCGCACGCTCGGCGCGCTCACGCTGATGACCCGCTCGCCCGGCCGCTCCTACGGCGCCGACGACCTCGCCGCCGCGCAGGACCTCGCCGCGATGATGGCGCTCAGCATCGACAACGCGCGCCTGACGCGCGAGGTGGAGGAGTCGGCCGAGGCGGCCCGCGTGCTCACCTACGTCGCCGACGGCGTCGTCCTCGTCGACCAAACCGGAACGATCCGTCTCTGGAACCCGGCCGCCGAGGCGATCACCGGCCTGACGCCCGACGAGGCGCTCGGCCGTGGCGCCGGCGACGCCATCGCAGGCTGGAAGGGCCTCGCCGACAGCATCCCCGTGGGCACCGCCGCCGAGTCGGTCCAGCCCGAGACCTTCCCGCTCGAGACCGATCGCGGCGAGCGCTGGATCTCGATCTCGGGCGTCGACTTCTTCGGCGGCATCGTCTATGCGTTCCGCGACGTCACCGACGCCCGCCGGCTCGAGGAGCTGAAGGCCGAGTTCGTGGCCACCGCGTCCCACGAGCTGCGCACGCCCCTGGCCGCCGTTTACGGCGCCGCCCAGACGCTGCGCCGCCACGACTTCGCGCTCGACGAGGCCGGGCGCGACCGCTTCGTCTCGCTGATCGTGGACGAGTCCGAACGGCTCAACCGCATCGTGAACGAGATCCTGCTGGCGAACCAACTCGACGCCGGCAGGCTCGACCTCGTCGAGGAGCCCTTCGACGCCGACGACCTCATCCAGCGGGTGGTCGAGTCGGCGCGTGAGCACGGGCCGGCGCGAATCCGCTTCGAGACGATCGTGGCCGAAGGCACGAGACCCGTTGCGGCCGACCGCGACCGCGTGCGCCAGGTGCTCGTCAACCTCGTCGAGAACGCGATCAAGTACTCACCGGACGGCGGCCTCATCACGGTGGGCGTCCAGCCGGCCGAGGGCACGGTCTGCTTCTACGTGCGCGACGAGGGCCTCGGCATCCCGGCGGACGAGCAGGCCAGGATCTTCGAGAAGTTCTACCGCCTCGACCCGGAGATGACGCGCGGGATCGGCGGCACCGGCCTCGGCCTGTACATCTGCAGCGAGCTGCTCGAGCGCATGGACGGCCGCATCTGGGTCGAGTCGCAGGAAGGCGTCGGCTCGACGTTCTCGTTCGAGCTGCCTGCCGCCGAGGCCACGGCGCCTCGGCCCGCCGCGGCCGGGGAGCCGCGCGATCTCTCCGACGCGCTCCGCCCGGCCGACCCGGCGCCGCGGCTTCCGGGCGACGACTAGCCTGGGAACGTTCGGCGCCGGCCTAGGCTGATTCGAGCCGGCTGACCGCTGCGTGCGCGATTCGGCCGGACGGACTCTGCTGCGACCAATTAGATTCGCGCCTCGGTGCGGTCAGAACGAGAAAGACCACCATGAGCGAAAGGGCGAACCGATGAAACTGACCACCATGACGCAAGTCACCGTCGATGGAGTGATGCAGGGAAACGGCGGCGCGACGGATGAGGACCGCAGGGGCGGATTCGAGCGCGGCGGATGGGCCATGGGGGTGGCCGACAGCGAGACCATGACGTTCATCAACCAGACCTACCAGCGCGCCGACGCGTTCCTGTTCGGCCGGCGGACCTACGAGCTCTTCGCCGGCTACTGGGGCGCAGAGAAGCGGGCTCGCGCCGCGGCGGAAGATCCGGGCAACCACCCGATCGCAGCTGCCTTGAACACGAAGCCCAAGTACCTCGCATCGACCACGCTCACCGACCCGCAATGGGCGCACACGACCCTCCTCTCCGGTGACCTCGCGGCTGCCATCGGCGAGCTGAAAGCCAAGCCGGCGGGTGAGCTGCAGGTGCACGGCAGCGGTGCCCTGATCCGGTGGCTGCTCGAAAACGACCTCGTCGACGAGATCAACCTGCTCATCGTCCCCGTGGTCCTCGGCCAGGGCGCGCGGCTGTTCCCCGACGCCGGCCCGGACATTGCGCTTGACCTGGTC
Organism: uncultured Actinomycetes bacterium; assembly: GCA_963847985.1. Taxonomy (GTDB): domain Bacteria; phylum Actinomycetota; class Thermoleophilia; order Gaiellales; family Gaiellaceae; genus JAIBJN01. Next base: position 17,770 of record CAWKBS010000006.1, on the reverse strand, counting down.
GACTCGCGAGCCGACTCGAAGGGCGTGATGATCCAGGTCTATCGGCCCACCGGACGCCCGCGGTATGCACCCGCCACCGCCGACCACGAACGGCTCGTCGACAGATGAGTCCCGTCCCCGATCGCGGTCTCAACACCGAAGGCCGATCCACAACCAGCGATCTGGAGGACCAGTTGCCCAACCAGGATGACACGGGCGTTCCCAAGCTCTCCGCCAACGCGATTACGGCTCACCTCGCGGCTACCTTCGCGGACTTACCCGTCTACGTGCACACGATCGAGCATGCCGACGGCGTCGTCCTCGTCGACACCGGCATGATCGACTCGACGCCGGAGCTGGACGAGGAAGGCGCGCCGGTGCCGATGCCGGAGAACATCCCCCGAGACGTCGTGTGCGTCATCAACACCCACCTTCACTTCGACCACTGCGGCGGCAACCGCCTGTTTCCCGGTGTGCCGATCCACGTTCAGCGACTCGAGCTGCAAGCGCCCTATGACCCGCCCGAATGGGTCGACTTCCCGGGTGCGACCTACGTCGAGCACGACGGCGAGGCGGAGGTGCTCCCCGGCATCCGGCTGCTGCCGACGCCCGGCCACACAAACGGCCACCAGAGCGTCCTTGTCGACACGCCCGACGGGCTCGTCGTCATCGGCGGCGACGTCGCGTACACGTACGACGAACTCGGGAGCGGCGCGACCGAGGGGCAGCGGCGCGTGCTCGCGCTAGCCGCTCCAACGTGGCTCACGCACGCGGAAGGTGGGCCGAAAGTTCCCCGCCCGAACTAGGAAGACGCGAGCCGAAGCGAGGTCCTCGAGACCAGGGTCATGCATCGAGTCGGAGCACGACTTCGTCCGTCTCTTCGTTGCGCCCATGGGCGAACTCGCGCCCGTCGCCCACGATAAGGAAACCGCACTTCGTCAACACACGAATCGACGCGGCGTTGTCGCTCGCAGCGTGAGCGTAGAGCGGACGGGTTACCTCCAGCTGCAGGAACTCCTGTAGGGCACGCGTGGCAATGCCGCGGCCCCAATCTTCACGGCCGATCCAATAGGTGACCTCGCGATGACCCTCCAAGTCGAAGCTCGCAATGTGACCCACAACTCGACCGTCGATCTCGACGACCCTGTTCGTCGTGGAGCCGTCGCTCCTCAGCCGCGCCCACCGTTGCTCGAAGGTGGTTCGATCATCGGCCTCCGGCGAAGTGAACGCGGCCATCCGGATCGCGTCGGGATCCGTCGAGTGCTCGAACAGCACGCCGAGATCACGATCTTCGATCTCGCGAAGGACAAGCTGTCCCGAGCTCGCCGGCACGGCCGTTAACGCTAGCGGCAGTCTGAGATACCGCCCTCCTCTGCCGTGAACGCGATGCCTCAACACTCGGGCATGCGAGCGTGTCGCCTGGCTAGAACCAGCGGATCGAGTCGGCGACTACCGAGCGATGATCATTCTCGACTGCCTCTCTCTGGCGACCGAGATCAAGGAGGTCTGATCATGCGGAAGCCGACGAGGAGACTTCTATTGCGACGCTCGTCGGGCCCTCGGCGGGCGTCGGATCGAGTCCTCCAAAAGAGGCGCTCCAGCAGTTCGGCCCGCTCCTGCTCGTACCAAGGCGGGGTCCACTTGTGTGCCCTCGCGAAAGCGCGCATGATCGCCAGACTCGTGAATATGCTTCGCCGCCGGAGAGCGAGGGATCTCCTGCTCGTGGCTGCTGTGGTCGCGCTCGGCGGGGCCGCGCTCGCGGACGCGCTTCGCGACCCGTCGACGGCCGAGGAGCCGCGGGACGGTCGAGCGGCGACTGCCGCGACGACGGATGAGCGCGAGGCGTCGGTGACGACGGTCGAGGAGGCACAGGCCGGTCAAACACCGACCACCACGACTGATGAGGGTGAGCCGTCGTGGAGGCTGCCGGGCGGGGCCGCGTCAGGTCTCCTCGCCTTCACCGCCCCCGGCGCCTGCGAGCTTCGGGCCATCGACATCCGCTCGGGCCGAATGCTCGACCTCCCTCGGCTGGAGACGAATTGCGCGCTTTACGCCCCGCGCATCGGAAGCCGCGTCGCCTACCGCACGCTCGACGACGAGGGCGGTGCGTACAAGCGCTTCAGCATTCTCGACCTAGAGAACCCGCGGGCGAGCTTCGGAGAGTACGAGGGAGTCTTTCCGATCGCCTGGGACCCGGACAGCTCGGCGCTCGCCTGGTGCGACACCCCGCGGTCCGGTTTCGAGCTCTCGCGCGGACAGCGACCGCAGCGTCTTGACCACTGCCCGCGAGCGTATGGCCCGCACGGCGTGACGGCGTCTGTGAACGACCGCCAGCAGATCGTGATCGACGGGCGCCCGCCGCTGAGGGCCCGCGGACCTGTCTGGCAGCTCGCGTGGGGCGTCGACGGCTCGCTCGCCGTCCTCGTGGAGGGAGGGCGAGTCGACCGCTACGAGGGCGGACGCCTGGTGGGCACGGCGAGCGTGCCGACGCCCGGGGCCGACCGCCCCCTCATCACGTTCTTGGCCGACCATGTGGCCGACCTTGCGCCCGACAACTGCGCGGCCCTCTCGGTCAGCGGCGACGTTGTTCGGCTTATCGACCTCGGCTGCTTCCAGGGCCGGGCCCCGCAGACGTTCAAAGGCGTGTACGCGGACTGGTCGCCGAACGGCAAGTGGATCGCCGTCGCCGAGCCCGATGGCATCGTCTTCCACCGTGTCGTCGGCCGCGAGGCGTCGGTGCGCTGGGACGTGGTCGCGGGGCAGCTCGCCTGGCTCAGCGGTTGACGGCGGGCGCCCGCCGGACAAGGCCCGCCCCTGAACTAAGCCTATTCGGTCAGTTCGGGTTATCGCAGTTCGCGAGCAGGGCCCGGGACGGGGTCGCTGCCGATAGTCGCGCCGGTGACGCTCGACAGAGCCTGGATTCGCCAAGCTCTCCTCGCTCCTAGCTCACTGCCGCGAGCGGAGGCGCCGCAGCTCTTTGAGCTCCCGCGCCGAAAGCGGTTCCGTCACCGCGAGCGGCTCGCGAACGCGCAGCGGCCAGCCGGTGGCGGCGAGCACCTGCTCGACCTCGACGCCGAGATGGAGCGCGGTCAGTTCTAGCTCACCGTCCTCCGCGGGTCGCAGCACCCCGAGGTCGGTGATGACCGTGAAGGCATCGCCGCCGCGCCCGAGCGACGTGATGAAGTCGAGCCTCTCGACGAAGGCGCGCGGCGAGTGCCGCACCATCACGATGACTTCCTTCGCGGCCGCCGCGATCTCGGGCGCGCCGCCGGCGCCGGGGAGGCGCACCGTCGGGTGATCGTAGGGCCCGATCACGGTCGTGTTGATGTTCCCGTACCGGTCGATCTGCGCCGCGCCGAGGAAGCCGACGTCGATGCGCCCGGCGCCGATCCAGTAGGCGAACATCTCCGGGACGGACACGAGCTCATCGGCAGTGGCCGCGAGGTCGTCGTCCCCGATCGAGAGCGGCAGGTGGAGCGGCTTGGCGCCGATCGCGCCCGACTCGTAGACGAGGACGCAGCCGGGCGCGTGCAGGCGGCGGGCGAGGTTCGCGGCCGCGTTCGGCGGCCCGACCCCGACGAGCACGACCTGTCCGTCGGCGAGCTCGCGCGCGGCCATCACGGTCATGACTTCCTCCGGCGACGGGGTGCTCACGCCGCCTCCAGCACGTGCTCGCGCATCCAGTCGCCGAAGCGATCCCGGTCGCGGGAGATCTCGTCCCAGGCCGCGTAGAAGACGTTGTCCCTGACGGAGTAGCCGTCGGCGTAGGACGGCCACGCGCCGCCGGGAACGGCGACCACGGCGTCCAGCACCCACGCCGGGAGGAAGGTCGAGTGCGGCCGAGGCGCGAGCTCGTCCACGATCTCCTCGACCGTCACGATCGTCCGCCGGGCCGCGAGCACCGCCTCCTTCTGGACGCCTGCAAGGCCCCAGAGCATGACGTTGCCGTGCCGGTCGGCGTGCTGCGCGTGGATGATCGCCACGTCGGGATTGATCGCGCGCACCGCGCTCACGCGCTCGCCGTCGAACGGGCTCTCGACCGCGGCGACCGAGGGGTTCCCGGCGGCGAGGTCGGTGCCTTCGTAGCCGCGGAGGACCCCGAACGGCAGGCGCGCGGCGCCGGCGGCGTACGCGGCAGCGAGGCCGGCATGGGAGTGCTCGACGAGCTCGAGCGGTCGTGGCCAGCCCTGCTCGACGGCGTCGCGGAAGCGATGCAGGGACCCGACTCCCGGGTTGCCTCCGTACGAGAACGTCAGCCGGCGAACACGGCCCATGCCGATGAGCTGGTCGTAGACGACGTCCGGGGTCATGCGGACGAGCGCCAGCTCCGTGCGGCCCTGGCGGATGATCTCGTGCGCGGCCGCGAACGGGACGAGGTGCGTGAAGCCCTCGAGCGCGAGCTCGTCGCCGTCGCGGACCAGCTCGGAGACGGCCTCCGCGAGCGACCGCTGGATCACGGGCGCCGGGTTGCTCGCCGCTCCGATCCGCCCATCAGATCTCCACGCCGTACGCCTCGGTGAACGCCTCCTGCGCGTAGCCGAGCGAGGCGTATGCGAAGCCTCCGTGGCCCCAGCGGGCGCCCCAGCTGTTGCGGACGATGAACCGCCCGGGGCGGTAGCCGACGATGGCGACGGCGTGCCCGCCGCGCGACGTGTCCGGGAGGTACTCGTCGAGGTTGCCGGCGTTGTCGCTGGCTCCGTACCAGCCGTCGTCCACGTTCAGCCGGGTCAGGATCGGGCCCTTGGTGGCCAGCCAGATCCGCCAGTTCGTCTGGTTCGAGCCGAGGTTGAAGTAGGCCAGGATCTTGAGCTGCGCCGCGATGGCGTAGAACGTGTTCGCCTGGCCCGGGTAGAGCTTGCCGGTGCCGAACGGCAGCACGGAGTCGCGCACGACGCCGAACTTGCGGGCGATGTCGAGCGCGGCCTTGAGGCTCGTCCCCTCGGCCTCGATGAACGTCGTCGGCCGCGTGATGAACGGGTCGGTCTCCTTCGAGGCCATCCAGACGAACCGCGGCGAGAGCTGCTGCTCCCTGGTGATCCGCCCGTCCTTCACGAAATGCCAGCGGAGCACCGAGTCGGCCGTCGCCCAGCCGACGCAGGAGCCGGTCGAGCCCTGGTCGGCCACCTTCCACCAGGTCGAGCGCAGGTCCTTCGAGGCCGGGATCGACGGAGCGGCCGCGACCATGTCCGCGTCCTGAGCCGTCTCGAACGTCCAGTCCTCGTCCGTCTTCGGCGAGGGCTCGACGTTCAGGATCCGCTTCGGCTCACGCTTGCGCGTCGTCTTGCGCCGCGTGGTCTTCCGCCGCGTGGTCTTGCGTGGTCTCGCCACGGGGTACCTCCTCGGGGGAAACGTAGGGCGCGCCGAGTCTACGCCTCAACCGGCCCCACGGGCGTCGCGTAGCCTCTGCGCGGTGCGCCGCCTGCTGGCCTACGCCGCCGTCTTCGCGCTCGGGGCTCTCGTGCTCCGTGTCGCCGTCGTTCCCGCCGAGGTCTGCCCGCCGCTGACGTCGACCCAGGCGAGGACGGCGATCGCCGAGGCGGCGGGGTGGCTCGAGCGCGGCGTCCAGCCCGGCAACCGCTACCTGTACGGCTACGACCGCGAGGCCGACCTCGTCTCCTCCGACTACAACATCACGCGGCACGCGGGCGTGATGATGGGCCTCTACCGTCTCGCCGGCGAGACCGGCGACGAGGAGGCGCTCGCCGCCGCCGAGCACGGCCTGCCGCTCCTGCACAGGAACCTCCTCCGCCACGACGACTGGGCGGCGTTCGCCGAGCCGGGCCAGGATGCACGTCTCGGCGCCAGCGCACTCGTCGCCGCGGCGCTCGCCCAGCGGCGGCTCGCCACCGGGGACGAAAGCCAGGACGAGCTGCTCCGCGACCTCGGGCGCTTCCTCCTCGCCCAACAGCAGGCCGACGGCAGCCTGCACGGCGCCTGGAGCCGCGAGACGGAACGCCCGATCCCCGGGGAGTGGTCGACGTTCGGCACGGGCCAGACGCTGTGGACCTTCGCGTTGCTCGACCGGCTCTTCCCGGACGAAGGCTGGGGCGAGCCGGCGCGGCGGCTGGCCCGGTACGTGGCCACGCGGCGGGACGAGGTCGAGGGACACGTCCTCACCTTCCCGGACCACTGGACCGCGTACGGCCTGGCCGAGCTCGGGCCGGAGGGTCTGGGCGAGCCCGAGATCGCCTACGCCCGCGAGCTCGCCGGGATCCTGGGGCTCAACTCCCGCCTCGAGTCCCAGAGCGGCCCCGACGGCCTTCGCCGGCTCATGCGCGGCGAGCCCGCGTCGGGCGCGGGGCTCGGGACGGTCACGGAGGGTCTCGCCCAGCTCTGGCGCCTCAGTCTCGCCGACCCGCGACTGGCCGACCTCACCGACGACCTGGAACGGCGCCTGCGCTGCACGGCCGGGCGGGCCGTCGACCGGCAGGTCGACGCGGAGGAGGCGCGCGAGGCGCCGCAGCCCGAGCTCGCGCGCGGCGCCTGGTTCACGGAGGACGGCTACACGCAGATGGACCACGTGCGGCATCCGCTGTCGGGCCTCCTCCTCACGCTTCCGCTCCTCGAGGAAGAGACCGGTTGAGCTTCGCCTTCCTCGCCTTCGCGTTCGTCGCGGCGGTGAACCCCTGTCGCCTGCGCCTCGTCCTGCCGGAGAGCCGCGCTGCGGTTGCCCTGGGCGCGCTCGTCGCGCTCGCGGGGGTCGCCGCGATCGCCGCCGTCGCCGGCGCGATGCTCGACGCGCTCGACATCAGCCCCGAGAGCTTCCGGCTGGCCGCCGCCGTCGTGCTCGCGCTCGAGGGTGCGCGGGCGCTGCTGCTCGCCCGGCCCCGGAAGGAGCCCGAGCTCGCGGGCCTCGGCGCCGCGCTCGTCCCGGTCGCCTTCCCGCTCCTCCTCTCGCCGGGCGTGGTCGCCCTGGCCGTGGCCGCGGGCGGGGACGACGTCGAGCTCGAGGCGCTCGGCGCGCTCGCCCTCGCGCTCGCGCTCGTCCTTGCGGTGATGCTCGTTCCGAGAACGCCGAGGGCCGACGGCCTCCTCGCCGCCGGCGGCCGCCTGCTCGGCGCCCTCGAGATCGCCGCCGGGGTCGCGCTCGCCGTGGGCGCGATCCACGACGTCTAGCCGGATTCCCGGACAACGCCCGGTCGGCTGGGCCGTCCGAGGGAAGACCCAACCGCCGCCGGCCGTCCTGCGAACAAGGACTGACGATGGCGACACTGGACACGATCACCCACGAGCTCGACGCCCTCCAGACCGAGGAGGAGCGGGTCTTCTCCTGGCGGCAGTCGAGCCTCCTCGCGGCCGGTTACGACCCCCGGGTCGCGCTCAAGCTGGCCCTTCGCCCCGACGTCGACCTCCACCGCGCCGTCGAGCTCGGCCGCGCCGGCTGTCCCCCGGAGACGGCCGCCCGCATCCTGCTCTAGCCGCCGCGCCGGCCCTCGTTGTCGGCCAGGCGCTCGGCCATGCTCTCCACGATCGGCCACGCGATCTGCGGGTTGGCCTCGACGAAGGGGCCGGAACTCCCACGCGCCCAGGGCGAAGCAGCCCAGGTCCGTGTCGGCCGTCACCGTGGCAGCGACTGCCCGGCCAGGCGGACGGGGCAGCGTGAGGCGCCCCCTTGCGCTGCCGCTTCCGCGGCGTTAGACCTCCTCCGTGGCGCACGTCACTCCGATCGGGCGAGAGCAGGAGCTGGCACGGCTCGTCGAGGCCGCCGAGGGCGCCGCCGCGGGCCGGGGGCGCATCGTCTTCCTCGAAGGGCCGACGGGGAGCGGCAAGTCGCTCCTCCTGAAGGCGCTGGCCGACGCCGTCTCGGAGCTTCCGGAGGAGAAGCGCCCCGACGTCGTGTCGGTCCTCTGCTACGAGACCGGCGCCGGCAATCCCCTCGGCCCGTTCGGCGAGGTTCTGCGGGCGCTGACGAGCCGGGAGCGCCGCGGCGACAAGGCGAAGCGCACGCTCGAGCTGATCGGGCAGATCGCGCCGCCTCTCGTCGAGTTGATCCCCGTGATCGGCAAGCTCGCCGCGCTGGGAGTGAAGACGGCCTCGGACATCGGCGTGTACGCGCTGGGCGGCAACCGCGAGGCCCAGCAGGTCGAGCTGGCCGCGGACGTGGCGCTCGCCCTCCGCCACGTCGCGGAGGAGACGCCGCTCGTCGTCATCCTGGACGACGCCCAGTGGATCGACGCCGCCTCGACCGAGGTGATCGCCCGCCTGGCGCAGGACCCGGAGGCTCACGGGATCTTGCTCGTCATCGCGTACGACCCGGGCCTCGTCACGGATGCCGACCTGCTGGCGCGGGCGCGCTCCGCCGTCGCCGCCCGCACCGGCGTCGACGGCCTGGCGCTGCCCGAGCTCCCGGTCGCCGCGGTCGAGGCGCTGCTGGTCGAGCGGTATGGGAGCGTGGCGGGCGACGGGCTCGCGGCCTGGCTCCACGACCAGACGGAGGGCAGCCCGCTCTTCCTCACGCAGTACCTGGCTCTGCTCGAGGAGCAGGGGGTGCTCCGGAAGGGCGAGGCGGGCTGGACGCTCGACGGGACGATCTCGGGCGGGCCGGGCGACTGGTCGCTCGGCGGCGCGCTCGCCGCGGCGCAGACACCCGACACCCTGCTCGATCTCCTCCGGCCGCGCGTCGCCGACCTCGACGATGACGAGCGGTCGCTGCTCGAGACCGGCGCGGTGCAGGGCCGGCGCTTCCTCTCGACCGTGCTCGTGACGCTGCTCGACGCGGAGGAGGACGCCATCCTCGACAGGCTGCAGCAGATCTCCGAGCGGCGGCGCATGATCGAGGCCGAGGACATCGAGGACTGGTGGAGCGACCGCTCGGCCCTGTACACCTTCGACCCCGGCGTCCTCCAGGAGCTCCTCTACGGGCGCTACGCCAAGAGCCCGTACGAGCGCCGGCGCAGGCACAAGGCGGTGGCGGAGGCGCTGGAGGCGCTGATCGCCGGGGACGACCCGCCGCCGCGCCATGCTCTGATCGAGATCGCACGCCACTACGAGGCGGCCGGCAAGCCCAGCGAGGCGGCCACGCGCCTGGTCGAGGTGGCCGAGTCCTGCTTCGCCGAGGGCGCCGACCTCGAGGCCGCGGCGCACGCCGGGCGCGCAGTCGCGATCCTGCGCGTGCAGGTCGCGAAGGCGGCCGGCGAGGAGAAGGCGGACGCGCAGCGCCTCCTCGCCAGGGCGCTCCTGCTCATGCTCCTCGGGGGCGAGCCGACCTGGAACGCCGACGGCGCCGAGGGCACCGGCGAGGGCGTACGGGCTCTCGCTCTCGAGGCCGAGGAGGCCGCGCAGGCGACCGGCGACCAAAGACTGCAGGCGAACGCCCGCTACGCGACCGCCCAAGTGCAGACCTCCTACGGAGGCCTGGAGGAAGGGCTCGCCGCCTTCCGCGAGGCGCTCGAGCTCGCCCGCGCCGCGAAGGATCCGCTCGCCGAGTTCGCCATCCTCATGAACTACGGCCACCAGCTCGACAGCGTCAGCCTCGAGAAGGGCAAAGCGCAGCTCGAGGAGGCGCACGCGCTCCTCACGGGCGGCGCGCTGGACGCTCAGCTCGGCGAGGAGCAGCGTGCCGCGCAGACCGCGAGCCTCGAGACGCTCCTCGGCGTCGCCGCCTTCGACCTGGGGGGCTACGGCGATGCGCTCGAGCTGCTCGGGCGCAGCGCCGCCGCGCTCCGCGACGCGGGGCACCGGGTCGAATGCGCCTGGGCGCTCACCTTCCTCGCCCAGGTCCAGACCGCGACCGGCGACTGGGAGGCGGCCGAAGCCTCGCTCCGCGGCGGGATGGATCTTCTCGACGACGTTCGTGGGTCCGTCGGCGTCAGGTCCTATCAGCAGGCGCTGCTCGGACACCTCTTCCTGGAGTGGGAGCCGCCGAGGCCCGTCGAGGCGCGGGAGACGCTCGCCGCCGCGCGCGAGGAGTCGGCGGCCGCCGGCCACCGTCCGACCATGCCGCTGGTGGACGCGATTTACGCCGAGCTCCTGCTCGCGGAGAACACGCCGGCGTCGCTGGCCGAGGCGGACGTCGTCCTCCGCGGATCGGAGACCTTCGGCTGGGCGCGGAGCGAGATCGCGGCCTGCTCGCTGCTCGCCCGCGTGACTCTCGCCGCCGGCCGCCCGGCCGAGGCCGTCGAGCCGAGCACGAAGGCCGTCAAGAACCTCGCGGAGCACGACGGCGCCGTCCCCACCGTGCGGAGCGAGGAGATCCTCTGGACCCACGCCCGCGTCCTCCAGGCCACGGGCTCCGGCGAGGCAGCGACGTTCGCGGCCCATGCCGCACGAAGTCGTGGCCGCGAAGGCGGAGTCGCTGACTGACCCCGAGCAGCAGAAGACGTTCGAGACGAGGGTGCGGCTGTCCCGCGAGATCCTCGGCGGGCTCTCCTAGTTCAGGCTGAAGCCGAGGATCGTCGCCGTGACGAGGCCCAGGGCGGTGAGCCCTCCGGCGGCCGCGGCCACCCGGAACAGACGGTCCCGGCCGCGGAGGGTCGCGTAGAGCAGCAGAACGGCGCAGGCAAGCATGAGGACGACGGAGAGGACGAACATCGGCCCGAGCGCCCCGCCCGGCGAGCGGTAGGCCTCCCAGCGGCTGATGCCGTTCCCGCGATAGCTGTCCTCGCCGAAGACGTACGCGGTCAGTAGGGCCGCGTTCAAGAGCGGGAGCGCAGCGAGCGCCGCAGATCCCCGCGACAGCCGCCGCAGGAGACCCTGGCCCACCGCGACCGCGAGCAGAGCGGCCGCGACCACGAAGTTCGCGAGGAGCACCAGCTCGACGGGCACGCCTGCATGATCGCCCCGCGGGTGGTCGAGAAGCCTTAGGCCAGGATCCGCTCGTTCGTGGGATCGACGAGCGCGTCTTCGGCCACGACGGCGCCCACTAGCTCCCCGAGCACCTCGACCTCGAGCTGCGTCCCCGTCTCGACCTCCGTCGGGAGGTACGCCAACCCGATGGTGCGGGCGACCGTGAACCCGTAGCCCGCGCTCCTGAGCCTGCCGACGACTTCGCCGCCGGCGCGCACCGCCTCGCCTCCGTAGACCGGCACGTACTCGTCGCCGCCGACGAGCAGCGTGCGGAGCCGTCGGGCCGGACGCTCGCCCGCCTCCGCGAGCGCGCGGCGACCGTTGAACTCGCCCTTCTCGAGCGCGACGCAGAAGCCGAGGCCTGCCTCGTACGGGTTGTCGCCCGCGGTCAGGTCGGTGCCGAAGTAGCGGTAGCCCTTCTCGAGTCGCAGCGACTCGAGGACCCGGTAGCCGCCGGGCTGGATCCCGTGCGGCTCGCCCGAGGCGAGCAGCCGGTCCCACACCTGCACGGCCCAGTCGGGCGCCACGTACAGCTCGAACCCGAGCTCGCCCACGTACGTGATCCGCTGCGCGAGCACCTCGGCCCCGCCGATCCGGATCGTCCGCGCGGCGCGAAACGGCAGCGCCTCGCCCCCGACGTCGTCCTCCGTGACGCCCGTGAGCACGTCCCGCGCGCGCGGGCCCCAGAGCCCGATCACGGCGAGCTCCTCCGAGACGTCGCGGAGCTCGACCGGTCCGTCGTCCTCGCGAAGGTTGAGCCGAAGCCAGCCAAGGTCGGAGTCGATCGTTCCCGCACCCGTAATGACCCGGAAGCGCGAGTCGTCGAGCCTCGTGACGGTCACGTCCGCCTCGATCCCGCCCCGGTCGTTCAGGAACTGCGTGTAGACGACGCTCCCGACCGGCCGGTCGATGCGGTTGTCGGCGACCCGCTCGAGCAAGGGCAGCGCGCCCGGGCCGGAGACCTCGATCTTCCCGAACGAGGTCATGTCGATGATCCCGACGCGTTCGCGGAAGGCCTCGTGCTCCACCCGGAGCCGCTCGAACCAGGGCGGCTCGGCGAACCCGAACGCCCGCTGGTCGGCGCCGGCCCTGCGGCTCGGCTTTCCCGGCTCGAAGAAGTCCGCGCGCTCCCACCCGTTCTTCGTCCCGAAGACCGCGCCGAGATCCTGGAGCCGTCCGTGCAGGGGCGAGAGCCGCTTCGGCCTCCCCCACTCGTCGGCGTCGAACGGGTAGCGGAGGCGGTAGTAGTAGCGGTAGACCTCGCGGGCCGTCTCCTGCGCGAAGAGCGGATCGCGAAACGACGTGCCGAAGCGCCAGGCGCGGTAGCCGGTGACGTCGAGCTCGGTTTCCCCCGCGGAGATCCACTCCGCGACCGTCTTGCCAAGGCCGCCGGCCCCGCCGAAGCCGTTGAGTGAAAGACCGGCGGCCGTCCAGAACCCGGGCACCCCGGGCATCGGCCCGAGGAGCGGATTGCCGTCCGGGGTCATCGCGTCGGGATGGCAGATCAGCGCGACGACGCCCGCGTCCTGCAGGAAGGGGAAGCGCCGCACGGCACCGTCCATGAGCTGCGCGAAGCGCTCGTGGTCCGGCGGAACCGGCGCGCCGGCGTGATCCCAGGGCACCCCGTCGACCCAGCGCGCGACCGGGTTCGGCTCGTAGCCGCCGAAGAGGATCCCGCCGGCCTCCGACTTGCCGTAGACCAGGTTGTCGAGATCCCGGAAGCACGGCATCTCGCGAGGGAGCTCGTGCCCGTCGACCGCGGCAAGAGCGATGTGCTGGTGGTCGACGGGCACCGACGGCGTGAACGCCCCCACCATCGCGGCCACCTGGGGCGCCCAGATGCCGCAGGCGTTGACGACCAGCTCCGTCTCGATCGGCCCGGCGTCGGTCTCGACGGCGGTCACCTCGCGCGCCGGTCCCGAGCCGGATCCCGGTGACGCGGCGCCCGGTCTCGATCCGCACGCCGAGCTCCCGAGCGGCGTTCGCGAGCGTGTGCGTCGCGATGTGGGGATCGACCGAGCCGTCGCCTTCGATCCAGATCGCCCCGTGGAGCGACTCGCGCGTGGCAGCCGGCAGCAGGCGCACGACCTCGTCCGGCGAGAGCACCTCGACGTCGAGCCCGATCCCGCGGGCCCGGCTGGCGCCGCGCTCGAGCTCGGCGAGGCTCTCGGGGCTCGAGGCGATGCGGAGGCTCCCGACGCTGTCGAAGACGCCGAGCTCGCGGTAGAGCTCGACGCTGTAGCGGCGGAAGCGCATCATCGTCGGCGAGGGGTTGAACTGCGTGACGAGGCCGGCCGCGTGGCAGGTCGAGCCGCTGGTCAGCTCGCCCTTCTCGAGGAGGAGCACGTCGCGCAGCCCCGCCTTCGCGAGGTGGTACGCGACGCTGCACCCGGTGATCCCGCCCCCGACGACGACGATCGCGGCGCGCTCGCTCGTCACACGCGGCTCCCCTCTCTGCGATACAAACTCGGACACGTGAGCGTAGACCGAACACTCGAGCGCGTCCTCGCCAAGGTGCCGGAGCTCTCCGCCGCCACCGACGTGGCCGAGCTTCCAGGCGGCCTCACCAACACGAACTACAAGGTCACGACCGCGTCAGGGGCGTACGTCGTCCGTGTTTCCTCCAAGGACGCCGGCCTGCTCGCGATCGACCGGGAGAACGAGTACCTGAACACCGTGGCGGCCGCGGACGCCGGCGTCGGGGCTCCGGTGACGGCGTACCTCCCCGAGGAGAACGTGCTCGTGCTCGAGTTCATCGTCGGGCAGACGCAGAGCCCGGAGGCCCTGCGCCGCGGCGACAAGCTGGACCAGGTCGCCGCCGCGTGCAGGAAGCTGCACGGCGCCCGGCGCTTCCGCGACGACTTCAACATGTTCCTGATCCAGGCCCGCTACCTGGAGCTCGTCCAGGAGCGCGGCTTCCGGCTGCCGGAGCGCTACATCGAGTTCGAGCCGCAGGTGCGCGCGATCGAGGCGGCCATGGCCGTCCGCGACGAGGGAACGGTCCCGTGCAACAACGACCTCCTGGCCGAGAACTTCATCGACGTCGGCGGTGAGTTCAAGCTGATCGACTACGAGTACTCCGGCAACAACGACGCCTGCTTCGAGCTCGGCAACGTCTGGAGCGAGTCGAACCTGGCGCTCGAGCAGCTCGACGAGCTCGTCGGCCACTACTACGGCCGACCGCTCCGCAACAAGGTCGCCCGCGCACGCCTGTGGGGGCTGATGTCGAAGTACGGGTGGACACTCTGGGCCTCGATCCAGGACGGCGTCTCCGAGATCGACTTCGACTTCTGGGAGTGGGGCATGGAGAAGTACGTCCGCGCCGTCGACGAGTTCGACGGCCCCGACTTCGAGCGCCTGCTCGAGGACGTCACGCGCGAGGACTGAGCGGGGACCGGCGCGGCCCCGGCCGAACTCCTGCCGTCTAGCGCAGAGCTCCCGTACCATCCCGCTGGGACTTGGGGGTAGTCGACGACGGAGGTGGAACGTGAAACGCGTACTCGCGCCCATGGGCGCGGTGCTCATGGCCGCCGCGCTGGCGCTGCCCGCCCTGGCAGCAGCGCCGCAACGCGATCAGGTCTCGCAGAACCAGATCGTGCAGGGCCCGACGTCCTGCGGCGTCCTTCGCTGGGAGATCCATCTGACGGGCGACCGGTTCCGGTTTCGCGACAATGACGGCCAGCTTGTCCGCGTCCAGGTGCACATCAACGAGGACAACACCATCACGAACCTCGGCACGGGCGAGACGTATCGGGAGGGCCCCGACAACTTCATGCAGAGGACCCTCTTCACCGACGAGGGGCCGCTGATCGTCGCGACGGGGCTCGCGGCGAACGTGCCGGGCGCCCAGCTGAAGGACGTCGGGAGGGTCGTGATCAACCCCCTCACCGGCGACATCGTCTTCTCGGCGGGCCAGCATCCGCTCCGCGAGGCGCAGGAGGCGGGCAACGTCCTCGAGGGCTTCTGCGTCCTCTTCGACTAGCTCGACGGCGAACGGGGCGCGAGCCTCCCGGCTCGCGCCCCGTTCCCGCCTGAATGCGGAGAGTGCCTGTCGGCTACCCGTGCTTGCTCTTGGGTACGAACACGGACGCGCTGGCAACTGCGGACTGAGCCCAGAGGCCGCGATGAGTTTGGCGGGCCGGCGCGGTCGGTACTCCACACCCGAGAGATCGACGAAAGGGGCGACATGGGCAAGGTGGTCGCAGCGATCACGATCTCGGTCGACGGCTACGTCGCCGGGCCGGACGACGGGCCGGGCAAGGGCCTCGGCGAGGGCGGCGAGCGCTGCACTACTGGGTCTTCGGCGGTCCCTGGAGCTACGGGGAGGAGCCGAGCGGCGAGGCCGCCGGCGAGGACGCGGAGTGGCTCCGCGAGGCGATGGCCGGGCTCGGCGCCGTGGTCGGCGGGCGCTGGACGTACGAGGCGGCCGAGCACTGGGGCGACCAGAACCCCTGGGGACTGCCGTTCTTCATCGTCACGCACCGGCCGGAGGAGCAGCCCGACGGCGACGGCTTCGTCTTCGTCGACGGCGTCGAGGAAGCGGTGCGGCGCGCGCAGGAGGCCGCCGGTGATAAGACCGTGAGCGTGATGGGCGGCGCCGACACCATCCGGCAGGCCCTCGAGGCCGGGCTCGTCGACGAGCTGTCGATCGTCGTCGCGCCGGTCATCCTTGGCGGAGGCAAGCGCCTCTTCGAGGGCTTCAAGAAGGACGTGGACCTCGAGCACCGTGGCGTCCGGCAGTCGCAGTACGCGACGTTCATCGACTACGGGGTGTTGCGCTCGTAAGCGCTACAGCCCGGCTTGGTCGGCGGCTTGCGGCAGGCCGGACGAGTCGCGGATTGATCGTCGAAGATGCCGGACCGGAAGCGACTGGACAGGGGGCCCCCATGCTCGATCACATCGGGATCAACGTCTCCGACTACGAGCGGAGCCGCGAGTTCTACGCGCAGGCGCTCGCGCCTCTGGGGCTCTCGCTGCTGATGGAACCGAGACCGCGAACCGGCGGCTTCGGGGGTGCAGACGGCAAGCCGACCTTCTGGATCACCGACCTCCGCCAACCGATGACCGAGAACGTCCACGTCGCCTTCCCGTCCCCGGACCGGTCGACAGTGGACGCGTTCCACGCCGCCGCGCTCGCGGCCGGCGGAACCGACAACGGCCCGCCCGGGCCACGCGAGATCTACCACCCGAACTACTACGGCGCATACGTACGGGACCCCGACGGCAACAACGTCGAGGCGGTCTGCCACCGCTGAAGCCCGGGCTCGCCGGAACGTCTAATCCGGACCGGACTGCGGCGCGCTCGAGTCAGGCGCCCGCTGTCGTACGCGCCGATAGGTTGCGGCATCGGCCCGTCACGTGCTGGAGCAATGCTGCGCGACCAATCCTTCGAGGTACTGTGCGGTGTCGACGTCGCCGTAGGAATAGGCGTCGGTGATGTACTGCCTCATCTGCCAACAGGCGTAGCCGCTAAGGTCGGGGAGCGGCGGCATCGCCTGTGCCTCGTCGGTGCCTGGGGAGGCGAAGGCGAAGCCCAGAGCGAGGGCGGGGACTGCTAGCAGTGCAAGGATTCGGCGCTTCATAGCGTCCTCCTTAGGTGAGTGGTTGAGAGCATTGCCCTCGCTGATTCGACCGTTCGGCGACTCCGGATCATTCCTGTCAGTCGAAGTAATGCATGCACTCAGTAGCCAGCCTGATAAGTCTCTGCTGAGCGTTGGCGTGCACCAGGCCATGCGCCAGGCCTTCCGAGATGAGTCGGCATGAACACGCCGAAGTGGCGTATTCCAGAGTTTTCTAAAGAGCCGACGCCCGGACTCGAACCGGGGACCCCTTCACTCTTGGGGCTGCTTGATAGACCAAGGAGAGAATCGTGCCAGGGGATCCTTTTCGACTGCCGCTCGAGAGAGCACACCACTACGCGTACGTCGTCGAGAACATCGAGGCGACCGTTGAGCGCCTGACGGAGCAGCTCGGAGCCGGGCCGTTCTTTCTCGTCGAAAACGTACCGCTCGAAAGCATCACCTCGAGGGGTGAGCCGGCGGAGTTCGTCCATCACTCGGCGTTCGGCTACTGCGGCGGCGGCCCGATCGAGCTGATGGAGATCGTCCGCCTCGTGCCAGAGCGAATCGAGGGTCGCTTCTCAGGCGCCCGACCGAGGGTTCATCACGTCGCCTGGGCGGTACCGCCGGCATCAGTAGAGGACCTTCGGCGCGAACTCGAGGACCGCGGGCTACCGGAGTACCTCAGCGCCCAGCTCGGCGAACTCGACGTCACCTTCCATGACGCGTCCGCCTCATTGGGCCACGACATCGAGATCCACGTCGACAGCCAGGGACTGCGCGACTTTTTCGAGATGGTGCGCGAGGGCGCCGAGGGTTGGGACGGGTCTGAACCGCTTCGTCCCGTTGGCTAGACGCCGGCCCGTTACGCCGGAGGTCGGGGTTCGAGGCCCGAGAGGCCTGAGAAGCAAGACCTCGCAAAGGGGTATGAATCCTAGGAGCCGACGCCCGGACTCGAACCGGGGACCCCTTCATTACGAGAGAACGACGAGTGAGGAACGCGCGTCCACGCGTGGGCACGATCTCGCTGGAAATCGGTCTCTTTCGAGACCACTACCGTGGACGCGCGTGCCCGCGCGTGCCCGAGCTCACGTACCCGTTTCGTACCCGCAACGCCACTCGAGAGCAGACGAGCAACCGACGCGACCCGCGGCCAGGATCTGCTCCACATAGCACTTACTCGCAGGGCCGGACAGCCTCAGTAGCGCTTTCGCCGCGGGGGCGCCTCGGAGGCGTCGTCCGCAAGACCTTCGACGCACCTCTTGAGGCCGTCCGCCTCTTCGGCGGTCGCCCGCTCGAAGGTTCGCCGCAACCAAGGCGCGGCGGCCCGCAGCCGTAGCAACTTCGGCAGCAACGTCCAGTCGAAGGTCACGCTTGTTCCCGTCCCGCTCGGCTCGAGTAGCAGCTCGAGGTCGAAGTCGGCGGCCTTCCATCCGCCCCGAATCCCC
>CAWKBS010000005.1:0-173827 GCA_963847985.1 uncultured Actinomycetes bacterium | reverse complement strand
TCGAGCGCGCGCGCGAGTCGCTGGAATGAGCCGTCCGCTCGTCGTCGTGGACGCGGACACGCTCGGCCGCCAGCGGACCGGCGACGAGAGCAGCGTCGAGAATCTCCTCCGCGAGATCGGCACGGACCCGGGGGATCTGCGGATCGCTGCAGTCACCCGCCATCCGGAGCGCGTTCCGCCCGGGATCGAGCCGCTGGTGCTCACCGCTCGCAGCCAGGTCGCCCGCATGGCGCTACGGCTCCCGCTCCTCCTCCGGCGCGTGAGCCCGGCGCTCGCCCACTTCCTCTACGTCGTCCCGCCCCTCTGGCGCGGGCCCGCGGTCGTGACCGTCCCCGACATCTCCTTCGAGCGGCACCCCGAGCTGATGACGGCCCGCGACCGGGCGCTCTTCCGGACATTCGTCCCGGGCTCGACCCGCCGCGCCGAGCGCGTCCTCACCCCCTCGGAGTGGACGAAGCGCGACCTGCTCGAGCGCTATGGGCTGCCCGAGGAGAAGGTGGTCGTGACGCCGTGGGGCGTCGACCCCGCGTTCGGGCCGAACGGCGGGGCGGTCGAGGCGCCGCCCTACATCCTCGTCGTAGGCGCGATCCAGCCGCGGAAGGACCCGCTCACGGCCCTCGAGGCGCTGGCGCGGCTCGACTCCGGGCTCCGCCTCGTCTTCGCAGGCCCCGAGAAGCAGGGCGGAAACGAGGTGCGTCGTGCGATCGAGCGCCTCGGGCTCGACGGGCGAGTCGACCTCCTGGGCTACGTCTCGCGAGAGCATCTCGCCGAGCTCTACCGGGGCGCCGCCTGCCTCGTCCTCCCCTCGCGCTACGAGGGCTTCGGCCTTACCGTCCTGGAGGCGATGGCGAGCGGCACGCCCGTGGTCACCACCAGTGCTGGGTCGATCCCCGAGGTGGCCGCGGGAGCGCCGCCGTGCTCGTCGAGCCCGGTGACCCCGCCGCGCTCGCGGAAGGCGTCGAGACAGGCGCTTGCCGAGCGCGAGCGGCTCGTGGCGCTCGGGCTCGCGCGTGCCCGCCAGTTCAGCTGGGCCGAGACGGCGCGCTCGACCCTTGCGCTCTATCGGGAACTCGTCTGATCGCCGTCGAGGGCCGCGCGCAGCTCGGCGATCCGCCGGACAACGGCGAACCCTTCCGCGGCGTCCGCGCGCGGCGGAGGCCCACCTGCACAGTGCTCGACGAAGTCGCGTAGCTCGCGGAGGAGCGGCCACTCGCGCGCGAGCGGAATCTCGCGCCGCTCGGGCTCAGCAGCGAAGTCGCCGCCATGAAGGAGCAACTCGACAACAGGAGCCTCGCTGTCGGCAAGGACGGCCGATCCGCGGGTGCCCGTCACCTCGACCCGCCGGAGTCGCGTCGCGCTCACCGTCGAGCACTCGACCGCGGCGCGCGGACCGTCCGCCTTCCACGAGGAGAGCCGAGAGCTCGCACCAGCCCGCGCCGTCAGGAGAGCGCGTCCCGCTCGCGGCCGCGACGGGCGGGAGAAACCCGAGCACGGCAATCACGATCGACAGATCGTGGGGCGCGAGCGTGTCCACGCCGTCGACGTCCTCGTGGAACGGGCCCCAACCGAGGCGCGAGCTACGAACGCCGCGCACCTCGCCGAGCGCGCCCTCGCGCGCGAGCTCGCCCAGCGCCTCGATTCCCGGATGCCAGCGCCACTTGTGCATGACGAAGAGGCGCTCGCCGCAGAGCTGCATCAGCTCGTCCTCGACTCCGGGTTCGGTGACGAGCGCCTTCTCGCAGAAGATCGGGCAGCCGAGCGGCGCCGACTGCGCGGATCGCCTCGGCGTGGTGCCATGAGGGGGTGACGACCACGACCCCGTCGGTGCGGTCGACCTCCTCGATCGAGCGGACGACCCGCGCGGCGCCGCCCTCCCGTGCGCGGCGCGCCGTCTCCTCTCCGCGCGCGACGACGGTGACGCTCGCCCCCAGGCCGGTGAGATCGCGGAGAACGTTCACGCCCCAGCGCCCGCAGCCCCACTGGAGGATCTCGACGGTCACGGCGTGGCTCCGGCGAGGGCCCTGAGCTCGGCGATGCGGCGCACGATCTCGGCGCCCTCCTCGACCGATCGAGCGAGGCGGCGGCCCTCCGTCCAGGTGCTCGACGAACGCGCGCAGCTCCCGCAGGAGAGGGAGCTCGGTCGAGATCGGGCGCCGCTCGGGCTCGCGCCGACGCGGTCTGCGCGAGCCACGCCGACGTGGTCGGCGTAGCCGTCGCCGAGCCAGGCTGTTCCGTCCCGGCAGAGCAGCCGGATTTCCCGCCGCCGCTCGTGCGAGGAGGCCGAGATCTCGAGGGCCTGCCAGGGCTCCTCGCCGAGCAGGGCGACGATCCCGCTCAGCTCCGGCCCGACGAACTCGCCGACGGACGAGCGCACGGACGGGACGAAGCCGAGGATCTCGAGCGCGATGGCGAGGTCGTGCGGCGCGTGGATCCAGACGGTGTCCACGTCCGGGAAGGAGTGCCCCCAGCCGACCCTCGTCGTCCGCAGCCCGACGACAGGGCCAAGCTCGCTGCGAGCGCGCGATCTCGGCCAGGAGCTCGATGCCAGGGTGGTAGCGCCACTTGTCCATCACGAAGACGCGCCCTGCGCCGAGGGTGGCCAGGCGTTCCGCGCTCGCGACATCGGCCGTGAGCGGCTTCTCGACGAAGACCGGGGCGCCGAGCTCGAGCATCTGCTCGACGACCTCGGCGTGCGCGCTGGTGGTCGTGGCGACGACGGCCCCGTCGACCGCGGGGAGCTGCCCGACGTCGGAGACGACGACCTGCGCGCCCCCCGCGCGCGCCCGAGCGCGGCTCTCATCGCTCCGGGCGACGACCGACACGTCGCAGCCGAGCGCGACGAGATCGCGCAGAATGTTGGCACCCCAGCGGCCGCAGCCCGCGAGCGCGACCGCCTTCCGGCTGACGTTTTCTCCTGCCAAGGATCGGTAGCGTAGAATCGCGCCGCGCACGATGGCAGCTACGACGCTCTCGCTCTGCATGATGGCGAGGAAGTCGGCGGGACGCGTCAGTGCAGTCCTGAGCTCTCCTACGCCCCCTGGTCGACGAAATCGTCCTGGCCGTCGATCGCACGGGCGACCCTGAGACGATCGAGGCGACCGGGCCACTCGCCGACCGGCGGTTCCTCGTCGAGCCCGCCCCGTTCAACCGACGCCTCGCATGGCTTCTCGGCAACTGCCGCGGCGACTGGATCCTCTGGCTCGAGGACGACGAGGTTCCCGGCCGAGCATTCCTCGACGGTCTCCGCCCGCTGCTCGAGGAACGCTTCCCGACGAAGGTCGCCTTTCACGCGACGCTGGCTCCATCCGGACGGCGCCGGCTACATCTCGAGCCCCCCGTGGGCGCCCGACTACCAGCTGCGGCTCGTCCGCAACGTCCCCGGCGCTCTGGCGCTTCCCCGGCCTCCTGCACGAGCCGATCGAAGTGCTCGGCGAGCAGCGCTTCGTCGACCTGCCGATCTACCACTGCGACCTCGTCCTCGCGTCGCTCGACGAGCGGCGGAGCAAGCGGGACCACTACGACCGAATCCGCCCGGGTCTCCTCACGGACGGCTTCCCGGTCAACCTCCACTACACGCCCGAGGACTGCTCCGGTGTCGAGACGCTTCCGGTGCCGGCCGGGGATGCCGCGCTCATCGAGCACGTCGCCGCTGCCCGCGTGCCGGCCGCTCCCGGTCCCGGGCGCTCGCCCGTCGAGCCGGGGCCGTCGCCCACCGAAGCGGAGCGCCTGATCAGGAGCCGCGACCTCTCGCCGGACGCCTACAGTGCCCGCGTGCGGCTCGTCCGTCCCCCTGCTCGCCTGACCGCCGGCGCGGTCACGCACCACGAGGTCGTCGTCGAGAACCTCGGCGACGAGTGGTGGCCCGCCGGAGAGCCCGCGTCGCCGCCCCTCCGGCTCGGCTATCGCTGGCTCGAGGCGGAGAAGCCTGAGCGCGTCGTGCTCGAGGGCAGGACGGCGTTCCCGGAGACGGTCGCGCCGGGCGCGACCACGCGCATGTTCGTGGGCATCGAAGCACCTCGCGTCGAGGGCGTGCTCCTCCTCGAGCTCGACGTCGTCCACGAGCACGTCCGCTGGTTCGCGTGTGGCGTGCGGACGCCGATCGTCCTCGTGGCCGCGCCGACCCACGAGCTCGCCTCGGTGGATTCATGAGCATCGCCGGCGAGGCTTGCGGCCCCCGGCCGACCGGAAGCACGAGCGACTTCGATCGTAGGGGCGGAGGTTCTCGAGCTCGAGCCCCTGCGCGACCCACGCGGCATGCTGGTCGAGATGTGCCGAGGCTCATGGGTGACGCCGGAGGAGCCGGTGCAGTGGAACGCGATCACGAACGTGCCTGGCGCGCTGCGTGGGATGCACTGGCATCTCGAGCACCTGGACTACCTGAGCGTCGTCCACGGAGAGCTGCTCGTCGCACTGGTCGACCTGCGGATCGGATCGCCGTCGGAGCACGTCGTCGAGCTCCTCACGCTCCGGGCCGACCCGCCGAGTGCCGCCGTCATCCCAGCCGGCGTCGCGCATGGCTTCTACAGCGCGGGCGACTCCGTCGTCATGTACGGCGTCAGCCGTTACTGGGACGGCGAGGACGAGTGGGGCGTACGCTTCGACGATCCTGCCCTCGGCATCCCTTGGCCCGTGCATCCCGCCGACGTGATCCTCTCCGGCCGCGACGCGACCTTCCCACTCCTCGCCGAGGCCGGTCCGCGACTCGCCTGGGGAGGCGCCCAGGCCGTAGGTGCCGCCAGACGTCGCCGCCGTCGTCGTCACGCACGGCCCCGCCGCGGAGCTCGACGACTGCCTCGCGGCGCTTCACCCGCAGGTTGGCGAGCTCGTTCTTGTCGAGAACCTCCCCGGCCATGCGCCGCCGCTTCCGGAAGGTGTTCGCGCGCTCTCTCCCGATCGACCGCAGGGCTACGCGGCCAACGCCAACCTCGGCACCGCGGCCACGAAGGCGCCGTTCGTGCTCCTCGCGAACGCGGACACGCTTCCGGCGCCGGATGCGGTCGGCCTCCTGCGGGACTTCGCGGCCGGACGGCCTCGGTGCGGAATCGCTGGGCCGCAGCTCGTCTATGAGGACGGCACCTGGCAGCCCTCGCGGCGCCGATTCCCCACCGTATCGGGGACGATCGTTCGCCGAACCCCCCTGCGTTCGGTCATCCGGCCGCGGGAACGGCAGCGCTCGCACTACCTCCTCGACGAGCGCCCCGAGGAGCCCGTGGAGTCCGATTGGATGCTCGGCGCCTTCCTGCTCCTTCGCCGCGAGATGCTCGACGAGCTGGGCGGGCTCGACCCCGGCTACCGCCTCTACGGCGAGGACATCGACCTGTGCTACCGGGCCGCGAAGGCCGGCTGGGAGCGCTGGTACGTCCCGGCCGCGGTCGTCAGACACCGGTACGAAGCAGTCATCGACCGGCGGCTCCTGACCAGGCGGACGATCTGGCACTGGCGCGGCATCGCCCGCTTCGTCCGCAAGCATCCCGAGCGTCTGCGGGCACTTCGCTAGACGGGCTCAGTCCGACGTCGGGGCCGCCTGCAGCGGCACCTCGTACGAGATCTGCGCGAACTCCGGCTCCCCCGGACTCCGGCGCGCGACGACCATGCACCGCTTGCCGTGGCCCCAGGTCTCGACCTGCTCCGGAACGAGACCGGACGACAGGCACCAGTCCTGCAGGCAGGCGACGGTCGGTGAGAACCAGTTGCTCGGATCCTTTCCGAGCTCGTCACGCCGGTAGAAGAGCGACACCGGCAGCTTCCCGCAGGCGCCGAGCTCGCTGTCCGATACGGCCGACTCGATCTCCACGAGACCGTCCTCAGCCACGACGGATCTCACCTGATCGAGAGCAAGCAAGGGATGCCGGAGGTGATACAGGACGCCCCAGAAGAGGACGTGGTCGAAGTCCTCGGCGCGCACCAGGCGGTTGAGCTCGTACACCGTCCCCTGGAGATACTCGACTTCGGAGCCCAGGAAGCGATGGAGCTCGTCGAACCCGAACCAGTCCGGCGGATAGACGTCGACCGCCACGACGCGCTCTGCACCACGTCTCTCCATGAGGAAGGCGGCTCCTCCGTTCGAGGTGCCGATGTCGAGGACGCGCTTCCCGCGAAGGTCCTCGGGGACGGCGCCGACCTCGAAGAGATATTCGAGCGGGTGGTCGCCGGGAGTATGGACGCCGGGGACGAGCTCGAAGCGCTGATGCCAGATGAACGAGGAGTCCGCGATAAAGGCGCGTGCTTCTTCCGACGTAGGCACTCCTGGATCGGCCCTCACGCGACGAGTCTAGGGACATCCGCGTTTACTTGGTCAGCCCTGACGAACCGGAGTCGCCTAGGCTCCGCCCGTACTCCGGAAGAGTCGAACTGCCCGTACGTCCGCCGGCCGGTCGGCGAGCAAGTAGAGCCGATCCACCTCGTACCCGTACCACTGCGAGCACGCCGAAACCGGAATCCGGATCCCGGTGGAGCCCTCCAGGGTCTTGAATCCGATTCCACGCTGGGTGTTTCCGATTTGATCGGAAAGGACGTACGTCACCGCGCTATTCAAGGGCTCGGTCTCGATTTCGAGCCAGTCGTAACGATCGAGCTTGATCCCGGCGGGCAAGAGAAAGCTCACAAGGCTCACGTCAGACGAGGCATCGACGGAGCCGGGGGCGTCTCCCGAGACCACCGGAACGATACGCCCTCGACCCAGGTCGATCGTCGGGGGCTCGGGGACGCTTTCATCCGGATCCCATCCAGCCTCGGGCCCGTAGTGGAGCTCGGATGCTTCACCGTCCGCCGAGATGGCAAGAACGCGCAGGCGCTCGACGGTCATGCGATCCTCAGGACCCCCAAGGTGAAATCCCGGCACGTTGATCGTGAACCCAGACCTTTCGTAAGCTGGACTGGCCAGCGCCGCGGCGACGTCGGGCCGGGCAATGGACGGGACTGCTCGCCCCACGACGCGCCCATCGGCGACGGCGACCACTTCGGCTGCCGGGATCCGTAGGTGGCGTCGACCGCCCAGCCGTTGATCAGAACAGCGCTTTGGTCGGCAATGGGTAACTCAAGCTCATTGCCGCCCGGCTGCAGATCACGAGCGGCCGCGAGAAGTTCGGCGCGTATCCCCAGTCGCAAGGCGGTGCCCGGAAGTAGAGATCGGTCACCCTGGCGCCTCGTGTAGCCGCGAGGCGAGGCTCTCCGGTGAGGACACGGTCTCGCCTTTTCTCACCATGAACAGATCGCCGTGCAGGGCGAGCAGCGGCTCATAGTGCTTCAAGAGATGCACTCGCTGACTTCGTAGTGGCGGACCTGGTTCGGGATGCCGTCCCATGCGGGAAGCCCGAAGAAGTCGCTCGAGAAGACGACCAGCTTGGCCCGACGTCCTGAGCTCGCCTGATGAGGTCGAGTTGCGAGTGCTCTCGGATCGCCATGCTCACGTGGAAGTAACGGGTCGCCGAAGGGCGCTCAAGAAGGTAGTGGAACAGAGGCGGGATTGTTCGACAAGTCGAAGATTGGTTCCTCGCGGCCTCACGTAGGCGTCGAGACTTCCCCTAGATCGGACAGCATCTCGAGGTCGATCGCTGTGGGATCCGCAAATCCCAGCGCGGTCGACTCGTCGGTGCGGTAGCCACACTCGCCCGGGAAGTGGAAGGACGGCTTCGAACGACATCAAGCTGGTGACACAGGTGCGACTACCAGGATGCCGACTAGGGCTGTCACCCTGCTAGAGGCGGGGAGCCCGCCAGCGGCCTGACATTGGCTGCCGGATCCGGGCGAGCAGCATCTCGAAGAGGACGAACGCCTTGAAGGCCCAATAGAGGAGCAGCGGAATCGAAATGGCATAGACAGAAACCGTGGACATGGCCCGGCTGAGGAACTTCGGGTAGTAGAGCGCGACGCCGACCGCAGCTGCCACCATCACCCACTCGTCGATCGATATCGGGCGACGCAGCCACAGGCTGGCAGCGACGAACCAGACGGTCAGGACGTAGAGGGCCATAGGGGCGACGACCGCAACCCAGAACCACGCCCCGCCGCCAGTAACCGGAATGGCGCCGGTCAGCTCGTGATCAGGCGCGAAGGTGCGGAAATAGAAGACGAAATCGTCGAGCGCTCGTTGAGTCGCGAGGGAAATGGCCCAGACGGCGCTGAAGAGCACTCCGAATCCCACGCAGAGAAGCGTCCGGTAAAAGTTTGCGCGAAGCGAGCGTCGCCGGTTGGAGCAGTAGGCTCGAATGCGGCGACGACTCCGACAAACGACAGGAGGACGAGTATCGTCTCAGGCGAGATGATCGACTGAATGACAACGACCAGTCCGAACGTGGCGGCCCGAATGCGGGTCGCGCGTCGTAGGAGCGCGGCAAGTGCGAGCAGACAAAGCGGGAGTAGCACCGCTCGGATGTGCGGGGGGGAATGGATGGCGCCAGTGACGACCGCAACCTGCGCAGAACGAGAATGACCCAGTTTCCTCGGAAGAGATACGCGAGGAGATAGTAGAGCGAGAGCCAGTAAACCGGGGTCAGGACCAGCAAGCCGCCTGCGTGCGCCCCCCAGCGGCTGTCCTCGAAGACGTTAAACCCGAAGAGCGCGGCGCCGATGTCGAGGAGGGGACCGTGGATGACGAAGAGGTCGCGCCACGGGAACGCACCATCCGCAGTGAGGTTGGCGCCCGCCAGTAACTCACCCTCGTGGAAGGTGTCGATTTGGCCGAACGCTCCAGGGAGCCCCGCAGTGAGCAGGAATACGAGAACGGGTGCCGACAACGAAGACAAGAAGCCGATCCGCGATGCGGCTCACTGGAGTCCGGCGGCGAAGCGCCCAGGCGACCCATGCAAGAGCGAGGCCCGTCATTACGACGGCCAGCCAAAGCGGAAGCCAGGGGAAGTCCCGGATCGTGCCGTCTGAAGCGATTACGACCTCTGTCGCCTCCGAGACGGCATACAGGCCCCCGACAGTGAACGTGGCGAGGACGGCGCACACGAGAGCAAGCCGATCCGAGAACGGAGCCCTCCACGCCCTCCAACCCAACGCCCACGCAGAAAGGGTCGAAAGGGCGACGCATGCAAGGATCACGGGCAGCGCGACCTTGAGGAGTGGGCGTTCGATTTCCGTGGAAGCGATCGCCGCTTCGAGCCCTAGAACCGCGCTGACGAAGAGGATTCCGGCAAGCGAAACGACTACACGATGTGGATGCGCCCTCCGGTCTCGGTTTCCTGGCGCGAAGACCATCGTAGTGCTGAACGAAGATTGCGCTTTGAGATCCTCGCAAGCACGAGAAAGATCGCGATCGCCGCCGCGGGCAAGAACGCAGCGACAAGCCAGTAGGTCCAGATGTACCGATAAACGTTGAAGTTGCTGTGGATCGGGTAGCCGACGACGTCCGTGGTGACACTCAGATCCGCGAGACAGCCTTGACCAGATGAACGCCGTGAGTAGGCCGGCTAGACACGCCGCGAATCCGAACAAGAGGAGGGCTTCCGCGCCGGCCCGCGGGCGGCCGCGCTCGATTTCGAGATCGCTAGTCCCAGCGGCTGCGGACGTCGGCATGCGGACGCCCCGCGTCGACGCCATCAGGCCTCTGGCACCCGAGCCACCCCGACAATCTGCCAACCCCACGGCGTGACGGTTGTGTTGAGGCGGAACAGGGGGCGGAACACACTCATTGCCGCTCGAGCGGCTCTCGAGGGCCTCATCTGGCGCCGGACGGCGTCCTCCACGACCCGGCTGCCCCGGAACAGCACGACGAGGCGATAGAGGTTGAAGAAGGGAAAGCCCGCCGCCGCCGTCCGCTCGACATGAAGCCCCGCCTGCTCGAGGAGCTCGCGAAGCTGCGCCTCGTTGAAATGTCTTCGATGCCCGATATGACGGTCGAACGCGGTCATCGGTCCCCCAGGAACCGTGACAACGACGAGGCAACCAGGTGAGAGGTAGCCGCCCGCCTTCTGCAGGAGCCTGCACGGCTCCTCGACGTGCTCCAGGACCTCAGAGCATGCAGCATGGGTCGCCCACCGCCGATACTTCGGCTCAGGCGCCCCGGCTGTCAGGAGATCTCGCTGCAGAAACGTTGCTCGTGGAGCGGCCAAACGGGCGAGGTCGACGCCGGCGCGGCTCAACTCAAGTCCTAAGACCTCGGCGGCTGGGAAGGCCCGGAGTGCTGCTCTGGCGAGGTCGCCGCTTCCCGACCCGATGTCGAGCAGCCGACTAGGCGCGCCATCAGCGCTCAGGAAGCTGAGGACGAGGCGGCGTCGGTACTCCTGCGCCGGATTTCCTGCAGCCGCTTCAGCAAACTCGGCCCAATGCCGTTCCCAATCGTCCGCTGCCGGCTCGGCAAGAGAGCGATGGTCACTGTTGTCCAGAGAATCGGGCATGGTCGTAGGCACGTTTCGCGGGCGTTGGACGGTAGATAGCCAGGTACAGGCTGCAGGTCCTCGGACAGTAACATCACTCGCTCGTGTCATTCGCGGGCCGACCCGCAAGGTGACGCTCTAGATCGCGCAGACCCTCTGGCGAGCCGACCTCATAGAATCGATGCCTCAGCTCGAGCCCGGCTAGAAGGCCCTCGACGCTGAGGTTTCGATAGACGTCTGCAAGATCGACGACCTCGCCGGTAGGAATTCGCTCTGCCACGATGCGTCGGGAGACCACCGAGAGCCCGTAGTCGATCCAGGCCATTGCTTCGCGCTGCTCGGCGTCTGGCTGCTTGTCGTAGAGCTTGACGCGGCCCTGCTCGTAAATGACGTTGCTCGAGTCCCAGCGCCCGTCGTTCCGCAGCACGGTCATGAGCGCCGGCAACGTGCTCGAGCGAAAAGCACGCCAGACAGGGTCAAGCTCGATCGAGAGGTAGGAATCGCCGTAGAGAACCATGAAGCTCTCGGCGAGCGCGTCCATCTCGAGGGCAAGCCTGAGCGCGCCCCCTGTTCCCCGGAGATCGCTGCCCTCGTCGACGTAGGTCACCGCCAGTCCGTAGCGTGTGCCCTCGCCAACGTGATCACAAATCATGGCTCCGCCGTATCCGACGCTGAGAACCACATCGGAGACACTCTCGGAGGCGAGCCAGGCGAGCTGGTAGTCGATGAATGGCTTGCCACGGACAGGCAAGAGCGCCTTCGGGATCCCTCTCCGTGAAGGGTCGCATGCGCCTCCCGAGGCCACCGGCCAGGATGACGCACTGCACGGGCGCGGCCGAGCAGTCTGCGTCAACCACGGACGATGATGGACGAACCGTCGTGATCGAACGTAAAACGAACCTCTGGGAGGCCGGCCTCCTCCATCACCCGGCGAAGCCTCTCCGGCTCACGAGCGTAGAACAGCAGAAACCCGCCTCCGCCTGCTCCGACAACCTTGCCACCGAGAGCTCCGTTCGCCATGCCGAGCCCATACCACTGGTCGATCGCCTTATTCGACATCCGGCTCGAGCGCCGCTTCTTCTGCACCCAGTGCTCGTGCATGAGTGCCGCGAAGCCGGCCGTATCGCCATCCTCCAGGGAATCGCGGATGCGGAGCCCGAGGTCCTGGACGAAACGTAGGCTCGCGAGCATCTTGCCATCATCCTGCTCGGTTCGTGCCCGCTGTTCGCCCAGGAGACACTCCGCATTGCGTGAATAGCCGGTGAAGAACATCATCAAATGCTCTTCGAGGTCGTGAAGCGTCGCGGTCGAGATCGAAAGCGGCGACACTTGAACCGCTCCCGTCGGGTCGAAAGGCGAAGCAGGTGATGCCGCCGAAGGCGGCGATGTATTGATCCTGCTTCCCGACCGGTCGGCCAAGCATGTCGATTTCCACGCGGCAGGCCTCCTCGGCGAGGTCGAGCGCGGTGACCGGCTCGCGTTTGAAGCCGTAAAGCGCACGCAAGAGGCCGACGGTGAAGGATCCTGACGAGCCGAGTCCTGTACCCGCCGGAATGTCGGCCAGGCTGACGATTTCGAGGGAAGGGCCGACATCGTGTAGCTCGAGGGCGTGAGCGGATGATCGGATGTTCGATGTCACCGAGGATTCTCGACCCGCTCGAGTGCTGAGTACTTGAGGAAGTAGTCGTCGGTGAAGGTCTTGTTGACCCCGACGTAGATGTACTTGTTGATCGCCGCCGCGACGACGAAGCCACCGTGCCGACTGTAATACGACGCCAAGTCGGTCCCGCCACCCCCGATCGAGATCCGCAACGGCGTCCGGGTAATCAGCATTGCGCGACAAGGCCTCGCGTCCGCGCAGGCGGGATCATCGGCACAACACGCAACATATCGAGGGCGCTGCAGTCCGGCGATAGCTGCCTGTAATCTGTCCGCGTGGCTCGCGGGCAGCTTGGCGTGCTCGACGGAAATTGGCTCTTGAGCCTGGCCGAGGCCGCTGCACCATGACCACGGCCGTCAGGCCGCACGTCGCACTCGGCGCGGCGGGCTCAGACGTGGTTCTCCACATCCCGAACGACGACGTCTCGGATCCCGAGGTCTCCATCGTCATCCCGGCGCTGAACGAGGAGATCACGATCGGCGACTTCGTCGACTGGTGCCAGGAGGGCCTGCAACGCAGGAGTCATGGGCGAGGTCCTCATCGTCGACAGCTCCGACGATCCCACCGCCGAGCATCGCCCTGCCGAAGGGGCACGGGTCCTCGAAGACCGAGAAGCGAGGGCTCGGCCGTGCCTACATCGACGCGCTGCCCTTCATCCGCGGCAGGTACGTCATCATGGGCGACGCCGACTGCACCTATGACTTCCGCGAGATCGCGCCGTTCATCGAGCGCTTCCGCGAGGGCACGAGTTTGTGATGGGCTCCCGTTTGAAGGGCTTCATCGAGCCCGGCGCCATGCCGCGCTGCACCGGTATCTCGGCACTCCTGCACCACCTGGATCCTCAACCGCCTGTACTCGAGCCACTTCTCGCGACATCCACTGCGGAATGCGGGGCATCACGCTGGACGCGCTAGGCGCATGGATCTGCAGTCCCAGTCGTGGGAGTACGCCTCGGAGATGGTTCTCAAGTCGGTGCACATGGACCTGCGGACGGCGAGGTTCCTGTCACGATTCCTCAAGGATCGCGAAGGTCGCTTGAGCCACCACAAGCGCGAGGGTGGTTTTCTCCCTGGCACGCTGCGTGGATCAACCTCCAGGCGATGTTCATTTACGGCGCCGACTTCTTCCTGTTCAAGCCGGGCCTTGTCTTCATTGCCCTCGGCCTCTTACTCACAGTCCCGGTCAGCTTGGGGGCACTCGACGTTGGGCCCGCCACCTTGTCACTCAACTGGCAGATCCTGGGCTTGGTGACCCTCGTGATCGGGCTTCAGGCCTTCTTCCTGGGTTGCATAGCCCAGGTTCTCTTTGACTACACCGGTCGCCGACGACGGCGCTGGCTGGGGATCTTTCGGTATACGCGGACTGTCCTGGTCTCTTTCGGCCTCGTCGCGCTAGGGATCGGCTTGAGTGTGCCGCTCGTGAAGGCTTACCTCGAAACGACCTCACCTTGCGCAGCGCGGACGCGTCGGAGAACCACCTTGCCGGTGACTGGGCTGGCGGCCGTGCTCTGCGGAGTCCAGCTCTTCGTTTTCACACTTCTATTGCACGGCACCGTCCTAGCGATGAACGGGCGCCGTGAAACATGATGGATTCGCTGCCCGGGTTCTACGCCATGTACTACGGTCGCCCCTCGCACGCCGAGCCACCTTCTCAATCGCCAAGGGCGCGGCCCTGCCCTTCGTCCGCCGCGAGGCGGTCGAGTCCGGGCTCACGAGATGCCCTTCCCGATCTCGAGTGCACAACCTCAATGATCATGGCCTCGTCGTCAAACGTTGAGGTGACACGCCGCGCCCGTGCGTACGGCCAGTGCCGAGATCCATCCGCCGTTGACCGGTTCGGCGTCTGGCTCAGCAGTCGCGCGATCCTTCGTCACGCCCGTCTTGGCGGCGCACGCTTCGGTGACTTCGGGTGCGGCTTCGACGCAACGTTCGCGCGTACACAGCTCCCAGTCGTGCGCTCGGCGGTGCTGGTCGACCTCGCGCTGGCGGAGGACCTCAAGGAGCACCCCAAGGTCACCGCAATCGAGGGCTCGCTGTTGGAAGTACTGCCTTCGTTGGAGGCATCCTCGCTCGACGTGCTGCTTTGCATTTCGGTTCTCGAACACCTGTGGGAGCCCGAGCAGGCCCTCGTAGAGCTTCGCCGGCTCCTCGCGCCGGGCGGCGTAGCGCTGATCAACGTTCCAACGTGGCGAGGCAAGTTCTTCCTCGAGGCGGCCGCGTTCCGGCTCCGCATGAGCCCCCCTGAGGAGATGGACGACCACAAGCGCTACTACGATCCGAGCGACCTGTGGCCGCTGCTCGTTCGTGCAGGCTTCCGACCCAGCGACATCCAGTGTCACCGACACAAGTTTGGGCTTAACACCTTCGCGACCTGCCGCCGACCACTATGACCGGCTTCGCCGCCTCCTACCTCCGCGAGACCGCGCAGCTCGTCGAGCGGCTAGATACCGACGCCATCGAGTCGGTCGCCGCGGGCCTCGCCGGCGTGCGAGACGCCGGCGGCCGCCTTTTCGTCCTCGGAGTGGGCGGCTCCGCTGCTCACGCCGGCCATGCTGCCGCGGACTTCCGAAAGATCTGTGTGTTCGAGGCTTACTCGCCGACCGACAAAATCTCGCAGAGCTCACGGCCCGCGTGAACGACGCCGGTTGGGAGACAACGTTCGCGGACTGGCTGCGCGGATCCCGCCTGAACGCAGAAGACGCTGTTCTCGTCTTCTCCGTCGGCGGCGGCGATCGGGAGAAAGCAATCTCCGTCAACCTCGTGCATGCGCTCGAGACAGTCCGGGATGCGGGCGCGCGCGTGTATCCGGAGTCGTTGGTCGAGATGGCGGCTACACGAAGCGAGTCGCGGACGCGTGCATTGTGATCCCGACAGTGAACGAAGCTCACGTCACGGCCCACCGGAAGGCCTCTGCGCCGTCGTCTTTCATTTGCTCGTGAGCCACCCACTTCTCAAGGTGCACGAGATGAAGTGGGAGTCGGTGCGCCGACCCCTCGCCGCAGGGAGCTACTTTCTCACCGGAGGAGCGGGCTTCATCGGCAGCCACTTCGTCGATCGGCTGCTGGGCGACCATGCGACCCGCCGGGTCACGGTTTACGACAACTTCAGTTCCGGCCGAGCATGGCACCTGGAGCACGCATGAGCACGACGGCCGGCTCACAGTGGTCGAGGGCGACGTCGAGGACCTCGAGCATGGTCACTTCGGCAATGCGGGACCATGACGTCGTGATCCACCTCGCATCGAACCCTGACATCGCCCGCGCTGCCGTCGAGCCCACTATCGACTTCGATGAGGGCACATTTCTCACCCAGCTATGTGGTCGAGGCGATGCGTCGATCGACCGTGCGCCGGATCCTCTACGCATCGGGAAGCGGCATCTACGGTGACCTCGGTGAGACCGACGTGCACGAGGACTGGGGGCCGCTCATGCCGATCTCAACGTACGGAGCCAGCAAGCTCGCCGGCGAGGCGCTCATTGCTGCGTACTGCTTCATGTTCAACCTCACCGGTTGTGTCTTTCGTTTCGGGAACGTCGTCGGGCCTCGGCAGACTCACGGTGTCGGCTTCGACTTCGTACGCCACCTTCATGCCGACCCGACTCGGCTCAGCTTCTCGGGCGACGGCAGCCAGAGCAAGTCGTACATTCACGTCGACGACGTCGTAGCCGCCGTACTCCTCGCGAACCAGCGGAGCCGAGCGCGGTTCGAGGCGGACAACGTCGCCACGGGCGACTACGTCACCGTGCGTGAGATCGCAGACCTTGCCGTCGAGTCGATGAAGCTGGACTCCGACGAGGTCGAGCATGAGTTCACAGGGGGCGACCGAGGATGGAAGGGCGACGTCCCGGTTGTACGGCTCGCCACGGACCGCATCCGCAGTCTCGGCTGGACGCCAACTCGGTCCTCGCGCGAGGCGCTCCTCGAGTCCATGGCAGTCCTGGCAGTCGAGGCGCGCGCCGGGAGGGTCTAGGATCGTCGTGCACCGGCATCGGCCGCTCGGACGCGCGGTCTTTCTCGACCGCGATGGTGTGCTGAACCGTGCGTTCGTGCGCGACGGCCGCCCATGCCCTCCGCAAGAATCTTGACGAGGTCGAAATCCTTCCCGGGGTACGCGAGGCATGCAACGAACTCCGCGCCGCCGCCTACGTCCTCGTAGTCGTCACGAACCAGCCGGACGTTGCTCGCGGGCCGGCAGACGCTCGCGACAGTGAACCGGATCAACGATTACCTCCGGCGGGTACTGCCTCTCGATGAGGTCGTCGTGTGTCCGCACGACGACGCGGACGGTTGCTCCTGCCGGAAGCCAAAGCCCGGAATGCTCCTGGGCGCGGCGAAACGTCTGCGAATTGATCCCACCGCCAGCTTCGCCATCGGAGATCGATGGCGCGACATAGAAGCAGGCTGCCGCGCGGGCTGTCACACCATTCGTCATTGATCGGGGCTACCCTGAGCCGTCTGACCGAGCGTCCGGACGCGGTGTTTTCCAGTCTGCCGGAAGCAGTACCCTTGATCCTCTGAGCGGAGCGAGCCGGAGTGTCACCGACGCCGATTGATTCATTGAAAGTCAAGATCTTCGCCGACGGCGCCGACCGCGCGGGCATTATCGAGCTTGCCGGGAACCCCTTATCCGCGGGTTCACGACAAACCCAACTCTGATGCGGAAGGCGGGCGTGACGGACTACGAGACATTCGCGCGAGAGATCCTCGAGCTGGTCCCCGACCGGCCGATCTCGTTCGAGGTCTTCTCCGACGACTTCGACGAGATGGAGCGTCAGGCACTGACGATCGCTTCGTGGGGGGACAACGTCTATGTGAAGATCCCGGTCACTAACACGCGGGGCGAGCCGAGCGGTGACCTTGTTCGTCGACTGGTCGCGCACGGCATCAGGCTGAATGTCACAGCGCTCTTGACATTTGCGCAGGTCCGCGACGTCGCGGCCTGCCTCGACGGCAGCGCGCTCAGCTACGTGTCCGTCTTCGCGGGACGAATCGCCGATACCGGGCGCGATCCTGTTCCGTTGATGGCGGCCGCAGTCGAGCTTCTGCGTCCGTATCCGGGACTCGAGCTGTCTGGGCGAGCCCGCGAGAGATTCTGAACATCGTCCAGGCGGACACGATCGGCTGCCACATCATCACCGTGACGCACGACCTGCTCGGAAAGCTGCCGACCTTCGGCCGCGACCTCGAGAGTTCTCGCTCGACACCGTGCGAATGTTCCACGACGACGCGCACGCGGCTGGCTACGTCATTGACACCGCGTACGTACCGGAACGTGGTGTCCCAGCGTCCAGGTGAAATCGTCGGGGCGTAGCTCCATCTGGTCGCGATCCTAGGTTGCAACCAGCTCTTCGAGCCGCGCGAGAGAGCGAACCGGTGACCCTTAATACGAGTCAGGGGCGCCTGGCGCCTCGTGCCATGCTGCTTCCAGTCAGCAACGAGTAGAGATCGACCAGTCCCCCGAGCTGGCCGCGAAGCGCCGCCACCACGGAAAGATCCTAGTACGCGCCCTTCCGGCCAAGAACGGCGGGCACGGTCCTGAGGATGATCGAGATGTCGAGCCAGACCGACCAGTTCTCGACGTAGTAGAAGTCGAGGCGCACCAGGTCGTCGAAATCGAGGCTCGACCGGCCGGCGATCTGCCAGAGCCCGGTCATTCCCGGCAGGACGAGATAACGGCGACGATGCCACGGCTCGAGCAGGCGGTAGTCGCGAAGCGGCAGCGGCCGCGGGCCCGACGAGGCTCATCTCACCGCGCAGGACGTTGATGAGCTGCGGGAACTCGTCCAGCGAGAAGCGGCGCAGAAACGCGCCGACCGGCGTCACGCGAGGGTCGTCCCGGAGCTTGAAGAGCGCGCCGTCGGCCTCGTTGACGCTGCTTCGAGCTGCGCCTGCCGCTCCGCCGCGTCTCGGTACATCGTCCGGAACTTGAGCATCGAGAACTCGCGCTCACCGACGCCGACACGGCGATCTCGGTACAGCACCGGGCCGGCGGAGGTGAGCTTCACCGCGAGCGCGATCAGAACCCAGAGCGGCAGGCCGACAGACGAGCACGAGCGCACTCGACGACCAGATCGAAGCCTCGCTTGACGACCCAGTCGACGCCGGCGAACACGGGCGGGCGCAGCTCGAAGAGCGGCACGCCCTGGCCGGGGATGTAGCGGGCCCGCTGGGCGAGGATCTCGGTCGTCTTCGGCACCACCCTGACCTTCACGCCCTCTCGGAGCGCGTCGTCGACGATCTGAAGCAGGCGCTCGTTCGCGAGACCGGAATCCGCGACGATCAGCTCGTCCACCGGGTTGCTCCGCGAGGATCCGCGGGAGCTCGGACAGCGTCCCGAGGTGGGGTAGCGGCAGGCCGTCTACCGAGCGCGTGACGGCTCCGACGAACTCGTACTCGATTCCGGCCGTGCGACCCAGGGCGCCGTAGAGGTGCTCGAGCTCGGCATCCTCCCCGATGATGATGGCGCGGCGGCGGGCGCCGGCGAGGCGAAGGATGGCCGCCGTCACCGACTCGTAGCTCGCTCGGAGCAGGCCGATGAGCACGGCCGTCAAGACGACGGCCGTGGGCACCAGCCCGTAGGTGGAGAACTCGTGGCCCGCCGCCGATCGCGAACGCGAGCGTCAGGAGCCCCACGACGATGAGCGAGGCGAGGATGCGACCGAAACCGGCGCGCTCCTCGCGACGCTCGTAGAGGCCGTTGCGCCAGAAGACGAGCGCGAGTACGAGCGTCAGGAACGGCAGCCAGGCCTTCTCCGCCTCCCAGAGCAGGCCCCAGAGCGGCGGGACGTTGCCGTGGTAGACCTCGCGGAGTGCCAGCGCACCGTAGAGGCCGAGCGCGAGCCCGGAGATGTCGAGCGCCAGGAGGGCGACGATGCTCGCGGCCCGGCGGACGAACGCCTTGGCGGGGTGCCGCGTGAGGAAGTAGGGCCGCGCAGAGCGAATGTCGCGTGCCTCTGCGGGAGGCGGCGCCTCGCCCTCTGGGTGTCTTGCCCGTACGTCTGGGTGCTCGATCACTCGGCTGGACCTCACCGCATGGTACGACCGTCGATCGCGGTCGGCTCCCGTCAGGTGGGTGCGGTGCGCGGGGTCTCGGGCACGGCCGGGGACGCGAGGCGCTCGAGGTCGGCGTCGACCATCATCTCGACAAGCTCCTCGAACGAGACGCGCGGCTCCCAGCCGATCTCGAGCCCGACCCGCGACGCGTCGCCGACCAGGCGATCGACTTCCGCCGGGCGCTGCAGCGTGGCGTCGACGACGACGTACCGGTCGGAGTCGAGCCCGGCGTGCTCGAAGGCCACTTCGACGAACTCTCGAACCGAGTGCTCCTCGCCGGTGGCGACGACGTAGTCCGTCGGCTCGTCCCGCTGCAGCATGAGCCACATCGCCTCGACGTAGTCCGCGGCGTAGCCCCAGTCGCGCTTCGCGTCGAGATTCCCGAGCCGGAGCTCGTCGGCGAGACCGAGCTTGATCCGGGCCACGCCGTCGCTGATTTTCCGCGTGACGAACTCGAGTCCCCGCCGCGGCGACTCGTGGTTGAAAGGATCCCCGAGACAGCGTAGAGACCGTAGGACTCGCGGTAGTTGACGGTGATGAAGTGTCCGTACACCTTGGCGACGCCGTACGGCGACCGCGGGTAGAACGGCGTCGTCTCGGACTGCGGCGCCTCACGGACCTTGCCGAACATCTCCGAGGTCGACGCCTGGTAGAAGCGGATCGACGGGTCGAAGTTCCGGAGAGCCTCGAGCAGCCTGGTCACGCCGACGGCGGTGAACTCGGCCGTGAGCACCGGCTGGCGAAACGACGTCGGGACGAAGCTCTGCGCCGCGAAATTGTAGACCTCTGTCGGGCGCGCCTCCTCGAGCGCGCCCACGAGCGAGGACTGGTCGAGCAGGTCGGCCTGGACGAGTGTGATTCGGTCGAGGAGGTGCGTGATCCGCTCGAAGTGCTCGGTCGACGCCCTGCGAACCATGCCGAAGACCCGATAGCCGCGGTCGAGGAGAAACTCGGCAAGGTACGAGCCATCCTGGCCCGTGATCCCGGTGATCAGCGCTCGGTTCTCGCGCTCCACCTGTCGCATACTGACCTATCTTGCCTACGAGCGTCCGCGATCGGGCCCCAGAGACACGCCCCGCCTCGGGACGACGATCTGGCAACCCGCCGTTGTTACGATCCGGCCTTGAGCATGACCACCGCCACCCTCGCGAATATTCGACACGAAATCGGGGAATTCGCGAGCCAGCGCGAGCTCGTACGGACTCTGCTTCGCCGCGAGCTGCGGGCGAAGTACAAAGGATCGGCCGCCGGCGTCCTTTGGTCGTATGCCTATCCACTGCTGATGATGGGCGTGTACACGCTCGTGTTCTCCGTGCTCTGGCGGGTGGTGACGATCGAGCACTATCCGCTGTTCGTCCTTACCGGCCTCGCAGTGTGGGCCTTTTTTCAAGGCTCCGTCCAGACCGGAGTCAACTCTCTCCCGGCTAACGCACACATCATCAAGACGGCCTGGCTCCCCCGAGAGGTGTTTCCTACCGCCTCGGTGCTGGCGCAGGCCGTATCAGTCCTCCTGGTGATGTTCGCAGTCGTCGTGCCGATCAGCCTGATCGTCACCCCCGAGGCTCTCCGAACGGTGCTCCTGGTTCCACCTATCCTCGCTGCGTTCGTCTGCCTGACCCTCGGCATTACCTGGCTGCTAGCGACGATCAACGTGTTCCTGAGGGACACTGAGCATCTCGTGAACGTCATGATCCTTCCATGGTTCTTTCTGACGCCCATCCTCTATAGCCTCGAACAGCTTCCCGGAGCGGCCGATCATCCCTGGTTGATCGATCTCCTTCGCTACGGGAATCCGGTGACGCCGTACGTCGAATCAGTCCGCGGCGCGTTGATGTACGGAGTCGTCGTTGGGCCGGGGATGCTCGCCTACGTGTTCGTCGTGGGGCCGGCGATGGCGCTGGCCGGCCTAGCTGCCATTCGGCGATACCAGGATCGCTTCGCGATCGAGCTCTGATGGCCGCACACAAGGACGTCGCGCCGGGCGAGATACGCGCGGCGGGCCTCGGCCGACACTTCGCGCTTGCGGTGGATGGCCCTCGGACGCTGAAGGAAACTCTCCTTCGCCGACAGGTTCGGAAACGCGAGTTCTGGGCTCTCCGCGACGTCGACCTGCACATCGCCTCGAACGAATCCGTGGGCGTGGTCGGACGGAACGGCTCGGGCAAGTCAACGCTTCTCAAGCTGATGGCAAGGATCTTCGCCCCCAGCGAGGGAACGCTCGAGATAGGCGGCCGCGTCGGGCCACTGCTCGATGTCGGCGCCGGTTTCCATCCCGATTTCACCGGGATCGAGAACGTCTACCTGAGCGGCGTGATCCAGGGCCTCTCCCGCAAGTACATCGATCGCAATCTCGACGAGATCATCGCGTTCGCCGAGCTCGAAAGGTTCGCCAACATGCCAGTACGAACCTACTCGTCAGGCATGTTCCTGCGACTCGGTTTCTCGGTCGCAATTCACATTCGGCCCGACATCCTCCTCGTCGACGAGGTCCTCGCGGTCGGCGACGAGGGCTTTCAGCAGAAATGCCTCGTCGAGATCGACAAATACCGAAAGTCCGGCGGAACGCTCGTCTTCGTCTCGCACGACCTCGCATCGGTCGAACGAATCTGCGATCGGTCCGTTCTGGTCGACGGCGGCCGGGTGCTCGAGGTGGGTCCGACCGAGAGCGTGCTGCGGGCCTATCACCGCGTGCTGGCGCACGATGACCAGCTCGGGGGGATTGGCTGCCGCATCCAGGAGGTCCGCGCCCGGGATGGCGACGGGGTGATCAGAGATCGGTTCGCCGCCGGGGAGCCGGTGATGCTCGAGATCGAGCTTGGAACCAACCGCGACTGGGATGGTCTCGCCATCACGCTTTCGATCCGAGAGTCCAACGGGAGGGCCGTCGGCTCGCAGACGGCGACCGATGTGTCGTTCGAGGCCGGCACGCAGCTCGTACGGCTTCACCTGCCGACGCTCCCGATGCGCGAAGGGTACTTTCGCGTCGACGCTTTCGTCGCGGA
Organism: uncultured Actinomycetes bacterium; assembly: GCA_963847985.1. GTDB lineage: Bacteria > Actinomycetota > Thermoleophilia > Gaiellales > Gaiellaceae > JAIBJN01. Next base: position 151,794 of record CAWKBS010000005.1, on the reverse strand, counting down.
CGCCGATGGCCGGGTTCTCGCGAAGAAGGATGACGCGCTCGAGCTTTCGGTCTCGAGCGACGACCTCACGTCGCACGGTCCCATCCAGCTCGGAGGCACCTGGGAGGCCCCGACCGACCAAATCCGTCCTGCGAACCTCCGACAGTCGCCCGGTGACCTAAGCGACCTGCCGGGTAATCGCTCGGTGTAACGACTTCCGAGCCAGGGCCCGGATTCACGGGCTCCTGGGACGCCGTCTTCCTACGGCGGGACTCAACCCTTGATCGCCACGACCGCGTACTCGCCCTGGGACCGGCGATCACCCTCGAAGTCGCCCGTGCCGTTGGGAAAGATGACCTGAGCCTCGGCGAACCCGCTCAAATGGCAATAGGCGACCGCTACCTCCGGGAAGATCGGGCTGCGATGGGTCAGGTCCACCCAGAAGGTCTTGAACGCCTGGATCGAGTGCGGATTCACCGTCTCGGCGATGAGCATGCCCCCCGCGGCGAGCTTTGCGTGCGCGAGCTCCAAGAACCGCATCAGCTCCGTGTAGCCGAGGTGCTCGATCACCTGCGCCGAGAACACGACCCCGATCGAGCCGTCCTCCTGAGCCTCCAGGTGCTCGATCGCCTCAGCGGCCTCCACGTCGAGTCCCTTCTCGCGGCAGCGGGAGACCATGCTCTCGTCGATGTCGATCCCGCGCGCAGGGATGTCTCGCTCGGCGAGCAGCTCCAGGAACTCCCCTCGGCCGCAGCCGACATCGAGCACCGGGCTTCGGCCTGCCAGCACTTCCAGGTACACGCGCTGCCGCTTCCGGATGAACTCCTCCGACCCACGAAAGACGTCTTCGAAGCCTCGGTACGAGGCCGTCGAATCGGTGTCCGGCGCCGCGCGGTACCCGAGCGTCCGCGAGGCGCCCGATCCCGTGTACAGGAGGTCGGGGTCTGACATGTACGGCACGGCGGTCAGCTCAGACATCTGCTGCTCCAGAATCCGCTGCTGCTCCGCGAGAGCCTGGGCAATCGCCTGATCGAGCTCGCTCTGGTGTTCCGTGTAGGGCCTCAGGCCACGGAAGAGGGCTCGCCGGGCGAGGTCCCTGAGCGGCTCGAGGCGCGAGGCAGTGCTGGAGGAATTCCGCGGGCCTCGCGCGATGAGGTCATGGGCCCGCTGCAGCGGCGTCATGTCGGGTGGAGGCGAGGCCGCAATCGAGCCGTTCGCGGCGCGCCTGGCTCGACCGACCCGACGGCGGGCCTCGGCCACGGCGAATGTCGCCTCGGTTGTGAGTCTGCCCTGTCGAACCCGCTTCGGGAGCGGGCCACCGCGGATCTCGGCGAACCGCCGCTCGAGGAAGGCGGCCATCAGCCCGGGCGAGCGCGCCTCGATGACCTCCCGGCCGATCCGTCCTCGCTCGCTTGCTTCCGCTCGGTTTTCCCAGACGTGCCGCATCAGCCTCGCAGCTTCGTCGAGATCGGGCTCAGCCCACTCGACTCCGGGCGGGTACGGATCGCAGCCCGGCGGAATGCGGCCGAGAGCTGTAGGGGACGAGGTAGCTGCTCTCCGGGGTCATGAAGTTGAGGTTTCCGGAGTAGGCCGTGGCGATCACGGGCTTGCCGCACGCCATCGCTTCGGCCATCGTCAACCCGAGGCCCTCGCTTCGGTGCAGCGAGACATAGCAGTCGCAGCCGGCGGTCAAGGCGTCCTTCTCCTCGGCGGAGAGGTAGCCGTCACGGACGATCACGTCCGGCCTGGCGGAGGCAGCGTCTCGCACTCGCTCCAGGTCGGACGGCTTCTTGTCGCCGTTGATGCTCTTGAGCAGCAGCACCGGACCCTCCCCAGGCGCAAACGCGCGCGTGAAGGCATCGAGGAGCCCGAGTGGATTCTTGCGTTCGAGAACACTCATGAGGTCGTACGAAAAGAGGAAGAGGTACTCCTCCGGCAGCCCGAAGTGATCCCTCTGGAGAGCAGGCGGCTCCGGCATGCGCAGGGGGACAGGCACCGTAAGGACTGGCTTGGAGGTCGCGGCGGAGACGGCTTCGCGAACGAAATCGCTCGCTACCCATACCTCGTCGACCGCGGAGAAGGCGTAGTGCATGAAGGAGGGGAACTCCGCGATCTCCCAGAACCAAACCCCGATCGTGTAGCGGCCGCCAAAGAAGCTCGAGCCCATGTCCCGGCGGAACGTGAGCGTCTGGTCGGCGTTCACACAGACGACGTTCATGTCGTAGAGGGGGCCGTCGCCGTCCTGTGAGAATGGATGCTCCTGACGGCTTAGCGTCCGGTCGTACGTGACAGTGCCGAAGGGGACCCGGCTCTGCTCGAAGGCGGAGACGATCTGACGCGCCACCTCCCCGATTCCCAGCTCGGCGCGGAAGTAGCCGGCGACGTTCGCGCCGGGAACCGAGGGGCCGGCCCGGAATGCCCGCGGGGGGTCGAGCCGGCGGGCCCGGCGCCAGTCACGGATGCGTCGGGCCGCCCGGGCCGGAAGGGCATCCGGGTCGACCTCGTAGACCGCGCGTGCATAGCGAGTGAGCTTCGCCCCCACCGGCTTCGCCCGGATGGCCCCACACCAGCCCCTGAAGGCTGGGGAATCGGCCGGGTCGAACGGGTCCGGCGGCTGCGACCCGGCTCCGTCCTCGGCAGCAACGAGTGCTATCCGGTAGAAACGCCGAAGCGTCCGGTCGATGCGGGTCCCGTCGGCGAGCACGTCCCACTGATACGGCTTCGAAGACCAGTCGGCATAGCCCTTGTCCATGAGGGAAGCGGCGTAGTCACGGCAGAGCTTCGCCAGGTCCGGCCGCTCGCTGAGGAGGATGCGCGGCGTGTCTCCCTGGAACCTCGAAAGGAGCTGGGGATACTTGGGATCGAACCCGCTGAAGTGGTAGAAACGCAAAGGCTCCCCGCCGGCTAGACAGCGACCGTCCTCGCAGACGAGGTCGCGTGAATCGACGTTCCAGGTGGCGACGTTGCAGCCCGGATCGCGGAGGACGTAGTGGTCGAAGAGCGACGGCACGAAGTCGGCCCAGCGCTGGTCGACGAACTGGCCCTCGCCCGGGTCGACTAGACAGTCGCGGCGAAGACGAACCGTCCACCAGTCGAGAAACCCGCGGGCGTCCTCCCCGACCGCGATGAAGCCGAGGTTGAACATTCCCGCGCGCAGGATCGTGCGTTCGCTTGGCTCCAGCCCGTCCCGAGGCAACGGCGAGGTCACGTGGGGCGTGAGGACGATCGAATGCTCCCGCGCCAGAGAAGCCACGTCGTCGAGACTCGCGAAGATCCGGATGTCCGGATCGAAGTAGGCGACGTGATCCTTGCCGCCGTCCAGAAGCGCTCGTAGGAACCAGGGCTTCACCGCCGTGGCGAACTCGAGCACCTGGTAGATCATCGCCATGTCATGCAGCTCGCGGACGGCGAGCCCGATCTCGTCCACGCGGACGATCTGGAACGGCTCGTTCTCCTCGTCGATCTCCTGCTCGAAGTCGTCGAGGAGCAGCGTCGTGAACGTCCCGTCAGGATGGTGCTCGAGAAACGACTCGGCCAGCACCCGCGCATGCGCGAGGTAGTTCCTCGCGATGATCGTGCAGGCGTTCACTGATCGGTCCTCGACGCTTGGCAAGGGACCGTCAGACTAGTCCAGGAGGCAAGCGACCTCGGCTGAGTGCGCGCTGACCGGCCGCTAGTGCGGCATGTCGCGGAACGCGGCGAAAGCGTTCTTGCGGCGTGTCCGCCGACAGTGATGAGGCCGGACTGCCAGCCGGGCGCACCGAAGCGGGAGCCGTTCAGGTCCGGCTCGTCCCGGAGGAGGAACCAGACGAGCATGTCGATCCGCGGGTGCCTGCGCGCCTTCGCGTACGCCTTGCTTCAGGAACGTCGCCTGCTTCGCCCAGGTGACCCCGACCCAGCGATCCTGCGGCTTCGTCTGGTAGCCGTACTCGGTGAGCCAGAGGCGCTTCCTCGCGCCGTAGGAGCGCGTGAGCTGCTTCAGGAGCACGTCGATGTTCCCCAGGATGATCGTGGTCGGCGTCCGCGGCCGCGTGTTCGGTGTCTCCGACGGGCTGCGGGGGTGCGGGTTGTGGGCGTAGACGTCGAACCTGGCGCGCGCGGCCTTGATCGCGCGCAGGAAGGTGACGGGCGGGTACGAGAACTTCTTCCCCTTCGCGGTCGGCGCCGTCACGCCGCAGGCGACGAGCTCGCCCGTGATGGCAGCCGCTCCCGCCTCGTGGACGCCGGCGTGAACGGCGTTGCAGATGCGCGCGTAGGCGCCGGCGAGGGCCTGGAGGTGGCGGCGAGGCTTGTAGGAGAGCGGGCGAAGCCAGAACGAGAGATTCGGCTCGTTCCAGGCAGTCCACTTGCCCACCTTGGGTAGCGCCACAGCCGCGGGTCGGCGGGGTCGGGCGTGAACGTCCCCGAGTACCGCGTCGCGGCCGCGTAGGCGAAGTCCTTGAGCGTCGTCCCGCCGACGCCGGCGCGAAGACGGAACGACCTGCCGCCGTTGGCCCAGCCCGGCGTGCCGAAGATGGTGAAGACGACCTCGATGTTCTTCGTCCTTCGCCTTGCTGACGACCTCGTCGTAGGCAGCCCACTGATACGTCGGATCGCGCAGGGTCCCGCGGATCCGTCCGGCTGCGTCGGCGCCACCAGGTCCCACCGGAGAAGGACGCGAAGCACCTCGGGGCGCAGCGCCGCAATGTCGGCGAATGCCGTGTCCTGCGTCGCATCGTCCGGATGCATGACCTGAGCGTCGTCCATGATGCCCACCTGCAGGCGCGGCGACGCCTGGCCGCTCGGCGCCTGGACGAGCGCCAAGGCGCCCGCGACGAGCAGGCAGAGGATCGAGCTCAGGCTCCTAATAGTCAAAGTCATGTGCGGCTGCAGTTGGTCGGGGGTGGTCGCTTCGAGGATACTCGTGTTCCAGGCTTCGTCGGCCGATCCGAACCGAACCTTTACACCGGCTCGGCGGGCCTCGGCGACGTCGACGAGCAAAGATAGCTGCGCGGGCCGGGTCTTCGGTCGAGAACCGTTCAGGTCGCGCGGAGGCGCGAGGCCGGGGCCCAGAGGAGGGCGGCCAGCGCTGCCAGCACGAGCCCGAGGAAGGCGCCGACGATCGTCGACGACCTCACGTTCCGGGCGTCGACCCGCGTCGCGGCGGCGGGCGCGACGACGCGGCCGCGCTCGATCTCCTCGGCGGCCTCGAGCTGCTGCTCGGCGGCGATGACGTCGTCCGTCAGGTCGGCCCGCCGCTGCTCGAGGACGGCGAGCAGGTTCGCCTGCAGGAGCTGCTCCGTCGAGCTCGCGCCCTCGTTCTCCTCGATGGCCGCCGTCACGTCGTCGAGGCGGGCGGTGACGGAGTCGAGCTGAGTCTGGAGGCCGTCGAGCCGCTGCTGGAGCGTCTCCGCCTTGGCGTCGGCGTAGGTGGACGAGAGCCCGACCACCCGCTCGGCGACCAGGTTCGCCGCGTTCTCGACCCGCTCGCCGTTGCTTCCACGCACGGTGATGCCGACGAGCGAGACGCCCGTCGTCTGCCGGTTGCGCTCGCCGAGGACGCTCGCGGAGATGCTCCGGCGCAGCTTCGCCGCCGGAATCCCCACCTCGGACGCCACCTCGTTGACCACGGCCTGGCTGCGCGCGAGCGTGGCCGCGCCCGTGGGGTCGCTGGCCAGGGAGGGCACCGCCGTGCCGGTCGGCGAGAGCGGCTGGCCGAGGTAGACGGTCGCCGAGGCCTGGTAGGTCGAGCCGCCCGTCTGGCCGTAGAGGAAGCCGAGCAGGCCGCCGACGAGCGCGCCGAGCACGAGCAGCCACCACTTGCCCAGGAGCACCCGGGCGTAGCGGCCGAAGTCGACCTCGCGCTCCGCGTCGAGCTCCGTCGTGGGCGCGGGGACCCGGCGAAGGGGCTCGCTGTCCGGGCTCATCCGGGCTCCGACTCTACCAGCGGGGTCAGCGGGCGGCGTAGGCATACTGGGAGAGGCCCTCGCCCGGCCTCCCCGGAATGCGGACGAAGCTTCTCATCGCCCTCGGGACCCTCGTAGTCCTGCTCGTCGCCGGCGCCGCCGCCGCGTACTTCACGCTGAAGGACGACCGCCCGGAGGGGCAGCTCGACACCGAGCTCGCCGGCGTGTCCCTCTTCCAGGAGACCGGCGCGATCGACGAGACCGTGGAGACGACGACCGAGCCGGTCGAGACCGAGACCGCGCCCGAGGAGGAGCCGGCCGAGCGGTGCTGGCTCAACTTCGGCGAGAACCCGCGGCGGACGCTCGCCCTCCCCGGCGTCGACCTCGGCAAGCCGGGCAGGATCGTCTGGCGGCGGTACCTGCAGGACGTCCTCGAGTACCCGCCGAGCTTCTGCGACGGCGTCCTCTACCAGAACCTGGAGCACGGCACGACCGTGGCCGTGGACGCAGAGACCGGACGTATCCTCTGGCGGGCCAAGAACCCGTCCGCGACCGCGTCGTCGCCCGCCATCGACGGGCCACGGATTCTGGTCAGCTCTCACGCCGGCACCGTGTCGGCGTTCAGGCGGACCGACGGCAGGCTCCTGTGGCGGCTTCGCACCGGGGGGAAGGTCGAGTCCTCGCCGGTCGTCGTGGACGGGGTCGCCTTCTTCGGCGCGACCACGGGACGGCTCTTCGCCGTCAACTCGGCCACCGGCAAGGTTCGCTGGGCCTACAACACCGGCGGCCGCATCAACTCGAGCCCTTCGGTCACCGGCGACAAGGTCTGCGTCTCGACGTACGCGGGGTCGGTTCTCTGCGTCCGCAAGGCGAACGGCCGCGAGCTCTGGACGTCGTTCGTCCAGCGCGACGCCCTGCGCCTGGACAGCTTCTACTCGAGCGCCTCGTCGGACGGCCGCCGCCTCTTCGCCACGACGCGGTCGGGCAAGACGGTCGCGTTCTCGCTCTCCTCCGGCAGGCAGCTCTGGTCGTTCCAGATGGGCGGCTGGGGCTACGCGACCCCCGCGATCGCGGACGGCTTCGTCTACGTGAGCGCGTTCGACGGGGGCGTCAGGGCGCTCCGGGCCAGGGACGGAGCCAAGCGGTGGGAGACGTTCGTGCCCGGCAGGATCCTCGGCTCCGGGCTGGTCGTCGGAAACCTCGTGTTCGTCTCCACGCTCGAGAAGAGGACGTTCGGCCTCGACCGGCGCACCGGCAAGGTCGTCTGGCGGGAAGACCGCGGCAAGTACGTGCCGGGCATCGCCACCGACCGCTTCTACTACTTCTCGCTGAACGGCTCGCTGATCAAGTACGCGCCGCGCGGCGGCAGCAGCTAGCGCTCCTCGAGCCAGTGGCCGAGCGGCCGTTCGAGGAGCCGCTCGAGCTCCGCGACGTCCTCGCGGTAGACGTCGGCGAGCCGGCGGCGGAGGTCGGGCGCGAGCTCGGGCCGCTCGAGCCCGCGGGAGAGCGCGGCCTTCGCCCGGCGGCGCACGGCTTCCGGAAGGAGCGGCGCGATGCGCCTGCCGCCGCGTACGGCGGCGCCCACGACCGCGTTCCGCGGGACGCCCGAGACGTTGACGGCGCGTTCCGGCGTCGCTCCCAGGGCCGGGTCGACGCCGAGAAACGCCAGAAGCGGCTCGAGCACGGCGGCGGGACCGGCGGCGAAGTCCTCGAAGAGGTACACCTGGAGCTGCCCGCGCGGGAAGGTCTCGAAGTACGGGCGGAGCTGACGGCCGTAGAACCCGGTCTCGAGGTAGTAGCCCGTGGGCGAGCCGGCGCGGCGGCGCTCCTCCTGCTCGTCCAGCGCCGCGGCGAAGTCGAGCCGCTCGTCGCCGTCGCGCACGTACATGAGGTAGTCGGAATACGCGCGCTCCACCGGGTTGCGGAGGACGGCGACGAGCTTCGCGTCGGGCAGGCGCGCGCTGATGCGGCCGCACGACCACGGGTTCGCCAGGTACTCGGGCGAGACCTCGCCGCAGACGGCGCCGGCCGGGGCGTCGGCGAAGAGGGCCTGGTAGTCCGCCCAGTCGCGAACGGTGCCCGGGGGAAGCGGCCGGTCGCTCGCCGGCGCCTCGTCGAAGGCGAAGAAGCTGGGGCCCTTCTCCGGCAGGAAGACCTGCGGGTGCGCGCGCAGCGCTTCCTGGATCGCGGTCGAGCCGCTCTTGTAGGCGCCGATGACGAGGAAATGCGGCAGCACTAGCGGCGGGCGATCTCGTCGTAGAGCAGCTCGTGCGCCTCGGCGGAGGCGTCCCAGGTGAGCGCCTTCCGCGCCGCCTCGACCCCGGCGAAAGCGGCGGCCAGACGGGTCTCGTCACCGAGCAGGCGAACGCAGGCCGCGGCCAGGGCGCCGGGGTCCTCCGGCGGCACAGCCTCCCCGGCGCCGAAGCGGCGGACGGTCTCGCCGATCGCCCCCACGTCGCTCACGACCGCGGGCCGGCCGTTGCCGACCGCGTCGGCGAGGACGCCCGAGGCCTCGATGCGCCGGTACGGGAGGACGACCACCGTGGCCGAGGCCATCAGCGCGGGGATCCCGTCGCCGGGGACGTACTCGAGCCGCCACTCGATGCGGTCGGCGACGCCGAGGCTCACCGCCAGGTCGCGCAGCGGTCCGACGGGCTCGTCGAGCGGGTCGCCCGCGACGATCAGCCGGGTCTCGGGAACGGCGGCGGCGACCTCGGGCAGCGCGCGGATGAGGACGTCGAGGCCCTTGTACCGGCGGATGAGCCCGAAGAAGAGGAGCGTCGACCCGGAAGGGGCCGCGACCGGCGTCCCGTTGGCGCTCTCGAAGGCGGGATGCGGGATCTCGACGATCTTCCCCGGCTCGACCCCGAGCTCGGCGAGGCGAGCGCCGGAGCCCGCGGAGTGGACGACGACGCGGTCGACCGTGGCGAAGATCTCCCGCCACACGTCGACCTGGTGGGCGCTCCGCGGCGGCAGCACCTCGTGGGCGGTGAAGACCGTCGGGCGCGTCCGCGCAAGCGTGGCCAACCAGCGCCGGTCGATGCGCGGCGCCGGACACCACTGGACGTGGACGACGTGGGCGTTCAACGCCCGGACCCGCCGGACGGCGCGCAAGGCGCCGGGCGGGTACTCGACCGCCTTGAGCGGAAGGCGGAGCGACGAGCGCGGGCGTCCGGCCAGCAGCCTGCCGCTGACCTGGAGGAAGATCTCCTCACGGGCGTAGCCGCGCGGCACCGGGCTGACTCCGTGCAGGAAGGGCGACGTGAGCAGGTGCACGTCGTGGCCTCGGCGCGCGAGCGCGGCGGCGAGGCCGTCGTCGTAGGGCGGCGTATAGGCGAGCGGATCGATCTGGACGACCCGCACTACCGCCTGTCCGGCGCGAGCGTCAGGTCCCCGAGCGGTACGTAGTCGCCCTCCTCCTCCACGAGGCACGTCTCGGAGAGCCAGCGCGTCATGACGACGCCTTCGCGGAAGTCGCCCACGCGAGGCTGCGGCCGCTCGCCGCGGGCGAGGGCGAGGGCGAGCTCCGGATACGCGCTCCCGGCCGCGAGCGGGAGCGGGAAGGCGCCGCCGAAGCGCAGGTTGACGTCCGTGACCTCGTGGAGCCCGGGCTCCGGGCGGAAGCACTGGACGGTGGCGGGGCCGACGACGCCGAGGGCCTCGGCAACGCGGCGACCGACCTCGATGAGCTCCGGGTCGCGGATGGTCTTCCCCTTGATGGACTCGCCGCCGGCCGACTCGATCATCGTCCGCGGGATCGCGTTCAGGCACGTTCCCTCGAGATCGCCGAAGACGTCGATCGAGAACTCCTCGCCGGCGCAGACGCGCTGAACCATCGACTCGACCGGGGAGTAGCGCAGGAAGTGCTCCAGCTCCTCCCGGTCGTTCGCCCGGAAGATGTTGCGGGAGGCGAACCCGAAGCGCGCCTTCACGAGCAACGGGAACCCGGGCTCCGGCGGCACGTCCGCAGGGAGCCAGGTGTCGGGCGAGTCGATCCCGTGGTCCCGGAAGAAGAGATGGGCCAGGTACTTGTCGTTGGTCCGCTCGACCGCCTCCGGCCCGGGCAGCAGCACCAGGCACTCCGCGAACGCATCGCGCTCCCTGGCGAGGACGAGCTGGTCCCCGTCGGCCAGAGGGACGATCAGGGAGATCCCGTGCGCCGCCACCAGCTCGGCGAGAGCGGGGACGTAGCCGTCGTCGGTGAAGGGCGGGACGCGGGCCTGACGGTCGGCCGCGTAGAGCGCCGGCGCCAGGGGGTCCAGGTCGGCGGCGATCGTGGTCGCGCCGGCCTCGCCGAACGCCCGGACGATGTCGACCCGCCTACCGACGCACGTGAGAAGAACTCGCATACGCCGGGATGCTAGTCACTGCTCTCCGACCAGCCGCCGGTCGTGCCCTTGTAGGTGCCGGAGAAGAGCACCCGCGGCGTGCGGGCCAGGATGCGCAGGTCGAGCCGGAACGTGTGGTTGTCCACGTACCAGACGTCCAGCTCGATTCGCTCGCTCCAGGGAAGGCGCGCGCGTCCGTGGACCTGCGCCCAGCCGGTGAGGCCCGGACGCACCTCGAGCCTTCTCCGCTGGTGCTCGCTGTACTTCGCCACCTGATAGGCCAGCGTCGGGCGAGGGCCCACGAGGCTCATCTCGCCGCGCAGGACGTTCCAGAGCTGGGGGAGCTCGTCCAGGGAGAGCCGGCGGAGGGCCCGGCCCGTGCGCGTGATGCGCGGATCCCCTTCGTTCACCGCCAGGCCCTGGCCGAGGCTTCTCCGCGCCCGGCACCATCGTCCGGAGCTTCAGGAGCTCGAACGGCGCTCCGTCCTTGCCCACGCGCGCCTGGCGGTAGAGGACCGGGCCGCGGTCCTCGAGCTTGATCGCGGCGGCCGCGACCGCGAGCACGGGGGAGAAGAGCACGAGCCCGAGCGAGGCGCCGACGAGGTCGAACGCGCGCTTTCCTCCGCTCATCGGGTCCCTGCCGCCTTGTCCCAGACGGTCGGCACTCCCTCTCGCAGGAGCCGGGCGAGGCCCGAGACGGTTGCCGAGGTCACGACGACGTAGTACCAGGCGAGAGCCGAGCCGGGGAGCGGTAGGCGGAGCCTCCCGGCGGCGGCCAGGCTGAGGAAGGCGATCTGGGCGGCCAGCGGAGCCCGGTAGGCACGGTGGTCGCGGGCGAGCGCGACGTTCGCGCCCAGGAGACCGAGGTGGAGCAGGCCGCTCGAGTAGCGGAGCACGCGATGCGAGACGAGCTGCGCGAGGTAGAGAGGCTCCGCGGGCCGCAGCATGCGCCCGGTCAGCAGGTGGAGCCAGCACTGGGCCAGCATCCGCACCTTGCGCCCGTACTCGTCCTCGCTGTCGGACGGCGCCTTCTCGACCGCGATCGCCCCGGGGTCGTAGACCGCGCGCCGGCCGCGCTGGACCATCAGGTACGGGAACCCCAGGTCGTGCCCGAACCGCGGGTCGCCGTCGACGTAGTCCGCGCGACGAACCGCGTAGATGGCCCCGTTGCCGCCCGTGATCCCCGCCAGCCGGGACTCGTTCTCGCGCAGCCACATCTCGTAGCGCCAGTAGACGCCCTCACGGCTCGTCCCGTCGTCGCCCACGAGCCGGACCTGTCCGCAGACGTACGCGACGCCGGGATCGGCAAAGCTCCGGAGGAGGACCCGCAGGGCGTCGGGCGACCAGAGGCTGTTGGCGTCCGAGAACGCGACGATCTCCCCGCCCGTCTGCCCGACGGCTTCGTCCTGGGCGGCGACCTTGCCGCCGCGGGCGCACCGGAGGAGCCTCACGCGCGAGTCTCGGCCGGCGACGGCCTCGACGGCCGCGTCGGTGCCGTCCGTCGAGCCGTCGGAGGCGACGACGACCGACAGGCGCTCCGCCGGGTAGTCCAGCTCGAGCAGGTTCTCGACTCGGCGCCCGATCACGTCCTCCTCGTCGTGGGCGGCGACGACAACGGTGACCTCGGGCGTCACGTCCTCGCGGCGGACCGGGCGCGGGCGGACGCGGGCGAGCGCCGCGGCCGCGAGCGGATAGCCGACGTGTGTCCAGGCCAGGGCGCCGCCCGCGACCCAGAAGACGGCGCGGAGCATCAGACGCCTCCGCCAGGCCGGTGCGCGCGCAGGCAGAGCCGGTAGCGCAGCGAGGCGCTCCAGCGCCCGCCGGCACCCTCGACCCACCGGAAGACGGGGATGAAGCTCGCGCGCCATTCGTCACGCTCGACGATCAGGCCGGCGCGCTCGATCGCCGCCGCCAGCTCCTCCGCCGGCCGTAGGCCGATGTGAGTCGGATTCTGTGCGAGGATCAGCTCCCGCTCTTTCAGCCGCTCGATCAGGTGCTTGGGGTTCGGGGTGTAGACGGAGAGCGTTCCGCCCGGCTTGAGGACACGGCGCGTCTCGGAGAGCATCCCGGCCAACGTCGCGTCGTCGAGGTGCTCGACGAGGTCTGCCGCCACCGCCTTGTCGAAGGACTCGTCCTCGTAGGGCAAGGCGGCCACGTCGGCGACGTCGAACCGGAGCTCGGGATGGAGGCCGCGCGCGCGCTCGATCGCGCGCGGCTCTGAATCGACGCCGACGGCCTCGCAGCCGAACGTCGAGAGGAAGTGCGCGATCGCGCCCGCAGTGCAGCCCAAGTCGAGCACGCGCTCGTCCGCCCTCGGCTCGACCAGGTCCTCGACGGCGGCGAGCCTCAGCTTCGTCCAGCGCGTCTGCTCCGCGTAGGCGTCCGCCATCGTGTCGATGAACTGCTCGTCGTAGCTCGTCGGAGCGCGCGTGAACGTGAACCGTTTCATCGCTCCCGCTTTCGCAGGAAGAGGACGACCGTCGGAAAGACCGGCCGCACGGTCTCGAGCACGCCCTGCGGGACCCGGGAGACGAGTCGCGGGAGCGTGCCGCCCTCGAGCTCGGCGAGCCCGGTCAGCGCCTCGAGCTCGAGCGCCTCGTAGGTGAAGCCCGCATCGGTGACGAGGTGGATCACCTGGCCGCGGGCGGGCAGGTCGCAGTCGTAGATCTCGCCGCGGCGCGCGAGGCGGACGTACGGCGTGCGCAGGCCGGCGGGGAGCCAGCTCAGGAACGGCAGGCGGAAGTGCGGCTCCACCAGCACCCAGCGGTTGGCGACAGCGAGGTAGCAGGCGCCCCCCGGGCGAAGCACCCTGCGGATCTCCTCGAGATGGTGGCGCTTCTCCGGCATCCCGCCGACGTGGTCGAGGACGTGGTTCGAGACGACCAGGTCGAAGGCCCCGGGCTCGAACGGGAGCGTCGTGTCGGCGACCTGGACGAACTCGTAGCCCTCGGTGGCGACGCGCTGGTCGACCGGGTCGACGCTGACGACCCGACCCTCGGGGCCGAGGCGCTCGGCCAGCGACGCGGCGATCACGCCGGAGCCCGTCCCGATGTCGAGGACACTGGCGCCGGCCAGCTCGATGCGGCTCCCGATCAGCCGCTCGAGCTTGCTCGCCTTGGCCAGGCGCGACGGCGTGTCGAGGACCGCGTGCGGCTGCCTGGTGTGCTGCTCGAGTGCGCGTGCGTAGACCTCCCTCGTCTCTGCGACGACCTTCTCCCAGGAGTAGCCGGCGACGATCTTCTCCCGCCCCGCTGCACCGAGCCGGCGGCGGAGGGAGGGGTCCGCCAGCAGCCGCTCCAGAGCGGCGCGGAGGGCGGGCGGGTCGCGCGGCGGGACGAGCAGCCCCGTCCGCTCGTGCTCCACGAGGTTCACGAGCCCCCCGACGGCCCCGGCGACCACCGGCTTGCCGTGGGCCATCGCCTCGGCGCAAACGATGCCGAAGCCTTCGCTCCGCGAGGGGCAGACCACGATCGCCGCACGCTCGTAGCGGCGCTCCAGCTCCTCGCGGCTGAGGAAGCCGAGCGCCTGCGGGAGGAGCGGCCGCAGCGGCCCCTCCCCCGACACGACCAGGTTGAGCCCGTCGGCGGCGGCGGCGAGGTCCTCGATCCCCTTCTCCGGGGCCAAACGGCCGGTGTAGAGGATCTCGGGCGGCTCGGCCTCGGCGCCGACTTCGGCCGGAACGTCGATCCCGTTGGGGATGAAGACCGCCTTGGCGAACCCGGCGGCGTGAGCGGCCTCCGTGAGCGCCTCCGAGACGCAGATGATGCCCCGGGCGCGCTCGAGCACGAGCCGGGCGAGCCGAGGAGGATCCTCCAAGAGCAGGAAGTCGTCGAGCCGGCCGCCCGAGATCGTGCCGTGGAGCGTGACCACGAACGGCTTGCCGGAGAGGAGCGCGACGGCACCTCCTGCGAGCCAGTGGGCGTGGACGAGATCGGCGCCGCGCGCGGCCCGGCGCAGCGCGAGGGCCATGGAGGCGAGCATCGGCGGCGCGGCCCACGGCTTCCTGCGCGCCGCGCGGACGATCCCGCCGCCGTCGGAGGAGAGCCCGAAGGTGCGATAGTCGCCCGGCGCCACGACCGCGACCTCGTCCCCCTGCTCGCGCAGCCGGTCGACGAGCCCCGAGACGAAGCGGCCGGCGAAGTCGTCGGCATGCCGCGGGTAGGACGTGGTGAAGACGGCGATTTTCATGCGCTGCGGGCGCGGCGCGCGAGGAGGAGCGGGACGCTGAGCGCGAGCGCGACGAGCGCCGTGAAGTAGTACATCTGCATGGTGAGGTAGAAGAAGTTCGCCACCATCGTCCCCGCGAGGGCAGCCGTGATTCCCCACGCCAGAGCGCGCAGGAGCACGGCGGAGGAGTCGCCGGGAGCCGAGAGGGCGAGCCCGAGCCTCCGGGCGACGCCGAGGCGCTGGAGGACGTAGGCGAGGTAGGCGGCGACGAGCATCGCCCCGAACAGCCCGCTTTCCGTGACAACGCTGAGGTAGTAGGAGTGCGGGCCCCAGTTCGACTTCCCGGTCAGGAACTCGTAGTACGCGGAGAACGTGTTCCTGCCGAGGCCGAAGAGGGGCGTGTCCCGCAGGACCGGCCCGATCAGGTCGTAGAGCTCGAAGTGGGTCTGGGTCGAGGAGCTTCCGACATTCGAGCGCACGCGGACTATCGACTCGAAGAAGCCGGTCCGCTGGGCGACGACGACCCCGATGACGCCCGCCACGGCGGCCAGCGGGAGCAGGAACCGGGCGGAGAGGAACGCCCGCCGGTACGGGACGGCGAGGACGAGCAGGCCGACGGCGAGCCCGAGCAGCGCGCTGCGCGAGATCGTCGCCAGAAGCACGACGAAGAGGCCGCCGAGCGCGACCGCCAGCGGAACGCGCGACGAGCTTCCCTTCGGCAGGCGCAGATAGACGGGCAGCAGGACGAGCAGCGGGACGACGAGCATGATCCCGAGGTGGTTCGGGTCGAGCGTGAGCCCGTTCGTCCGGTAGATGCTGAAGCCGCCGGTCACGCCGAAGAGCTGGAGGCCCGGAGCGTCACCGGTGATCGGCTGCAGCAGGACCGCGTCCAGGTCGGCCCCGTCCCGCGCCTCTGCATAGGCGAGCGCGGCGAGCCCGTAGAGCGCGTTGACGGCGAGGCCGGCGCAGAACCACCGCACCGCCCGCCAGAGGAAGGCCTCGCTCCGGCGGGCAATGTACGCGACCGCCGCCATCAGGAAGGTGAAGTGGATGCCGAACGTGATCATCCCCTTCACCCAGAGGTTCCGCGAGGCGACCGTCGAGAGGTTGAAGTAGCCGACGAGATAGACCAGCAGGAAGAGGAGGAAGAAGACGCCGAGCACCTGCACGGTGCGGGGGAAGAGCCAGTCGCCGGCGCGGACACGCATGGTGACGAACGCGCCGATGAAGCCGAGGGCGACGATCTCCGCGAGGGTGATGTCCACCGGGCCGACCTCCCAGCGGAGCTTCGTGAACGTGATCGTGAAGAGCGCGCCGAGCAGCAGGATGTCGACGGTGCGCCTCACGGTAGGCTCCTCAGCAGCTCGGCGAAGCGCTCGATCCGCGAACGCCGCGAGAGCCCCTCGCGCACCTCGGGCGCGAGCGTCACACCGTTCAGCGACCCGTCCCGCCACCCCGACACCAGCCCGGTGAGCGCGGTGGCGATGGCGTCGGTGTCGTCCGGCGGCGCCACGACGCCTGCGCCCGTCTCGCGCAGGAGCTCGGCGGCGGGCCCGTCGCCGGGCACGGCCGCGAGGATCGGGCGGCCGGCAGCGAGGTACTCGAAGATCTTCGTCGTCACGACGAAGCGGCCGCGTCCCTCGCCCGCCGGGACGAGCAGGAGGAGCGCCTCCGAGTCGCGCTGCAGTGCGAGGGCCTCCCGCCGGGGCTGGTAGGGGATCAGCTCGATCCGGTTGCCGAGGCCGAGCTCGGCGATGACGGCCCGGTCGGCGTCGCGGAAGTCCCCGACGAAGCGCGCGACGACGTCGTCGCCCTGACGCGCCAGCGCGCGGAGGAACGGCTTCGGGTCGCGCCGGCCGAAGATCGTGCCCGTGTGCGTGATGCGGAAGCGCTCGCCGCGCGTGTACTCGAGCCCCTCGAAGTCGTCGAAATCGGCACCGTGGTCGATCAGCTCCACCGGCCCGCGCGGTGAGAGCGCGCGCATCTCCTCGACGGCGGCCGGGGCGACGCAGACGGTCGCGTCGGCGTACCGGGCGACGAGCTTCGCGACCCGGCTCTCACCGCGCACGTCCTGGCGCCGGTGCGGATGGGAGATGAGGGAGTCCCTGAGGTCGGCGACCCAGCGGACGCCGGTCGCGCGCTTGACCGCCGCGCCCAGGAGGTTCACCGAGCCGGGCGGGGACGAGGTGACGACGACGTCGATGCCGTGCCTGCGCACCAACCGGATCGCGGCCGGAACCGCGGTCAGGAGCCAGGGTGAGCTGGGGTCGGGGACGAGGAGGCGCCTGCCGGTGAGCGCCGCCTGTAACCGGAGACGCGCGAGACCGTGCGCCTGCGCCAGCTCGGCCTGCGGCCGGTGGACGCGGGGCGCCAGGTTCCGCGTCTCGTGGACGATGGCGGCCGGCGGCGGGACGAGCGACTCGTCGCGGTGCATCCGCTTCGCGTCGGCCGGCACGAGCACGTGCGTCTCGATCCCGAGCTCCGGCAGGTACGTCGCCATCTTGAGCGGCCGCGGGACCCCGCCGCCGCCCGCGGGCGGCCAGTACATCGTGGCGAGGAGGACTTTCATGCGGGTCGGATCCGTAGGAGGACGTAGCGGCCGTCCTCGTACACCTGCTCGACGTCGCCGGACAGGCTCTCGCGCAGCGTGGGCGGCAGGCGCCGCTTGTCGAGGACGAGCCAGGTGACACCGTACTTGTCGAGGACAGCCAGGCGCGCATCCGCGGGCGTCTCCGGGGCGAAGAACACCGCCGAATCGGCGAGACGCTCGCGCCCCCGCGCAGTTCCCGTGTCGGTGGTGTGCGCGATGGGAGCCGCGACGATGTAGACCGGCGCCTCGGCCGCGATCCGGTACGCCGTCTCGGCCCGCGAGAGAACGACGTCGTCGGTCTCGGTGTGCGAGCGAAGCGCGGCCACGAGCCCGGGCGAGAGCGCGAAGCGGTCGCGCCCCTCGCGCTCGAGGTCGAGAGCAGCAACGACCCCGAAGGGAACGACGAGAGCGACCGCCGCGGCGGCGGCCCAGACGCTCGGCGCCGGCCCGGCAGGGCGCTTCCAGGCCGCCACGCCGAGCCCGACGGCGGCGCCGGCGAGCGCGATCCAGGCCGGCCATCCGCCGGCAGGAGCCTCGCCGGCGGGAAGCGCCACGCTGGCGACCACGCCGAGGGCGAACGCTCCCGCGACACCCGCCCACCGGAAGCGGCCGGCCAGCACCGCGGCCCCGGCGAGCGCGAAGGAGAGCGGCAGGAACGGCACCAGCCGCCGGGCCTGCGAGATCGACACGAGCTCGGAGAAGACGGTGAACACCGGCGAGACGAGCAGGATCGTGAGGATGAGCAGCGAGCCGCCGAGAACGAGGGACGACCAGAGCCGCCGACCGGCGAGCGCCGCGAAGGGAATCGCCACGAGCCCCAGGACGGTGAGCCCCCCGAGGCGCGACACCGCCTCGGGGTCGACGCGGAACGAGTCCGGCCCTCCCAGGAAGAAGCCGGGGTAGTTCGCGAGATCGCGCGCCTTCCCGGCCGCGTCGGACGTCAACGGGGTCGTGTCCGAGATGGTCGGCCAGAGCCAGGCGACGAACGCGAGCGAGGCGACGGCGATCGTGCCCAGGGCGATCGCCAGCGCGGTCTCGCTCGCCCCGATCCCACGCTGGACGAGCAACCGGGCGCCGAGACAGCCCGCGAGGAGCGCAGCCGTGTACGGCGCGTAGTTCGGATGCACCATGGTGAGCACGAGCGCGGCGGCGGCGACCGAGGCCAGCGTGGCCCACGAGCGGTCCCTGACGTAGAGGAAAACGAGCGCGAGGAGCCCCGGGGCGAGCAGCCCCCGGGCGACGGCCTCGGGATCGGAGAGCGCCTCCAGCAGGCCCAGCCGCTCACCCCTGAACGCCACCAGGCCGCCGAACGTCGCCGCCAGAGCCACCCCTCCCGCCCAGGAGCGGAAGAGGGCGGCGCCGGCGCCGTAGGCGAGCACGGCCGCGAGCGGCGTCAGCAGCGGCCCGAGGTGGACGACGACGTCCGTAACGTCGGTCCCGCCGAGCCGGGCGACCGCCGCGAGCACGCCGTGCCAGAGCGGGAACGCGTAGCCGGGATGGAGCCCGCCCTCGGAGAACTGACCGATCGACTCGAGCGAGTCGAACGCTCCGAGCTCCTCGAGCTTGCGCGCGTAGGCGACGTGGAAGAGCGCGTCGCCCGTGGCCGTCCGGGAGACGAACCACGCCGCCGCCGCCAGCGGGAGCGACGCGAGGACGACGCCCAGGGCCGCGAGCCCGTCCTCCCGCTCGACCCCGGCCCACCCGCGCCGGAAGGCCGCGACGGCAGCGGCCAGAGCGCCGGCGGCGACCAGGACGAGGACGAGGGCCAGCGATCCGCCGACGAGGAACGTGACCGCGAGCGCGCCGGCGAAGAGGACGAGGCTCCACGCCAGCGCTCCCGCGAGCGCGGCGCCGATCTCGGCCGGCCACCCGACGGCGCGCTGGACGAGCGCGCCCGGGACGAGGAGGACGATCGCGGCGGCCGCGCCCATGCGGAGGGCGCCGCCCGCGCCGGTCTCCGGCAGCATCCGCGCGAGCCCGAGGACGACGAACGGGGCCGCCACCGCCAGGGCGAACCAGTGCTCCGCGAGCCCGACCCGGAGCGAAGGAGACGAGGCGACGATGCTCTTCACCGGTCACACATTGTCGCCGCTCCCCGCGACGAAGCGCGCCGACCCGCGGCCGCAGGCCGCTTCGGGGCCGTGTGGACCGGTCGTTACAGTCCCCGCGTGCTCGACCGAGGCCGCCGGCTGTGGACGGCGATCGCGTGGCTCGGCGCGGCGGCGATCGCGCTGGCCCTGACGCTGCCCGCCGTCTGGTGGGAGCCCCTGCACGCCCACGAGATCGTCACGCTCCGGTTCGCGCGCGAGTCGCCGGTGGAGATCGTGCGCGAGATCTTCGTCGACCGGGGTGGCGCGCCGCTCCACTTCCTCGTCGAACGGGCCGCCCTGACCTGGCCCGACGGGCTTGCCGGCCTGCGGATTCCCTCGATCGTCTTCTTCCTCCTCGCGCTTCCCGCCGCGGGGCTCGTGGCCGGCCGGCTCGTGGACGCGCGCGCCGCCACGCTTCTGCCGCTCGCGCTCGCGTGCGCCCCGCTCGCGGTGGGGGCCGCCACGTTCGGGCGCATGTACTCGCTCCTCCTGGCGGCGACGCTGTGGGCGACGGTCGTCGCCCTCTGGGCGGCGCGGCGCGACAGCCTGCTCGGCTGGACGCTGGCGGGAATCGCCGCCGGGCTCCTCGTGTACGCGCACCCCGCGGCGCCGATGTACTCGGCGCTCGTGGTCGTCACCGGGCTCCTCTGCGCAGCCGTGCCGTTCCGGCGGCTCGTCAAGGTCGGCTGGCCTGCGCTCCTCGCGCTCGGCCTGGTGCAGGCTCCGTACTACGCCCTCGCGGTCGGCGTGCTGCGCGACCGGTACGAGGTCGAGCCGGGAGCGCCGCGGCCCCAGGCGATCGGCGCCGCCGGACGATCCGTGCCGGAGCAGGGCCTCATCGGCCTCGGGCCCGGTGAGCTGGCCGGCTCGCTCTTCGTGCTCGGCCTGGCACTCGCCGGCGTGGCCTGGCTCGCGTGGGACCGACCGCGGGTCTCGATCGCGCTCGCGCTCTGGGGGCTCGTGCCGATCACGTTCTTCACCTTCGTACCGGCAGGGGCTGCCTTCTTCGCCTCCCGGTATCTCATCCCGTCGCTCCCGTTCGTCCTTTTGCTCGCCGTGGCCGGGTGCCTGGCGCTCGCGTCCTTCGGGCGCGTGGGGGCCGTCGCGGGCGCGCTTCTCTTCGGCGGCCTGGTGGCCTGGCAGCTCGTGGACGGCGCCCGGCGACTCGACCGGCTCCACGACCTCCGGCTGGTGGCGCTGGCGCGCGAAGCGGAGGAGCGCGAGCCCGAGCTCGTCTTCGGCGCCGCGGGCACGAGCCCCCTCGTCGAGCGGCCGCCGCGCCTGCTGGACGAGTACGTCCTCCTCGACCGGCCCGACGCCGTGCCGGCGCCCGAGCGCAGCCCCGAGGCGCTGGCGGCGTTCGTCGCAGGCGATGCCGAGCCTGCGACGGGTGTCTGGATCTTCGGAGGACCGGCCTCGACGCTACGAAGCGCGCGTCGCGGGCTCGAGGAGGTCCCGGGAGCCGAGGTCACGGCGGTCTCGCCGTCCGTCCTCCTCGTCCGCTCGACCGAGCCGCTGGAGCCGCGGCCGCTCGTCGAGCTGGCGGCGGCCGTCCGCGAGGCCTGGCTCGAGGAGGTCCCGGACGACCGTGAGGCCGAGCGCCTCCTCCGCCGCGACCGCTACGCCCTGGGCGCCTCCTAGCCGGGTACTAGGAGGGTTTGGCGAAATAACGACTGTGCCGCCGGGCCGCGCTGCTCGCCCCGAAGACTGCGTCCTCAGTCGCGCCCGTAGCCTCCGGCTACGAGCGCTCCCTGCGTCCTTGTTTCGGAACGACCATCGCACCCCGACGACGAGCGGAATTCCGCCAAGCCCTCCTAGCCCCGCCCGGCCAGCAGTTCGGCCGCGGTGCCCGACCGCAGCCAGGCGGCCGCCTCGCCGTAGGCGCGCCCGGCGTCGCCGCTGAAAAGGGTCGCGCGTAGGCGGAACCCGGCGGCGAGGAGTCGCCGGGCGCGCTCAGCGCTCCGCTCGCCCTGATGCTTGGCGATGAAGCGCAGATGACCGCGGAGCTGCTCGCGCCGCATCGGGCCGAACGCGGGGCGCTCGCCCCACCGCGCGCCCGTGGAGACCCCGCCGACATGAACGAACTCGGCGTCCGGATCGAAGACGACTTCCCAGCCTGCCCGGCCCACGCGGTAGCAGAGGTCCATCTCCTCCCCGTACATGAAGAACGCCGGGTCGAACCCGCCGACGGTCGCGTAGGCCTCCCGGCGGACGAGCAGAACGGCGCCTTTGAGGACCTCGACGGACCGGATGGACGTGTGGTCGAAGCCGGCGCCGTAGAAGGCGTTGAACGCCTGGGTGCCCCGGCCGAGCCGGCGGAGGAAGAGGTACTCGGTCGCCAGCCTCCACGTGGTCGGCCACCCGCGCACCGAGCGCTGGAGCGAGCCGTCCGGGTTGCGCAGCCTCGGGCCGACGATTCCGGCGCGGGGCCGCTCCGCGGCGAAGGCCGCCAGGCGCTCGATCGCGTCTCCGACGGGCCAGGCGTCGGAGTTGAGCAGGAGGAAGAGGTCCCCGCCGGCCACCTCCATACCCGCGTTGTTCGCCGCCCCGAAGCCGGCGTTTTCCGGCAGCTCGACGAGCTTCACGGCCGGAAACCGCTCCCGGACCAGCGCCGGGCTCCCGTCCTCCGAGGCGTTGTCGACGACGACCACCTCGTGCGCGCCGCCGGCCACGGCTTCCAGGCAGCGCTCGAGGTGCTTGCGCGCGTTGAACGAGACGATGACGATCGAGACCGTCACTGCGCCGGGGCGGCCGGCCGGACGCTCCGCCAGAGCAGGATGACCGCGCCCGGGATGCACGTTGCGATGGAGACGGCGTAGAAGAGGAAGCCAGCCGCGAAGGCCACGTCCTCGGGCACCCCGAAGCGGCCGAGGAAGACGACGAAGAACGCCTCGCGCAGGCCGATTCCGTTGAGCGTGAACGGCACCATCTGGACGAGGAAGAGGAGCGGTCCCAGGATGATGTAGACGACCGGCGAGACGTCCGCGCCGACGGCTTCCCCGCACAGCCAGATGGAAAGCACCCGGAGGAGCTGCGCCACGATCGTCACGCCGAGGACGGCCGCCAGCGTGCCGGGCACCTCCCGGTACTCGTGCATCGCCCAGTAGAGGCTCTGGAGCGGCTTCTCCAGCTTGACCTTGCGTCCGAGCGGGAAGAGCCGGCGCTCCAGGGTGAGGCCGAGGCGCCGGGAGAAGAGCAGGAGTCCGAGCACGACCATGGCCGCGACGAAGACGAGCTCGAGGATCACGAGAAAGCGGATACCGTCGTAGCGGCCGGCGGCGACGGCCAGGCCCAGGGCGACGAGCACGAGCGTCCCCGCCGAGCCGAGCGTGCGCTCCATGAACACGGCCGCGGCGGTCGTCGCCTTCGCGTCGGGGCGCCGGCGGGAGTGCTCGATGATCCGCACGGCATCGCCGCCGACGGCGGTCGGCAGCACCTGCCCGGCCGCGTAGTTGACGAAGTACATCCGCAGCAGCCAGGAGAAAGGCTCGTGCACGCCCTTCGCGGCCAGCAGCGCGCCCCACCGCCAGGCCATCAGCCAGGTTGTCCCGATGAAGACGACGAAGGACGCGAGGACATAGCCCCAGTGGCTGTCCCGGATGATGTCCAGCGTCTGCTCGAGATCGATCTGCCAGAGCAGGAAGGCGATCACGCCGCCGCTGACGAGGATCTGGATGGTGAGCTTGAGCGAGCGGCTCATCAGCGCCCGGTGAAGCGGGCGTGGACGCGGTGGAGCGCGTCGATCGCGTCCTCGACGTCCGCATCCGAGTGGGCGGGCGAGAGCGGGAGCGAGAGCACCTCGTTCCCGGCCAGCTCGGCCACCGGCAGACGCGGCTGGTCGGGAAAGGCCTCGCGGTAGTACGTGAGCCGGTGCACCGGCAGGAAGTGGATGCTGGTGCCGACGTTCTCCTCGCGCAGCGCCCGCTGGTAGGCGTCGCGGTCGGCACCCGCCGCGCCGGGATCGATGCGGACGACGTAGAGGTGGAGCGCGTGCCCGTCGCGCGGGTCGCGCGCGAGCGGCGAGATCCCGGGAAGCTCGGCGACCGCCGCGTCGTAGGCCGCGACGTGGCGACGCCGGACCGCGGCGTGCCGGTCGACCTTGTCGAGCTGACAGAGCGCGATCGCGGCGAGCACGTCGGACAGGTTCGCCTTGAAGCCGGCGACGGTCACGTCGTAGAGGGAGCCCTCGCCGCGGCGCATGAGGCGCAGGTTGCGGAGCTCGGCCGCGACCTCGTCGTCGTCGGTCGTCACCATCCCGCCCTCGCCGGCGGCGACGTTCTTCGTCGCGTAGAGCGAGAAGCACGTGGCGAGCGAGAGCGCCCCGATCTTGCGGCCGCGGTAGACCGACTCGGTCGCGTGCGCTGCGTCCTCGATCATGGGGAGGCCGAGCGCGAGCAGCGGGTCGAGGTCGGCGGGCTGGCCGGCGAGGTGCACCGGCAGGATCGCCTTCGTCCTCCCGGTCACCGCGGCCGCGGCGGCGTCCGGGTCGATGTTCAGGTCGGAGTCGCGCACGTCCACGAAGACCGGGCGCGCACCGCAGTGGACGATCACGTTGCCGGTGGCCGGCCACGTGATCGGGCTCGTGATCACCTCGTCCCCCGGGCCGACGCCCGCGGCGAGCAGCGAGAGGTGCATGGCGGCCGTCCCGGACGCGAGCGCGACGCCGTGCCGGGCGCCGGTGTACTCGGCGAAGCGGCGCTCGAGCTCCTCCGTGCGCGGGCCGGTGGTCAGCCAGCCGCTCCTCAGCGTCTCCGCGACCGCCTCGATCTCCTCCTCGCCGACCGCGGGCGGCTGGAACGACAGGAAGGCGCTACGCCTCGAGGAGGGGTTCCCCAACGAGAGCCTCTGCTTGGGCGGTCCTGAAGCGGATCAGCTCTGCCGCGCGGTCGGCGCGGGCGACGGCGTCGCCACGGTCTTCCCCGTGGGCGAGGACGTACCCGGCGCGGTCGTTCCCGCGGCGGAGGGCTCCGAACACCCAGCCCGCCGGCCGATACACGCGCGCATCGACGACGCCGTCGACGGCGAGCGCCTCCTCCAGCCCGGCGACCTCCTCGAGGACGCCCTCGGGCGGGACGAGGAAACGCACGACCGCGCCCCCGGCCGGCTCCGGTGCCGGCAGCTCGACGGGCTCGCCGAGAGCGGCAGCCAGCGCGAGCCCGTTCAGGTCGACCCCCAGCGCCACCCGGCAAAGCTCGGCGTCGTGGCCTCCCCCGAGGCGCGCGGCCAGCTCCATCACGCGCGGCCCGTCGGGGCCGAGGACGATCTGGGTGTAGGTCGGCCCGTCGGTCACACCGAGAGCATCGGCCGCGAGGCGCGCAGCCTCCACCGCCTCCTCGACGGGATGGGCGCTGGGCCACACGTGCGCGAGCGCGACTCCGAACGCCGGCCCCGTGCCCGTGAGCCGGTCGGTGACCGTCAGCGGGTGGAAGACGCCGGCCACGGAGAACGCGTTGACGGTGACCTCGGGCCCCGGCACGAGCTCCTCCACCAGGGCGAGCCCGTTCCGGGAGGCCTCGACGGCGGCCGCGATCGCCTCCGCCAGCTCCGCGGGCCCGGAGACGACCGTGAGGCCTTTCTGGCCCTGGCGGTCGACCGGCTTGACGACGGCGGGCAGGGGAAGACCGTCGGCCGCGGCGGTGGCGACCTCCCAGCGCGGCTGCGGGACGCCGCGCTCGGCCAGGCGCTTCCGCTGGCGGTGCTTGAGGACGGTGAGCGCGGCCGTCTCCGGAGCGACCGGGTGGGGAAGCCCGGCGTGGGCGGCGATCCGGGCGGCGATGGCCACCGGCCAGTCGATGCCCGGCGCGATGATCCCGTCCACCTGCTCGGCGCGGGCGAGCTGAACGATGGCCGCCTCGTCCTCGACGGACACGACGGCGCGGCGGTCGGCGTACTCGAAGCCGACCGCGGTCGGGTCGCGGTCGCAGGCGATCACGTAGAGCCCCCGGTCGCGCGCGGCGCGGTGCAGCCCGAGCTGCGCCGGGCCGGCGCCCAGGACTAGGAGGCGCTTCCGCTCGCCGTCGGTTCCGCTCGAAGAGCTGCTTCCCACCAGTGACGATTCTGCTGGTACCAGGCGATGGTGCGCTCGAGCCCGGTCTCGAACGAGGTCCTCGCCTGCCAGCCCAGGAGCCGCTCGGCCTTCGAGGTCGAGCCGACGTGCCGGTCGACCTGACCGGGCCGCTCGGGGACGTGGACCTTGAGGCTCGCGGGCTTGCCGAGCTGCTCGAGCACGAGGTCGGCGATCCGGCTCACCGAGATGTCCACCCCGGTGGCGAGGTTCAGGACCTCGCCGGCCACGACCGAGAGGTCGGCTGCGAGAACGGCGTCGATCGCCTCGGCATGGTCTTCGACGAAGAGCCAGTCGCGGCTCGCGTGCCCGTCGCCGTGCACGGTCAGCGGCAGGTCGGCCAGCGCCTGCGTGACGAAGCGCGGGACGACCTTCTCGGGGTGCTGGTACGGGCCGTAGTTGTTGAACGGGCGCAGGATCACGATCGGGAGGCCGTAGGTGACGAAGTACGAGTAGGCGAGCCGGTCGGCGCCGGCTTTCGTGGCCGCGTACGGGCTCCGCGGATTGAGCGGGTGCTCCTCGTCCATGGGCTCGCTCTCGGCGGTCCCGTAGACCTCGCTCGACGAGATGAGGATGAACCGCTCGACCGGGTCCTCCCGGATCGCGTCCAGAAGGATCTGCGTCCCCTCGACGTTCGTGGTCACGAACTCGCGCGCGCCCTCGACGATCGACTTCTCGACGTGGGACTCGGCCGCCGCGTTCACGATCACGTCCACCTCGCTGACGATCTCGCCGACGAGCGCGCGGTCGCGGATGTCGCCGTGGACGAACGAGAGCCGCTCGTGGCCCATGACGTCGGCCAGGTTGTCGACGTTCCCGGCGTACGTGAGAGCGTCGAGCGAGACGACGTCGTGCGGCGTCGCCGTCAGCAGATGGCGAACGAAGCTCGACGAGATGAACCCGGCGCCGCCGGTCACGAGGATGCGCTTGCGCACGGGCGCCGATTGTACCCGTGCGCCCGCCAGGCCCCCGTGCCGCGGGAGCCTTAAGGCACAATCCGGGCCTGACCGGAGGAGGAAACACCCTGAACCACACCTGGGCCGACGGCGAGCTCGAGTCTCTCCGCGACGAGTTCGGGGCCTTCGAAGGGCGCACGGCGCTGATCACCGGCGCCGACGGCTTCATGGGCTCCCATGTCACGGAGGCGCTCGTGGCGCTGGGCGCCCGCGTCCACGTGTTCGTGCGCGCGACCTCCAGCGGCGCGCTCAACAACATCGCGCACCTGCGGGGGGCGGTGACCGTCCACTGGGGCGACATCAACGACCGGCATTCCGTCGACCGCCTCGTCGGCGCCCTCCGGGACGCACCGGACCGGCCGTTCGTCTTCCACCTCGCCGCGCAGGCCCACGTGGGCGAGTCCTGGGAGCGGCCGTACGAGTCCGTGCTGACGAACACCGTCGGGACGCTCAACCTCCTTCAGGCGATCGTGACGGGCGGCGTGCGGGTGGAGAAGCTGAACACGGCGGGCACGTCCGAGGAGTACGGGAACGTCCACGAGCCCGTCCGGCACCTCCACGACTTCGACGAGGAAGGCGCGCTCGTCCTGCACGAACGCTCGCCGCTCAACCCGAAGTCGATCTACGCGACCGCGAAGGTGGCCGCCGACTTCCTGACCATGAACTACCACGACGCCTACGGCCTGCCCGGAGTGGTCACCCGGATGTTCAACAACTACGGCCCGCGCCAGAACCCGCGCTACGTCACCGGGACGGTGATCACGCAGGCCCTGGAGCGTGAGGTCGTCGAGCTGGGGAACCTCGACCCGCAGCGCGACTTCTGCTTCTGCACGGACGGCGTGCGCGGCCACCTGGCGGTGACCCTCCACGGCATCCCGGGCGACGTCTACTGCTACGGCGCCGGCCGCAACATCTCCATGCTCGACTGGGCGCAGCTCATCCTCCGGATCGGGGAGGAGGAGGGCCACTGGCCCCGGCGCGAGATCGCCAGCGTGCCGGGGCGGTTCCGGCCGGGCGCCTCGGACGTCATGTCGCTCAGGGTCGGCTTCGACAAGCTCCACGCCGAGACCGGCTGGACGCCGCGCGTCTCGTGGGAGGAGGGCCTCGCGCGGACGATCGCCTGGTACGCGGCGAGCCGCGACCGCTGGATCGGGCGCGTCGACTGGGCCCCGGCCGAGCCGTCGATCGTCCGGAGCCCGTGAGGACGCTCGTCACCGGGGGCGCCGGCTTCCTCGGGTCGCACCTCGTCGAGCGGCTGCGCGACCGGGGCGTCGAGTCGGCGGTGCCGCGGAGCGCGGACCACGACCTCACCGACCCTCGCGCGACGGAGCGGCTGTTCACGGAGGCTCGCCCCGAGCTGGTCTTCCACCTCGCGGCCGAGGTCGGGGGCATCGGCGCCAACCGCGCCAACCCCGGCCGCTACTGGTACGCGAACCTGCTCATGGGCGCGAACGTCCTCGAGGCGAGCCGCCTGGCCGGCGTCCGGAAGCTCGTCCTCGTGGGAACCGTCTGCGCCTACCCCAAGGACACCCCGGTCCCCTTTCGGGAGGACGATCTCTGGGCCGGCTTCCCGGAGGAGACGAACGCGCCGTACGGGGTCGCCAAGCGCGCGCTCCTGACGGGCGCCCGGGCCTACCGCGAGCAGTACGGGCTGGACGCCGTCTACCTCCTCCCCGTGAACCTCTACGGGCCGCGCGACAACTTCGACCTCGAGACCTCGCACGTGATCCCCGCCCTCATCCGCAAGATGGCCGAGGCGGCGGCGCGCGGCGAGCGGCGCGTCGAGCTCTGGGGTGACGGGACGCCGACGCGCGAGTTCCTCTACGTCGACGACTGCGTGGAAGGGCTCCTCCTCGCCGCCGACCGCTACGACGGGGCGGAGCCGGTCAACCTGGGCACGGGCGAGGAGATCTCCATCCGCGACCTCGCGGGCCTCGTCGCCGAGCTGACCGGCTTCGACGGAGAGCTGGCCTGGGACGCGTCCCGGCCCGGCGGGCAGCCCCGCCGGCGCCTGGACGTGACGCGGGCGGAGGAGCTCTTCGGGTTCCGCGCGCAGACGTCGCTCCGCACGGGGCTCGAGCGCACCGTGAGCTGGTACGTCGGCAGGCACGCCGAGCTGCAGCAGCCCGCCGCCCGTTGATGCGCGGCCGCCTCCGGCGCAACGGCGCGGTCTGGGCCGTCATCGCAGTCCTCGTCCTCGTGACCGTCGCCGTGCGCGCGCCGGACGCGGTCGGGGAGTCCTTCTGGGCGGACGAGGTCGCGTCGGGCCACGTCGTCCTCGCTCCGACCGCGCGCAGCGCCGTCCGGCTGATCCGGCGGGAATCCTCTCCCCCGGTCTGGTTCTTCGTCGCCCGGACGACCCACCGCGTCGGCGACGAGCTCGCCTCGCTGAGCTCGACCTTCAAGCCGCTTGCCTCGTTCGGGGCGATCCGGATGCTCTCCGTGCTCTTCAGCGCCGCGCTGGTCGCGGTCGTGGTGATCTACGCGCGGCGCCTGCTCCCCCTCTGGGCGGCGGGGCTCGCGGGGCTGCTCGTCGCGCTCGGCTTCCAGTTCGTGCTGCACGGGAAGGAGCTGCGGCCGTACGCGCTCCTGACCCTGCTCGCGGCGGCGCTGCCGCTCGTCCTGGAGTGGGCCGCCGCCCGGCCCGGACGCTGGCGGTTGGCGGCGTTCGCCGCCTTCGTCGCCGTGGGCTCGATGACCCACTACTTCTTCCTGCTCCCGCTCTTCACGGGGCTCGTCTGGCTCTGGCTCCTGCCGCACGGGAGGTCGGTGAGGCTGCGCGTCACCGCCGCAGCCGCGGTCGGCCTGCTGCCCCTGCTCGTCTGGCTCCCGATCGTCCTCTACCAGGCAAGCCGCGTGAACGAGTACTTCCCGCCGTTCGGGCTGTGGCGGACGACGGACGTCTACTCGATCTTCTTCGCCAGCGGAGCCGTCTGGGAAGAAGGACCCGACCTCCGCCTCCGGCTCGTCTTCCTCGGGGTCGTCCTGGCCGGCGCGGCGATGCTCGCGCGCCGTGCGGAGGGACGGCTCTGCGCACTGCTCGTGGTCGTGCCCTGGCTCGTGACCGCGCTCGTCTGGCTCGCCGGGCTGCGGATCTTCGACACGCGGAACCTGCTCGTCGTGGCGCCCTTTGCGGCGATCGCACTCGCGGCGCTCGTCGCGGCGATCCCGGTGAGGCCACTGGCCTACGCGGCGGGCGCCGGCCTCGCCGCCCTCGCCGTCTGGGCGTACTGGATCGACCGCGACCTCGGGCGCACCCCGTACAACGACATCGACGCGGCCCTCGTCGAGCTCGGCTGGACGGCCGGGATGCCGCTCGTCGTCCACGCGCGCTACCCGCAGACGCGACCGCTGAGCTGGCACCTGCCCGGCCATCCGTACGTGCGCCTCTCCCAGCCGGGCGACGGCGAGTGCGCGCGGGCGTTCGTGGTCGCCGAGGGCACGGAGGGCCGCGAGTGGCTCGCGGGCCACGAGGACGCGATCGTCGAGCAGCGCCGGTTCCCCTGGTACGGCTCGCAGCCCGCGGCGGAGCGACGAGGGCCCGACGTGGCGGTAGCCGAGCTGGAGTCCTCCGCCGAGCTCCTGGAAGACGCCCTGGCCGACGGCGCGTTCGTCCTGCAACCCCGCGGGCAGCGGCAGTCGCCCTGCCTGGAGCCGAGGGTGCGCGGGCAGTGAACCTCCGGGAGACACTGGACGCCCAGCTCGAGGCGTGGAACAGCCGCCCGCTCGTCCGCCGGCTCTACCTGGACTGGTTCGAGGAGATCGGGCGGCAGCTCGCCGGCGTCCCCGGCGAGACCGTGGAGCTGGGCTCCGGCATCGGCAAGCTCAAGGAGCGCTTTCCGTTCGTCGTCGCCACCGACATCGAGCCGACGCCCTGGTCCGACCACGTGGTCGATGCGGAGCACCTGCCGTACGCGGACGGCTCGCTCGCCAACCTCGTGCTGGTCGACGTCTTCCACCACCTCGCCGACCCGGCCAGGTTCCTGGACGAGGCCCGGCGGACGCTCGCCCCGGGCGGTCGCGTGGTCATCCTCGACCCGTACTGCTCCCCGGTGTCGACGCCTGCGTACCGCCTCTTCCACGAGGAGCGAACCGACCTGTCGGCGCCGGCCTTCGAGCCGGAGGCGGCGATCGCCGCCGACCCGCTCGCGTCGAACCAGGCGCGCACGACCCTCGTCTTCTTCCGCCGGGAGGACGAGCTGCGACGGAGCTGGCCCGACCTGCGAATCGCCGAGCGGCGGCGCCTCGCGCTCGTCCTCTATCCCCTCTCGGGCGGCTTCTCCGGGCGGCGGCTGGTGCCGGACGCCGCGTACCGGCCGCTCGCCGCCGTCGAGCGCGCGCTCGCCCCGCTGGCGCCGCTCCTCGCCTTCCGGTGCCTGGTCGTGCTCGAGCGGCGCTAACCCTCCTGCTGTTAGTGACGCCGGTAGATCCCGACCCGGAACTTCCAGAACGCGAACGCCGTCATCCGCAGGAGCAGGAGCCCGTGGCGGAAGCGGCTGATGTTCGTCTCCCCGTAGGTGCGGGCGTGGTAGCGGACGGGGAGGTCGGCGATCCTGAGCGACAGCTTGCCCGCGCCGAAGAGGAGGTCGAAGTCGCCGAACGGGTCGAAGTCGCCGAAGTAGGCCCGCCCGGCCGCGATCCGTGCGTAGTCGTCGCGGTGGAGGACCTTCGTCCCGCAGAGGGTGTCCTTCACGTGCTGGCCGACGATCAGGCGGAAGAGCACCGAGAAGAGCCGGTTGCCCAGGATGTTGAGGAACCGCATCGAGCCCTTCTCGAGGTCGTAGACGAGGCGCGAGCCGTTGACCAGCTCGGCCCGGCGATCGGCGAGCGCGCGATAGAACTTGGGCAGGTCCTCGGGCGCGACCGTGAGGTCGGCGTCGAGGATCATCAGCACCTCGTTCCTCGCCACGGCGAACCCGGCCCTGACGGCATCGCCCTTGCCCTTCCCGGTCTGGAGCACGAGCGAGACGCTCCGGTCGGGATGGGCGGCGATCTGGCGCTCGATCTCGGCCCGGGTGCCGTCGGTCGAGCCCCCCTCGACGAAGATGAGCTCGGTTCCCTTGCCCATCTCCGGCAGCCGCTCGATCGCGGCGCGGATGTTCCCCTCCTCGTTCCGGCAGGGGCAGACGACCGA
Organism: uncultured Actinomycetes bacterium; assembly: GCA_963847985.1. Classification (GTDB taxonomy): domain Bacteria; phylum Actinomycetota; class Thermoleophilia; order Gaiellales; family Gaiellaceae; genus JAIBJN01. The sequence continues at coordinate 120,601 of CAWKBS010000005.1, read as the reverse complement.
GACGCTGAGCTCCTCCCCCGGCCCGCTGACGGGGCGGGCGACGATCCAGTACGTCAGGCAGAGGTAGTTGAAGGGCCAGATGCTGGCCACGAACCCGTTCAGGAAGGTCGAGAGGACGGGGACGCGCTTCGGGAAGAGGATCCGGCGGCTCCTCGTCACCGGCTCGAACCCGGCAAGCTCGAGGACGTTGCGGATGTCGTCGGGGGAGACCCAGTTCTGCACCGGCTTGCGCGACTTCAGGCGCAGGATCTCGGCGAGACGGAGCACCGGCCGCCAGAGCTGGCTGTGGAAGTTGACGATGACACGGGTGCGCGGGTGCGAGTGACGCCTCAGGTTCTCGCACAGGCCGACGAGGTCATGGACGAACGGGACGAGGTCGGACAGCACGATGTAGTCGAACGTCCTGCCTGCGTCGAGCCGCTCGCCGGAGGCCTGGACGAACTCCAGCCCGGGATGGCGCGACCGCGCCAGCTCGACCATGCCGGCGCTGATGTCGACTCCGAGGCCGTCCGCAGGGCGCAGGGCGGCGAGCAGGTCGCCCCCGCCGCAGCCGATCTCGAGGACGCTGGCCCCCGGCGGGACGTGGAAGCGGTACAGGCGCTCGAGCAGCTCGAAGTAGCCGCGGTTCCGCTGCCGCCAGCGGTCGTCGACCGGGGCGAAGCCGTCGAAGAACTCAGCGACCTCGGCGTCCTCGGGCGCGACCGCCTCGGCGGAGCCGGGCGACGCGGTCAGGGCCGTCTCAGCGCGCACGGCAACGGCAGCCCGCGTAGGCCGAGAACGAGGTCGGCAGGAACGACGGGAAATGGGTGCTCACGTCGACGGCGAAGCCCGCGTGCCGCTCGGCGGCGGCGAGGATGTCTGCGTGGCTCGACGGGTGGATCTCGCGAGGGTTGTAGCGAGCGAGCCGAAAGAACGCGTCCGTGAGCGGGTTCCGCACCGGGTAGCCGAGCACCGCGACTCCCCCGGGCCGGAGGACCCGCCGCAGCTCGTCGAGCGCGCGATCCAGCTCGGTGAGGTGCTCGAGAACGCTCACGCAGACGAGCCCGTGGAACTCTCCGTCCTCGAACGGCAGCTCGAAGAGCGAGGCCTGACGCAGCTCCGCCTCGACGCCGAGGCCCGTCAGCATCTCCCCGACCCGCGCCGACTCCGGATGGATGTCGACCGCGACGAGCCGGTCCGTGTGCCCGGCGAGCTCGGGCAGGAAGATCCCCGACCCGTAGCCCACCTCCAGGAGCGATGGATACCGCCCCTGGCCGAGCAGTCCGACGGCCATCTCGAGGCGCGCGCGATAGAGGCGGGCCGTGAACGGCTTGTAGTAGTAGTCGATGGGGTCGTCCGCGTCGGGCTTCGGGACGAGCTCGCGCGGCGGCAGGAGCAGCGTCTCTCCCATTACGGGTCGCCGAGCTCCTCGCTGATCGTGTAGAGGGGCCGGCCCTCGACGTCGCGCTGGATCCTCCCGAGGTACTCGCCGACGAGCGCGAGGATGAAGCCCTGCACCGCCAGCACGCCGAGCACGAGGCCGCCGAGGAAGAGCAGGCCGGGAAAGTCGCCCTTGACGACCCAGAAGACGATTCCCCAGACGCCGACGGCGAGGGTGAGCAGCCCGCAGATCGCCCCGATGGTGACGCCTGCCCACTGGATCGGCTGCGGCCAGAAGCCGGCGAGCACGTGCAGCGTGAGGCGGATCAGGCGAAACGGCGAGTAGCGCGAGCTGTCCGCGCGGGCCTGGTGGGTGAGGTCGACCTCGACGACGCTCGCCCCGGCCGAAAGGACGAGGGCCTTCGTGAACTTCTGTTTGCCGATGACGCCGATCACCGGCTCGAGCGCCGCTCGCGAGTACGCGTTGAAGGCGCAGCCGAAATCGCTCACCTCGACGCCGGTGAACCCGCGGAGCATCGCGTTGATGAGCTTGGACGGCAGCGTGCGGCCCCAGGAGTCCTCCCGCCCGACGCGGCGGCCGCTGGCCACGTCCGCTCCGCCCTCGACCGCCGCGATCAGCCGGGGCAGGTCCTCCGGGACGTTCTGGAGGTCTGCGTCCATCGTCACGACGATGTCCCCTCGGGCGCGGACGAGGCCGGCGTGCATGGCCGGGTGCTGGCCGAAGTTCCGCTTGAAGCGGACGGCGCGGATGCGGGAGTCGGCGGCGACCAGGCGCTCGACGACGCCCCAGGTCCCGTCGCTGGAGCCGTCGTCGACAACGATGAGCTCGAACGGCTTGCCGAGCTCCTCGAGCGTGGCCGTGGCACGGCTGACGACCTCGGCCAGCGTCGCTTCCTCGTTGAGGACGGGGACGACGAGGCTGATCGCAGGCGTCGCCTCCACCAGGCGTGGCGTGGCGTCGACTGCCGTCTCGGGCTCCGCCATCGGCTCAGGCTACACCGCGCCAGCGACGCGGTCGGCGACGCAGTCGAGGTCGTAGACCAGGTCGCGATTGCCCCGGAAGACGATGCATTCGTCGGGCAGCTTGCGCACGTTGGGCTCCTCGACGGTATCGACGAGCTCGTGGACGCGGGTCGTGAACGGCTCGACGTTGCGCCAGGCCCCCATCCAGAACTTCCGCTCGACCACCAGGTAGTCGGCGCCGTAGCGCTCACGCAGCGCGAGCAGGTCGTCCATGTCGTCGCCGTAGTACGCCTCGACTGAGTCCCACATCCGCCGGCGCCCTTCCTGCCAGTAGTCGACCTCCCAGACCTGGAAGAGCTTCTCGCTCATGACGACGCCGCGCCGCGCGACCACGCCGGCGCAGTCGAGCTGCACGGGATTGCCGGCGACGATGGCGTCCTTCGCCGTCTGGCGCTCGAGGAAGCGGTACACGTCGACATGGGCGCAGGTGATCCGGGCTCGGCGCTCGGCGCCGGCGACCCCCACGAGCCCGACCAGGAGCGCGGCCGAGACGGCCGACGCCGCGATCCAGGGCGCGGCGGGACGGTAGAGGAGCCAGGCCAGCACGAGCCCCACCACGACCGCGCCCGCGTAGAGCGCCGTGTCGTCGGCGAGCTCCGACACGCCCTCCCACAAGCCGACGCGAAGGCCGAAAGGGAAGAGCGACAGCGCGAGCCAGCCCACCGCGACCGTCAGGGCGGCTCCCACGAGGCCGAGAAGCCACGGCCTCCGGATCCACTGGGCCGCCGCCCGCCAGGTCGGCTCCCAGGAGACGGCGATCAGGATCGCGCAGAACGGGACGATGGCGTAGGCGTACCGGTGCGGGAGGTAGAGCCTGAAGAGGAAGATCTGCGCCAGCGTGAAGAGCGCGAGCGAGGCGGCGAGCATCGACCAGACCTCGCGCCGCAGCAGCAGGGCGTTCCGCCAGCGCACCAGCAGGATCACGAGCGCGGCGACGACGATGATGCTCCCCGTCAGCGCGAGGCCGAAGCCGCTCGCCTTCCGGCTCAGATAGTCGAGGAGCGAGCCCGCGAAGTACTGGACGTCGGTGTTCGCCCCGAAGTCCGGCAGGTCCCGGACCTCGCTCCGGCTCACGATCTCCGGCAGGGATCCGCGGACGATCAGCGCGGGCACGACGAGCGCGAGCAGCGCACCCACGCCGGCCACGACGGCGGTCACCGCCCGGCGCACGTCGAGGGACAGGCTCGGTTGGAAGCGAAGCGACGCGAACGCGATCGTCACCACGGCGACGGCGGCGGCCGAGGGGTAGACGAACGCGCCGAGGATCGCCACGGCCCCGGCGAAGGCATCCCGCCGGCGCAGGAGCAGGTAGACCGCCAGGAGGAGGATGGCCGGCCCGTACGCGCGCTGGTGACCGCCGGTGAACCGGTGCATGTCCCAGGCGAGGATGAAGACGAAAGAGCCGAGCCAGGCCGCCGGCCACCAGTCGGTGTGCTCGCGGACGATCTTGAACACGAGCCAGGCGCAGAGCGGGGCAAACAGGAGCGGGACCGCCTCCGCGAAGCGGATCGGGTCGACCACCCAGCTCGCGACCCAGTGGATCGCCCGGAAGCCGTAGGGTATGTACGCGGTGTCGAGGAGAGACTGCGTGAGCGGGTCGTGCAGGATCTCCGAATCCTGGTAGCGGCGCATCCAGTACTCGTGGAGCCGTGCGTCGCTCTCGAACGTCAGCGAGAGGAAGATGACTGCCCTGTCGTGGTACAGCTCGGCCATGAAGGCGAGGAACGCAACGAGGGCGCCCTCGAGCCAGGGAAAACGCCGCACGGCGTCGCGGGCGCGCGTTGACACAGCCATCGATAGGGAGCGCAGCTTCGACATACACTTCGGAAAGCGCGGCCAAGCCTAGCTGGTGTCCAGAGTCGTAATCACCCTGCCTGCGTACCGAGCGGAACGGACGCTCGGAAAGACCGTGGCCGAGATTCCGCCGGGGGTCGCGGACGAGGTGATCCTCGTCGACGACGCGAGCCCGGACAACACGGTCGCCGTCGCCGAAGAGCTCGGAATCCGCGTCTTCGTGCACGCCCAGAACCGCGGCTACGGCGGCAATCAGAAGACGTGCTACGTCCAGGCGCTCGAGGGCGGCGCCGACGTCATCGTCCTCCTGCACCCGGACTACCAGTACGACCCCAAGGCGGTCCCGCTGCTGATCGCCCCGATCCTCGCCGGCTACGCGGACATGACCTTCGGGTCGCGCTTCGCCGGCCAGGGCGACCCGCGCGGCGGGGGGATGCCCCTGTACCGCTTCCTCGGCAACCGGGTGACCACGACGCTCGAGAACGTCATGCTCGGCTCCCGCTTCACCGACCTCCACAGCGGCCTGCGCGCCTACACCCGCGAGTGCCTGCTTTCGGTTCCCTTCCTGCGCTACACGGACGACTTCAGCTTCGACTCGCAGATGCTCGTCGACGCGGCGACCGGCGGCCTCCGGGTCGTCGAGGTGCCGATCCCGACCCGCTACACGCTCGAGTCGTCGTCGATCGACGTCGGCCGCTCGCTCAGGTACGTCACGGAGAGCCTTCGCTACACGACCTCATGCAGTTTCAAGCGCGGCCGGCGCGGCCGCCGCGCTCCTGCCGCGTGGCGCGACGCCCGGCCCGGCCCGAGCCTCGGCGACGGACCGCCCGTCGAGCGGCGCTGCGTCCTCTGCGGGGCGAACGGCCAGGCGCTCCTCTACCCGGCGACGGCAAGCGGCACGGTCACCCCTGATGAGTTCAGCTGCACGAGCGGCGCGCTTTCCAGCCACGACGACATCGTCCAGTGCCGCTCGTGCGGCATGGTCAGCTCGGTCCCGACCCTCGATCCGGAGGGCATCCGCGAGACGTACGCCGAGGTGGTCGACGAGGCGTACCTCGGGGAGGAGGAGGGCCGGCGCGAGTTGTTCGACTGGGTCCTCGGCTCGCTCGGCGGTTACGCCGTCCGGGGCAAGAAGCTGCTCGAGCTCGGGTCCAACATCGGGCTCTTCCTGGAAGTGGCCGGGAGGCACGGCTGGGAGGCGGTCGGATACGAGCCGTCGCGCTGGGCCGTCGAGCAGGGGCGGAAGCGCTTCGGAGTCGACCTCCGCGAGGGCGCGCTCGAAGAGCTCGACGGCGACGAGCGCTATGACGCCGTCGTCATGCTCGACGTCCTCGAGCATCTCGTCGACCCTGTCGAGTCCCTCCGCCGGCTGCGCCGCCTCGTCGCCGACGACGGTCTCCTGACCATCTCGACCGTCAACCTGTCCAGCCTCCATGCTCGGCTCCGCAAGGGCAGCTGGCCGTGGTTCATTCGCCCGCACCTCCACTACTTCAGCCCGGAGACGCTGCACGCGACCCTGCTGGCGGCCGGCTTCGACGTCGTCGAGTGGTCGGTCGTGCCGCGCTCGTTCCACGCCTCCTACGTGGCCGAGCGGATGGCGTCGAGTCTCGGCGCCCTCGGCCCCGCCGCCGTCAAGCTCTCACGCGTCGCGGACGTTCGCCTGCCGGTCGGCTGGCTCGGCGATGTCGTGCTCGTCCACGCCCGGCCCGCCGGCGAGCGCGGCTGAGCGCCGCACCTGGCGTCCGTACTTGACGCCGTGGATGTTGAGCACGATCGCGCCCGCGATCAGGAACGGGATGATGTTCACGGCATGGAGGACGAGGGCGTAGGAGAGCGCCTCCGACTTGGGCACGTCGTACGCGGCCAGGGCGACGACGACGGCCGCTTCGAAGACGCCGACGCCGGCCGGGGCAGCCGGAAGCGCCAGCGAGAAGCCGCTGGCGATGACGACCAGGAGACCGGCCCCCGGAGCGAGGCCGAAGTCGAAGCAGAGCATCACGAGCCAGAACGAGAGCGCGAAGAGCAGCCAGGAGACCACCGTCAGCACGAAGCTGACGCCGCCCAGGTGGGCGCGGCGGAGGCCCATCAGCCCTCGCGATGCGTTCACGGCCGCGTGCTCGAGGCGGTCGGTGGGGACGAACGGCAGCCACCCGAGCGGCTTCAGCATGATGTGGAGCGGGCGCTCGCCCCAGATCGTCAGGACGGCGACGAGGGCGCAGAAGCCGACGCCGAGGATCACCGCAGCGACCGCCGCGGTCCGCACCCAGGTCACCTCGGGTAGCCACGGAAGCGCCACGAAGAGCAGGAGGAGGAGAGCGAGCACGTCGAAGACCCGCTCGACGACCACGGTCGCGAGCGCCTCCGCCTTCGACGTTCCGGCCCGGAGGTTGATCGCGCCCACGCGCGCCAGGTCGCCGGCCCTGGCAGGCAGGACGGTGTTGAAGAACTGCCCGACGAGCAGGGCCTCCGTGAGCTCCCAGAACGCCGGCCGGCGCTCTTTCACGAAGAGGTAGCGCCAGCGCAGAACGCGCACTACGACGGCGAGGGCGAGCACGGCCAGGGCCGGGATCAGCCACCAGTAGTCGCTCGACTCGAGAGTGTCCCAGACCTCTGCGAAATCGACGTTGCGGAGCGCGAAGTACGCCGAGACGACCGTGACGGCCGTGCCGAGCACGGTCATCCTCCACTTCATTCCGGGTACGCTAACCGTCGCGTGGACGCAGCACCCGCAGCACGAGTCGAGCGCATCGCCGCCGACGAGACGCACGGATCCAGCTGGCTGGCCCGCGAAGCCGTCGCCGCGGTCGTCGAGGCCGCCAAGCAGGGCGAGGACCCACTCGAGCTCGCGCGTGAGCTGGTGCGAGCGCGGCCGGACATCGGCGCGATCGCGGGTGCGCTCGGCCGGGTCCTCGTCGCCGGAAGGACGACCGACCAGCTCGTCGAGGAGGCCGAGGCGTTGATCGGGTCGCGCGAGCGCGCGGCCGCCACGATCGCCGTCCTCCTCAGGCAGGAGCTCGAGGAGAAGATCGTCATGACCCACTCTGCCTCGGCCACCGCGCGGGAGGCGCTCCTCCATGGGGGCCCGGGCCGGGTCGTCTGCACGGTGTCCGACCCCGTCGGGGAAGGCCGCGCGTTCGCCGCCGAGCTCGCGGAGGCAGGGCTCACCACCGAGGTCATCGCCGACGACGACGCCGAGCACGCGGTCGCCACGGTCGACATCCTCCTCCTCGGAGCGGACACCGTCTTCCGCGACGGCTCCCTCCTGAACAAGGTCGGCACGCACCCGCTGGCGAAAGCGGCCTCGAGGCGCGGCGTGCCCGTCGTCGTCGCCTCCGAGGTCCTGAAGGTCGCCCCGGCCGACCCGCACCAGCCCGACGAGGAGCGCGTCGACCTAACTCCGGCGAAGTGGATCACGCGCTACGTCACCGAGGAGGGCGTCCTCGCACCTGACGACATCGCTGCCCTCATCGACCGCACCCCGTTCCTGGCGGAGGGGTACGAGCTCCTGCAGGTCTAGGAGCCGGCCTCGTCGAGGTCGTAGCCGAGAGCCCGCACGCGCTCCGCCAGCTCGCGGCGGATGCGGCTCTGCTCGAGTCGGCCACGTAGGCGCCGGCCGTCGGCGCGCCAGCGCTCCAGGTAGGCCTCGTTCGCGTCCCGCACCTCGAGCTCGGTGGGCACCGGCGCGAGGCCGAGGAAGCCGTAGACGCCGGCCAGCACCGCGTTCGGGTCCCGCACGAAGTCCTCGTAGCGGACCTCGAGGAGCCTTCCGACACTCGGCTTGTCCCGGCGGTAGAGCTCGTGCGCGACGACCCAGTGGCGCACCATCGTTCGTAGCGAGTAGCGCCAGCGCCACTTGCGCGTCGCATACGAGACCGGGATCGGGTGCCTCGTGATGACGACGAAGGACGCCTCCGGGAAGAGCGCCTGGAGGAAGCGCAGGTGGATGATGTTCGGCGGCGATTTCTCGACGAGCACCGGCCTGTCCAGATCCCACCACGGCGACCACTCGGCGATCAGCGTCTCCCTGCTCGCCTCCGTGGCGAGCGGCGAGGACTCGGTCAGGTGAGCCTCGGGCGCGAAGGCGAAGAGGCCGGGGCCGCCGTAGACCTTGGCGATCGGATAGACGCTCTGGAGGTGCTGGCCTTCGTCCTCCGGCGCGCCCGTGTTCTCGAGCCCGGACACGTCCGGATGCTCGGCGAGGCAGCGCGCAAGGAGGGTCGTCCCGCTGCGGTGGAGGCCGCCGACGAAGACGTAGCGGTGCTCGTCCATCGGGCCGGATGCTACGGGGGCCGGGGAGGCGCTTGCGGCTAGAATCAGCGCCCGTGCCGGGAAAGCCGCTTCGCGTGCTGGGTATCGGGGACGGGCGGTCGCGCCACTTCATTCGGTGGGCGCGTCGCCTCGTCGACGGCGGTCACGACGTCCACATCCTCTCGAACCGGATCTCGGACCGGCCGAACGACCTCGACGGGATCACCGCGCACCGGCTGCGCGACTCCGACCCACTCCTGAAGGTGCCGGGACTGCGGCGCTTCCGCGTCGTCCCTGCCGTGCGCCGGATCGGCGAGCAGGTCAACGCCGACGTCGTCCACTCTCACGACCTGACGCCGTACGGCTGGTGGGTGGCGCGGGCCGGCCTGCAACCGCTGATCGTCACCCCCTGGGGCCGCGACGCGCTCGTCGAGGCCCGGGAGGATCCCGAGGCCGGCAAGCTGGCTCAGGAGGCCGTCGCGCCCGGGAAGCTCTACGTCGTCAACTCCGACGCGCTCGAACGGGCGACCGTCGAGCTCGGCGCCGACCCGGCGAGGATCCGCCGCAGCCTCTGGCACGCGAACATCGACGCCTTCTCGCCCGAGCGGGCCGACCGGGCGGGGCTGCGCGAGCGCTTCGGCTGGGCGCCGGAGACGCCGCTGCTGCTCTCCGTGAAGAACTTCCGGCCCTACTCGAACATCGACATCGTCTTGCGGGCCTTCGCAAAGGTGCGGGAGGACGCGCCCGAGGCACGGCTGCTCTCGACCGCGGGCGGAGGGTGGACGCGCGACCAGACCGAGACGCTCGTCGACGAGCTCGGCCTGCGGCCCTATCTCGTCATCCACGAGTTCGCCGACGCGGAGATCCCGATGGTGCTCGCCTCGGTGGACGCAGTCGTCATGCTCTCGGAGGTGGAGTCGTCGCCGGCCTCGCTGCTCGAGTCCATGGCGAGCGGCGCCCCGCTGGTCTGCGGGATCGCCCCGTCGATCGACGAGTGGGTGCAACAGGACGTCGGCGCCGAGATCGCCCCCTGCCGGGACGTCGACGCCGTCGCGGCGGCCATGCTGCGGCTCATCCGCGAGCCCGAGGTCGGGCGGCGGTACGCGCGAGCGAAACCTCCGCGAGGTGCACGCGCGCTTCGGCGACCCCGGCGCCGAGATGGAGCGCGTGTACGAGGAGCTCCTGGCCGGCGCATGAGGGTGCTCGCCCTCGGCCTCGACGGGGCCGACCACGAGCTCGTCACCCAGCTCCTCTCCGAGGGACGGCTCCCGACCCTGGCGCGCCTTGCGCAGGAGGGCTCCTTCGGCCCCCTCCGCTCGACGGTGCCGGCCTTCACGCCGACGGCCTGGTCCTCGCTGCTCACCGGCCTCAACCCCGGCCGTCACGGCATCTTCAACTTCTCGACGAACCCGAACCGGGCCCGCGCCCGCCTCGAGAGCGCGGCGAGCCGCTCCGGCGCCCCGATCTGGCGCGCGCTCGGCGCCGCCGGGCTCCGCTCGGCCTTCCTCTTCGTCCCCTTCACCTACCCGGCCGAGCCGATCGACGGGGTCATGGTCACCGGCTACGGCGGCCCGGAGCAGCCGGAGATCGTCCCGGCGCGCGCGCGCGAGCGGATCCTCGCCGCGCACCCCGACCTCGTCACCGCGCACCACCCGATGAAGGAGCGCTGGTGGGAGGACTTCGACGGCTACGCCGAGAAGCTCCTGCGCCACGTCGACGAGGTGGCTGACGTCTGCCGCCTGACCATGGAGCTCGAGCCCGACCTCGCGCTCCTCTGCGTCGACTTCATGTCCTCGGACCACGCCGGCCACCTGGCCTACGACCGCCTCGACCCGGACCATCCTGCGCACGACCCCGCCCGGGCCGGCGACGAGCTCGTGCGCGTCTACGAGGCGGTCGACCGCGCCTGCGGCGAGCTGATCGCCTTCGCGCGCGAGCTCTACGGCGAGGAGCCGACGACCCTGATCCTCTCGGACCACGGCATGAAGCCGATCTACTGGACGTTCCACCTCAACCGCTGGCTCGAGGAGAACGGCCACCTCCGCTACCGCCGGCGGTCGTTGCAGCCGCTCAAGGGCGGCCGCCTCGACCGGCTCGCCCGCGTCGACCAGCGCCTCGTCCGGACGCGCCGCCGCTACGGCCGGATCTTCGACCGCGTTCCGCTTCTGCCCGCTCCCCGGACGGAGCGGACGTTCGCCGACATCGACTTCGGCTCGACGCGGGCCTACGCGTACGCGAGCGGCGGACAGCTCTACCTCGGCGAGGCAAGCGGTGCCGGCCGTGACCCGCACTACCTCGAGCGGCTGGCCGAGGAGCTGGCGGCGGTCCGCCACCCGGAGACCGGCGAGCCCGCCTTCGACGTCAAGCGCAAGGAGGAGCTCTTCCACGGCCCGTTTCTCGAGAAGGCGCCCGAGCTCGACCCTGCTCCCCTTCGACGAGCGGATCTACGTCGACTCCTCGCGGCGGCCGTGGACGGCGGCGTTCGAGCGGCACGAACGCCTCGACCCTGCCCTGTCCTACGGCTACTCGGGCCACCACGGCCTCACCGGGATCCTCGCCGCGGCCGGGCCCGGGATCTCCCTCGGCCTGGTCCCGGCCGGGGCCGAGATCACCCAGATCGGGCCCACGCTCTGCCGTCTGCTCGGCATCGAGCTCGACGGCGTCGACGGCGCCCCACTCGTGGAGATCCTCGAGGACGACGGCGAAGCACGCCGGGTCGCGGCAGCCGCGACCCGCGCGCGACGACGAGCCGACCTACTCCGCCGAGGAGGAGGCCGTGATCCTCGAGCGGCTCCGCGACCTCGGCTACGAGTAGTCGCCGGGCGCGACGCCATGATCTCGGTGTGAGCGAGGTCCGCAGCGAGGAAGGGCTCCAGGCCGAGGCGCGCGAGGACGCCGAGGTCCCGCGTCGGCTCGGGCTCGGCGCGCTCGCCCACGACGCGGCCATCTACGGCGGCGTCCGCGTCTTTCTCAAGTCGCTCGCGTTCCTGCTCGTCCCGCTCTACGCGCGCTTCCTCACCCCCGCCGAGTTCGGCGCGCTCGAGCTGATCCTCGCCTTCGCGGCCTTCGTCGACGTCTTCATCAACCTGAGCGGCGTCCTCGCCCGCTTCTACTTCGACCGGGACGACTCCCGCTGGCGCAAGCAGGCGATCACGCTCTTCTTCCTGATCGAGTCGGTCTACCCGGCCGTCCTCGTCGGCGGCCTGCTCCTCTTCGCAGGCCGGCTCGCGGAGCCGGTGGCCGGGGACGCCGTCTACGCGAGCCTGATCGTGATCGCGCTGATCGACCTCTACCTGACGAACATCGTGGACATCCCCATGTCGCTGACGCGGCTGCGGCGCAAGCCGTGGACGTTCGCCCTGTACGCGCTCACGCGCGGGCTGACGTACGTGACCCTCGCCGTCCTGCTCGTCGCCGTCTGGGAGCTCGGCGTGAAGGGGATCATGATCGCGTCGCTGACGTCGGCGATCGTCGTGTTCGTCGTCAGCGCCCGCGAGTACCTCGGCGACCTGATCCGCGGAGTCGACTGGAAGGTCGGCCGCGAGATGATCTCGTTCGGGTGGCCGACGGTCGTGAGCGCGTTCGCCTTCTACGCCCTCAACCTCCTCGACCGCTTCTTCGTCAAGTACTACCACGGCGCTGCGGAGACGGGGCTCTACGGCGTCGCCTTCCGCTACAGCCAGATCGTGCTCGTCGGGATCTTCGCGTTTCGGATGGGCTGGCCGCAGTGGCACTACTCGTGGCTGAACACCGACCGCCATCCGCAGATGGTCGCCCGCGGCGCGAGCTGGTTCTTCGGCGCGCTCGGCTTCCTCGTCGTGCTCGTCGCCGCGTGGATCCTGCCGCTCTTCCACCTGCTCATGCCCGAGCGCTACTGGGAGGCGACCGAGGCGGTCGCGCCGCTCTGCATCGCGGCGATGGCGACGGGCGGCTACGCGGTCACGGCGGTCGGCCTGAACGTGACGAAGCGGATGCGGCTGATCATGCCCACGGCGCTCGCCGCCGCAGCCGTCGCGGTCGGGCTCTACTTCCTGCTCATCCCGCCGTTCGGGTTCGTGGGCGCGGCCTGGTCGACGGCCGCCGGGCTCTGGTCGGCGGCGCTCTTCGTCGGCATCGCCTCGCAGCGGGTCTACCCGGTGCCGTGGGACTGGCACCGCCTCGGCCTGGCCATCGGCGTGACGCTCGCGCTCGCGCTCGCTTCCCTGGCGCGTCGACGCCTGGGTGCCGTTCGACGCCTCACTCCCCGTGCGGGTCGGCATCACGCTCGCCTACCCGGCGGCGCTGCTCCTCGGCGGCTTCCTCACGGCCGCGGAGCGCAAGCGCCTGTGGGCGCGCCTGCGGCGGCGATACTAGGCCCGTGCGACCCCTGACCGTCCTCGTCACCGCCTCCGGCGCGCCCGGCACCGCCGCGCTCCTGCGGGCGCTCCGCGCCAACGGCGAGCGTGAGCTGCGGCTCGTCGGCTGCGACATGAACGAGCTGGCGGTGGGCCGGTTCCTCTGCGACGTGTTCGCCGTCGTCCCGGCGGGCGCCGACCCCGGCTTCGGCGCCGGCCCTGGTCGAGCTCTGCCGGCGCGAGGGGGTGGACGCCGTGCTGCCGCAGTCCTCCCACGACCTCGCCGGCGTCGCGGCGATCAAGGCCGAGCTCGCCGACGCCGGGACGACCGCGCTCGTGAGCACGGCCGAGACCGTGCGCCGGGCGAACGACAAGGCCGAGTGCTACGAGCTGCTCGCCGCGGGCGGCGTTCCCGTCCCGGCGTTCGTCCGCGTGCAGGGCCGCGACTCGTTCGTCGCGGCCGCGCAGGAGCTCGGCTACCCGGAACGTCCCGTCTGCTTCAAGCCCGTGACGAGCTCGGGCTCGCGCGGCTTCCGCGTCCTCGACCCTGCCGTCGACCGCGCGCACCAACTTCTGCGGGAGCGCCCGGGCAGCCTGGCCATGCGCCTCGAGGACGTCGCCGAGCTCCTGCCGGAAGCAGGCGGCGACGAGCTGCTCGTCATGGAGCTCGCGGAGGGGATCGAGCGCACGGTCGACGGCGTCGCCCGCGGGGGCCGCGTCGTCCTCGGCCATCCCAAGACGCGCGAGGCGATGCGCGCCGGGCTCGCCATGTATTTCCGGACGCTGGACGACCCCGAGCTCATGGCCGTCGGCGAGCGGGCGGTCGCCGCGCTCGAGATCGACCATTTCTTCAACGTCCAGCTCGTCGGCGACCTCGTGATCGAGGTCAACCCGCGGATCTCGACCGTCGTCTACCAGGAGGACCTCAACCTCCCCTACCTCGGCCTCAAGCACGCGCTCGGCGAGCTCACCGACGACGAGCTCGCCGCGTACCGCTCCCGCGTCCGGTCGAGCCGACGCGCGCTGCGCTGGTTCGACCAGGTCGAGTGGGACGACTAGCCGGGAGGGATCGGCGGAACGCCGCTCGTCGCCGGGGTGCGATGGTCGTTCCGAAACAAGGACGCAGGGAGTGTTCGTAGCCGGAGGCTACGGGCGCGACTGAGGACGCAGTCTTCGGGCGAGCAGCGCAGCCCGGCGGCACAGGCTGCGTTTCGTCGAGCCCTCCCACTAGCTCGAGTTGAGCCAGGCGAGGACCGCGAGCACGCGGCGGTGGTCCTCCTGGCTCGGCGGGAGGCGCAGCTTCCCGAAGATGCCGGCCACGTGCTTCTCGACCGCCCGGTCGGTGACCACGAGCCGGCGGGCGATGGCCGCGTTCGTCCGGCCTTCGGCCATCAGCTCGAGGACCTGGCGCTCGCGCGGGCTGAGGTCGTCGATCGCGCGCCGCCGGACGAGGAGCTGACGCACGACCTCGGGGTCGAGCGCCGTGCCGTTGGCGGCCACGCGCCGGAGGGCGTCGACGAACTCGGCGCCGTCGGCGACCCGGTCCTTCAGCAGGTAGCCGAAGCCCTCGCTTCGCTGAGTGAGGAGATCACGGGCGTAGCGCTCCTCGACCGCCTGCGACAGCAGGAGCACCTTCGCCTCCGGGTCGCGGGTGCGAAGGTCGGCGGCCGCGCGGACGCCCTCGTCCGTGAAGGTCGGGGGCAGGCGCACGTCGACGACGAAGACATCGGGAGCATGCTCCTCCGCGGCGCCACGGAGCTCCTCGGCCGTCGCCACCGCGGCCACGACCTCGATCTCGAAGTCGGCGAGCAGCCGCGCGAGCGCGTCGCGCAGGAGCCCGGAGTCCTCGACGATGACTACGCGCACGGGATCACCGCCGTGATCTGCGTCGGGCCGCCGGACGGGCTGTCGACAACGAGCGAGCCACCGAGCGCGCCGACACGGTCGCGCAACCCTGAAAGGCCCGAGCCGGACGGGTCGGCGTCGCCGTTGCCGTCGTCGCGGACCTCGACCAGAAGCACCGTGTCGTCGCGAACGACCGAGACGGCGGCGCGCGCGGCGCCGCTGTGGCGGGCGACGTTGGTGAGAGCTTCGGCAACGACGAAGTAGGCGGCGGACTCGACCTGCTCGGCCGGCCGCTCCTCCCCGAGCCGCGAGGTCAGCGTCACCGGCACGGGAGAACGGGCCGCGAGAGACGAGAGCGCCGCGTCGAGACCGCGGTCGGTGAGGACCGCCGGGTGGATGCCGCGGGCGAGGTCGCGGATCTCGACGAGCGCGAGCTTGGCCTCCTCGTGGGCGCTCCGCACGAGCTCCGCCGCCTCCTCCTGGGAGCCGCCCTCCTCGAGGCGCCGCCGAGCGCGGCCCAGGTCGACCGCGAGCGAGACGAGCCGGGCCTGCGCGCCGTCGTGCAGGTCGCGCTCGATCTGCCGCCGGTCGCCGCTTGCCGAGGCTACTGCGAGGTCGCGCTGCTCGGTGCTCTGTGCAGCCGCGCGCTCGAGCTCGCCCCGGGTCGGGCCGAGCAGGGCGCGGAGCAGGAGCACGTCGAGAGCAACGAGCGCCCGCAGGATCCAGGGCGTGACGAAGACGAGCAGGATCCCACCGCCGACGATGCCGAGCCACTCCCAGGCCGAGTCCAGGTGGCTCCCGTCCCAGAGGACGTCGCCGCGATCCTCCGCGGGGAGGGCGAAGTACCAGAGCGGCGCGCTGACGAAGGCGAGCGCGACCGACCAGAGGATGACGGCGGCGAGGAAGAGCGCGAGGCCGAGCGGGAAGCTGAAGATGAGCAGGTAGGCGAGGGCGCGCCAGGCCGCCAGGTCGAGCAAGGGCTGGAGGAAACGCCGCACGGAGCCGGCGTTCGGAGGAGCGGCCGACGGCGCGCCCGGGATGTGGACGTCGAGCAGCACGCCGGCGACCTCGCGCTGCACCCGGCCGGCCACCCGGGCGGCCCACAGGGTGAGCGCCAGGAGCGGCAGGCCGATGACCAAGATGATGAGGCTCGCGCTCGTCGTGAAGAGCGTCAGGAAGATGGTGAACCAGGCGATGCCGAGCGGAAGCGCCACGATCGCGTAGCCGGTCTCGCGCCAGGTGCGGAGGCGGAACGGCTCGGTGAAGAAGGCGGGAAGGCTCATCGCTCCGTCACTGTACGCAGCGAGTTTCGACCCCGCGATGGCGCCACCCCGCGTTCTTGGCTTCGTGCCTGCCCCACCTCCGGCCAGGAGGCTTCGGCCGGAACGTCGCCAAGTAACAGACTGTTACTTGGCCTGGGCCGGAGGCTACGGGCGCGACTCCCTTAGGTCGTCTCGCCGATCTCGAAGCGCTGGAGCCGCCGAATCGCATACCAGGTGGCGAGGGCCGCGAAGACGAGGATCAGGACGAGCGCCGTCCCCGAGCCGAGCGGAGCGTCGAAGTCCGAGGCGGGCAGGTCGACGAAGGAATCGGCGATCCCGAGCGTGTAGTGGCGGACGCTCAGCAGGCGGGTGCCCTCGAGGAAGCCGTTCACGAGGCCCTCCCAGATGAACACGTAGATCAGCCCGGCGATCAGGGCCCTGCTCGTGACGATGCTCAGCAGCACGAACAGGGCCGAGTAGGCGAGGCCGCCGAGGACGATGCCCACGCCGAAGCCGAGCAGGATGTCGCCCTTGGGCTGGTCGTAGAGGGCGATGGCGCCGCCGACCAGCGCGGAGGAGAGGACCGTCGCCGTGGTCAGGGCCCAGCTCGCCAGCAGCTTGGCGACGACGATCCGGGCCCGGGTGACGGGCTTCGACAGGAGGTAGACGGCCGTCCCGTCCTCGATCTCGGCGCCGAGCACGGCCGTCCCGTACACGAGCGCGGCGAGCGGCAGGAGCGTCGAGACGATCAGGCCGTCGAACAGCACGCTCGCGGTCCAGGCCTGCTGGGCGGTGTCCTGGCTCCCGAGGCGGTAGACGAGCGCGACGAGCACCGGGAGGAGCGCGAGGAGCCCGAGCAGGATCGTCCGCCCGCGCGCGAGCATCTGGCCGACCGTCAGGCGGAAGATGACGCCGGTCACCGGTTCACCAGGTAGGAGAAGACGCCCTCGAGGGACTCGTCCGTCGGCTTCAGCTCGCGGATCGAGACGGACGCCTCGCGCGCGATCACGGGAGCGGCGCGGGCGAACGCGCCCAGCTGCGAAGTCCGCACGGTGAGCAGCCCGTTGCCGAGCTCGACGCCGACGACGCTCTCGTCCGCGACGAGCGCCGCTGCGAGTCGCCGGTCGTCCGACGTCCGCAGGACGAAGGTGTGCGGAGCGTCGGTCATGAGACGGCGGATCTCGCGGAAGTCGCCGGAGGCCGCGAGCCTCCCGGAGACGATCACGAGCACCCGCTCGGCCAGGCGCTCGACCTCCTCGAGGATGTGCGAGGAGAAGAGGATGGTGCGGCCCTCGGCGGCGAGCCGCCGGAAGAGCTCGATCATGTGGAGCCGCTGGCGGGGATCCGCGCCGTTGAAGGGCTCGTCCAGGAGCAGCACGCTCGGGTCGTGCACGAGCGCGGCCGCCACCTTGATGCGCTGCTTCATCCCCTTCGAGTAGCCGCCGGTCGCGCGCGTCGCGGCCTCGGCGAGGTCGACCTCCGCGACGGCGCGGCGCGCCGCCTCGTGCGGATCGGCGAGACCGTGGAGGCGAGCGCTCAGGAGCACGAAGTCGTAGCCGGTCAGATGCCCGTACACGGACTCCCGCTCGGGAACGAGCCCGAGGTGGCGGTAGATTCCGGGGTTCCGCCAGGGCGACTCGCCGAGGACGGTGACCTCCCCGGCGGACGGCCGCAGGAAGCCGGAGAGCATGTGGAGCAGCGTGCTCTTGCCCGCGCCGTTGGGGCCGAGCAGGCCCGTGATGCCCGGCGAGACCTCGAACGAGATCTCGTTGACCGCGACGACGTTGCCGTACCAGCGCGACACGCCCGCCAGCGCGATCGTGGGGCCTGCGGGGGCCGCGCTCATGCCTGGATCCGCTGGAAGCGCCTGATCGTGAGCCCCAGGGCGACCGCGATCGTGACCAGGCCGGCGACGAGGTAGACCCAGCCGGGAAAGCTCGCGTCCGCGACGACCTCGTTCTCCGGCGCGTCCACCTGGAAGAGCCAGTAGACGACGCCGTCCCAGACGGCCGGGGTAATGAGCAGTGTGTACCGCGCGTACATCGGGTCGACGGTCTCCATCAGGATGGCGGCGACGGTGTAGGAGAGGACGAAGAAGCCCACGATCACGGCTGTCGCATAGGCGCGGCGCGGGATGTAGGCCGCGATCACGAGCCCCACCGAGGCGACGATCGCGGAGAGCAGGATCGACCCACCGAGGATCGGGAAGATGAGATCCCAGCGGTCGGTCACATAGCCCGAGAGGTCGTCGGCCGCCATCCCGTTGCCGATGTAGAGCAGGAGCTGCGGTCCCAGCGTCAGCACGAGCATCACGCTGGTCAGGGCCGCAAAGCGCGCGAGCGCGTAGTCGATCCGGGAGAGCGCGCGGGAGAAGTAGAGCGACAGCATCCGGTTCCGCTGGTCGCGCCCCACCAGCTCCGGCGCGACGGCGGCGCAGAAAAGCACGAGCACGATCTGGACGTAGCCGAAGTAGTCCGAGTGCTCGAAGATCTCGATGTCCGCGTCGAGCCCGCTCGTGATCGCACCCAGCCCGACCTGGATGAAGGCCGGGATGAAGGCGAAGACCGCGAGGGTGATCGGGATGATCTTGCTCGACGTCCTCCGCCCGAAGCCGAACGCGCTGCGGACGCTGCTCGCGTAGAGCGTCGCGAAGGTCCCCCACCGCCCGGTGCGCGACCCGTCGTAGTGGCGGTACCCGAGGTCGTAGATGCTGCTGGCAGCGGGCTCAGACACGCGCAGCTTCCCCCTCGGACGCCTCGTCGCGGAAGAGATCCTCCAGCCGCTGGCGCTGCTGCTCGAGCCGGACGAGGCCGAGGCCGAGCGAGGCCGCGCCGTCGCGGATCGTGTCGTAGGCGCTGTCGTCCGAGATGTCGACCTCGAGCGTGTGGCGGTCCTCGCGCAGCGTGAAGCCGCGGTCGCGCAGGTAGCCCGCGAGGCTCGCGGCCGGGCCGTCGACCTCCACGGCGAGCAGCTCGATCCGGCCGGTGAACGCGCCGATGCTGCCCGCCTGGACGAGCGTGCCGCCCTCGATCATGACGAGGTAGTCCGAGACGCGCTCGATCTCGGTCAGCAGGTGGGACGACATCATGATCGAGATGCCGAACTCCCTTCCGATGCGCGCGACGAGATCGAGCATCTGGTCCCGGCCCGCCGGGTCGAGGCCGTTCGTGGGCTCGTCGAGCAGGACGAGCTTGGGGTCGTGCACGAGCGCCTGCGCGAGCTTCACCCGCTGCCGCATGCCGGTCGAGTAGCCGCGCATCTCGCGGTAGCGCTCCTCGAACAGGCCGACGAGGCGCAGGATCTCGGCGGTGCGCTCGCGGGCGGCGGCGCGCGGCAGTCCGTTGACGCGCGCCATGTGCGCCACGAACTCCGTCGCGTTGATGTCGAGCGGGAGGCAGTCGTGCTCGGGCAGGTAGCCGACCTGCCGGCGGACGGCGAGGCCTTCCCCGACGACATCGAGGTCGAACATCCGGGCCGACCCCGACGTCGGCTCGACCAGGCCCAGGAGGATCTTGATCAGCGTGCTCTTCCCGGCGCCGTTGGAGCCGACGAGGCCGATGATGCCCGGCTCCAGCTCGAGGTCGAGGCCGTCGAGCGCGACGACGCTCCCGTAGTGCTTGGTCAGCCCGCGGGTGGCGATCAACGACACAGGCGACAGACTAGTTCGTCGCCCGGCCCGGCCCGGCGCTACCCGCCGACCACCGGCTGCGCCACGCCCAGGGCCTCCAGAAGGAGGTCCCTCACCTCGAGTGCGTCGATCCGGTTCCGCTTCAGCGCCGCATCCGAGGCGATCAGGACCGGCCCGTCGGCGGGGTCGTCCGGCAGGCGGCCGTGGGTGCCGCGCACGCAGGACGGGTCGAGCGGGATCACCCTCATCGTGTAGCGGAAGCCGAGCTTCTTGCGCGCGAGCGCGGTGCCGGCACGGAGCTTCACGCGCGGGTCGCCGGGGTCGAGGAACAGCTCGGCCGGGTCGTAGCCGGGCTTGCGGTGGATCTCGACCGTGCGGGCGAAGTCGGGCGCGCGCTCGTCGTCCAGCCAGTAGTAGTACGTGAACCAGGCGTCCGGCTCGGCGACGGCGACGAGCTCGCCGGCGCGCTCGTGGTCGAGGCCGGCCTCGCGCTTCCCCTCCTCGTCGAGGACGACGTCGACGCCGGCCAGCCCGGCGACGAGCTCGCGAACCGCGGGCACGAGCTCGGGCTCGCGCACGTAGACATGCGCCACCTGGTGGTCGGCCACCGCGAAGGCCCGTGACGTCCACGGGTCGAGGTACTCCATCCCCTCCTGCGTGAAGACCTCGAGCAGGCCCTCGCGGCGAAGCAGGCGGTTGACGTCCACCGGCCGCGCGGCCGGCGTGATCCCGTACTCGGAGAGCACGACCACCTCGACGCCCCGCTCGCGCGCGACGTCCACCAGGCGCCCGGCGACCGCGTCGACGGCCCGCGCGGCCTCGTAGGCCTGCGTGCTCTCCGGCCCGAAGCGCTGCAGGTCGTAGTCGAGGTGCGGCAGGTAGACGAGCGTCAGCTCGGGCTGCTCCCGCGTGAGGACGCGCTCCGCCGCCTTGCCGATCCACTCCGACGAGGCGATGCTCGCGGTCGGGCCCCAGTACTGGAAGAGCGGGAAGGGCCCGAGCTCGGCCTGGAGCTCGGTGCGGAGCGACGCGGGGACCGTGTAGCAGTCCGGCGACTTGCGGCCGTCGGCGTGGTAGACGGGCCGCGGCGTGAGCGTGAGATCGGTGCTGGCCCCCATCGCGTACCACCAGCAGAGGTTCGCCGCCTTCAGCCCGGGCTGCGCGCGCCTGGCCGTCTCCCACAGCTTCTCCCCCTGGACGAGCGCGTTGTGCTGCCGCCAGAGGAAGACCTCGCCCAGATCGCGGAAGTACCAGCCGTTGCCGACGATTCCGTGGCCCGAGGGTGGCAGGCCGGTGAGGAAGGTGGACTGCGCCGAGCACGTCACCGCCGGGAGGACGGTCCCGAGCTCGGCCTGGAAGCCGTCGCCCGCGAGCGCCGAGAGCCGCGGCATGTGGACGAGGAGCTTCGGCGTCAGGCCGACGACGTCGAGGACGAGCAGGCGCCGGCTCACGCGCCCACCTCCGTCAGGCCGAGCCCGAGGAGCTGCGCTCGCGTCCACTCGACCTCCAGGGCCAACGCGTCGACGAGCGCCCCGTCGTGACCCGGCCGGCTTTCCTCCGGCAGCACCGTCCAGGTGTACGTCTCGATCTCCAGGTGACGCGTGAGCGGGACTGCGCCGCCGACGAGCGCGCCGAGGGTCGCCGCCAGCTCGGGCTGCGTCGTCTCGCCCCCGTTCGCGTGGACGGGCACGTGGAAGTGCACGCGCCACTCGCTCTCGCCGGGCAGGCCGCCGGCCATGGCGTCCCCGAGGTCGTCGACGCCGGTAACGACTCCTTCTCGGCGCTCCCGCGTCTGGTGGAGGAAGCGGGGCTCCGCAAACTCGGCGAGCTTCGCCGCCGAGGAGCGCGACCGGGGCGACGAGACGCGCAGGGCGCTCGACACCTGCGCCTTCACGATCGGCACGCCGGCGGCCGCGAGCGCCGCGACCGCGTCGTCCGGCTCCTCGAACTGGACGGCGAGGTGGCACGCGTCCAGGCAGACGCCGATCCACTCGGGCTCGAGGTCGAAGAGGAGCGCGCTCGCCTGCTCCGTCGTCTCGACGACGCAGCCCGGCTCCGGCTCGAGACCGATCCGGATGCGCCGGCCGGTCTCCACCGCCAGCTCGGCGAGCGCGTCGGCCAGCCGCCGGAGCTGTGCGCGCGCCGCCGTCAGGGACTCGTCCCCCCAGGGCGCGCGCCAGCCGAGCGGGAGCGTGGAGATCGTCCCCTCCTCCGCGTCCTCGGGCAGGAGCGCCGCCAGCAGCCGCGCGAGGTCGAGCGTGTAGTCGAGCCGGGCGGGGTCGGTCCAGTCCGGCCGGTAGACGCGGCGCTTGACGACGGGCGCGTGAAAGGAGCTGTACGGGAAGCCGTTCAGCGTCACGACCTCGAGCCGGTGCCGGTCGAGCTCGGCCCGCAGCCGGTCGAGCTCGGCGGGCTCGCGAACGAGGCCGGCGGCCGCCTCGGCCGAGAGCCAGAGGCCGACGCCGAGCCGCGGGACCTCCAGCCGGCGCCGAACCTGGGCGGCGAAGAGCCGGAGCTGGGCGAGGATGCCGTCGACGTCCTCGGCCGGGTGGACGTTGGTGCAGTACGCCAGGTGGACGACGCTGCCGTCTGGATGGCGGAAGCGCACCGGTCCGGCTAGGTCTCCACCCGCTCGCCGCGCAGCACGGAGCTGCCGGCGAAGGTCTCGGCGCGGTCGTACTCGACCTCTTCCAGCTCGAGGCGGCCGCTCTGCCCGAAGAACTCGACAGGGTTGAGCCAGACGAGGCGGTCGACGTCGTCGTCGGAGAACCCCGCGGCCTGCATGGCGGCCACCGTCTTCGAGACCTTGAGCGGGTCGCTGATCCCCCAGTCCGCCGCCGAGTTGACGAGCATCCGCTCGAGCCCGTGCTCCTCGAGGATCCGCACCATGCGGTGCTCGTCCATCTTCGTGAACGGATAGATCGAGAAACCCGCCCAGCAGCCCGACTCGAGCACCGTCCCAACCGTGAGCTCGTTGTTGTGGTCGACGACCGCCAGCCCGGGCGGAAAGTCGGCTTCCTCGAGCAGCTCGAGCGTCCGGCGCGTGCCCGCCTCCTTGTCGCGGTGCGGCGTGTGCACCAGGACGGGCAACTCGTGCTCGCGGGCGATGGCGAGCTGCGCGACGAAGGCCTCCTCCTCGGCGACCGTCATCGAGTCGAAGCCGATCTCCCCGACCGCGACGACGCCGTCCTTCTCCAGATAGCGCGGCATGACGGCGAGCACCTCGTCGCGGATGCTCAGGTCGTTGGCCTCCTTCGGGTTGAGGCCGATCGTGCAGTGGTGGCGGATCCCGAACTGCGCCGCGCGGAAGCGCTCCCAGCCGATCAGCGACGAGAAGTAGTCGACGAACGTGCCGACGGAGGTGCGCGGCTGGCCGAGCCAGAACGCCGGCTCGACGATCGCCTTCACGCCCGAGGCGGCCATGGCCTCGTAGTCATCCGTCGTGCGCGAGGTCATGTGGACGTGCGGGTCGAAGATGCGCATCACGTGCTCCTTTGGTCGCGAAGGGCCAGGGCGGCGCGGGCGGCCTCGCGCCGCTCCTCGACCGGGTGGTCGAGCTCGGCGGCGATCTCGTCCAGCTCGTCCTGCGGCGGGAATCGATCGATGACCGGCCAGACGTCGGCCGGAACGCTGCGGCCCGCGGCGACGCGCTCGTGGACGAAGGCGGCGAGCATCCGGGAGACGCGCGGCGTGATCCGGGGGTCGAGGCCCTCGAGCCCGCCGAGCGGAATCCCGACGAAGACGCACTTGAGCACGGCCTGCGCAACCGCGTCGTCGTCGAGGTGGGAGAAGGCGTAGGGCCCGAGCGCGGCGGCGATCAGGCTGAGCTCGTTCGTCCGCACCGCGTCCTCGACCAGGGGCACCCCGGCTGCGCCGATCGGCAGGTACGGGAGCGCCCTCAGGATCCCTCGCCGCTCGGCGGTGTCGCCGTGGCGGTAGAGCCCCTCGAGCTCGGAGCCGGCCTCGCCGCCGAGAGCGAGCAGAAGCAGCGTGCGCCCGGCGTCGTCGACCGTCCAGGCGTGGACGTCGGCGGGATCGGCCCCCGGGTCGAGCGGCGCGCGGCCGACCCGCCGGCCGACCGCCGGGAAGAGCATGCGGATCGTCGCCGCCTCGCCCAGCACGGACGCGACGGCGTCCTCGAGCCAGCTCACCTGCTCGGGCTCGGAGCGAGCGCCGAGCTGCTCCCAGAGAAGCTCCTCGGTGGCGATCATGGGACAAGCACCTCCATTCGCTCCGCTTCCCGAAGGACGCGGATCGCGCGCGGCACGACGACGTCCGCGGCATGGCTGTGACGGGAGAGCTCGACCGCGACGAGGCCGCGATAGCGCACCTCCTCGAGCACGGCGAGCGCCACGGGGAGGTCGAGCTCGCCCTCCCCGAAGTCGAGATGCTCGTGGACGCCGCGGCGCATGTCCTCGACGTGGACGTGCACGAGCCGCGGCGCGGCGCGCCGGACGCACTCCGCCACGGGCTCCTCCTCGAGGCAGACGCAATGGCCGAGGTCGAGCGTGAGCCCGAGGCGCTCGGGGCGCCCGACAGTGGTGAGGAGCGCGTCGTAGGAGTCGAGTCGGTCGACGAGCATCCCCGGCTCCGGCTCGAAGCCGATGACGACGTCCTTCGCCTCTGCCTCCTCCAGGACGGAGAGCATCCCCTCCACGAGCCTTCCCCAGGCCTCCGCCCGGCTCGTGCCCGCCGGGATGGCGCCCGACCAGATCGAGACCGCCTCGGCGCGGAGCTCGGCCGCGATCGCGATCGCCCGCCGGTAGAAGTCGAGGCGCCGCTCGCGGCCGAGGTCCGAGACCAGGGTCGGCTCGTGCTTCCGGCGCGGGTCGAGCAGGTAGCGCGCGCCCGTCTCGACGACGACACCCAGGCCGAGCTCCTCGAGCCGCGCGGCGAGGGCGCCGACGCGCGCGGGCAAGTCGCGGGCGAACGGATCGAGGTGGATGTGGTCGAGCGTCAGCGCAACGCCGTCGTAGCCGTTCTCGGCGAGCAGCGCGAGCGCATCGTCGAGCCGGTGCTGGCCCAGCCCGTTCGTGACGTAGGCCAGCCGGAGGGTCACGTGACGGCTCTCTTCCGCGCCAGCCGGCGGGCGACCGGCCACGCGCCGGCCACGGCCGCGCCGGCGGCCGTTCCACCCGAGGCGACGAGCATGGACGCCTGCAGCGGCAGGAGGCCGAGCACCCCGGTGCCCACGATCCGCTGGACGTTCGCGGCGGTCGGCTCGCGCGCAGCCGTCCGGGCCGCGCCGGCGAGGCTGGCCGCGTAGGCGCCGAGGAGCGCACCGGCGGCCACGAGTCGGGCTCCGCCTCCGCCGCGGCCCGCGGCGAACGCGGTCGCGGCGGCCGCGACCGCGCCGGTGGCGGCGAGCGCTCCCTCCCCGAGCCGCGACGTGCCTCCCTGAGCTTCGCTCCGGCTCACCACGGTGACGGCGAGCGTGTGAGCCCCGATCACGGCGGCGGCGGGGAAGGCCGCGCGCGTACGCGCGCCGCTGCCCATGAGCACGTCCGTGAAGCGGGCGGCGGCCATCGCCGCCGGCCCGGCCGGGCTCTGCTTGAGCGCCAGGTCGTAGGCCCAGACGGCGCCCGCGAGCACGAGCGCGCGACGGGCGGTACGAGGGCCGCCCGCGACCCCTGCCGCGGCGATGCCGGCGGCGGTCAACGAGGCCGCCAGGCCGAGCGCGAACGGCGGCGACACGCGGCCGGAGGGAACCGGCCGGTGCGGGCGCTCGACGGCGTCGACCTCCCGGTCGGCATAGTCGTTCAGCGCCATGCCCGCGAGGTACTGGAGCGCCGAGCCGGAGCCGATCCCGAGGGCTGCTCCACGGCCCGCCGGCCACCCCGCGGCCGCGGCGCCGAGGAGGACGTCGCCCGGAACCGTGAGGACGGCGGGGAGCCTGACCAGCTCCGCGACGTCACCCAGGGCCGGGCGCGGGCTCATGCCGGCGCCTTCACCGCCAGGCCGGCGGCCCAGTCGCAGAGAAGCTCGAACTGCTGCTCCAGACGATGCTCGTCCGTTCCCAGCGGGTCCTTGAAGAAGAACGCGAGCTCGGCGAGCGGGCCGGCGATCCCGGCTTCGTGCGCCCGCGCGACGAGGCGGCCCAGGTCGAGCACGAGCGGTGCGGCGAGGGCCGAGTCGCAGCCCTCCCAGATGAACTGCATGCGCATCCGGGTGCCCAGGAAGCCCTCGAAGGAGATGTGGTCCCAGGCGGTCTTCCACTCGCCCATGTCGGCGACGTACTGGATCCCGATGGGCAGCTCGACCTCGTCGCCGAGGATCCCCTGGAGCGCGCGCCGCTTCGAGTCGAGCTTGGCGCGCGCCCGGTCGGGGTCGGCGAGGGCCTCGCCGTCGCCGCCGCCGAGGATGTTGCTCGCCGTCCACGAGCGGACCTGGAGCGCGCGGCTGACGAAGACCGGCGCAAGGGCCGTCTTCAGCAGCGTCTCGCCGGTCTTGCCGTCGTTCCCCGCGTAGGGAACACGGCGGGCGCGGGCGAGCTCGAAGAGGGCCGGGACGTTCGTCCCGAGAGACGGCGTGAAATCGACGTACGGGCAGCCCGCGTCGAGCGCGGCGTAGGCGTAGAGGCCGGTCGCGGAGAGCACGGGGAGCCCGCGCCGCAGGGCGTCCTCGAGCGCCGCGGCGCTCTGGTGAGGAAGGTCGGGCGGAGCTTCCGTCGAGGAGACATTGACGACCACGACCCGGCCGAGCCGGTGCCGGTCGCGAAACGCCTCGATCGCGCGCTGGACGGCGCGGACGTGGTCGAGCGGGCGCCCGCCGAGCTCGTCCGGCGGAATGCCGGGGCGGAGGTTGGCCTCGGCCTCGGCCAGGGCCGGCCCGACGGCGGCCGGCAGCCAGGAAGGGATCACGCCGGCTTGCGCCAGGGCCTGGGCGCGGTCCGAGAGCGGCGTCTCGGCCAGGTCGTGGCCGCCGAAGACGAGGTCGGACACCGCCGGCAGGCCGATGCCGGCGAACGGCGGCAGCTCGGTGACGAGCCCGGTCGGCTGGACGAGGCCGTCGCTGAGCGCGGCGGCGCCGGCGATGGTCGTGGTCGCGACCGAGCCGCGGGCCCCGATCAGCCAGAGCCCGGTCTTCTCAGAGGTAGACATCGGGCGACGGCGCTCCCGAGTTCGTGCTGCGCTGGACGGATGACGGAGAGGCAACCTTCCCTACGGCCGTCTGGGAAAACAGGTTTGCCATTGTGGCTGATCCTGGAGTGAAACGGGGCGCCGGCTGGCCGGCGCCCCGTTCCGTCGTCAGTGCGGCTAGAGCGCTGCCATGTTGTTGTAGGAGATCTCCGCGAACTGGAACGACTGGCCGGGGTTGGCCGTACCGCCGGGGGCGTTGTCCTGCTCCCAGTTGGGGTTCTTCTCCTTGCGCTGGCCGATCCGGTCGCATGAAGGTCGCGAAGTCGATGCTGCCCAGGCCGAACGGGACGAAGCTGTACCCGTTCCCCACGCCGGGCGGGTCGGAGTTCCGGAGCCCGTCCTTGAAGTGGAAGATCGTGTACCGCTGCGAGTTCGCGGCCGCGAGCCCGCCCGGGTCGAAGATGTTCGGCGTGAGCGACGCCGTCCGGGTTCGTGTAGGCGATGAAGCGGTGCTGGGCCACGTGCGCCCAGTAGACGTCCATCTCGAGGTGCACGTACCGCTTGTCCGTGCACGTGAGGAAGTACTCGAGCTTCCGGATGCCCGGACGAGCGGGTCGGGCGGCCGAGTGTGTCGAGCGGGCCGCTGTCGAGCAGGAAGCCGTACGCGTTGTCGTGGTTGTGCGTGTACAGCCGGAGGCCGAAGCCAGTCCGGGCACGCTCGCCGAGGATGTTCCACCGCTCGCAGGCGGCGTCCCAGTCGGCCTTGAAGTTGCTGTTCGTCGGGTCGTTGCCCGTCCCGATGTAGTTCTGGCCGATAGTGGCCGCTGTGTTGCAGTAGGCGTCGAACGCGGTCAGCGTCGCGTCCGTGATCGTGCTCGGGATCGTCCCGTGGCTGCCGTTGGCCTCGAGGCCGGCGTTGTCGAGCGCCGTGCGGATCTCGGCCGGCGTGATCTGCCGGCCGAGGATCGACGTGCTCTGGTTGTAGCCGGCGAACTCGACCGTCCGGTAGCCGATCTCGGCGAGCCGTCGAAGCACTGCACGAACCCGTACGGGATCCCTTCCGCGCTTCCGGCCGATGTCGCCGACGCCGAGATGCGGTCGCGGATGCTGAACAGGATGATGCCGCGCCTGCCCGCGGGGATTCGTGGCGTGTTGGCGAACGCCGAAGGCGCCGTCTTCGCCAGAATCGCTGTGCCCGCGGCCGCTCCGGCGGTCGCGGCGGCCGCGCCGAGGAACTGCTTTCGGCTCAGGCCCTTGACCTCTCCCTCCATCAACTTCCCCTCCTTCCGCCCGTTGGGCGATTGACGGCTCGTAGCTACTTGTCCAGGAGCCACTTCATGCTGATCTTGGCGTGGCGGAGCGACCTGCCCTGGTCGGCGGAGCCGCCGGGGCCGCTGTCGCTCTCGATCATGTGCATGCGGTTGTACTTGCCCTTGACCTCGATGAACTGCTTGAAGCTCTTCACGGCCGGGTCGGGATCCGTGCCCTGGCCGAGCTGCCCCTCACCGACGCCGACGGCGTCCGTGAAGGTCGGCGTCCTGAGGAACGTCTGCGTGTAGGGCCCTCCCGAGGGCGGGCCGGGCCACGTCGGGTTCCTGTTGCCGTCCTTCAGGTGGTAGCCGATGAACCGCTTCGGGTCGGACGTGACCCAGGCATACGGGTCGAAGTCGGGCCCGTTCACCGGATGCGGGAAGCGGGCGCGGCCCGAGTAGGAGTGCAGGATGTCCGGCGTGAAGAACACGAGCTCCCGGTTCGTGTTGTCCGAGAACCAGGAGATCAGGTGCGTATCCGCGAGCTGCGGGTTCGCGACCGGGTCGAAGAAGCGGAACGTGTTCTGCTCGGGGTGGAAGTAGTAGCGGATGCCCTCCGCCCTGAGCGCCGCCCCGATCACGTTCGCCCTCCGCGCGGCCTCCTGCCACCCGATCTGGTTCGGGTTGGTCGGGTTGTCCTCGAGCGTGGTGCGACCGCTCGGGTCTCCGGCGGTTCCGATCATGTCGTAGCCGAGGATGTGCGCGTTCGCGACCTGGGTGAGCCCGTTGGCCGAGAGGCCGCCGGTCGCCGGGTCGTACATGGCGGCGATGGAGCCCGTGTGGGTGCCGTGGGCCATGAGCCCGGCCGCGTCCAGGTAGCCGCGGATCTCCTCGATCGTCGGCTGCCGCCCGAGCGTGCCGACGTTCTGGTTGAAGCTGAAGAACTCGATGCCCGCGTAATCGATCGACGCGAGGTACTCGAACACCTCGGCGAACCCGCCCGGAAGCGGCACGAGCGGCCCGAGGTCGTTGGGATCGTCCGGGAAGTCGGGACCGCCCAGGAAGCCCATCGTCGGCGTGGGGTTGTTCGTCACGCCGAGCCGCCCCGTGGCGTCTCGGATCGAGAACTGCTGGACCCCGAGCGTGCGGATCGTGATCAGCGCGTTCCGGCCCGCGGTGGGGCCGTCCGTCGCCATGGCCTTCGAGGCCCACGGCCCTGCAAGCCCGGCCGCCGCAGCAGCTCCGGCGGCCGCGCCCAGGAACTGCTTGCGGTTGAGGCTGTGCTCTTTCTCCATGTCCCGAACCTCCTGTCGAACGATTTCGCCCCCTGCCTGGCGGAGAGAGCGGGGGCGCCGCGCCCGTCGCGGCGCCCCCTCTGAGCGTGCGAGTCTCTTCTACGGGACCGCTCACCCCCGGTCCGACGAACTCGACCCAGTTGAGGCTGTACGTGTTCGCGTTCGCGAAGACGAGGAACAGCCTGTGCGCTCCGCCGGGATCCACGAGCGGGAACGTCTGGCTCGCGTACGTCCCGGCGGCGGTGCCGGTGATCGTCTGGCTCGAGACCAGCGTGCCTCCGCCGGCCGCGTTGATCGCGTCGCGCCAGAGCTCGACCGTTCCGGACGCGGCGCCGTTCGTGCCGCCGGTCACCCGGAACGTGAGCGCGTTGATGTTGGTCAGGTTGAAGGGTCCGTTCAGCTCCATCCAGTCGCCGGCGCTGAGGCTGCCGCGCTGGAGACCCGCCGCCGACGTCGGTCGACGCGAGCGACGTTCGTCCCGGACTGGTTGAGGACGTTCTCGACCTCGTTCTTCTTCTGGCGGATGTTGTTCTGCGACAACGGTCGTCAGTGGCGGCACGCCGCCGTCGCCGTGGTCCGTGTACGAAGCGCTGATCACGCCCCACACGTTCCCGCCGTGGGTCGCGCCGGAGACATCAGTCGGCAGGACGCCGCTGCAGCCGTTGACGGTCGCCTCGGCGTGGCCGTGCGAGTCGTGGGCGAGCACGAAGGTGACGGCGACCTCCGCGCAGTTGATCGCCCCGTCCTCCGGGTCGGTGACCGTGACCGTGAACGGGATGTTGTCGCCGAAGGCGAACGTGCCGCCCTCGACCGGCGTGTTGACCGTGACCGTCGGCGCCGTGTTGCCGACCGTGATCGTCGTGTTGGCCGAGCCGCTCAGGCCGTTCGAGTCGGTGACCGTCAGCCTCGCCACGAAGACGCCCGTCGTCGTGTACGTGTGCGTCGGGTCCTCCTCGGTCGAGTCGGTCGTGCCGTTGCTGTCGAAGTCCCAGGCGTAGCTGAGAGCGTCGCCCGGATCGGCGTCGGTGGCCGTGCCGTTGAAGCTGACCACCAGCGGCTCCTGGCCGCTCGTCGGCGTCGCGCTGACGGAGACGACCGGGGCCCGCTTGCCCTTCACGTACTCGAACCGCTCCATGGCGGCGTCGGGGTTGATGTTGAAGAACCCGTCGCCGTAGGTGAGCAGGTAGAGGTTGCCGTCAGGACCGAACTCCATGTCCATCGGGTTGTCGCACAGGAACGGCCGCGTCGGCGAGGGGCGGGGCCGGCCCGCAGTTCAGGGCCTGGTTGATCTTGAAGACCCTGCCCTGCGAGTCGAGCTTGACCTCGCGCATGGTGTCCTGCGTGAACTCCCCGATGATGAAGGACCCGTCGTAGTACGGCGGGAACTTCGTCGGGCTCGGGTTGGACGGGTCGTAGTCGTACGGCGCCGTGCCGTGCGGGCCGACGCCTCCCGTGAAGAGCTCCGGGAAGAGCTGCGGGCACATCCCGGCGACCGGCGTGGCACGGTGCTCCGGGCCCGTACGAGTTGGCGAAGCACGGCGTCCCGAGCGGACCGTTCGGCGGCCTGGTTGTCGCGGTACGAGTACCAGATCTCCGACCGCTTGATCGGAGGCCCGTACTCGAGGCCCGGCTCGACCGCGGGACCGCCGTTCGCGACCCAGCGGGACGTGTTCTGCGGGCCGCGGGTCGGGTTGTCGCACTCGTGGACCTCGGGCGCCGCCGCGCTCGGGAGCGGGGTCGACGTGTTGAAGTCCCACTTGTAGTACGGCAGGTCGGGCTGGTAGCAGAGCGGCCAGCCGTAGTTGGCGGGCTTCGTCCACGACCTGGAAGCGCCCGGTGCCCGCAGGCCCGCGGAACTTCACGGGGACCTGCGAGTCCGGCGAGTAGTCGCTGATGTAGGCGACGTCGTTCTTGTCCAGGGTCAGCCGGAACGGGTTGCGGAAGCCCATCGCGTAGATCTCGGGCCGGGTCCGGGCCGTGCCTACCGGGAAGAGGTTCCCTGCCGGGACCGTGTAGGCCCCGCGGAAGGAGTTCTCCTCGGCCGGCGTGATGTCGCCCGCCTTGACCGTGATCCGCAGCAGCTTCGCGCGGAGGTCGCCCGTGTTCTGACCGGTCCGCCGGGCGTCGACGTGCGGCCCGTTGAAGAGGCCGCCGTCGGCCGGGATGTTGATGCCCTGGCCGTTGTTGATCGTGGCCATGGCGATCGTGAGCGTCGCCGTCGTGGCCGACGTGAGGCCGGAGGCGTCGCCGGTCATCTGCGGGACGTTCGTCTCCGCCACGTTGCCGCGGAAGTTGATCGTCCGCGTCCCCGTTCCCGTCACGGCGACGTCGTCGAGGTTCGAGAGCGCCTCGAGGGCGGACTCGATCGCGAGGTTGTCGAGCGGGAACGGCGGAGATCGGCGCCGTCGTCTGGCCGTCGAACGTGAGCGTGAACGTGCCGCCCGTCGCGTTGGCGATGGCGAGCGTCTGGCTCTCGTTCGTGAGCTGGCCGTTGAACGGGCCGAAGCCGCCGGAGTTGCCGCCGCCGGCCGGCGTGTCGTCACCCGTGACCATCCACAGGTTGTTGTGGGAGTCGAAGTCGATGTCGCCGGCGACGTGGCAGCAGGCGCCGCGGTTGTTGTCCACGCGGAGGATCTGCTGCTCGCTGGCGAGATCGAGGTGGGCCGGCGTCGTCGCCGTCGCCTCGACGAACTTGAAGCGCGAGAGCTGGAAGTACCCGACGTACTGGTCCCAGGCGCTCAGCGACGAGGCGAAGTTGGGAGCGTTCTGCTCGTTCTGCGGCGTCGCCGGGTCGTTCAGCGGCGTCGTGATCGTGCGCC
This sequence comes from uncultured Actinomycetes bacterium, assembly GCA_963847985.1. Classification (GTDB taxonomy): domain Bacteria; phylum Actinomycetota; class Thermoleophilia; order Gaiellales; family Gaiellaceae; genus JAIBJN01. Next base: position 88,644 of record CAWKBS010000005.1, on the reverse strand, counting down.
GTCGAGCCGTTGGACTGCTTCACGTCCTCGACGGTCGGCGGCGAGTAGAAGAGGTACACCCACTTGTTCGTGTTGAAGTTGTTGTCGACCTCCGGGCCGTACATCCCGTCCTCGTTGGCGATGTAGACGGGGATGGTGGCCAGAAGCGTGGTCGAGTTGGTGGCCGGGTCGTGGAGCCGGACGCCGCCGCGGCGGTCGGTCTGGATGACGCGGCCGCTGCCGTCGGGCAGGACGTCGAAGCCGATCGGCTCGCTCAGGTTCGGCGGAGCCGCCACGAAGTTCATCTGGTAGTTGGCGAGCACGGTGGCGCCGCAGTCGCTGTAGACGGGGTCGGCGACGCCGGCCGTCCAGCGCAGGGCTCCGTACAGGTGCTCGCTGAGGTCGGCGTCGTAGCTCGCCGGCGTCGTGCCGAGCGCGGTGTAGAAGGAGCGGCCGCCCTGGTAGTCCTTGCACCAGGCGACCGGGTGGTCGGCGCCCATCGTGCCGCCGGCGATCGCGTCCAGCACCCGGTAGTCGGGCTGCTTCGCGAACGGCTCCTCGACGACCGTGGCGAGGACGTGGCTGATGCCGCGGACGTTGGCCGTGAAGTTGTACCACTGCTCGGAGCGATCCCAGTACTCGTCGTTGTTCTTGCTCGCGTCGTGGACGCGGTCGGCGACCTTGACCGTGCCGCGCTGCGCGGCGGTCTTGCCCGACGCGCGGGCGCCGAGGATGTCGGTCAGGAACTGCCACTCGGGCTCGGTCTCGATCGCCGAGTTGACGCCCATGAAGCCGCCGCCGGCGCGGAACCACGCCTCGAAGGCTGCTTCCTCGTTCGGGCCGAGCGGGCTGCCGTTCGTGTTGAGGAAGAGAACGGCGTCGTACCGCACGAGCCGATGCTTGTCGAACTCGCGGGTGCGGTCGGTGACGACGATGTTGAAGTTCTTCTCGCGCGAGAGCTTGCGGATCTCCCTCACGCCGGCGTCGACGTTGGCCGCCTGCGACCCGTCGTTCCCCGTGTACACGAGGACGACGAACTCGGCCGGAGCGGCCTGCGCGCTCGCAGAGAGAACAAGGGCCATGCTGGCGACGACCAGTGCCACCAGCCAACGAAGCTTTCTCATCTGAGCATTCCCCTCCCCCTAAACGGGATTTCTCGTGGACGGCCGTCGCCGTCGTGTCAGGAAGTGCTGCCGGTCAAGCGTCCCTCGACTCACCGCGCGGGCGATCTCGTGACGCCGATGATCCCACACGCTGCGAGCTCTCTCGCCATCCTCACCTCCAGGTCGGTCTTCCCGCCGGTCAAGAGCGCGCATGTGCGGGCCTGAGAGGCCGAGCTCTCGACTGCCTGCAACGGCAGCGGAGGCACCGTCGTCGGAGCCATTGGCCGCGACCCTACGCCATCTTCTGCTGGATTGCAAGAGAAGTGAGTCGCTTGGAGAACTATGTGTTTACCGTTATCGTAAGAAGTGCGATCCGACCGGATCGACGTACGGCATCAGTACCCTTTCCGCCCGAGGAGGTCTGCATGGCGCGAACGGTGTCCGGCCCGGCTGAGGAGAGCCTCAACGGCCTCGTCACGGTGCTCGACTTCGTCCGCACGCACGGCTCCTCGACCCGGCCGCGGCTGATGCACGCGACGGGCCTGACTCGCGCAGTCGTGACCCAGCGAGTCGCCGAGCTCGTCGAGTACGGGCTCCTCGCCGAGGGCGAGCTCGGGCCGTCGACCGGCGGGCGGGCGCCCCGGCTCCTCCGCTTCCGGGCGGACGCCGGCCATCTGCTCGTCGCCGACCTGGGCGCCACGAGCGTCGACATCGCCGTCGCCGACCTCGCCGGCCAGATCATCGTGCACGTCGAGGAGCCGTACGACATCGCCGCCGGCGCCGACCTCGTGCTCGACCACGTGGACGAGCTCTTCCAGCAGTGCCTGGCCGAGGCCGACGACCTTCCTGGGAAGCTCTGGGGGATCGGCATCGGGCTGCCGGGCCCGGTCGAGTTCCACTCGAGCCGGCCGATCGCGCCGCCGATCATGCCGGGCTGGGACCGCCATCCGGTGCGAGAGCGCTTCTCGGACTACGACGTCCCGGTCTGGGTCGACAACGACGTCAACGTGATGGCGCTCGGCGAGCTGCGCGCCGGCATCGCGCGCGAGCACGAGAATGTCGTCTTCATCAAGATCGGCACGGGCATCGGCGCCGGAATCGTGGTCGAGGGACGCCTGCACCGGGGCGCCCAGGGATGCGCGGGCGATGTCGGGCACATCCAGATCCTCGACGTCGACGGCGAGGACGTCGTCTGCCGCTGCGGGAACGTGAACTGCCTCGAGGCGTTCGCCGGCGGCGGCGCGCTCGGCCGCGACGCCGAGCGCCTCGCGCGTGAGGGTCGCAGCGAGTTCCTTGCCGCGCTCCTCGACGAGAAGGGCTCGCTCGACGCGCGCGACCTCTCGCGCGCCGCCGCCCACGGCGACCCGGCGAGCGTCGAGCTGATCACCAATGCGGGCCGGCAGATCGGCCGGATGCTCGCCGGCATCGTGAACTTCTTCAACCCGTCGCTGATCGTCATCGGCGGCGGCGTCGCGGGCGCCGGCGACCTGCTGCTCGCGACGATCCGGGAGAGCGTCTACCGCCGCTCCCTCCCGCTTGCGACCCGCGACCTCGTCGTCAAGAGATCGACGCTCGAGGGCCTCGGCGGCGTCATCGGAGCGGCCGCCATGGTGACCGACGAGCTCTTCTCGCCCCACCGCCTCTCGCAGTGGCTGGACGCGGGCACGCCGGTCGGCCGCCGCGAGCTCGCCGCCCTCCGTTAGTCCCTCGCCGCACATGACTTAGGGCTTGACTCGGCAAAGTATTGCCGGTATTCATCCTTACGCTCCGTGGGGTCCCGGCCGGAACAGGCCGACGCGCCAAGAGCTTTATCGTGCCTCGCTCCGTCACGCTCTTCACCGGTCAGTGGGCGGACCTCCCCCTGGAGGACCTGGCGTCGAGCGTCGCCGAATGGGGGTACGACGGGCTCGAGCTCGCGTGCTGGGGCGACCACTTCGACGTCGCGGCCGCGCTCGCCGATCCCGGCTACTGCCAGGCGAAGCGCGAGCTGCTCGAGTCGAAGAGCCTCGTCTGCGAGGCGATCTCCTGCCACCTCGTCGGCCAGGCTGTCTGTGACCCGATCGACGGGCGCCACCAGGCGATCCTCCCGCCGGAGATCTGGGGCGACGGGGACCCCGAGGGCGTCCGCCGGCGGGCCGCCGACCGTGTCGCCGACACGGCCCGCGCCGCGGCCGCGTTCGGCGTCACGCAGGTCAACGGGTTCACCGGGTCGAGCATCTGGCACATGCTCTACTCGTTCCCGCCGAACGACTGGGCCGACATCGACAGGGGCTACGAGGACTTCGCCGAGCGGTGGCTGCCCATCCTCGAGGTCTTCGCCGCGGAAGGCGTCCGCTTCGGGCTCGAGGTGCACCCGACCGAGATCGCGTACGACTTTCCAACGACCGCGCGGGCCCTGGAGGCCGTCGACCGGCACCCCGCGTTCGGGATCAACTTCGATCCCAGCCACCTGATCCACCAGTTCCTGGACCCGGCCGAGTTCGTCGCCGAGTTCGCGGACCGCATCTACCACGTGCACGTCAAGGACTCGAAGCGCCGGCTCGACGGGCGGCGGAGCATCCTCGGCTCGCACGTCGACTTCGGCGACCGCGCCCGCGGCTGGGACTTCGTCTCGCCCGGGCACGGAGACGTCGACTTCGAGGAGATGATCCGCGCGCTCAACCGCATCGGCTACGAGGGACCGCTCTCCGTCGAATGGGAGGACTCCGGCATGGACAGAAACTGGGGCGCACAGGACGCGCTCGCGTTCGTTCGCCGCATCGACTTCGCACCGTCCGCCGTCGTCTTCGACCAGGCGTTCAAGGCGGACGTTTCGTGACCGGCCTCAAGGCCGACGCCGCCGAACCGGTTACGCACGACGCCGCCGACCTGCCCGACGCCATCGGCGTCGGCATGCTGGGCTACGCCTTCATGGGAAAGGCGCACGCGCACGCGTACCGCGCCCTGTCGTACATGACGTGGCCGCCGCCGTTGCGCCCGCTGCTCGTCTCGATCGCCGGCCGGTCGGAGGACGCCGTCGCCGAGGCCGCCCTGCGCTACGGCTTCGAGCGGTCGACGACCGACTGGCGCGACCTCGTGGCCGACCCGGCCGTGCAGCTCTTCGACAACTCCGGCCCGAACTCGCTCCATGCGGAGCCCACGATCGCCGCGGCCGAGGCCGGCAAGCACGTGATCTGCGAGAAGCCGCTCGCGCGGACGGCCGACGAGTCCTTCGAGATGTACCGGCGCGTGAGCGCCGCCGGGGTCAAGCACATGTGCGCGTTCAACTACCGCTTCGTCCCGGCCGTCCGCCTCGCCCGCGAGATGATCGAGGCCGGCGAGCTGGGCGAGATCTACCACTTCCGCGCGTCGTACCTGCAGGACTGGATCCTCGACCCGGCCTTCGCCAAGGTCTGGCGGCTCGACCGGTCGGTCGCAGGCTCCGGCGCGCTCGGCGACCTCGGCGCACACATCATCGACCTCGGCCGCTTCCTCGTCGGCGAGATCGAGTCGATCTCGGGCGTGCTGCGGACGTTCATCGACGACCGGCCCGGCGGCCGCGTCGACGTCGACGACGCCTTCGAGGCGATCGCCGAGTTCGAGGGCGGCGCCGTCGGCACGCTCGAGGCCTCCCGCTTCGCCACCGGCAGGAAGAACTCCATGCGCTGGGAGATCAACGGCTCCAAGGGCTCGCTCGCCTTCGACCTCGAGCGCCTGAACGAGCTGCTGGTGAGCCCCGGGCCGGAGGCGTCGACCGCCGAGGCGGGCCTGCGGACGATCCTCGTCTCCGAGGGAGACCATCCCTTCTGGCAGCACTGGTGGCCGCCCGGCCACGTCATCGGCTGGGAGCACACCTTCGTGCACGAGCTGCACCACTTCCTCGAGGCGATCGCCTCGGACGGCGAGGTCGCGCCCGTACGGGGCCACCTTCGAGGACGGCTACCGCACCTCGGAGATCTGCGACGCAATCGTCCGCTCGAACGAGACGCGCGCGAGCGAGAAGCTGACGTACCGCACCGTCTGAGCCGGCCGGCCGCCGGCCGCTCAGCTCACGACCCGGTACACCTCGAAGACCTCGGCGAAGGCCCGGTTCACGTTGATGCCGTGGGTCCGGGCGAGGTTCCAGATGTACTCGGGATTCGCATAGTTGCGGTGCTGCTGCGAGGCATAGTGCGCGAGCGCCGCGACCTTGCGCTCCACGTGGCGCTCCTCCAGGCCGACGTAGGCCTGGTGGTCGAAGTTGAAGTTGTTCCAGGGGATCTCGTAGCCGAGGACCGTCGTCCGCTTGAAGGCGCGCAGGCCCTCCTGGGCGACGACCTGATGGTCCTGGTGGATGTCGCGCAGGCTCGGCATGAACACCGCATCCGGAGGCCATTCCTCCCAGAGCGCGATCAGGCGCTCGAGGACCTCCTGGCGGTGCTCCGGGAACGCGCGCACCTCGAAGTCCTCGACGACGAGCTGGCTCTCGGGGATGCCGAGCTCGGCGGTCGCCGCGCGCACCTCGCGCGCGAGCGTGTCCGGCGGGAAGCCCTCGGGCAGCGACTTGGTGGCGATGGAGAAGGCGACGTAGCGCACCTCGACCTCGGCCTCGACGAGGCGGGCCATCGTCCCGCCGCAGCCGAACTCGCCGTCGTCGGTGTGCGGAGCGAGGACGAGCGCGCGTTTCCAGCCGTCGATCACCGGCTCACCCTATCGGTGCGCGCGGGCGGCCTCGACGAGGCTCGCCACGACGAAGGACCCCGCGGCGACGAGGACGATCGCCCCGCCCGGCGGCAGGTCGGCGTAGTAGGCGATCGTCAGGCCGGCGAAGACGGAGGCCAGCCCGATCCCCATGGCGACGGCGATGGACGAGCGCATGCTCCAGGCGATCCGGCCGGAGGCGATCACCGGGAGAACCATGAGCGCGGCGATCAGGAGGATCCCGACGATCTGCATCGAGAGCCCGATCGTCAACCCGGCCAGCCCGGCGACGAGCACGTTCAGCGACGCCACGGGCACGCCGGCCACCTGGGCACCCTCTTCGTCGACGACAACTCCGGCGAGCGCCCGGTAGAGCAGGCCGATCACGGCCAGCCCGCCCAGGCCGAGCACGGCCACGACGACGAGGTCCTCCCGCGTGACTGTGAGGATCGAGCCGAAGAGGAACGCGAACAGGTCGACGTCGAGCGCCCCCGCGGCCGAGGCCAGGACCACGCCGGCCGCCAGCCCCGTGTAGAAGAGGAGCGCGAGGGCCTGGTCGCCGGCCGTGCGCCGGCGCGAGCGCAGCCACTCGATCCCGACCGCCCCGGCCACGGCTGCGACGAGCGCGGTGAGGACGGGGGAGACGCCGAGCAGGTAGCCCAGGGCCACCCCGGCGAAGGCGGTGTGGCCGATGCCGTCGCCGACGAGGCTCATGTTCCGCTGGACGAGGAAGAACCCGACGGCGGGCGCCAGGACGCCGATCACCGCCCCCGCCGCGAAGGCGAGGCGCATGAATTCACTGTCGAGCATGGGCGTGCGAGGGGTCGTGCCATTCGGAGGGGAGGGTGCTCGGCGGCCCGTCGAAGACGATCCCGCCCCGCACGAGCACGAGCCGGTCGACGATGCCCTCGACCGCGCCGAACTCGTGAGACACGTAGAGCGTCGTCACGTGCCGCTCCCGGTGGAGGCGGTCGAGCAGGCGCGCGAGCGACTCCTGCGAGCCGGCGTCGACGCCGGCGGTCGGCTCGTCCAGGACGAGCAGCGACGGCTGGCCGGCGAGCGCCTTGGCGATGAAGGCCCGCTGCTGCTGTCCACCCGAGAGCTCTGCGAGCTGCGCGCCGCCCAGCTCCCCGAGGCCGACGTCGGCGATCGCCTCCTCGACGATGGCCCGGTCGCGGGCGCGAAGCGGGCCCAGCAGGCTCCCCTGGGCGAGCCGGCCGGCGGAGACGACCTCGCGCACGGTCACCGGTCCCTGGCCGCCGATCCGCGCGCGCTGCGCGACGTAGCCGAGGGTCGCCCGGCGCGAGAACCGGTGCGCGGGCTCGCCGAAGAGGCGCACCGACCCGGAGTCGGGGCGGGCGAGCCCGAGGACGAGGCGGATGAGCGTCGTCTTGCCGCCGCCGTTCGGGCCCGCGACGGCGACGAACTCGTTCTCGGCCACGATCAGGTCGACATCCGCCAACACCGGCTGGCCCGGGCGGTAGGCGAAGGAGACGCCGGCGAGCTCGAGAACCGGGGCTACCGGCACCCGAGGCCCGCCCGCAGCGCGTCCAGGTTCGCCCGCATCACGGTGAGATAGGTCTCGCCGGCGTCCAGCTGGTCCTCGCTCAGCCCTTCGAGCGGGTCGAGCACAGCGGTGTCGGCGCCCGCCTCGCGCGCGACGGTCTCTCCGACCTCCGCCGAGAGCAGCGGCTCGACGAAGACGGTCGTCACGCCCCGTTCCTCGACGAGCTCGGCGACCTCCTCGAGCTCGCGCGGCGTCGGCTCCGTCTCCGGGGCGAGGCCGGCGATGGGGATCACCTCGAGGTCGTACCGGTCGCCGAGGTATCCGAACGCGTCGTGGGCCGTGACGAGCTCGCGCCGATCGCACTCCGCGAGCCCCTGGCGAAACTCCGCGTCGAGCGCCCGCAGCCGCGAGGCCAGCTCTCGGGCTGGGGCCTCGCGCCCCAACTCGGCGCCGATCCTCTCCACGATCCCGGCGAACCGCACGGGGTCGAGCCAGACATGCGGGTCGATGCCCTCGTCCCCCTCGCGGAGCTCGCTGCCCTCGAGCACGTCGACCGCCGTCCCGGCCGCTCCGTCGACGGCGTCCTCGAGAGCCGGCTGAAAGCCGCCGCCGGCGTAGAGGACGAGGTCGGCCGAGCGAATCCGCTCGACGTCGCGCGGCGTCAGCTCGACGTCGTGGGGCTCGGCGCCGGACGGGGTGAGGTTGGTGACCTCGACGCGGTCGCCCCCGATCTCCTCGGCGGCGAACGCCAGCGGGTAGAAGCCCGCGACGACCTGGGTCCGGCCGGCCGAGCCGGCGGCCTCCGGATCCCCGCCGCATGCGGCCGCCGTGGCTGTGAGGCCCAGCACAGCGAGCATGAGAACGATTCTCGTTATCACCGACTGCTAGCATAGCCACGTGCCCACCGGCGAGCAACCGCGCGCAGTCGAGCTGCTCCAGGGCGTCGGCGTGAGGCCGACGAAGCAGCGGCTCACGGTCCTCTCCGAGCTGATGGCAGAGCACGACGACGTGACCGCGCAGCAGCTGCACGAGCGCTTGCGGCAGCGCGGCGACCGGCTCGGGCTCGCCACCGTCTACCGCACGCTCGGGCTCCTCGCCGACGAGGGCGTTATCGACGCCCTTTCCCACCGCCAGGGCGAGCTTTGCTACCGACTCTGCGGAGACGGCCACCACCACCATCTGGTGTGCTCGAGCTGCCACCGCGTCGTCGAGCTCGAGGACTGCGAGCTCGACCCCTGGCTGGAGCGGATCTCCGCGACGCACGGCTTCGTGACCACGGGCCACCGGCTCGAGGTGTCGGGTCTCTGCGGCGACTGCCGCTGAGCGGGCGACTCCAGTCTAGGCTTCCCGCCCGAAGCGAATGGAGCGCGTCGAACTCGCAGAAACGGCGGCGCTCGTGGGCGCCCTCGGCGCGCCCGCGATCATCCTCGCGCGCTCGCGACTCCACATCGTCGTCGCCCTGCTGCTCCTGCTGGGCGCGGAGATCGGGCTTGCGCTGGCGCTCATCCCTGACCAGCTGGAGCTCATGGTGCGCTCACCGGCGCGGCTCGGGGCCGGGATCGCCGGGCTGCTGGCCGTCGCCGGTCTCGCCGCGGCGTTCGTTCGCCTACCCGCGGCGCTCCCCGTCGCGCTCCTCGCCGTCGCACCGATCCGGATCCCGGTCGAGCTCGCAGGCCAGGAAGCCTTCCTTCTTCTCCCCCTCTACGCCGTGATCGGCGCCGGTGGGCTCGCCTTCGCCTATCGGGCCGTTCGCGGCGCCGACTGGCGCCCGCTGCCCCTGCTCCTCGCGGCTCCCGTTGCCGGGTTCGCCGGCTTCGCGTCGCTCTCCCTCCTCTGGTCGCGCGATCCGCGGGATGGGGCGATCGACGTGTTCTTCTTCGTCCTCCCCTTCGCGCTCCTGCTCGCCCTCGTCGCCCAGACGGTGCTCACGGGGGCGGTCTCCCGTGCCCTGGCCGCGGTGCTGCTGGCCGAGACCGCGGCGGTCGCCGCGCTGGGGCTGTGGCAGGAGTGGACGCACACGCTCCTCTTCGCAGACGACCTCCAGTTCGCCAACGCCTACACGTCGTACTTCCGCGTCACCTCGATCTTCAAGGACTCGAGCATCTACGGCCGGTTCCTCGTCCTGGGGATCGTCGTCCTGGTCGTCCTGCTGTGGCTCGGGCGCCTGCGCGCGGCGTTCGGGCTCCCGCTGCTCGGCCTCCTCCTCGCCGGTCTCTACTTCTCGTACTCGCAGTCGAGCTTTCTCGCGCTGTTCGCGGCCGTCCTCGTGGTCGGCCTCGTCGCCGGTGACAGGGTCTCGCGCCGCGTGCTCGCCGTGACGACGGCGGCGCTGGTGCTCACAGCAGTCGGTGTCCTCTTCGCGGTCGCACAGGACGAGTCCCTTCGCCGCGCGACGAGCGGTCGGGCGCCGCTCGTCTCCGTGACGCTGCCCGTGTTCCTCGACCACCCCCTCATCGGCGTGGGCATCGGCGCACAGGCCCGCGCGAGCAGCCGGCTCGAGGATGCCCGTGACCGCGAGAGGAGGAACGACTCGCACACCACGCCGCTGACCGTCGCCGCCGAGCTCGGCGCGACGGGCCTGGTCCTCTACTTCGCGCTGCTCGCCGCCACCGTCCGGGCCACGCTTCTGGCGATGCGCCGGGTGCAAGCCTTCGCGCTCGCCCTGCTCGGCACGTTCACGGCCCTCGTCGTCCACTCGCTGACCTACAGCGGGTTCTTCGAGGATCCGTTCACGTGGGGGATCGTCGGGCTCGCCGCGGCCTGCCTGGCGCTGGCCCCGCGGCCGGCGCCTTCGCCGTCGCCTACGCGAGCGGCGGGTGGCGCCGCCTCCAGAGAGGCGAGCGCCTGACGCCACGACCGGCCGTGCGCCACGCGGCGGTCCGGGCCAGGTACGACGTGAGCTCGGCCCGGGCCCGGAGCCGCGCCGCGGTCGAAGGCGCAGTGACCGTGTCGTATCCCAGGGTGGCGAGCAGTTCTCCGGCCACGGCCTCGAACGCGGCGACGTCCTCGGGCGCGAGCTCGGACCGCCAGTCGCGGACGCCCGGGATCGGCGCATTGCGGAGGCGCTGCTGGTGGGGCCTGGACGAGACGTCCACCTCGCCGGGATAGGCGAGCATGGAGGGCTCGTAGGCAAGCCCCGCGAACGCGCAGATCCGCTCGATCGCCGCAGCCGGAGCCCGCACCAGGTCCTCGTAGCGCACCTCGAGGTAGCGCTCGCCCACGCGACGGCCGAGCGCGCGCGCCGCCTCGACCTCGGTCCGCCACTGGCAGGCGAAGCCGGCCGCGGTCCGCGGGTGCGCCCAGCTCTCGGTGACGATTCCGCGCGGCATGGCGAGGAACGAGGTAGCAGCGTCCCGGCCGTCACGGATCAGGTGGACGTAGAGCGCGGTCGGGAAGAGCCGCTCGAGCAGCGGCAGGTACGCCATGTACATCGGCGTCTTGTCGCCCCAGCGAGCCTTGCCGAAGCGGGCGGCGTACGTCTCGTACACCGCGGCGACCGCGTCCCCGAGCGCCATGCCCGGCCGGAGCCGGCCCCGCACCTCCTCGAGGGACACGTCCCACTCCCGCACCGTCGGCAGCCGGCTCAGGTCGTCGAGAAAGTCGTCGGGGTCGACGTGCGCTCCGTGACGCTCGGCGAGCTGCGGGACGAAGTAGGACTCGTCCGGGATTGCGAGCGCGGAGCTGCGATCGAGAATGACGCGCAGCAGAGTCGTCCCCGAGCGACGCACGCCGAGGACGAGGAGCGGCGCGCCGCCGGTCATGACCCCGTCACGGTCACCGTCGTAGCGCCGACCGGCTCGGAGACGTTACCCGCCTGGTCCTCGAACGCGACCGCCACCCGGTAGGAGCCCGGCGCCGACGGCGACCAGACAACCCTGCGCGCGCCGGCCCGGCCGGACGACCCGCGCTCGGCCACCTCGCCGTCGACGACGACCAGCGGCGTGCCGAGCTCATGGGCGGTGAAGCGGATCTCGACCTCCTCGCCCACCCCGACGCTCGTCGGCGTGACGCCCACACCGGCGATCTCCGGCGCCTGCGTGTCGACGCGAATGGCGACCGGGACGACGATCGTCCTGCGGTCGTCGAGGAGCCGCACCCTGACGCGGTACGGGCCGTCCGCCACGACCGCCCCCGCGTCGTCGCGGCCGTCCCACTCGTACTCGACCCGCCCCCGAGGCCGGCTGACCCCGGTCGCCAGCGTGCGGACCCGGTCACCGTCCGCGTCGACCACGTCGACGTCGATCCGCTGCCGCTCGCGGACGAGGAAGCTCAGGCTCGCCGTCTCCTGGGGGCAGTCGCAGCCCGGCGACAGCCAGCGATCGAATCGGGCGACGCCGATCGGCGAGCGGGTGAGCTTGAGCTTCTCCGTGTACGTGAAGGCGGCGACCGCGCCGACGAGAAGGGCGACGGCGAGCAGCAGCGGCCAGCGTCGTCCCAAGATCAGCTCGTGGGGCCCTCGACGGCGCGTACGAGCACGAACGGCTCCGCGTAGTGGCAGCCGGCGGCCCCACCGTAGAACTCGGCGGCCGCCCTGATCCCGCGCTCGTTTCGCGGATGGGGCGGCTCCCGCAGCTCGGTCTCGTAGCACGCGAAGGCCGCGAGCTTGGCGGTGAGCGTCTCACCGATGTCGACGAACCAGTTCGGCGCGAACCGGCTCGCGACCGCCGGCGTCCACTCCACGCTGGAGGTCGGCCCGTAGGTGAGGACCCGGCGGACGACCTGCTCCGGCATCGGCCGGGTGGCGACCGCGACCGAGTCGAAGACGGCCCGATGGTCGAGGTTCACGTCGGGATGGACGGTGTAGACGATGCTCGGGCCGAAGTCGCGCACCTGCCCTTCGACGACAGCGTTCAGCTCGGCGTGCGGGATCGTGTCGAGGCGCATGTCCGGCAGGTCGAGGTGCACGTAGTCGTCGACGCCGAGCGCTGCGGCTGCGCGGACGGCCTCGCTGTCCTTCTGGGCGCGCTTCTCGGCGTCGCCCGGGTACTGGGTCGAGCTTCCGTCGGTCAGGCAGACGATCCGGACGGCGTCGGCGCGAACGGTCGCGTGCAGCGCGATCGTCCCACCCATCCCGAGCACCTCGTCGTCGGGGTGCGCGGCAACCACGAGGACGCGCTCGCTCATCCGAGCCTCGCCCCCACCGGAATCGCCTCGCCCACCAGCGGCCCGGCGAGAACGCCGCCGCGCTCGGGCTCGACCTCCTCGAGCAGGAGCCCGCCGGTCCCGCACGCGACCACGACGCCGCTCTCGCGGCTCTCGACGACCGTGCCGGCGGGGGCTTCCGCCGCGAGCGCGGCCGGCGCCGCGCGCCAGACGACGATGCGCGTGTCGCCGAGGAACGTGAATGCGCCCGGGTACGGACGCGTCTGCGCCCGGACCCAGTCGTAGAGGTACGGCGCGCGCGTCTCCCAGTCGATGATCCCGTCCGCAGGCGTCCGCTTCGGCCAAGCGCTCGCCCTGCGCGGGTCCTGCGGGAGCCGCGGCGCGGTGCCCGCGAGCAGGCCGGGGAGATGCTCGCGGACGAGCTCGACGTGCGCGGCGGCGAGGCGGTCGAAGAGCGTCGTCGCCGTCTCGTCCGGCTCTACCGACACCTCGACCTGGCCGACGATCGGGCCCGAGTCGGCGGTCGGGTCAACGATCTCGAACAGCGTCACGCCCGTCGTCGCCAGCCCGGAGAGAATCGCCCACGGAATCGGCGCCCGGCCCCGGTGGCGGGGCAGGAGCGTCGGGTGAATCCCGAAGACGCCCGCCGGCGCGAGCGCGATGAGCTCCTCCCGGACGAGCTGCGACCAGCCGACGACGAAGATCAGCTCGGGCGCCGACTCGCGAAGCGCGGCGACCGTCTCCGGGTCGTTGACGTCCTGCGCCTCGACGAGCCGGGCGCCGAGCCGGACGGCCACGTCGTCGAAGGAGCACTGCCCGGAACGCTTCGGGTCGACGGGGCCTGGAAGCGTCACGACCGCGACCACCTCGGCGCCGCACGCAGCGGCGGCCTCGAGGCAGTCGCGGCCGATGACGTCGAAGCTCACCCAGGCAACCCGCATGGCTCCGCGATTGTAGGAGAGCGACTAGCTTCTGTAGGCCGCGATCAGCACCTCGGCGACCTCGGGCCGTGTGAACTCCTCCGGCGGGAGCTGCCCCTCGGAGAGGAGCTCGCGCACCTTCGTGCCGGAGAGGAAGACATGGTCGTCCCCGCCGTGGGGGCAGGTCTTCGCGGTCGCCATCTGGCCGCACACCTTGCACCAGAAGGAGTGCTCGAAGAACATCGGCTCGATGTCGAGCTCGTGCGGCTCGAACTCGTCGAAGATGAGCTGGGCGTCGTAGGTGCCGTAGTAGCTGCCGACGCCGGCGTGGTCGCGGCCGACGATGAAGTGCGAGCAGCCGTAGTTCTTGCGGCAGATCGCGTGCCAGATCGCCTCGCGCGGGCCCGCATAGCGCATGGCGGCCGGGAAGGCGGAGACGACGACGCGGTCGGCGGGGTAGTAGCCCTCCGTCAGCACGTCGTAGGCCTTGACGCGCACGTCGACGGGCACGTCGTCCGACTTCGTCGCCCCGACCAGCGGATGGATGAGGAGGCCGTCCACGGTCTCGAGCGCGCACTTCGTCAGGTACTCGTGCGCCCGATGGATCGGGTTGCGGGTCTGGAAGCCGACGACGCGCTTCCAACCGCGCTCGGCGAACAGCGCGCGGGTATCGGCAGGATCCTTGTGGAGCTGCGGGAACTCGGGCTCGAGCCGCTCGAAGACGGTCACCGCGCCGGCGAGGTACGAGTCGTGCTGCGCGTACAGCCGCGCGACGCCCGGATGCTCGCCGTCGGTCGTGCGGAAGCAGCGCTCGGCCTCGCGCTCCCGGTCGTAGGCGTAGACGCCCTCGACCTCGAGCACCGCGAGCCGCCTGCCGCTTTCGTCGGCGAGGGCGACGCGGTCGCCCTTCGGCGCCTCGGCCACGGCCAGGCAGACCGGCAGCGCCCAGGGCAGGCCGTTGGCGAGGCGCATCGACTCGACGACGCCCTCGTAGTCCGCCTTGCCCATGAAGCCGGTGAGCGGCGAGAGCGCGCCGGACGCGAGCATGTCCAGGTCGGAGAGCTCGCGCGAGGTGAGCGTCACCGCCTCCAGCGCGTCGACGTCGTCGGGGCGCTCGCCGGCGTGAGGGACGAGGACGCCGCCGTGCGGCCTGATCAGCTGGTCGGTCGCCACGGCGCTCACGCCCGCACCTCGGACCCGATCAGGCCGAGCTCCTCGAGCTTCTGGACGACGATCCGCGCGCTCTCCTCGGGGCTCTGCGCCTCGGTGTCGACGACGATCTCGGGGCTTTCCGGCGCCTCGTACGGGTCGTCGACGCCGGTGAAGCCCTTGATCTCGCCGGCGTAAGCCTTCGCATAGAGACCGTTGGTGTCGCGGCGCGCGCACTCCTCGACCGAGGCGTTCACATAGACCTCCACGAAGGGCCCGAACGGCTCCACCATCTCGCGCGCCTTCTGGCGCGTCTCGATGTAGGGCGAGATGGCGGCCGTGATTGCAGTGCCGCCGTGGCGCGTGATGCGCGAGGCGACCCAGCCGATCCGCTCGATGTTCGTGTCCCGGTCCTCCTTCGAGAACCCGAGGCCCTTCGAGAGGTGCGTGCGGATCGTGTCGCCGTCGAGGTACTCGACGACGTGCCCGCGCTCGTCCAGGGCCGGCCCGACGAGGTGCGCGATCGTGGACTTGCCGGAGCCTGAAAGCCCCGTGAACCAGAGCGTGAAGCCGCCGCCGCGCGCGCGGTCCGACTCGGGGTGCTCGTGGGCAAAGATGTTCTCGCTCAACGTGTCTCCTTCTACGTGTCCTTGGTCTCCACGTGGATCCCGCATTCGAGCTTGTCGGAGCCGGCCCAGCGGCCAGCGCGCTCCTCCTCGTCCGGCCGGGTCGGCCGGGTGCACGGGATGCAGCCGATCGAACGGTAGCCGACATCGTGCAGCGGGTTGTAGGGGATGTCGTTCTGGACGATGTACCGCCAGACGTCCTTCTCGCTCCAGTCGGCGAGCGGCTGCACCTTCCAGACGCCGTACCGCTCCGAACGCTCGACCTTCTTCGCGCCCGCCCGCGAGGGCGACTGCTCGCGCCGGATCCCCGAGACCCAGGCGTCGTATGGATCCAGGACCTGGATCAGCGGCTCGACCTTGCGGATGTGGCAGCAGCGGTCGGGATTCGTCTCCCACAGGTTCGGCCCCTCCTGCTTGTGCTGCTCGGCGATGGTGATCACCTCGGGGACGATCAGGTTGAGCCCGTAGCGCGCGACGAGGCGCTCGCGGGTCTCGTAGGACTCCTTGAAGAAGAGGTGGGTGTCCAGCTCGACGATGTCCACGTCCAGCCCGAGCTCGGAGACCATGTGCACGAGCACGGACGACTGCTTCTGCCACGAGCACGACAGGCACAGGCGCTCGCCGAACTCCGCGAAGGCCCAGGTGAGGACCTCCTCCCCCGGCAGCGCCTCGATCTCGGCGTCAGTCAGCGACAGCTGCGGGCTGATCACCGAGCAGCACCTCCCTGAGGGTGTCGGCGCGAAGCCCGAGGCGCAGCGTCTCGAGGGGGATGACCTCGTCCGGCGGGATGTTCCCCAGGTTGACCTCGGGCCCGAACTTGCGCACGAACCAGGCCTGCGAGGCCTTCATCGGCGCCTCGAAGATGACGTCGGCCGGGTCGATGTCGTGGACGATCTCGTCGATCAGGCCGGTGCGCATCTCGCCGGTCGGCCGGTAGATGCCGGCGTTCCCGCCCTCGCGGCCCTCGGTGATGACCTTCCACGCCCCGGCGTCGAGCTCCTCGCGCATCCACTCGACCCACTGGTAGGGGGCATAGACGACGTCCTCGTCCTTGGAGCCGACCTCGGAGAGGACGACGAAGTCCTGCGCCAGGTCGGCGATCAGCTCGAGCTTCCGCTCGCGCGGGAGGTCGATCGTCCCGTCCGAGACCTCCACGTGCGCCAGTCGGTTCTCCGTGAGCCAGTGCTTGTACTCGTCGAGCTTCCCGCGTGCGATGACGGCCTCGAAGAGCGTGCCGCCGCACACGACGGGCGTCTCGAGCGACCGGTAGAGCGCGATCTTCTTCTCGAGGTTGTTCGTGACGTACGACGTGCCCCAGCCGAGCTTGACCACGTCGACGTAGGCGCCCGCCGTGTCGAAGAGGCCCTCGATGTCGCGGAGGTTCAGCCCCTTGTCGATCACGTGCGTGAGCCCCTTGTCGCGCGGCTTCGGCGAGCGGGCCGGCACGTCGAGGAAGCCGTCAGAGCCGGGCATAGAGATCCTCCAATCGCTTCTTCGCCTCTTCCTGGACGTCGTGGTAGAGCGAGGTTCCGTGCGCGTCGATGGCGACGGTCAGCGGGCCGAAGTCCTTGACCCTGAACTTCCAGAGGCACTCGGGCATGAGCTCCTCCCAGTAGACCTCCTCGATCTCCTCGATCTGGGTGGTCTCGAGCGCGGCCGCGCCGCCGACGATGGCGAAGTAGACCATCCCGAGCCGCTTCATCGGCTCGATCGCCTCGTCGGGCAGGCCTCCCTTGCCGCAGATGGCGCGGACGCCGTAGTCGCGGCCGAGCGGCTCCGTGAAGCGCACCATGCGGGCGCTCGTGGTCGTCCCGATGCAGACCTTTTCGTACTTGCCCTCGGAGACCTTGCGCACCCCGGGAGCCGTGTGGAGGAGGAAGGCGCCCGTCAGGTCCATGGGCGGCTCGACGCCCTGGTCGAAGATCCGCACCTGCGTGCGGTCGCGGATCCCGACGATGTGGCCGTCGACGAGCACCGAGTCGCCGGCGCGAAGCTCGCGAACGGCCTCCTCGGACGCGGGGAAGGTGACGCGGCGCTCGGCCATCAGGCCTCCCGGTCGTAGTCGACGACGCCGTCGGCGCTCACGTGCGCCGTGGCGCGACGAGCGGCCCAGCACTGGTAGTTCACGGCGACGGGGTTCAGGGTCATGTGCGTGTCCGCGTGCTCGACATGGCATTGGAGGACGGTGACGTCGCCGCCGAGCCCCATCGGGCCGATGCCGGTCTCGTTCAGGAGGTCCTTGAGCTCGTCCTCGAGCTCCGCCACGAGCGGGTCCGGATTCCGGGTGCCGACGGGGCGCGCGATCGCCTCCTTGGCGAGGTGCATCGCGTAGTCGGCCGAGCCGCCGATGCCGACGCCGACGATCCCCGGCGGGCACGGCTTGCCGCCCGCGCCGACGATCGAGTCGAGCACGAACCGCTTGATGCCGGCGACGCCGTCGGCCGGGACGCACATCTTCAGGAAGCTCATGTTCTCGGAGCCTGAGCCCTTGGGCACGCACTTGACGTCGAGACCGTCCCAGTCCTCGACGAAGTCCCAGTGGACGATGGGCACCCGGTAGCCGACGTTCTGGCCCGTGTTCTCGCGCGTGAGCGTGTGCACGGTGTTGGAGCGCAGCGGGTGCTCGACCGTCGCGCGCTCGGTGCCGTCGTAGAGCGCCTGGTAGATGCGCGCCGGGTGGAGCGGGAAGTGCTCGCCGACCCGGCAGTAGTAGACGGCGATGCCGGTGTCCTGGCAGACGAGGTTCTTCTCCTCCTCGGCGACCTCGACGTTCCTCAGGATCGTCTGGAGGACGCGCTGCCCCGGGATCGACGTCTCCGTGCCGGCGGCCTCGGCGAGCGCATCGCGCAGGTCCTGTGGGATGTCCTTCAGCGCCCAGACGTACAGGTAGGCCGCGGCGTCCTCGACGACCTTTTGGAGATCGGTGGCGACCGCCATCAGCTCCTCGCTTTCTCCGCGGCAGCCTTCCCCGCGCGGCGGCCGAAGACACAGCACTCGAGCAGGGAGTTGCCCATCATCCGGTTGCGCCCGTGCGTGCCGCCGGCGATCTCGCCGCAGGCGAAAAGGCCTTCGAGCGTCGTCTCGCCGTGCTCGTCGATCACGAGCCCTCCGTTCTGGTAGTGGAGCACCGGGTAGGTGAGGATCGGCTCGGAGAGCGGGTCGATGCCGTACGCGCGGTAACGGCGAAGCATGTACGGGAGCGAGACGTTCGCGTCCTCCTCCGCAATCCGAGTCGTGTCGAGCCAGACCGCCGGGCGGCCGTCCGGGGTCTCGACTCCGACGCCCTTCTCGACCTCGTCGACGATCGCCTGCGAGACCTCGTCACGCGGCCCGAGCGAGTCGGTGAACTCCTCGCGCTCCGCGTTCAGGAGCACGGCGCCGTAGGCGCGCGTCGTCTCCGGGATCGAGTAGCCCTGCATCCCCTCCGGCCAGGCGCCGCCGTTCGGGTGGTACTGGAGCGCGTCGAGATCACGCGCCTCGGCGCCGAGGTCGAGCGCGATCCGGGTCACCTCGCCGGTGGCGCCAGGATGGTTCGTCGTCAGCTCGCCGCGCTCCTCGGCCTCGCGGAAGCAGCGGCCTCCGGCCGCGAGCACGACCGCCCCGGCCTCGATCTCGTTCTCGCCGCAGCGTGCGCGCCAGCCCGGCTCGATCGGCTCGAGGCCGGCCAGCGGGGACTTCGGGAAGGTCAGCGCGCTCGAGCTGCCGACGGCGCCGCGCAGGGCGGTCGTGATGGCGAGGCCCGTCCGGTCGCCGACCTGGAGGAGGCGCTTGCGGGTCGAGCCGCCGCAGCGGGCGAGCCGGTAGCCGCCGTTCGAGCGGGTGAACTCGACGCCGTGCTCCTCGAGCCAGTGGATCGTGCCGGGCGCCTCGGAGGTGAGGACCTGGACGAGCTCCATGTTCGCGGTCTCGTGCGAGCTCCGCCACACGTCCTCGGCGTGAATCTCGGGCGAATCGTCGTCGCCGAAGGCCGCCTGGATCCCGCCCTGGGCCTTGGCCGAGTTGCAGGACTGGATCGAGCCCTTCGCGGCGAGGGCGACGCGGGCGCCGGCGCGCTCGGCGGAGATCGCAGCGGCGAGCCCGGAGGCGCCGCTCCCCACCACGAGCACGTCGACAGAGATGGGCTCGCCCATGCGGTGGGACTATACCACCGCACTCCTAATCCCACACATAGCCATTGCTTATGGATTTGCGGAGGCGAGCAGGCTGCCGTTCCGCTCCGTGTCCCGCACCCCGGGCACGAAGAGGAACGCGATCGTGGCCAGCGCGGCGACGAGCCCCGCGACGACCAGGGTCGTCTCGGCGCCGAGCGCGTGCGAGACCGGGCCCGTCAGGGCGAACGAGATCGGCACGAGGCTCGTGGACACGAACCAGTCGAGGCTCGTCACCCGGCCGAGGAGCTCGCCCGGTACGAGCGTCTGCAGCAGCGTCCCCCAGACGACCAAGCCGGCCGTGAAGAGCGCGCCCTCGAGCAGGCTGATCGCCTGGAGCTGCCAGACGGCGCCGGCGAGCCCGAAGCCGACCAGCGCGAGCGATCCCAGCGTCCACGCCGAGTACATGAAGGTGATGTGGCGCCGCGGCAGGCCGCGCTGGCCGAGGACGAGCGCAGCGAGGATCGAGCCGACGCCGCCGCACGCGAGCACGAGGCCGAAGTCGCCGGCGCTTCCGCCCAGATCGTTCCGCACCCGGTACGGAACCAGCACCTCGATCGGCCCCCAGTAGGCGAGCAGGAAGATCGCCGCCGCGAGGAGGGTCGCCCACAGCCACGCGTGGGCGCGCACGAACGCGAAGCCCTCACGCAGCTCGCGAAGCATCGAGGTGCCGCGCTCCGCCTCCTCGCGGCCCGCGCTGCGGTGCCTGATGAAGAAGATCGTGAGAGCGGAGACGATGAAGGTGCACGCGTCGAGCACGAACGCCTCGCCGGGCCCGAGCGCAGCCACGAGCCAGCCGCCGAGCGCCGGCCCGACCAGCAGGAAGGCGAACGGCCGGATGAACTGGTCGAGGGAGTTCGCCTGGAGCAGCAGGTGCCGCGGGACGATCTGCGGCACGATCGACATGAACGCGGGCCCGAAGAACGCCTCCCCCGTGCCGAAGACGGCGGCGAGGGCGATCAGGTGCCAGAGCTCGATCGCACCGGTCAGCGAGAGGACGCCGATCGTCGCCGCGGCGGCGGCGCGGATGAGGTCGGCGGCGATCATGATCCGCCGCCGCTCGAAGCGGTCCGAGACGACGCCGCCAATCAGGACGAAGAGGCCGACCGGGAGAGTCCAGGCGACGCCGACGAGCGAGAGCGCCGTGGGCGAGTCCGAGAGCGAGTAGACCTGCCACGCAAGCGCGACCACGTACACGCCGTCGCCGGCGAGCGACACGGTCGCCCCGGCCCAGAGCAGGGCGAAGTCCCTGATCCTGAGCGGGCGGAGGATGCCCACGCGGGACAGGCGACCGGTGTCGATCTCGGGCGTCGGGCCGAATTCCATGACAGGTCAGAAGGAGGGCTTCCTCAACGAGCGGGCGAAGCGACGGCGCGCGCGGCGCGCCTCGGCCAGGGCCCGCGGGTCGGTCTTCAGCTCGAGATGGCGGAGCTCCCCCTGGAGCTTCCGGTAGCTCTCCAGCCGTTCTTCGGCCAGGCTGCCGTCGGCGAGAGCCGCCTGCACCGCGCAGCCCGGCTCGGTCTCGTGCGCGCAGTCGGCGAAGCGGCAGGCGGCCGCGAGATCCGTGACGTCGGCGAACGCGTCCTCGACGCCCGTGCCGGCGTCCCAGAGCGCCAGCTCGCGCATCCCCGGAGTGTCGAGGACCAGGCCTCCCTCCGGCAACAGCACGAGCTCGCGGAAGGTGGTCGTGTGGCGCCCGCGCCCGTCGGCACGGATGCCCTGGACCTCCTGGCGGTCCCAGCCGACGAGCTGGTTCAGGAGCGAGGACTTGCCGACGCCCGACGAGCCGAGCAGGGCAACGGTCCGGTTGCCGGTCAGATACGCCTTCAGCTCGTCGAGCCCGTCGCCGGCGAGGCAGCTGACGACGTGCACGGGCACGCCGAAGGCGACGGCGTCGACCTCGGCCACCTCGGCAGGCAGATCCACCGAGAGGTCGCTCTTGTTGAGCACGATCACGGGCTCCGCGCCGCTCTCCCAGCCCGACGCGAGGTAGCGCTCGATTCGGCGCACGTTGAGCTCGTCCCCGAACGCGCTGACGAGGAAGACCACGTCGACGTTCGCGGCCACGACCTGCTCGACGGCCTCCACGCCGGCCGCCTTGCGCGAGAACGCTGTCGCCCGCTCGAGCACGGCGTGGATCGTCGCTGCGCCGGCCTCGGACGAGTCGTCGACCGCGACCCAGTCGCCGACGGCGGGGAAGTCGCTGGTAGATACAGCTTCGTGACGGAGGCGGCCGGAAACCTCGGCCGGGCGCTCCCCGCCCTCGGTGTAGACGACGTACCCGCCGCGGTGCTGCGCGGCCACGCGGGCGGCCGCGAGACCCTCGGCGGCATACGGCTCGAACTCTGTGCTTCGACTCGGGCTCCACCCGAGCGCGGTCAACTCGAACAAGCTGAGGCTCCTTTGCAGTCCAGGGGCTGAGAACGCGGTGTCACGCGGTCTCGAGCGTCTGTGACGGAGGCTCGGCTGCCCTAGAGGAAGCCGTCGGGACCGCGGGAGGACAAGGACGGACTGACACTTTCCATCGTCATCCTCCTTTCGTCGCCGGGCCGGACGGGTCCAGGGTACCCGACCGGAGCGACGTTGTCAGCCTCCCAGTCCGCCGAACACGGCGAACGGGTTCTTCGGGCTGACCTCCCAGACCATGGCGCCGCCGGGCTCCACCTCGACGGTTGCGCCTTCCGGCGCCTCGGTGCGAAGCCGCTCGGCGAGCGCGGTCGCCTCGTCCTCGTTCACGGCCCCGACGAGGAGGAACGTGGCTCGGCGCGTGACCGGGTTGCCCTCGCTCTCGAGCCGGTCGGCGAGCTCGTCCGTCGCCTCGCGGCTGGGAAGCGAGACGCGCACCTCCCATTCGGCCTCGCCGCTGGCGAGCGACTCGGCCGCCTCGCGCTCCTGCTGCCGCGCGCGCTCGACCCCGATCTCCTCGTCCGTGCGGGGAAGCGGGATCGAAGCGTCCTTCCAGTCCTGCTCGACCGGGTGCCAGCGCTCGAACGCAACCCGGGCCTGCCGGCCCTCGGAGGACAGGAGCGCCCGCACGATGCCGTCGGCGTCGCGCGCCCGCTCCTCCGTGTCCGCATAGAGAAAGACCCGCGGGCCGTCTCTGCTCACGGCCACCCGGTCGCCGAAGCTGTCGCGCTCCTCCGACTCGAACCGGCGGGCGGCCAGCCACTCGACGAGCTGCGTGCCGTCCGCCTCGTCGTCGAAGTCGATAGTGATGCGCCAGTCCTCGGCCACGTGCGAATTCCTACCAGACCGAGCGCAGGAGGTCGGCGACCTCGGCCGGCGAGGCCGGGCGCGGGTTCGTCTTGGCGCCGGTGCGCTCGACCGCCGCCTCGGCGACGAGCGGCAGCTCGGGCTCGGGCACGCCGAGGTCGCGCAACCGCTCGAACCCGGCCAGGCGCGCCAGCTCCTCCACCTTTTCGGGCGGGTCGGCAGCATTTCCGATCGCCTCGCCGAAGCGGGCGATCGCCTCGCCCGCAACCGGCTCGTTGAAGCGCAGTGCCGGCGGCAGGACGACGGCATTGAGGGCACCGTGGGAGATGCCGTAGCGGCCGCCGAGGGCCTGCGCCATCGCGTGCCCCAGCCCGAGACCCGCCCCGGCGAGGGCGGCGCCCGCGTGCATGGCCCCCTCAAACAGCTCGCGGCGTGCCTCGGGGTCGCGGCCGTCGGCGAGCACACGGGGCAAGGCGCCGGCGATCAGCCGGGCGCCGGCGAGAGCCTCCCGGTCGGCCTCGGGGTTCCGTCCCGTGACATAGAGGGCCTCGGCGCAGTGAGCGAGCGCGTTCAGCGCCGTCCCTCCGGACTCCCCCGCCGGGAGGCCGAGCGTCAGCTCCGGCTCGTAGACGATCCCCTCCACGTGCGCGCCCCCGCCGCTGACCTTGAGCCCACGCGCCTCGTCCCGCACCCCGAACCCGGACGTCCACTCGGCTCCCGAGTACGTCGTCGGGATCGAGACGACCGGGAGCGCGGTCTCGGCGCTCACGGCCTTAGCCGTGTCGATCGCGCTGCCTCCGCCGAGCGCGACGAGCCCGTCGGCGCCCGCTGTCGCCGCGATCGCCTCGTCGACGGTGTCTCGCGGGACGTGCTGACGACAGCCGGCGTAGCGCGCGGCAGCCGGAAGCTGGACGCCGTCCCAGCGGCGCGTCGTGATCACGAGCGGCCGCTCGATCCCGAGCTCGGCGAGCACCTCCGCGTACGCGCCGAGGCCCCAACGGACGATCACGCGGCGCGCTCCCGGGCGAACTCGAGGAACGCCTCGGCCGCGCGCGTGGGCGGGCGGCCCTTGGCACGCACGACGTAGAGCTGGCGCGACGGGTCGAGCCCGGCCACGCGGGCGAACGCGAGCGTGCCCGCCGCCAGCTCGCCCTCGATCGCCGTCCGGGAGATGAACGCCACGCCGTAGCCGGCCGCGACGGCGCTCTTCACGGACTCCTGTAGCCCAAGCTCGAGCTTCGGCTCGAGGCTGCGGAGCCGAAGGCCGGCGCGACGCAGTTCCTCCTCGACCACCTGGCGGACGCCCGCGCCCTCCTGCATCACCACCAGCGTCTCGGCGCGGAGGTCCTCGACCGGCAGCTCGCCACCGGCGGCCGGGTGGCCCGGAGGCACCGCGAGCACGATCTCGTCCCGCGCCAGCGGCTCGAAGACGAGGGAGCGGTTGCGCCGCAGCGCCCCGACAACGCCGAGCTCGACCTCACGGTCCGCGACGCGCTCGATCACTGCGTGGGTGTCCCAGATGGAGAGCGCGACCCGCAGGTCGGGATGCTCGCGCTGGAACTCGCAGAGGAGGAGCGGCACCAGATGCGCACCCGGGCCGGTGGACGCCCCGAGCGCGAGTGTCCCCGTGAGCCGGCCACCGTCCGCGACGGCCACGTCCTCCAGCATGTGCTCCTCGAGCTGGAGCATCCGCTGCGCGTTCCGGTAGAGCCGCCGGCCCGCCTCGGTCGGCTCGACCCGGCGGCCCGAGCGGTCGAAGAGCTGCTGCCCCAGCCGCTCCTCGAGAGCGCGGACCTGGAGGCTGACCGCCGGCTGGGTCACGCCGAGCCGCTCGGCCGCCTGCGAGAAGCTCTTGCGGTCGACCACGGCGCAGAAGGCGGCGAGCTGGCGCGTGTCCATAAGCATGACTTATACCTGAGTCGATCCGTGCTGCGACCGCGGCCTGGCAGGCGAGCGGCTTAGACTCCGAGGCCGATGCGAGTCTGGATCGACATCACCGGGCCGGCGCACGTCCTCGTCTTCCGGCCGCTCGTCGAGGTGCTGCGCGAGCGCGGCGCCGAGGTCGAGATCACGACGCGGGAGTTCAGCCAGAACGTCGAGCTGCTTCGGCTGCACGGCATGGACGCGACCGTCGTCGGCACGCACGGCGGGCGCTCGCGGGCCGCGAAGACGGCGACCATGGTCACGCGACTCGGCGCGCTCGTGCGCTGGGCCCGGCACCGGCAGTTCGACGTGGCGCTCGCGCACGCCTCGCACCACCTGACCATGGCGGCGAGAGCCCTTCGCATCCCCAGCGGGACGACGTTCGACTACGAGTACGCCACCGTGCAGCATCAGCTCGGCTGCAGGGCGGCAAAGGTCGTGCTCGTGCCAGAGGCGATCCCGCCCGAGCGGCTTTCGCGCTACGGCGTCCGCCCTCCGAAGCTGCACCGGTACCCGGGGCTGAAGGAGGAGTACTACCTCTCGGATTTCGAGCCCGACCCCACCGTGCTCGACACGCTCGGCCTCGACCGCGACCGCGTGCTCGTCGTCGTGCGGACGCCGTCCGACTACGCGCTCTACCACCGCAATCCGAGCCCGCTGTTCCCCGGCCTGCTCGAGCGGCTCGGCCGGGACGAGTCGGTCCAGGCGGTGGTGCTGGCGCGGACGGCGGAGCAGCGGGCGGAGGTCGCGGCCCGCCAGCTCCGGTCGCTCGTCGTCCCGGAGCACGCGGTCGACGCCCAGAGCCTGATCGCGCAGTCGGACCTGGTCGTCTCTGCCGGAGGGACGATGAACCGCGAGGCGGCGGCCCTCGGGGTCCCCGTCTACACGACGTTCGGCGGCCGGCTCGGCGCCGTCGACGAAGCGCTCCTCGCCGACGGCCGCCTACGCCGGCTGAGCGACCCCGAGGAGCTCGAGCTCGCCAAGCGTGCAGCTCCGGATGGACAGCGGGTACGCCGCGATCCGCAGCTCTTCCTCGACCTGCTCCTGCCCCGGGTCTAGCCGTCTGGTTGCCGGAGGGCAACCGCACGGCCGACACCGGCACGCCCGGTAAGCCGTCGCCGTCGCTGGTGGCGATCAGGAAGCTGTAGGAGGCGTCGCGGCTGCGGTCGGGGCCTTGGCCTCGGCCGCGGCCACCTTGCGGTCGAGCCGGCGGGGGCCGCCGAGCATCTCGCCCAGCCGGGCGACGACCTGCACGGTCTCCCCGGCGTCGACGAGGCGCTCCAGCTCCGCCACCTCGTCGTCCAGCCAGGACGGATCGATCGGGTCGGACGCGGCACGGAGGATCTTCGGGTGCGAGGTCGTCGCCGAGCTCTCACCCTGACCCCAGAGGTCCTCCTTGAGCTTCTCGCCGGGCCTGACGCCGATGAACTCG
The DNA here is from genome assembly GCA_963847985.1 of uncultured Actinomycetes bacterium. Taxonomy (GTDB): domain Bacteria; phylum Actinomycetota; class Thermoleophilia; order Gaiellales; family Gaiellaceae; genus JAIBJN01. The sequence goes on along the minus strand of CAWKBS010000005.1, from coordinate 62,882 downwards.
ACGGCGACGTCTCGGTCCGGCTCCTTGCCGGAGAGGCGAATCATGTTGTGGGCGAGGTCGACGATCTTCACCGGCTCGCCCATGTCGAGGACGAACACGTCGCCGCTCTGTCCGAGCGCGCCTGCCTGCACGATGAGCTGAACGGCCTCCGGAATCGTCATGAAGTAGCGCTCCATCTCCGGATGCGTGATGGTGACCGGGCCGCCGCGCGCGATCTGGCGCCGGAAGAGCGGGATGACGCTGCCGGAGGAGCCGAGCACGTTGCCGAAGCGGACGGAGATGAAGCTGGTGCCGTTGCCGTCGCGCGCGGCCGCCGCCTCGACGATCCATTCGCAGAGCGCCTTCGTCTGGCCGAGGACGTTCTTCGGCCGGACTGCCTTGTCGGTCGAGACGAGCACGAACTGCTTGACACCGTGCTCGGCCGCCAGCTCGGCGAGCACCTTCGTCCCGAGCACGTTGTTCCGGACCGACTCGACCGGGTTCGCCTCCATCAAGGGAACGTGCTTGTACGCAGCGGCGTGGAAGACGACCCCGGGCGCGTGACGTTCGAGCAGCCTGCGCATCTTGGCCTGGTCCTTGACGTCTGCGAGCGCCGGAACGATCGAGATGTAGCGCCGCTCGTGCTGGAGCTCGTGCTCGATCTGGACGAGGGCGTTCTCGGAGTGGTCCACGAGCACGATCTCCTCGGCGCCCAGGGCGGCGACCTGGCGGCAGAGCTCGGAGCCGATCGAGCCGCCGGCACCCGTGACGAGCACGGTCGAGCCGGTGATGTACGAGGCGATGGAGGGGATGTCGAGCTCCACGGCCTCACGTCCGAGCACGTCCTCGACCTGGACCTCGCGGAGCTGGCGCGAAAGGTTGAGATCGCCGGTGATGAGCTCGTGCACGCCCGGCAGCGTCTTCACGGGCACGCCGGCGTCACGGCACGCGTTCACGACCCGCTGGCGGACGGCGCCGGCGCCCGACGGGATGGCGATGATGACCTCGTCAGGGCGGTTGTCCGCGAGCAGACGCGGGAGCTGCTCGGTCGTTCCGACGACGCGGATCCCGTGCAGGCGCATGCCTTTCTTGCGCGGGTCGTCGTCGACGAGGCCGATCGGCGTATAGCCCAGGCGCGGCGTCTTCAGCATCTCGCGGATCACGAGCTGGCCGGCGTCGCCGGCGCCGATGATGAGCGCCTCCCGGCCGCGCGCGACGAGGCTGCCGCGGCCCGGGCGCTCGATCAGCGTCCGCGCCGCCAGGCGCGCGCCGGTGACGAACGCGAGGACGAGCAGCCAGTCGATCGCCACGACCCCGCGGGGCACCCGCCAGCCGTCGACCGGGCGCCAGAGGTAGAGGACGACGACGACAACGATGGCCGCGACGGTGACCGCGAGGATCGACCGCCACATGTCCCGGATCGAGACGTAGCGCCACCAGTGCTCGTACAGGCCGAACGCGACGAAGATCGCGAGCTGGACGGCCACGACGACGATGAAGACGTTCAGCCCGAGGAACTCGTCGTAGCGACCGGGCACGCCCTGGTCGAACCGCACCTGGAACGCGAGGTACCAGGCCAGCGCGACGAGGACCCCGTCGGCGGCCACCTGCCAGACCCGGTGCCGGCTAGGCAACCTCACGCGTCGCTCCTGTCTCGACAGCCGTTCTGATCGTGGCCACGACCTCCTCCTGCTGCGCCGCCTCGATACCCGCCCAGAGTGGGAGGGCGATCGTCTCGCGGGCGGCGCGCTCCGTCTCCGGCAGGCTACCGGGCCGGTAGCCGAGACTGGCGTAGACAGGTTGCAGATGGAGCGGCGTCGTGTAGTAGGTGGCACAGCCGATACCTGCCGCGCGCAGGGCGGCAGCGATGCGATCACGCTCGGGTGAGCGCACGACGTACATGTGGTAGACGTGGCCGGGCTCGTCCGCAGGGAGCCCGCACAGCTCGCCCAGGCCCAGCTCCGCGTAGCGCGCGGCCGCAGCCCTGCGGGCGGCGTTCCACTCGTCGAGGTGGCCGAGGAAGAGGCGGAGCGCCGCCGCCTGGATTTCGTCGAGTCGGGAGTTCATCCCGATCGCCTCGAAGCGCTCCTTGTCGCGGGAGCCGTGGAAGCGCAGGAGCCGGATGCGCTCGGCGACCGCCGGGTCGTTCGTCGTGACGAGCCCGCCGTCGCCGAGGCCGAACAGGTTCTTCGTCGGGAAGAAGCTGAACGTTCCCGCTGCGCCGACCGCGCCCGCGCGCTGCGCGCCGATGCGCGCCCCGAACGCCTGCGCGGCGTCCTCGATCACCGGGAGTCCGGGCGGCAGCTCCCCGAGGGGGGCCGGACGGCCGAAGAGGTGAACTGCCAGGATCGCCTTCGTTCGCTCGCCGACCCGGCCGGCCACGTCGGCGGGATCGAGGTTCAGGCTCTCCGGGTCGATGTCGCAGAAGACCGGCGTGGCCCCTACCCGCGACACTGCCTCCGACGTCGCGTAGAACGTGAACGCCGGGCAGACGACCTCGTCGCCGGGGCCGACGCCGAGCGCCTCGAGCACGAGCACGAGCGCGTCGGTGCCGTTCGCCACGCCGACCGCCTCGGCCGCACCCAGATAGGCGGCCGCCTCCTCCTCGAAGGCGCGCACCTCGGGGCCGAGGATGAAGCGGCCCGAATCCAGCACCGCGGCGAGCCGCTCCTTCAGCTCGTCCAGCAGCGGCGCGTACTGGGCCTTGACGTCGACGTGCGGAATGGTCATGGGCTGGCTCGGAGCCGAGGGAGGCTCACGGCGGGCCAGTCTACCCGCCGGTTCCCTCGGCCGACCGCTCCTCGACCGCGCGCTTGCGGGCCCGGCGGCGGTGCGTGCGGTAGACGACCGCCCCGATGCCCGCCACGACGAGGGCGGCGATCGCGTAGTCCGCGTAGCGGAAGTTCTCGTGGAACTCCTCCCACTGGCTCCCGACCGCGACGCCGACGGCGGCGAGGCCGAAGCACCACGGAATCGTCCCGATGAACGTGAGGATCGTGTACCGGACGAACGGCATCTCGCCGATCCCGGCCGGGATCGACACGAACGAGCGGACGACCGGGAGCATGCGCGTCACGAGGACCGTGACGTCGCCGTAGCGGGCAAACCACTCCTCCGTCTTGTCCAGCTTCTCGGGCGTCACGTGCAACCAGCGCCCGTGTTTCTCCAGATAAGGGCGCCCGCCGTAGACGCCGATCGCCCAGCCCAGGATCGATCCGAGCGTGTAGCCGATCGTCCCCGCCATCGCAATGGCGAAGTACGCCCAGGCCGTGGACTCGATCTCACGGCCGAAGAGCGTCACCTCGGAGCCCGGGAACGCGCCGACCGCGACCGCGCCGCCGTAGACCATGACGAGCTCGCTCGCCGCCGGCAGGACAGCGTCGATGAACATGAGGATGAAGACGGCGTAGAGGCCGTAGTCTCCGATCGCGCCGGTGACGGCCTCGGTGATCGCGTGCACCGGGAAGACTCTAGCGTGGAGCCTGGCGCAGCACGCGCATCGACGCGCGCAGCGTCACCGCCCCGATGGCGTTCGTCGCCGTGATCCGAACGGCGTACCGCCCACCCGGGACGACCTTGCCGGCGACGTTGCGCCCGTTCCAGCGCCAGGACTTGACTCCAGGGCCCGACCGACCGCGGAAGAGGGTTCGCCGCGGGCGCCCGTCGGTTCCCAGGACGGCGACGTTCAGCCGAGCCGCCCGCGTCAGCCGGACCGAGATGCCGAGGCGGCCTCCTGCGGCAGGACGGACACGGATGATGCGACGGGAGAGGCGGAGGTGGCCCAGCGTCCGGTTGACCTGAAACGCGCGCTCCATGCGGCTGACCTGACCGGTTGCGACATCGGTCGCCTCGGCGATCCAGCGCCAGCGGCCTTCCGGCATCGAACGGCCCGTCGCAACGCGAGTCAGCCAGCCTGGATCGACGACGTCCTCCCTGCTCCACTCCACCGACTCGTCCGGACGCACGAGCTGCAGCCGGATCTGGGAGCGACGGACGAGCTTGGCCGAGAGGACCGTCGACTCGGCGACCCCGTCTCCGTTCGGCGAGATCACGGTCCGTCCGAGCTCGGGCGCGTAGATCCCGTAGTAGAAGAGGAAGACGCCGTTCGCCACTCGCCGGGGATGCCCGTCCGAAGGCGCATTCAGGACCTTCCCCTCGAGCGCGAGCGTCGACGAGCCGCCGCCGTCGAGCCCTACCGCTGTGACGGCGCCCAGGTTGGCCATCGCCCGCGCCAGGGCCCACATCGTCAGCCCGTGGCTCCGGCGGCTACGACCGTCGACGACGACGAAGACGTAACCGCCGTCGGCAAGCTGGCCGACGGCGGTGCGCGGGTGGCGGCGTCCGATCTGGTCGAAGGTGAAAGCTTCGCCGCCCGGGCGAATCGGCACGCCGTCGCGCACGAGGACGGGCCCACCACCGATCGCGTGGGGCGCCCCGGCCGGAAAGTCCGCCAGCTGGAGTCGGACCGTCACCTCGGGTCCCGACCGGAGCCTCCGCGAGCAGGCTCGATCGTGTGTTGCCGCGCGCCTGGAGCACCGCTCCGCCCGGTGGGATCGCGGTGCGACCGCCGGAGGTGACCGCAGCCACCGTGCCGGTGAGATCGGCCGCGAGCGTCGCCGGCGGGAAGTCGGTGAGCACGACCTCGACGGAGCCGACCGTCCTCGGGGTCGTGCTCCCCCAGGCGGGGGTGAAGAGCGAGATGCCGTCGGGCGTCTCGATCCTCCGGTTCACCTTCTGGAGCGGGTGGGCGGGCGCCCCTGCAGCCTGCCACGAACCCACGAGTCGGAAGATGTCGACGAACATGCGGCCGTCGACGCCGAGCGCGAGGCCCGACCGGCGCCGGGCCGGCGGCGACGAAAGAACTCCGTCCCGGAGAAACACTCCCGAGCTCTCTCCGGACTGGAGATTGAAGAAGTCGCCGTTGACGCCGACCGTCGTGGCCTGGGGGCTCAGGCGACCCTGCATGCCGGGCACGGCCTGGCGCCCGAGGACTGTGCCGTGCGTCAGGACGGGGCGAACGCGGTACAGGTCCCCCTGCGGCGGCGTGCGCACGACGTGGAGAACGACCGGCTTACCGCCGCTTATGCGCAGCGACCGCTCGTACGTCACACCGGGCAGCAGTGCCACCTCGCCCGCTCCCGCGCCCGCGGGAACAGCGAGTGCCACTGTGCAAGCGGCGCACAGAAGACCCCTCTTCAGCACCCGCAAACACCAAAGCACACTGACGGCCCGCCCGCAAGCGAACGGCTCAGCTCAGGCCCACACCTTTACCTCTCGATAAAGGGTGTCGCGCTGCACCGGCACTTTCCCGAGCGCCCTGATCGCGCGGACGAAATCGTCGGTGTCGGCGCGGTGGGTTGTCCCGGCGGCGGAGACGACGTTCTCCTCGATCATCACCGAGCCCATGTCGTCGGCCCCGAAGCCGAGCGCCACCTGCCCGACCTTCATCCCCTGCGTGACCCAGCTCGACTGGATGTGGTCGACGTTGTCGAGATAGATGCGGCTGACAGCCTGCGTCAGCAGGTAGTCGAACGATGTCGGGTAGTCGACGACCCGGTCGGCGAGACGGGTCCCGTCCGGCTGGAACGTCCAGGAGATGAAGGCGCGGAAGCCGCCGGTCTCGTCCTGAAGCTCGCGGATCCGGCGCATATGCTCGACCCTCTCCTCGAGAGTCTCGACGTGGCCGTACATCATCGTCGCCGTCGACGAGACCCCAAGCCGATGCGCCTCGCGCATCACGCCGAGCCACTCGGCCGACTTCGTCTTCTTGGGTGCGATGATGTCGCGCACGCGGTCGACGAGGATCTCCGCGCCGCCTCCCGGGAGCGAATCGAGGCCCGCATCCCGCAGGCGCGTCAGCGCCTCGGGGATCGTGAGCTTCGAGCGGCGGGCGATGTGCTGGATCTCCGGCGGTGAGAGCGCGTGCAGGTGGATGCGATAGCGCTCCTTGATCGACCGGAAGAGGTCCTCGTAGAAGTCGATGCCGAGATCCGGATGGTGGCCGCCCTGCATGAGGAGCGCCGTCCCCCCGATGGCAAGCGTCTCCTCGATCTTCTTGAAGATGACCGGCTTCGGGAGGAGGTACCCCTCCTTGCGGTCACCCGGCCGGCGGTAGAAGGCGCAGAAGTCGCAGTCGGTGTGGCAGATGTTCGTGTAGTTGAGGTTCCGGTCGATGATGAACGTCACCCTCTTCGGGTCGACCTTGCGGTTCCGGAGCTCGTCGGCCACTCGACCGACGCGGACGAGGTCGCGGGTTCGCAGCAGGTCGAGCGCGTCGCCGTCGGTCAGCCGCTCGCCGGCGAGCACGCGGTCGAGAATCGCGGCGGTTCGGCCGTTTCCGTTGCCGTTGCCGCTCAGAGGGAGATCGCCTCCGGGACGACGAAGCGCAGCTCGGGGACGCGCTCGAGCTCGCCGACGTCGCGCGCGAGCTCGAAGAACGTGATCAGGCCGGCCCGCTCGCGGGGGCCGAAGCTGTACCGGAGCTTCTCGAAGTAGCGCGCGAGGAATCCGGCGGGGTAGCCGTAGCGATCGCTCGCCTCGTGGGCCAGCCGCTCGGGCTCGGCGCGGGCGAGGCGGACGGAGGAGACGAGCGCCTCTTCCAGCTCGAGGATCCCCGGAGGAGGCGGGTCCGGGCAAGCCCAGACAGCGAAGACCATAGGGAGGCCCGTTCGCTCGAGCCACAGCCGACCGAGATCGTGGTGCGGCGTCGGATCCTCGAAAGCGCTGCGCAGGGCAGCGTCCCCGATCAGGAGCCTGGCCTCGGCCTTCTTCTCCAGCGGAACGATCAGGACGTCCGGCAGGAGCACCTTCGTGAGGACGACCGACGTCGCGCTCTCCGGCGTGACGGCGACCGAATCGATGTGCTCGAGGGGCGTGCGCGAGACGAGCTGGATGGAGTCGACGGCCCCCTCGGACGAGACGCAGAGGCGCGGGAGGATCCGCAGCCGGTCGGCGTTGCGCGCGTACTCGATGGAGGAGATCGGTGCCAGGTCGATCTCACCCGCGAGGAGCCTGGCGTTCAGCTCGGTCGGGACGCCGTGGACCTCCTCGACGTCGACGGAGAGCCGATGGAAGACCGGCGCCATGTTGACGTAGGAGATGCGGCCAAGCCTGATCATGCGGGGTGCCTCTCGGGGCGGCGCGGGCTCTTGGTTAGACGCGAGTATCTTCGGGTCCCGACCCGCCCCCTGCTCGGCTTCAGCCTATCGCCGGCCGCCGCACACGTGTGTGACCGGATGTGCCGAGAGCGTGTCAACTCTCGTAGTCCCACTGGAAGAAGATGACGAGGTTCCCGTCGAGGTCGAGCGTGGAGAACTCGCGCGCGCCGTAGTCCGTGTCGGACACACCGCCGACGGAGGCAGGGTGGAGGACGTCGCGCCCGCTCAGCTCCTCGTAGAGGTCGTCCAAACCGTCGACTCGGATGCGGCAGCTCGCCGTGCCCGCGATGAAGGACTCCGCGCCGGAGCGAACGGGCGAATCGCCGGCGTCGCGGCCGTGCCAGCTCTCATCGCCGGCCTCCCAGAGGTGCAGGGCCGCCTCGTCGCGCCCCAGGACTGCGAAGCCGCCGTCGTGGTGGAGCACCTCGAACCCGAGCCGGTCGCGGTAGAAGCCGACCGCAGCGGCCACATTGCGAGCGGGAAGAGCCGGGATCGTCTGGCTCAGCTTCACCAACGCCGCACCTCGTTGTAGAGCGTGTCGCGCTGCACGGGCACGCGCCCGGCCTCCTGCACGAAGCGGACGAGCTCGTCGATCTTCTGCTCGGTCTCGGTGGTGGCGCCCGCCGCGTGGAAGATCTCCTCGCGAACGACCGTGCCCTGGACGTCGTTCGCGCCGAAATGAAGCGCCACGGCCGCAAGCGGCATGCCCATCATGATCCAGTAGGCCTTCACGTTCTCGATGTTGTCCAGGAGAAGGCGCGACACGGCGATCATCTTCAGGTCGTCCGAGCCGGCGGTGTGTCGCCACCCGCGCCGCTCGAAGACGGTGTTCTCGGGGTGGAAGGCCAGCGGGATGAAGGCGAGGAACCCGCCGGTCTCGTCCTGCAGGTCGCGCAGGCGGAGCAGATGGTCGACTCGCTCCTCGTACGTCTCGACGTGCCCGTACAGCATGGTGCAGTGGGTCGGGATCCCAAGGCCGTGCGCGGTGCGGTGCGTGTGGAACCAGAAGTCCGGGTGCTCCTTCCCGGGCGCGATCAGCCGTCGGACGCGGTCGGCGAAGACCTCCGCCCCGCCGCCGGGAAGCGACCCCAGGCCGGCGGTCTTGAGCTCGACCAGCACCTGCTCGTGGGTGAGCCCGGAGAGCTTGGTCATGTGGTGGATCTCGCTCGCCGTGTAGCACTTGAGATGGACGTCCGGCATCGCCTCGTGCAACGAGCGGATCGTGTCCACGTAGAAGTCGAAGCCGACGTGCGGGTTCTCCCCGTTGACCATGTGGATCTCGGTGAAGCCGGTCAGCTCGCGCTGTCGCAGCGCGTCTTCGACGAGCTCGTCTGCAGTCGTCGTGTACGCGCCCGCCTGCTTCTGCGTGACCGCGAACGCGCAGAACTTGCACTTCACGCGGCAGACGTTCGTCTGGTTCAAGTAGAGGTTCTGGACGAAGAAGACCTCGTCGGTGCCGCCCCGGACCCGCCGCGCGGTGTCGGCGAGCTCGCCGAGCCCGAGCAGGTCGTCGGACTCCATCAACGTCAGGCCGTCTTCGAAGTCGAGCCGTTCGTTCGCCTCGACCTTCTCCCAGATCGAGTCGAGCGCCGCCTGCTGGGTCACGATCGCCATCAGTGCTTCTCCCGCTGATGCTGCTGTTCGGCGTGCATTGCCTGGAGAGGCACTTACTAGCCGTCCCGGTCCACGACGAGGTGGGTGAGAGCCTCGAGGGAGGCGCGGTCAGGCTCGCCGTCGAGGGCGGCCCGGGCCCGGGCGGCGTACTCGAGGGCGAACCCGCGGGCGGTCTCGATCGCTCCGGTGGCCGCAACCAGCTCGAGGGCGCCGTCGTCCCGCTCGCCCGCCAGCGCCCGCCGGACGCGCTCCTCCTCGCGCGCCGCGAGGATCAGGGGCAGCGTCGGCGTGCCGTCGCGCAGGTCGACCCCGGGAGCCTTGCCGGTCGTGTCGAAGTCGCCGGTGCAGTCGAGGATGTCGTCCGCGATCTGGAAGGCGACACCGAGTGCGAGCCCGAAGGCCCCGAGCTCGGGACGGCCGCCCCCGAGAACGCACGCGGCCTCGAAGAGCTTGCCGGTCTTGAGCGAGCACCGCGCGAGGTAATCGTCCACCGTCGTCTCCGGCCGGAACGCCTGCCGCCGCTGGAGGGCCTCGCCGCGGGCAAGCGCGAGCGCCGCCTCAGCGAGAACGGCTACCCCGCCCGTGTCTCCGGTCGCGGCCAGCTCGGCGAACGCCCGCGCGAACAGGTAGTCGCCGGTTGCCTTCGCGGCCTCGTCGCCGTGCTCGGCCCAGGCGGTCGGACGGCCACGGCGCAGATCGGCGCCGTCGAGCAGATCGTCGTGGACGAGGGTCGCCATGTGCACGAGCTCGACGGAGGCGCCGCCCGCGACTGCACGCTCCCCGGTCCGCTCGGACGGCGGTGCGCAGAGGAAGACGAGCACGGGCCGCAGGCGCTTGCCGCCGGCAGAGAGCGTGTCGGCGCCGATCTCGCCGACCAGGCCGGGATGCGAGCCGACCGAGCGCTCGAGCCGGTGCTCGAGGAGGTCGAGGTACCGATCGAGGCCGGGCGCGGCGCGGACAGTCGCGAGGGCGCTCACTCGACGCTCCTCGTCGCTGCATGGAGCGCGACGATGCCGCCTCCGAGCAGGCGCCAGCCTAGGTCCGCGAAGCCCGCCCGTCGCATCGCCTCGCCGAGCTCTTCGGGCCCGGGGAAGCGCCGCACGCTCGCCGGGAGGTACGTATAGGCCGATCCGCCCGGAAGGACCTTGCCCGCCAACGGCACCAGCCCGTCGAACCACAGTGAGAAGAAGGGGCGCAGGGCCCCGCGCGGCCGGGTGATCTCGAGGCAGCCGAGCCGCCCGCCCGGTCTCAGCACGCGCGCGAGCTCGCGCAGGCCGCCCTCGAGGTCGTCGACGTTGCGGATGCCGAAGCCGACGGTGGCCGCGTCGAAGCTCGCGTCGGCGAACGGCAGCGCCAGCACGTCGCCGCGCACCCAGTCGACCGAGGCGGACTTCCGGCGGGCGCGCTCGAGCATGCGCTCGGAGAAATCGAGTCCGGTGACGGTGCCGCCGGCCAGCTCGGCCTCGAGCGCCAGGTCGCCCGTCCCGCAGCAGGCGTCCAGCACCCGGTCGCCGGGGCGCACGACGGCCCGGACCGCGAGGCGCCGCCAGCGCCGGTCGAGCCCGGCAGTCATCAGCCGGTTCATCGGGTCGTACACCGGCGAGATGCGGTCGAACATCGCTTCGACGGCAGCCGGGGCGAGCGTGCCGGAGCTCACTGCCCCCACCGGGCGACGAGCGTCTGGTCGATTCCGAGTTGATCGAGGCATCGGGCCACCACGAAGTTGACCAGATCGTCGATGGTCTGGGGGGAATGGTAGAAGCCCGGTGCCGCCATGACGACCGTCGCGCCGGCGCGCCGAAGACGCAGCAGGTTCTCCAGGTGGATGGTCGAGAGCGGCGTCTCGCGGGGGACGAGCACCAGCTTTCGCTCCTCCTTGATCGCCACGGAAGCTGCCCGGTGGACGAGGTTCGCCATCGCGCCGGCGGCGATGCTGGCCGCCGTGGACATCGAGCAGGGGCAGATCGACGTAGCCGTCGATGTGCGCCGAGCCGCTCGCGTACGGCGTCGTGTAGTCGCGCAGGCCGACGACCTCGACGCCGTCCAGCCCATCGACGAGGCGCGCCGTCACCTCCTCGCGCGGCAAGGCGATGTCGCCGTAGAGCTCGGTCGCGCAGACCTGCACGCCGGCGTCGGAGATGCAGAGGCCGACCTCGGCGCCAGAGGCGGCGAGGGCCTGGAGCAGCCGTGCCGCATACGGGGCGCCCGAGGCGCCGGTGATTCCCAGGAAGATCTTCACGGGCGCCCGGCGGGGCCGCTACTCGCCGCCGCCCTCGCCCTTCGACTCTTCGAGGAACGTGCCGAGCAGGAGGAGGTTCTCCTCGCCGAGGTTCGCGTACGCCGGCATGACGGTGTTGCCGAACTCGGCGGGGTTGGCGATGTAGGCGGCGAACTCCTCGGCCGACTGGCCGCCGGCCCCGACGTCGGAAAGGTCGGGCGCACCGAGGTTGGACGAGCCGGCGCCGAGGTAGGTGTGGCAGTTCATGCAGCCCGACTCCGCGAACAGCTCGGCGCCTGCAGCCCCCTCCTCGGAGAGGCCCTGCTCCTCCGTCCACTCGCCCACCAGCTCGACGTTCTCGGAGGCCAGCGACTCCTCGGCGGTGGCGCCCTTGTAGGTGAGGATGCCCATCGAGGCGATGACGAGCAGGGCGGCGACGACCGCAACAGGTCGGCGCAGGAGCCGCTGCTCGCGGCGGCGGTCGACGAACGGCAGCAGGAACATGAGGATCAACAGGAGGGTCGGGATGCCGACCGTGCCGAGGACGACCGACTCCGGCCACTTGAAGATCCGCAGGAGGTAGAAGAGGAAGTAGAAGTACCAGTCGGGGCGCGGCACGAACGAGGTCGTCCCGGGGTCCGCCTCCTCCGTGTACCTCGGGCCGAGGACCCCCGCGTCGCCGGCCTCCTCGCCCGAGGTGAAGTACCAAACGCACGCGAGTGCGACGATGACGCACACCACGACGAGGCTCATCACCGTGTCGTGGAACATCGCGTAGGGGAAGAACGGCTTCCCCTTGCGGTTGACGTCCTCCTTGTAGCGCTTGAAGTAGGCGCGCTCTTTCTCGTTGCTCATGTCATGCCTCGGGCCGGCCCCGCACGTCGGCGGCCGTGCCGCCGTCCCCGCGCGGCCGCGGCTCGACGAGCCCACGCTTGGCGGTGACGACCTCCTCGCGCTCCGCGCCGGCTGCCTCCTTCGACCAGGGCGGCGAGGTGACGCCCAGGCGAATGACGAGGTAGAGGTGCAGCGTGATCAGGGCGATGAGCGCGCCGGGTATCAGCAGCATGTGCATCGAGTAGAAGCGCGCGAGCGTCTCGGTGCCGATTTCCTGACCTCCGCGCAGGAAGTCCGCCAGGAACGGCCCGGCGAACGGCGCCGTGGCGTTCAGGTTGATGCCGACGACCGTGGCCCAGTACGCGGTCTGGTCCCACGGCAGCAGGTAGCCGGTGAAGCCCTCGAGCATGGCCAGGACGAGCAGCAAGACGCCCAGCAGCCAGTTGAGCTCGCGCGGGTACTTGTAGGCGCCGAAGAGGAAGACGCGCCCCATGTGCAGGAAGAGCAGGATGATGAAGACGCTCGCGCCCCAGCGGTGCATGCCGCGGACGAGCCAGCCGAGCGTGAGGTCGTTGGTGATGTACTGGATCGAGTCGTAGGCCTCGTTCGGCGACGGCTTGTAGTAGAAGGCGAGCACGACGCCCGTGACCAGCTGGACGATGAACGCCGTCAGGGTCGCCGAGCCGAGGGTGTGGAACCAGTTCGTGTCGCGCGGGACGTTGCGGAAGAGGAAATACTTGAGCCCGCCGACGAGGCCGGAGCGCTCCTCGAGCCAGTCGACGGGAATCATCAGCCCGTCCTTGAGGTGGTCTCCCTTCGACTTCGCTTGGGCCATCAGCGGCTCCTCACGGCACGTACGGGTAGAAGACCTGCTCGGGGCCGTCGACGTGGACGCCCGGGTCGGCGGGGTCGTACTTCACGATCACCGCGTCGGCACCTTCGCCCTCGACCTCGGCGACGCTGTAGGGCTGCCCGAGCCAGAGACTCCCCTCGATGATCGAGAACTCGTAGCGGTCGAGCGCGCGCACGGGCGGCCCCGCCGTCCGGTTGCCCTCGACGTCGTAGGCGCCGCCGTGGCAGGGGCAGCCGTAGCCGGACGGCTGCGTCGGCGTCAGCTCGACGGGGCCCATCGTCGTTTCGATCTCGGTCGGCTCGCCGGGCGGGCCCTGAGGCTGCGTCGGGCAGCCGAGGTGCACGCAGCGATTCGAGAGGACGGAGAAGCTCGGGACGTTGTCCGTGAGCCCGTTGTAGCGGACGAACGCGGTGCGCCGCGACACGGCTCCGTCCTCGAGGTTCGACGTGAAGGTGGCGATCTGCCACTGGCCCTCGGGGTAGTTGTCGAGCGGGCCCAGGTCGACGTCGGGGAACTCCTGCCCGACGAAAGCGGGCGCGACGGCGAAGCCAAGCACCGGAAGCGTGACGATGGCGCCGATGGCGGCGCCCATCCCGATCGTGGCCCCCTCGAGGAACTTCGAGCGCTCGAAGCGCGCCGGGCCCTCCTCGCCCTCTTCCTCGGCCGGCTCGGCCAGAGTGGCGACAGGCTGCTCGACGGGCTCCGGCTCAGCGCGCACCTCGCGGGTCACCTGCCGGATCCACAGGAAGCCGAATACGACCGCGAGGACGATGCCGAGCGCCGTCGCCCACGGGCTGATGATCAGGCCGAGCAGGATGAGCGCGACGGCGCCTGCGAAGGCGAAGGGCCAGATCGTCGGCGCCGGGAGGTGAGCCTCGGGGTCCTCGTGCTCGGGGGTCTCCCCGGGCCGGTCTAGCTCGTCGGCCACGCTCCTCCCTCCTGCCCGCACTCGCTGTTACAAGCGTGGGCATTCTTTCGTCGCGCGCTCGTTCCTGTCAACGACGTACCTTTTGCCTCAATACCCGGGAAATTCGCCCGTTTGATGCGGGCTGAGCGCCGATGCCGTACTCCTCCCAGCGGCGGTCCACGGTGTCACGAACCTCCGGAGTCATCTCGATCAGCTCCGGCCACTCCCGGGCGCCCTCCTCGGCCAGCTTGTGCGTCGCGTCAATGCCGAGCTTACCGCCGTAGCAGGGCAGCACGGCCGCGTGGTCGAGCTGATCGAGCGGGCCCTCGCTCGCCAGAACGTCGCGCTTCGGGTCGACGTTGGCGCAGACGTTGAAGAAGACCTGCTCGTAGTCGTGCACGTCGACGTGCTCGTCGACGACCACGACGGACTTCGAGAGGCTCAGCATCCCCAGGCCCCAGATGGCGTGCATGACCTTCTTCGCGTGCCCCGGGAACGACTTGCGGATCGAGACGATCACGCAGTTGTGGAAGGCTCCGGCGACGGGCAGGTCGTAGTCGACGATCTCCGGGACGGTCATGCGGATGGCCGGGAGGAAGATTCGCTCGGTGGCCTTGCCGAGCCAGGCGTCCTCGGCCGGCGGGATCCCGACGACGATGGAGGGGTAGACGGCGTCGCTGCGCATGGTCATGGCGGTGAGGCGGAAGATCGGGAACGGCTCGGGCGGCGAGTAGTAGCCGGTGTGGTCGCCGAAGGGGCCTTCGACGCCCATGTCGCCCGCCTCGATCGTCCCCTCGAGCACGATCTCGGCGTTGGCGGGCACCTCGAGGTCGACCGTCTTGCACTTCACCGTCTCGACCGCCTCCCCGCGGAGGAAGCCTGCGAGCATCAGCTCGTCGATGTGTTTCGGTAGGGGGGCGCTCGCCGAGTACGCGGTGATCGGGTCGAGCCCGAGCGCGACGGCGACGGGGATCGAGCCCTCGGCAGCGAGCCAGTCGGCGCGCCCGTCCTTGTGGATCTGCCAGTGCATGTACGTCGAGCGCGCGTCGATCTTCTGCATGCGGTACATGCCGACGTTGCGGACGCCGGTGCGCGGGTCCCTGGTGATCACTGCCGGAAGCGTGATGAACGGCGCCGGGTCGCCGGGCCAGCAGTGCTGGATCGGGAGCGCGTCCAGGTCGGGCTCCAGCACGACCTCCTGGCAGACGCCCTTCGACACCGTCTTCGGCATGGAGTCCGCGAGCCGCTTCAGCTTTCCGAGCCCTTTCACCTTCTCCACCAGCCCCTGCGGCGGCTGCATCTCGAGCACGTCCTCGAGCTTGCGCGCGACCGCGTCGAGGCTCTCCTCGCCGAAGGCGAGGCACATGCGCCGCTCCGTCCCGAACTGGTTGATCAGCAGGGGGCGCTCGGAGCCCTTGACGTTGCGGAAGAGCAGGGCCGGACCGCCGCTCTTGACGACGCGGTCGACGATCTCGGTGACCTCGAGATAGGGGTCGACCTCGGCCTCCACCTCCACCAGCTCGCCCTCCCGCTTGAGCAGGTCGATCCAGGAGCGAAGATCGGCGACAGGCACCGGTCCGAGTCTATCCGGGGGGTGGGAGGTTTCGCGCCGGGCGTCTAGTGGCCGCTGCCGCGGCGGTGGCCGAGCCACTTCGTCAGCTCGCCGAGCGCGATCACGCTGACGAAAATGAGGCCCACCACGAGCATCGCGATGATGATGTCGCGGCCTTCCTCGGCCGTGGACTTCTCTGCGGCGACGACGAGTGCGGTCAGCATGAGGCCATCTTAATCCACCCGCGCGGAGTGCAGGGCCAGCGCCCGAGCGACCGCTGCGTCGCCGGCCTCGAGCTCCGCAAGGGCCAGCAGCGGGCCCGGGTCGCCGTCGAGCCGAAGCGCGGCGCGAGCACGCTCGAGCCGGCCGTCACCGGCGCCGAGCATGCCGGCCGTGCCCGCCCAGGCGGCTCCGTCACCCTCGCGCTCCTCCGCCCGGAGCTGGGCGCAGAGGGAGACGAGCTCGGCCAGATCGGCGACCACCGCCACCTCGCCGTGGGCGGCGATCCGCACGAGCCCGTGGGCGTAGAGGTAGTCGCCGAGCAGGATCGCCGTGTCGGAGTCGGCAGGCGCGAAGAGCCGCGGCCGGCCGTAGTGGAGCAGGTAGCCCTCGTAGATGGACTCCAGCCCGAGCGCGTAGCGCTGGCCCGCGACCGTGGAGAAGACCGGCGTCTCGTCTCGCTCGTCCGCGGGCCGGAGGGCGGCCGACCAAAGGGCGCTCTCGCGCCCGGCCTCCTCGGCGATCGTGGCCCAGAGGCCGAGCTCAGCCGCCGAAGAACTCATGCGCCGCCTCCACGGTCGCGTCGATCTCGGCCTCGCCGTGCGCGGTCGAGGGGAAGAGGGCTTCGAACTGGGAGGGCGCGACGTACACGTCCCGGGCCAGCAGATGCCGGAACCAGGCGCCGTAGCGTTCCGTGTCGCTCGCGGCGGCCTCCTCGAAGCTCCGCACCGGCCCCGCCCGGAAGAACAGCGTCGCCATCGCGCCGACCCGCTGGACGCACGCCGGCTCGTCGCCCACGGCCGCGCGCAGGCCCGCCTCCAGCCGCGCCCCGGCCTGCTCGAGCTGCTCGTAGACGGCGGGGTCGCGCAGGCGCCGCAGGACGACGAGCGCGGCGGCAGTCGCGAGCGGGTTCCCGGAGAGCGTGCCCGCCTGGTAGACACGGCCGGCCGGGGCGAGCTCGTCCATGATCTCCGCCCGGCCGCCGAATGCCGCGAGCGGAAGCCCTCCGCCGGCGATCTTGCCCAGGACGGTGAGGTCCGGGACGACGCCGTAGAGCTCCTGGGCTCCCCCGCGGGCGACGCGGAAGCCGGTGATGACCTCGTCGAAGACGAGCAGCGCGCCCGAGGCGTCGCAGAGCGCGCGCAGCGCCTCCAGAAACCCCGGCTCCGGCGGGACGACGCCCATGTTGCCCGCGACCGGCTCGACGATGACGGCGGCCAGCCGCGACCCGTGGGCCTCGACCGCGGCGCGCACGCCCTCGGGGTCGTTGAACGCACAGACGACGGTGTTGGCCGCGACGCCGGCCGGGACGCCCGGCGAGGTCGGAATCCCCAGCGTCGCCGGGCCGGAGCCCGCCGCAGCGAGCAGCCCGTCAGCATGCCCGTGGTAGCAACCGGCGAACTTGAGGACGAAGTCGCGGCCGGTCACGCCGCGAGCGAGGCGAAGCGCGCTCATCGCGGCTTCCGTCCCGGACGAGACGAGGCGCACCTTCTCCACTGACGGCACGGCGTCGGCGAGCTCCTCGGCGAGCGCGACCTCATGCTCGGTCGGCGCGCCGAAGGTCGTTCCACCGGCGGCGGCCTCCTGCACCGCCTCGACGACCTCGGGGTCGGCATGGCCGAAGACGAGAGGCCCCCAGGACATGACCCAGTCGAGATAGCGGTTGCCGTCCGCGTCCCAGAGGTACGCGCCCCGGCCGCGCGCGGCGAAGAACGGCTCTCCGGCGCCGACGGCGCCCCAGGCGCGCACCGGCGAGTTGACCCCGCCCGGGATCACCTCTTCAGCGCGCCGGAACAGCCCGCTGGCGGTCAGAGCCACTCCGCGAGCTCCCGCGCCCAGTACGTGATGACCACGTCGGCCCCGGCGCGCTTGATCGCGGTCAGGCTCTCGAGCGCCGCCTGGCGCTCGTCGAGCCAGCCCCGTGCGGCGGCGGCCTTGACCATCCCGTACTCGCCGCTGACGTTGTAGGCGAAGAGCGGCGCGTCGAAGCGCTCGCGGGCGGCCCTGATCACGTCGAGGTAGGGCAGCGCGGGCTTGATCATGATCGCGTCCGCGCCCTCGGCGAGGTCCAGCTCGCACTCGCGCAACGCCTCGCGGAGGTTGGGCGGGTCCATCTGGTAGCTCCGGCGGTCGCCGAAGGCCGGGGTCGACTCGGCCGCCTCCCTGAACGGGCCGTAGAACGCGGAGGCGTACTTGGCCGAGTAGGAGACGATCGGGAGCTGCTCGTAGCCCTCGGCGTCGAGCGCCTCCCGGATCGCGCCCACCCGGCCGTCCAGCATGTCGCTCGGGCACACGGCGTCGGCGCCCGCCTCGGCGTGGCTGACCGCAGTCTTGGCGAGCAGCTCGAGCGAGACGTCGTTGAGGATCTCCTCGCCCTCGACCACGCCGCAGTGGCCGTGGGAGGTGTACTCGCAGAGGCACACGTCGGTGAGGAGCACGAGCCCGGGCGCCTCCTCGCGGAGCGCGCGCAGCGCCCGCTGGACGATCCCGTCCTCGTCGTGAGCGCCCGAGGCTGCCTCGTCCTTCTCCTCGGGGATCCCGAAGAGGAGCACCGCTTGGATGCCCGCCCGCTGGGCCGCCTCGGCCTCGCGGCAGAGCTCGTCGACCGAGCGCTGCGCGATGCCCGGAAGCCCCTCGAGGGAGCGGTCGACGCCTTCGCCGGGGCAGACGAAGAGCGGGTAGACGACGTCGCGGAGATCGAGGCGCGTCTCGCGAACGAGCGAGCGGAGCGCCGCGGTACGCCTGAACCGGCGCAGGCGGGTGAGCGGAAAGGTCGACACGTCGCCGGAATCTTCGCAGAGGCGAGGGGGCGGCGGCCGTCCAGGGCCGTCCGGGGCGCTTGGCAAGGTGGGCGCACGGCGAGCACGCCGCGAGGCCAGCATGCCGGTTGGACTTGACGTCTACAACCAGGAGCACGAAGTCCCTGCAAGGCGCGGGAATGTCGTCGACCTCTGGAGCGCCGAGGAGGACTGGGACTTCCCCATGCAGGGCGCACTCGCGCTCCAGCCCGAGCCTGTCCCGGTCGAGCCGGAGCCCAAAAACAACCGGAAGGAGCGCCCTTTCCCTTTGAAAGCGCTCGCGGCCTTCGCTAGCCTGCCGCGGATGGCTACGACTGAGGCCCCCGGCTTCGCCGCGCGGGCGAGGCAGCGCCAGCGTGAGGAAGCACGTGCGAAGGCCCGTCGAGCGCGCCGGACGGCGGCGCTCGTCGTCGTCGCCTGCGGGTGCCTCGTGGCGCTGCTCCTGATCGTCTTCGGTCGCGGCGGCGAGACCGCCGTGACGCTCACCGGGCCCGCCCCGGCCTCGCGCCTGCTTCCCGCCGGACCCCCGCGGCCCCAGATCGTCGCCACGCAGGACTCCCTCCGCGTCCAGCTTCCCGTGAACCAGAGTCGCGTCACCGCGATCGGATTCCACGCGAGCGGCGCCCTCGCGCTCCCGCTCGACCCTGTCGGGACGCAGGCAAATGCCGGGGTCGCCGAGCGGCTGTTCCGCAGGCTGTTCGGCGGGAGCGGGTCCGAGGGCCGCTACTACCTGCTCGAGGGCGGCGTCGGCGCCGAGACGGGAGGCCTCGACATCGGCGCGCCCGTCGAGACCGACGTGTACGCACCCGTTGACGGAAGCGTGATCGCGATCACCGACAACGTCGTCAACGGCAGGGCCTACGGCGTCCGGATCGACGTCCAGCCGTCGGGCTCGCCCGGCGTCGTCGTCACGCTGACGAACCTCCGGCCCGACCCGGCGCTGACGGTCGGCTCGACCGTCTCGTCGGCGAAGACGAAGATCGGCCGCGTCATCGACCTCTCGAACGTGGAGCGGGCCGGGCTCGCCCGCTACACGCAGGACAACGGCCACCACGTGCACATCGAAGTGCATCCCGCCACCGCGCTCTCGAGCCCCTAGATCGGTTCCACCTCCTGAAGCTCCTCTTCATCGGCGACGTGTTCGGCCCGCCCGGCAGGCGGGCGGTGACCGACCGCCTGCAGGAGCTCAGGCACGAGCTCGGGGCCGACTTCTGCATCGTGAACGGCGAGAACGCGGCCGACGGGATCGGCCTCACGGCGAAGCTCGCGGCAAAGATCCTCGAGGCAGGCGCCGACGTGATCACCACCGGGAACCACGTCTGGCGGCACCGCGACCTCGTGCCCGTGCTCGAGTCGGACCCCCGCGTCCTGCGGCCTGCGAACTTCGGCGAGGGGGGCATCCCCGGGAAGGGGCTCGCGTTCGCGGAGGCGCGCGACGGAACGACCGTCGCCGTGCTCAACCTCCAGGGGCAGCTCTTCCTGCCGACTCCCATCCACCCCTTCCGGGTCGTGGACGCGCTGGTCGAGGAGGCGCGCGCCCGGACGCCCGTGATCCTCGTCGACTTCCACGCCGAGGCGACGAGCGAGAAGATCGCGCTCGCGCGGATGCTGGACGGCCGAGTCACCGCCGTCCTCGGGACCCACACGCATGTCCAGACGAACGACGCGCGCGTCCTCCCCGGCGGCACGGCCGCGATCACCGACGCGGGCATGACCGGGCCGCACGACTCGGTGATCGGCGTTCGGGCCGAGCTCGCGATCCAGCGGATGAAGACCGGGATCCCGGTGCGCTTCCACCCTGCCGAGGGTGACGTGCGCATCGAAGGCGTGCTCGTCGACTGCGGGGCGGACGGGCGCGCTACGGGCTGCGAAGCGATCCGCGTTCCCGTGCCGTAGCGGCGAGCCAGGAACCTCGCGCAGTAATCGGACTTGTAACGTAGGTTGCAAGTTGACAAGATCCTGGTCGGAACGCTCCGTTCCCTCCAAGAGGGGTTATGCACCGTTCGTTCCGATCCGGCCTGCGATTGCTCGTTACAGCCGGCGTCTTAGCCTTCAGCGCTGGCTCCGCTGGCGCCTCCCATCAGGTCGTCACGATCGATTTCTCCTCACACGGAGGGGGCTTTTTCGACCCGCGCTTCTACGAGTCGCAGGGCATCGTATTCCCGCTCGAGGAGTGCAGCAGCATCGGTTGTCTGCCGTGGTTCGTCTCCCCGCTTTTCCAGGGAGACGCAGCGCTCGTCCGCAGCACGCCGGACGGGAAGATCGAGGCGACGTTCACCTCCCCCGTGGCGTCCCTGTCCCTGATGGCCGCACCTGATGCGCAGGGTACGGCCGAGTACACCCTGACAGCATTCGGATCGGGTGCGGTCGTGGGAAGCACGTCCGTGACCGTCACTCAGGACACAGGAGACCCTGAGGACACCGGCTTCGGCTACTTTCGGATTGAGCTTGCCGACTTGGTCTCGCCCGCCACGCGCTTCACGCTGGAAAACCGATTCATCCGCAGCTCGTTCGGAGGAGACCGGATCAACTTCGGGGTGAGCTCGATCACCTACGCGCTTGCCGACGTCCCGGCCAACAGCTGCGGCCAGGTCCGGGGAGACGGCCGCCTGGCCGGCAGCTCGCTGGCCCGATTCGTTTTCGACAAGGTGCGATCCGACGGGATCTCCCTGCCGACGGGACAGATCTCCTTCACCGACCGAGGCGCCGTTCCGCGCCTCCATTTCGCCTCGGACTCCATCGTCACGCTGGTGATCTCGGGACGGCACGTGACCCTGACCGGCAGCGGCCACGCAAACGGCGCGCGAGTGGATTTCGCCGTCGAAGGAGACGACTCCAGCCCGGACGTTTTCTCCATCCGGCTCTCGAACGGCTACTCGGCTTCTGGCTCAGTGGAGAACGGGCGCGGCGTCAACCTCAAGCCATGTGATCTGGCTCCCGTGAACTGAAGCATGAGGACGATCGCCAGCGCGACGAGAAGCACGTTGCGGACGAGCGCGAGCCAGCCGACCGGCTGCAGGTCGACCAGGTCCCAGTAGCGGCTGGGAAACCAGAGGTGCGTCGTCACGAGCGCCGCGCCGAAGAGCAGGCCCGCGGCGATCCCGCGACTCCCTCCTACCAGCAGGATGACCGGGACGATCCAGATGAGGAACTGCGGGGAGAGCACCTTGCCGAAGGCGACGAAGACGACGATCGACGCGGCACAGGACGCGACGAGGCGCTGCGGGGTGGCCGGCCCGCGCGCGAACAGCACCCAGACCGCGACCAGCGCGAGCCCCTGCAGGACGGTCTGGACGCTCGCGAGGGCGTCAGGGAGCGGCCCTTCCAGGTTCTGCGAGCCGTGCGAAGACACGACGACCGGGTCGTAGAGACCGAGCTGTTTGGCCGCCAGGAGCAGTGAGGCGCCGAGGCTCTCGATCTGGAGCGGCCGGCCGAGCTGGCGCTCCACCGAGTCGACGAGGCCCTCCGGCGCGATCAGCGCGAACGGCACGACGATCACGGCGAGCGCCGCCGCGAACGCGGCGAGCGCGATCCCGGCCTCCCGCCGCCCGCGGCGCCGGGCGACGTACACGAGCAACGGCGGCAGGAGCACGAGCGGGTAGATCTTCGCGGTGACCGCGACCCCGAGGACGGCGAGGCCGAGCCGGGCGCGGCCGGAGAGCACGGCGGCGAGCGCCGCGGCCGTGAGCAGGGCCGGCCAGAGGTCGTAGCGGGTCAGGACGACCGTCCCGAGCGCGAGCGGAAAGAGCCCGACGGCGACCGCAGCTGCGAGCAGCCGCCCGGGAGGGGCCTCGAGCGTCGCCGCCGCGCGCACGACGAGGACGAGCATCGCCGCCGCGCAGATCCACATGAGCAGCTCGAACAGCGAGCGGTAGTGCTCGGCCGGCCCGAGCGTCGGCAGCCAGAAGACGGGGAGCGCGCCGGGCGGGTACTCGAGCGCGAAGTCGCGGTAGGGCACCTCGCCGGCCGCGATCGCCTCGCCGTACTCCTGGTAGACGGGCGTGTCGATGATCTGGTTCCGGTCGAAGGGAGGCAGGTGCAGCGCCCCCCAGGACGCAGTCAGGAAGCCGAGGCCGACGGCCACGGTGAGCAGGAGAAGACCCGCGTCAGCGGCTGGGGACGAGCTCTCCGACCTGGCGCTCATCGCCCCAATCCTCGGGGAGGGGCTCCGGCTCCGCCACCCGCACCGCCGCCGGAACGAACATCGCGAACGCGACGAAGGGGAAGAACCAGGGGATGTAGAGGTAGAACCAGTGCGTCAGGACGAGCTCGAAGCCGATGAGTAGCGCCCCCGTGAGCGCAGCGAGCTGGACGACGTTTCGCGTGCGCGGCACGAAGGCGAGGACCACGGCGGCCGCCACGAGCAGCCCCTTCAGCACGGTCTGGAGCGTGTGGAGGTCGGGAAAGCCCGGGTATTCCTTCCAGTCCCAGATGGAAAACGGCGACGGCCGGGAGAGCTGCCAGCCGAACGTCCGGTCCCAGAAGACGCGCGCCGCATGGATCGGGTCGGGCTCGAGCAGGAGCACCCAGAACGCGAGGGCCGTCGCTGCGAGGAAGCCCGCGGCGAAGAGGAGCTGCTGGCGCGGCCACCGCATCGCGTTCGGGTAGGACGCCCAGAGCGGAAGGAGCAGCAGCGAGGCGAACTTCGTCCAGGCGGCCAGGCCGAGGAAGAGCCCGCGGGCCGGCGGCGAGGTCACGAACACGAGCCCCCAAATCAGTAGCGCGGGCATGATCGCGTCGTTCGAGTTCGAGTTGGAGACGTACTGCGTGAACGGGTAGGCCGCCCAGGCGAAGGCGAGCGTCGTCCCCAGACGAACGCCGCCGAAGCGGAAGCCGAGCACCCCCAGCCCGATCAGCGCGAGCGCGTCCCACAGGAGCGAGGTGAAGTGGGCGGCCGGCAGGTAGTCCCACTCGAAGTCGTAGCCCATGGCCGCGAAGCCGGGGACGTAGGCGAGGTACCCCATCGGCCCGTAGGTGTCGCCGCGGCCGTTCGCCACCTCGCAGCGGCCGTTGGTCTGGATGCGCTCACGGACGTAGCCATCCGCGTCGGCCTCGCCGCACTCCTCGCCCTCGTCCTCCGGCATGTTCCCGTACGGCATCTGGCCGTCCTCGGCGATCCGCTGGGCGCCGATGACGCCGGCGAGCCCGACGTCGATCACGTTCGACGCGCGCAGGTTCATACCGAAACGAAACCCGGCCAGGAAGACCGTCGCGGCGAGAAGGAGCCAGACCGGCCACAGCGGCCGGGCCGGACTGCCGCGGCCCTTCCACCCGATCCACGCCATGCGCCCGAGCAGGTAGAGGAGCGGCGGGTACACCAGCGGCATCGCCGTGAAGACCTCGCCCTTGTTGAAGAAGTAGAGCGAGACGCCGAACGAGAGCAGCACGAGCAGGTCGAGGTTGCGGACCGACAGCGGCTTGCGGAGGTTCGCCAGACCGAGAAAGAAGGCGAGGCAGAGCCCGCCCCAGATCCACGGGTTGTTGATCTTCCGACCGAAGGCACCGTCGTAGCCGCGCGCCATCTTCCAGGCGACCTGAGGGCCGGTCCAGGCCTCCGTGACGGCCCCGGAGGTGTCGTCCACCTTGGCGAGTGCGATCTGGCCCGCATCCGGGAGATCGGACCAGACCTTCACGGTCCAGACCTTCGCGTCGTCGTCGAAGGTTGCCTCCTTCGTCAGGCCCTCCTCCGGGTAGCGATCGACCCAGTCAGCAACCTTGCCGAAGGCGAGCGCCCGGCCGAGCGCGTCCTCCTCGGTGAGCACGGGCTCGGCCGGCGGAGGAGCGAACGGCGTCTCGATCAGGTTGCCGCGCGAGTCGTAGACCGGCGAGGTGGGGACGGCCGCCGACGCGCTCCCGGCGACCACCGCGGCCGCAACGAGGCAGGCGCCGACTACCCGGAGCGTCGTCGTCGGAAGCTCCAGAGCTTGTTGGCCACGAAGTTCCACGGCGTGACGAGCACGATGGCGACCGCCTGGGCCGGCAGCTCCGGGACGCCGAGGGCAACGAGGGCGCTCAGGAACGCGAGGTTCGCGGCGAGCGCGACCAGCGAGACGAGCAGGAAGCGGAAGCCCTGGAAGACGAGGTGGCCGCGCTGGCGCCTGAACGTCCAGGAACGGTTCCACAGGTAGTTGTTCGTGACCGCGACCAGGAAGGAGCAGAGCGCCGCGAGCAGGTAGTTGACGTCGAAAGCGAGCAGCGTCGCGTAGACGGCCAGGTTGACGACGTAGCCGGAGGCGCCGACCGCGCAGAACTTCGCGAGCTGGACCCAGTTCCCCGGGCGGCGCAGCGCGAGGGACGCGGCGCCCGTGACGGCGCTCGCGCGCGAGCTGGTTGCCTCGGCTCCCTCTGTCATCTCGAACAGGTTAGTTAGACCGCGGGGCGCAGAGCGTGGTTCCCGACGGCCACGCCGGTCTCCGGCTCGAGCTCGACCTCGCCGCCGGCCGTCGCGACGACGATCCGCACGACCTCGCCGCCCGCGTCGATGAGAAAGTCGGCCAGCCTGCCCACCTCCTCGCCGGCCAGGGCGACCGACTGGCCGCGAAGGTCGGAGAGGGCGCTCCCGCCCAGGCGATAGAAGTCGAGCTCCCGGTCGAGGAGGACGAGCTCGGACTCGACGGCGATCCGGTCGTCGTGGACCTCACCGGCCGGATACGGCAGGAAGCGGTGGCTGTCGTCCTCACAGCGGACGTCGAGCCCGACGAGCCGGCCGAGCGCACGGTCGAACAGCGCATCGACCGCGACGCCGAGACGCACGTCCCCGATGACCACGGGCCGGCCGGCGAGCGAGCCGGTCCGGAGGCGAGACTCCATTCCCGCCGAGGGATGCCCAGGGCAACCGGGGTCCAAACCCGTCAGTAGCCCTCTCGACCCACCAGGGGGACGAAGCGGCACTCGACCGAGTGGGCGACGGCGGGGCCCTCGGGGCTCTTGACGACGACCTCGAGCCGCTGGCCGCGGCGGTCGCCCACGGGAACGACGAGCCGGCCGCCGGGGACGAGCTGGTCGTAGAGCGAGCGCGGCAGCTCGGGGGCGGCCGCGGCCACGGTGATCGCGTCGAAGGGCGCGTGCTCCGGATCGCCGAGCGAGCCGTCCCCGAGATGCAGCTGGACGCGCTGGTAGCCGGCAGCGTCGAGCTTCTCACGGGCGCGCTGGGCGAGCTGTCGCAACCTCTCGATCGTGTGCACCTCGAGCGCGAGCTCGGCGAGGACGGCCGTCTGGTAGCCGGAGCCGGTGCCCACATCGAGGACGCGGTCGCGCGGACGGACGGAGGCCGCCTCGCAGATCAGCGCCACCATGTACGGCTGCGAGATCGTCTGGCCCCAGCCGATCTGGACGGGGAGGTCCTCGTAGGCGCGCTTGCGATCGTCGGCGTCCGTGAACGCATCGCGCGGCACGGTCCGCATCGCGTCGAGGACGCGGCGGTCAGAAATGCCACGCCGTTCGAGCTGCTCCGCGACCATCCGCTCGCGGAGCGCGGCGAAGTCAGGCTCGCGCCGCCTCACGCGTCCTTCGCATCGACGCCGGCGCGGGCACGCCGAAGTGCGCGAGGGCGAGCGGCGCCAGGTCGGTGATCGACGGCTCCGACGGGAACGGCGGCTCGTCGAACCCCGCCGCGATCAGGGGCACGAAGGAGTCGCCCGCCACGAGGCTGCCGTGGCTGCCGCCGCCGGCATGATGGCGGCCGCCCCCGTCCGCGAGCTCCCAGCCCGGGGCCGCCGAGACGAGGACGTCTCCCGCGGTCGGGGCGAGCGCCGCGTGCCAGGCGCGCTCGAGGCCATTCGGATAGAGATCCGGGTCGAGCACGCCGGGATCGCCTTCGAGCCGCCACTGCTCGCCTTCCCACGCGAAGCGCAGCTCGGCGCCCTCGCGCCGCGCAATCGCGGCGCCGTCCTCCAGGAAGAGCACGACGTCGGCGGCCGGGTTGTCGTCCAGCCGCTCGGCGAGCTCCCGCGCCCCGGCCCTGCAGCCGGGGAGCCGGTAAACCATCCCGGCGCGGTTCGACGCCAGGGCGAGGACGCCGGGAACGTCGGCGGGGAAGGCGTCCTGGAGTCGCGCCACCCGCTCCACGGGCGTCTGCCCGTGGTCGGAGGTGACGACCACGGCGTAGCGCTCGAGGAACGCCTCCGGGCCGCCGGCCGCCTCGAGCAGCCCCCCGAGCGAGCCGTCCGTGCGCTCGAGCGCGTCCAGGGCACGGTCGGGGCCGACCTGGTGGGAGGCGTAGTCGTAGTCGGGGAGGTAGAAGACAAGGAAGTCGAAGGCGTCGCGCGTCACCAGCCAACGCCCGACCGCGACCGCGTACTCGTCGATCGAGCCTTCGACGCGCGAGCGGATGGCGAGCGGGGCGCCGGTGCGCTCGGACTCGAAGAGGTTGAAGTAGAAGAAGTGGGTCGGCCCGTAGACGGCCTCGTACCAGCGGTTCCTCCGGGCAAGCGCCGGCAGCTTGATCGGGTGACGCGTGCGGCCGCGGTAGCAGGTGAAGTTGATCGCACCCGGCTGGAGCCCCGCGTCCTCGAGAGCCTCGAACACCGTGGTCGCGCCCTGCGCGAGGTGCTCGCCGCTCATCCCGAAGATCGTGTCCCGGATGGCGCGGCGCGCCCCGACGGCGCGCATCGCGGGGAAGGAGGAGCCGTACTCGATCACCCGCTCCTCGCCACGGTGGTACCAGACGAG
This sequence comes from uncultured Actinomycetes bacterium, assembly GCA_963847985.1. Lineage (GTDB taxonomy): Bacteria > Actinomycetota > Thermoleophilia > Gaiellales > Gaiellaceae > JAIBJN01. The sequence goes on along the minus strand of CAWKBS010000005.1, from coordinate 36,081 downwards.
GTGCGGGATGTGGTGGACGTCGGGGAAGGCGCCGGTTGCGATCGACGTCAGGCACACCGGGGTCAGCGACGGGAACACGCTCGTCCCCCGGCCGCTCCAGCCGGCTTCCGAGAGCGCCGCCAGCGCGGGCAGACGTCCTCCGGCGAGCCCGGCGTCGAGCGCCTCCGGCGTCAGCCCGTCGATGACGACCAGAACGAGCTTCTTGCGCTCGCCCTCGGTCGAATCAGTCCTTGGCGAGGATCCTGAGACCTGCATGGCGCGACTCGGCCCGGCGGCTCAGGCGCGTGCCCGCCACCGGCGCCGCCACGACGGCAAGGTAGCCGAGGAGCGGGATCGCGGCGAGAACCACAGCCGCCAGCACGGCTGCCGGAATCGCTTCCACGGAGAGCCGGCGCAGCGAGAGGAAGGCGACGACCAGAGCGCCCGCGAACGCGAAGATCGTCCACCAGGGCAGCACGGTGAACGCCAGAACGAGGGCGGCCACCCCGGCCAGCACGGCCAGCAGGGCCCAGGCGGGCGAGCGCAGCGCGCCGACGAGCGCGGCCCCGGCCGCAACGCCCAGCCCGAGAACGACGCCCAGCACGTACCAATCGAAAGCCCCGTCCATCGCCCGGAGTGTAGTTGCTAGCCGCGCCCGGCCGTATCCTCGCCCGATCGACCTGGGCACCGTCTTCGCGATCGGGATCTTCGTCCTGATCATCGTTCTCTTCGGCACTCCCGTGCTCGGGCAGCGCCGGCTGCGGGCACAGCGCCGGCGGGCGTTCGCCGCTCTCGAGAAGACGCGCAGCGCCCGCGTCATCGCCATCATTCACCGCCAGGAGACGGTGGGCGTCTTGGGCGTCCCCTTCTATCGCTTCATCGACATCGACGACTCCGAGGCGGTGCTCCGGGCGATCCGGCAGACCCCGCCGGAGGCCGCGATCGACCTGCTCCTCCACACGCCGGGCGGGCTCGTCCTCGCCTCCGAGCAGATCGCGTACGCCGTGCGCTCGCACCCGGGGAAGGTGACCGTCCTCGTCCCTCACTACGCCATGTCCGGCGGGACTCTCATCGCCCTCGCCGCCGACGAGATCGTCATGGACGAGGCGGCCGTCCTCGGCCCCGTCGACCCCCAGCTCGGCGGCATGCCCGCGGCGGCGCTCGTCCGCGTCGCGGCCAAGAAGCCGGTCGAGCGCCTCGACGACCGCACGCTCATCCTCGCGGACATGGCCGAGAAGGCGCTTCGGCACATGAAGCAGGTCGTCCGCGAGCTCCTAGAGGGGCTCGGGCCCGAGCGCGCCGAGACGATCGCCGAGGAGCTCGCGGGCGGGCACTACACCCACGACGACCCGATTACCGTCGCGGAGGCGCGGGCGCTCGGGCTACCGGTTTCCACCGGGCTCCCACGCGAGGCCTACGACCTGATGGAGCTCTATCCCCAGGAGGGCAGACGGCGGCCGAGCGTCCAGTTCGTGCCGCTCCCGGGCGCAGATCCGCCGCCACCGAGCTAGAAGGTTTTGGAATCCGTCGAGCGGGCACCCTCGTCGGGATGGCGAAGGGATCGGGGCAGCCTCACCTCCTCTTCTTCACGACGGCGCGGAGCGGCCCGGGCCGGCGCATGGAGAGTCTTCTCGCACAGGTCGCCCACCGCGAGCGCGACCGGCTGCGGTTCTCGCAGGTGGACGTGGACGAGTCCCAGAAACTTGCCGCCCTCCTCGGCGTGTGCGAGATCCCGACGCTCGTCCTCCTCTCCGACGGGAGGCCGGTCGCGCGCCTCGAGGGCCGGGCGAGCGCGCCCGAGATCGACCGCCTCCTGGGCGACCACATCCCCGCGGGCAATCCGGACCGCAGTCTCGCCGCGTAGTATCGGGCGAACTCGCGTGGTGCGGGTTGTAACCAGTAGGGGGAACGGGAGGTTGCCATGCGCAGGCGCAGTGTTCTGTTGGCTATCGCCGTCCTCGCGGCCGGGTTGCTGGTCGCGTCTTTGGCGGGAGCCGCCGGCGGCAAGAAGAACCTGAAGGCCGACGATCTCACCGGGTACCAGGAGAACCCGGACGTCTCGACGGGCGCGACGGGGTCCTTCGAGGTCACGATCGACGACGACGCACAGACCATTACCTACGAGCTGAGCTACTCCGGGATCGAGGGCGGGACCACGTCCGCAGCGCACATCCACTTCGGCAAGCGTGCGGTGAACGGCGGCGTGTCCGCGTTCCTGTGCAGCGGCGGCGACAAGCCCGCCTGCCCGGCGACCGCGGGTACCGTCACCGGCGTCATCGACGCGGCCGACATCATCGGCCCGGTCGGTCAGGGCATCGGGCTGGGCGAGTTCGACGAGCTCGTGGCCGCGATGCGCGCCGGTCAGACGTACGTGAACGTCCACAGCACGGGTGCGACCCCGGCCTGGCCGGGCGGCGAGATTCGCGCGCAGATCAACGATCGCGCGAACGACAACTAGCGCGAGCGTCACGAAGCACTGGAGAGCCCGGCTCCGGCCGGGCTCTCCTCTTATTCCGGGTGCTTCCAGGCAGGCGATGACGTCGAGCAGGAAGGTGCTCGCGCGGGCACCGTCGACGACGCGGTGGTCGAACGTGCAGGCGAGCCATCCGATCTCGCGCACGGCGATCTCCCCGTCGACCACCGCCGCCCGAGGGCCGATCCGGTGCAGGCCGAGGATGCCGACCTCGGGGTGGTTGACGAGCGGCGTGGCGAAGAGGCCGCCCAGCTTGCCGGCGCTCGTGACCGTGAAGGTCGAGCCCCTCAGCTCCTCCGGCTTCAGCGCCCCAGCGCGGGCGCCCTCGGCGAGCCTGCGCGCCTCGGCCTCGAGCTCGTCCAGCGACTTCGTGTCGGCGCCGCGGATCACCGGCACGACCAGGCCCTCGTCGGTCTGCACGGCGAGCCCGAGGTCGTAGCGCTCCCAGAAGACGATCTCGTCGCCGGCGAGCGTCGCGTTCAGCTCCGGCACTTCCTTCAGCCCGCCGACGACCGCCTGCAGGAGGTACGGGAGGTAGGAGCGCTCGCCGCGCGCGGCCGCGAGCGCGGTGAAGTCGCACTCCTCCACCACCGTCACCGCCGGCACCTCGCGGTGCGAGGTCGTCAGGTGCTGGGCGATCTGCCGCCGCACTCCGCGCAGCGGGACGCGCCTTTCCGGGCCGTGCCCAGGGGTCTGACCCCCTGACAGGGCCGAAAAGCGCCTGACGTCCTCCTCGGTGATCCGCCCGCCCGGGCCGGTGCCCGCGAGGAGGGCGAGATCGACGCCGAGCTCGGCCGCGATCTTCCGGACGAGCGGCGTCGCCTGGACGCGCTCTGCCGGCTCCGACGGGGCGGCGGGCTCGACCACCGCGGGGTCGGCGGCGGCGGTGACAGGCTCGGCGGAAAGCTCGCCGTCGCCGATCACGACCAGCGGGGTGCCCACGGGAACGAGCTCGCCCTCGGCGACCAGGATGCGCGCGACCGTCCCGCCGGCCGGCGAGGGGATTTCGACGGTCGTCTTGTCGGTCTGCACCTCGACGAGCGGGTCGTCCTCCTCGATCTCCTGGCCGACCTCGACGAGCCAGCGGGCGATCTCGCCTTCGGCGACCCCCTCGCCGAGGTCCGGCAGCTTGAACTCGTAGGCCACGCGCGAAACCTAGTAGGAGAGGACCGTCCGCGCCGCAGCGGCGACGCGCTCCGGCGTCGGCAGGTACTCGTGCTCGATCGACCAGTACGGGAAGGGAACGTCATAGCCGGTTACGCGGAGGATCGGTCCCTGGAGGTCGAGAATGGCCTTCTCGGCGATGACTGCGACGATCTCGGCGCCGAAGCCGGCGACCCGCGGCGCCTCCTGGACGACGACGACCCGGCCGGTCTTCGCCACCGAGGCCAGGATCGCCTCCTCGTCGAGTGGCTTCAGCGACCGGATGTCGACCACCTCGGCGCTCGCATCGAGCAGCTCCGCGGCCTCGAGACAGGTGTGCACCATCGCCCCGTACGCGATCAGCGTGACGTCGGTGCCCTCGCGCGCGATCCGAGCCCGGCCGAGCGGGACGACGTGCTCGCCCTCGGGCACCTCGCCGCGCGGGCTGCGGTAGAGCACCTTCGGCTCCATGATCACGACGGGATCCGGGTCGCGGACTGCCGCGGCGAGTAGCCCCTTGGCATCCGCCGGCGTCGACGGGATCGCCACCTTCACGCCCGGCGTGTGGACGTAGTAGGCCTCCGGGGAGTCCTCGTGGAGCTCGGGGGCGCGCACCCCGCCGCCCGTCGGCATGCGGATCGTCAGCGGGAACTCCATTGCGCCGCCCGTTCGCCAGCGGTAGCGGCCGACGTGCGTGATGAGCTGGTCGAGGCACGGGTAGCTGAAGGACTCGTACTGCATCTCGCAGACCGGCCGCCAGCCGGCCATCGCCAGCCCGACCGCGGTGCCGAGGATCCCCGCCTCCGCGAGCGGCGTGTCGACGCAGCGGTCGGCGCCGAAGCGGTCGCGCAGCCCGGCGGTCGCCCGGAAGACACCGCCTGCCCGCCCCACGTCCTCACCGAGGACCATGACCGCGCCGTCGCGCTCCATCTCCTCGTGGAGCGCCTCGTTCACCGCCTCGACGAGCGTCCGCTCAGCCATCGCGAAACCCCGGCGGCGGGTCGACGTAGGCGTGCGCGAAGACGACCTCTGGATCGGGCGGCGGCATCGCCTCTGCGGCCGCGATCCCCGCCTTCATGCGCGCGAGCGCGTTCGCCTTGACCTCCTCGGCCAACTCGTCGGTGAGGACGCCCGTGCGCCGCAGGTAGCGCTCGAAGCGCCCGACGCACTCGTTGCGCCGCTCCTCCTCGACCCGCTCCTCGTCCCAGTAGGCGCTCGGGTCGTCGGCGGTCGCGTGCGGGGCCGCCCGGTAGGTGAGCGCCTCGATGAACGTCGGGCCCTCGCCTGCCCGCGCCCTGGCGAGCGCCTCGACGGTCGCCTCGTAGACCGCCAGGACGTCGCCGCCGTCCACGCGCACGCCGGGCATCCCGTAGCCGGCCGCCTTGTCGGCGAGCGACTCTGCCCGCGTCTGCGCCGAAAGCGGCGTCGAGATGGCCCACTGGTTGTTGTTGCAGAGGAGCACGACCGGCGCGCGCATGACGGCCGCGAAGTTCGCGCCCTCGTGGAAGGCGCCCTCGGAGGTGGCGCCGTCGCCGAAGTAGGCGATGGCGCAGTCGCTCCGCCCCTTCAGCTTCGCGCCCCAGGCGTACCCGACCGCATGCGGGACGTGCGTGGCGATCGGCACCGTGACCGACGCGACCCGGAACTCCGCCGGATTCCACCATCCGGCCGGGTGGCCGCGCCACCACGCGAGCACCGTTTCGGGGGGCATCCCGCGCAGAAGCCCGATCGCCGACTCGCGGTACGACGGGAAGATCCAGTCCTCCTCGGCCAGGGCGAGCGCGGAGCCGACCTGGATCGCCTCGTGGCCCCAGAAGATCGCGTACGTCCCGATCCGGCCCTGGCGGTGGTAGACGACCGAGCGCTCGTCGTAGGTCCGGAGGAGGACCATCCCGCGATAGAGGTCCAGAAGCAGAGCGTCGCCGAGACCCTCGATCTCGCCGTCTGCGACCTCATCCCCATCGCCGATGATCCGCCGAACGCCCGGTTCGGCCGGAAGCACCCGTGCCACGGCCTAAGAATACGTTTCGGGCTGACGTCTCGTCGCTGGGGTGCGATGGTCGTTCCGAAACAAGGACGCAGGGAGCGTTCGTAGCTGGAGGCTACGGACGCGACCGAGGACGCAGTCTTTCGGGGCGAGCAGCGCGGCCCAGCGGCACAGAGCTTCAGCTCGAAACGTGTTCATTGGTATCGCCCACCACGACGCGAAGCGCGTCACGCTCCGCCTCGAAGCGCGCCGAATCCACGTCGCCGAGGTCCTCGCCGTCGACCTGGAGCGGCAGCGGGACGTCGCACTCGACCTCGATCTCGTCCACGTCGTGGAGATAGAGCGCTCCCGGCGACGACACCTGGCCACGGCCGGCGAAGGCCCAGGCGGCGAGGCGCGGGAGCTGCCACGGCGCCACCGAGCGCGGCGCGACCAGGTCGAGCCCCAGGTCGAAGCGGGCCTTGGGCGTCGCGTGGACCGGAAGCGAGCCCACGTAGGTGTACGGGTCGCAGTTGGCGACGAGCGCGAAGGCGGCGCGCCCGTGCCCGAGCACGGTGAGGGCCGGCTGGAGCCGCCCGCGCCGGCGGGCGAGGATGCCGGCCAGCGCCCGGGCGAAGACGATGTCGCTCGATCGCTTCCCGTCCTGTCGCCCGTGAGCCTCGACGCGCCGCAGGAGCTCGGCGTCGAGCCCGATCCCGGCGCTGAACGTGAACCGGCGCCCGTTGACCCGCCCGAGGGAGATCCGCCGCTCGCGCGTCGAGCCGGCCAGCAAACGTGCGCAGGCGACCGGGTCGCGCGGGAGCCCGAGCGCGCGCGACAGCACGCTCGTCCCGCCCCCGGGAACGAAGCCGACAGGGACGTCCGCTTCGAGCCCGTTGACCACCTCGTTGAAGGCGCCGTCTCCGCCGAAGACGTAGAGCCGGTCGTAGGAGTGCGACGCGGCGGCGGCAAGGTCGGCGGCGTGCCTCGGCGCCTCGGTGAGAAGCGTATCGACCTGATCGCCCCCGTTGACCAGCGCTCGCTCCACCGCAACCGTCAGCTCCGGCGTCACCTGCGACGCCATCGGGTTGACGATGAGCGCGCTCGGCACGCCGCCACTGTAGTCGGCCCCGGATAGCGAGGAGGGGCCCGAAGGCCCCTCCTCTCCGAACGGTAGAGCCGAGCCAGACCTAGTCGGCTCTGGAGAACGAGCTGAACGCCTGCAGCTCGGCGGCGCGGACAAAGCTCCGCGAGCTGCCCACCGGGACGTTCGAGTCGCAGTCCGCGTTGACGGCCGGATCGGCGTCCTGGTCGCCCTGGAAAAGCGGGCCGCCCGTGCACTGATTCGTCTTCACGACAAGGCGCAAGTGGGTGGCCTGGGTGGCCGGGATGTCGAACGACCGCAGGATCATCTGCGGCGCGACCGGTCGCGGCGGGTCGCCCGGGAACGCGTCCGCCTGGCTCGTGTACGCCAGCGAGAAGCCCGCGTCGCTCGAGCAGTCGTCGCCGTCCGACGCGTCGCACGCCCAGACCTCGAACTGGCGAAGCGCGGCGAAGCGGTTGTGACCGGGGCCGATCAGTGCGCTCACCTGGACGCGGCGGATCTTCTGAGCCGCAGTCCCGGCGAGGTCGACCGTCACCCGCTTTCCGTCAACGGTCAGGTTGCCTGCGCTGATCGTCCCGAGCGTCGCCCAGGAGCTCGCCTCCGTGTCGTCGATGAGGTTCCGGAGCGTTGTTGCCTGAGCGGCCGGCGTCGCGCCGCTCGTGTCGCCGGTCGCCGCTGCCCCGGCGTTCGCCGAGGCCCAGTTGTCGGCGAACCGCAGCGTGATCGTCCGGTTCTGGCCGCTGCGGATCTGCTCACGGAAGCGGACGTGGCCGTATCCGGGTGCGGTGGCCACGAACTCGTAGGTCCCCGGGGCGAACCGGGCGACGTTGTCGAGGTTGACCCCGCTGGTTGCCGGATCCGTGTCGGCGATCGGCGAGACCCGGCCCTCGTAATGGCCGACGAAGATGCGCGCCGGAACCGCGACGTTCGCATTGAGACGCCGGGCCGCGAACGTGATCGTCACCGGGGTGGTCCCGATCGGCTCGAAGTCGGGCGTCGGATCGGTGTCGGTGTTGGCGGTCGTGTTCGTGCTCGCCGCGTTTCGGCCGAAGCCGTGCCTGGCGAACTCGAGCCAGATCTCCTTCTGGTTGGCGCCGCCGAAGCGCATCAGGTCGGCCGCTAGCTGGGCGTCGCGAGCCTGGAGCATCGACGGGTTCGTGGGCATGAGCAGGAACGAGTCGAAGACGAGCTGCATCCAGCGGCGGTTGCCCGGGCAGCTCTGCGGGGGCAGCTCGCCGTTCGCGCAGTCGGACTGGAGGGCGTCGTCGTCGGGCGGGAAGCGCTGGTCGTACTTGGAGCTCAGCGCCTTCCGGACGGCGAAGTTCACCTTGCTCCAGATCTCGCCGTCGGCGTGGACCTGCGGCCCCGTCACGTCGTAGCCCATGTCGCTGAAGTTCAGCGCGTTGATCATGAGCTGCTTGCCGGGCTCCGGCACGGCCCCGAAGCTCGGGAAGTTCATCCCGTAGTTCCGGATGGCCCGTGTCTTGTTCCCGGTCGCGTACGTGCCGACCGCGTACGGGTTCTCGTCGCCGGTCGGGACGAACCCGTTCTCCTGGAGGTACTCCATCGCGATGAGATCGCCGTGGCTCTCGCCCATGGCGCCGGCGTGATGGCCGGTGCGGAGCCCGCCCTTGCCGATCATCCGGTTCTCGATCAGATGGCCGTACTCGTGTCCGATCACGGCCATGTCGTAGTCGCCGTCGACGCAGGGCGCATAGAACGCGCCGGCAATCGACTGCCACATGTACATGTTCGAGACGGCCGAGAGGCCCTCGGGCATCGGGTACAGGTTCGCATTGTCCCGTGCCCCCACGAGCACGCCGGCCTGCGAGTTCCCCGTGATGGGGTCGTTCTCCCGCCACAGCTCGGTCAGGCCGAAGTTGAAGTCCTGGGCGTTCCAGTTGCGCTCGGTGAAGCCCAGGAAGTACGCGAAGTCATGCAGGCGGTTGTGCGCGACGAACAGGTTGGTCACCGCGGCCGCGTCGTCCCACGTCGATCCAGGAGTGCCCGGCGTGGGGTTGCAGCCGCCGTTGAACCAGGCGTTCGTCCACGGGGACAGGTAGTCCCGGGTCGGGCTCGTCGGCATATGGGCGGGCGGGCTCCGAACCTCGGAGTGCGTCCACGACGTGGCTGCGTTGGCGTTGTTGCCGACGGTCGTCAGCGTCGAGGCGTTGGCCTTGAAGTTGTAGTCCCACGGCCCGCGCGAGGCGAGGTTGCCGACCACGCGGTCGCAGTCGGCGGCGTCGCCGCCGTCCCAGCACCACAGCTCACGCGTGTCGGTGCTCGGGTTACCCCAGGGGTAGCCCGGCAGCGTGGTGAGCGGCGGGTTGGCCGGGAAGACCTGCCAGCGCGCGAGATACGGATGAGGCGCGGGCGAGTCGTCGATGGTGAACGTTCCGGTGTAGGTCCGCGGCTCGAGCGGCGTGCCGAACACGCAGACGTCGGTGAAGTAGTTCCCCGCCGGAACTCCGCCCGCGGGCTGGTACTGGATGGCCTCGGGCGTGAAGCCGACGTCGGGCGAGACCGCCACGAGCGTCGTGTCTCGGAAGAGGCGCAGGAGAATGTCCTGGCCCGGATTGTCGGCGTTCGCGAACACGCGCAGGAAGCGAACGCCGGCCCCGACGGCGAACGGCCCGTGCGCGGGGGCGCAGGAATTCGCCGTTGTCGGAAGCGTCCCCGAGAACGGGACGGTCACCGGCGCGACCTGCTCGGCCTCGGCCAGATTGAGGGCCAGGTTGAAGCGCGCGAGGACCCGGCCGTCGCGTGCGTCGACGTAGACCCGCTCGCCCGTCGAGGCGGCCTTGTCGACGACGAGGGACTCGTACGCCGGAAGAACGCCCAAACGGGGCGTCGGGAACGCCACGAGCCTGACGTGCTGCAGGCTCTCGAGGCCGTCGACGCGGAGGCTCCGGTACTCGCCGGAGCGCTTCGTCGCCTCGACGTCGGCGGTGGTGAAGCTCTCACCGCTCGCGCGGGCCGCCCGCGCCCAGCCTTGCGCCGGTGAGAGCTCGAGGGCTCCCGGGACGAGGGACGTCTCGCGGCTGAGCGACGACGAGACGTAGGCGACCTTCCACCGTCTCGCAGCCGAGCCCGTGAGCCCGACCGTGACGAGCCCGCCTTCGGCAGCCTCCACGCCGTCGAACACCTGGCGGAAGCTGACGGCATGGCCGCGGCTCACAGAGAGCCGCGAGTCGGCCTCGAGCACGAGCCCGGCCGTCGAGCGGAGCCCGAGCACCCTCCTGTTCGCGTTCAGCCAGGCCCGCGCGGCGGCGGTCGCGTTCCTGCCGCGGATGCCGGTGGCGAGGAACTTCCCCCGCTTGCTGAGCGAGGCCGGCGTTCCGAGCCGGTTCCACGTTACGGCTGCGCGCATTCGCTTGGCAGCGGCACGCTGCGCGCTCGTGGGCGGCAGCTTGCCGGTCCGCAGGTCGAATTCGACGACGTCCCGGTCATGCTGGACGACCGGGACGGCCGCGCTCGGCGCAAGCAGCGTCGCGAGCACGGCAACGAAGACGACCAGGAGCGGTCGTGCACTCATTGCTGTCCCCTTCCCCTAGTTGACTGACGTTGGTCCCAGGAGAGCGGGGCGATCTTCCGTCCGTTCGCCGCGCTTTGTCAAGGACCGCGGTCGAGGGGCTGACGGTGACTGTCAGGAGGGAGTGGCGTACCCGCGCATGCCGTCCACGAGGAGGGCGTAGAACGCATCCGCGAGCGCGTCCGTGTCGGCGTCCCGGCGCAGCCAGGTGAAGGCCCAGTTCGCCGCCGAGAGGAACAGGAGCGCCGCCACGTTCTCGTCCAGGTCGGAACGAAGCTCTCCCTGCTCGCGGCCCTCGCGGAAGAGCGCCCGCACCCGCTGCTCGTAGCGCCGCCGCTCGGCGACGAACTGCTCACGGCGCTCGTCGTCGAGGTAGCGCCACTCCTGGACGAAGACCGTTGCGAGCTCGAGCTGGCCGGCAACGACGCGCAGGTGCCCGCGCAGGGCGAGGCGGATCTTCTCGGTCGCCGGCAGATCCTCGGGGATCTCGTCGAGCGCCCCGTGGAACGCCTCGGCGCCCTGGCGCATCGTCTCGTACAGAAGGTCCTGCTTGCCGTCGATGTGGGCGTAGAGCGAGCCCTTCTGAACGCCGATCGCATCGGCCAGAGCCCCGATCGACGTGCCGTGATAGCCCTTCTCGGCGAAGAGACGGGCGGCCTCGCGCGCAAGCTCCTCGCGGCGGGTCATGGTACCCTGCCCATACTAACGATCGTTCGGTTGGGAGGTGCCGTCGTGGAGCGCATGTCCGACGAGGAGTTCCGCGCCTACGTCCAGGAGGGGGGCCAGGTCGAGACGGGTGACCCGCTGCCTGAGGACTACCGCAAGGCGCTGATCAAGTTCATCGAGATGCACGGGAACTCGGAGCTGATGGGCGTCCTGCCCGAGCGCGAGTGGATTCTGCGCGCCCCCACGCTCCAGCGGAAGCTCGCCCTGACCGCGAAGGTGCAGGACGAAGTCGGCCACGGTCAGCTCATCTACCGCGTCGTCGAAGACCTCGGCAAGCCGCGCGAGGCGTGCTTCGACGACCTGATCGCCGGGAAGACGAAGTTCCACAACGTCTTCCATTACCCGACGAAGACCTGGGGCGACGTCGGCGTGATCGCCTGGCTCGTCGACGCGGCGGCGATCATCTCCCAGAAGGCCCTCCTCAAGTGCTCCTACGCGCCCGTATGCGCGGATCATGAAGAAGATCTGCTGGGAGGAGTCGTTCCACATCCTCCACGGGCGCGACGTCGTGCTGACGATGATGACCGGGACCGACGAGCAGCGGGAGCTGGTGCAGGAGGCGCTCGACCGCTGGTGGGGCCCGCTCATGCAGTTCCACGGCAACCCGATCCCGGTCGAGGACGACCCCATGTACCAGTGGCGGATCAAGAGCCAGGCCAACGAGGAGGCCCGCCAGCAGTTCCTCGACGGCTACGTCGACCAGATCTGGGAGCTCGGCCTCACCGTCCCCGACCCGGCGCTTCGCAAGGACGAGAAGACCGGGGTCTGGGCGTACACGGAGCCGGACTGGGACGAGCTCAAGTGGGTCGTCACCGGCCACGGCCCGGCGACGGAGCGGCGACTCGGCCTCCGGCGCGCCTCGCGCGACGAGACGGCCTGGGTGCGCCGGGCGGTCCTCGCCGACGCGGCGTGATCTGGGAGGTCTTCCGCCAGGAGCGCGAGGGCCAGCCGTTCCAGCACGGCGGCTCGCTCGAGGCGCCGAACCGCGAGTTCGCCGAGGCCTATGCGGTCGAGTTCTACGGCCGCCGCGCGGAGTCGGTCGCGCTCTGGGTGGTGCCGCGCGAGGAGATCCTCGAGATCGACGAGCCCTACGTCGCCGACGTCTTCGACCGCGACTACCGGCGCGTCGACGGCTACTCGCTGAAGGTCAAGCTGAGGGAGGCCCGTGAGCGCGCAGGCACCGCCTAGCTCGCTCGTCGAGACGGTTCTCGCCTTCGCCGACGACGAGCTCGTCCTCGGCTGGCGGGACTCGGAATGGACCGGCGTCGCCCCGTTCCTGGAGGAGGACGTCGCCTTCTCCTCGATCGCGCAGGGCGAGATCGGCCACGCGCGGGCGCTCTACGAGCTGGCCGCCGGCGTGCTGGGCGGGGACGCAGACTCGCTCGCCTTCGACCGCGAGCCGGCGGAGTACCGGTGCGCGCCCCTCGTCGAGCTACCGCTCGTCGGCGACTGGGCGGCGACCGTGGCCCGCCACTGGCTCTACGAGACCGCCGACTCGATCCGGGTCGCCGCGCTGATGGAGTCGGAGTGGCCCGAGCTCGCGGGCCTCGCCGCGAAGATGGACCGCGAGGAGGCCTACCACCGCATGCACGCGGAGATGTGGCGGGAGAAGCTGCGCGGGAACGAGCGCTTCGACGCGGCCGTCGCCGAGCTCTGGCCCTACGTCCTCGGCGTCCTCGAGCCGGAGGAGCGGGGGCGGCTCGCGAAGCTGGTGGGCCGGGACGAGGTCGAGGCGGTCGAGCGCGGACGCCATGAGGACGGCTTCACCGCTCTCCACGAGGAGATGACCATGGTGCGCCGCTCGGTCCCGGGTGCGGCATGGTGACCGCCGAGCGGGTCTGGAAGGCCCTGGCCGGGGTCCCCGACCCGGAGATCCCGGTGATCTCGCTCGTCGACCTCGGCGTCGTCCGTGAGGTGGAGGTCGAGGGCGACCGCGTGCGCGTCGAGTTCACGCCGACGTTCCTCGGCTGCCCGGCGCAGGAGGTCATGCGCGACCAGATGGCCGACGCCGTCCGCTCGCTGGGCGCCGAGCCCGAGATCGAGGTCGTCCTCGACGACTCCTGGTCGACCGACCGCATCACGCCGGAGGGACGGCGCAAGCTCGAGGAGTCCGGCTTCGCCCCGCCCCATCCGCGCGCAGCCGCGGCGCCCACGCTGGTGCAGCTCGACGCACAGGCGTTCCGCTGCCCGTACTGCGGCTCGTCCGACACGCGCCTGGAGAACCTCTTCGGCCCGACCCCGTGCCGCTCGATCCGCTACTGCGACTCGTGCCGGCAGCCGTTCGAGCAGTTCAAGACGATCTGAGCTAGGCCCGGCACTAGCGACCCCTCCTCACGCCAACGAGAAAGCCCCGCTCGCGCGGGGCTTTCTCTGTTTCGGGGCCTCGTGAGGCTAGTCGTGCCGGCGCTTGGAGGGCACGACCATCGCGCTCCCGCCGCCACGGCGGACGGGCTCGGCCGCGGCCACCACACGGCCGTCGCGCAGGAAGTCGATCCCCGTCGCGGCGCCGATCTCGCCGGTGAGGGCGAGTACCTGCTTGTAGGTGGAGACGAGCTCCTGCCCCTCGGGCGAGGCGAGGAACGCGGCCTCCGCGAGCGTCGTCGCCGTGTTGCGCTGCGTGGCGCGCGGGGCGGCGATCGCCTCCGGCAGGGTCGCGCCGAGGTCGAGCCGGTCGACGAGCAGCTGGAGGACCGTGGTGATGATCGTCGATCCGCCGGGCGAGCCGAGCGCGAGGTGCGGCTTCCCGCGGTCGAGGACGATCGTGGGGCTCATCGAGCTGCGCGGCCGCTTGCCCCCCTCGACCCGGTTCGGGTGCGTCAGGGAGCTGAAGTCGAAGTCCGTGAGCTCGTTGTTGAGGAGGAAGCCCCAGCCCGGGACGACGATGCCGTTGCCGCCGGTGGACTCGATCGTGAACGTGTACGAGACGACCGTGCCCTTGCGGTCGGAGACCGTGAGGTGGGTGGTCGTCTCGCTCTGCGTCGCGGTGACCCCGGCCTGGCCGCCGGAGCCGCCGCCGTTGTGCGGCCACGGGTTTCCGGGTGCCGCGGGGTGCGTGCTTGCGAGGGCCGGGTTGATCAGCGCCCGCCGCTCCGCCGCGAACTCGTCCGAGAGCAGGCCCCTGAGCGGCACGTCGACGTACTCGGGATCGCCCAGGTACGCGTTCCGGTCGGCGAATGCGTAGCGCGACGCCTCGAGGAAGAGGTGCAGCGCCTGTGTACGGGACATGCTCTCGAGGTCGTAGCCCTCGAGGATGTTGAGCGCCTCGCCGACCGTCGAGCCGCCGCTCGAGGGCGGTCCCATCCCGTAGACGTCGAGGCCGCGGTAGCGGACCTTCGTCGGCTTGCGCTCGGGCGCCGTGTAGCGCCTCAGGTCGTCGAGGGTCATCAGGCCCGGGCGCCAGAGGTGGTTCGCGTCCGGTGCGATGGGCGGCTGCCGAACGGCGTCGACGATCGCCTCAGCGATGTCGCCACGGTAGAAGCCCTTCGAGCCGAGCTTCGCGATCCGCTCGTACGCGCGCGCGAGGTCGGGATTGCGAAGGATCGTGCCGACGTCCCGCGGCGTCCCGTCCGGATCGAGGTAGATCGCCTCCGACGAGGGGACGTCGTTGAACCAGTCGACGTTCGCCTGCGTCTGGTCGAAAAAGGTCTGGTCGACGACGAAGCCCTTCCGGGCGACGTCGATCCCGTACTCGAGCATCTTCCGCAGCGATTTCGTCCCGTAGCGATCGAGCGCCTTGTCCCAGCCGAGGACGGTGCCGGGGACGCCGGCGGACAGGCCGCTGAACCTGGCCTCGTTGAAGGGGAGCGGCACGCCGTTCTCCCAGAAGGAGTCCGGCTGCATCGCCGCGTGCGCCTTCTCGCGCGCGTCGATCGTCGTCACCTTGCCCTTCGCCGTCCGGATGACCATGAATCCGCCCCCGCCGATGCCCGCGGAGAAGGGCTCGGTCACGCCGAGCACGCCGGCCGCCGCGACGGCGGCGTCGACGGCGTTCCCGCCGCGCTTGAGCACGTCGACCGCCGCGGCGGTCGCGAGCACGTCGACCGTGGCTGCGGCGCCGCCGCCGCGGCCGATCGCGGTCGGCTCCTTGACCGGATCGGGCGAGCGGCTCTGCTTCGCGGTGGCCGCGGCGGGCACGGCCAGCAGCGCGACCGCGAGCGCCACCGCGAGCGGGCGCCTCGAGATCCGTCCCATGTGTTTCCCCCTGTGTCTCGGTGTCACAGGTCGTCTACCCGGACTCGTCCTAGACCGAACGTGCCGGTCGCCGCATGGAGGTCGACCACGATGCGCCTGAAGTCCTGGGATGCCCTCACGGGCTTCGAGCAAGAAACTCCCTGAGCGACCCGGCCCGCCGGTCGGCCAGGGCTCTCAGGCCGAGGCCGAGGGCGATCAGCGTAATCTCGGCCGGGATCACAACGAGCTGGCCGAACCACACCGGCCCAGGCTCGCTGTACTGCGACTCCGGATAGCCGGCCGGAATCGCGAGGAACAGCATGGCGATCGGCAGGAGGAGCGCGGGCCACTCGCGGATGCCGAAGCCGAAGACGACGTGGATGAAGGCCGCGAGGCCGAGGATCGCCCAGAGCCCGGCGTCGCTGTCCTCGAGCCTCCCCCGGTCGACCACGCCGTAGATCCAGACTGCGCTCAGACCGAGATAGACGAGTGCCCCGAGAAGGAACCGCGAGAGCCGCGTGCGCCCGATCGCGCTCACAGGGCGGCACGTCTCCGGCGCGCGGGGCCGGAGCGAAGCTTGTGCGCCGCGACGCCGAGAGCCACGAGCAGAACCTGAAACGTCGTCAACCACGCCAGCACAAGCCAGATCGGCAGCGGCTCCCTGTCGTCGCCCGGCGGGAAGCCGGCGGGCACGGCCAGCAGGATGAGGGCGTGCGGCAGGAGCAGCGCCCACCAGCTCCCGACTGCGAATCCGAGCCCGACGTTGACGACGAGTACGAAAACGACGATGAGGACGGCCGCCGCAGCGCTCTCCCCAAACCCTACCCTCACGTTCCAGACGCCGTAGACGAATGCGCACTCGAGACTCAGATAAAGAGCGGCGTATGCCGGCTCTCGCCATCTCATGTCTGCGATATAGCAGACACGCGATAGAAAGTAAAGGAAGCGGGCCCAGCTGCCACCTGGCTCGCGGGGCAGCGTGGCCTCCACCGCCGCGGCGGCGCCCATACGGGGCGCATACCGCCTGCAGCCCGTATCCATGCGTTGGTCGCCGATGACGAGAGGGCAACGCAAGTTTCCCAGCGACCAAAGGACATGGACATGACGACACTGAAGACTCTCCTCTCCAAGAAGATCGCCCTGTCCGCGGCCGCCATCGGCGCAGTCTCGATCGCAGCGGCCGGCGGCACCTATGCGAACTTCACCGCGACGCCGGTGACGATCTCCAACAACGCCTTCGCAGCGGGCACGCTCGAGATGGACCGCTCGGGCTCCGGCGCCGTCTTCTCGGCTGCCGGCATGGCGATCGGCGGCGAGGCCACGGGCTCCGTCACGATCACGAACAGCGGCTCCCTCGCGGGCAAGTACTCCCTCTCCGGGTCGGCCAGCGGCGACCTCGCCCCTGCGCTCGAGCTCGAGATCTACAAGGACGACGACGGCGTGCCCGGCGCGAAGGTCTACGACGGCGGGCTCGACGAGCTCGGCTCGGTCGACCTCGGCGCTTTCGCAGCCGACGGCGGCGCCCACACCTTCTACTTCCACGTCTCCCTCCCCTCGACCGGGTCGGACGCGGGCGACAACCTCCTCCAGGGCAAGTCGGCCAGCGCCAGCTTCACCTGGTCGGCCACGCAGGTCTAGATCGCGCGCCGGAGCCGGAGCACGACGGCAATGAAGATGCGGCTGAAGACGGTGCTCAAGAGGACGGCCGGCCTGGCCACCGGGCTGGCCGTCCTCACGGCTCTTCTCTACGGGACGCTCTTCGCAGTCGGCTACCGGCCCGTGGCCGTCTACTCCGGCTCGATGGAGCCCGACCTCGCCGTCGGCTCGCTGGCGTTCGTCCAGCGCGTCCCTTCCGACGAGATCGACGTTGGCGACGTGATCACGTTCTCCGACCCGTACCAGCCCGGACGCCTCGTCACGCATCGCGTCGTCGAGACCGCCGAGCGGCCCGAGGGCGGGCTGGCATACCGCACCAAGGGCGACGCCAACCTCGAGCGGGATCCCTGGACGATCGCGCTCGGCGAGCAGGGCGGACGGGTCGCCTTCGACGTGCCGTACGCCGGCTACGCGCTCTGGTACGCCAAGACGCGCGAGGCTCGCACGGCGCTGATCGTCCTGGTCGCGGGCCTCGTGCTGGTCGCGCTCCTGCGCTCGATCTGGCGTCGGGACGACGGGCTGGAGGAGGCCACGACCCCGTGACCTCGCGGAGGCTCGCCCTCGCCGCTCTCGCCGTCGCCGCGGTCGTCCTGACCGCCGGGGCGGCGACGCGCATGACGGCCGCATCCTTCACCGCCAGCCTCGACACCGACGGCAACGCGGTCACAGCCGATCAGCTCTCCAACCACTTCTCGGTCACGCCCGGCCCGAAGGCCACCGGGGGCATCGACAGCCTGGCGATCGACCTGGGGCTCGTCGACGCGCCGACGACCGTCACTGGCGTCTTCACCGTCCGTAACGTCAGCGCGAGCCCGAAGACGGCCTCGCTCTCCTTCGTCGGCGCCCAGGTGGCGACCGCGACGTTCTCCACGTCCGGCGCCGCCAGCGCGACGCTCGCTCCGGGGGCCTCCAGCTCCGTCTCGCTGACGACCTCGGCGGCGAAGGCCGACGACGTCGCGGGCACGCTGCGGCTGAAGCTCTCGGGCTCGACTTGGCTCTACCGCGACTACGCGGTGGCTTTCGAAGCGGCCCCGGCGACGCCTGCGTCGGTCACGGCCACGCCACGGCCGGCCGGCGCCATCGACCTCTCCTGGACGGCCTCGGCGACCACGACGAGCCTGGCCGGCTACGACGTCTACCGCTCCACCACCGGCACCTGGTCGAAGCGGAACACCACGCCGGTGACGGGCACGTCCTGGACGGATACCTCCACGTCGAACGGCACGCAGTACTCCTACCGGGTACGCGCGGTCTCGACCGGCGGCCTGCAGAGCGTGGACAGCCCCACGGCGACGGCGCGAGCCGACTCGGCGGCAGCACCGCGGCCCAACGCCGTCGCGCTCGCCAACGGCGGCGGCACCGGCAGCGCGTACCTCAACGCGGCGAACAGCGGCTCGGTCTCGGTCCGGGTGACGCTCGGCTCCGCCTCGGTCTCCACCGACATCGTCACCGTGACCCTCTCGCGCAACGGCGTTTCCGTTTCGGGGACGGCCGCAGCGACGCAGGGCGCAGGTACGGTCACGATCTCCGGTATCGACGCCTCGGGGCTTGCCGACGGCTCGGTCACCCTCTCCGCGAGGGCTTCCGACGCAGCCGGGAACATCTCGGCAGCGCGGACGGCCACGGTCACGAAGGACACCGTCGCGCCCGGGGCCCCGACCGCGAGCTACGTCGACCGCATAGGGAGCCAGACCGACCGCATCACCGGCACTTCGGAGGCGAGCGCGACGATCACGGCCACGCGCACCGTCCCGTCGCCGGCCGGCCCGTACACGACGACCGCCGCGGGCGGCGGCACCTACACCGTGAACGTCGCGGCCGTCGCCGGATCGCCGTCGAGCCCGATCTCGGTGACGTACCTCGTCACCGCCACGGACGCGGCCGGCAACGTCGGCGCGGCGACCACCGTCACCTACTCGGTGACGCGGTAGCAGGCATACCGCGTTCATACGACCCGCCGACCGTTCCCATCCTCGCGTCTCTCATGGTGAGACTCGTACCCACCAACGAGTTGCAACGAGGGACACGCGGCGACTCACCCCCAAAGGATCGCCTCCGGAGCAGCCAGCGGCGGCAGCCCCGGACAGGCGCGGACGGCCGGCCAGATGAGCCGGCCGTCGTCGTTTCGCCGGGTTCGACGCTGTAGCCCGGAGTACACTCCGGCCCTCGGAGCATGAGAGCGACTCTCACCACGATCGCGGTCGGCCTCACGCTCGCGTTGGCAGCCTGCGGCGGGGACGACGACGACAACGGCGACGCCCAGTTCGTCGCCGGGGTCAACGCGATCTGCGCGGACTACGGGCCGAAGCTCGCGCTCATCCCACCGCCCGCCGAGGCCCTCGACGAGTGGGCAGCGATCGGAGCCGATCTGGCCGACCTGCTCGAGGCCTCCGTGAACGAGCTGCGCCTGCTCGTGCCGCCAGAAGACATGAGCGAGGACTTTGCCGAGTGGCTCGCGCTCCGCACCGAGATGGCGACCACCATGCGGGACGTGCAGGCGGCCGGCGGCCTGCACGACGAGTCGGCGCTCTCCGAGGGGCTCGGGCGGGTGGATGCGGCCATGGCCACGGCCGACCCGCTGGCGGAGGAGCTCGGCTTCACCGACTGCTCGCCGACGGGCATCGACACCGGCGAAGGTCTCAGCGCGGGCGGATGAGAACTGCGTCGTCGAGGACGGCTAGCGGCCGATGAAGCGCGGCTCGCGCTTCTCGAGGAACGCGGCGACGCCCTCGGCGAAGTCCTCGGTGCCGGTGGCGGCGAGCTGGAGCTGCGCCTCGAGCTCGAGCTGCTCGTCGAGGCGCGAGGCTGCAGCGCGCTCGAACAGACGCTTGGTCATGGCAATCGCGCGCGTGGGCAGGGCCGCCAGCGCCGCCGCGCGCTCGTGCGTCCGCGCGAGGACGTCGTCGGCCGGGACGACCTCGGAGACCAGGCCCCACGCCAACGCCTCCTCCGCCCCGAGCTTGCGGCCCGAGCACATCCACTCGAACGCGCGGGCGTAGCCGAGCAGCCGGGGCACGAGCCACGACCCGCCGGTGTCGGGCACGAGCCCGACGTTGACGAACGCGGGGACGAAGGCGGCCGAGTCGGCGGCCACGCGCAGGTCGCAGGCGCAGGCGAGCGAGAGACCGGCGCCCGCCGCGGCCCCGTTGACGGCTGCGAGCACCGGCTTCTCCAGGCCGCGCAGGCCGAGGACATGGCGATTCCACCGCTCGCGGAGGAGCGCGGCGACGTCGCGCTCGCCCTGGCTCAGCTCGGAGAGATCCTGGCCGACGCAGAACCCGCGCCCGGCTCCCGTGAGCACGACGGCCCGCACCTCCGGATCGGCCGCCTCCTTCAGCGCCGCCGTGAACGCCTTGTGGGTCGCCGAGTCGAACGCGTTCAGCTTCTCGGGCCGGTTCAGCGCCATCGTCAGCACCGCGCCGTCGCGTGTGGTCTCGACTTCGGCCATCGGGCTCCTCGGTAGACCTGTCGGTGTCCGGTAGCTTGACCGGATGGCCGATCTTACGTTCATTTCCCTGGACGAAGTCGACGAGGACGAGGCCCTCGACGCGTACTCCCTGGCGGTGGTCACGATCGCCGAGAGACTGTCGCCCTCGGTGGCGAACCTCCGCGTCTCGCGCACGGTGCGCGGCGGGCGCCGGGCGGTCGGCGGCGGCAGCGGCGTCGTCATCACTCCCGACGGCTTCATGCTCACCTCGGCCCACGTCGTCGCCGGCGCGGACGGAAAGGTGGAGGCTTCGTTCGTGGACGGCCGCGAGGTCGCGGCCGAGGTCGTCGGAGCCGACCCGCTCTCCGACCTCGCCGTCCTCCGCACCGAGGAGGACGGCCTCGTGCCTGCCGTGCTCGGCGACGCCGAGCGGCTCCGGGTCGGGCAGCTCGTGGTCGCCATCGGCAATCCGCACGGCTTCGCCGGGTCGGTGACCGCCGGCGTCGTCTCGGCGCTCGGACGGTCGCTGCCGGTGCGCTCGCGCGCGGCCGGCCGAATCGTCGAGAACGTGATCCAGACCGACGCTGCGCTCAACCCCGGAAACTCCGGCGGCGCGCTGGCCGACGGACGCGGCTGCGTCGTCGGGATCAACACCGCCGTGGCGGGCGTCGGGCTCGGACTGGCGGTGCCCGTCAACGACGTCACACGCAGGATCATCGGCGCGCTCATGCGCGACGGGCGCTTCACGCGGGCGTACATCGGCATCGCGGGCGGCTCGCGGCCGCTGCCTCCCCGACTCGCGCGCGAGCTCGGCCGGACGGCCGGCGTCGAGGTCGTCGAGGTCGTGGCGGGGAGCCCGGCGGCGACTGCCGGCCTGCGCCCGGAGGACCTGATCGTCTCGGTCGGCGACACGGCCGTGCAGGGCGCCGACGACCTTCAGCGCCTCATGGTCGGTGAGCTGATCGGCGAGCGCGTGGAGGCGACGGTCCTGCGTGAAGGGCGGAAGGTCACGGTCGAGCTCGTGCCGGTCGAGCTCGACGTCTAGCCCGATCATCCCGGGGTCTAACCGATCTCGATCCCGCCCTCCCGGTGCCGGTGGGATTCGTGCGTCGCCAGCTCGAGGACGACCTGGGCGACCAGCGCAGCCGCGAGGATGGCGAGGACGGGGACGATCCCGAGCTCCGGCCCCACGGCGCCGAGGGCGAGGGCGAGCGCCGCAGTCCCCACGCGCAGCCAGAGATCGACATCACGGCGCGAGTGCGTGGTGACGAGGTGCATGAGGGCGACGGAGCCCATAAAGAGGGCCACGCCGACGCCGATGATCCACGAGACCTCGTCCGTCAGGCCCGACTCCTGGGTCGCCTTGATCGCCAGCTTGATCCCGGAGCCGAGCGCCGCCAGCCCGATCAGGAGCGGCAGGTGAGCGTAGAGGTAGGTCTGGCCGGCCGCGACCGTGCCCCGGACTCACGGCGACGTGTCGACGTAGTCGAAGTAGATCCACCAGAGCGCGCCGGCGATTGCGAAGCCGAGCGCGGCCACCGCGGCCGACTCGAGGCCCCAGCTCACCGTGCGTCGTCCCGATGACGACCGCGAGGATGCTCTCCCCGAAGACGATGATCGTGAACAGGCCGACGCGCTCCGGGATGTGGGAGGCGTGGATCGGGACGGCCCGGATGCGCATGCCGCTGGCGAGCGGCGTCCCCAGGTCGATCGCCAGCGCGAGCGCCCAGAGCCAGTAGCGATACGGCGCGGCGACAGCCGCGGAGACGAGGAAGAGCGCGATGCTCGCGGAGAACGCCGGGATGTAGACGTTCAAGAGCGGGCGTGCGGCCGGGAGGTGCCACCACGCGCGCGCGTTCAGCGCGACGACGACCGCGCGGACGGCGGCGTAGGCAAGCGCGAAGCCGACGGTCTCGCCGTGGAACGCCTCCGGGATCACGGAGGCGAGCGCCGCCACCAGGAACATGCCGATGAGCATCAGCACGCGGTGCGGCGGATCGTCCGTGTCGAAGCGGTCGGCGTAGAACGTGAAGCCGACCCAGGCCCACCAGACGGCGACGAAGAGCCCGGCGAAGATCAGGAAGCCATGGACGCTCGGATCCTCGGCCAGCCCGTCCGCGAGCTGCGCGATCGCGACGACGAAGACGAGGTCGAAGAAGAGCTCGAGCCAGGTCGCGTGCCGCTCGTCCCCGTCGTCGTCCTCGAGCGTGCGAAGCCGAGGCGGGTCGTGCCAGCGCGACGCCGGTCGCCATGCCCTGGGAGAACGCCCTAACGGCCGCGGAATTCCGGCTGGCGCTTCTCGGTGAAGGCGGTCAGGCCCTCGCGGGCGTCCTCGGAGGCGAAGGCGAGGTAGAGCGCCTTGCGCTCGTAGTCGAGACCTGCCTCCAGCGTCGTCTCGTACGCCCGGTTGACCGACTCCTTGGCGAGCCGCTGCGCCACCGGTGCCTTGGACGCGATCGCGCGCGCGACCGCTTTCGCCTCCTCGAGCCACGCCTCCTTCGCCACGACACGGGCAACGAGCCCGGCGCGCTCGGCCTCGGCAGCGGTCAGGAAGCGGCCCGAGAGGATGACGTCCATCGCCTTCGCCTTGCCGATCGCCCGGGTGAGGCGCTGCGTGCCGCCGGCTCCGGGGATGATCCCGAGTCCGGTCTCGGGCTGGCCGAACTGCGCCGTCTCCGAGGCGACGATCAGGTCGCAGGCCATCGCCAGCTCGTTGCCGCCGCCGAGACAGAAGCCGGAGACGGCCGCCACCAGCGGGGTGCGGACGCGGCGGATCGCGTCCCAGCGGTCGATGCGGCGCGCCTCGTACATCTCCATGGCGCTCGCCTCGGCCATCTGGCCGATGTCCGCGCCGGCTGCGAACGCCCGCTCCGAGCCGCCGAGGACGATGCAGCGGATCTCGTCGTCGTCGTCCAGGGCGACGAGGGCGTCGACCAGCTCGCCCATGACCTCGTCGTTCAGCGCGTTCAGCGCGTCGGGCCGGTTGAGCAGGACGACCGCGATCGGCACCTCGCGCTCAACGAGGACGACGCTCACTCCTCGCGCTCCAGGAACTTCTCGACGGCCGCCTTCGGCTCTTCGGTCGCCATCGAGAGCGCGAGCCAGTCGCGGGCGTGGTTGACGGTCTCGTGCCAGGCGAGGTCGCGCCAGAAGTTGAGCTGCTGCTTGGTGTAGCGCACCGTCTGCGGCAGCTTGGCCGCGAGCTTCTCGACCAGCTCGTCGACCGTCGCATCGAGCTCGGCCACGGGCACGGCGCGGTTCACGAGCCCCCACTCCTCCGCCTTCCGCGCGGGGATCTCCTCGCAGAGGAGGATGATCTCGCGCGCCCGGCGCTCGCCGACCATGATCGGCAGCCACTGGGTGGCGCCGCCGGCCGGGACCGACCCGTGCTGCGGGCCGACGTGGCGGATGTACGTGTCGTCCGCGATCACGGAGAGGTCGCAGGCCATCTGGAGCTCGTTGCCGCCCCCGACGCACACGCCGTTGATGCGCGCGAGGGTCGGCTTGCCGATCTCACGCAGCTTGTCGTGGGCGTCCTTGAACGCGCCGAACCACTTCCAGTACTCACCCGGCTTGCCCAGGTAGTCGCGGCTCCAGGCCTTGAGGTCGGCGCCGACGCAGAACGCGCGCCCGGCGCCGGTGACGACCACCACCCGGATCGCGTCGTCCCAGGAGGCGTCCTCGGCCGCGCGCGCGATCTCCCGCAGCATGCGGAAGTCGAACGCGTTCAGAACTTCGGGCCGGTTGAGCGTGATCGTCGCCCGCGGCGACGCCTTGTCGTAGACGATCGCCTCGAAGCCCAGCTCGGCCGGGTCGCGCGGCGACGGATACTCCGGCTCGCTCATTCGACGGTGGCGAAGTGGACCTGGAAGGGAATGCCCAGGTCCCTCCCATCCTTTCCGGTGGCCATGAACTCCTCGGTCCGGGCCGCCGCCTTGAAGGCGTCCAGGTCGGGGAACTCCCATTCCGCGTAGTAGAGGTACGCGGGATCGCCCATCGGCGCACCGAAGACCTTCCCGTGGCGGAACGTGCCGCCCGGGACGGCGCGGCAGAGCTCGGCGTGGCGCTCGTAGCGCTCCGCGTCCGGCTCCTCCTCGTAGACGACGAACACCCTGACCAACCGGTCCCCCTTCCTCTCGGTGGCTGTAGTCGGAAGGATTCCCGATCCGCGGGTCAGGCGCTCGCCGAGGCGGCGACGAGCGACGCCTCGAGCAGCTCGAGGCCGCGCGCGAGATCCTCGTCGCCGATCACGAGCGGGACCAGGATGCGGATCACGTTTCCGTAAATGCCGCACGAAAGCAGCAGGAGACCGCGCTCCCGCGCCGCCGCGACGGTAGCGCCGGCGAGGCCGCTCGCCGGCACCTTCGTCTCGCGGTCCTCGACCAGCTCGAGAGCGAGCATGGGCCCGAGGCCGCGCACTTCGCCCACGGCGTCGACTCGGGAGGCGATGCCGTCGAGCGCCTCCCGGATCCCCTCGCCGAGCTCGCGGGCGCGCCGCTGGAACGGCTCGCTCGCGACCTCGTCCAGCACGGCGACCGCCGCCGCGCACGCCAGAGGGTTGCCGCCGAACGTCCCGCCGAGGCCGCCCGGGCCTACCGCGTCGACCACCTCGCTCCGACCGGTCACGGCGGCGAGTGGCAGCCCGCCGCCGAGCGACTTGCCGGAGACGAGGAGGTCGGGCTCGACGCCGTAGTGCTCGATCGCCCAGACCGGGCCGGTGCGGGCGACGCCGCTCTGCACCTCGTCGTCGACGTACAGGATCCCGTGGCGGTCGCACACCTCGCGCAGACGAGGGGGGAAGTCGCGCGGCATCGGCACGAACCCGCCCTCTCCCTGGACGGGCTCGAGCACGACACAGGCGACCGCCGCGGGATCCACGTCTCCCTTGAACAACGCCTCGAGCCCCTCGATCGCGTCGTCGGTCGTGACGCCGCGGTACGGGTACGGGGCGGGAGCGCGGTAGACCTCGGGCGCAAACGGCCCGAACCCGCGCTTGTAGGGAACGACCTTGCTCGTCATCGTCATGGCCAGCAGGGTGCGGCCGTGGAAGGCGCGGTCGAAGACGACGACGGCCTGCCGGCCGGTGGCGGTGCGGGCGATCTTGACGGCGTTCTCCACCGCCTCGGCGCCCGAGTTCAGAAGGAGGCTCTTCTGGTCGTCGCCGCGGCAGGGCGAGAGCTCGGCGAGCCGCCGGCAGACCTCGACGTACGGCTCGTACATCCCGACCATGAAGCACTGGTGGAGGTAGCGGTCGACCTGCTCGTGGAGCGCGGCGACCACCGCGGGCGGCCCGTGACCGGCGTTCTGGCAGCCGAGCCCGCCGGCGAAGTCGACGTAGACCCGGCCGTCGACGTCCTCGACCCGGGCGCCTTCGGCGCGGGCAACGACGAGGGGCGGGGTCGCGACACCCGCAGCGACGTAGCGCTCGCGCGCCTCGACGATCGCATCGGTGGCGCTGCGCTCCTGCGTGGCCATGCGGGCGAGTCTACTGCCACCCGCGCGTCCTCACCTTGGCCCACACGGCCGAATCGCGCCCGGTATCCTCGCCGCCGTGTCCGCGACGTCCGTTGCGGTGGTCCTCTCGCTCGTCGCCGGTCTTGCGGGATCGATTCAGGTCGCCGTCAGCGGCGCCTTCGGCAAGCGGATCGGCGTGCTGGAAGCGACGGCGTTCGGCTCGATCACGGCGGCGCTCATCGTCTGCACCGTCCTCCTGATCGCCCGGCAGGGATTCGGGAACCTGGGCCAGAGCGTGCGCGAGCCGGCCTGGCTCTGGCTCGGCGGCGTCATGGGCGCGATCGTGGTGACGTCGATCACGTTCACCGCGCCGCGCATCGGGACGTTCGCCACGATCGGGCTTCTCATCGCCGGCCAGCTGGCGATGGGCGTCCTCATCGACGCGTTCGGGCTTTTCGGCCTCGAGAAGATCCCCGTCACACCGGCGCGCATCGCCGGCCTGGTGCTCCTGGCCGTCGGAGCCGCGCTCGTTCTCAAGCGGTAGCTAGAGGCCCCAGGGGTTGGCGGGACGCGAGCCGGTCGAGAGGAGCACGGCCTTCGTCTCGAGATAGAGCTGGAGCGTCTCGAGCGCCTGCTCGCGGCCGAAGCCGGACTGCTTGTAGCCTCCGAAGGGGATCCCCGGGAAGGCCCCGTAGGGGAGGTTGATCGTGACCGTGCCCGACGTGATGCGCCGTGCCAGCCGGTGGCCACGCGCCGGATCCCCCGTCCACACGGTCGCCATGAGGCCGTATCGCACGTCGTTGGCGATCCGGACGGCATCGGCCTCGTCCTCGAACGGGATCACCGCGAGCGCCGGGCCGAAGATCTCCTCCTGCGCGACGGTCATCTCGCCGTCGACGCCGGCGAGCACGGTGGCCGGGTAGAACGCGCCGTCTCCGTCGATCGGCCGGCCGCCCACGAGGATCTCGGCCCCCTCGCCCCGACCAGTCTCGACGAGCTCGTGCACCTTCTCGCGGTGGCGCGCGGAGATGAGGGACCCCATCTGGGTCTCGGGGTCGAGCGGGTCGCCGACCTTGACGGCGCTTGCCTTCTCGGCGACCAGCGCGACGACGTCGTCGTACACGCCGCGCTCGACGAGGAGCCGCGAACGCGCTTCGCAGCTCTGCCCCGCCGAGTAGTAGATGCCGTAGGCAGTCGAGGCGACCGCGTCCTCGAGGTCTGCGTCGGCGAAGATGATGGACGGGCTCTTGCCGCCGAGCTCGAGGCTCACCCGCTTCACCGGGTCGGCAGCGAGCCGCATGATCTCGGAACCGGTCGCGGTCGAGCCCGTGAAGGAGACCTTGTCGACGCCGGGGTGGCCGACGAGATAGGCGCCGGTGGTCGGCCCGTCGCCGGGGACGACGTTGACCACGCCCGCGGGAACTCCGACCTCGACCGCGAGCTCGGCGAGCCGCAGCGCGGTCAGCGGCGTGGCCGGGTCCGGCTTCAGGACGACCGTGCAGCCTGCCGCGAGCGCCGGGGCGAGCTTCCAGCCGGCGAGCATGATCGGGTAGTTCCAGGGAACGATCTGCGCGGCGACGCCGACCGGCTCCTTCAGCGTGTAGGAGAGGATCGAGCCGCCGATCGGGCGCGTGCCGCCCTCGATCGAGCCGATCGCCGAGGCCATGTAGCGGAAGCTCTCGGCGGCAACCATCACCTCGGCCTTGGTCGAGCCGAGCGCCTTGCCGACGTTGCGAGTCTCCAGCTCGGCGAGCTCCTTGCGGTTCGAGACGATCGCGTCCGCGAGGGCGTGGAGGAGCCGCGAGCGCTCGGTCGGCGGCGTTTTCGCCCAGGCGCCCTCGAGCGCGGCGCGGGCCGCTACGACGGCGCGGTCGACGTCGGCCGGTCCGGCCGTGGCGGCCTTGGCCAGCGGCGCCCCGGTGGCCGGCTCGACGAGATCGCGGACGTCGCCGTCCGCCGGCTCTGTCGCCTCTCCGTCGATGAAAAGGCCGTACTCCGGCCGCGTCGCCACCGCCATCGGCCTGACGATAGCGCCTGCCGCGTCCACCGGCTCACGTACAGTCGGACCCGTGTCGCAGGGCAGAGTCGCCTTCTACGGCGTCGCGGTCGTGTACCTGCTCGGGGTCGTCGTCCAGTTCTTCCTCGCCGGCCTCGCGGTGTTCGGCGTGCGGAGCTACGACGCGCACCGCGGCCTCGGTTTCGCCCTGGCGCTGCTCTCGCTGGTGCTGCTCGTGCTCGCCATCGGGGCCAGGATGCCGCGGTCGGCCACGGCCCTCTCGGCCGTCCTCGTCGGCCTGAACGCGTTCCAGATCATCCTCATCCAGCTCGACATCGCCGAGGTGAACGCGCTCCATCTCGTGAACGCGTTGGCGATCGCGTTCGTGGCCAACATGCTCGTCCACCGCTCGCGCCGGTACCTCGCGACGCGGTTGGCGACCGACTAGCGCTCGAACAGCGCGGCCTGGCCCTGGCCGACGCCGACGCAGAGCGTGGCAAGGCCGTAGCGCCCGCCGCGGCGACGGAGCTCGTGTAGGAGCGTGACCACAAGGCGCGCGCCGCTCATGCCGAGCGGGTGGCCGATGGCGATTGCACCGCCGTTCACGTTCACCGTCTCCGGGTCGAGCCCGAGCTCGCGGATCACGTGCAGGCTCTGCGAGGCGAACGCCTCGTTCAGCTCGATCAGGTCGAGGTCGCCCACGGCGACGCCCGTCCGCTCGAGGAGCTTCCTGACCGCCGGGATCGGGCCGATTCCCATGACCCGCGGGTCGACGCCCGCGACCGCGCTCCCCACGAAGCGGCCCAGCGGCTCGATCCCGAGGGCGGCCGCCTTCTCGGCGCTGGCGATCACGAGCGCCGCGGCGCCGTCGTTGATGCCGCTCGAGTTGCCCGCCGTGACCGTTCCGTCCGGGCGGAAGGCGGGCTTGAGCGCCGCCAGCTTCTCGAGAGAGGTGTCGGGCCGGGGGTGCTCGTCGCGGGCGAGCTCGCCGACGGGCACGAGCTCGTCCTCGAACCGGCCCGCCTCGGTCGCGGCCGCGTGCCGACGCTGGCTTTCGAGGGCGAAGGTGTCCTGGTCCTCACGGGTCACGCCGTACCGCTCCGCGACGTTCTCGCCGGTCTCGCCCATGGACTCGAGCGGGAACATCGCCTCCATCCGCGGATTCGGGAAGCGCCAGCCGAGCGTCGTGTCCCAGGTCTGGGCGGCGCGGGCCCACGGCTTCTCGGCCTTGGCGGTCACGAACGGCGCCCGCGTCATCGACTCGGAGCCGCCTGCGACGAAGAGCTCGCCGTCGCCGGCCCGCACCGCGTGGCAGGCCGACACGACCGCCGAAAGGCCGGAGGCGCAGAGGCGGTTGACGGTGACGCCGGCGACGTCCTGCGGCAGCCCGGCGAGCAGCGCTGCCATGCGGGCGACGTTGCGATTGTCCTCGCCGGCCTGGTTCGCGGCGCCGAAGTAGACGTCCTCGATCTCCCCGGCGGGAACGCCGGAGCGCTCGACGGCCTCGCGGATGACGAGCGCGGCGAGGTCGTCCGGCCGCTCGCCCGCAAGCGCGCTTGCGTATCGTGCGACCGGGGTACGGACAGCCGCGAGAATGACCGCTTCAGCCATGCGCTCAGTCTATTCACGGGCCCTCGTCGTCCCGCTCCTCGTCATCGCGCTCGCCGCCTGCGGCGGCGGGGACGACGAGCCGGAGCAGATCGCCGAGGAGGACGGGCTCACCACCTACGAGGTGGCGTCGTCCGGGTTCTCGATCGGCGTCCCGTCCGACTGGAGAGCGCTGAGCGCCGACGAGGTGGTCGACGACGAGGTCCTCGACGCGATCCGTGAGTCCGATCCAGAGCTGGCGCCCGTCATCGACCAGATCGGGACGGAGAGCTCGCCGATCAAGCTCTTCGCGCTGGCGCCCGAGCCCGACGACGGCTTCACGACCAACCTCAACGTCGTCGTGATCGACGACGTCCCCGAGGGCACCACCCGGGAGGACTACTTCGCGGCGTCGGCGAGCCAGGTCGAGGCCTTCGGCGTCTCCGGCATCGAGGAGGAGCGGCTCGACCTGCCGGCCGGCGAGGCCATGTCCCTCCGGTACGAGCACACGCTGGGCGGGGCGGGCCAACCGCTCGCGGCCCTCCAGTACGTCCTCTTCGAGAACGGCGTCGGCTACACGCTGACGTACACGGCGCTCGCCTCGGCCGCCGAGAGCTACGCCGCCGACTTCGAGCGCTCCGCGGAGTCGTTCCGGATCAGCGAGCGCTAGTCGACGAACTCGACGCGGACGGGACGCTCGAACGAGCCGGCCTCCTCGCCGCGCCGGAGGAGCTCGGCCACGGCCTGGCGGCCCTCCTCGCCGTAGTCCTCGGTCAGCTCGTTGACGTACATGCCGACGAACTTGTCGGCGAGCTCGGTGGACAGCCCGCGCCCGTACTGGAGCGCGTACTCGAGCGCCTCCTCACGGTTGGCGAGGCCGGCCCGGATCGAGTCGCGGAGCACGTCGGAAAGCTCGGGCAGGACGTCGTCCCCGAGGTTGCGCCGGGCAACGTTGATCCCGAGCGGCAACGGCAGGCCCGTCTCGAGGAGCCACCACTCACCGAGGTCGACCACCCGCTCGAGCCCGCGGCGCTCGTACGTGAGCTGGCCCTCGTGGATGAGCAGGCCTGCCTCGGCGCGCCCGTCCTCGACCTCCTCCATGATCTGGTCGAACGGAACCTCCCGGTAGCGGAACTCCCCGCCGAGGTAGAGACCGAGCGTGAGGAACGCGGTCGTCATCCGGCCGGGCACCGCGATCTCGACGTCGCGAAGGTCGGCCTTCTGAAGCGGACGCTTCGAGACGACGACGGGCCCGTAGCCGGAGCCCATGCTCGCGCCGTGCGGGAGGATCACGTACTTGTCCTGCACGAACGGGTACGCGTGCAGAGAGATGGCGGTCACCTCGAGCCGGCCCTCGAGCGCCCACTCGTTGAGCGTCTGGATGCCCTCGAGCACGTGCTCGAACTCGAAGCCGCGGGCATCGACACGGTCGGCCGCGAGGCCCCAGAACATGAACGCGTCGTCGGGGTCCGGGCTATGTCCAAGGCGAATCCGCAAGAGGGCGCGAGGCTAGCAAGCCGGCCCTGCCATGCGTCCGCACAACAGGAGGCTAGAATTTGAGGCGTGTCTAAACCTGATCTGTCGGCCGCGATCCAGGACTACCTCAAGGAGATCTACAAGCTCGAGTCCGAGGGGACGCGCCCGACCACGACTGCGATCGCACGGAGGATGGGCGTCGCGCCCTCGTCCGTCACCTCGATGCTGAAGAAGCTCGCGGTGCTCGGTCTGGCCGAGCACTCGCCCTATCACGGCGTCGTGCTCTCGGAGGACGGGACGAAGATCGCGCTCGAGGTGATCCGACACCACCGGCTCCTCGAGCAGTACCTCGCCGAGACGCTCGGGGTCCCGATCGAGGCGGTGCACGCCGAGGCGGACCGGCTCGAGCACGTCCTCTCCGAGGAGCTCGAGGCGCGCATCGACGAGCAACTCGGTTACCCCACCTACGACCCGCACGGCGACCCGATTCCGGATGCCGGTCTTCACGTCGAGACGCGCAGACTCCGCTCTCTCGACGCGCTCGAGCCCGGCGAAGAGGCGACGGTCAGACGCGTGCCGGACGCCGACTCAGAGCTGCTCCGCTACCTGGCCGGGCTCCGCCTCGTCCCCGGCGGTCGCGTGACGATGCGCCGGTCCGAGCCGTTCGACGGCCCGGTGACGGTCGCGGTCGACGGCCAGGAGCACGCCATCTCGCGCGCGCTGGCGATGCAGATCGGCATCGCGTAGGTCGGGTTTCACGCTCTCGGCACACTCCGCGCGCCACGCGTGCGCTTTTCCTCGTTACGCTCACAGCGGGTGGAGGCACGGGGTGGCCCCGCAGAGCGAGACGCTCGGGCCGTGGCCTGCAAAGACCGGGCGGCCTCGACTCCGCCCGCGCCGGTCAGGGCTTGTGGCCGAAGAACCAGCGCTCCAGCGGCTTCAGGAGCTCGTCCTCGGTGAACGCCGGGACGGCCGCCGTCAGGCCCTCCTCGGCGGAGACCTCGAGGTCGTCGCTCAGCGCGGAGTTGGCGGCGGCAAGGGCGTCGCCCATCTCGTAGCCCTCGAAGACGTAGTCGTCGGGCCGAGGCTGCGGAATCCGCCGGTTCCCGAGGTCGATCGCCCTCCCGACTGCCCACAGCGCCCCCGGCCGGCGCTCGATCCAGATCAGGATCTCCTCGCGCGCACCATCCTCGCCGAGCGCCTGCAGCGTCCGCGAGGCGAATCGCATGCCGTCGGGGTCCACCGCGGCAAGGATACAATCGCCGCGTGGGTTTCTTCTCCAAACTCTTCGGCAAGGGCGACGAGACGACGGCGACGGAGCCCACGCGGGGGATGTCCAAGGAAGACGCGCTTTCTGCATACGTCGTCCGCGAGCACCGGCAGGGCCGCTCGCTGGAGGACATCCTCGACGACCCGTACCTCAAGAACCGCGCGACGGACGAGCAGCGGCTCCGCCTGCTCGAGCGGCCCGAGGTCATCCGCGCGGTTGGCGAGGACACGGCCGCGGTGGCGGCCGAGCGCGTCCGCGACGTCAGCTAGCCGCCGGCCGTGATCGGCCCACGCCTTCGCGGCGAGCGCGTGACGCTCCGCCCGCTCGAGCCCGGAGACGCGCCTCGCCTGGGCGAGATCGCGGCCGAGCCCGAGGTGGCGCACTGGTGGCTCGGGCTGACGGAGCGGGACATCGTGGAGAAGGCCGGGCCCGACGAGGATGGCTTCGTCTTCGCCGTCGAGCTCGACGGCGAGCTCATCGGACTCGCCGAGGCCGGCGAGGAGACCGAGCCGGACTACCGCCACGCGAACATCGACATCTTCCTGACGTCGGAGCACCACGGCCAGGGCCTGGGCCCGGACGCGGTGCGCACGCTCGCTCGCTGGCTCTTCGACGAGCGCGGCCATCACCGCATCGTCATCGACCCGGCTGTCTCCAACGAGCGCGCAATTCGCGCCTACGAGCGAGTCGGCTTCACGCGGGTCGGGGTGATGCGGCAGTACGAGCGGGGCACCGACGGCAACTGGCACGACGGCCTGCTGCTCGACCTCCTTCGAGAAGACCTCCGCTAGAGCTCGACACCGAGCCCGCGCTCGCGCGCTCGGTCGTGGACGAGCGACGCGACCGCGACGTCCGTCGCCGCGATGCCGAGGCTCTTGAAGAGGACGATGTCGTCATCGTCCTGACGGCCGACCGTCTCGCCGGCGACGACTTCGTAGAGCTCGTGGACCTCGAGCCAGTCGAGGACGCCGCGCTCGATCGGCTCGACGAGGTCACCGGCCTCGATCCGGGCCTGGTCGAGCGAGTCGCAGCAGACGAAGCTCGCCCGCTCGAGCACTGCGTTGTCGAGCTCACGCGCCTCGATCCGGTTCGCTCCGGCCGCGCAGACGAGCGCGCCGGGGCGAAGCCACTCGCCCCGGAGCACGGGATCGCGCGACGTCGTGATGGTGACGACGACGTCCTGCTCCGCCGCGTCGCGGTTGTACTCCCCGGCTTCACAGCCGTGCCGGTCGCAGAACTCCTGCAGCCGCTCTTCGTTGCGGGAGTAGGCGACGACCTGCTCCAGCCCGGGCAGCGCCGCCCGGACGCACGCCAACTGCGACTCCGCCTGCCAGCCGGTGCCGATGAGCCCGAGCGTCCGCGCGCCCGGCTTCGCCAGGTGACGGGCGGCGACTGCACTCGCCGCGCCGGTCCGTAGCTGCCCGAGCCGATCGGCCTCGATCAGCGCCAGGAGCTCAGGCCCGTCCGCTGCGAAGAGCGCGACGACGAAGCGCGTTCCCTCGGCGAACCCGACGTACGTCTTGACCCCGGCGCGGTGGAGCTCCCGGTCGGCGGCGGCCATCACGTGGAGTCGCCCCGCCTCGAGGCCCAGTCGGCGCCGCGGCTCGTTCTCGACCACGCCTTTCGCCAGGCGCGCGAAACAGCCCTCCACCGCCTCGACGGCGTCCGCCGGGGAGAGGAGCTCCTCGACGTCGGCTTCGCGAAGG
Organism: uncultured Actinomycetes bacterium; assembly: GCA_963847985.1. Taxonomy (GTDB): domain Bacteria; phylum Actinomycetota; class Thermoleophilia; order Gaiellales; family Gaiellaceae; genus JAIBJN01. The sequence continues at coordinate 2,415 of CAWKBS010000005.1, read as the reverse complement.
TAGAGGGGCACGGGGCGGGATAGTCTAGGGCGCATGAGCGATGCGGCTTCCGGGCGCGTGCTGACCGCCCGCGCCGACGTCCTCGCCGGTGGGCGCGCGGTCGTGGACGCCGGCGACCGCGAGATCGTCGTCCTGCAAGTCGACGGAGAGCTCCATGCCTTCGACAACGCTTGCCCGCACGAGGGTAACCCGCTCGTAGACGGCGATGTGCTCGGCGGCGTGCTGGAGTGCGCCTACCACGGCTGGCGCTTCGACCTCACCACGGGCGCGTGCCTCGTCGGCGACGAGGCAGCGCGGCGATACCCCGTCGAGCTCGTCGGCGAAGAGCTCCGGATCACACTGGAACCCTCCTAGAGCCGGATGCGGCTCCACGGCGCCCCAGGGTCGGGGTACTCGCCGGGATGGAGGAGGTGCGCGAGCACCTCGACGCCGTCGACCACCCGCGGGCCGGGGCGGGAGAACATGGCGTTCGCGTCCACCGCGAAGACGCGGCTCTCCTGGCGTGCCGGCGTCCCCAGCAAGTGCGCAGAGAGGTCGAGCGGGACGACCTCGGAGAGCGTGCGGTCGAGGTCGAAGCCACACGGCGCGAGGACGACCACGTCCGGCTCGAGCGCGGCCACGTCCGGCCAGCGCATCCGGTGCGACGGCTCGCCGGAAGTCCCCGCCACGTCGATGCCCCCAGCCGCTGACACCATGTCCGGGACCCAGTGGCCGGCGGAGTAGGGCGGTTCCAGCCACTCGGTCACGAAGACGCGCGGATACGACTCGACCCCGGCCAGCGCCGAGGCCACCCGGTCGAGGCGGCTGCGCATTCCGACGGTCAGCTCCTCGGCCTCCCCGACCGCGTCCAGCCTGCCGCCGAGCGCCCCGATCGTCTCGCCGATGTCGTCGATCGTCGAGGGCGAGAAGTCCAGCACGTCGACCTCCAGCGGCCGCGCGCGGAGCACGCCCTCGACCTGGTCGGTCGAGACGGCGCACACCTTGCAGAGCTCCTGCATGACGACCACGTCGGCCTCGACCTCGGCCCAGCGCTCCTCGTCGATCGCGTAGAGCGGACCGCCGTCCCACGCAGTCGCCGCCACGAGACGGTCGATCTCCGCGCTCGTCAGGTCGCCGGTCTGGATCAGCGAGGCGGTGACGACGGGCTTCGCCGCAGCCTCGGGCGGCCAGTCGCACTCGTGCGTCACGCCGACGACCCGGTCGCCGAGCCCGAGCGCGAAGAGCACCTCGGTCGCTGCGGGGACGAGCGAGCAGATCCGCACGCGCTCAGGCTACCGTCCCGCGGCTAGCCTCCCGGAAGCCGACGTTCCTGACAGGAGGTGCGGAGCATGAGCGCGTTCGAGGACATCGAGGCCATCGGCCCCCTGCGGGTCTGGGACAACGTGGTCGCCAGGGAGGTGCATGGCGAGCAGTCCACGCTGGCGGTCGTCGAGCTCGGCCCGGGCGCCATCGTCCCCGAGCACCACCACGCGAACGAGCAGCTCGGCCTCGTCATCCGCGGCACGCTCGAGTTCCGCGTCGGCGCCGAGACGAAGGAGCTCGGCCCGGGCTCGACCTGGTGTATTCAGGGCGACGTTCCGCACGAGGTCCGCGCCGGCGCGGAGGGGGCCGTCGTGATCGACGTCTTCGCCCCCGCGCGCAGCGACTGGGGCGCCCTCGAGCGCTCCGAGCCCGTGACGCCCGCTTGGCCCTAGTTCGTGCGTGGCGAGATGCGCCCGGGCCGCATGACGGATGGCCTCTCCTGGCTCCCATGGTGGGTGAATCCCTAACCTCTCGCCCGAGGTCGCCGACGAACGCGCAGCATCGTCCTCCGCGAACGCCTCTAACACCGCCTTCCTCAAGCGCCAGCCGCTCGCTGCCGACGGAAAGAGCGGGAAGGAGCTGGGATTGGCCCGGCCCGCACGACAAGGGGAGAGAAGCAGGCATGACCCTACGCAGAACCGGCGCGATCGCCGCCGCCGCCTTCATCGGCCTGACGGCCTTCGCCACCACTGCCGACGCCGCGAGGGTCGCCTACGTCGTCGACGGCGACACCGTTCGGCTGACCAGCGGGCGCTACGTGCGTCTGATCGGGTACGACACTCCCGAGTCCGGGCGACGCTACTTCTACGCAGCCAAGCGCAGCCTGGACCGGTTCATCCCGGCCAGCGGTCGGGTGCACCTGGTCAACCCTTCCTCGGTGGAGGACACCGACCACTACGGGCGCATGCTGCGCTACGTCCGGGTGGCCGGCAGAGACGCCGGCACGCGTCTCCTTCGGCAGGGGTACGGGCACGCCCGCTACGACAGCCGGGACGGGTACGACTGGCACCCGCTGGAGGGCCGCTACCACCGCATCGACTACCACACCAGAAACCTCTGGCCCGAGCCGTAGCCCGGGCGAGGGAACACCACCCCCGGCGTTGCGCCGCCCGG
>CAWKBS010000004.1:0-178561 GCA_963847985.1 uncultured Actinomycetes bacterium | reverse complement strand
CGAGAAGACAAGTCCGTCTAGAAACGCGGCCCGGCTGCAGGCAACCACGAGCTGTGACGCTCTAGTCTTGAACGCCTCGTGGTCGCCGCTGGCATCTGCAGCGATTGCTTCTGCGAAATCCGCGAAGTAGTGCATCTCAATGTTGCTGCCGAACTCGCGCGCTCGCTGTGTAGTCGCTCGAGCACGGTCAGCGTCTCCAAGGACCGCCTGAATTAGTGCGATGTTCGAAAGGAACATCCCGTACGGTCTGGGTGGAACCTGACTCGCCGGAACCTGCCCGACTGTCTCCAGGGACTCGTCAAGAGCTCCTTGCAAGGCGAGCAGGCGCGCCTCCAAACGAAGAACCTCTAGATGAAAGAATGGGTCCTCGCGGTAGATTGGGGACTGCCGCACGAGTCGGATCGAACGACGGGCCCGGACAAACTGACGCATGCCGAGTTCCGCCGCAGCTCGATGAGCAAGGCATGTCCCAACGCCCAATGTCAGGCGTAGATCCCCGCAGACTCCGAGAGCCTCATCGGCGAGGTCGCGACCACGCGATACATTCCTTGCATGACTGCCATGGCCGCTCCGATTGCGAGGAAGGAGCTTGCGGCGAGAGGATCTCGGGAGTGCGGGACCGCGGGTAGAAGGGCTTCAAATTGATCCCAGACTCCCGCGATCGAAGGTCCTTGCTCGTCTGCAACCGATCGTCCGACGGCGAGACGAAGCCGGACATCGAGGTCGTTCGGGAAGGCCGACTGGAGGGCGTCAAGTAGTCGTTGTGGCTCGAGAAGGCTGAACTTCGAGCGAGACGAGAATCTGTCCCCAGAGGGCTTCCTTTAGATCCTCGTCCGTCTTCGAAGAACCGTGGGCCCGCCTCGAAGCATCGCGAACGCCTCCTCCTCACGGGAAGTGAAGTGAAGAGCCCGGCCGGTCGCGTTGCACGCCCACGCATAGTCCGGATGGTCGGGGGTGAGACGACTTACCGTGTCACGTGCGACTGCTGCCGCCGCTGACATCTCGCCCTTGCGGATCAGGAGCTCCGCGCGTGCAAGGGCAGCGCCGGGCACGGTGACGCCGGCGTGCGCCGCACGCAGCCAGCCACTTCTCCAGCGTCTCGCCCTGGCCGTGCGCGAGCAGGCCGCGGGCCGAGCAGCCGACGATCTCGGCGGCCTCGTCCGGGCGGCCGGCCTGGAGGGAGAGGTCGAACGCCTCCTCCCAGCGTGCGTGCGTCCGCGCGTCGTCGACCACCTTGCGGCGCAGGGCCGTGAGGCTGCTCGGAGTCGTCGGCCTCGAGCCGACGGCGAAGGAAGTCCTGGATGAGGGGATGGAAGACGAGCTCGCCTTTGGGAATCTCGTGGAGCAGGCCCTCGTCGCGAAGCCGGAGGAGGTCGGGCTCGGGGTCGTCGAAGCCGAGGACGTCCTCGGCCAGGCGGACCGTGATCGCGCTCGGGACAGCGGCCGCGAGCATCAGCCGCTGCACGGCTGGAGGCTCGGCACGCAGGACCTCCTCGGCGAAGTAGCGGTAGAGGGATTCGGACGCCCGCTCCTCGGGAAACGCGAGGTCGGCCGAGAGGGCGGCGAGGCCGATCACCGCGGGCCAGCCGTCGGCTTGCCTGACGAGGGCGTGCACCGCTTCGGTCGAGCGGCCCTCGAGCACCCGGGTTGCCTCTTCGTGCGTCATGGCGAGTTGATCGCGGCCGATCTCGAACGCTTCGCCGTAGGTGAAGCGGCGGGCGGTGGCCCAACCGGGACGACGGCGTGTCGTGACGAGGACGCGAATGGGGGCCAGCGTCAGCAGCCAGTCGAGGAAGGTCTCGACCGGGGCCGACTCGGCCAGGAGGTGGTAGTCGTCGAGGACGATGATCCCCTCGGCCGGCCACGCCTCGAGGTCCTCCGCCAGGAGCTCGGCGAGGGGCCTGGCCAGGCGCTCGGTCGCGTCACCGACGCGCAACCGCTGACGCACGCGCTCGCCGGCGCCGGGAACGACCGGCGCGACGGTCTCCGCGAGCCCAGCGGAGAACGCGCCGACGTCGGCCGATGCGGGGGTGGCGCGATACCAGGCGGCGTGCTCGCGGCCCTGCAGCCATTCCCGGGCGAGCACTGTCTTTCCGTAGCCGGCCGGCGCGGTCAGGATGATCGACTGCGCGGTCGCCTCGTCGAGCGCCACGGTGAGGCGCGGCCGCCTGACGTGGCGCCGGAAGAGCGGCTTTGGGGCGATGTCCCGCGCGTCCCTCACTACGGCTCCGGTGTCGAGGGAGGCAGGAGCCTACAGGGTGGGCCCGTAGGCGACCAGAGCCCGTTGGGGACGAGCCCGCGTCGGCGACACGCGCCGTCCGCGGGCTCGTCGGCCCTCGAGGTCGGTCAGGACGGCGTGCGGGAGTTGTCGCGCACGCCGAGAGCCGCCTCGAGGCTCTCAAGGGGGTCTTCCCCCGTCGCTTCGCGGTAGGCGGCCGGGATCTGCCGCCTTCGGCTCACGCCGAGCTTCGACCGCAGGACGTCCGAGTGCGCCTTCGCCGTGCGGGGCGAGACGCCGAGCCGCTCGGCCATCTCGAGGTTGGAGCACCCCGCCGCGATCAGCTGCACGACCTGCCGCTGACGCTCCGTGAACCGCGTCTTGCCGTAGAGGCTGAGCATGACGGCGATCTTGGCAGCGGCCGTGCCCGCCGGCTATTGGCTCCGCGGTCGATCTTGCGGGCTACCCCCTTGGACGTACGAAGGCGGCCGCGTGGCCTCGCGCGTTGACCGCGTCGATCTCCTCGCGCCCGAGCGCGCCGAGTCGCAGGAGGAGCGCGAGCTCGTCGCGGAGGTGCGTCTGCATCATCTCGGGCCCGTCGGTGGCGATCGTGAACGGGACGCCGCGGTCGGCGAAGGTGCGCACCGTCTCCCTCAGCTCGTCCTCGTCGGCTAGCGCCCCGGTCAGGAGGTTCGAGCTCGGGCAGATCTCCAGCACGACCCCGGCCTCGCGTAGGACGCGCATCGTCTCCTCGTCCTTCGCGGCGAGGATGCCGTGGCCGATGCGGTCGGGCCGGAGGTGCTCGACGACCTCGCCGATCTCCTCGATCCCGTGGCGGCCGCCCTCCTCGCCGACGTGGATCGTCACTCCGAGCCCGCCGGCGCGCGCCTCCTCGACGAGGGGAGCGAGGTCGCGGTAGGGATAGCGGCCGCCGTCCGGCCGCGGCCCCGCGATGTCGACGCCGACGACGCCGCGGTCCGAGTAGCGGATCGCCTTCTCGACGATGACCCCGTTCTGCTCCGGGGTGAAGGTGCGGTCCATCATGAGGATCAGGCCTGCCCGCACGTTGGGGTACTCGAGCCGGGCGCGGTCGAGGCCGCGCGAGGCGGCCATGATGATGTGGTCGAGGTCGCGCTCGCCGCCGCGGTTCCGCTTCATCGGGTTGAAGCGGAGCTCGAGCGTGACGATGTTCTGGGTGCGGTAGGCGCCGCCGATGGCGCCGTGCACCGAGCGCTCGACGGCCAGCGGGCTCGACTGGATCAGCTCCGTCCACTTGTAGATCGCGTCGAGCTCGGGCAATCCCTTCACGCCGCGCGGATCGACCGTGACGAGCTCGACGAAGTCCCAGTAGTCCTTGACCGGAAGCGCGATGCCCTGCTCGTGCGCGAGCGTCCACATCACCGCCGGGTCGACGGAGCCGCCCAGGTGCGTGTGCAGCTCGGCGAGGCCCTCGCGGCGCAGCTCGTCGACGAGGGCGAGGCTCTCGGGCACGCCTAGCTCCGCTCCGCGAGGGCGGCCGCGAGCGTCCCGCCGGCCGGCCGGTCGGGGAAGGATTCGATCCGCTCCACGGGCTCGGCGCTGAGGGCGAAGCGGACGTGGCGGTCGGCTACCGGGCCGCCCCAGCCGACCATCGCGGCCCGGATCGTGTCCAGCCGCTTCGCCCTCCTGATCACCCCGCGAGTCTAGACGCCCGACCGCCAGAGCCAGCACCCCGGCTGACGACCGAGACACCGGCCCTGACGGCGGGGCGTCTGATCCTGGCGGGCGGGTAGGGTTGAGGCGTGAAGATCGGGATCGTCGTCCCCTACTCCTGGTCGTTCTGGGGCGGAGTCCAGGAGCACGCGGATCATCAGGCGCGCGCGCTGCAGCGGCTCGGCCACGACGTCCGGATCGTCATGGGCCACGACCCTCCCGGGCGGCTGACGTGGCTGCTCCATCCGAAGCAGGGGCGGCACACGCGGCCGCCCGACTACGTCATCCCCGTCGGGCGATCGGTCATCGTCCCGGCCAACGCCTCGCTTCCGAACATCATCCTCAGCCCGCAGTCCATGGTGCGGATGCGCCGGGTCTGGGAGCGCGAGCGCTTCGACGTCGTCCACGTCCATGAGCCGTTGGCGCCGGTTCTCTCTACGTTCGCGCTCGCCTCGGCACCGTGCCCGATCGTCGCCACCTGCCACTCGGCCGGCGAGCGGCTCGGCTGGTACCCGCTGGGAGGGTGGTTCTGGGGCGTTCTCGCGGCTCGAATCGACTACCGCATCGCCGTCTCCGAGTCGGCGCGGCGCGGCGCCGAGCCTCACGTCGGCTCGCCCGTCGAGGTGATTCCGAACGGCATTTCCCTGCCCGAGCGGTTCGATCCGGACGGGCGCGACGGCAACGTCGTCTTCATCGGCCGGAACGAGCCGCGCAAGGGCCTGCCGGTGCTCCTGCGCGCGTGGCCGGACGTCCACCGGCGCACGGGTGCTCACCTCCGGCTCGTCGGCGCCGACCCGTTGTCCGTGCGCTGGCTCGCGCGCCGCCAAGGTCTCTCACTCGACGGGGTCGACCTGCTCGGCGGCCTCTCGGAGGACGATCTCACCGCCGAGCTGCGAGCGGGCAAGCCTGCTCGTGGCGCCGTCGCTCGGCGGGGAGAGCTTCGGCATGGTGCTGACGCGCGCGTTCGCGTGCGCGACGCCGGTCGTCGCCTCCGACATCGAGGGCTATGCGCAGGTGGCCGAGCACGGCGAGACGGGGATGCTCGTCCCGCCGGGCGACCCGCAGGCGCTCGGCGCGGCCGTCGTCGAGCTCCTGGAGGACGAGGAGCGGCGGCGGGCGTTCGGCCTGGCCGCGCGCGCGGCGGCGGAGCCGTATTCCTGGGATCGGATCGGCCGGCGGCTGGTCGAGATCTACGAGCGGCTCGCCGCTCCGGCCGAGGCGGTCAAGGCGGCGGCATGAAGCAGGGCGCGGCGCGGATTCGACTGCCGCGCAGCCGCGCGGCGCGCCTCGTGCTCGTGCTGGTCCCGATCGCAGCGCTCGTGGGGCTCGCCGTCTGGCGCGGGCCCGATCCGGGGCCGGTCGAGCGCGCGTTCCGCGCCGTCGAGTGGGAGTGGGTCGCCGTCGCCGTCCTCATCAACCTCTTCTCGGTCGTCGTGCGCGCCTACGCCTGGGGTGTCGTGATCAACCAGGCGATCCCGCCGCCGTGGCCGCGCCGCCGCGATGTCTTCTCGGCGTTCAGCATCGGCCTGCTCGGGAACGCCGCGCTTCCAGGCCGGGTCGGCGAGCTCGCCCGCGTCGCGGTCGTCTCGCGCCACGTGCGCCGCCGGCCGGGGACGTGGGCGACGATCGTCGGGACGGTCTTCGCCCACCGCCTGCTCGACGTGGTCGCCTCGGTGGTGCTCATTCTGCTCACGCTCTACATCGCGCCGATTCCCGACTGGGCGTCACCCGTCCTGGCCGTCGCCGTGGGGGTCGGGTTCGGGCTGCTTCTGGCCGGCTTCCTGCTCGCCCGCAAGCACCACCGCCCGCTCTCGGAGGAGCTCGGCGCGTTCCGCCGCGTGCTGCACATGGTGCGGCGGGGCCTCACCGTCCTGCGCCGGCCCGGTCCCGCGCTGACGGCGCTCTGCTGCCAGCTCCTCGGCTGGACGGCTCAGCTCTTCGCGGTCTACACGTCCCTGCTCGCCTTCGGGATCGAACCCTCGATCGAAGCAGCCGCGCTCGTCCTCGTCGTGATCAATGTCGTGATGATCTTCCCGTTCTGGCCGGGAAACGTCGGGCTCGTCCAGGCGGCGGTCGCGGCTGCGCTGCTCCCGTACGGAGTCAGCTACCCGCACGGCATCGTCTTCGGAATCGGGCTGCAGGCAATCGAGGCGTCCGTCGGCGTCGGCCTCGGCTTCCTGTTCCTCGCGCGCGAAGGCTTCACCTTCGCCATGCTGAAGCGCATGCCCGAGGTGACAGATCTCGACGTGGACGAGGACGAGGACGACCGCGTCGAGCGAATCGCGTAGCTCCGGCTAGCTAGGGATTCCTGGTCGGCGTGTCGCTCCCGTCGACTGCGTCCTTCGCCTGCTCGCCGAGATCTTGCGAGGTGTCGACCGCCTTCTCCCCGTACTCACCGGCGGTGTCAGCAGCCTTGCCGCCGTACTCCTGCCCGGCATCGACCGCCTTGTCGCCGTGTTCCGAAGCTTCATCGACCGCCGTGCCGCCGGCCGCCTGCGCAGTGTCAGCGGCGTCCGACGTGGTTTCCTTGTCTCGGCCCAGCAACTTGTCGAGAAAACCCACTTTCAGCCTCCCTTGTGGACGAGGGCAGCATAACGGCTTGCTAGCCCAGGGCCCGTGAGAGAAAGTCGAGGACGAGGCGGTTGAGTTCTTCGGGGCGCTCGAGGCCCGGCAGGTGCGCCGTCTCGACGACGACTCCTTCACCGTTCGGGATCTCCGCGGCGACGCGTTCGGCCAGGGCCCGGAAGGCGGGCTGGTCGTAGGCGCAGGCGATCACGAGCGTCGGAGCCTCGATCTCGCCGAGTCGGGAATCCGCGGGCGGGTCGCTCCAGCCGCTGGGCTCCGGCGGCGGCGAGGCCTCGTACGCCGCGACCTGCGTGACGAAAGCCAGGCGCTGCATCTCCGCGAGGGCCGCACGCGTCTCGGCCGAGACCGGAGCGGCGGCTCGCTCGGGGCCGTCGAGCCAGGCGCGGAGGTTGAGCTCGACCGCCTCGTCGACGCGGCCGGTGTCGAGCAGCGCGTCTTCCTCCTCGTCCAGGGCGTCGAGCTCGGGTGAGCCCTCCCAGCCGGTGAGAGCCGGGGCGATGAGGACGAGCGCGGCGGTTCGCTCGGGATGGGCGAGGGCGAAGTCGATGGCGACTCGCCCGCCGAAGGAGTTGCCGACGAGCGCCGCCGTCTCGATTCCGACGACGTCGAGCAGCCCGCGAACGTCGTCCACGAAGGAGAACGGCCCACCCGGGAGCGGCGACTCGCCCCACCCGCGCAGGTCAGGCCGGACGACGAGGTAGTCCGCGGCCAGCGCGTCGACCTGGCCCTCCCAGAGGCGCCGGTCGCCGACGCCGGCGTGGAGAAGGACGATGGGGAATCCTCGGCCGGCCGCCTCGTAGGCGAGCTCGACGCCGTTGACGCGGGCGGAGCTCAGTCGTCCGGCGTCTGCGACTCGCGGAAGCGATGGGCGAGCGCCTGCAGGAGGGCCCAGGCGACCTGCGGATGCTCCTCGACGAACGGCCGGAACTCCCACGGCGTCATCCCGTAGCAGAGCAGGTCGGTGGCGGCGATGATCGACGCCGAGCGGACCCCGTCGTCGATCAAAGCGATCTCGCCGAAGTGGTCGCCCGGCCCCAGGGTGGCACGGTGCTCCCCGCCGACGAGCACCTCGGCGTTCCCGGCCGCGATCACGAAGAAGCCGGCGCCGCCCGCGCCCTCGGTCGTGACTTCGGCGCCCTCGGCGAAGCGGCGCTCGTGGAGCTGCTGCGCGAGCTCCTCGAGATCCTTCTCCTCGAGCGTGGCGAACAGAGGGACGTTCCGCAGGGCATCGACGGGTGCGCTCATGGCGGCGATCATAGACGGCGCGGGAGGTCCCAGCGCCGGCACGGCGAAATCAGGGCCGTGCAGACGCAGGCCGCTCTCTACGACGAGATCGACCTCGAGCTCTCGTGGTCCGAGGCGGAGCTTCCGGAGCGGGAGCGGACGAAGCACGTCCACCGCCTCCATCCGTACCTGGGGAAGTACGTCCCCCAGCTCGTCGAGGTCTTCCTGGGGCGTTACGGCCGGCCCGGCCGGCTCGTCTGGGACCCCTTCGCCGGCTCCGGCACGACCCTGGTCGAGGCCAACGCGTTCGGCGCGCCCGCGGCCGGGTGCGACGTCTCGGCGTTCAACTGCCTGCTCGTCCGGGTCAAGACGGCCGAGTACGAGCGCGACTCCCTTCTTGCAGACGTCGCCCGGCTGGCGGAAGGCGGAAGCCCGGAGCCGGTCCCGGGCGGAGTGTCGCCGTACCTGCGGCGCTGGTTTGCGCCCCGGGCGCTTGCCGAGCTGCTCGCCTTTCGCGGGCGCATCGAGGGCACCGCGTACCCCGATCTCTGGCGGGTCGTGCTCTCGCGCGCTGCCCGTTCCGCCCGGCTCGCGCGCCACTTCGACCTCGACTTCCCTTCCGAGCCGGTCCAGGGGGAGTACTTCTGCCATAAGCACCGGCGCACTTGCCGTCCGGTGGCGGAGGCGGACAAGTTCCTGCGCCGCTACGTCCGCGACGCGGCCGCGCGCGTGCTCGAGTTCACGGAGCTGCGGCGCTCGACGACCGCGACGGTGCTCCACGGCGACGCCCGCGCCCTGGATCCGCCCGGCCCGGTCGGCCTCGTCGTCACCTCGCCGCCCTATCCGGGCCTGATCGACTATCACGAGCAGCACGTCTACGCCTTCGAGCTACTCGGACTCGAGCGGCGGGACTCGGAGGAGATCGGGCGCGGCGTCCCCGGCTACTGCGAAGGCGTCGCCGAGATCCTCGGGCGCGCCGGCCGCGCCCTCGCGCCGGGTGGGAGGATCGTGGTCGTCGTCAACGACCGCCGCCGCCTCTACGACGACATCCTCGCCGAGGCCGGCCTGCGGCTCGAGGAGCGGAGCGCGCGCCACGTCAACCGGCGCACGGGCCGGCGTAACGGGGAGTACTTCGAGGACGTTCTCGTCGCGGTGCCCGCGCGGCGCCGCGTCAGGCCTCGGGCTTGACGGCTTCGGCTCGGCGGCCGAGCTCCTCGACGGCGCCCTCGGCCGCGTCGAGCTTGCCGACGCACAGCCGGTAGAGCTCCTCGCCGCGCTCCCAGAGGCGGACCGCCTCCTCCAGGTCGGCGCGTCCGCTCTCCAGCTCGGCGACGATGCGCTCGAGCTCGGCGCGCGCCTGCTCGAAGGTGAGCTCGGCGCTCACGGGCGCGCCTCCTCGACCCGCGCTCCGAGGGCGCCCTCCGCGAGCTCGACGTCGATGTGCGCTCCGGGCGCCACCGAGCGGGCGGAGCGGAGGATGCCGTCCTCCGCCCTGACGATGGCGTAACCCCGCTCGAGCGTCGCCCGCGGGGAGAGGGTGCGGAGCTTGCCGGCGAGCGCGTCGAGCCGAGCGCGCTTGCGCTCCAGCAGGAGCGCGGGCGCGCGCCGGAGCCGCTCGCCGTCGGCTGTGAGCGCCTGCCGGCGCCGCTCGACGATCCGGCGCGCGTCGCGCCCGAGTGCCGAGCGGAGGCGGTCGAGGCCGGCGCGGAGCTCGCGCTCGTCCGGGACGACCAGGCGCGCGGCGGCGGTCGGCGTGGAGGCGCGGGCGTCGGCGGCGAGGTCGCAGAGCGGCGTGTCCTGCTCGTGCCCGACGGCGGAGACGACCGGAACCGGACACGTGGCGACGGCGCGAACGACGCGCTCGTCGCTGAAGGGGAGGAGGTCCTCGAAGCTGCCCCCGCCGCGGGCGAGGACGACGACGTCGATCCCGGGCTCCGCGGCCAGCGCCTCGAGGGTGGCGGCGATCGAGGCGGGCGCTCTCGCGCCCTGGACGAGCGTCTGCGCCACGACGATGCGGGCGGCCGGAAAGCGCGCAGCGACCGCGGTGAGGAAGTCGCGCTTCGCGGCGGCCTCGTTTCCGGTCAGCAGGCCGATCCGACGCGGCAGGAGCGGGAGCCGCCGCTTCCGCTCGGACGCGAAGAGGCCTTCGGCCGCCAGCGCCTTCTTCAACCGCTCGATCCGGGCCAGCGCAGCTCCGAGCCCGAGCGGCTCGAGCGAGAGCGCGCGGAGCTGGAACACGCCCCTGGCCTCGTACAGCTCCGGCCGCCCGTAGACGTGAACCTTGTCGCCGTCGGCGACGTCGAGCTTGAGGGCGTCGAAGGCCGTCCGCGGCATCGAGGCGGGCAGGCAGGAGCCGTCCTCGAGGTCCTTCAGCGTGAAGAAGACGCTCTGCCACCCGGCCTGGCGGCGGAGCTCGGTGATCTCGCCCTCCACCCAGAGCGTTGGCAGGCGCGCGAGCCAGGAGCCGATCCCGCGGTTGAACGCGGAGACCGAGTAGACCTTGCGGTCGCCGTGGAGCGTCGCCTCGACCTTCACGGGCCGACTGTAGCTCAGGGAGCGCCGGCGCCTAGAGCAGGATCTCGGCGGCGACTTCGGGGGCGCACCCGCGGAGCCCGACCAGGTCGACCGCCTGGTGCAGGTCGGCGTGGCTCGAAGCAAGACGCTCGGCGAGGGGAAGGGGGTAGCCGGCCTCCATCAGCACGTGGAGCCGCCAACTCTCCACCTTTCCGCGCTCGTCCTGGTCCCGTTCGTCTAGTAGCGTCAACTGATCCATCGCCGGATTCGCTTCTGCCTCTAGGAGACGATTCCTGCCGGGATCGGTTTGTTAAGGAGAGGTTGCGTGCGCTAGGAGAGTTTGGCGGAACGTCGCTCGGCACGGGCTGCGTACCGTCAAACCCTCCTAGTCGCGCTCGACCGCCCGGACAGCGCGCTCGACCTTGCCGAGCTTGTCCTCGAGGCGGACGTCGACCTCCTCCTCGTAGGCAGTGATTCGCTGCTCGGCCGAGGCCAGTGCGGCGTCGAGCCGCTCGGAGACGTGCCGCAGGCGTTCGCCGGCGACCTCGCTCTGCGCCTCCGCGGCGCGGGCGACATCGCGGAGCCGGCGCTCCATGCGGTCGGCCGTTTGCCGCGCGAGCTGGACGATGCGCTCGGAGACCTCGGTCTCGGCCTGGCGGACGAACTCCTCGATCGACTTGTCGAGCTCGCGCGAGAGCCGCTCGGCGGACTTCTCGCGCGACTCCTTGATCTGCCCGTCGAAGCGGCGTTCGGCCTCCTCCGAGAGCCGGTTGGCGGCACGGTCGAGCGCCTTCTCGAGCTGAGCGAGCTGCCGCCGTTCGGCTTCGACATGCCCCGTGACGATGCGTGCGCGGGCATCGACCTCCTCGCGGTCGATCTGCTCACGCAGGGCCCGCTCGCGGTCGCGGAGACGCTCGCCGACCTCGTGGAGCGCCCGGCGCCGCTCCTCGGCGTGCGCTTCGACCTCGGCCCGGCCCTCCTCGACGAACTGCGTGATGAGCTGCTCGAACTCGGTACGGAGCCGGGCCAGTGCCTTGCGTTGCTCGTCGCTCGCGGCGGCGAGCCGCTCGGCGTCCGCATGCAGGCGGGCGTCGTACTGCTCGAGGGCCTCGTGCTGGCGCTGGCCGAGCTGTGCGAGCTGCTTCTCGAGCTCGCGCTGGCCGCGGTCGAGGTCGGCGGCCCAGGCCATCAGGCGCGTCTCCAGCCTCCCCTGCGCGCCGGAGACAGCCTCGGTAAGCTCGATGCGCGCGTGCTCGACCTGGCGCGCGACCGCGTCGCGTCGTTCCTCGGCGAGCGCGCGCTCCTGCTCGCCGAGCGCGTAGCTCGCCTCGGCGCGCTCGCGGGCGAGCATCCGGTCGAGCTCCAGGCGGCGCTCCTCGGACTGCTGCTCGAGGTAGGCGTCGAGCTGGGCGCGCGCGCCTTCGCCGACCCGCTCGAAGTCCTGGATGCGACGAAGGCCGCGGGCGAGAAGGAGGAGCCCCGTCTGGCAGAGCGCGGCCACGACGAGCCCGCCTACGGTGACGAGGAGGAGCTCGGTGTCGTCCGTCCCCTGGGCGATCTCGACGACCGCGATGCCGCCGCCGGCCAGCGCCACGATCCAGAGCACGACGGCCAGCGCCAGCAGGAGGCGCTCGGGGACACGCGCGAATGCCAGTGCCACGAGCGAGCCGGCGACCACGACGAGGGCGGCCGCGAAGGCGATCTCGAGGGCGAGTGCCATCCGTGAATCCTAGGTCGGGCTCACAGCGCCCGCATGAGGACGAGCGCGACCGCGAGCGAGACGGTCGCCCAGGCGAGCGCCTGGAGCGCGGCTTCGTTCCCGCGGACGAGCAGGGCCGGAGTGACCGGCTCGGAGGTGCCGTCGGTGCGCTCGACGGTCCCGTCCACGCGCGAGACGCGGCGGCGGATGTCCCGCACCGGGGTCGAAAGCGTGCGCTGCACGCGGCTGAGCAGATACGCGAAGACGGCGCCGGCCGCCGCGGCCAGGTCGAGCTTGCCGGCCGCCGCGAAGTAGGCGGTCAGGAGCGGAAAGACGCCCCAGGCGAGCCCGAACCAGGCGTCGCTGTGGAAGCGGCCTCCGACCAGCTCGAGGTTGTACGCCACGACGATGAAGGCGCCGGCGAGGACGAAGGCGCCGATCCATGGATCGACGGTCAGCGCGCCGGCGATCCCGATGGCGACTGCGCCTGCGATCGACACGACGGCGAGCCCGACGAGGACGCCGCCGGGAATGACGGTGCGTAGCGGCCGTCCGTTGAGCTCGTCGAGGGCGTGCGCGCCGATACCGAGGGCGAGGAAGAAGGCGGCGAGCGTGGGGAGGAAGCGGTCCCACGCGAAGGCGGGGGTCAGCGCCGCGCCGATGGCCACGTAGCTCAGGTGCCAGGCCGTATAGGGAGGGTGGAGGAGCGTGACGTAGTCGCGCCAGCCTCCCTGCTGGAGCGCGTAGAAGGCGGGACGGCTTCCCTCAGCCTCCACGCGTTCCCCACATGACGATGCCGCCGCCGAGGCTGAGCAGCCGCGCCTGCACGTCGCGGGCGCCCGCCCCTTCCCACACCCCTCGCAGGCGGTCGGGCGGCCAGCGCTCCCAGAACGCGCGGATGCTCGGCCCCAGAAAGCCGCCGACCTCGCCCCACCCCGGCGAGACGGCGCGGCCGGCGAGCGGGAGCCCGGCGCGGACCCAGCCCTCCCAGGCAGCTCGCGGGAGCGGCCGCGACGGGACGGCGAACTCGAGCATGGCGATTCGCCCTCCCGGCCTGACGACCCTGACGAGCTCGCGCATCGTCGCAGCCGGGTCGTCCACGTAGCGGAGCAGGTAGGTGAACGTCAGCCCTGCGGCGCTCGCATCCTCGAACGGCAGCGCTTCGGCCCGGCCCTCCCGGAGCTCGACGCGGTCCTCGAGGCCGGCGGCCGCGACCCGGCCGCGCCCTTCGGCCAGCATCTGGGGGCTCTGGTCGATGCCGACGACGCGGCAGCCATGCCGGCGGGCGAGCTCGATCGCGACCGCGCCGGTCCCACAGGCGACGTCGAGGACCGTGTCGCCGGGGCCGGCGTCGATCCGCGAGACGAGGAACGCGCGCCAGCGCGGATCCTGCCCGAAGCTGAGGAGGTTGGCGTAGCGGTCGTACGTCCCCGCGAGCGGAGCGAAGAGCTCGCGGGCGGCCAGGTTGCGCTCCGAGGCTGAGATGACCACCCGGCTATTCTTGCGCCCCGTGAGCCTCGAGGAGGAGCTGAGCGCCGCCCGCGAAGCCGCGCAGGCGCTCGCCGGCGAGGGCGAGGAGGTCGTCGCGGTCATCCCTGCCGAGCCCGGCACGGGGTCTCGCGTGTACCTCTGCGCCTACGAGGGCGGCGGCGAGCGCACCTGGCTCGCGCTCGACGCCGTCGGTGAGCCCGTTGCCGACCGCACGCTCGTCCGCGACGCCGTCGCCATCGCGGCGATGGTCGAGCTGGCCGAGGAGAGCGCCGGCGGCGGGGAGATCGGCGAGCTCCGCGCGCGGCTGGTCGAGCTGCGCCTGACCGACAACCCGGAGGGCATCGAGGAGGCCGAGGTGGCCGCGGCCGAGCTCCAGGCCGCGCTGAGGTCGGCACCCCGCGTCGCGAGCGTGCCGTACCTCGATGAGCTTGGCCTGGCGGCTGCGAAGCTCGAGCAGGCGATCGGCGAGGTCGGCGGCTCGCCGTTCGCGGAGGCGATGAAGACGGGAGTCGCGGCGTCGGACGAGCTCGCCGACGACGTCGAAAGCCGGTATCGCGTGCCGCTCGGCTAGGGAGGGCGCCTAGAGCGCGCCGCCGGCCGCGGCCGGGGCGGAGGGGTCCTCGCCGCCGTCGCCGATCGCGGTGCGCGAGAGGTAGTCCTCGGCGAGAAGCAGGTTTGACTCCGCGGCGCGGGTGACGATCGAGAGCAGGTCGGACATGCTCGCGACCTCCTCGCGCTGCTCCTTCAGGAACCAGTCGAGGAACTGCGCGCCCACGAGATCCTCCTCCTCGCGGGCGAGCGAGGCGAGGCGGCTGATCTGCGCCGTGACCTGCTTCTCCTGCTCGAGCGCGAGCCGGACGGGCTCGACCGCGTCGGCGAAGGTCGTCTTCGGCTCGGCCACGGCGGGGATCGCCACGGCCTCGTCGGCGTCGAGCAGGTACTGGACGATCATGTGCGCGTGGTTACGCTCCTCCACGGCCTGCCGGTAGAAGTGGGCGGCGAGCCCGGGGAGCGTCTCCTGGTCGTAGTAGACGGCGATCGCCACGTACTGCTGCGACGCCGCGTACTCGTTGGCGATGTGCGCGTTCAGCTCCTCGGCGAAGCTCATCGTGCGCGTACATTACGTGGAGCGAGCGACGAAAGGACGCAATGGAAGGCGGATTCGGCTTCCCGCTGGGAGGCGACCCGGAAGACCTGATGCGCGGCCTGCGCGAGTTCGCCGAGCGGCAGACCGAGGCGATGCAGGAGTCGCAGCGCGAGCAGTTTGCGACCCTCACCCTGAACACCGCCGTCGAGCTGACCGGCGCCGCTCTCGGGCGGATGAGCGTCGAGGGCACCGCGGACGAGCAGGCGATCGCGCTCCGCGACGGGATGCGCGTGCTCTTCCCCGAGGCGGTCGCGCTCGTATCGGCGGCCCGCCAGGGCTTCATGCGGGAGCGGTAGGAGGGCGCGAGGCCGGCCGTGCCGTTTCCGGACCCCGGCACGCTCGCCGTCTTCGCAGCGGCGGCGATCGCCCTGCTCGTCATTCCCGGCCCGGCGGTGCTCTATATCGTCGCGCAGTCGATCGAGCACGGCCGCGGCGCCGGCCTCGTCTCCATGCTCGGCGTGCAGGTCGGCGGGCTCGTGCACGTCTTCGCGGCGGCGCTCGGGCTCTCGGCGCTGCTGCTCCAGTCGGCAACGGCGTTCAACGTCGTCAAGTTCGCCGGTGCGGCGTACCTGATCTTCCTCGGAGTGCGGAAGCTGCTGACGCGCGAGCGGTTCGAGACGACGGGCGAGCGTCCACCCCGCCGTCTCGACCGGTTGTTCGCGCAGGGGATCGTCGTCAACGTTCTGAATCCGAAGACGGCGCTCTTCTTCTTCGCGTTCCTCCCGCAGTTCGTGAACGTCGAGGCGGGCTCGGTCGGTCTGCAGATCCTCATCCTCGGCGTGTTCTTCATCCTGATCGCGGTCGTCAGCGACGGCATGTACGCGCTGGCCGCCGGCACGGCGTCGGGGTGGCTGCGCGGCAACCCGCGCTTCCTGCGCGCCGAGCGCTGGATCTCCGGAACGGTGCTGGTCGGGCTGGGCGTGACGGCGGCGCTCTCCGGGCCTCAGCGCAAGTAGCGCTCTGTCTCTAGGGGCACCCCGGCCCACCACCCGCTTTCGAGCCTAACGCGGAAAAGCGCGCGTGTCTGTGACGCAACGTGCCGAAATCGTGACGATCAGCCCACAGCCTCAGCCGATGTTGACGCGGCGCGCCACCCGGTAGAACGTCTCCCGGAAGCCGCGGCGCGGCCAGAAGCGGGAGGACTCCAGGTTGGCGACCCGCCAGTCCGTGTGCATGGCCGTGTAGCCCGCTTTCGCCGCCCAGCGGAGCGCGTGCTCCGTCAGCGCGAGGCCGACGCCGCGGCCGCGGGCCTCCGGCCTCGTGGCGGCGACTGCGAGGTAGATGGAGCCGGGCGGCCGTGCGAGGTCGGGCTCCTCGCGCTCCAGAAGCAGGTGGCCGACCACCCGCTCGTCGAGCTCGGCGACGAAGTAGGCAGTCCCGGGAGCGTCGAGGGTTTCCTCCCAGTCCGCCAGGAACACCTCGGGGGACGGCAGGGTCAGGCCGGTGAAGGTCGGCGCCTCCGTGTGATGGCGCCAGATCTCGGCGACGAGGTCGGGCGCGGCGCGGAGGTCTTCCACGGCTCCCGCACGGACGGTGAGGTCGGGTGGAAGGGGGCGCGGCTCGATGTCGATCTCGCGCAGGCCGTGGGCCTGCATGTGCGCGAACGCGAGCCGAAACCACGGCTCCACCAGGTCGGGGACGGCGGGCACGAGCGCAACGTGGAGCTCGGCGCCGGCGGTCACCCAGCGCTGGGCGGCGGCAGCGTAGAGGTCGCGGACGACCTCGGGGCCCGTCGCTGCGTGGCCGGCGAGCCCCACCCAGACGTGGCGGCGCCACCACTCGTTCTCGCCCAGGCTTCCGATCAGATACCCGACGACCTCGCCGTCGCGAACGGCCACCGCGCCGCTCGTGCCCTCCTTCTCCCACGCGCGCCTGACCGCCGCGCGCGCGTCGTCCACCGGCGCGAGCAGGGGCTCCGTGGCGCGGTGGCGCTCATGGCGCTCGGCAAGGAGCCCTGCTGCCGCGTCGACGTCCGCAGCCATGAACGGGCGTAGCTCTATCTAGCCCTCCTGCGTGGCTTCCGCCACGGCGCGGTCCTTGATCTCCTCGACCACCGTGGGATCGGCCAGTGTGGTGGTGTCGCCCAGCGCCCGGTTCTCCGAGACGTCCTTGAGGAGCCGGCGCATGATCTTGCCGGAGCGCGTCTTCGGGAGCTCGGGCGTGAAGACGATGTTCGCCGGGCGCGCGATCTTCCCGATCTTCGTGGCCACGTGCTCGCGCAGCTCGGCCATCATCTCGGGCGAGCCTTCGTCGCCGCCCTTGAGGCTGACGAAGGCGACGATGGCCTGGCCGGTCGTCTCGTCCTTACGCCCGCATACGGCCGCCTCGGCCACCTTCGGGTGGTCGACGAGCGCGCTCTCGACCTCGATCGTCGAGATGCGGTGGCCGGAGACGTTCATGACGTCGTCGACGCGCCCCATGAGCCAGAAGTCGCCGTCCTCGTCCACGCGGGCGCCGTCGCCGGCGAAGTACATGCCGGGGAAGCGGCTCCAGTAGGTCTCGAGGAAACGGTCGTGATCCTTGTAGATCCCGCGCAGCATCGCCGGCCACGGCCGGCGCAGCACGAGGTAGCCCCCGCCGCCGGGCGGCACCTCCTCGCCCTTGTCGTTGACGACGGCGGCGTCGACGCCGGGGAACGGGCGCGTGGCGGAGCCGGGCTTCGTCGTCGTCACGCCCGGGAGCGGCGTGAGCAGCGCCATCCCCGTCTCGGTCTGCCACCACGTGTCCACGATCGGGCAGCGCCCGGCGCCGATGTGCTCGCGGTACCAGATCCAGGCCTCCGGGTTGATCGGCTCGCCGACCGAGCCCAGCAGTCGCAGCGAGGAGAGGTCGTGCTTCTCCGCGTGCTCCGGGCCCCATTTCATGTGCGCCCGGATGGCGGTCGGGGCCGTGTAGAGGATGTCCACCCCGTAGCGCTCGACGATCGCCCACCAGCGGTCGCGGTCGGGGAAGTCGGGCACGCCCTCGTAGAGGACGCCGGTGGTCGCGTTCGCCAGCGGGCCGTAGACGATGTAGCTGTGGCCGGTGACCCAGCCGATGTCGGCGGCGCACCAGTACACCGAGTCCGGCTTGATGTCGAAGATGTAGTGGTGCGACGCGGCGACGCCGGTGAGGTAGCCGCCGGTCGTGTGGACGATCCCCTTCGGCCTCGCGGTCGTGCCGCTCGTGTAGAGCAGGTAGAGGAGATCCTCGGAGTCCATCGGCTCGCACGGGCATGTGGCCGGGTCGTCGCTCCTGCCCTCGACGAGCTCGTGCGCCCAGACGTCACGGCCGTCGCGCATCTCGACCTCGTTGCCGACACGACGCCAGACGACGGACGTCTTCACGCCCGGTGAGCGGTCGAGCGCCTCGTCGGCGTTGCGCTTGAGCGGCACCTCGCCGCCCTTGCGCCAGCCGCCGTCCTGCGTGATCAGGACCTCGCACTCCATGTCGTTGAGCCGGTCGGAGAGCGAGTCGGCGCTGAAGCCTCCGAAGACGACCGTGTGCGGCGCGCCGAGCCGCGCGCACGCGAGCATCGAGACCGGGAGCTCCGGAATCATCCCCATGTAGATCCCAACCGGCGTGCCCTTGCCGACGCCGAGCTCGGCGAGCGCGTTCGCGAAGCGCACGACGTCCGACTGAAGGTCGGCGAACGTGATCGTTCGGCGCTCGTCCTCGGGCTCGCCCTCCCAGTGGTAGGCGACCTTGTCGCCGAGCCCCGCCTCGACGTGGCGGTCGACGCAGTTGAAGCAGACGTTCAGCTTCCCGCCGAGGTACCACTTCGCGTACGGCAGCTCCCACTCGTAGAGCTCGGTGAACGGCTCGAACCACGAGATGCGCTCGCGCGCCTCGGTCTCCCAGAACTCCTCGAACGCACGGTCGTAGATCTCCGGCTGCGCGTTCGCCTGGGCGGCGAACTCCGGCGGCGGCGGGTACCGCCGCTCCTCGAGCAGGAGCGCGTCGATCGCATGGGCGCCTTCCGTCACGGCTTCCCTCCCGGGCTGGTGGTGCGCGAAAGGATAGAGCCTGCTACGAGACGTCGAAGAAGGGCCAGAAGAGGATCGCCACGATCCCGCCCAGGACGAGGCCCACTGCGGCCGCCTTGAATGCGACGTCGCCGACCCGGCGGTACGCGAACGAGCCTGCGGCGATCGCCGCGACGACGACGATCACCGGCCCTGCTGGATTGACGTCGAACGTGAGGATGGCGGCAACGACGACGGCCGCCGCGAAGAGCGCCGCCACGAGCGCCCCAAGGACGAGCTCGCGCGCGCTCGGCCGCGGGTGCTCCGGCCTCGCCTCGCGGGCGTCCGGGTGGTCGAGGTGGTTCTCCATCCACGGCCATTGTTGCGCCGGGCCGGGCCGGCCGCAACAACTAGAATCGCCGCCTTGCCCCTCCTCGACAGCGCGATCGTCCGGGTGCTTCCCGCCGTCCCGAGGCGGGTCGTGAGGCGGCTCTCCGATCGCTACATCGCTGGACCGGAGCTCGCGGACGCGGTTGCCGTCGTCAGGGAGCTGAACGCAGCCGGCAAGAAAGCGACGCTCGACGTCCTCGGCGAGGAGGTCGCCTCGGCCGAGGAGGCGCTGGCGATCCGCGCGGAGTACGAGCTGGCGATGACGACGATCGAGGCGGAGGGGATCGACGCGAACGTGAGCGTGAAGCTGACCGGGCTCGGGCTCACGGTCGACCCGGAGCTCTGCGCCGAGAGCGTGCGGGCCCTCGCCCGGATCGCCGCCGGCCACGGGCGCTTCGTGCGCGTCGACATGGAGGACTCCTCGACGACCAACGCGACGCTCGACCTCTACCGGCGGCTGCGGGCGGACGGCCACGACAACGTCGGCATCGTCCTCCAGGCGATGCTGCGGCGGACGCTGGACGACGTCGCCGAGCTGGCCGGGCTCGAGCCGAACGTGCGCGTGTGCAAGGGCATCTACGTCGAGTCGGCGGAGATCGCCTACCAGGGCGACGAGGCGATCCGCTTCAATTTCGCCGAGACCATCGCTGCCCTCTGGGAAAGCGGTGCCAAGGTCGCGGTGGCCACGCACGACGACGTGCTCGTCGCCGGCGCGCTCGACCTCATCCGGGAGCGAGGCCTCGGGCCCGAGCGCTACGAGTTCCAGCTCCTGCTCGGCGTCCGCGCGGAGCTGGCCGACGAGCTGGCGGCGGGCGGGCACACGGTTCGCATCTACGTCCCGTACGGCCGGAAGTGGTACGAGTACTCGCTGCGGCGCCTGCAGGAGAACCCGAAGATCGCCGGCTACGTGGCGCGGGACACGCTCGGCAGGCTCTGGCCGTGACCTCCTTCTCGTGGCGCTTCGTCACGCTCGCCGCGTTCTTCGTGACGGCGCTGGTCGTCTCGAACATCATCGCGGTCAAGCTCGCGGAGGTCGGCGGCCGCGTCTTCGACGCGGGGAACGTCCTGTTCCCGCTCGCCTACGTGCTCGGCGACGTGCTCACCGAGGTCTACGGCTTCCGCGCCGCCCGCCGCGTGATCCTCCTCGGCTTCGCCTGCAACGTGCTCGCGGTCGCGGCGATCCAGCTCGCGCTGCGCCTGCCGGCGGCCGACTTCTGGGCCGAGAACGAGGAGGCGTACGAAGCGATCCTGGGCACGACCTGGCGGATCTTCGTCGCCTCGCTCGTTGCCTATCTCGCCGGCGAGCTGACGAACTCGTACGTCCTCTCGCGCATGAAAGTGGCCACCGGCGGGCGCTGGCTGTGGAGCAGGACGATCGGCTCGTCGGTGGTCGGCCAGGCGATCGACTCGACGCTCTTCGTCACGATCGCGTTCGCGGGGACGGGGGCGCCCCTCGCGGAGACGATCGTGACGACCTGGGCGATCAAGGTCGCGTGGGAGACGCTTGCCACGCCCGTCACGTACCTGATCGCCAACGGGCTCAAGCGGGCGGAGGGCCTGGACGTGTTCGACGGCCCACGGCCGAGGGAAGCGCGTGCCTGACCGTCTGCGCTGGCTCGGGCACTCCACCGTCCTCCTCGAGCTGGGCGGCGCGCGCCTGCTCACCGATCCGCTCCTGCGCGGCCGGGTCCTCCACCTGCGCCGGGCCGCCCCGGTCGTCGACGAGCCGCTGACCGACCTCGACGCCGTCCTCGTCTCGCACCTCCACTACGACCACCTCGACCCGCCCTCGCTGCGCCGGCTCGACCGTGGCGTCAGGGTGGTCGTGCCGAAAGGAGGGGGCCGGGTCGTTCGCGGCAGCGGCTTCGCGAACGTGGAGGAGCTGACGGCCGGCGAGAGCGTGCAGGTCGGGGAGGTGGAGGTGCGCGCCGTCCGCGCCGACCACAAGTCGAGCCGCGTCCTCGGGGCGAAGTCGGAGGCGCTCGGCTACGTCCTCGAGGGCGACCGCCGCGTCTACTTCCCCGGCGACACCGACATCTACCCCGAGATGGCCGACCTCGCGCCGGTCTCGACGTGGCGCTCATGCCGATCTGGGGCTGGGGGCCGTCGCTCGGGCCCGGGCACCTCGACCCGCGCCGGGCGGCCGAGGCGCTCGCGCTCCTGCGCCCGCGCGTCGCCGTGCCCATCCACTGGGGCACGTACTACCCGGTGCAGGCGACCCGCCTGCGGCTCCCGGCGTTCCTGCGCGAGCCCGTGTGGACATTCGAGCGCCTCGCGGCCGAGCTGGCGCCGGAGGTCGAGGTGCGCGTGCTCGAGGTCGGCGGCGAGCTCGCCCTCGAGTAGAGCTCAGGGGTACTTGCGCCGGAACCCGGCGTAGGCCAGCCCGCCGATCGGGATCGGGAGCCAGAAGGACACGAGCCGGTAGGCCAGCGTCGCGACTGCGGCGTTCGCCGCGCCGACGCCCGCCAGGACGAGCAGGCCGACGAGGCCCGCCTCCACGAACCCGAGCCCGCCCGGGGTGAACGGAATCATCCCGAGCAGTGCGCCGGCGACGTAGGCCAGGAGGACGAGCGACGGGTTCGGCTCGGCACCGACGGCCCGGAGGCAGGCGATCAACGCGAGGTAGTCGAAGATGGACTTCCCGGCCGCGGCGAGGACGGCCGCCTGCCACCGGCGGCCGAAGGTCACGCGGACGACGTCCCGCTCGGCGAGCAGGTGGTCGGTCAGCCCGGTCACGTGCCGCTTGCGCCGAAAGGTCGTGTTGGCGAACCACTCGACTCCTCTCCCGACGAGCTCGAGCGGGCGGTCCCAGATGAAGACCGATGCGCCCGCGCCGAGCATGAGCACGAACACGGCCGCGCCGAGGAAGGCCGCGCGCGTCGAGGCCCGACGCGACCGGGGTTCCGCCCAGGATCGCGGGCAGGCTCAGGAGCGGCAGCGCGAGCACGGCGCCGAAGAGGAGCACCGAGACGGCCGTCAGCGAGGACGCGATGCGCGCGCCCGGCAGCCCGGCGCGGACGAGCATCCGGTACTGGAGCGTCCCTGCCGCCGCCACGCCTCCCGGGATGACCCTGCCGAATGCGTTGCCCGCCAGCTGGGACATTGCCACCGGGAACCAACGCTTCGTCTGCAGCGCGATTCGCTGGAGCTCCCAGACCGCGACGAAGGAGAGCGCCTCGACGGCGAACGCCACGGCGATCCAGAGTGGCGAGAGCCTCGAGAGGGACCGCCACTGGCCGAAGACCTCGCCCAGGCTCGGCCAGAGAAGGTAGAGCGAGATGAACGCGATGATGAGGAACGCCGCCCGGCCTGCGATCTGGCTGAGGCCCCAGCGCCGCTTGGTCTTCGCCTCCGCGCTCACGCGGGAGAGCCTACGGTGCCGCGGGCTGCGGGCGGCGGAGCTCCTCCAGGACGATCTTCACCGCCGCGGTGACCGGCAAGGCGAGCAGCGTCCCGATCACCCCGAAGAGCGCGCCGAAGAAGAGGACGACGACGAAGGAGAGGAAGGGGTGCAGGTCGATCGCCTTCTGGAAGACCTTCGGCGTGATCACCGTGTTCTCGAGCTGCTGGTAGATCACGATCACCGCCAGCATGATCAGGCCCTTCCACCAGCTCTCGAAGAGGGCGACGCCGACGACCGGGATTGCCCCGATCGTGGCGCCGATGTTGGGGATCAGGTCGGTGATGCCGACGAAGAGCGCAAGCGGCGCCGCGTAGGGGATGTCGAGCAGCACCATCGGGATGTAGACGAAGAACGCCGCGATGACGGCGATGATGAACTTCCCGTACCAGTAGCCCCTCGTCGCGTCGTAGATCCGCTTGGTCGTTTCGAGGAAGCGGAGCTCCCTGTGCGGGCCGAGGCGGCGGGCGATCCCGCGGCGGATGTCCCGGCCGTAGATCATGAAGTAGATCGTCATCACGAAGATCATGAAGCCGGCGAAGGCTCCGCTGGCGAAGGCTCCGATCGCCCCCAGGACCGAGCTGATGCCGCTGAAGAAGTTGGCGACCTGCTGCGTAGCGTCCTCTGCGCTTTCGACCTGGTCCTCCGCGCCGATGCTCTCGACGAAGCCGGAGTCCTCGAGCCGCTCGGCATACTCGGGCACGGCGTCGAGGAGCGCGTTCGCGCCGTCGACGACCGCTGGGATGACGATCAGGCCCATCGCGAACAGGACGAGGCCGATGACGGCCATCGCCAGGGCGATCGAGCTGCCCTTTCCGACCTTCGCCTTGCGGCGGAGCGCCTGGGCGATCGGGTCGATCGAGAACGCGAGGAAGCCCGCGGCCAGCACCCAGACGATGATCGCGCGGGTGAGCCAGACGGCCGCGAGGAACGCGGCCGTGGCCAGGACGACGCCCACGATGACAAGGGCGTCGCCGGCCAGTCGGCGCCGCCTGGACTCCGGCAGGACCGCCGTAAGAGCTCCGCTCTCGCCCATCGGGCCGGAGTTCTCGCCTCCGGCCCGATCTCCTGCGGTTTCTCAGGCCGCGAGCGTCTTCTTGACGTTTCGGAGCCTGAACGCCATCACGATCTCCGTGATCCCACGGAGCAGCGTCATCGCTGCGACCCACGCCACCAGGATGATCGCGCTGCCGCGGAAGTAGCCGGCCGCCCAGAACGCCAGCAGGATCTCGACGGTTCCCACGACGAGCCCGACCCACCAGAGGTGCGCCGGGTGCGAGACGAGCGCGAGCACGATGTCGAAGATGCCCTTGAACAGCAGCACCCAGGCGACGATCGCGGCCAGCGCCACGAAGGTGCCCTGCGGCCGGAAGAACGCGACGATCCCGGCGGCGATGAACAACACCCCGAGGATCCCGTGGGCGATCTTCCAGCCCGTTGTCGACGCTCCCATCGCCAGGAACTCGCTGATGCCCGCCCCGATCGCCACGAACCCGAACAGGATTGCGACGGCATAGACGGTGTCGAGGTCGAGGCTGAGGATGATCAGCGACACCCACAGCCAGAGGACCCCGGTGAGGAGGTAGAGCCACCAGAACCGCGACGCGGACTCGGCGAGCTCCGTCTCCTCCAAGGTCAAGCTTGTCACTCGAACCTCCTTCGGTGCCGGAGAGACAGTGGAATCTTCTACCACGCCGGTGCCCGTATGCCTCCCTAGGATTCGGAGATCGGCGAGGACCCTTCCTACCGCGAGCGCGCGTCCGCCCTCGGCGAGCGTGCGACCGAGCTCGGCGCCGCCACCCGGCAGCGGTTCTGGTGGGCGGACGCCGGGTTCCAGGCCGTCGACCGCGAGCTCGTGCACGGCGGCGGCCTCCTCGCGGGCGGGCTGGCCTACCGCCTGTTCCTCTGGCTCCTCCCGATCGGGCTGGTCGGAGCGCAGCTCCTCAGCCTCTGGCTCGACACGAGCGACGAGTCGGTCGAGGACGCGGCGAGCGAGTTCGGCATCGGCGCGGCCGCCGTGGCGACGGCCTACGACGCGGTGGAGACGAATCAGACCAACCGGATCCTCCTCCTGCTCGTGGGCGTGAGCCTCCTCGCCTGGTTCTCGCTCGGATTCGTGCGCGCGCTCCAGGTCGCCTACGCGCTCGCGTGGGGAGTGCCGCGCCCGCGGCTGCGGAGGCCGCTCTGGGCGATCGTGTTCTTCAACGGCCTGGTGCTCACCGTCGCCTTCGCCTCGGCCGGGCTCGCGTGGCTGCGGGCCGAGCTGGGCCTGCTCGGGATCCTCGGGATCGGCTTCACCATCGCCTTCCAGTCGGCGGTCGCGGTCCTCGTCATGTGGTACCTCCCGCGCCGGGCGGAGCGTTGGCAGGAGCTCCTTCCCGGAGCCGTGCTCATCGCCGTCGGCTCACAGCTCCTGAGCCTCGCCGTCGTCTACTACTTCGCGCCCAAGATCGGCCGCTCCTCCGAGCTCTACGGGACGTTGGGGACGGCCTCGGTGCTGCTCATCTGGCTCTACCTGGTGGCCCGGCTGCTCACGTCCGGTGCGTTCCTGAACGCGACGCTCTGGGAGCGTCAGCACCCGCCCGCTCAGGCGACGACCGAGTACCCGCCGTCGACGACGACGGTCTGACCGCGGATCATCCCGGCGGCCGGCGAGGCGAGGAAGCAGACGACGTCGGCGACGTCGGCCGGCTCCACGAGGCGGCCCGCCGGCGTGCGGCGGCGGTACCAGTCGAGCATCTCCTCGCGGTTAGGGAAGTGCTCGAGCGCGCCCGTCTCGACGAGCCCCGCCGAGACTGCGTTGACGTTGATTCCCCGCGGCGCCAGCTCGACCGCCAGATAGCGGACGAGCGCCTCGAGCGCCGCCTTCGACGTCCCGACGAGCACGTAGTTCTCGAGGACGCGGTCCGAGCCGAGGCTGGAGATGGCCACGATCGAGCTTCCGGCCGGCATGGTCGGAGCGGCGTGGCGCGCCAGGGTGAAGAACGCGCGCGCGTTCGCGTTCAGCGTCCAGTCCCAGTGGTGCTCGGTCAGCTCGAGCGCCGGCCGGATCACGCCGCTCGCGGCGTTCGAGACGAGCACGTCGAGAGAGCCGAGCTCCTCCACGAACGCAGCGGCCTTGTCGGGGTCGCCGACGTTGCCGCGCAGCA
Source organism: uncultured Actinomycetes bacterium (assembly GCA_963847985.1). Lineage (GTDB taxonomy): Bacteria > Actinomycetota > Thermoleophilia > Gaiellales > Gaiellaceae > JAIBJN01. The sequence goes on along the minus strand of CAWKBS010000004.1, from coordinate 153,107 downwards.
GCAGCGGCTCGGCGCCGCGCTCCCGCAGTGCCGCCGCCGCCTCCTCCGCCGCCTTGTCGTTGCGGAGGTAGTTGATCGCCACCCGGGCGGCCCCGAGGTCGGCAAAGCGGAGCGCGATCTCTCGCCCGATGCCGCGCGACCCGCCCGTGACCAGGACGGACTTGCCGGCGAAGAGGGTCACTACGTGGCCGCCGGCCGCTGCGGCGCGTCGGCGGTCGCGTGGCTGGGAATCTCCTCCCAGCCGATCCGGCTCTGCGGCTCGACCGGGCCCTCCTCGGCCTTGGAGCTGGCGAAGGCGAGGCGCTCGAGGAGCTCGACCTTCTCGTCCGCGTAGCGGCGAACCGGGTGGTCGCCGGGCAGGTCGCGCACGAGATCCTTCACGCGCGCCCTGAGCTGCATGGCGAAGTGCGGCGTCGCCGGCCCCACGAGCTCGTCGACGTCGTCGATCGTCGGCTCGACGTGCAGCTCCGCCTCGGCAGGCTCCGTCATCGGCGCGACTCTAGCTGGTTAGCTATCGAACCCGTGCGGCACCGCCTGCCAGCAGACGTCCTCCTCCTCGTCACGGTCCTTTTCTGGAGCTTCAACTTCACGGTCGTGAAGTACGCGCTCACGCACGGGTGGGAGCCGCTCGCCTACTCGTCGCTTCGCTTCGCCGCGGCGGCCGTGCTCTTCTCGGCGTTTACCTACTCGCGCGAGCACACGCTGCGGGTCGCGCGCGTCGACGTCCGCTTCATGCTCGTTGTCGCCGCGCTCGGCATCTGGCTGAACCCGCTCACGTTCACGTACGCGGTGAAGCTGACAACCGCTGCGACGGTCGCGCTCATGTTCGGGACGCTGCCGATCTTCGTGGCGCTCATCGCGGTCGCCTTCCGGCTCGAGCGCCCGCACGCCCGCCACTGGGCGGCCACCGTCGTCTCGTTCCTCGGCGTCGGCCTCGTCGCCGCCGGCGCCTCGAGCGGGCTCAGCGGCGATCTGGGCGGGATCCTGCTCGGGCTCGGAGCGTCCGTCACCTGGGCCGCCTACTCGGTCGCCATGGGCCCGCTGATGCAGCGCTACTCGCCCTACCGGATCAGCGCGTTCATGCTGATTGCCGGGTCGATCCCGCTCATCGTCACCGCCGCCCGTCAGATCGCCGAGCAGGACTGGGCCGCGCTCGAGCCGCTGGCGTGGGCCTGCTTCATCTACAGCCTCTTCTTCAGCCTCGTCTTCACGAACATCATGTGGTTCACGGCCATCGACCGGGTCGGTGCGGCGCGGGCGTCTCTCTACGCGAACCTGCAGCCGTTCCTCGGCGCGTTCTTCGCCCTCGTCGTCCTCTCCGAGGAGATGAGCCTGCTCCAGATCGTCGGTGGGGTCGTCATCGGGGCTGGAATCCTGGTCGCGCGGGAGGCCCGGCCGCCTGCGCCGTCACCGGATTGACCTGCTCTAGAATTCTCGTGTGATCGGTGAAGGAGAGCCGCGGCTCCGGGACACGGGCTGACGAGTCACACGGCTACGACGAGTCACACGGCTACAATGTGCGAAGCACGAGCGAGGTACGGCTGGCGCCACGCGCCTTCCAACCCGTTCGAGTACGTGGGAAGGGAGGTGTTGATATGGCGACAGGAACCGTGAAGTGGTTCAACGACGCGAAGGGCTACGGCTTCATCGCGCCCGACGAGGGGTCGAAGGACCTCTTCGTCCACTTCTCCAACATCGCTGGCGAGGGCTTCAAGTCCCTTAGCGAGGGCTCCCGGGTCGAGTACGAGGCCCGCGAGGGCAGCAAAGGCCCCGAGGCGGCCAACGTGATTCCGATCGAGGGCTGAGCCCTGCGGTTGTGCACATTTCAGGCGGGCGGCCGTGAGGCCCCCGGGCGGGTCGAGGGGGACCGGATCGTCGAGATCGGATCCCCCTCGCTCGCGGCCTGGCTCGAGGACGGCGGCGACGACGTCGGCGAGCACGCGCTGGCGGACGTCAAGCTCGTCGCCCCGATTCCGCGGCCGCCGACGGTGCGGGACTTCTACGCGTTCGAGCGCCACGTCGCGAGCGCCCGGGCCCAGCGAGGGCTCGAGATGGCGCCGGAGTGGTATCAGCTCCCGGTCTTCTACTTCTCGAACCCGGCGGCAGTGAACGGGCCGGAGGACGAGGTCGACTTTCCGCCCGAGAGCTCGGCCTGGGACTACGAGCTCGAGGCGGCGGCCGTCGTCGGGGCGGCCGGCCGGATCGCCGGCTTCACGGTGATGAACGACTGGTCGGCGCGCGACCTCCAGAAGATGGAGATGGCGGTCGGCCTCGGCCCCGCGAAAGGCAAGGACTTCGCCACGAGCCTGGGTCCCGTCCTCGTGACGCCGGACGAGCTCGGCGACCTTCGCCTCGAGATGATCGGCCGCGTGAACGGCGAGGAGCGCTCGCGCGGCAACCTGGGGGACCTGCACTGGTCGTGGGAGGAGCTGGCCGCGCACGCGGCGCGGAACACGCGGCTCGCGCCGGGAGACGTGCTCGGCTCGGGCACGGTCGGAACCGGCTGCATCCTCGAGCACGCGGACGGCCGCTGGCTTCGCCCCGGCGACGTCGTCGAGCTCGAGATCGAGCGAATCGGCGTCCTGCGGAACGTCGTTGGCACCGGCGCGTCCGCTTCCGGCACGGAGTCGTGACGCTTTCGGCGCGCTGCGCGCGGAACGCGTGCGCTGGGCCGCGATAGCCTGAACTCAGGGGGGCTTCGCGCCCCCTCCCCGGGGGTCGGGGCTCAGAGGCCGCTCGAAGAGCGTCGAGAGGACGATCTGGGTCTGGGTGCGGAGGACGCCGCGGTGCTCGCGGAGTCGCTCCAGGAGCCGCTCGAGGTGGCCGGTGTCGGAGGCGCGGACGACGAGGACGGCGCTCGCCTCGCCCGCGACCGTGTAGGCGGCGACGACTTCCGGGTGGGCCTCGACGGCGGCCCGTACCTCGTCGGCGTCCATGGTGCCCTCGCAGTACAGCGAGACGACCGCCTGCATGGACCAGCCGAAGAGCGCCGGGTCGAGCACGGCGGTGTACCCCGAGATCACACCGGCCGACTCCAGCCGGTCGACCCGGCGCTTGACCGCGGGAGCGGAGAGCCCGACCGTCTCGCCGACGTCGCGGAACGACCTTCGGGCGCCTTCGCGCAGGAGCGCAACGATCTGCCGGTCGATCTCGTCCAGATGGGCACTCCGTAGGGCTCATGGCGCAACGAACAGCCATTGTGTCCGGCAGATCATGCCGCCATCATTGCAGGAACGCCGGAGGAAGGAGCAGAACGCGATGTCGACGGAGCTCGAGACGAACGTACGACCAAAGGCCGCGGACGCGATGCCCTTGCTGGGGCTCGACCACGTCGAGCTCTGGGTCGGCAACGCGACCCAGGCCGCGCATTTTTTCGTCACCGCCTACGGGTTCCGCGAGGTCGCCGCGGCCGGGCTCGAGACCGGGCTGCGCGACCGGGCCTCCCGCGTCGTCGCGCACGGGAACGTGCGTCTCGTGCTCACGGCTCCGCTCGTCGGTTCGAGCCCGGTGGCCGCGCATGTCGCCTCCCACGGGGACGGTGTCCACTCCCTCGCGCTCGCCGTCCCCGACGCTCGTGCCGCCTTCCGGACCGCGCTGGAGCGCGGGGCCCGCGGAGTCGAGGAGCCCTACGAGCTCGAAGACGAGCACGGCGTCGTCCGGCTCGCCTCGATCGCCACCTACGGCGAGACCGTCCACACCTTCGTCGAGCGCGGCGACTACGGCGGCCCGTTTCTCCCGGGTTTTACCGCGGTCGACGGCGGTGACGACCTCGGCCTGCTCACCGAGTTCGACCACGCCGTCGGCAACGTCGAGCTGGGGCGGATGGACGAGTGGGTCGGCTTCTACGAGCGCGTCCTCGGCTTCACCGAGATGCTTGCTTTCACGGACAAGGACATCTCCACCGAATACTCCGCGCTCATGTCGAAGGTCGTGGCTGACGGCGAGGGTCGCATCAAGTTCCCCATCAACGAGCCCGCCGAGGGGAAGCGGAAGTCGCAGGTGGACGAGTACCTGGAGTTCTACGGCGGGCCGGGGGTGCAGCACCTCGCCGTGCAGACGTCGGACATCGTGGCTGCGGTGCGCGCGCTCCGGGCCCGCGGCGTCCGCTTCCTCGCTACGCCGACGACCTACTACGACGACGTGGCGGAGCGCGTCGGGGAGATCGACGCCGACTACGGCGATCTGGCGGAGTTGGGTATCCTCGTCGACCGAGACGACGAGGGCTATCTCCTGCAGATCTTCACCAAGCCGATCGGCGACCGGCCCACGGTCTTCTTCGAGCTGATCGAGCGCCACGGCTCACGCGGCTTCGGCGCCGGCAACTTCAAGGCGCTGTTCCAGGCCCTCGAGCGCGAGCAAGAGCTGCGCGGGAACCTTTGATGCTCGGTCGGCGCCTGACCCACTCGCGGATGGTGGCTGCGACGCTGCGCCGGATCGTCGCGCTCGCCCTTCCACGTACTAGCCGGTACGCGCTGCGGGCGATCGCGGCGCCCGGCTTGGTCGCAGCCGTCCCCGTCGAGCGGGCCAGACACCGACCGAGCATCTAGCGCGATGTCCTCGTACCAGAGCCTCGGCCGCCTCCCGCGCAAGCGGCACATCCAGTTCCGCGAGAACGGGACGCTGCTGACCGAGGAGGTCATGGGCCTCGAGGGCTTCTCCGGGAACGAGTCGATCCTGTACCACCTGCACTCGCCCTGCCGCGTGCAGGAGGTGGCGTCGTTCGAGCCGATCGTCCGCGACGAGTGGGTCCCGGACGGGCACGCCCACCGCCACCTGCGTACCCACGAGGTCGAGCCCGGCGGCGACGCGATCGGCGGCCGGCGCCTGCTCATGTGGAACGACGACGTCGAGATCGAGCTCTGCCGCCCGACCGAGCCGATGGACTTCTTCTACCGCAACGGCGAGGGCGACGAGGTCGTCTTCGTCCACGAGGGGAGCGGTACGCTGGAGACGATCTTCGGTGACCTGCCGTACCGCGAGGGCGACTACGTCGTCATCCCGCGCGGCACGACGTACCGCTTCGCGCCCGAGGGAGACCAGCGCCACGTGGTCTTCACCTCGCCCGGCCTGATCGAGATCCCGCGCCGCTACCGGAACGAGTACGGACAGCTCCTCGAGCATGCGCCGTACTACCACCGCGACCTCCATGCGCCCACCGAGCTGCGAACGCACGCCGACCGCGGCGAGCACGTCGTCAAGCTCCGCATCAAGGACGGCTTCCAGACGTACGTCCTCGACTACCACCCGTTCGACGTGGTCGGCTGGGACGGCTACGTCTACCCGTGGACGTTCAACATCCGCGACTTCGAGCCGATCACGGGCCGGATCCACATGCCGCCGCCGTCGCACCAGACCTTCCAGGGGCGCAACTTCGTCATCTGCTCGTTCTGCCCGCGCAAGCTCGACTTCGACCCCGAGGCGATCCCGATCCCGTACCACCACTCGAACCTGAACAGCGAGGAGATGATCTATTACGTCGACGGCAACTTCTCCTCGCGCAAGGGCATCGAGATCGGCTCCGTGACGCTGCACCCGTCCGGCATCCCGCACGGCCCGCACCCGGGCCTCGCGGAGAAGTCGATCGGGCTCACCGAGACCCACGAGTACGCGGTCATGTGCGACACGTTCCACCCGCTGCGGCTGAGCGCGCTCGCGCGCGACCTCGACGACCCGGCCTACGCGTACTCCTGGTTCGAGGCTGGGGACGGCGCGACGGCGGACGAGGACCCGGCCGGGGTCACCAGCCACCTTTGAGCGTGCGCACGCTGGTCGTCGACTTCGACGGCACGATCACCGAGCAGGACCTCCTCGACACGATCGCGCAGGTCTTCGGCGACGAGGAGGTCTACAAGGAGGTCGACGAGGGCCTCGACGACCACTCGCTCACGCTCAACGAGGTGATCCGGCGCGAGTTCGAGCCCGTGCGCGTGCCGCTCGGTGAGGTGCAGCAGTGGGTGCTCGAGAACGTGCGCGTCCGGCCCGGCTTCCGCGACGTGGTCGAGCTTGCGCGCGGGCGGGGCTGGCGCCTCGTGATCGTCTCCTCGGGGTTCCGCGAGCTGATCGAGCCCGTGCTCGAGCGCGAGGGGGTCGCCGGCGTCGAGCTGCTCGCCAACTCGGTCGACCCCGATCCCGACGGTTGGAAGGTGAGCTTCCGGGTCTCCGAGACCTGCGACGTCTGCGGCCAGCCCTGCAAGCGGTCGACAGCGGCGGCGCTGGCCGACGGCACCGAGCTCGTCTACGTGGGTGACGGCTACTCGGACCGGTGCGCGGCGGAGGCGGCCGACCTCGTCTTCGCGCGGCGAGGGCTGGCGGACTACCTGGACGAGCGCGGCGTTCCTTTCGAGCGCTTCGAGGACTTCCATTCCATCGCTCGCCGTCTCGCTTCCTGAGCCCTTCGACTTCGGGCTCTCGACCGAGCGCTACCGCGCGTTCGGGCCCGACCTGGCCAACCTCTGGCATGAGGACGGCCTCCACCGCGTGCTGGGCGGGCGCGAGGTGCGAATCGAGCCGGCCCGTGGCGGCGTCGCCGTCGACGGCGCGGGGCCCGACCTCGTCGAGTCCGTTCGCCGCTACCTCGGCGGGCCGTTCGACCTCGATGCCTTCGCCGCGTTCGCCGTCAGGGATCCAGTGCTCGCCGAGGTCGTCCCGGCACTGCGTGGCTTCCGACCGCCGCTCGCGCCCGAGCCGTTCGAGACGCTGGTGACCTCGATCACGGCGCAGCAGATCTCGCTCCGGGCGGCGGCCAGCATCCGCAACCGCCTGATCGAGGCGTTCGGCGAGCGGCACGAGCTGGCGTACGCCTTTCCGGCCAGGGAACGGCTCGCGTCCGCATCGCCGGACGAGCTCGTGGCGGTCGGATTCTCGGGCCGGAAGGCCGAGTACGCCGTCGGTCTCGCCCGCGCCGACCTCGACCTCGACGCGCTGGCGCTGCTCCCCGACGACGAGGTGCGGACGGCGCTCGTCGCGCTCCCCGGGATCGGCGAGTGGACGGCCGACTGGTTCCTCGCACGCCACCTTGGGCGGGGAGACGCCTGGCCGTCCGGCGATCTCGCGCTGCGAAAGGCCGTCGTTCGCTTCTACGGGGAGGTCGACGACGTGCGCGCGTTCGGTGCGCGTTTTTCGCACCATGCCAACCTGTCGGCGCACTACCTCCTCGTCGCCCATAGGGTGCACGGCTGATGGCGTACGAGGCCCACGTCGAAGGCGCTCCCACAGAGGAGATCGTCCGCCGCCTGATCGAAGAGGCGCGCGCGAACGGCGCCGAGACGGTCGAGATCGAGACGACGCACGAGGACGGCGATGCCTGGATCCGCGCAGGCTTCACCGAGACCGCGCGCGTGCTTCAGGCGCCTGTCGATGCGCTCGAAAAGCACCTCGGTGAGCGTGAGGCGCCGTCGTTCGGCTCGCTGCACGTGCAGACCGACGACGTCGATGCGGTCGTCCGAGCGGTGCGCCAGTTCGTGCCCCGGCTGCCTGGCGGCTCGCAGGGGAGCGTCGTGCTCCCGCCCGCCGACGGCTGGACGTCTGCCTACGACGAGCTGATCGACCGCGAGCCCGAGATGCTCCGTCGGCTCGCGCGCGAGATCTCCGACCGCATGGGCGCCTTCGTCCTGACCATGGGGCTGGAGGAGGGGCGGGTCGTCCGCTACGTCGCGCTCGACCGCGGTCGGGTCGTCGACGAGTACCTCTCCGTGCCCGAGCACTACGGGCCGATCCCGCCCGGCGAAGTGATCGCGCTCGGAGCCAACCCACGCCTGATGGCACGGCTCACCGGCGCCGATCCCGACGCCGTCCGCGCCATCGCCCGCACCGCCGGCTCGACCGCGGAGCTCCCGCCGGCTACCGAGCTGCTCGTCGAGCTGGCGCGGCTCTTCGGCATCCCGCAGGCTGCGCACGGTTATCCCGAGGCGCGCGAGCAGGTGAACGCGATAGTTATCCCCAGGGCGTAGGCCCACCAAGTAACAGACTGTTACTTGGGAGGGGCTCTCAGAAGCCCGCGGCCTGGCCGTCCTTGCGCCGGTCGGAGCCGCCGACCCAGCCGTCCTTGCTCCTCAGGATCGCCTGACCGCCCCCGAAGCGGCCGTGGTCGGCCACCGGGACGGGGTGCAGGCCGAGCGCCTCGACCTCCCCGGACCGCCCCTCCAGGCCCGCCTCGAGGAGGACGTTGGCGCCGTCGACGCGGAAGCGCGGCCGGTCCAGCGCCGCCTGCGGGTCGAGGTCGTCGTCGAGGAGAGTGGAGACGAGCTGCACGTGCGCCTGGGCCTGGATGAACCCGCCCATGACGCCGAACGGCCCCAGGAGCGCGCCGTCGCGTACGAGCATTCCGGGGATGATCGTGTGGTAGGGCCGCCGTCCGGGCTCGACGCGACCGGACACCGCGAAGCACGCGCCGCGGTTCTGGAGGATGACGCCGGTCCCGGGTGCGACGACGCCGCTTCCGAATCCCTCGAAGAGGCTCTGGATGAAGGAGACGGCCATCCCGTCTCCGTCGACGGTGCATAGGTAGACGGTGCCCCCGGCCGGCTCGCGGACGCCGGGCGCGGCGTCGAGGCGGCGCCGGGCGAGCGCCTCGGGCTCGAGTAGGTCGCCCACCTCGGCGCCGTCGCGCACGCGCCGGAAAGCGTCGTCGAGCGCGAGGCGGGCGCAGTCCACCTGCGCGCCGAAGCCCGCTTCGCCGAGCGCCAGCAGCCCGAGGCCCTCGAGGGCGGCGACCCCCTGGGTCGGCGGCGGCAGCTCGCAGACGGTCGTCCCGCGGTAGTCGACGGTCATGGGCTCGACCCAGCGGGGCTCGTACGCGGCCAGGTCCTCCTCGGCGAGCCACGTGCAGCCGGCGATCGCGCGGCCGACCTCCCCGCGGTAGAGGAGGTCGGGCCCGTCCGCGGCGAGGCGGCGCAACGTCGCGCCGAGCTCGGGCAGTCGGACGCGGTCACCCGCGCGCGGAGCCGGGCCGAGCTCGCGCGGGCCGTTCACCCAGGCGGCCGCCGTGATTGGGCCGACCACGAAGCCCTGCTCCGCAGCCCCGACCGCGTCGGCGAGCAGCGTGTCGAGGCCGAGGCGGCCGAAGCGGGCCGCGAGAGCCGCCCAGCCCGCCACCGCGCCCGGCACCGTCACCGAGGTCGGCCCGGTGAGGGCGACGGGCTCCAGCGGATCGGCGCCGAGCGGCGCCGGCCCGGCCGCATCGAGGCCGTGGAGCCGCTCGCCGTCCCAGACGAGCGCGAACGCGTCGCCTCCCAACCCGGTCGACATCGGCTCGGTGACGCAGAGCACGGCCGCGGCTGCGACGGCGGCGTCGACGGCGTTTCCGCCCTGCTCGAGAGCGCGCAGCGCCGCGGCGGTCGCGTCCGGCTGGCTCGTCGCCGCCATCGCCGTCGGCGCGAGGGCGGCAGGGCGGGGCGGGGCGAGCCGGAAGGCCATGACGCCGATAGCATCGCAGCCGTGGCGCGCCCGGCCGTCCTCCTTCTGCACGCCTTCCCGCTCGACGCGCGCATGTGGGACGGGGTCGCGCCCGCGCTTCGTGCGGTCGGCTACGAGGTCGTCGCGCCCGACCTGCCCGGGGAACCGATCGAGCTCGGCTTCTCCTCCTGGGCCCCGCGGGTGCTCGCCCTCGTCGAGGGCCCGTTCGTCCCCGTCGGCTCGTCGATGGGCGGCTACCTAACGTTCGAGCTTTGGCGGCAGGAGCCCGGGCGGATCGCGGCGATGGCGCTCGTCGGCACGCGCGCGACGCCCGACTCACCGGAGCAGAGTCTCGCGCGCGACGACTCCATCAGGCTCCTCGGCGAGGCCGGCCGCGAGCCCTTCTGGGAGGAGCTGGCGCCGCGGCTCTTCGCGGACGATGTCGATCCAGCCGTCGTCGCCCGTGCCCGAGAGCATGCCCTGGAGCAACCGATAACCGGCCTCGTCGCCGTGCAGGAGACGATCCGCGACCGCGTCGACTCGCGCCCGACGCTGCCGACGATCGACGTCCCGGTGCTCGTCCTCGTCGGCGACGAGGACCGGCTCACCCCGCCCCCCGATGCCGAGGCGATGGCCGCCGCGCTCCCGAATGCGCGTCTAACGCGCATTGCCGGCGCCGGTCATCTGGCGCCGCTGGAGCGGCCGGACGCGGTCGCCGCCGAGCTTCTCGCCTTCCTCGAAGAGGTGGCGTCGTGACGGGCGACGAGCTCGCTTCGCTCATGGAGCAAGGGGACGTGGCCGTCCTCGACGTGCGCTCGGCCGAGGAGTTCGAGGGCGTGGCCGGCTACCCGTGCGACCCGTACCAGGGCCACATCCCGGGCGCCGTCCACCTCGACCTGAACGAGCTCTACGCGGCCGGCGGCGATGCCGCGACGCTGCGGCGCTTCCTCGGGGAGCGAGGGATCGCCGAGGGGCTGCGCGTCGTCGCGTACTGCCACTCGGGCCAGCGCTCGGAGCTGGCGGCAGCGCTCCTGCGGGCTGCCGGCGTGGACGCGGTCAACTACGCGGGCTCGTGGCACGAATGGTCGCGCCGCGATCCGCCGCGCTAGCTTCCGCGAAGGCCAGGAAGCTGCCGCTGAGCTGCCGTCCGAAGGCGTTCCAGGCGTCGATCAGCTCCTCCGTCTCGGCGGCGAGGGCCGGGACGTCGAGCTGACCGTCCTCCTTCGGGTCGGCGGTGCGGAGCCAGTCGAGCGCGTCCTCCCGCGTGACCTCGGCATGGAACTGGATCGCCCAGGTGGATCGGCCGGCTCGGAAGGCCTGGAGGCACCGGTCGTTGCGGGCGAGCGGCACGGCGCCGTCGGGAAGCTCGAAGTGGTAGAGGTGCCACTGGAACGTGGGGAAGCGCTCGGGCAGGCCGGCGAAGACGGGGTCGGCCTCCGCCTCTTCGGTGAGCTCGACCTCCGGCCACCCGATCTCGGGGCTCGGTAGCCGGCGGACGTGCCCGTGGAGCGCCTTGGCGACGAGCTGACCGCCCAGGCACACGCCCAGCAGCGGCACCTCGTCCGCGGCCAGCCGCTGCAGGAGATGCCGCTCGTCGCGGAGCCAGCCGTGCCTGTCCTCCTGGTCGACGTGCATCGCGCCGCCGAAGACGAGTACCGCGCCGTAGGCCTCGAGCGGCGCAGGCGGTTCCGGGGCTTCCGCGATCAGCCACTCGTCCAGTGCGTGACCGCGCGCAGCGGCCTCGTCGGCGAAGACGCCCGCCGCCGCGTCGCGCTGGTGGACGATGGAGAGGACGCGCACGGGCTCAGCCTAAGGGGTGGCGGACCCAGACGTTCGGCTCCCAGTAGGAGCCGAGGTCCGCGTCGCGGTCGACCTCGAGCGGGGCGAGGCAGCGAGGGAAGACGTACGTGCCGCTCTCGGGGAACGGCGTCTCGGTCCACCCCTCCCATTCGGCCACCGTCCCGGTGATGCGGAGCGAGCACGGCACCGGCTGGAGGATCTCCGCGCCGAGGCGGACGTGGAGCCGGATCCAGGGGTCGAAGGGCAGGCCGTCGGCCCGGGTCCAGGACGCGTAGCGGTCGATCGGCGTCAGCGGATAGCGCTCCTTCCACGTCGGCCGCAGCGGCGCGACGAGGTTGCCGAGGCCGTGGCGGGCGGCGATGTCGCGCATGGCGCCGATCATCGTCCGCGAGTGGCCGCCGCCCTGGTGCTCGCGCGGGATCTCGATTCCGAGCGCGGAGAGCGCGGTGGGCGCGCCGCCGCTCTCGTGGAGAGCGACGGCGCTGTCGATCGCCCCGTCGATTCCTGCGGGAAGCCCGGCAACGGTCCCGTCCCACGCGACCGGGATCGAGTGCCCGTGAGCGAGCGCGAGCTCGCGCTCTTCGTCGTAGAGGATGAACTGGAAATCGCGGAAGTCCTCGTCCAGCCGGCTCCAGTGCTGGCCGAGGACGTCGCCCTGCTCGTTGTACGTCGGCCAGACGCCCGTGATCTGGTCGTACGAGAGCTCCCACAGGTCGGGCCGCTCCGCGCAGGTGTGGATGCGGAGGCTCACGAGGCGGCCGCACGGCGAAGAGCCGCCTGGAGCTCGGTTGCGGCAGCGCCCGGTCGGCCGTCCCCGATCGGTCTCCCGTCCAGCTCGATCGCCGGCATGACCTCGCGGATCGAGGACGAGGTGAACGCCTCCTCGGCCGCGGCCAGCTCGTCCACCGGGAAGTGCCCCTCGTGCACCGTGTAGCCGAGGTCGCCGGCCGCCTCGACCAGCGTGGCACGGGTGAGCCCGGCGAGGATGCCGAGCTCGAGGTCCGGGGTGAAGAGGTCCCGGCCGGTTCGCCACCAGACGTTCGTCACCGGCCCTTCCAGGACGATGCCGCCGACCCCGAGGAAGACCGCGTCGTCGGCGTCGCGGCGTCGCGCCTCGGCCTCGGCCGCCATGTTCACCGCGTAGCTCGTTGACTTGACCCCGCCGAGCAGCCACGGAGCCCCTGCGCGCACGCTCGGGTCGAGGCCGAGCGGGAGCGCGATCAGGCGGACGCCGCGGACGCGGCGGAGGTCGAGGTCGACGGGCAGTGTCGAGACCATGGCGAGCGCGGTCGGGAAGCCGCCGCCCTCGCGGCCGGGCGTGATGTAGAGGCGGAGAACCGCATCGGGCTCGCCGGCGGCGTCGAGCGCCTCGCGCACGATCCCGCGGAAGGCGACGGCGTCGACCGCGGGCAGGCCGAGCCGTTCGGCGGAGCCCGTGAGCCGCGCGAGGTGGTCGTCCAGCCGGAACGGACGGCCCTCGTAGACGCGGATCGTCTCGAAGGCCCCGCGCCCGCGGAGGAAAGCCTCGTCGTCGGCGTGCAGGACGGGCTCGGACGGGTCGACGAGGCCCCGCCCGCCGACTGCCAGCGCCAGCACGGTCATCGGGCGACCGCTTCGGGCACCGCGCTCCCGACGGCCGCGAGGAGCGGCCGCGCCTTGACCCACGACTCCTCGATCTCGGCCTGCGGGTCAGAATCCCAGACGATCCCCCCGCCCACCCACAGGTGGATCTCCCCGTCGGCGACCGCGAACGTGCGGATCGTGAGCGCGAGGTCGAGGTCGCCGTTCGGATGGATGCGGCCGAGTGCGCCCATGGAGGCGCCGCGCCCGACCGGCTCGAGCGCGGCGATGTGATCCAGCGCCGAGATCTTGGGAGCCCCGGTCACGGAGCCGCCGGGGAAGACGGCACCGAGGAGCTCGGCGAGACCGACCTCGGCGCGAAGGCGCCCTTCGACGGTGGTGACCATGTGCGTGACGCCGGCGAGCTCGCGTTCGGTCATGAGCCCGGGCCAGCGCACGGAGCCGGGCTCGCACACGCGCGCGAGGTCGTTGCGCTCGAGGTCGACGATCATCACGTGCTCGGCGGCGTCCTTCTCGGACTCTCGCAGCTCACCGTGGACGCCGGCCGGCCGGGTGCCCTTGATCGGCTTCGTCCAGACCCGGGTTCCGCGCCGGGCCAGGAAGAGCTCAGGGGAGGCCGAGACGATCGCCCAGCCGTCGCCGGCCAGCGGCGCCGGGTGAAGCGGACGCAGCGGCGCGAGCCGCGGGGCGAGCCCGGCCGGATCGCCTTCGAACGGCGCGCGCAGGTGCTGCACGAGGTTCACCTGGTAGACGTCGCCGCGGGCGATCGCGTCCTGGACGGACTCGATCGCGGCCGCATAGCCCTCATCGTCCCAGGAACGCCGCCACTCGCCGATCTCGAACGCCGCGGGCGCCGGCCGTCGTTCGTCCTGCGCCTGAACCCTGGCCGCGAGCAGCGGCAGCCGACACGGCTCGGGCGGAGCGGGCCACGGCGCGCGCCGGAGAACCGCGGAGAGGCCATAGCCGAGGAAGACGTCGGCGACGAGGTCCTCGCGTGCGAAGAGGCCCGCGTCGTCGAGGTAGCCCTCGAGCTCGGCGAGCGGGTCGTCTCCGCCCCAGACTTCAAGCACGCCGTAACGCTAGCTGCGTGCGGGCGAAAAGGCCCTCGGAGGTCGGCGGGAGCGCGTCCGTTCTTGCAGCCGGCTCCGGGGGAGCCTCCTTCCGGCCGACGCGCAAGGCCGGGTGCCGCCCGCACGCGTGCCTAGAATCGGGCGGGTGGACGCACGGCCGATCGGGATCTTCGACTCGGGCGCGGGCGGGCTCACCGTCCTGCACGAGTGCCTCGTAACGCTCCCGCACGAGGACTTCGTCTACCTGGGAGACGGGGCGCGGTGCCCCTACGGGCCGCGGCCGCACGGGGAGATCAGGCGCTTCGCGCACGAGATCGCCTCGTACCTCGAGCAGGAGGGCGTGAAGCTCATCGTCGCCGCCTGCAACGCGGCCACGTCCGCCGCGCTGCCGGCGCTGCAGGAGGCTCTGAGAGTGCCGATCGTCGGGGTGCTCGTCCCCGAGGCGCACGCGGCGGTGCAGGCCACCCGGAATCGCCGGATCGGCCTGCTCGCCACGGAGGCCACGGTGGCGAGCGGACGCTACGAGGACATCCTCCACGCGCTCGACGCCGGGGTCCACGTCGTCTCCGTCGCGTGCCCGAAGCTCGTGCCGCTGATCGAGACGGGCGACGTCGGCGAGGAGCTGGACGCGGCCGTGCGGGAGTACGCGGCGCCGCTCCGGGCGGACGACGTCGACACGGTCATCCTCGGCTGCACGCATTTCCCCATGATCCGGCGCGTCTTCGAGCGGGCGTTCGGGCGCCGGACCACGCTGGTCTTCTCGGCGGAGGAGACGGCGCGCGAGGTCGCCGAGACGCTCCAGCGCAAGGGCGTCGAGAACGACCCGGGGCGCGACGGCGAGACGCGCTTCCTCACGACCGGGTCGCCGGAGGAGTTCCGGAAGCTCGGCGAGCGGTTCCTCCAGCTCCCGATCCCGCGCGTCGAGCAGGTCACCGTCCGCGAGCTCGAGCTCGCCAGCGCGTGAGCTCCTCGGGCCTCCGCAGCTTCCTTAATTACTACGGGGCACCCCATCCCACCACCCGCTTTCGAGCGTACAGCCGAAAAGCGCACCGGTGGCGCGCGGATCGTGCCGAAAGCGTGACGAGATGAGCAGAGAGGGTCGCCGGCCCGACGAGCTGCGCTCGGTGGAGATCGTCACCGGCTTCGTCGAGCAGGCGACCGGCTCGGCGCTCATCTCCTTCGGCGCCACCCGGGTCCTCTGCACGGCCAGTGTCGAGGAGGGCGTGCCGCGGTGGCTCGCGGGCAGCGGCCGCGGCTGGCTCACCGCCGAGTACGGCATGCTCCCCGCGTCGACCGGCCAGCGGACGCAGCGCGAGGCGAGCGCCGGCAAGCAGAAGGGCCGCACCGTCGAGATCCAGCGGCTCCTCGGCCGCTCGCTGCGCGCCGTGGTCGACCTGGAGACGCTCGGCGAGCACACGGTCTGGATCGACTGCGACGTGATCCAGGCGGACGGGGGGACGCGCACGGCCGCCATTTCCGGCGCCTGGGTCGCGCTGACGCTCGCCGCCCGCCGCGCCGGCCTTCCCGAGCCGGACGACCTCGTCGGCGCCGTCTCGGTCGGGATCGTCGGCGGCGAGCCGCTTCTCGACCTCGACTACTCCGAGGACTCCACGGCCGACGTGGACATGAACGTCGTCATGACCGGCGACGGGCGCTTGATCGAGGTGCAGGCGACCGCCGAGCGCGTGCCGTTCAGCCGGGCCGAGCTCGACGTGCTCGTCGACCTCGCAGCGGCCGGGATCGATGAGATCGGGGGAAGGCAGAGGGAGGCGGTGGCGTGATCCCCGACGTGGGCTGGCTGGACATCGCCGTCCGGCTGCTCATCGCCGCCGGCCTGACCGGGGCGATCGGGCTCGAGCGCGAGCTGCGCGACCGGGCCGCGGGCCTGCGCACGCACATGCTCGTCGGTGTCGGCTCGGCGCTGTTCACGATCGTCTCGGCCTACGGCTGGACCGCCTTCGAGTTCTCGACGCCCTCGGGGGTCGTGTTCGACCCGACGCGCATCGCCGCGCAGATCGTCACCGGCATCGGGTTCCTCGGCGCCGGCGCCATCCTGCGGCAGGGCCTCACGGTCCGGGGCCTGACGACTGCGGCCAGCCTCTGGATCGTGGCTGCGGTCGGCATGGCGGCCGGGGCCGGCTTCTACTCGGCGGCCGTCATCGCCACGGCGATCGTGCTCGTCGGCCTGGGGCCGTTCCGCTGGCTCGAGGGCGGCGCGATCCTCGCCCGGTTCCGGCGTGCGGGGCGGGAGCTCGAGATCGACCTGGCCCGCGACCACTCGATCGCCGAGCCGCTCGCGGTGATCGACCGGCGCCGTGTCCGCGTCAGCAGCGTGCAGTTCGAGGACGAGCTCGACTGGCGGCGGCTACGCGTCGAGCTCGACGTGCCGCTCGGGCCCGCCGAGGAGCGCCTCGTGGAGGATCTCGCCGCTCTCGAGGGCGTGCGTGCGGTGCGTTGGAGCGAGTGAGAGCGGTCTTCGTCTCGAAGAACCCGCACAAGGCGCGGGAGCTCGCCGTGCTCCTGCCCGGCTGGGAGGTCGAGCCGACGCGGGCGGAGGAGCTGCCCGAGGAGGCGGGCGAGACCTTCTACGAGAACGCCCGCGCGAAGGCGCTCTTCGGGAGGAGCGCGGACCCACCCGACCGCTGGACGATCGGCGAGGACTCGGGGCTCGAGGTCGACGGCCTCGGCGGACGCCCCGGGATCCGCTCGGCCCGCTACGCGGGGCCCGGCGCGACCGACGAGGAGAACATCGCGCGACTCCTGGAGGAGCTGGCCGGCGTCAGCGGCCTCGGCCGACGGGCACGCTACGTCTCCGAGCTCGTGTGCCTGACCCCGGATCTCGACGAGCTTCGTGGGAGGGGGACGCTCGAAGGCACGATCGCCGACGCTCCGCGCGGCTCCGAGGGCTTCGGCTACGACCCGGTGTTCGTGCCGGCCGGGGAAGAGCGCACCGTGGCCGAGCTGGGGGACGCCTGGAAGGCCCTGCACAGCCACCGCGCAGCAGCCGCGCGCGCGCTGCTCGCGGAAGTAGGCAACGGCGCGCCGGGACTGTAGATTCCGCACATGCAGCTCTTCTCGCACGACGACAAAGCGACCGCGCTCGGTCGCGCCCCCCTCTTCAAGAACCTCTCGCGTGCCGATCTGGTCGAGCTCGCCATGGCGACGGAGGATCTCGAGGTCGAGGAGGGCAAGGTGCTCGCGCGCGAGGGCGACATCGGCCAGGAGTTCTTCGTCATCGTCGACGGCGAGGTCTCCGTCTCGAAGGACGGCGAGGAGATCCGCCGACTCGGGCCAGGCGACTTCTTCGGCGAGATCGCGCTCATCTGGGACTCGCCGCGACGCACGGCGACGGTCGCCGCCGCGACGCCTGTCCGGTTCTTCGTCCTCACGCGTCAGGCTTTCCGCAGCCTCGTCGACCACCATCCGGACATCGAGGCGAAGATCCTCGAGGTGCTCGAGGAGCGCACGACCGAGTCCCGCGAGGTCTAGGCGCTAGGCCGAGCCCACGGGCGGCTCCCCGCGCCCGCGCGCGAGCCACCAGTTGACCTCGGCCCCGAGGACGAGGATGTTCGCCATCACGTAGAGCCAGACGAGCAGGAGGACGAGGCCGCCGTACGCCTGGAGCGCGATTAGCTCGCGCGAGAGGCGCACGAAGGTGGGGAGGATCTGAAAGCTCGCCTGGAGCAGCACCGAGGCGACGATCGCGCCCGGCAGCGTCTCGCGCCAGGTGAGCGGGGTGTTCGTCAGCAGGCGGTACAGGCTCCAGGTGAAGCCGAGGAGGAGCGCGGTCGAGATGAGCAGCGCGTAGAGGTAGGAAAGCGCCCCCTCGGCGACGCCCGCGCGGTTCGCGAGCTCGACGCCGACCGAGGCGATCACGAGCGCGAGGAAGAGCACGACCAGCGACGCCGCCGTCAGCAGGAGGACGAACGACTTCTGCCTGATGAACGGACGGTTCGGGAGGCCGTAGACGATGTTGAACGCCGACTCGAGGACGCTGAAAAACCCGAGCGCCGCCCACAGGAGCCCGATGCCGCCGATCAGCGAGAGCTCGGCGGCCTGCTCCTGGATCTCGGTGACGGCGTCGAGGATGTTCTCGACGGAGTTCTCCGGGAACACCCGCCGGATCTCCTCGATCAGGTAGCTCGACTCGTCTTGCTCGCCGAGGAACGCGAGCAGCGAGAGCGCCAGGAAGAGCAGCGGGACGAACGCCAGAATGGCGAAGTAGGCGATCATCGCGGCGAGGTGTGTTCCCCGGTCGGCGAGGAACTTGCTCAGGATTGCGTGCACGGCGAGGGAGTCTACGATCGTGTGTTAGGTTTGCCGGCTGTGAACGCCGCGCAGGCTCTCGCCGACCTCGTCGAGATCTCGTCGCAGATCGAGTCGGCCGTGCTCGCCGACGCCGACGGAGACGTGCTCGGCTCGACGCTTCCGGATGCCGCGCGGGCCGAGGCGATCGCCGCCGAGGCGCGCGGGCTCCTCGAGTCGGCGGCCGGGCCGGCGGGGACGCCGTCGCAGGTCGAGGTCTCCTTCCGCGAGGGCTGCGTCTTCGTCGTCACCGACGGGGAGCGGCTCGTCGCCGCGGTGACCGGGCGTGATCCCACCTCGGGCCTGGTCTTCTACGACCTGAAGACCTGCCTCCGCCTCAGCGCCGAGACGCAGGCGGCCCCCAAGGCGGCAGCGGGCGCGCGCCGCCGCAAGAAGAAGCCCGAGGCCGAGGAGGAGGCCGCCGATGAAGGGTAAGCTCGCCGCCTCGCTTGCCGCGGTCGGCGCGCTCGCCGGCGCAGCCGCCCTGTGGCGGCGCCGCTCGGACGCCGGCCGGGACCGCGCGGACGTCTACTTCCCCGACGGCTCCATGGTCAGCTTCGACGAGGGGACGGACGAAGCCGCGAGCCTCTTCCCCGTCGCCCGCCGGATCCTCGCGCAAGCACGAAGCTGACCGGTGACCGACGCCGAGCTCGCCCGCGCCATCCGCGAGCACGCGTACCTGGAAGGCGACTTCGTGCTCCGGTCGGGGAAGCGGTCGCGCTACTACCTGGACAAGTACCGCTTCGAGACACGGCCGGAGATCCTGGCCGCACTCGGTGATCGGCTGGCGGCCCGGGCGCGCGAGCTGGCGCCCGGTGCGTCGCGCATCGCCGGGCCCGAGCTCGGCGCGATCGCGCTCGCTGCTGCCGCCTCGCTCGCCTCCGGCCTCCCGTTCCTGCTCGTCCGCAAAGAGGCGAAGGGCTACGGCACCGGGAACCGGCTCGAGGGCGCGTTCGAGGCCGGCGAGGAGGTGTGCCTGGTCGAGGACGTGGTCACCTCGGGGGGCGCCGCGGCGGCCGCCGTCGACGCGCTGCGCGAGGCCGGGCTCGAGTGCCGCACGGCGATCTGCGTGGTCGACCGGGAGGAGGGCGGCACCGACGCGCTCGCGCGCAAGGCCGTCCAGCTACACCCGCTCTTTCGGGCCCAGGACGTCCTCCGAGCCTAGAAAAACCCCGCAAACCCGCATGGTTGCTTGCTATCAGGGGGCTCTGTTAGGGTGTCGCCGATTCCCTTAGCAGTGTAAATGGACGGAAGGAGAGGGCAGTGACGAAGGCCGAGTTCATCGACAAGGTGGCCGACAAGAGCGGGCTCACCAAGCGGGATGCAGCGGCGGCGGTCGACGCGTTCCTCGACTCGATCACGGAGGCTCTCTCGGGCGGCGACGCCGTGTCGTTCACCGGTTTCGGAAAGTTCTCCCCACAGCAGCGCGCCGCGCGGCAGGGCGTCAACCCGCGCACCGGCGAGCGCGTGCAGATCCCGGCGGCGACCGTCCCCAAGTTCTCCGCCGGCAGCCAGCTCAAGGCAGCCCTCCGCCGCTAGCCCTCGCCCTCATCCGATGCGCCACGGGGGCCGCGCGAGCGGCCTCCGGCTTTGGTCCGGCCAGGATCACGAACATACGGACTCGATTGGCGTGGAGATACCTGGCGCCTGCGCAGCGCTTTGCTCCCATCGGAACCACACCGCCGCCACGGACCGGCCTGCGCTTGGCAGTATCCGCGGGAGCACGAGTCCAGCCGTCGCCCTGCCTCGATGATCTCGTTCAAGAGCCTCGCTCTCGGTGAGCGTGAAAGGATCGCCGGAGCCGTCTACGGCACAATCGTCGTGCTCGCCGTCCTAGCCGCAGGGGCGAGCGCCTACGCCGACGACCTGTGGAACCTCGGAGCGCTCGTCACGGTCTCCGTGCTCGTCCTCTGGGGCGCGCACGTCTACGCGCACGCGCTCGGCGAGAGCCTCAGGATCGGGCGGCGGCTGACGCGCGCGGAGCTTGGAGCGGTCCTGTGGCGCGAGCTGGCGATACCGCTCGCCGCCGCACTGCCTCTGGCCGCGGTCGTGGCAGGAGCGCTCGGCGTCGTCGAGGACTCCGCGGCGATCTGGCTCGCTTTCGGGCTAGGAGTCGCCATGCTCGCGCTGCAGGGAGCGCGCTTCGCGCGGATGGAGCGCCTCGGCACGCTGGGGGCGATTGCGGCCGTCTCGGTCAACCTCGCCCTCGGGCTGGCGCTCGTCGCGATGAAGGTGATCATCGCGCACTGACAGTGTGATTGACGTATCGACCCGAATCGAGTACGAACATATGTTCGTGTATCGTGTCGGGTCGTGCAGCTCTCCTTCGACGCGGCCGACCGGCTCGTTGAGCTCGTCGAGGAGCGGCGCGGGCCGGTGTCGGTCGAGGAGGCGGCCCGGGCGCTCTTCGCGCTACGGCACGCCCCGGAGGGGCTGGCACGGAGCCTGCTCGACGACGTCGTCGCCGGGGACGCCCGGCTCGCGTGGCGCGGCGCGAACGTCGGGCTCGCCGAGCCGCTTGGGCACGACCTGCCGCTCGAGGCGGCGCGCTTCGTCGTCGTCGACCTGGAGACGACCGGGCTGCGGCCGGCGCAGTCGGCGATCTGCGAGATCGGCGCGGTCCGTGTCGAGGCCCTGCTCCCCGCCGGGACGTTCCAGACGCTCGTCGACCCCGGCGTCCCCCTCCCGCCGGTCGTCGCGGGGATCACCGGGATCGCCGACCGCGACCTGCGCGGCGCGCCGCGCGCGTCTGCGGCGGTCGGCGCCTTCCTCACGTTTGCCGGCGAGCGGGCCGTGATGGTCGCGCACAACGCCCGCTTCGACCTCGCCTTTCTCGACCGCGAGGTGGAGCTGCTCTCCGGCCGCCGGCTCGCGGTCCCGGTCGTGGACACCGTCGGCCTGGCCCGACGCCTGCTCGCCGGGCGGGTGGCTCGCGTCGGCCTCGCCTCGCTCGCGCGCTTCTTCGGCACGTCGGTGGAGCCGTGCCATCGCGCGCTCCCGGACGCCCAGGCGACGGCGGAGATCCTCGTGGCACTCGTCGGGCTCGCGCAGGAGCGCGGCGCCCGCACCGTCGCCGACCTCGTCGAGCTGAGCGCGCCGCGCCGCCGCCGGGTCTACGGGAAGCGCTCGCTCGTCTTCGGCGCCCCGACCCGCCCGGGGGTCTACGTGTTCCGGGACGCGAACGGCCAGGCGCTCTACGTCGGCCGGGCCCGTGACCTCCGCGCGCGGCTGCGCTCGTACTTTCGCTCCGAGCGCCAGCGGCCGGCCGTCGAAGCGGCGCTCGCGGCGGTCGAGAGGGTGGAGTGGGAGGTGCTCGGCTCCGAGCTCGAGGCGGCGCTCGAGGAGCTGCGGCTCATCCGGGAGCTCCGTCCGCCCGCGAACGCGCGCGGGAAGCGCGGCGGGCGCGGCCTCTACCTGCGGCGGCGCGGCGACCAGGTCGTCGTCTCGGAGCGGGCGGGTCCGCTCGGCCCGCTCCGGAGCCGCCGCCGTGCGGAGCGCGCGGCGCGGGCGCTCGCCGGCGCCTCAGAGGAGGAGCTCGCAGGGCTGCTCGCCGGCGGCCCGCTGCCGCGGCTCCGCGCGCGCCTTGCCGACCTCTCGGAGTGCCTCCGCTACGAGGACGCCGCCCGCCTCCGCGACCGCATCGCCGCGCTCGAGCAGGTGATCCGCGAGCTGGCCGCTCTGGAGCGGCTCCGCGGGCTCGAGGCGTGCCTGCTGACGCCGGCCGCGACCCCGGGCTTCGCGCGGGCGGTCTTCGTCGCGAGCGGGCGGGTCGCGGACGCGCGCGTGCTGCCGCCGGGCGCCGGCGCCGTGCTCGAGATTCGCGCCGGTCTCGCCGCGGCCCGGTCCGCAGAGCCCTCTCTGCGGCCCGAAGACGCCGAGGAGCTCCTCCTCCTCGGCACCTTCCTGCGCCGGCCCCCTCCCGAGCTGGCCGTCCTGCCGCTGGACGAGCGCTCCATCGTCGCCGCCCTTCGCGCCACGGCCGCCGCGGTCGCCTGAGCGGAGTCCCTCCTAGGCAGTCGGTCGATGCGTCACGCCGGGACGCGCTCTAAGCTCCCTACAGATGGCTCAGGAGCTGGAGACCCGCGCCGCCGTGGCGGCGGCGACGTTCGGCGACCGCGTCGCAGCCGCCGTCGACACCAAGCGCAGCCAGCTCCTCGTGGGCCTCGACCCGCGCCCGGAGCTGCTCCCGGTCGAGCTTCGCGGCGACGTCCACCGGGGACGTTCCTCGGCCGCCGACGCCGTCGAGCGCTTCTGCCGGGGGCTGATCGACTCGGTCGCGCCCTATGTGGTCGGGGTGAAGCCGCAGCTCGCGTGCTTCGAGACGCTCGGTGCCGACGGGATCCGGGCGTTCGAGGGGGTGTGCGAGTACGCGCGCGCCGCCAATCTGCTCGTGCTCGCGGACGCGAAGCGGGGCGACATCGGCTCGACCGCGCGCGCCTACGCCGACGCATATCTCGAGGAGCGCGAAGACCGGCCTCCTCCCGTCGACGCGCTCACGGTCAACCCCTACCTCGGAAGCGACTCGATCGAGCCGTTCGTCGCCGCGTGCCGACGGTCGGGCAGCGGGATCTTCTGCCTCGTGAAGACGTCGAACGCCGGCAGCGCCGACATCCAGGACGCCGCGCTGTCGGACGGCCGGCAGATGTGGCAGCACGTCGCGGAGCTCGTCGACACCTGGGGCCAGGAGCTCGTCGGCGAACGCGGGCTCTCGAGCGTGGGCGCTGTCGTCGGCGCGACCTACCCGCGCGCGATCGGCGAGGCGCGGCGGCTCATGCCTCAGGCGATCCTGCTCTTGCCCGGGATCGGGGCGCAGGGCGGCACCCCCGCCGACGTCGCCCGCGCGTTCACCAGCGGGCCGGCGAGCGCGCTCGTGCCGGTGTCCCGCGCGGTGATCTACGCGTTCCGCGTCGACGGCGCCGACTGGCGCAAGGCCGCGGCCGCCGAGGCGGCGCGCCTTCGGGGCGAGGTCTGGGCGGTCTCGGGCTGGTGAACGCCGACAAGATCAGAGTCTGGGTCGCCCGCTTTGCGGCGCCGCTCGCGTTCTTCTTCGCCGCCACCGTTCTCGTCATCCTCGTCCAGCGCGCGCTCGAGTCCGACGCCGGCGAGGCGGGCACGAGCGCGACCTCGACGCAGGAGGTCGACACCGGGCCCACGACCACCGCCCCCGGCGAGACTACCGCTCTTCCGCGCGGGTGCCGCCGCCCGCGCTACACCGTAAGACGCGGTGACACGCTCGAGTCGATCGCCGCCAAGTGCCGTGTCCCGCTCTCCGACCTGCTCGAGCTGAATCCCGAGATCGACCCGCTGACGCTCAACCCGGGCGACCGGATCCGCATCCGGGCGCCGCAGGAAGAGACCGAGGCGACCTAACGGCGGCGGCCGAGGGCCTTGACCGCGTGAACGCCCGCCAGGGCGATCGTCAGCACCGGGTTCCCGAGCGTCGTCAGCTCGACCGCGCCGGCCTGGCGCTCGCGACGGCGGCGCGGGATGGTGAGGCTCCGCGGCGGGCTTCCGAGCGGGAGGATGCGCTCGGTCGTCCCGCGCTCTTCGCCGCCCCAGAGGAACAGCCGGGTCGGCCGCAGCTCGAACCCGCCCAGCCCCTTGACCTCGACCTGGAGCGACCGCTCGACGTTGCGGACACGCTCCGGCTTCGTCCCTTGCTGCGCCTCGTCCATCGTTCCGAGGATAGCCTGAAGGGCTTGCGGAAGCACGTCGTCGTCCTCGTTCTCGCGCTCCTCCTCGTCGCCGCCCTCGCCGGCGCGGCCCGAGCGACGGAGCCGCCGCCCGTCCAGGCGCGGGCCGTCCTCGTCGCGGACGGCCGCACCGGCGACGTCCTCTACGAGCGCAACGCCGACGAGAGCATGGCGATGGCCAGCATCACGAAGCTCATGACCGCGCTCGTCACGCTGGAGAACGCCCGCCCCGGCCAGATGGTCACCGTCGCCCCGCAGGCCGTCGCCGCGGGCGAATCGTCGATCTTCCTGACCGCCGGCGAGCGGCTGCGCGTGCGCGACCTTCTCGCGGCCGCGCTGATCCAGAGCGCGAACGACGCTGCTTTCGCGCTCGCCGCCGAGGTCGGCGACGGGAGCGTCAAGCGCTTCGTCGGCATGATGAACGCGAAGGCCGAGGAGCTTGGGCTCGACGGCACGAACTACGTCCGCCCGGACGGGCTCGACGTGGCGGGGCACGTCTCGACGGCGAGGGACACGTTCCGCCTCGCCCGCCTGGCCATGCGCGAGCCGCTCGTCCGCAAGCTCGTCCGCACCCGGACCACGCAGATCCCGCCGAGCCGCACACTGAAGAACTGGAACGACCTCCTCTGGACCTTCCCCGGCCTGATCGGGATCAAGACCGGGCACACGGACCGGGCCCGCTGGGCCGAAGTCGCCGCCGCTCGCCGGGGGCCGACCACCGTCTACGCGGTCGTTCTCGGGAGCCCCACGCGCGCGCAGCGGAACGCCGACCTGGCCGAGCTCATGGAGTGGGCCTTCGACCAGTACGCGACGTACACGCTCGTCCGCGAGGGCGAGCGCTACGCGACCTCGGCGGTGCCGTTCGCGGAGGACGAGAGGCTCGAGCTCGTCGCTGCCGCGGGCGCGTCCAGGCTCGTTCGCATGGGAGACGGCTCGCAGTTCGTGGAGCGCGTCGTAGCCCCCGCGATGGTCGAGCTGCCGGTCCGGAAGGGCGAGAAGCTGGGTGAGGTCGTGGTCACGGACGGGGAGGAGGAGGTGGCCCGGGTCGACCTCGTGGCCACCCGCGACATTGCCGCGCCGAGCCGCGCCGAGCGGGCGCGCTGGTATGCGGACCGCGCACTCGACGAGGCCGGCGACCTCCTGGCTTCGGTCGTTCCCGGGCTCTGAACGGGCTCGGATCCATCTCGGCTAGGATCGCCCCGGTGCCCTCCCCGCACCCAGTCGGATGATCGTCACCGTCACGCTCAACGCGGCGATCGACCGGACGCTCGTCGTTCCCAGCTTCCAGCCGGGGCAGCGGCACCGGGCGAGCGTCGGCTTTCCGAGCGCCGGCGGAAAGGGGATCAACGTCGCCCGTGCTCTCAAGCGCCTGGGGGCGCCGGTGGTCTGCACCGGCCTCGCCGGCGGCCGCACGGGGACGCTCCTGGTCGAGGAGCTGACCCACGAGGGGATCCTCAACGACTTCGTGCGGATCGGCGGCGAGTCGCGCACCTCGATCGCCGTCCTCGACCCGACCTCGAACGAGTACACGGAGATCAACGAGTGGGGCCCCGAGGTGAGCGAGGAGGAGCTGGAGATCCTGCGCGAGAAGCTCGCCTACCTCGCGCAGCGCGCCGAGTTCGTCGTGCTCGCCGGCTCGCTGCCGCGTGGGGTCGACCCCGGCTTCTACGGCGAGCTGGTCCGCGAGTTGAACCGCCGGCAACTCCTCGCGGTCGTGGACTCGGAGGGCGAGCCGCTCCGCCTCGCGGTCGAGGCCGAGCCGTATCTCGTCTCGCCGAACCAGCAGGAGGCCGAGGCGCTGGTCGGCCACGAGTTCGTGGACGACGAGGATCTCGCCGCCGGGCTCGACGAGATCGCCGACGTCGGCGCCCGCAACGTTCTCATCACCCAGGAGACCGGCTGCTACGCGCTGCTCCGCGAGGATCGCACCGAGCTTCGCGTCCGCGCCGAGGCGCCCCGCGTCGAGCCCGTCTCCGAGGTCGGCGCCGGCGACACTCTCCTCGCCGGCTTCCTGGCGGCTCGGGTCGCCGGGAAGCCGTTCGACGACGCGGTCCGCTCGGCCGTCGCGGCCGGGGTCGCCTCGGTGCTCGAGGCCGGGGCCGGCCGCTTCGACCCGCGCGAGGCCAATCGGCTCGCGGCGCTCGTCCAGCTCGAGCACATCGAAGGCGTGGCGCACGAGGGCTAGCGGCCCGGGTTGGTAGGATCGCTCGACGGTGAGCGTCGAGCTGCGTCAGGACGAGATCGAGCGCCTCCTCGCCCTGGAGCGCAAGTTCGCCAAGGAAGGGCTCACCTTCGACGACGTGCTCCTCGTCCCGTCCGAGTCGGGCGTCCTACCCGGCGAGGTGTCGACGCGGACGCGCCTGACGCGGACGATCGACCTCCAGATCCCGATCGTCTCGGCGGCCATGGACACCGTGACCGAGGCGCGCACGGCGATCGCGCTCGCGCGCGAGGGCGGCATCGGCGTCGTCCATCGCAACCTGTCGGTCGAGGCCCAGGCCGCGGAGGTCGACAAGGTCAAGCGTTCCGAGGCCGGCATGATCGTCGAGCCCGTGACGCTCCCGCCGAACGCTCCGGTCGCGGCGGCGCTCCAGATCATGGAGACGTACCGGATCTCCGGCGTCCCGGTGACCGACGACGACGGCCGCCTGGTGGGCATCCTCACGAATCGCGACCTCCGGTTCGAGGACGACACCGCCCGGCCCGTCTCCGACCTGATGACTGCGGCCGATCTCGTCACCGTCCCCGTCGGCACGACCCTCGAGGAGGCGCGTGCCGTTCTCCACCGCCACAAGATCGAGAAACTCCCCGTCGTCGACACGGACGGGCGCCTCAAGGGGCTCATCACCGTCAAGGACATCTCCAAGCGGCTCCAGTACCCGCTGGCGACGAAGGACGAGCAGGGACGGCTGCGCGTCGCCGGCGCCGTGGGCACCGGGCCGGAGGGGCTCGAGCGCGCGGCCGCGCTCGTCGAGGAGGACGTCGACGTGCTCGTGGTCGACACCTCGCACGGTCACTCGGTCGGCGTGCTCGAGATGGTGCGGGAGCTGCGCTCGCGGAGCGACGTCCCGATCGTGGCCGGCAACGTGGCCACCCCCGAGGCCACCGCTGCGCTGATAGACGCCGGCGCCGACGCGGTCAAGGTCGGCATGGGCCCCGGGGCGATCTGCACCACCCGGGTCGTCGCGGGCATCGGCGTACCGCAGGTGACCGCGGTCTACGACTGCGCCCAGGTCGCCGCCGGCCACGCCGTGCCGGTGATCGCCGACGGCGGCGTGCAGTTTTCCGGCGATATCGCCAAGGCGATCGCCGCCGGAGCGGACACGGTCATGCTCGGCGGCCTCCTCGCCGGGACGGACGAGAGCCCCGGCGAGGTCGTCTTCCACCAGGGCGAGCAGTTCAAGGAGTACCGCGGCATGGGCTCGCTGGGTGCCATGCGCGCGCGCTACTCGAGCGACCGCTACTTCCAGCAGGACGTGGACGAGGTCGGGAAGCTCGTCCCCGAGGGGATCGAGGGGCGCGTCGCCTACAAGGGCCCGGTCCGCAACGTCGTGCACCAGCTCGTCGGCGGCCTCCGCCAGGCGATGGGCTACTGCGGCGCCGCGACCATCGAGGAGCTGAAGGAAGCCCGCTTCGTCCGCGTCACCGCGGCCGGCCAGCGCGAGAGCCATCCTCACGACGTAGCCACCGTCAAGGAAGCGCCGAACTACAGGCCGGGTCGCTAGTGCTCCCCCAGACAATGAACGCCCGCCTCCGACCCGCAATCACGCGGCGCCGGAGCGCGCCCTCGCGCTTTCCAAGGCGTCCAGCCTTGGCTGCGCACGAGTGCGCACTCCGGCTTGGTGCTTGCGACCCGGAGACTGGGCGTCATCACCTGGAGGAGCACTAGTGGGAGAAGTCGTCCAGCTCCCGGTCCCCGAGCCCGTACCCGAAGAGCGCCCCGTCCTCGTCGTCGACTTCGGCGGCCAGTACTCGCAGCTGATCGCCCGGCGGGTGCGCGAGTGCCGCGTCTACTCGGAGCTCGTCCACCACACCACCCCGCCGGCGGCCATCGCCGCGCGGAGGCCCCTGGCGCTCGTGCTCTCGGGCGGGCCCGCCTCGGTGTACGCCGAGGGAGCGCCGGACGCCGACCCGGGCATCTTCGAACTGGGAGTCCCCGTGCTCGGCATCTGCTACGGCATGCAGCTGATGGCGCGTGACCTGGGCGGCAGCGTGGAGCGCACCGGCGGCGCCGAGTTCGGGCGGGCCGAGGTGCGAGTCGAGCCCGACAGCGGTCTCTTTGGCGGCCTCCCGGCGGAGCAGGTCGGGTGGATGAGCCACGGCGACTCGGTGACGGCGCCGCCGGCCGGCGCGACCGTCACGGCCTCGTCGCGGACGACGCCGATCGCCGCCTTCGAGGATCCCGGCCGCGGGCTCTACGGCATCCAGTTCCACCCGGAGGTGCTCCACACGGAGCACGGCACCGAGATCCTGAAGAACTTCCTCTACCGCGTCGCGGACGCGCCGCCCGCGTGGACGGCGGCCGCGGTCATCGAAGAGGAGGTGGCTCGCATCCGGGCGCAGGTGGGCCGCGAGCGGGTGCTCTGCGGCCTGTCCGGCGGGGTCGACTCCGCAGTGGCGGCGCTCCTCGTCCACAAGGCGGTCGGCGAGCAGCTCACCTGCGTGTTCGTCGACCACGGCCTCCTGCGCAAGGACGAGGCGGCGCAGGTCGTGGAGACGTTCGGCAGGCACTTTCACGTTCCCCTTCTGCACGTCGACGCGCGCGAGCGTTTCCTCGCGCGGCTCGCGGGCGTGACGGATCCCGAGGAGAAGCGCAAGGCGATCGGCGAGGAGTTCATCAGGGTCTTCGAAGAGGAGGCGCGCACGCTCGGCGACGTCCGTTTCCTCGTCCAGGGCACCCTCTACTCGGACGTGATCGAGTCGGGCGGTGCCGGCGACGGCGTCGCGGCGACGATCAAGTCCCACCACAACGTTGGCGGGCTCCCCGAGGTGATGGACCTCGAGCTCGTCGAGCCGCTGCGGATGCTCTTCAAGGACGAGGTGCGCCGCGTCGGCGAGGAGCTTGGGCTGCCGGAGGAGATGGTCTGGCGCCACCCGTTCCCGGGGCCGGGGCTCGCCATCCGGATCATCGGCGACGTCACCGAGGAGCGGCTGGCGACCCTGCGCGAGGCGGATGCGATCCTGCTCGAGGAGGTGCGCCGCGCCGGCCTCTACCGCGAGCTGTGGCAGTGCTTCGCCGTGCTGCCCGCGATCCGCTCGGTCGGCGTCCAGGGCGACGAGCGGACGTACGCCTATCCGATCGTCATCCGCGCGGTCACCTCGGAGGACGCCATGACCGCCGACTGGGCGCGCCTCCCGTACGAGCTCCTCGAGACGATCTCGACTCGGATCATCAACGAGATCCCGGCGGTCAACCGTGTTGCCCTCGACCTCTCGTCGAAACCGCCGGCCACGATCGAGTGGGAGTGAGCGCGGAGCCGCAGGCGGCGGCGTGCCGGCTTCCCGCCGACGAGGCGGAGGCCGAGGCGACGTGTCCGCGGTGCGGCGCCGAGATGACGTGGACGAAGGCGAGCTGGCACTGCCTCCGCTGTCGCTACAAGCAGGGCTGCTGCAGCTAGGTCGGGCGCCGGTTTCGCGCCTTTAACTCTAGGGGCACCCCGACCCACCACCCGCTTTCGAGCCTAACGCCGAAAAGCGCGCGTGTGTGTGCCCGATCGTGCCGAATGTGTGTCGAAATGCTGCCGAGCGGCGGCGGTGGATAGCCTCGCCGCGTGAGTCGCTACCGCTGGACGATTCTCGCGCTCGGCACGGCCGCTCAGTGGAGCTACTCGGCCGTCTTCCTGGGGATTCCGGTGCTGGCGCCGCAGCTCCGGGACGAATACGGCCTGTCGCTGACGCAGGTCGGGGTCGTGCTCGCCGCCTTCAGCCTCGGCTCCGTCGTGACCCTCCTCCCGTGGGGGCTGCTCTCCGACCGCGTGGGCGAGCGTCGCGTCCTCGCGGGTGGGCTCACGCTGGCGAGCATGGCGGTCGCCGCAGCCGCGTTCACGACCGAGTACGTGCCGCTCGTCCTCCTGCTCGTCTTCGCCGGGGGTGCCGGTGCCAGCGTGAACGCGGCCAGCGGCCGCGCCGTGATGAGCTGGTTCGAGCCCTCGCAGCGCGGGCTCGCCCTGGGCATCCGGCAGACGGCCCTGCCGCTCGGCGGCGCTGCGGCGGCGCTGGCGTTGCCGCCGATCGCGGCGGCCGGAGGCACGCAGGCGGGCCTGCTCGTCCTCGCCGCCGCGTGCCTGGTCACCGCGCTCGCCGGGCTCATCGGGTTGCGCGAGGCGCCGCCCGACGAGGCGCACCCGCTGGGCGACGTGACGAATCCGCTGCGGGACTCTCGCCTCTGGCGCCTCGCCGTGGGCAGCGGGCTGATCGTCGTCGCGCAGATCAGCGTGATGGCGTTCACCGTCCTCTTCCTCCACGGCGCGCGCGGGCTCTCGACCGGGGCCGCCGCCGGGATCTTCGCGGGGATGCAGTTCGCCGGCGCCGCCCTGCGAATCGCGGCGGGGCGCTGGTCGGACCGGGTCGGGACGCGGATCGGGCCGCTCGTGAAGATCGCCTTCGCGCTGTCGATAACGCTGGCGGTGAGTGCGGCCCTGACCACGGCGCCTCTGGTCGTCCTGCTCCCCGCGTTCCTCGTCGCGGGC
Organism: uncultured Actinomycetes bacterium; assembly: GCA_963847985.1. Taxonomy (GTDB): domain Bacteria; phylum Actinomycetota; class Thermoleophilia; order Gaiellales; family Gaiellaceae; genus JAIBJN01. The sequence goes on along the minus strand of CAWKBS010000004.1, from coordinate 122,576 downwards.
GCGATCTCCCAGGCCTGGAACGGCCTGTCGTTCACGGCCACGGCCGAGCTGGCCGGCCGTGAACGTGCTGGGGCGGCGCTCGGCTTTCAGCAGACGGCCCTTGCCGTCGCCTCGGGCGTCGCGCCGCCCCTCTTCGCCCTGCTCGTCGAGTCCACCTCCTGGGGCGTCGCCTTCGCGCTCGCGGCGACGCTGCCGCTCGCCGGAGCAGGCCTGATGCGCCGCGTCCCGGCCTAGCCCGTCGCGACCTCCCCGCGTCGGCGGCGCAGGAGCGCCACCGACAGCGCGAGCGCTGCCAGGACGGCCAGCGTTCCGCCCACGGCCGGGGCGACCGGGAAGCCGGCGCCCTCGCCGGAGGAGGGCGGCGGCGTGGAGCCGCCGGCCGGTCCGCCGATGGTGACGGCCGCGAAGGTATGCGTTCGCGCGCAGGGGACGGGTTGCGTCCCGTCGCTCGTGAAGCCGTCGAAGACCTCGTAGCGCCAGTTTCCGCCCGCCGGGAAGACGACCTGGGCGGCGAAGACCTCCGGGTCGCCGGTCGGCCGGGCGACGAACGTCTTCCGCTCGCCGGTCCCCGTGTTCACGATGGTGAGCTCGGGCCGGGCCGTGCTTGCGTTGGGGAGGGCGTTTTGCCCGTGCTGGAGAACGGTCAGCTCCGCCGTCCAGGTCGTGCCGGCGGCGATGCCGGCAGGAGGGGGAGCGAGGCCGACGGTGGCCATGCACCCCGCACTCGCGGCGCCCGCCTGGACGAGCGCGCCCACGAGAATCACTGCGATCAGGATTCGCTTCATGCGATCACTCCTTTCACGGCTGGTACACCCGCAGGCGCGCGGAGGTTCCGCTCAGCGGATGCCGAAGCCGGCCAGGCCTTCGTCGTCCTCCTCGAACACCTCGACGCGCTCCACCCTGGCCGAGTCCGGTCCGCGGTGGGCGAAGGCGACCAGTCGCTCCACTGCCTCCGACGGGCCCTCGAACACGGCCTCGACCGTGCCCTCCCAGGTGTTCCGCACCCAGCCGGCGACACCGAGCTCCTGGCGCGGCGCCGGGTCGTCTCCCGGAAGAAGACGCCCTGGACGCGGCCGTGGACGACCACGCGGCGCCTCACGCGTACCGCCTGAACCAGGGCAGGATGGACACCGCGAGAAGCGCCGAGAAGGCGGCGGCGAGGACGAAGGGCAGGCGCGTGTCCACGTGGAAGAGCGGCACGTAGATGAGCGGCGCCACGGCCACGCCCGCGAACTTGAACGCGCTGTAGGCCGAGGTGGCGCCGGCCCGGTTCTCCGGGAACGACTCGACCGCGATCGTGTTCAGGCCGGCCCAGACGAACGTCGACGCGCAGCCGATCCCGAAGAAGACGAGCCCCAGCGCCCAGGCGCTCGGGACGAGCACCAGGCCGATCACGCCGGCCGTGCACGCGACCGCGCCGGCGAGCGCGGTGGCCGGCCGCCCCGCCCGGTCGACGACCGTGCCCGCGTAGCGGCCGAGGAGAATCCCGCCGATGCCGTAGCCGGCGATGAGGAGGCCGCGCGCTCCCGATCCGAGCCCGAACTCGTCGGCGCCGACGAGCACCAGGACGAAGCCGATGGCGGTAAAACCGAGGTATCCGAGCGCCGCCTGCGTGGCCAGCAGAGCGATCCAGCGGTTGAGGAGGGCCCGCAGCGAGGCGCGCCGGCCCGGGGCCGGGCGCGCCGCTGGGCCGAGCGTCTGCTGCGGGAGCGCCAGGACGCCCGCGACCACGGCGACGAGCACGAAGGCGAGCCGCCAGGAGATCTCGCCGAGCAGGCCGCCGAGGATCGGTGCGAGCATGAGCCCGGCGGTCTGCGCCGCCGCGAAGGTCCCGACGGTGCGGCCGAGCACCTCCGGCGCTGCAAGCTCGGAGAGCGCGGCCAGGAGGATGGGGGAGAGGAACGCGTTCGCTGAGCCCATCGCCGCCCGCGCGCCCAGGAACAGCCAGATATCCGGCGCCATCGCGCAGGCGAGCGCCGCGAGCCCGAAGGCGACGTACCCGCCGCGCACGACCCGCCGCGGGCCCAGTCGCTCTGCCACCGTCCCGGACACGAGCTGCAGGAGAGCGAACGGAACCATGTAGGCGGTGATGGCGGCGGCGACCTGGGTGACCGAGGCGTCCAGGCCGTCGGCGACGTTGGGGATGAGCGCCACCAGCATCGCGCCGCCGAACGGGCCGAGGAAGCCACCGACGTAGAGCGGGAAGGTGATCCGGCGCACGCGGGAGTAGGCTACGCGGCTCCGTGAGAGCCGACCTCTTCGTACGCGACCTCGCGGCGGCGCAGATCGGGACGACCTGGAACTTCTACCGCGAGGGCAACGGCGCGGCGGTCCGGCGGGAGCGACTGGCCCGCTACCTCGAGGAGCGACGCGACGCGCGGCTCCTGCTTGTGGGCGAGGCGGCCGGCTACCGCGGCGCCCGCCGGAGCGGCATCCCCTTCACCTCGGAGCGTCAGCTCACCGGCGAGCCGCCCGGTGAGGCCTCCGCCACGATCGTCCACCGCGTTCTGGCCGAGCTGGGGCTCACCGAGGACGTCCTCCTCTGGAACGCCGTGCCGACGCATCCACACCTTCCGGGGCGACCCGAGAGCAACCGCCGTCCCACCGTGCGCGAGGTAGTGGCCTCCGCGGAGTTTCTCCGCGAGCTGACCTGCGGACGCCGCGTGCTGGCCGTCGGCCGCGTCGCCCACGCAGCCGTCGGCGGCACCTACGTGCGCCACCCGAGTCACGGCGGCGCGGCGGGCTTCAGGGGTGCTCTCCTGGACTACGCTTCGTCGGCATGACGACGCCCGCCGATCTCCCGATCAAGCGCAACACGGCGCTCCTGTCGGCGTCGCTCGCGGCCAACTCCGGAATGCTCCAGCTCTCGGCGGCGGTCGCCTCGCTGACGTTCGTCCTCGTCACCGGCGTGAGGGGACTGCTCGGCCTCGGGCCGGCGATCGTCCTCGCCTCGGGCGCCCTCGCAGCGCTGCCCGCCGGACGCGCGATGGACCGGTTCGGGCGCGTGCCGGTGCTGGCGACTGGATTCTGTCTCGGTGCCGCCGGCGGCGGCCTCGCTGCGCTCGGGAGCGCGCTCGAGTCCCCGGTCCCGGTCTTCCTCGGCCTCGTCCTCGTGGGCATGGCCAGTGGAACCTCGCTGCTCGCCCGCGCCGCCGCCGGCGACATGTATCCGCCCGAGCGGCGTGCGCGCGGGATCGCGCTCGTCCTCTTCGGCGCGGTGTTCGGGGCGATCCTGGGGCCCGCCGTCTTCAGCCCTCTTCTCTCCGGCCGCGAGCTCGACGGCGACTCGCTTGCCCTCCTCTGGCTGGTGGGCTCGTGCTTCATGCTCGTCGGGCTCGCACTGGTGCTCTTCGTGCGGCCGGACCCCAAGCGCATCGCGGAGCTGCTGGCGGTCGGCACGCCCGCCGCGGAGCCGCGCCCGCCTGCGCCCCTGCGCGAGCTGCTGCGCCGTCCCGGCGTGATCCCGTCGATTTTCGCCGCCCAGGCGAGCTTCGGCGTCATGGTCGGGGTCATGACGCTGACGGGAGCGGTCGTCGTCGACCACCATCACCATTCGGCCGTGGCCGTCTTCCCCATCATCGGCGCCCACGTCCTGGGGATGTACGCGCTCGTCCTCTTCGTCGGCGACCTGATCGACCGGATCGGGAGGCCGCCCGCGCTCGTCGGCGGCCTGTCGCTCATGGCCGCCTCCTCCATCAGCCTGCTGTGGATCGAGAGCGTGCCGGCGACGGCGCTCGCGCTCTTCGGCCTGGGCCTGGGGTGGAACCTCTCCTTCGTCGCCGCCACCGCGCAGCTCGCGGACTGCACGATGCCGTGGGAGCGGGGGAAGCTGCTCGGCTTCAACGACCTGCTCTCGGGGATGACCGGAGCGAGTCTGGCGCTCCTCGGCGGCTACGCGCTGACCGCGATCGGCGTGGCTGCGCTGGCGATCGGCGCGACCGTCCTCGTGGTCGTCCCGGCAGTCTGGATCGGGCGCCGCGGGTTCGGCCGACCCGTCGAGCCGAGCCCCTCCACCGCGGACTGATCTTGCAACGCTTGCTAGAATCCGCGCTCGGCGGACGCCTGGTCCGCCGATTTTCTGTGTGATGAAGACTTATTCCGCCAAGCCGAAAGAGATCGAGCAGCGCTGGTACGTCGTCGATGCCGAGGGGCAGACTCTCGGGCGTCTCGCGACGCGGATCGCTGACACGCTCCGCGGCAAGCGCAAGCCGCAGTACACCCCGCACATCGACACCGGCGACTTCGTCGTCGTGATCAACGCGGAGAAGATCGGGGTGACCGGCAACAAGCTCCAGCAGAAGCTCTACTACCGCCACTCCGGCTATCCGGGCGGCCTGCGCTCGCGGACGCTCGCCGAGCAGCTCGAGCGGCGCCCGACGGAGGTCATCCGCAAGGCGGTCAAGGGCATGCTTCCGCGCAACCGGCTTGCCCGGCGGCAGATCACGAAGCTCAAGGTCTACGCGGGGCCGGCGCATCCGCACGAGGCCCAGAACCCTCAGCCCCTCCCGCTGGATGACTGAGATCGCCCAGTACCGGGGGACCGGCAAGCGCAAGACCTCCGTGGCGCGCGTCATCCTTCGCCCCGGCGACGGCGGAACGTGGATCAACGGGCGCACGCTCGAGGCCTACTTCCCGCGCGAGGCGCTGCAGACGACCGCGACTGCGCCGCTCAAGGTAGCCGGTGTCGAGGGGCGCTTCGACATCCGCGCCCGGATCAACGGCGGCGGGCCCAGCGGCCAGGCGGGCGCGCTTCGCCACGGGATCGCCCGGGCGCTGGTCGAGGCCGACCCGGAGCTCCGCGGCATCTTGAAGCGCGAGGGCTTCCTCACGCGCGACGCTCGCATCGTCGAGCGCAAGAAGGCCGGGCTCCACAAGGCCCGCAAGGCGCCGCAGTTCTCGAAGCGCTAGGCCAGTGTCCAGGCGATTGTTCGGGACCGACGGGGTCCGGGGCGTCGTCGGCGCGGACCTGACGGAGGAGCTCGTCGAGCGGCTGGGCCGGGCGTTCGGACGGTGGAGCGGCGGGGGCGAGACGCTCGTCGGCCGCGACACGCGGGCCTCGGGGCCCGCGCTGGAGCGGGCGTTGGCCGCGGGCCTGACGACCGGCGGATCGGATGTCCTCCTCGGAGGCGTGCTCCCGACGCCGGCGGTCGCGCTGCTGGCGGGTGACGCCGGCGCGGTCGTGTCCGCGTCCCACAATCCCGCCGAGTACAACGGGATCAAGTTCTTCCGCGGCGGCTGGAAGCTCGAGGACGCGGAGGAGGAGGCGGTGGAGGCGCTGCTCGATAGCGAGCCGGTTCCCGCGGGCCAGGTGCAGGAGGCCCTGGGGCTCCCGGCACGCTACGTCGATCTCGTCTGCGAGCGCTTCGGCGCGCCGCTCGACGGCCTGCGCGTCGTGCTCGACTGCGCCAACGGCGCCATGTCCGAGGTCGGCCCGACCGCTTTCGAGCGGCTCGGCGCCTCGGTGTCGGTGATCGGCGACACGCCGGACGGCGCCAACATCAACGAGGGCTGCGGGGCGACCGACCTGCGGCTCCTCTCCCGTCTCGTCCCCGAGGAAGGCGCCCAGCTCGGCGTCGCCTTCGACGGGGACGGCGACCGCATGCTCGCCGTCGACGCGGCGGGAAACGAGGTCGACGGCGACCAGATCCTCGCAGTCCTCGCCCTCCATCTCGGCGTCGACCTGGTCGCCGTGACCCACATGACGAACCTCGGCTTCCATAGCCTGATGGCCGAGCGAGGAATCCGCGTCGTCACCACCGACGTGGGCGACCGCTACGTGCTCGAGGCCCTGCGGGCCGAGGGCGGCGTCCTCGGGGGCGAGCAGTCGGGGCACGTCATCAACCTGGACGGGCACGTGAGCGGGGACGGCCTGGTCGCCGGCCTGCTCCTCTGCCGCGCGGTTCTCGAGCAGGGCAGCCCGCTCGCCGACCTCGCCGCGGTGATGCCCCGGTATCCCCAGGTGCAGGAGAACATCAGGGCCCGCAGCAAGGAGATTCCTGCAAGCGTCCTCGACGAGGCCGCCCGCCTCTCCCAGGAGCTCGCAGGACGTGGCCGGGTCCTCGTCCGGCCGTCCGGGACCGAGCCCGTCGTCAGGGTGCTGGCGGAGGCCGAAACCGAGGAGGAGGCGCGCCTCCTCTGTGCTACCATCCTCACTCTCGTCGAGAGGGAGCTCGGCTAGACGTCAGCCGGGCTCACGTTTTTTCGATCGATTTTTCGGAAACGGTCAGGCTCTTACAGAACACCGGACAGGCATAGTCGGGAAGGCACTCCGGCACTAGGACGCGAGGAGGTTTTCGAGTGTGCGGGATCATCGGATACGTAGGCTCGAGGACTGCGAAGGATCTTCTGCTCCAGGGCCTCGAGCGGCTCGAGTACCGCGGCTATGACTCGGCGGGGCTCTGCCTGGTGGAGACCGACGGGCTCGACTACGTCAGGGCCGTCGGCAATCTCGACCAGCTGAAGGCGGCCGCCGGGCCGAACGGCTCGCACGCCACCACCGGGGTCGGCCACACGCGCTGGGCCACGCACGGGAAGGTCTCGCTCGAGAACGCCCATCCGCTGGCCGGCTGCGCCGACGACGAGGCCGCCGTCGTTCTGAACGGCATCGTCGAGAACTACCGCGAGCTCCGCGACTCCCTGATCGCAGAGGGGCACGAGTTCACGTCCGAGACGGACGCCGAGGTCGTCGCGCACCTCGTCGAGCGCCACTACGAGGGTGACCTCCCGGAGGCCGTGCGCGCCACTTACGCCGAGCTCGAGGGCCACTTCGCCTTCGTCGTCGCGCACAAGGCCGATCCAGGGATGCTGGTCGGCGCGCGCCTCCAGTGCCCGCTCGTCGTCGGCGAGGGCGAGGGCGAGATGTTCCTCGCCTCCTCGATCGCCGCCTTCCTGCGCGAGACGCGCCGCGTCAAGCTGATCGAGGACGGCGAGGTCGTGGCCATCACGTCCGCCGGCGTGCGCTTCTACCCGCTCGACGGCGGCCCTCCGCGCGACCGCGACGTCATGGAGGTCGACTGGGACGACGAGGCCGCCGAGAAGCAGGGCTACGAGACGTTCATGCTCAAGGAGATCTACGAGCAGCCGCAGGCGGTCGCCGACACGATCGGCGAGCGGGTGCGCGGCGACCGGCTCGTGCTGGAGGACATCGGCCTCTCCGAAATGGAGATCCAGAACCTCCGCCGCATGGTCATCCTCGCCTGCGGCACCGCCTACCACGCAGGCGTCATCGGCCGCTACGTGATCGAGGAGTGGGCGCGCCTCCCCTGCGAGCCCGACATCGCGAGCGAGTGGATCTACCGGAACCCGGTGCTCGCCAAGGACACGCTCGTCGTCGGCATATCGCAGTCCGGCGAGACCCGTGACACGGTCCAGGCCGTCCGGCTCGCCCGCGAGGGCGGGGCCAGGACGCTGGGGATCACGAACCTCATGGGCACCCAGATCACCCGCGAGGTCGACCGGGTCCTCTACACCCGCGCCGGCATGGAGACGGGCGTCGCCGCGACGAAGACCTTCACGTCCCAGGTGACGCTGCTCTACCTGCTCGCGCTGAGACTCGCCCAGGTGCGGCGAACGCTTCCCGAGGACGAGATCGCGCGCCTGCTCGGCGAGATTCTCTCGCTGCCGGCCAAGATCGGGGCGTACCTCGACGGCGACCATCCGATCGAGGAGATCGCGCAGCGGCACTACCAGAAGCCGTTCTTCCTCTACCTCGGCCGCCACATCGGCCTGCCTGTGTGCCTCGAGGGCGCGCTGAAGCTCAAGGAGATCTCCTACATCCCGACCGAGGCGTACTCGGCCGGGGAGATGAAGCACGGCCCGATCGCGCTCCTGGACGAGGAGACCCCGGTCGTGGTCGTCGCCACGGACTCGCACGTCTACGACAAGGTCGTGTCCAACATCCAGGAGGTTCGCGCACGCGGGGCGGAAGTGGTGGCGATCGCCACCGACGGGAACGAGGACATCCAGCACCATGCCGACGACGTCGTCTACGTCCCCCGGACGCATCCGTTCTTGCAGGCGGCGCTCGCCGTCATCCCGCTCCAGCTCATTGCGTACCGAATCGCAAGGCTGCGGGGGATGAACGTCGACCAGCCGCGGAACCTTGCCAAGACCGTCACAGTCGAGTAGCGAACCGGGCGGGCACTCCACCCGTACCGTGGGGTAATCGTGGCGACGGCCGTGTTCGTGGAGCCCGTGCGGACGTCCAGGACGTTCGAGGCGGCGATCGAAAACCTCCTCGAGGGGATCGAGCGCGCCAGGCTGCACCTGGACGACCGCCTGCCCACCGAGGAGCAGCTCGCCGGCCAGCTCGGGATCTCCAAGCCGACGCTCCGCCAGGCGCTGCGCGTGCTCGAGCGCAGCGGGCTCCTGCGCGTGCGGGCGGGCAAGGGCGGCGGCATCTTCATCGCGTCCGATGTCGTGCCGGTGGACGCGATCTCCCACAACGCGGCCGTCGAAGCGGAGGACGCCGTCGACGTCCTGCGCGCGCGGCGCGTCCTCGAGGGCGCGGTCACGGTCATGGCCGCCCACGCCGCCACGGAGGAGGACTACGCCGGGATCGAGCGCACGAACGAGCTCCTCCGCCGGAACATCGGCGACCGCCCGCGCGTCATGGGCGCGAACGCCATGTTCCACCGAGCCGTGATCCGGGCCTGCCATTCGAAGACGCTCCAGAGCGCGATGCGGAACCTCGAGGGCGAGCTGGCGGCGATCCGCGACACCTATCAGGGCGGGCGGGAGAACGATGAGGAGACCCTCGACATCCACCGGCGCCAGGTCGACGCGATGCGTCGGCAGGACGTCAACGCGCTCGCCGCGGTCCTGGACGAGCACTTCCGCATGCTCGAGGAGGACTACGCCGTGGGGCTCCACCGGAAGTGGGAGGACGTCTTCGGCGAGGTCGCGAAGCAGACGCTCCAGCTCGGCCCTTGATCCAGGCTCGAACGGCCGCGGCGCCCTCAGGGGCGCCGCGGCCGTTTCAGGACTAGGTGGCGCCGCCCGGCTTGCGGAAGAGCGCAACGCCGAGGGCCAGGAGACCCGCGGCGAGGCCGGCGATGCCGAAGACCATGGCGACGGTCGAGGAGTTGTCGTCGTCATCTTCCGTTGCGACCGCCGGAACGGCTGCCGTCTCGTCGCCCTCGGTCGTCGCGTCGGCGGCGGCCTCCGTCGTCGTCGGCGGCGGCGCGGCGGCTTCTTCCTCCTCGGGCGCGACGACGACGATGCGCGGCGCGGGCGTATCCGCCTCGGGGTCGGGGTCGAGCCAGCCGACCTCCTCGCCGCTCGAGTAGGTCTGGACGGCGGGGAAGAGGATCTCGTCGCCGGGCGCCGCGTCCTCGGGCACCTGGAGGCTGATCCCGAACTCGTCGAATCCGTCCGCCGGGATGGCGGGATCGCAGGTCCAGGTGACGCTCACGATCCGCTCGGTGAGATCCTCGATCGGCTCGGCGAGAGCCTCGCGCTCGACCTCCCGCTCGCAGGACGGGTGCGACTTGAAGCGGGCGCTCGGGACGTTCTCGGGGAACTGCACGGTCACGGTGGTCGTCTCGGCGTCGTCGCGCTCGTTGGGGACGCGGACGACCATGGCGGCGAACGCTCCAGGCTCCCATTCGCCCGGCTGGATCGTGACGTGGGCGACCGCGGAGGCCGGGACGGCCAGGGCGATCACTGCGATGCTGATGAGCAACTTGCGTATCACTGTTAACCCCCTCGGATGGGAACGGTGACGGTTTCGGTCAGGAGGTCGAACTCGCCCATGAGTGCCTCGATGCGGAGGTCCCAGTCCCCGGCGATCGAGAGCGAGGCGCCCTCGATCACGTACGACCCCTGCACTGCCGGGTCGGGCTCTGCCACGAGGTCGAGCGGTCCGATTCCCTGACTCGGGAGCGACGCCGAGACGGTGACCTCCGACGGCAGCTCCGCGGCGTCCATGAACATGATCGTGATGGTGTTGTCCCCGGCCACGGCCGGGTCGACGGTGACCATGGCCTCCATGTCACCGAGCACAACCGACCCCTCGAACGGCTCGCCTGTCGGCGTGGTCGAGCCGTCCATGACCTCGTGCTCGCCGGCCTCCATCTCCATCGCCATCGTCCGCGAAGGCTCGGAGTTCACGAGCACCGCGGTGACCCCGACGATCACGACCATGATCCCCAGCTCGGTCCCGGCGACCCGCAGGAAGCGGCGGCGTTCGAGCACCGAGGCCATCCCGGCCTTGAGACGCGGCACCGCGTAGCGGTTGTTGTAGGCGCCCAGGGCTAGCAGCGGGACGACGAGCACGATCTTCGACAGCACGAGCAGGCCGTACTGGTTGTCCCAGAGCGAGCTCCACGTCCGGAGCTGGAGGTAGGCGGAGACCGTCCCGGCCGCGAGCAGGGCGACGACCGATCCGACGGCGAGGTTCGAGAACCGCGGAACGGCTCGCGTCGCGAGCGGCCAGCGGTCGTTCCCCGCCATGAGGAGTCCCATGACCAGGAACGCGAGACCGCCGGTCCAGAGAGCGGCCGAGACCACGTGGAGGATGTCGGAGAGGAGCCCGAGCGCGCCCAGGGTGCGGGCGTGCCCGGAGAACGAAGGCGTGAGCGAGAGCCCCGCGGAGAGCGCGAGCGTGAGCGCCGTCAGCGGGCGCCGATCGTGGTCGGCGGCGTGGCGGAGGGCCAGCGCTGTCAGCGCCAGCGTCGCCGCCAGTGCGGACTGGATCAGGATCACCTCGCCGTAGTCCGTCTCGAGGACGGAGGTGAAGAGGCTCCACGAGAACACGTCGGAGAGCGCGAGCCCACCGGCGGTGGCTCCCTGGAGGAGGATGTTCACCAGCGCGATCACCGCCAGCCCGCCCGCGATCGCGGACAGGATCCCGTACAGGCGCCGGCGGACCCGCCAGGGCGCCGTCGGCAGGGCGATGACGAGCACGGCGGAGCCGCCGACGGCGAGGAGGAGCAGCGCGAAGTCGACGAACCGGCCGATGACGAAGAGGACGTCCACGGCCCGCGAGGTCCCGGTGAGCGCGTCGATGGACACGTTCGCGGCGACACCCCGCTCGATCACGTGGAAGACGAACGCGCCGGAGATCGGGTCCGAGTCGGCGGAGACGACACGCCAGGCGACCGTGTAGGTGCCCGGAGCGAGCTCCGAGTCGATGCCGACCGCCACCTCCGCCGCCCCCGGCTGCGTCACCTCGCCGGCGTCGACCTGCGTTCCCTGCCCGTCGATCACGCGAAGCGAGCCGAGCGAGGCGTCGACCGCTTCGTTGAACTCCAGGACGACCTCGGCGGGGGACTCGGGGACGACGACGTCGTCTCCGGGCTGGGTCCCGACGAGGACGGAGTGCGCGAGCGCGCCGGGCGCCAGCGTTGCCGCGACGACGACCGCGGCGGCGAGCGAAGCGAGCAGGCGCCCGCGGGTCATCGGCCGGCGGTGACGGATCGTGAGCTCCTCATTGCCGGGATCGGCGTGTGCACGGCATGCAGCCGCGCGATCCTGCCCGGACTCCTGGGTTGTCGCCCAGGCCCGCCCTGCGACCTGGTCCATGTGAACTTCCCCCTCTCTCCTCATCCGAAGCGCGCCCCGGCACGCTTCGTTCGCCTGTGCTCAGGCTGGGAGGAGAGGCGGGCCGCGCCCGGTGTGGACGAAGCCGAGCGTGAAGACCGGTACTGAGACGGGGCGTGGCCGCGTGACCGCGGTCGCGGGGCGGGGCGCGTAGTCGAGGGTCGGCGCTGCGAGCACGTGCGCGAGGCTCTCGGCTACCGCGATGACCCGCCGAGCGAGCGCCACCGCGCAAAGGGCGAACGAGATCTGGATCAGCAGGCCGATCAGCAGCACGGGCGCCACCTCGGCGAGCGCCGGCGCGGTCGCCGTTCCGGCGCGCGCGGGCTCGGCGACGGCGTGGCCGCCGAAGCCCAGGAGCGGGACGAGCCCGAAGAGCCACAGCGACCTCAGCGACGCGCCGCGCCAGCGGCTCCCGGCGGCTGCGCCTGCCGCCAGCGGCAGCGCCAGCGCGAGGCAGAGAGCCGTCGAGGTCGTCAGGTAGCCGAGGTAGTCCTGGACCCCCGGCGCAGACGCGTCCTGCTCGGGCATGACGAACCGGTGTGCAACTGCGTGCGCGGCCGCCCACCCGAGGCCGGAAAGGGCGAGCAGCACCGGCACGACCAGACGTCGGCGCCTCACAGCAGTGCTGATGCTAGATGCGATGCGAATGCCTGACAACTTGGACCCGCCCTCGGCCCGCCGGGGAAGGAAGGAGCCGGCGCCGTCGCGGAGGTGTCAGGCAACGGCGGCGCCGGCTCGACCTGAGGCTTCTCCGCGTAGGGCCGCTGGGGACGAGCCGGGGCTCGGCATCGGCCGGACGCGCAAGCGAGAGCCTCGTTCCGGATCTCAGCACGCGTCGTGAACGGCTGAGGCACCCGTGGGTGGTGGGGCACGGGAGCGCCGTCTCCGGCACGTGGTTCGCTCCGGAAGCTAGGAGCTGAGCGTCTCGGGAGGCGCCCGCGACCGGTCCACGCCCGCGAGTGCGAGCGTCGGCGCTCGCTCGGCCGCCCCGAGCAGGGCGCCAGCGGAGGCGGCTGGCCGGACCGGGCCCGCGGCGTCGCGCAGGGCCCAGGCCAGGCGCTCGGCGAGAAGAAGGATGGTGCTCCCGAGCCCCACCGCGGTGACCGCGAACGGGATCTGCACGAGCAGTCCGATCGCGACGAGGGGCACGAGCTCGGCCACGGCGACTCCCGAGAGGGCGTCGCCGGCGGGCAGGCCGATCAGGGAGTCGGCCGTGAGCCCGAGCACGGGCACGAGGCCGAACAGCCAGAGCGCCGATCCCGAGACGGGCGTCCAGCGCCGTCCGAGCGCCACGCCGGTCGCCAGCGCCGTGGCCAGGACCAGGCAGAGCGCGAGCGACGTCGGCAGGTAGGCGGCGTAGGTCTGCGCCGCGCCGTCGTGGCCGCCGTGCGGTGCCGCTGGTTGCGAGACGGCGTCGTGCACGAGCGCGTGCGCGGCTGCCCAGAGCAAGCCGAAGAGGGTCAGAAGCAACGGCAGGGCGAGCCGGCGCCAGGTCAGCATCCGGCGATCGTAGACCTGCCCGCGCCGGCTGACAACCGGCCTGCGGCTAGCTGTCGTCCTCGGGCGGACGCCGGAGGCGCTTCGTTCGGCCGCGGACGCGTTTCTCGCCGAGCCTGCGCTCGCGCGAGGCCGCGGTCGGGGCGGTCGGGCGGCGAGGCCGGTCGCGGGCGAGCGCGGCGCGGATCGCCGCAGCCAGCCGATCGAGAGCGAGCTCCCGGTTGCGCGCCTGGCTTCGCTCGTCCTGGGCCACCGCGCGCACGACGGGGCCGACGCGGGCCCTGATGCGCGCTTTTTGCGCATCCGTGAGCGTCGCGGAGGCATCGACGTCGAAGCTCGCCTCGACGCGTGTCTCGGTCTTCTGGGCGTGCTGGCCGCCCGGCCCGCTCGAGCGCGACGTTCGCAGGCGAATCTCCGCCAGCGGGATCGCAAGCGCGCGGTGCACGCGAATAGACTCGGAGCGCATGGCGGCGATTCTGCTCGACATCGACGGCGTCCTGCACGTGTCGGGCGATCCCGTGCCGGGCGGCGGGGACGCCGTTCGGGCCCTGAGGGCCGACGGCCACCACCTGCGTTTCGTGACCAACAACACGACTCGCGCCTGCGAACAGCTCGCCGCCGACCTGCGCGGGATCGGCGTCGAGGTGGAGGCGCGAGAGATCACGACCACTCCCGTCGCGGCAGCCCGGCTGCTCGCCGGCAAGCGGGTGCTCGCGCTCACGATGGCGGCCGTGAAGCCCGATCTCGCCGACTCGGTCGAGCTCGTCGAGCGGGACGCCGAGGTCGTGCTCGTGGGCGGGGCCGACGAGACCGAGGAGTCCGCGAGCGTGTTCGCCTACGACGAGCTGAACCGAGCGTTCGCGGAACTCGACGCCGGCGCGCGCCTCGTCTGCCTCCACCGGAACCGTTGGTGGCAGACCTCGCGCGGGCCGCTGCTCGACGCGGGCGCCTTCGTCGCCGGGCTCGAGTACGCGGCAGGCGTCGAGGCCGAGGTCGTCGGCAAGCCCAGCCCCGCGTACTTCGAGGCCGCGCTCGCCGAGCTGGGGGCCGAGGCAGCGGAGACCGTGATGGTCGGAGACGACATCGAGGCCGACATCGGCGGCGGCCGGGCCGCGGGCCTCGGGACCGTCCTAGTCCGCACGGGCAAGTTCCGGGAGGAGACGCTGGCGGCCGCCGCGGCGAAGCCAGACGCAATCGTGGACTCCATCGCGGACGTCCCCGCCCACCTGCGGGAGAGCGCATGAAGGTCGGCCTCGACCTGATCGAGATCCAGCGGATCCGGGAGGCGCTCGAGCGCTATCCGCGCTTTCGCGAGCGCTGCTTCACCGAGGCCGAGCGCGCCTACTGCGACTCGCGCGCGAACCCCGCCCAGCACTACGCTGCCCGCTTCGCCGGGAAGGAGGCGGTCGGCAAAGCACTCGGATTCGGCGTTGCCCGCGCGTTCGCGTGGAAGGACGTCGAGATCGCCGGCCGTCCCAAGCCGTCGGTCCGGCTGTCCGGCCAGGTCGAGGAGCGGTGGGCGCGGGTCGGGGCGGGGGAGATCGACCTCTCGATGACGCACTCCAAGGGCATGGCCGCCGCGGTTGCGGTCGTCGCGCCGTCCGGATGACCTACGAGCCGCTCTACTCGACGGAGGAGATGCGCGCCGCGGAGGCCGCCCATGCCGGGCCCACGCTCGAGCTGATGGAGCGCGCGGGCAAGGCGCTCTCCGACGAGATCCTCGCCAGGTTTCCCGACGCGCGCCGGATCGCGGTCTGGTGCGGCACCGGCGCGAACGGCGGCGATGGGCTCGTGGCCGCCGCCGAGCTCCTGAGCGCGGGCAGGGAGCCCGTCGTCCGCCTGCTCGGCCTCGAGGAGAAGGTGACCGGCGACGCCGCGGCCGCCCTGGCCCACGCGCAGGAGGCAGGGGTGCCGTTCGTCGCCGAGCACGGCGCGGCCGACCTCGCCGTCGACGCTCTCTTCGGCACCGGCTTCCGTGGAAAGCCGCGGCCGGACGCCGAGGAGGCCATCGGCGAGCTCAACGCCGGCAGCGTCCCGGTCGTCTCGGTCGACCTGCCCTCCGGCGTCGACGCGTCGACCGGCAAGGTCGCCGGCGCCGCAGTCGAGGCGGCGGTAACGGTCACCTTCCACGCGCCAAAGGTCGGGCACGCGGTCGCGCCCGGCCGCTTTCAGGCGGGTGAGGTCGTGGTGGTGGACATCGGCCTCGCGGAGGGCGCGACCCGGCTCCGGCGCGCGACCGCGGCCGTCCTCGAGCTCGTGCCCAGGCGGACGGAGCGCGACAACAAGTACACGGCGGGCTCCGTGCTCGTGGTCGGTGGCTCGCGCGGCCTCACCGGAGCGCCGTCGCTGACGGCGGAGGCGGCGCTCCGCGCCGGCGCGGGCATCGTCGTCGCCTGCGTGCCGGAGTCCCTCAACCTCGTGTTCGAGCAGCGCCTCGTCGAGGTGATGACGCGGCCGTGTCCGGACGACGAGGGCACGCTCGTCCCCGACGCCGCCGACGAGATCCTCGCCGCGGCGAGGCGTGCAGGCGCCGTGGCGATCGGGCCGGGCCTCGGTCGGACGGACGGGACGCGCGCGCTCGTCGGCTTCCTGCTCGACCGCCTCGATCTGCCGGTCGTGCTCGACGCCGACGGGCTCTGGGCTCTCGCCGGCCATCTCGACTGGGTGTTCTCCCGCGACGCCCCGACCGTGCTCACGCCGCACGCGGGCGAGCTCGGGCGACTGCTCGGGCGGCCCTCCGGCTGGGTCGCCGCCAATCGCCTCGACGCCGTGCAGTCGGGCGCAGACGACACAGGCGCGGTCGTCCTGCTGAAGGGCGCGGACACGCTCGTAGCCGCGCCGGGCCGCAACCCGGTGGTCGTCGACCTGGGGAACGCGGGCCTGGCCACCGCCGGGAGCGGCGACGTGCTCACCGGCGTCGTCGGCGCGTTCCTCGCCAAGGGGATGGAGGGAAGCCTCGCGGCGATCACCGCCGCGGCCGCCTGCGGGGTCGCGTCCCGCATCGCGGCCGAGCGTCACGGGCAGGCGGGGATGATCGCCCGCGACGTGATCGAAGCCCTCTCGCCCGCCCTCTCGGCGTGAGCCTCTCCCGGCGGGCACGGCAGGTGGTGGCCCAGCTCGCCTCGCCGGCCACAGGGAGGAGCGCACGTCCGTGAGGCGCTCGCGGATCACCATCGACCTCGGCGCGATCCGGCGGAACGCCGAGCGCCTGCGCGCGGCGGCCGGTCCGGCCGAGCTCTGGGCCGTCGTGAAGGCGGACGGCTACGGCCACGGCGCCGTGGGCGCCTCGCGCGCGGCTCAGGCCGGCGGCGCCTCCGCCCTCTGCGTGGCAACCGTGCGGGAGGGAGATGAGCTGCGGGAAGCGTTTCCTTCCGCGCGCATCGTCGTCATGGGCCCGCTGGCCCGCTGCGAGGAGGCGGTCGCGCGCGACGCCGGCCTCGAGGCGACGCTGACGTCCCCGGAGGCGCCCGACGGGCTCGCCGTCCACGTCAAGGTCGACACCGGCATGGGCCGCTGGGGTATGTCCCTGGCGGAGGCGCAGACCGTGCCGCGGGAGCGCGTCGTCGGGGTGATGAGCCATCTCGCCACGGCGGACGAGGCCGACGACGGTTTCGCGCGGAGCCAGATCGAGCGCTTCAGCGAGGTCGCGTCCGCGTTCCCGGGCGTGACCGCCCACCTCGCGAACAGCGCCGGTGCCCTGCGCTTCCCGGAGGCGCGCTTCGACGCGGTCCGGTGCGGTCTCGCGCTCTACGGCCTTTCCCCGTTCGGCGACGACCCGGCCCGCCACGGGCTCGAGCCGGCGCTCTCATGGCGTAGCTACGTCGCCCACGCGCGCGCGCTCGAGCCGGGCGAGAGCACCGGCTACGGGCGCCGCTTCGTCGCATCGGCGCCCATACGGATCGGCATCGTCCCCGTCGGCTATGCGGACGGCTTCCGCCGCGGCCTCATCGGGACAGAGGTGCTCGTGGACGGCAAGCGGCGCCGCGTCGTCGGGACGGTCTCCATGGATTCCTTCGCCGTCGAGCTCGGGGACGCGCCGGTGGGCGCCGAGGTCACGCTGATCGGCGACGGGCTGCTGGCCGAGGAGCACGCGCGTGTTCTCGGCACGATCAACTACGAGATCACGTGCGGCCTGAACCGCGACCCCGCGCGGGCCGATCGGAGCGTCGTCGATGGATGACCGCATCCGTCGCGCCGTGGGGGATGAGCCCGCCTGGGTGGTCGGTGGGGCGCTGCGCGACGAGATGCTCGGCCGCGAGCTCGTCGACGTCGACGTCGCCTGCCCGAGCCCCGAGCTGGCCGCGCGCCTCTACGCGCGCCTCGCGGGCGGCGCCGTCTTTCCGCTCTCGGAGCGTCACGGCGCCTGGCGGGTCGCGTTCCGGGACGGGACCACCGTCGACTTCACGCCCCTGCACGGCGACACGATCGAGGACGACCTCGCCACGAGGGACTTCACGGTCAACGCGCTCGCTCGCCCGCTGGCCGGCGGGGCGCTGGTCGATCCGCTCGGCGGCGAGGCCGACCTGACGGCGCGCCGGTTGCGGGCCGTCGGGCCGGCGGTCTTCACGGACGACCCCTTGCGCCTCCTGCGCGCGGTTCGCCTCGAGGACGAGCTCGGCTTCAGGCTCGACGAGGAGACCGAGGAGCTCGTGCGCGCCGCTGCCGGGCTCGTGGCCGAGCCGGCGGGGGAGCGGATCCTGGGCGAGCTCGAGCGGCTCTCGCCGGACGGCTTCCGGCGGGCGGACGAGCTCGGCCTGCTCGAGCCTCTCGGAGGCTCGACCGCCGGCCTCGACCGGGTCGACCCGGCCGACACGCCGGGCTTTGCGCTCGTGGCCGTCTTCGGCGAGGGGCTGCGGCGCTTTCCGGTCTCCAACGACCTGCGCCGGCTCGCCCGGACCCTGCTCGCCGCGCAGCGTCCCGCGGACGGCTCGCCGCGGGAAATCCACAGGTTCCGGCGCCGCACGGAGCCCTGGGCCCTCTCGGCGCTCGCCTACCTTCGGGCGACCGACCTCTACGAGGCCGTCCGCGCCGCTCGAGCCGCCGAGCCCGCAGAGCCGCTCGTCCGCGGCGAAGACGTCCTCGGCCTGGGCGTCGAGCCGGGGCCGGAGGTCGGCCGCCTGCTGGAGCTGATCGCCGAGGAGCGCGCCGCCGGCGAAATCGCCACGCGCGAGGAGGCGCTCGAGCTCGCCCGCCGCGAGCTGGGCGCTAGCGCCACTTGATGGTGCAGCCGACGGCCGGAGTCTCCTGCACCCCGGGCGTCGTTCCCGCGAGCGCGGCCTCCAGGGCCGGGCGCAGGTACGGATCGGCGCCGTCCGGATCCTGGTGATCCGAGTCCGGGGCGCCGTGGTAGACGAGCCGGTGCCCGGGGTCGAAGACGAACACCTCGGGCGTCCGCGTCGCCCCGTAGGCGGTCGCCGACGCCTGCGACTCGTCGTAGAGGAACGGGAAGGCGAAGCCCTTCTCCTCGGCACGGGCCTGCATGTCGTCGGGCGAGTCGCCGAGGTAGCCGGCATTCGCGTTGATCACGAGCATCCCGGCGCGGCCGTCGAAGTCGCGGGCGACCTCGTTGAGGCGGTCCTCCCACGCGACCACGTAGGGGCAATGGCAGCAGGAGAAGACGACCACGACGGGCTTCCCCTCGTAGTCCGAGAGGCTGTGCGTCGCGCCGTCCACGCCGGGAAGCGAGAAGCCGGGCGCCTGGTCTCCGTGCCGCAGTGCTGCCACGGCGCCAGGATATAGACATGCCGGATATCTACGACGCGGTCGGGCACGGCATGTGGGCCTACTCGAACGCCGCGTTCAGGGTGAGCGTCCTCGGTGCGGAGAAGCCGGCCCCGGGCCCCGGAACGCTGGTCGCGGTCACCCACCGGAAGGAGTCCGACGTGCCGGTGCTCGGCCCGCCGCTCTACTTCGCGATGGGCGGACGGAGGAACACGACCGGCCGCCTGCACTTCGCCGCCCGCGACGACATGTTCCTCCCGGGCTTCTTCGCGGGGTTCCCGCCCGACCTCCCGCTGCGTGCGCGCCGGCTCCTCTACCGGGTAGGCGTCGGCCGCTGGCTGCCGCGCGTCAACGTCTTCCCGATCCGGAGCGCGAGCGTGGCGCGCGTGGGCGAGGTGCTGGCCGCGGCCCCGGGACGCCCGCTCGCCGAGCTCCTTCCGGGGGAAGCCGCGGCGGCGCTGAGCGAGCGCGCGCTCTTCTGCGGGCTCGACCCGCCGGCGCGCGGCGCCGACGCGCTCCGGGGCGTCTACGCCGACCTGCTCTGGCAGCCGCTGGCGCCGGAGGACACGCCCGGCCTGGAGGAGTTCTGGAGCGGCCGCGCCGCCCGGGCGGCGGGCGACTTCCGGACGCTCGTCGAGATCGTCCGCGCCGGCAACGTCCTCATCGTCTTCCCCGAGGGCCGGCCGTCTCCCGACGGAGAGATCGGCCCGATCCGGCCCGGCATCGGCGCGCTCGTCCGGCGGGGCAAGCCGCGGGCCATCCGCCCGCTGGCGCTCGCCTACGACCCGCTCGTCCGCGGCCGCACGCGCGTGCACCTCGCCCTCGGAGAACCGGTCGAGCCGCCGTCGGAGGACGTCGAGGGCTTCCTCCTCGATCTCCTCCGGGTGACGATGCCGCTCACCTGCGGGCAGGTCGTCGCCGCTCTGCTCGAGGGCGGGGCGGATGCCGATCCTCACGCGCTGGAGCAGGCCCTCGCCGACGAGGTCGCCGTCGCGCGCGAGGAGGGCCGCCCCGTGGAGCCGGACCTGGCGACGTCGGGCGGCCGCCGTCGCCGCCTGGCCGAGGCGCTCTCCGTCGCGCCGCGCCGGGCCGCCGACCTGCCCTTCCTCGCCCGCGAGCATGCGAGCGCCAGAGGACGCTAGCTAGCCCGATTCTCGGGCAGGCTCGCGTCGCCGGCCGAGCAGGCGCGGGAAGGCCGGGCTGACGCAGATCGCGCCCATCAGCGTGACCGGGAGGACGGCGAGTGCGTGCATCGTCAGCACGTACGCGGTCGCCTTGTCCGGGTTGACGTCGATGCCCTTCGCCGCGAGGAGCGTCAGGTAGTCGAAGGTCCCGATTCCGGCTGCGGTTGCGGGGACCGCCAGCGCGAGGTTGCCGATGCCCTCGAGCAGGAAGTAGGCGCCGATCGGCAGGTCGAGCTCGAACGCGAACTCGCCGACCACCCAGTACATGGCCACGTCGGCGAGCCACATGGCCGCCGAGGTGCCGAAGATCGCCACGAGCCGGCTGCGCCCGCGGAACGCGCCGAGCCCGTCCACGAAGTGCGCGGCCGCCCGCGTGAAGCGCGTGTGCCAGCGGGGCGGGAGCCGTCGAGTAACCCGCCACGCGAAGCGCTCCGCCCCGTCGGGGTCGCGGGCCGCCAGCGCGACGAGCACGACGCCGAGGGCGGCGCCGGCGGAGAGCGCGACACCGGTGAGCAGCATCGGCCCGCCCTGCCCGATGGCCAGCGCGCCGAAGAGGATCCAGACCGAGAGGATGACGCCGTCCAGGAGTCGCTCGGCGAACAGCGTCCCCGCGCTCACGAACACGGGGACCCGTCGCTCCCGCATCGACTCGATCCGCAGCAGGTCGCCGCCGCGGGCCGGGAGGATGTTGTTCGCCCCGCGCCCGACCGCCACCGTCGAGAAGAGCTTCCAGAGGCCGATCTGGAACCCGGCGCCGGCGAGCAGGTACCCCCAGCGCACGGCCATGATCAGCACGTTGGCGACCACGAGCGCGAGCGCCACGACCATCGTCCAGGGCGGGAGGGCGGTGATCTCGCGCCAGGCTTCGCCCAGGTCGACCTCGCGCAGGAAGAGCCAGAGGAACGCGCCCGTTGCGGCCGTGCCGATGCCGATGCGAACCAAGTTCCTGCGCCAGTTGCGCATGTGGCAAGTAAGTATGCGCGCTGCAGTGGGATGGAGGACGGCGCAACCGGGGCGGTTCTCGGGCCGGCGCGAGGTCGCGATCGGGCTCGGCGTCTACGCGCTCTACCTGCTCGCCAGCCGGCGCAAGCGGAGCGAGGCGGGCCGCCTCCAGGCGGCGCGGAACGCCGAGCGGGTGGTCGCCCTCGAGCGCCGGCTCGGCATCCACGTGGAGCCCCGGCTGCAGGAGCTCGCGCTCCCGTACCGGCGTTTCCTGGCCGGCCTCAACGTCGCCTACGTCGTCTCGAACGCGGCTCTCTCCGTCGGCTGGCTCATGCTCCTCTACCGGCGCCGGGACCCCGAGTTCCATCGCTTCCGCCGCGCCGCCGTGCTGACGACGCTTGCCTGCCAGCCGGTCTTCTACTTCTTCCCCTGTGCGCCGCCGCGCTCCCTCGACCACCTGGTCGACACGATCGCGGACGTGAGCGGCTTCGATCTCGACTCGGGGCCGGTCGCCCAGCTCTACGACCCGCTCGCGGCCATGCCGAGCATCCACGTCGCCTACGCGATCGTCACGGCTGCCGGCGTCGCTACGGCGGCCGAGAGCCCGGTGCTCCGCAGGCTCGCTCCCGCCTATCCGCCGCTCGTCGCGGCCGTCGTTTTCGTCACCGCGAACCACTACGTGCTCGACGCGGTTGCCGGCGCCGCGGTTGCGGGCGCGGCGCTCAGGCTCTCCAAGTAACAGTCTGTTACTTGGAACGGGCTCGCGCGCGTCTTGCGGAGAGCCGGACGAGCGTCCCCGGGATCGCGGCCTGCAGCAGCCCGGCGACACGGTAGGCGCCGAAGACGTACGTCTCAGGCTTCCCCTTCTCCACCGCTCGCAGGATCGCCTCGGCCGCGCGCTCCGGCTCGAGGACGAAGCGCTCGAAGCGCGTCCCCTGGAGGCGGTTCTGCGGGAAGCCCTCGGTGCGAATGGGGCCCGGGTTCACCGCGTGGACGCGGATCCCGCGCGGGGCGAGCTCCGCGGCGACGCCGCGCGAGAAGGCGAGCTGCGCGTGCTTCGACGCGGCGTAGGGCCCGGACGAGCCGCCGACGGAGTAGACCCCCGCGACGGAGGCGATGTTGACGACGTCCGAGGGCGCGCCGGCCTCCAGGAGCGGGAGGAACGCGCGCAGCGCCCAGATGCCGCCGAGGTAGTTCGTGGCGATCACCTGCTCGATCCGCTCCGGCGGCAGGTCGAGGAAGCCGCCGCCGCCGGGGATGCCCGCGTTCGAGACGAGCAGGTGCACGGCCTCGTGCCGCTCGGCGACGCGGGCAGCGGCCGCCTCGACCTGGGCGCGGTCGGCGACGTCGCAGACCTCGGCCTCGGCGCCGAGCTCCGCCGCGACGCGCTCTAGGCGCTCGGCGCCGCGGGCGAGGAGCACGCAGCGCCATCCGCGCTCGGTCAGGAGCCGCGCGGTAGCGGCTCCGATCCCGCTCGACCCTCCGGTGACGACGGCGACGCGAATAGCCGCAACAGTAGACTCCCCGCGCTGTGAGCGACCGCTTCGCCGGAAAGACGGGCCTCGTGCTCGGCGTCGCCAACCGGCGGTCGATCGCGTGGGGGATCGCCCAGCAGCTCGCCGACGGCGGTGCGCAGCTCGCCTTCACCTACCAGGGCGAGCGCATCGAGAAGAACGTTCGCGACCTGGCCGAGACGGTCGGCTCGCCGCTGATCACGTCGTGCGACGTTCGCTCCGACGAGGACCTCGAGCGCGTCTTCGCCGAGGTCGGTGAGACCTTCGACGGAAAGCTCGACCTGCTCGTCCACTCGGTCGCGTTCGCCGACGCGCGCGACCTCGAGGGCCGCTTCACGGACACCCCGCGCGAGCGCTTCTGGCTCGCGCTCGACGTCTCCGCCTACTCGCTCGTCGCCTGCGCGCGCCTTGCTGAGCCGCTGATGGAGGCCGCCGGCGGCGGCTCGATCATGACGATGACGTACCTGGGCGGCGAGCGGGCCGTGCCGCACTACAACGTCATGGGCGTCGCCAAAGCCACCCTGGACTCCTCGGTGCGCTACCTCGCCTGGGACCTCGGCCAGAAGAACATCCGCGTGAACGCCGTCTCCGCCGGCCCGGTGCGCACCCTGGCTGCGCGCTCCATCGCCGGTTTCCCGACGATGGAGGCGATCGTGGAGGAGCGTGCCCCGCTCCACCGCCCGATCGACGCCGACGACGTCGGCACGGCCGCCGCGTTCCTCCTCTCCGACGAGGCGAAGAACGTCACGGGGACGACGCTGTACGTGGACTCCGGCTACCACGCCATGGGCATGTAGAGCTGTCAGGCGCAGGTCCGACGGGCACGGGCCCCATGCGCTTCTCACGAGGGAGGAGGTTCCCGCCGGCCGTCGCGCGGGAACCTCCTCCGGTGCACGGTCGGGCTAGCCGGCGGCTCGCGCGACCAGCATCACGATCGACGCCAGCGTGATCCAGGCCATCCAGGCGAACAGGCCGAAGAAGGCGACCGTACCCAGGGACGCGATGCCGAGTGCGACGCCGAGCCACCCGAGCCAGCCCGGGATCGCTCCGTGTCGCAGCGCGGCGACCGAGGCCGGAACGGCCATCATCGCGGCCCCGACGCCTGCGGCGCCGAGCAGGAACCAGCTGATGTCGTCGATTGCGAGGTAGACCTCGGCCTGGGCCAGCGCCCGGGCAGGATCCTGCGGCATGTCGGCGAGCGGTGCCGTCCAGATTGTCCAGCAGAGCGCGAACGAGAGGACGAAGACGATGCCGCCGATCAGGACGACAGTCGACTCGGTGGCCGTGGCGATCCCCCGCAGGCCGGCGTGCAATGCGGCGACGAACGCGCCCCCGAGCGGGATCGACAGAAGCGCGAAGAGCACGAGGGCGATCGTCCAGCCTTCGTGGGAGGCCGCGTAGGCGGCGACCGCGGCCGGGGTCTCTCCAGTGTCCTCCCCGGCCGGTGTCACGAACACCGCGAGCAGGCCGGCGACGAGGCCGAGCCCTCCGAGCGGCGCGAGCAGCTTCGTCCAGCGTCGCCCGGCGGTTGCCGCGCGGGGCAGGTGGGCGGTGGTTGTCGTCATGCTTCTCCTCCTTCGTACGTCGTTGACAGGCCTTCACGCGAAGGCCGGGGCGCCCGCCCTCGCCCGGGCGGACCGGGCGAGGAAACGGACGAGAGCGCGGCGGGCGCGGCGCATCGCTAGATGCCGAGCGCCGTGGGGGCCGTGGGGGCGGCGGGCTGGTAGTCGGCGCGGTAGCCGAGCAGCCTCCCGAGCGGGGCTCCGAAGGCGAGGCCGAGCCGCTGCAGCCACGCGGGCGGGAACGGGAGGCGGACGTCGTCGAAGTGGTGCCGCGCGATCACGGCGAGGCGCAGTGGGTTCGGCATCCCCTTGCGGTTGACCTTGCCGTCGGCGGCGAGCGTGAACATCGTCTCGATCAGCTGCTCGAAGCCGAGCGCCGGCCGCACCTCGCAGACGAAGTGCGCAGTCTCCTCGGCGACGTTCACGAAACGGTGCGGCGTCCCGGCCGGGACGGTCACGCGATCGCCCGGCCCGGCGACGAGCTTCTTCTTGCCGACGTGGAACTGGAGCTCGCCGGCGAGGACCTCGAACTGCTCCTCCTGCGCGGGATGGACGTGCGCGGCCGCGACGGCACCGTCGGGCTCGACGAACGCCTCGACCACGACGGCCTCGCCGTTCGTGTCCGACGAGGTCTTCCGGAACACCAGCGTCTCGCCGGTGGCCGGGTTCGTGATGGACTGGCCGGTGGTGATCACGTGCTCCTCCTTGCTCGAGGTTGAGTGGACGCGATCACTGTCGACCGGGCCGCTTAGGATCCGCTCAAGGTCGGCTTAAGGAGGCGCTCAAGGGGCCATGGAGTTTCGGCTCTTAGGGCCGTTGGAGGTGATCGGAGACGACGGCGTGCCGCTGCCCCTGGGTGGGAAACGGCCGCGCGCCTTGCTCACGTTGCTCCTGCTCAACCCCAATGAGGCCGTCTCGACGGATCGACTGATCGACGGGATCTGGGGTGAAGCTCCGCCCGAGAGTGCTCCCGGCGCCCTGCAGGTGCACGTTCACGCGCTCCGCAAGACTCTCGGCCCCGATCGCATCGTGACCAGGCCCCCCGGCTATCTCGTCCGGGTCGAGACGGGCGAGCTCGACGTCGAGAGGTTCGAGCGGCTCGCCGCCTCCGGCGAGCCCGATGCGCTCCGCGAGGCGCTCGCGGTCTGGCGTGGCCCGGCGCTCGCCGACCTCGCCTACGAGCCCTTCGCCCAGATCGAGGCGGCGCGGCTCGAGGAGAGCCGGCTGGCTGCGCTCGAGGCGCGGATCGAGGCCGACCTCGGGCGGGGACGGCACACCACTCTCGCCGGCGAGCTCGACGCTCTGGTCGCGGCCAACCCTCATCGAGAGCGCCTCCAGGCCCAGCGCATGCTCGCCCTCTACCGCTCCGGTCGCCAGGCCGACGCGCTCGCCGCCTATCGAGAGGCACGGGCCGCACTGGGCGAGCTGGGCCTCGAGCCTTCCACCGAGCTCCGCGCGCTCGAGCGCCGGATCCTCGAGCACGACCCGTCGCTCGTGCCGGCCTCGTCCATCGCCTCCGAGCCCGCGCTCGGCGCGGGCGCCGAGCTGATCGGCCGCGACCTCGAGCTCGCTGCTCTGAGCGGCCTCCTGCGGCGGCCGGAAACGCGCCTGCTCACCCTCACCGGCCCCGGCGGCACGGGGAAGACGAGTCTCGCGCTGGCGGCGGCGGCGCAGGCGGGTGGGGCGGCGTTCGTCGATCTCGCGCCGCTGACCGATCCCGGGCTCGTGCTTGCGAGCATTGGAACTGCGCTCGGGATCGACGAGGAGCAGGGCGAGGCGCCGCTCGAGACCCTTCGAGAGGCGCTCGCCAAGCGCTCGGACACCCTCGTCGTCGTCGATAACCTCGAGCACCTTCCCGACTCCTTCGCGGCGCTCGCCGAGCTGCTCCAGGCGGCGCCCAGCCTCAGGGTCCTGGCCACGAGCCGGGTGCCGCTCAGGATCACCCTCGAGCGCGAGTACCACGTTCCGCCGCTGGCGGTCCCCGAGGCAGGTGCGACCGACCTCGCCGCGATCACCCTGAGCCCCGCGGTTCGCCTGTACGTCGATCGCGCCCGCGAGGCCGAGCCCGGGTTCACGGTGACCGACGCGAACGTCGCGGCGATCTCCCGCATAACGAGGGCGCTCGACGGGCTTCCGCTGGCGATCGAGCTAGCCGCTGCGCGCGTCCGGGTCCTCGGTGTCGAGGGCACCGCCAAGCGGCTCGGAGAGGCGTTGTCGCTTCTGACCCGCACCGCTCCCGACCTTCCCGAGCGCCGGCGCTCGCTTCGCGCAACCGTGGAGTGGAGCGTGAACCTGCTCGATCCGGCGGCGAAGCGGGCTCTGGCTGCCCTCGCCGCCTTCCCGGGCGGTGCGTCCCTGGAGGCGCTCGAGTTCGTGGCCGGGCCCGGGACGGACGTCGCGGCGGCCCTGACGCCCTCCTCGACGCGAGCCTCGTCACCTCCGCGCCGAGTTACGGCGGCGACCCCCGCTTCGACATGCTCGAGACGATCAAGGCGTACGCGGCGGAAGAGCTCGACCGAGCCGACCCCGAGCACGAGGCGCGCCGCCGGCAGCTCGCCTGGTGCATCGAGCTCGCAGGGGGCGACGAGACGCGCTACTGGCTGAAGTCCACGCCGTGGCTGGACCGCGTCGAGCCAGAGCTGGGGAACGTGCGCGCGGCGCTCGAGTTCGCCCGCGAGACCGGCGACGCCGTGAGCGAGGCCCGGCTCGCGAGCGAGATGCGCCACTTCTGGCGAGTACGCGGCCACGGGATCGAAGGCAGGCGCCGAGTCGAGGAGGCGCTCGAGCGGTCTGACCGGCTCGAGCCGCGCCTGCGGGCTCGGATACAGGACGAGACCGCGGTCATGCGCACCGCGGCCGGCGACTACGACGGCGCGCATACGTTGTGGCTCGCCGCTCTCGAGACCTACAAGTCCCTCGGGGACACGCTCCTGGTCGGCAAGACTTACGTGCAGCTGGGTTCCGGCGCGAACGCCGCCGGGAACCCTCACGCCGGGATCGAGTACAGCGCGGCCGCAGCTGAGATGCTCCCCGACGGGGAGTTCCTGCAACTGATCGCGCTCGGCAACCTCGCCGAGTCATACGAGCAGGTCGGGGACCTCGAGCGCGCACGGGCGACCGCCGTGCCCGTCCTCGAGGCGCAGCGGGGAAGCGGCGACCGCGACGGCGTCGCGTACATGAGCTTCACCCTCGCCTCGATCGCGCTCGCGCAGAACGACCTCGCCGAGGCGCACCGAAGGCTCGTCGAGTGCCTGACCGTGGCGGCCGAGGTGGGATTCGTCGAGGTCACCGGCCACGCACTCGGTCTGGCAGCCGCGCTCGCGCTCGCGCTCGACGCTCCCGAGGATGCCGCGCTCCTGATCGGATCCTGCCGTGCAAGCTTCGAACGGATCGGTGGATCGCCCAACGCGTACGAGGCAGCGCGACAGGCTTCGTCGCCGCCTCGCTCCGCGAGCGGCTCGAGGACGCGGACGCGGCCATCGACGGCGGTGCTGCGATCGGGGTCGAGGCGGCGCTGGCGGTCGCGCTCGAGCTCGCCTCGCGTATCGCTCCTTGAAGCCCGTCGAAATCACGATGCCGTCCCGGGCAAGTGGGGAGCGGGCCGCGAGCGGGGTCGACTAGGGTTGCGCGCGTGGGCTGCGCTGATACGCGAGGTCGGGGCGACTGCGGAGCCCGGCGAGCCGCCCGAGCCCACCGGCGAGGCGATCGAGGTTCTCGCGGCGCCGATCAACCCGATCGACCTTTCGGTCTCCCGTGGCATCCTCGCGACCGGGCACCCCGAGCTGCCCTACGTCCCCGGCTGCGAGGCCGTGGGCCGCACCGCCGACGGCAGGGCGGTCTGGATCTTCGGCGGCTCGCTGGGGCGGACGGCGCAGGGCGCGATGGCCGAGCGCGCGCCGCTCGGAGACGCGCATGCGGTCGAGGTGCCCGACGGGGCGGACCCCGCGCTCGCGGCCGGGCTGGGGATCGCCGGCCTGGCGGGATGGCTGCCCTTCGCCTGGCGTGCCCCGCTCCGCGGCGGGGAGAACGTCCTGGTGCTCGGCGCCACGGGCTCGGTCGGCCTCGTCGCCGTGCAGACGGCGAAGCTCCTCGGTGCCGCACGGGTCGTCGCGGCCGGCCGGAGCGCCGCCGGCCTCGAGCGTGCGGCGGAGGTCGGCGCCGACGCGACGGTGCGCCTCGACGAGCACGACGACCTCACCGTCGCCTTCAAGGAGGCGTTCGGCGGCGAGGGCCCGAACTGGGTCTTCGACCCCCTCTGGGGACGGCCCGCGGCGGCCGCGACCGAGGCCGCGGTTCCGGGCGCCACGATCGTCAACCTCGGCCAGTCCGCCGGGCAGAAGGCCGAGCTCGACTCGGCGGTCGTGCGCTTCAAGAGCCTCTCGATCCTCGGCCACACGAATTTCGCCGCCCCTCCCGACGAGCTGGCCGAGCACTACCGACGGCTGGTCGGCCACGCCATGGCCGGCGACATCAGGCTCGACGTGGAACGGGTGCCGCTCGACGCTGTCGCCGAAGCGTGGCGCCGCCAGGCCGAGGGCGCCGGGACGAAGCTCGTCGTGGTGCCGTAGACCTTCCGACCTGAGCCTCCACCAGGTCGCCACCGTCTGACGAATCAGCCGAGGTCGATTGCCACCGGGAGCGCCGAGCTTCGCCAGCCGGAAAGGTTCCCGTAGCTGCCCGCGTACTTGTCGTGCACGAGGGTCCGCGCGCGCTCGTCCTCGGCCGGATCGTCGACGACCCTCGCACGTCCCGGGAAGGCGTGGGGGCCGAGCTCGACGGTGACCTCCGGCGTCCGGCGGAGGTTCTTGACCCAGTCGGAGCGGTCGCCGCCGCCCGAGAGCAGGTAGGCGGTGGCGCCGTCGAGCGCGAACCAGATCTCGATCCGGTGCGGCCGGCCGGTCACGCGGCCGCGGGTGGTCAGGTAGCAGTACGGCTCGTCGCCGAACGCAGACCAGTCGCTCATGTGTCCGGGATGCGCTCGACGACGACGAAGCCGAGCCGTTCATAGAGCCGGACGGCGCCGGCATTCGCCGCGTGGACCTTGAGCTCGACCGCGGCTGCGCTCCGGGCGGCGAACGCGGCGAGGACACGGCGGAGTAGAGCCTCGCCGAGGCCGCGCCGCCGCCACGACTCGTGGACGGCGAGGTCCTTGACGAAGGCGCTCGTCCAGCACAGCGCGGCACCGGCGAGCCGGTCCTCTGCCCGAGCCAGGAACCAGAGGGAAGGATCGAACTCGGGGTCGCCGGTCATCGCCGGCAGCCAGGCCTCGAACCGGTCGACCGTGCCGCCGCCCCTGCGGTAGCCATGCTCCAGGAGGGCGTGCAGGGCGCGGGCGTCGTCCAGCCGGAACGTCGAGACTCGGATCCCCTCCGGCCACGCGGGGTCATCCGGGGCGCCGCTCCCCAGCTCGACCCGCATGCGCCAGGTCTCGTCAGTCACGCCAGGCCCCGCGGCCGAATGTCCGCACGGCGAGGTAGGCGAGCGTCCTCCGCCAGGCGGGTACGCCCTCGGCCTCCATGATCGCTCGGAACAGGCGGTCGGTTTCTGCGCGTGTGTAGGTGCGCGGCGGAACAACCGAGCCGACGGGCGGCTCGCCGCCGTAGCGGTAGAGGAAGTCGTGCAGGAGCGGCGCCACGATGGAGAGCTCGAACGGGGCGATCGCGGACCAGAAGGCGCGCGGCACGGAGGAGAGGTCGAAACGGAACCCCTTCGGCACCGTGATCGCGGTGTCGCCGTCCCGGTAGGTGTAGTCGGCCTCGAGCTGCCACTGACCGTCCCCGACGTACGTCATGAGCGGCGGCGGCAGGGTCGAGGCCGCGATCTCGACAGGGGCCTGGTCGAGGCTCAGCGCGCGCTCGTCCATCCGCCGCATCCTTCCACGGCGCGGCGGGCTCGGCCGGGGCCGGGCCTCAGTCCACGACGAGGACGTCGGCGCCCGAGCGGCGCTTGACCTCGCCCGGGACGTCCGAGCCGACGAGCGCGGCGAACAGGCTGTGGTGGTGCTCGCCGAGGACGATCAGGGACGCGTTTCGCTCCTTCGCCACCTCGATGATGACCTCGGCGGGACCGCCGGCCGCCGAGATGAAGTCGGCGCGCAGCCCGGCGGCGGCGACGCGGTCGTGGGCGTGGGCGACGACAGGCTCGAGCGCGGACGGGAGCCCTGCCGGCATCCGCGCGGCGGGGCCGTCGCCGAGGGTGCCGAAGTTCCGGGGCGCATTCGGGTCGAGGGGCAGCTCGAGGACGGAGACGACGACCAGGTGGGCGCCGGTCTCCTTCGCTTCCTCGATGCCGCGCTCGAGCGCGTGCTTCGCGTGCGAGCCGTCGTCGTAGCCGACCAGGATCGTCGCCATGGCTACGGGCTGTGGTAGAGCCGGGCCAGGGCCGCCTCGCCCTCCTGCGGCTCCATGTCGGCGACCCGCACGACCTCGTCGAAGACGGAGCGGTCGAGGGTCGTGAGGTCGGGCCAGTTGACCTCGACGAGGTTGCCGGCCGGGTCGCGCAGGTACATCTGCACGGCGCCGTCGGGCAGCTCGCGCACCGCCCCGCCGAATGTCTCGGCGTCCAGGATGCCGCGCTCGCGCGCCTTCAGATAGACGTCCTCGAAGTCCTCGACGTCGAGCCCGAAGTGGTGGTACTCGGGCCGCGGGACCGGGCGCTCGAAGACGTGCAGCTGCTGGTCCCCGAGCGCAAGCCAGCGGATGTTCAGGCCGAAGTTCGGGGTCGGCAGGCGCTCCATTCCGAACAGCTCCTCGTAGAAGCGCACCGACGTCTCGAGGTCCTCGGCGTGGACGGAAACGTGGTTGAAGCGGCGGGCGTTCAGCGGTGTAACCTCTCGCCGAGACCCTAACTGCCGCGAAGACGGAGGGCGACACGCATGGCGACGCACCGGATCCCGTACGAGTCGCTCGACCCGCTGACGATCGGCGCGTCGGGCGACGAGGACAAGGTCAACCGCGACGAGCTCGAGCTCGAGATAGCCGACGGGAACCTCCTCGCGGCGATCTATCCGGACGAGCCCGAGCCGATCGGGGACGCCACCGACGCGGCCCGGCGCGCGCTCGAGGAGCCGGTGGACGGGCCGCGCTTCTCCGAGCTGCTCGCGGGCAAGAGCCGCCTTGCGATCGTCATCGACAACCAGTTCCGGCCGACGCCGCAGTCGAGGCTCCTGCCCGCCGTGCTCGACGCGGTCGAGGCCGCCGGCATCGAGGCGGTCGTCGTCTGCGCGAACGGCAAGGTCTTCCCGATGTCGGAGTCCGACATCGAGCAGAAGATCGGCCGCGCGAACCTCGACCGCATGGAGAAGCTCGGCATCGAGTTCTTCCAGAACGAGCCGCGGAACTCCGAGATGTACACCTACGTCGGCGTCTCCTCGCGCGGCACGCCGGTCTGGCTGCACTCCGAGGTGGCCGGGAGCGACGTGAAGATCACGATCGGCCAGGCCCAGTCGAACCACTGGGGCGCGGGCGGCGGCGGCAAGCTCATCCTCCCCGGCGTCGTCTCCGACGAGACGATCGAGTCGAACCACTGCGCGTTCGTCCCCTCGCCGCAGACGCACTACGGCGCCTACGCCGGGCCGATGCGCTCCGACATCGACGAGGTCGCGACGATGTGCGGGCTCGACTGCACGATGAACGTCGTGCTCGACACGCGCGGGCGCGTGATCGAGGTCATGTTCGGCTCCCATCCGGCCGCCCACCGCGCCGCCATCGAGCGCTTCAACGAGATCTATGCCTACGAGCACCCGGGCGACCAGGCGGACATCGCCGTCTGCGGTGTCTTCGCGCCGACCGACCACCTCTTCTTCCACACCGGCTGGGGCTGCATGTCGGCCGACTTCGTGCTCAACGACGGCGGCACGATCATCTACACGAGCCCCTCGCCCGGCGTGTCGACCGCGGTCGGCGACTTCCCCGGGCTGGCGCTGATGGACCTGATGAAGCCGTACATGCCGGCGACGCCGGAGAACTACCAGCGCGTTCTCAAGGACATCCACGCGCGCGAGATCCAGATGTGGGCAGGCTGCATCTGGGTGCCCATCTACGAGGTGATGACGCGCAAGCACCTGAAGCTCGTCACGCTCGAGGAGAACCTCGAGATGGCGGCGGACATCGGCATGGACGCGACCACCTCGCTCGACGAGGCCTTCGCCGAGGCGATGGAGCGGCACGGCCCGGACGCGAAGGTGGTCGTCCTCCCGTACGCCCGCTACCAGCTGCCGAGCAACGTGGTGCGGATGGACGCGGAGGCGCTCCGGTTCCCGCAGGAGGTGCGCGTCCACTGACGCAGACCGACGTGCGGGGCATCAGGGGCGCCCGCGGCACCGCCGCCGCGCCGCCTGCCTCGCGCGAGATCAGAGGCTCGACGACGATCGTCGAGCTCCTGCGCATGTTCCCGGACGGCGAGGCAGGGCGGCTCCTCGGCAAGCTCGCGCTCCCGTGCGCGCACTGCGGCGGCGCCTTCCACGAGCCGCTGACGCTGGCAGCGACGCGGCACGGGCGCGATCCTCGCGCGCTGCTCGAGGCCTTCCGCGCGCTGGAGCACGGTGCACCGAGCGCGGAGCTGCTCGAAGCGGCGCGGCGCCGGGCTGCCTAGAGAGCGTCGAGGAAGCCGAGCACGCGCTGCCTGACCAGCGCGGCGGCGCCTTCGTCGTAGTCGGCGAGGCTGCTGTCCGTGAAGAGGTGCCGGTCGCCGGGGTACAGGAAGAGCTCCGCGCCCTCGATCGTCTCGGCGAGCTCGCGCGCGACGTCCACGTCGCCCAGGCCGTCGTCCTCCATCGTGTGGATCTGGAGCGGGACTCCTTCGGGCCAGGCGCCGCCGAACTCCGAGAGCGGGATGGCCGCGTGCAGAAGCAAGGCGCCCCTGGCGCCCGGACGCGTCTGGGCCAGCAACTGCGCCGGCATCGCTCCGAGCGAGAGCCCGGCGTAGACGATCTCGGCCGGCAGACCCTCTGCGGCGAGCCGGCCTCGCTCCATGATCGTGTCGAAGCCGGCCGCCCGGACGTAGGCCATGCCGTCGGCGAGCTCGGCGAACGTCCTGCCCTCGTAGAGATCCGGCGCGTGCACGACGTGTCCCCCCGCGCGAAGCTCGTCCGCGAGGGCGAGGCACCCGGGCGTCAGGCCCTGCGCGTGGTGGAAGAGCACCAGCTCGGCCATGCTCAGCCGAGAACGGGGAGTCGGGTGGCGAACCGGTTCAGCGAGCCGGAGCGGAACGGCTGCTCGTCGATCTCGACCTCGGCGTAGCCGGCTTCGCGGACAGCTTCCTCCACGCGGCCGCGCTCGGCGAGAGCGCGTGGCAGGTCGTCGGCGGCGATCTCCACTCGGCCGAGGCTGCCGTAGTGGCGGACGCGGACGACCGGGTAGCCGAGGGCCTTGAGCGCCAGCTCGGCGCGATCCACCTGGCGCAGGATCGCCGGGTCGACCGCAGTGCCGTAGGGCAGGCGCGAGGCGAGGCACGGCGAGGCCGGCTTCCACGCGCTCGGAACGCCAAGCCGGGCGGCGAGGGCGCGCACCTCCTCCTTGCCGACGCCCGCCTCGAGCAGCGGGTGGACGACCCCGTTCTCGGCGGCCGCCTGCAGCCCGGGGCGCCAGTCGCCCGTGTCGTCGGCGTTCGCGCCCGAGAGGACGGCCGCGTAGCCGCGGGCGCGGGCCAGGCCCCAGAGCTGCTCGTACAGCTCCGTCTTGCAGTGGTAGCAGCGGTCGCGGTCGTTCCTGACGTAGCCCTCGCGGGCAAGCTCGTCCGTGGCGATGACCTCGTGGCTGATGCCGACCGCCCGGGCCACCCCGCGGGCCCCGTCCAGCTCGCCGGTGGCGAGCGCGGGGGAGACCGCGGTCACGGCCAGCGCCCGCCGGCCCAGCGCCCGGACGGCGACCGCCGCGACGAGCGACGAGTCGACGCCTCCCGAGAAGGCCACGACGGCGCTTCCCAGCGAGGCGATCCGGATCTCGAGCTCGTCGGTTCGGCTCATGGCTCCTGCGCGGCCGCGAGGGCCGCGACCCAGACCGACTTTACCGGGCGTCCCAGCCGCCGGGCAGCCGCCGCGCAGTCGTCGTGCTCGGGCGCGACGTTCACGACCCGCCCGTCGAGGCGCCCGAGCTTGACGCGAATCTCCTCGCCGTCGACGGCCACGACCCGCTCCTCGCGCTCGAGCTCCCAGCGGCGGAGCCTGCCGACGCGGACGCCGAGCGCGCTCGTCTCCTCGAAGATCGCCTGCGCCACCGCCGCCTCGGCTCCCGGCCGGGCCAGCGCCGAAAGGACGATGCCGGGGCGGCCCTTCTTCATCTGCGCGGGCACCGTCCAGACGTCGAGCGCGCCGGCGGCGAGGCAGCGCTCCACCGCATCCGGGACGAGCTCCGGCACGAGATCGTCGAGGTTCGTCTCGAGGAGCGCGACCTCCGCGGGCGGGCCGGCGGCCGCCGCCTCGCCGATCAGCACGCGGACGACGTTCGGCCGCTCAGGGGTGTCCATCGTCCCGGCGCCGTAGCCGATGCGGTCCAGCGTCAGTGCGGGGAGCGGCCCGAAGCCGGAGGCGAGCGTCACCGCAAGCGTCGCCCCGGTCGGCGTCACCAGCTCGCCCTCGCCCTCGACGCCCACGAGCGGCACGCCCTTGAGGAGCTCGAGCGTCGCCGGCGCGGGGAGGGGGAGGACGCCGTGGGCCGCGCGGGTCGTTCCACGCGCGGCCGGGAGCGGCGAGCAGCGAACCTCCTCGACGCCGAGGTCGCTGAGCAGCGCGACGACTCCGCAAATGTCCATCAGCGTGTCCACGGCGCCGAGCTCGTGAAGCTCCACCTCCTCTGCGGGGACACCGTGCATCGCGCCCTCGGCCTCGGCCAGGCGCTGGAACGCCGCGATGGAGCGGGCGCGCACCTGCTCGTCCAGGTCGGCGTCCTCCAGGAGCCCGCGGATCGCGTGCCAGCTCCGCTGGTGCGTCTCGTCGCCGGTGCGGATGTCGACGTGGAGCGCGCCGATTGCGTGGCGCTCCTGCCGCGTGACCACGACCTCGACTCCGTCCAGGCCGAGCCGGCCGGGGAGCGCGCGCAGGATGGCCTCGTCGGCGCCGGCATCGAGGAGGGCTGCGAGGAGCATGTCGCCCGCGAGCCCGCCGACGCAGTCCAGGTAGGCGAGCCGCGTCATGGGCCTGCGTGCGCCGCCCGCGCGATCCGCGCCGCGATCGTGCCGGCACCGAAGCCGTCGTCGATGCCGACGACCGCGAGGCCGGCAGCGCAGGAGCAGAGCATGGCGTTCAGCGCTGTGCGCCCGCCCTCGGCGGAGCCGTAGCCGACACTCGTTGGCACGCCGATCACCGGCGCCGCCACCAGCCCGCCGACGACGCTGGCGAGCGCGCCGTCCATCCCCGCGACCACGACGACGCAGTCGGCGCGGACGAGCGACGGCAGCGCGTCGGCCAGCCGGTGCAGGCCGGCCACGCCGATGTCCTCGTGGACGAGCACCTCGGTGCCGAGCAGCTCGGCCCGGATGCGCGCCTCGTGGAGGACGCCGCCGTCGGAGGTGCCGGCGGAGACCATGGTCACGCAGCCGCGGACGTCCGGGATGCCGCGCGCGACCCAGGCAGCGCGGGCGCGCTCGTCTTCCTCGGCGTCCGCCGCGACCTTGCGAACCGCGGCGCGCGCTGTCTCGTCGGCGCGCGTGACGAGGACGCTGCCGGCGCCGGCGTCGAGCAGCGCCTCGACGATCGCCGCCACCTGCGCGGGCGTCTTCCCCTCGGCGAGGACGGCCTCGGGTGCGCCCTGGCGGACCTCACGATGCGTGTCCACGCGGGCGAAGCCGAGGTCGCGGTAGGGCAGCTCGGCGAAGCGGTCGAGCGCCTCCTCGGGCGCCACCAGGCCGCGGCGAACGTCCTCCAGGAGCTCGGCGAGATCGGAGCGGAGGTCGGGCATGCGCCGATTATCGCTACCGGGTAGTAATACGGCGTGAGGACCGCGACCGAAACCGCGACGTGGGTCGGTCGCGCGCTGCCCCGCCTCGAGGACGGGGCCCTGCTCCGCGGCGAGGGGCGTTTCCTCGACGACCTCGACCCTGTCCCGAACGCCCGCCACGCCGCGATCCTCCGCTCGCCCTTCGCGCACGCGCGCATCGCGCGGGTCGACGCGACCGGCGCGCTCGAGCTCCCCGGAGTCGTGGGCGTGCTCACGGGGGAGGACGTGGCCGCGCTGTCCCGGCCGTTCCCGGTCGGGGTCGACGGCGCGCGGCCGTACTTCGCGGCCGCGGTCGAGACGGCGCGCTACGCGGGCGAGCCGGTGGCAGTCGTCGTGGCGAAGGACCGCTATGTCGCCGAGGACGCGCTCGAGCTGGTCGAGGTCGACTACGAGCCGCTCGAGCCGGTGCTCGATCCCGCACAGGGCGAGGTCGTCTCGGAGCGGACGTTCTCCTACGGCGACCCGGACGAGGCCTTCGCGCACGCCGACCTCGTCGTCGAGGAGACCTTCGCCTTCCCGCGCTGGACCTGTGCGCCGGTCGAGTGCTACGGGGTCGTCGCCGACTGGGACGCCGGCGCCGGGACGCTCACCGCCTGGGCGAACTTCCAGGGCCCGTTCACCCTGCACTCCGTCGCCGCGGCCGCGCTCGGGCTCCCCGGCTCGAAGCTGCGGATCGTCACGCCGCGCGACTCGGGCGGGAGCTTCGGGATCAAGTCGACCATCTACGTCTACATCGCGCTCATGGGGCTCGCCTCTCGCAAGCTCGGCGTCCCGGTCCGGTGGATCGAGGACCGCCTGGAGCATCTCGCGGGCAGCTCCGGCTCGACCGCGCGCACGACCGGCGTGAGGGCCGGCTTCTCCGCCGAAGGTGAGCTGCTCGCCGTCGCCTACGACGTGGTCGAGGACGTCGGCGCGTACGTGCGCGCACCGGAGCCCGCGACGCTCTACCGGATGCACGGCTCGCTCTCGGGCGCCTACCGGGTGCGGAACGTGGCCTCGCTAAACCGCGTCGTCCTCACCAACCGCTGCCCGACCGGGCTCAACCGGGGCTTCGGCGGGCCGCAGCTCTACCTGGCGCTCGAAGGGGCGATGAACCTGGCCGCCCGGCGGCTGGGCCTCGACCCGGTCGACCTGCGGCGGCGGAACCTGGTCGGAGCCGACGACTTTCCCTACCGGACGCCTTCGGGCGGGCTCTACGACTCCGGCGACTACGAAGCCTGCCTCGACGACGCGCTCGAGCTCGCCCGCTACGACGAGCGCCGCGCCGAGCAGGCCGAGGCCAGGGCAGAGGGCCGCCTGGTCGGGATCGGCGTCGCGTGCGTCGTCGAGCCCTCCGTCTCGAACATGGGCTACATCTCGCTCGTCCAGACCGCGGAGGAGCGGGCCGGCGCGCTGCCCAAGTCGGGGAACACCGAGGGCGCGACCGTGATCGTCTCCCCGCTCGGCGGCATCACCGTGCGGATCGGGACGACGCCGCAGGGCCAGGGCCACGGGACCGTCTGCGCGCAGGTCGTCGCCGACGCGCTCGGCGTCGATCCCGCCGAGGTCGACGTCCTGACCGAAATGGACACGTCCACGAGCGCGTGGAGCGTCGCCTCCGGCAACTACTCCTCGCGCTTCTCCGGCGTGGGCGCGCCCGCCGTCCACCTCGCCGCGCTCAAGGTCGCAGCGAAGCTCAGGACGATCGCCGGGGCCGAGCTCGGCTGCGATCCGTCCGAGGTCGAACTGCGCGAGGGGCGCGCGTGGCGGGGAGAGGAGTCGGTCTCGCTGCGGCGGCTGGCGGGCGTCGCACACTGGAACCCGCACGCGCTTCCGCCCGGCCTCGAGCCCGGGCTCCACGAGACCGCCTTCGCCGCCGCCGAGAACCTGGCGCCTCCCGACGACGAGGACCGCGTCGCCTCGTCCGCCGCGCACGGCTTCATCGCCGACGTCGCGGTCGTCGAGGTCGACCGCGAGACCGGCGCCGTCACCGTCCTCGACTACGCGACCGTCCACGACGCCGGCCGGCTGCTCAACCCGCTCCTCGCCGAGGGCCAGGTGCGCGGCGGGTTCGCGCACGGGGCGGGGGCGGCCCTCTTCGAGCGCGTCGTCTACGACGACGACGGCAACCTGCTCACCGGCTCCTTCGTGGACTACCTCTGCCCGACGGCGGCCGACCTGCCACCGCTTCGGCTCGGCCATCGGGAGACGCCGTCGCCGTTCACGCTCCTGGGCGCAAAGGGCCTAGGCGAGGGGACGACGATGAGCGCTCCGGCCGCGCTCGCGGCCGCGGTCGCGGATGCGCTCGGCGTGGACACGGTGGAGCTCCCGCTGACGGCCCCGCGGGTCTGGGAGGCGCTCCGGTGAAGCCCGTCCCCTTCGAGTACCGGCGCGCGGAGAGCGTCGAGGAGGCGGTCGGGCTGCTCGCGGAGGGCGGGCTCGACGCGAAGGTCCTCGCCGGCGGCCAGAGCTTCGTCCCCATGTTGAACATGCGGATCGCGCGGCCCGCGCTCCTCGTGGACGTGAACCCGGTGACCGGCCTCGACGGCATTGCTGCCGAGAACGGCCACGTCCGGATCGGGGCGACGTGCCGCCAGCGCGCCGCCGAGCGCTCGCCGCTCGTCCGCGAGCGCTGTCCGCTGCTGGCCGCCTGCCTGCCCTTCGTCGGCCACGTCGTCACACGGAACCGGGGCACGGTCGGCGGTTCGGTCGCGCACGCCGATGCGGCCGCCGAGCTGCCGCTCGTCCTTTTCGCGCTGGGCGGATCCGTGGTCGCCGAGTCACGCAACGGCCGGCGGACGATCCCCGCGGACGACCTCTTCGTCTCCTACTTCACGACGGCGCTCGAGCCGGACGAGCTGCTCGTCGAGACGCTCTGGCCGGCCTCCGCGCCCGGCGCCGGGTGCGGCTTCGAGGAGCTGGCGCTGCGGCACGGCGACTACGCGCTCTCGATGGCGGCGTGCGCGCTGCGCGTCGAGGAGGGCGTCGTCG
Source organism: uncultured Actinomycetes bacterium (assembly GCA_963847985.1). Taxonomy (GTDB): domain Bacteria; phylum Actinomycetota; class Thermoleophilia; order Gaiellales; family Gaiellaceae; genus JAIBJN01. The sequence goes on along the minus strand of CAWKBS010000004.1, from coordinate 83,712 downwards.
CCGACGCCAGGCTCGCCCTGGGAGCCGTGGCGGCAAGGCCGACGCTCGTGGACGTCCCGCTCGCGGGCCGAGCCGTGGACGCGGAGGCCGCGCGCGAGGCGGCCGCGGCTGCCCGCGCGGCGGTCGATCCGTCCGGCCACCTGCACGCCTCCGCGGATTACCTCCGCCACGTCACCGGCGTGCTGGCCGAGCGGGCCGTGCTGCGCGCGTGGGAGGACGCGGCGTGACCGGGATCGAGGTCACCGTCAACGGCCGCCGCTACCGCGAGGAGGTGCCGCCCCGGCTGCTCGCCTCCGATTTCCTGCGGCACACACTCGGTCTCACGGGGACCCACGTCGGCTGTGAGCACGGCGTCTGCGGCGCCTGCACCGTGCGGGTGGACCGCGCCGCCGTCCGCTCCTGCCTGCTGCTCGCCGTCCAGCTCGACGGTGCCGAGGTGCAGACGGTCGAAGGGCTGGCCCCGGACGGCGAGCTCACGCCGCTCCAGGCCGCGTTCAACGAGACGCACGCGCTCCAGTGCGGCTTCTGCACGCCCGGGATCCTGATGGCGGCCTCCGAGCTGCTCGAGGGGGAGGCCCGGCCGGACCGGGCGGAGATCACCGACCTGCTCTCCGGCCACCTCTGCCGGTGCACGGGCTACGAGCCGATCGTCGAGGCGATCGCGCGGGCGGCCGGAACGGCCTCGCCGTGAACCTGGCGCTCTCGCTCCTCTCCGCGGCCGAGCGGGATCCCGAGGCGGAGGCCGTCGTCGCCGGCGACGTCCGCCTCACGTACGCGCGGCTCCTGGAGGAGGCGAGCCGCGCCGCGGGCGGGCTCGCGGCGGCCGGCGTGGGTGAAGGCGACCGGGTGACGGCGGTCGTGAAGCCGACCCGCGAGGCGGTGACGCTCTACTGGGCCTGCCAGTGGCTCGGCGCCGTCTTCGTGCCGCTCTCGCCGCGCCTCTCGCAGGCCGACCTGGATTTCTGCCTCGCCGACGCTGCCGCCGCTGCGCACTTCCCGCTCGACGCCGACCTCGGCCCGCTGCTCGCGGCCGACCCGCATCCCGGCGCGCTCGACCTCGACGAGCGGGCGCCGTCGCTGATGCTCTACACGTCGGGGACGACCGGGCGACCCAAGGGCGTGCCCCGCTCCCACCGGGCCGACCGGGCCGGCGGGCTCTCGCAGGTCGTCCAGCACGGCTACGGCCACGGCGACCGCACGCTCGGGGTCATGCCGCTCTACCACACGATGGGCATGCACTCGCTGCTGGCCATGCACGCGATCGGCGGCTGCTTCGTCTGCCAGCCGGACTGGGACGCCGGCGCGGCGCTCGAGCTGATCGAGTCGGAGCGGCTGTCGTCGCTCTACCTCGCCCCGACGCTTTTCCACGACCTCGTCCACGATCCGCGCCTGGCCGAGCACGACCTCTCCTCCGTCGAGGCGCTTGCCTACGCGGGAGCGGCGATGACCGGCGCGCTCGTCGAGCGCTGCACCGAGGCCTTCGCGCCGCGGATCTTCGTCAACCACTACGGCTCGACCGAGATCTACACCTTCACGGTGCACCGCGACCAGCAGGCGAAGCCCGGCTGCGCGGGCAGAGCCTCTCTGAGCGCGCGCGTGCGCCTCGTCCGGCCCGATCCCGAGGCCGGGCCCGACGAGCTCGTCGCGCCGGGAGAGGAGGGCCAGATCGTCTGCCACCTGGGCTCCGACGAGGCTTTCACCGGCTACTGGAACCGTCCGGACGCGGACGAGGCGGCGATCCGCGACGGCTGGTACTTCACCGGCGACCTCGGCCGGTGCGACGCGGACGGCGACATCTGGATCGTCGGGCGCGTCGACGACATGATCGTCTCCGGCGGCGAGAACGTGTACCCGCTCGAGGTCGAGGACGCGCTGGCCCGCCACCCGGCCGTCCTGGAGGTGGCGGTCGTGGGTGCCCCCGACGACCGCTGGGGGCAGCGCGTCGTCGCCTACGTCGTCCGCGAGGGCGACGTGACGGCCGAGGACCTCGACGCGCACTGTCTCGCCTCGGAGACGCTCGCGCGGTTCAAGCGCCCGCGGGAGTACCGCTTCGTGGAGGATCTGCCCAAGAGCCCGTCGGGCAAGCTGCTCCGCCGGCTCCTGCGAGAGGAGAAGGTGACGACATGACGGACTACGAGGGCTTCACCGTCGGCGACCGAGGGCAGCGTCGCGACGATCACGCTCGACGTCCCCGGCAAGTTCAACCGCGTGACGCTCGGTGCCCGTGCCCAGCTCGACGAGGTGTTCCGCGAGCTCGGCGCGGACGAATCCGTGCGCTTCGTCGTCGTCACGGGCGCCGGCGAGGCGTTCACCGCCGGCGGCGACATCGCGAGCTTCCTCGAGGCCGAGCCGGAGGAGCTCTCCCGCCTCCACTGGAACGTCGCCGCGCCCGAGCGCTGCCCCAAGCCGGTAATCGCGAAGCTGCAGGGCTACGCGTTCGGGGTCGGCCTGGAGCTCGCCCTCGCCTGCGACTTCCGCATCGCGGCCGAGGACGTCGAGCTCGCCCTCCCCGAGGTGAAGCTCGGGATGATCCCGGGGAGCGGCGGGACGCAGCGCCTCGTCAGGCTGATCGGCCTCGCGCGGGCCAAGGACGCGATCATGCGCGGCCGCCGCATCGGCGCCGAGGAGGCGCTCGCGCTCGGGCTCGTCACCCGGGTGGTTCCCGCCGGGGAGCTCGACGCCGCCGTGGACGAGCTCGTCGCGGAGCTGACCGAGCTCTCGCCGCTGGCACTCGCCCTGGCGAAGCGCGTGCTCGACCTGGCCGAGGAGAGCCCGCTCCACGTCGGCCTCCACGTCGAGGGCCTGGCGTACGGCCTCCTCCGCTCGACGCACGACTTCAAGGAAGGCGTCGAGGCCTTCGGCGAGAAGCGCAAGCCGCGGTTCGAGGGGCGCTAGCCGGCTTCCCAGGCGAGGCCGGCGGCGAGCACGGTCTCGTCGGCTGGCGCGACCAGCTGCATGTTCCCGATCGCCAGGCCGGCCCAGCCGAGCAGGTTGAACGGGCGGAGGAATGCGGAGAAGGCGACGCGCACCTCGATCTCGTCGCAGTCCTCGGGTGGGATGTCGATCCCGATGCACGGCGAGACGTACAGGTCGACGTCCGGCTCGTAGCGTCGCCAGAGGGCGAGGGCGCGATACGCGGCGGCGACCTTGCCCGGGTCGACCTTCGCGGCGAGCTCGAGCTTCATGCGGACGTTGTCCGAGTACTCGTCGGCCCGGGCCGGAAACGTCAGCGCGTGCGAGCGGGCAGCCTCGTGGAAGAACAGCGGCCACGTGTTCGCCTCGGGCTCGGGGATGACCGCCGAGACGACGCGCGCCCCCAGTTCCTCCAAGCGGCCCGCCCACTCCTCCGCCGCGAGGCTCTCGGGCGGCGTCGAGCCGTCCCCGACCGTGGGCGGGCGGGTGAGCAGCCCGACGGTGAGCCCGGCCAGGCGCGGCTCGGGCAGCGGCTTCCACGTGAGCACCGACCACACGAGCGCGACGTCGGTGACCGACCGGGCCATGGGCCCGACGGTGTCCAGCGTGGGAACGAGCGGGAACACGCCGTCCGTGGAGACCGAGCCCCAGCTCGGCTTCAGCCCGACCGTGCCGCAGCAGGCCGAGGGGAGCCGGATCGAGCAGCCGGTGTCCGTGCCGAGGCCCAGGTCGCAGAGCCCGGCTGCGAGGGCCGCGGCGTTCCCGCTCGAGGAGCCGCCGGTCGTCCGGCCCGGATGGAGCGGGTTCACGACGGTTCCGTACCACGGGTTCTGGCCGGTGACGTTCCAGGCGAACTCGGGCAAGTTCGCCTTGCCCACCAGCACGGCGCCGGCGTCGAGGAGTCGCTGCACGGCGGGCGCGGTGCGCTCGGGCACGTGATCGGCGTAGAGGCGGGAGCCGTACGTCGTCCGGACGCCGGCCACGTCGATCAGGTCCTTGACGAGGAGCGTCCGGCCCGAGAGCGGCCCGGGGCCCGGAGCCGACGGCGCGACGGCCGTTACGACGGCGTTCAGCTCGTCGTTCAGGGGCCGACCGGGGCGGCGGGCCGCGGCGCCGGCATCCTGGCAAGCGACCCCGGTGAGCGCCAGAGGCGCGAGCCGCGCGCCGTCGTCGGCAGCACCCAGACGGTCGTGCGATGCCCCCAGCGCGCGTAGAGCCCCGGCGCGAACCAGTTCGGCAGGCGGACGCAGCCGTGGCTCGCCGGCCAGGGCGGGACGGAGTGGTAGCCGTGCATCGCGAACCCGCCGATGAAGTACATCGAGTAGTACATCGAGAGCGAGTTGAAGCCGGGCGTCTTGCGGTACACGCGCCAGCGGCCGAGCGGTGTGTTCCCGGTGGCGCCGGTGGAGGCGTGCACGATGCGGACGACGCGCCCGCGGCGGACCTCGAACACCACCTGCCGCCCCTTGTCCACCTCGATGTGGTTCCCGTGGGGGACGGCCGCGAGCGGGGTGCGCGCCCCGACGAGCGCTCGCCAGACGCGCGGGGTTGCGTTGCCGTCGCGCGAGAGGCCGCGGATCTTCTGGAAGGCGAAGAGCGCCTCGCGGGTGTCCCAGCCGAACCTCCCGTCGACCCTCCGGAGGGCGTAGCCCAGGCCGTGCAGGCGCCGCTCGAGAAAGCGCACGGCCGGGCCGCGAGAGCCCAGGCCCAACCGCGGCGCCGCCACCTGCCTCGACAGCTCCCGGCCGACTGCGGCGTACCCGTCCGCGGGAGCGAGCACGAGCCGCACACGGACCCGGCCGGGGAGCCGCGTCGAGACGAGCTCGTCGAAGCGCCCCTCGGAGTCGAGCGTGACCGTTCGCGTCTCGCCTCTGACTCTGAGGGCGAGCGTCCCGGCTGCCGCCGGTTGCAGCCGCCCGTTCAGCCTGAGCGGAGCGCCGACGACGGCGAGGCCGGCGAACGAGGCGGTGAGGGTCGGCATCACCCCAAGCGAGGCCTGCGGCGACTCGGCCGCGTCCGTCCGCGCGACATAGGTACCCGGCCGCAGGGCCGTGACCCGGAACGAGAAGCTGCCGTCGTCCCCGGACTCGACAGCGGCGACGAGCTGCCAGGAGCCGGCGTCGAGGACGAGGAGCTGCACCTGGGTCCGCCGGGCCGGTACGACGGCCCCGCCGAAGCGGACGATCGAGCCGTAGGGCGCCACCGCCGGGGCCGGGGCGACGCTGACGGTCTCCACGGCCGCGCCCGCAGGCGCCGCGTCGAGCGCCAACCACCCGAGGGCGACCAGGAGCACACCGAGTGCGGTCCGCTGCTTCGGCATTGCGCCCCGAAAGTATCTCCGGGCCGTCGGCTACTACCAACCCGTCTAGGTTCGATCCTGGTCTTGGCAGCAGGGTTTTCTCCGCTTCAATCCGGTCTGCGGTGCGTCGGCGGGACACGCGCGGAGGTCAGGGAGTCCTTCGTGGGCCGGCGGCGCGAGCGCGTGGGAGGGGGCGGCGCCTGTTGAACCTGGCGGCCAACCCGCAACCAGCGACAAGGAGAGAGGGTTCATGGCCGTAAGAGGTACGCGCGCCGGGCGAGGCCGTTGGGGCTTCGTCGCGGCGACCATGGTGGTTCTCACCGCGGTGGCGGCGATCTTCGCCCTGCCGGCCGCGGCGAATCCGCCCGATCCGACGAGGCCGGACATCGAGCTGAGCGTCCGGGCCTCGATCGACAGGCCGTTCACCTGGGAGATCGACAAGACGGCCGACGTCGAGAAGCTGAAGCTGAAGGTCGGCGAGACGGCCACGGTCAACTACTCGGTGACCGTGAAGGAGACCGAGGGCGCCACCGGCTGGTCGGCGTTCGGCGAGATCCTCGTCTACAACAAGGACCTCGAGCCCGTGATGGTCAACTCCGTCACGAACATGGTCTCGGGCGTCGGGCCGGCCACGGTCACGTGTCAGGGCGAGGCCCTGCCGCGGCAGCTCAACTCCGGCGCGCAGCTTCGGTGCCGGTTCACGATCGAGCTGCCCGACAACAGTGACCGCGTCTCGACGGCGACCGCATCGGTCGGCTCCGGCGAGTTCACGGCGTCCGCGCCGATCGCGTTCGCGACGGCGCTCGACAACCGGATCGACACCTGCGTGGCGATCCACGACTCGCTGCTCGGGCTGCTCGACGAGCAGACCTGCGTGAACAAGGCGAACAAGACCGTCACGTACTCGTGGGTCGTCGGCCCGTACGACAAGTGCGGCGAGTACCAGCGTCGAGAACACCGCGTGGGCTATCACGAACCACACGGAGACGCGGGTCGAGGACAAGAACGTCGTCAAGGTCAGCATCGACTGCCCGAAGCCGCCGAAGCCTCCTTGCAAGGACAAGGACAAGGACAAGGACAAGGAAACACGGCTGGAGCTGGTGGCACGATCGTGACGACGACCGGTGCGACGACGACGACCGGTGCGACAAGCACGACAAGTACGACAACAAGTACGACCGGTACGACAAGGACAAGTGCGACCGCGACGATCGTTGCGATCGCGATAAGGACAAGTACGGCAAGTACGACCGGTACGACAAGGACAAGTGCGACCGCGACGACGACGATCGCTGCGATCGCGACAAGGACAAGTACGACAAGTACGGCGGCCATGACCGGGACAAGTGCGATCGCGACGACCGCGACCACGACCGGGATGACAAGGACCGTTGCCGGGACGACCACTGGAACGGCAGCGACTGGGGCCGCGACGACCGCGACCACGACCGGGACAAGGGCGGTTGGGGCTGGCACTAGGGGCGGCTCCGCCGAATCGCGGCACGAAGGGCGGGCCCCACGGGCCCGCCCTTCGTCGTTCAGGCGGCCGCGGAGCCTAGACTCGAAGCCGATGGCGAGCCGGCTCCCAGCGTTCCTCCGCCGCCGGCGTGTCGTCGTCGGGCTCCAGCTCGCGCTCGTCGCCGTCCTCCTTGCGTTCTTCGGCTACGTCCTCCGGGACGTGTGGGCCGACGCGCTCCCGCGGCTCGCCGACGCCGATCCGGTCTTCCTCGCCGCGGCGCTCGCGGTGCTGGCCGTGTACTACCTCCTCTTCGCGGTCGGCTGGTGGTGGCTGCTCGCCGCCTTCGGGATCCGCGTCGGGTACGGCGTCGCGCTCCAGGCGGAGATGGCCTCGATGCTCGCCAAGTACATCCCCGGAGGCGTGTGGACGCCGCTCGCGCGGATCGTCTGGCTGCGACGCGCCGGCGGCGTGTCCGACACATCCTTCGTGGTCAGCTCGATCCTGCTCGAGGCCGGGCTCTCGGCCGTCGCCGGAATCCTCGTCTTCACCCTCGGCCTCGCCGCCGTCGACGTCGTCGACGCGCCGCTGGTCCCGCTCCTCGCCTTCGCGGTCGTGACCGCCACCCTGCTCCACCCGCGGGTCTTCACGGCGCTCGCGCGGGTCATCTTCCGCCGCTTCGACGCGCCGGTCCCGGAACGGCTCCCGTACCGGATCCTGGTCGGGCTGCTCTGCTACTACAGCTTCACATGGACTGTCGGCGGCACCGCGCTCTACCTGCTGCTGCGCTCGCTCGACGCCGACCCCGGGATCGAGACGATCCCCTACCTGGGCGGGACGGCGGCCGTGGGCGCGATCGTCGCCGTGCTCACCGTCTTCGCGCCGTCGGGGCTCGGTGTGCGCGAGGCGTCGATGTACGGGCTGCTCGTGCTCGTTGTCCCGGCGAGCGCGGCGCTCGGGGCGACCGTGCTCAACCGCCTGGCGATCACGCTGGTCGAGGCGGCCCTGCTCGGCTGCAGCCTCCTCGTCTCCCGGCTCCGGCGCTCACCAGCCGCGGCGGACCGTGAAGTAGACGAGCGAGCCGAGGAAGGGCAAGAAGATCGTGGCGACGACCCAGACGACCTTCTCGCCTCCCGAGATGTCGGGGTTCCGGAAAACGCTCACCAGGGTGGCGACGATGAGAACCAGCGCGGCCAGCCCCACCAGGGAGTAGAGCCCGTAGATCATGTGTAGCTCCTTCGGTCGTTGAGTTGGTAGAGGTGGTTTTGCGCGCGCCGAGCAGGATCCCGTGCACGGCGGCGCCGCCGATGACGCCACCCTCGGGGACCTGCAGTTCCGTCGGGTGGAGGATGAACGGCTGCGTCTGCGGCCCGCCGATGCCTCCGTGGAACGAGATCAGCTTCTCGAAGGCGCAGCCCTCGTCCAGGTCAGGGGCGTAGAGCCGATGGATCACGCGGAGCGTGTACGTGTCGTCGTCGGTGGCGCCGACCATCACCTGGAGAACAATGCTCGCGGCGGCCGCGACGAGCGCCACGAGCAGCGCGGTCCAGCGACCAGGGGAGGCTCCTCGGCGTGCGTGCTCACGTGCTACGCCGGCTCTGGCTCGGGCGAGTCGGGAGGCGGCACGGTTGCTTCCGCCTTGCTCGCAGCTACGGCCTTGGCCCGCGCCAGGTCGGCAGCGATGTGTACCCCGGCCGACGTGAGCGGAGCTGCGAGGACGAGCCCCACCATGCCGAAGAGGGCGCCGGCGCTGATCGTGACGATGAGGACGACGAGCGGGTTCAGGCCGAGCGTGGCTCCGTACGCGATCGGTTGGACGACCTGCTGGAGCGCGCCGTTGGCGAGGATGACGACCACGAGCATGATCAGTGCGTCTGTCGTCCCCTCCGAGCCGAGCGCAATGATGACGGCGAACGCGCCCGCGAAGAACGCCCCGATGTACGGGATGTAGGCGCAGGCGAAGGTCACGACCGCGATCGTGCCTGCCAGCGGGACCCCCAGCAGGAGGGCGGCGACCCCAACGAGGATCCCGTTGTAGGCGGCGACGATGGTCACGCCGGCGAAGTAGCGCTGGAACGAGGTGATCACGTCGCCGGTAATCGTCCTGGCAACGGGCTTCGGAATACCGGAGTGATCCTCGACCCAGGACCTCAACGAGGGGCCGTCCTTGAGGAGGAAGAAGAGGCTGAGGAGGAAGAAGGAGAGCCCGAGCACGAGGGAGGTCAGGCTGCTGGCGGCGGTGGCGAGGCCGTTGACGAGCGTCGAGATGATCTGGGGGATTTCCTCCTTCGCCTTGCTGCTTGCGCTCTCGGCTCCGGACGAGTCGACGCCGGCGTCCTCGAGCCAGGCCTGGATCTCGTCGGTGGCGCTTGAGCCGCTCGCGGAGATGTCGTCGGCCTGGGAGACGATCCCGCCGATGACGAGCACGCCCACGAGGATCCCGATGGCGAGGAGCAGGAGGAGCGAGATCCCTGCGGCCCCTGCGCGTCCGACCCGGTGAGGCGCGAGCCAGCGCACGAGCGGCAGCGTCACGCACGCGACCACGAAGGCCGCGATCAGCGGCTGTGTGATCGTGGAGGTCGCGCCGACGAGCCAGATCAGCCCGACGAGCACCAGCAGAACGCCGGTGGTCAGCCACGAGGCCAGCCCCAGGTCGCGGAGCCAGCGCGGGGCGGCGAAGACCGCCGACAGCTGCCCGAGCTGAGCTTCGTCGAGCTGGACGACTTCGGGCTCGTCGGGCTCCCGTGGCTTGTCCGATCCCACGTCGTCCTTGTGCGTCGTTCTCCGGATCCTCAAGCCTCTGCTCCGTGGTCGGTTGACGTCGTCACAGTACGTCCGCCCCCGGACGGTCGATCCGTGCCCTGATGTGGCCGAGTCTGGCATCTTGCGGTGCGAGTGCATCAGCGCGGCGACCCCGACCAGGAACCAGGCGGCGAGGCCGAGGTCGCGGAGCCAGCGCAGGGCGGAGAACTCGGCCGAGAGCTACTCGGCGTTGACCTGGATGACCGGGTGCGTCTCCTCGTGCGGAGGCGAGACCTCCTTGGCCTGCTTCTGGCCGATCCGGGGGATCCTCACCTGGAGCACCGCCGCTTACGCACGGCCCGGGCCTGTGGGATCGCATCGAGCAAGTCAAGTCCGTGCGTGACCACGCAAGACGATCGCATGCACGCGATCGGTCGTATCCTGCCGCTCGAGCGTGCCGCTGAGGTCAGATGAGACGCACTCCGCCCGTATCGGCCCGATCAGCCAACTTCCGACCGTCCCGCTGTCGGGTGACACACGGCGTGGCTCCGGCTGCCCGGTGACCGAGTCGAGACGTCGGTGAGCGCGACGCCCGCAACTCCGCCGTCGGAGGCTCCTGCGCGGGCCGGCCTCGTCCTCGTCTCGCTCATCCTGGTCGCGGCGGTCGCGAACCTCTCTCGAGGCCGGCGAGCTCGCCCACGTGGGCCCCGACCTGACGGTCGACTACGCGGTCGTCGCCCCCGACCCTCCGGCGCACGTCCTGCGCCTCCACCCCCCGACCGGCAAGACAGGAGCCACGAATGACCATGAAGCACCCCAAGGGACCGGCGACCTCGAAGCAGGATCTCGCCGTCGCCCCGCTCTTCTCGCTCGAGACGACCGAGATCCCGAGGCACCGGCTCCAGGACGGCGAGCTGCCGCCCGACGTCGCCTACCAGATCGTGCACGACGAGCTGATGCTCGACGGCAACGCGCGCATGAACCTGGCGACGTTCGTCACCACCTGGATGGAGCCCCAGGCCGAGAAGCTCATGGCCGAGTGCTTCGACAAGAACATGATCGACAAGGACGAGTACCCGCAGACCGCCGAGCTCGAGAGCCGCTGCGTCAACATCCTCAGCCGCCTCTGGCACGCCCCCGATCCCGACCAGGCGACCGGCTGCTCGACCACCGGGTCGAGCGAGGCGGCCATGCTCGGCGGGCTCGCGCTCAAGCGCCGCTGGCAGCAGCGGCGCGCGGCCGAGGACAAGCCGGCCGACGCGCCCAACATCGTCATGGGCATCAACGTCCAGGTCTGCTGGGAGAAGTTCGCCAACTACTGGGACGTCGAGATGCGCCTCGTGCCGATGGAGGGCGACCGGCTCCATATGAACGCCGAGGAGGCGGTGAAGCTCTGCGACGAGAACACGATCGGGGTCATTCCCGTCCTCGGCTCGACGTTCGACGGCTCCTACGAGCCGGTGCAGGAGATCTGCGCCGCCCTCGACGACCTGCAGGCCAAGACGGGTCTCGACGTCCCTGTGCACGTGGACGGCGCCTCCGGGGCGTTCATCGCCCCGTTCGTCGATCCCGACCTCGAATGGGACTTCCAGCTTCCCGCGGGTCGCCTCGATCAACGTCTCCGGGCACAAGTACGGCCTGGTCTACCCCGGGGTCGGCTGGGTCGTTTGGCGCGATGCAGAGGCGCTGCCCGAGGAGCTGATCTTCTGGGTCAACTACCTTGGCGACAACATGCCGACCTTCGCGCTCAACTTCTCCCGCCCCGGGGCGCAGGTTGTCGGCCAGTACTACAACTTCCTTCGCCTCGGCTTCGAGGGGTACCGCAGCGTCCAGGCCTACGCGCGAGACGTGGCGACGAGTCTGTCCGCGCGGATCGCGGAGCTGGGCCCGTTCGAGCTCGTCACCAGGGGCGATGAGCTGCCGGTCTTCGCGTTCAAGATCGCGGACGGGATCGACAACTTCACCGTCTTCGACGTGTCGAACGCGGCGCGCGAGCGCGGCTGGCTCCTGCCTGCCTACACGTTTCCGAAAACCGCGAGGATCTGGCCGCTCTCCGCGTCGTGGTCAAGCGCGGCTTCAGCCACGACATGGCCGACCTGCTCGTCGCCGACCTCGAGCGAGTGCTGCCGCGCCTCCAGAAGCAGCCCGAGCCCGTCCACGACTCCGGGACGGCGACGAGCTTCCACCACTGACCGAGCCAACCGCGCTTGGCCGACACGGCGTCCCGGATCCTGCTCTTCGCCCTGATCGCGGCGGCGAGCCCGGTCGCCCTGCTCGCCACCGCGGCCGTGCTCACCAGCCGGCGCGGACGCACGAACGGCACCGTCTACCTCGTCGGCTTCCTGCTCGGCCAGTCGATCGCGTTCGTGGTCGCGCTCCTGATCGGCTCGGCCGCGACGACGAACCGGGACGGGAACGAGGAGCTGGCGGCTGCCCTGGAGCTCGCGTTCGGCGTCGCCCTGCTCGCCATCGCGTGGCCGCGGCGGCACGCGAGCGCCGACCCGAATGCGGCGGGGCCGAGGCGGGTGAAGGCCATGCTCGCCCGGCTGCGCGGGCTTCGCCCGAGCACCGCGTTCGCGGTGGGCCTGCTGCTCGGCGTCGGCGGCGTGAAGCGGCTCACCATCACGGTCGTCGCGGGCGCGACCGTCGGCATCGCCGGCCTGGCTGCCGGTCGAGGAGGCACTCCTCGGCGTCCTTCTACGTCCTCGTCGCGGGCGTCCTCGTCTGGGTTCCGGTCGCCGTCTACCTGGTCGCCGGCGACCATGCGGACAGATGGCTCGAGGCGGCCCAGAGCTGGCTCACCGCGAACGAGCGCCGGATCACGTTCGTCTCGACCCTGCTCTTCGGGTTTCTCCTCACGAGCGACGCGCTCGTCCGGCTCGTATGACGGCGGGGCGATGCCTTAGGGTGGAGCGGTCTTGGACGAGGTAGCGGCCCTTCTCGCCGTTCTCGCGGCCGTCTGCTTCGCGCTCGCCGCCACGCTCTGGCAGCGCGCGTCGATGGCGCTCGGGGTCTCGGCCGGCGAGCCGGGGTCGTTCGTCCGCCTGCTGGGGAACGGGGTCTGGCTGCTCGGCCTCGCCGTGCAGGTCGTCGGCGTCCTCCTGCAGGCGGCCGCGCTCGACCGCGGGCGCGTGGCGGTCATCCAGCCGCTGCTCGTGACCGCGGTCGTCTGGGCGATGCCCCTGGGCTACTTCCTCACCGGGCAGGTGATCACCCGTCGCCACGTCCTCGGCGCCGCGCTGGTCGTCGCCGGACTGGTGGTGTTCGCGAGCGTCGGCGACCCGGCGGGCGGCGTCGACGACGCGCCCGCGTCCGACTGGGCCATGGCCTTCCTCGTCCTCGGCGCGATCTGCATCGGCCTGCTCCTCTTCTCGCGGCGCGGCGGCTCCGACTCGAAGGCAGCGGTCTTCGGGGCGGTCGCGGGATCCTCTACGGCATCTCCGCGACGCTGATGAAGCCAGTGGTGGAGAACCTGCACGCAAGCGGGGCCGTCGCCGTGCTCGAGGGCTGGGAGTTATGGGTCATGGCGATCGCCGGGCTCGTGGGCTTCTACATCCAGCAGTTGTCCCTCGCCACAGGCAAGCTCGTCACCTCGGTGGCGACGGTCTCGGTGGTGAATCCCGTAGTCAGCGTCCTCCTCGGGGCGCTCGTCCTCCAGGAGCGGCTCGACCGCGATCCGCCCTGGCACGCGGTCGTGGCGGTCGGCGCCCTCGCGGTGGCGCTGCTCGGAGCGGTCGTGGCCGCGTCGGCGTCGGAGGAGGACGAGGCGCCGGCCGTTCAGCCGGCAGCCGCCTGAGGGCGGAGGAGCAGGCGCGCCCCGGCGAAGAAGCAGACCGCGCCGAGGAAGGTGAACGCGTTCGTCGCCTCCGTGTTCAGGAGCTCCCCGGTGTCCGGGACGACCCACGAGGCGATCGCGGCGATCCCGAAGAAGACGGAGCCGACCATGTTCCAGACGGCGACCCGCCGGTCGATCCCGCGTCTGCGCCACACCGGCGCCAAGGCGAGTGCGCTCGCGACCAGAAAGCAGACCGACCCGAACGCGTCGGGCGCCCAGACGCGGACATCCTCCTGCCGCACGCTCAGGGCGTCGTCGAGCGCGGCGAACGTCGTCACGTTGAAGAAGATCGTCCCCACGAACTGGACGACCGCGGCCCACCAGTCCGGCCGGTCGACCTTCGGCGTCTGTTTGAGTTGGAGGAGCGAGGCCGAGGTGAAGAAGATCGACCCGGCGAAGAAGGTGGCGCCTACGACCTCCGAGGGACGAGCTCGGAGTAGAACGGCGCCGACCCGAGCGCGAAGAGCGCCGAGCCAACCATGAAAAGGACGCCGATCCACCAGAGCCTTGGCTTCATCCTGCGAAGATGATGCGGCTTCGTCACGCCGGCGCGAGTCTGACGTCACGGTCGCCTGACGTGCGCCTTGTCCCCGGCGGACGTGACTAGGGGTCAGACCCCGGGCCATGTCCGCGTACGGCCAGAAGGACAGGGCTGTGACACTTCTGTGACGTACATCCTGTCCCCGGCGGACGTGTCCAGGGGTCAGACCCCGGGACACGGCCAGATGCGGCGCTCAGTCCTCGGGCCGAGGGTACGCCGCCACCGCCTGCCGGAAGCGCCTAGTCCGCGCTCGACTGCGCCCAGATGTTGATGCCGCTGTCCGTGGCATGGCGGTCGATCTCGGCGAGCTCGTCCTCGGTGAAGTCGAGCCGGTCGAGCGTTGCGACGTTCTCCTCGAGCTGGGCGACGCTCGAGGCCCCGATCAGCGTTGACGTGACGCGGTCGTCCCGGAGCGTCCAGGCGAGCGCCATCTGGGCGAGCGTCTGCCCGCGCCCCGCCGCGATCTCGTTGAGGGCGCGGATCCGGTCGAGCGCTTCGTCGGTCAGCAGGTCGGGCGACAGCGACCCGGCAGTTCGCATCGCGCGCGAGCCCTCCGGGATGCCGCCCAGGTACTTGTCGGTCAGCATTCCCTGCGCGAGCGGAGAGAAGGTGATGCAGCCGATGCCCTCCTCGCCGAGCACGTCCAGGAGGTCGGGCTCGATCCAGCGGTTGAGCATGGAGTACGACGGCTGGTGGATCAGGAGCCTGACGCCCAGGTCGCGCAGGATCGCCGCCGCTTCGGCGGTCCGGGCGGCCGAGTACGAGGAGATGCCGACGTAGAGCGCCTTCCCCTGCTGCACCGCGCTCGCGAGCGCGCCCATCGTCTCCTCGAGCGGCGTGTCAGGGTCGAAGCGGTGCGAGTAGAAGATGTCGACGTAGTCGAGCCCCATGCTGCGGAGGCTCTGGTCGAGGCTGGCGAGCAGGTACTTGCGCGAGCCCCATTGGCCGTACGGGCCGGGCCACATGTCGTAGCCGGCCTTGGTCGAGACCACGAGCTCGTTGCGGTACGGCGCCAGGTCGCTCGCCAGCAGGCGCCCGAAGTTCTCCTCGGCCGAGCCGTACGGCGGGCCGTAGTTGTTGGCCAGGTCGAAGTGCGTGATCCCGAGGTCGAACGCGCGCCGGACGATCGCTCTGCTCGTCTCGAGCGGGCGGTCGCCGCCGAAGTTCCACCAGAGCCCGAGCGAGACCGCGGGCAGGTCGAGGCCGCTCCGACCCGAGCGTCGGTACAGCATGTGGTCGTAGCGGTTGTCTGCGGGGGTCCAGGTCATGGCGCGGCGTCTGGTCCCGTGCGGTATACCTGATCTACACAAATGGCCAAGCCAGTCGAGCAGCGCCACCGGGTCGTAATCCGCTTCGCGGGCGACTCCGGGGACGGCATGCAGCTCACCGGGGGCCGCTTTGCCAGCGAGACGGCCCTCCTCGGCAACGACCTCTCGACACTGCCGGACTTCCCCGCGGAGATCCGCGCGCCGGCCGGCTCCCTTCCCGGGGTCTCCGGCTTCCAGATCCACTTCTCCGACCACGACATCCTCACGCCCGGCGACGCGCCCGACGTCCTCGTGGCCATGAACCCCGCGGCGCTGAAGACGAACGTGCGCGGGCTGCCCAAGGGCGCGACGATCATCGTCAACACGGACGCCTTCAACGAGCGGAACCTCCAGAAGGCCGGCTACGAAGCCAACCCGCTCGACGACGGCTCGCTGGCCGAGTACCGCGTGCAGCCGGTGCCGCTGACCTCGTTGACGATCGAGGCGCTGAAGGAGTTCGACGTCTCCAAGCGCGAGGCCGAGCGCTCGAAGAACATGTTCGCGCTCGGGCTCATGTCGTGGCTCTACAGCCGCCCGACCGAGGGGACGATCACGTTCCTCGAGCGGAAGTTCGCCAAGCAGCCCGAGATCGCGGCGGCCAACGTGAGGGCCTTCCGCGCCGGCTACGCCTTCGGCGAGACGACCGAGGAGTTCGCGGTGCAGTACGAGGTGCTGCCCGCGAAGCTGGCGCCCGGCACGTACCGCAACGTGACCGGGAACCAGGCGCTCGCCATGGGCCTCGTCGCCGCGAGCGTGCAGAGCCGTCTGCCGCTCTTCCTCGGCGCCTACCCGATCACGCCCGCCTCCGGGATCCTGGAGGAGCTGGCGCGCCACAAGAGCTTCGGCGTGCGGACCTTCCAGGCCGAGGACGAGATCGCCGCGGTGGGAGCAGCGCTCGGCGCGTCGTTCGGCGGCTCGCTCGGCGTCTCGACCTCGAGCGGCCCCGGGGTCGTCCTCAAGTCGGAGACGGTCGGCCTGGCGGTCGCGCTCGAGCTCCCGCTCGTCATCCTCGACATCCAGCGCGCCGGCCCCTCGACCGGGATGCCGACGAAGCCGGAGCAGTCCGACCTCCTCATGGTCCTCTTCGGGCGAAACGCGGAGTCGCCCGTGCCGGTGCTGGCCGCCTCGACGCCCGGCCACTGCTTCGAGCTCGCGATCGAGGCGGCGCGGATCGCCCTGAAGTACCGCACGCCGGTCTACCTGCTCTCGGACGCCTACCTGGCGAACGGCTCCGAGCCCTGGCTCGTCCCGAACGCCGCCGACCTGCCCGACATCGCCCCGGTGTTCGCCACCGAGCCCAACGACGGCGACCGCTACCTCCCCTACGTGCGCGACGCCAGGACGCTCGCGCGCGAGTGGGCGGTGCCCGGCACTCCCGGCCTCGAGCACCGGATCGGCGGGCTCGAGAAGGAGGACCGGACCGGCAACATCTCCTACGACCCCGACAACCACGACCTGATGGTGCGCCTCCGGGCGCAGAAGGTCGCGGGCATCGCCGCCGACATCCCCGAGCTGACCGTCGACCACCAGGAGGGAGCGAACCTGCTCGTGCTCGGCTGGGGCGGCACGCATGGGCCGATCGCCGCCGGCGTGCGCCGCGCGCGCGAGCAGGGCTCGAAGGTCGCGCAGGCGCACCTGGCCTACCTGAACCCGTTCCCGCGGAACCTCGGGGTCATCCTGCGCTCCTACGACCGCGTGCTCGTCCCCGAGATGAACCTCGGGCAGCTCCTCAAGCTCATCCGCGCCGAGTACCTCGTCGACGCGGTCGGCTTCCACCGGGTGCGCGGCGTGCCGTTCACCTCGGCCGAGCTCGCCGACGCGATGGAGCAGCTGGCGTGACGGAGCTCCCCGTCCTCGGCGCGAAGGACTTCAAGTCCGACCAGGAGGTCCGCTGGTGCCCGGGCTGCGGCGACTACGCGATCCTCGCTTCCATGCAGGGCTTCCTCCCGGAGCTCGGCATCCCGCGCGAGCGGCTCGTCTTCATCTCCGGGATCGGCTGTGCCGCGCGCTTCCCGTACTACGTGAACGCCTACGGGCTGCACTCGATCCACGGGCGCGCGGCCGCGATCGCCACGGGGCTCGCCGCCTCGCGGCCCGACCTCTCGGTGTGGGTCGTGTCGGGCGACGGCGACGCCCTCTCCATCGGCGGCAACCACTTCCTCCACGCGCTGCGCCGCAACGTGAACCTCACGATCCTTCTCTTCAACAACCAGGTCTACGGGCTGACGAAGGGGCAGTACTCCCCGACGAGCCCGCTCGGCCAGGTCACCGGCCCGACGCCGATGGGCTCCATCGACTGGCCGCTGAACCCGGTCTCGGTCGCGCTCGGCGCCGAGGCGACCTTCGTGGCGCGCTCCATCGACACCGATCGCGCGCACCTGACCGAGACGCTCGCCGCCGCGAGCCGGCACAAGGGCGCGGCCTTCGTCGAGATTCTCCAAAATTGCAACGTCTACAACGACGGCGCCTTCGACCACGTGCGCGACGCGAAGGAGAACCGCATCGTCCTCGAGCACGGCGCGCCGATCCGCTTCGGCGCCGACGGCGAGCGGGGCGTGCGACTCGGCCCGGGCGGCGACGTCGAGCTCGTGGACGTGGCCGACGTGGGGGAGGAGGCGCTGCTCGTCCACGACGCGCACGGCTCGGGTGCCGCGACCGCGTTCGCGCTCGGACGCCTCGGCTATCCGCTACCGGGCCCGTTGCCCATCGGCGTCTTCCGGGACGTCGAGCGCCCGGTCTACGACGAGCTGATGGCGGCCCAGCTCGAGGAGGCCAGAGCGGCGAACGGCGAGGGCGACCTCGACGCCCTGCTCCACGCGGGCGACACCTGGCAGATCGCCTAGCGGCGCCGCCTGGCGCGCCGGTCGCGCTGCCATTATCATCCAGCCGCCGTGAAAGTCCGGGCCTTGGCCCCGACGCGCATGCGCGTCGGTCTGGTGGCGGTCGTCGTGACCGCGCTTGCGCTGCTCGCGCCCGCCCCGGCGGCCGCCGATTCGCTCGCGTCCGCGGGCGTCACCCCGCGCCCGCGCACCGTCGAGAGCGTCGAGCGCAAGCTCTGGGAGCTCGGCTACCTCCCGCTCGGGGCCGTCGACAAGGTCTTCGACGGACGCTCCCGTGCCGCGGTGATCGCGTTCCAGAAGTGGGAGGGCCTCGGCCGTGACGGCATCCCGGGACCGTTGACCCAGGCGGCGCTCGCGTCGGCGCGGCGCCCCGAGCCGGTGACGACGGGCCGGGGGACCCGGATCGAGATCCTGCTCGACCGTCAGCTCCTCCTGCTCGTCGAGGACGGCAACGTCTTGCGGACCATGCATGTGTCGACCGGGAGGCGCGGCTTCGCCACGCCCGCCGGCGAGTACTCGATCCTCCGCAAGCGCCGGCGTTCCTGGTCGGCCCCGTACAAGGTCTGGCTTCCGTGGGCGAGCTACGTCGTCCGTGGAATCGCCATCCACGAGTCGCGCGTCGTCCCGGTGCTGCCCGTCTCGCACGGGTGCGTGCGGGTGACGCGCCACGACGCGAGCTGGCTCTTCCGCCGGACGCCCGTCGGAACTCCGGTCACGGTCCTGGCCCGCTCTCAGCAGTAGGGCGGGCGCATTCGCGGGCCGGTCAACCGGCCGTTACGATCCTCGCTTGACCTCGAACCGGACCGGCGAGGCACACGTGGGCGAGCGCCTGCGGGCCCTTCGCCGCGAGCGGGGAATGACCATGGCGGAGGTGGCGGAGGCGACCGGCCTGACGAGCGGCTTCCTGAGCCAGCTCGAGCGGGACCTGACGTCCGTGTCGCTCTCGTCGCTCGCGCGGATCTGCGCGGTGCTCGACGTTCGCTTCGGCGACGTCCTCGACGAGGCGCCGACCGGCGAGGTCATCCGCCGCTCGGACGCTCCGGCCTGGCGCGGGATCGGCGAGCACGAGGACATTCTGCTCAGCTCGCGCGACGAGCGCCGGTTCCACCTCATGGAGTCGCGGATCCCGCCCGGCGCGGGGGCTGGGAAGGAGCTGTACACGTTCCCCGCCGAGGCGGAGCTCGTCTACGTCCTCGCCGGCCGGCTCGAGCTCCGGGTCGGCGGGACCGTCCATCGGGTCGAGGCCGGCGACACGGTCGCCTACTCGCCGCGGGAGCCGCACACCTGGCGAAACCCGTCCGCGGACGCGGAGACCGTCGTCCTCTGGTTCACCGTCCCCAACCCGTTCTCACCCGGCGACGTCGACGGCCACTAGCTCGACGCCCTGCGGCGGGGCGGTGCTGAGGAGGGCGGGGACCTCCAGGACGAGCGCGTGCCAGCCCTCGCCGGCAAGATCGCCCTCGAGCTCGGTCGGGCCGGAGACGAGCCCCGTATCCGCCCGTTCGCCGTCGACCCAGAGCGTTGCCGGCGTCTCCGCGATCGCGTTCACGGTCAGCTTGACCGGGCCGGAGCCGTAGACCCAGAAGGCGCCCTGGCGCTCGTCGGTCACGTTCCCGTTCCAGTCCTCGCAGAAGACGGGCTCCCCGCGCGGCGGCTCCGGCGGCCCCGGGGCCGACCTCGCCGCTGCCGTCGCCGCGGGAGAAGAGCGTCACCCGACCTCCCTGCGCCACGGGGGAGAAGCCGTGCTCCAGGAGGCCCTGCCAGCCGAACCAGGCGCCGGGGACTTCGCTCTGCTCGTACATGCCCGCGTGGTAGGCGACGTGCTGGACGTTCAGATCGGCGAGCGTCTCCTCGTCGCCGGGGAGCCAGACGCCGCAGGAGAGGCGGTTGTGAATGAAGTAGAAGTCGTAGGCGGCGCGAGGGACGAGTGTCGAGTAGCCACCCGGCCGCTCGCGCGGAGCCTGGAGCTGGTAGTAGTCGTACACGCTTCCGAAGTGGATGCCGGGCTCGAACAGCGGGAGCTCGAGCACGCGGCTCTCGTCCGACGACCCGAGCGCCGCGTAGGCGGCGTTGTCGGGGTCGGCGCGGGAAGAGGCGAGAGGGAAGACGAGCAGGTCGGCCGCGACGAGCGCGAGCAGCACGCCGACCGCCGCGGCGGCGCGCCGTCCCGATGCGGCTGCGATCCGGGCCACCGCCACGGCCGCGAGCGCGGCGACCGCGAGGTCGGCGATCGGCATCAGACGGCCCGGGACGCGAGGGAAGCGCAGCGGCGGAAACACGTTCCAGAGCCACTCGTAGAGCGGGAGCGTCGTCCCGAGGGCCAGCAGCGCCGGCACGAGCACCCCTGCTCCGAGCACGGCGGCGAGCGCGCGCTGCCGCGCCCGCCAGAGGACGACGAAGCCCGACACGGCGAGCACGGGGACCAGCCAGCCGAGATAGACGAACCGCTCGGACTCTTCCGGCTGCCACCGGCTGAGCAGGTCGGTGATGCGCAGCCGAGTACTCGCCGACCTCCTGGAGCGAGCGCCCACCGCTCTCCGCCGAGTCCCGCACGATCGCCAGGTGGACGGCGAGCCCGATCCCTACCGCCGCCACGAGCCCGCCGGCCGCCCACGCCGCGGCGACGGGCGCGGCGCGGACGGCGACGTACACGGCGAGGAAGGGGATGACGCCGAGCGCCAGATGGAGCTGTCCGGACAGAGGGAGCGAGACGATCGCGGCCGCTGCGAGCGCGCCCCACAGATGCGCGTTCCGGCCGCGCTCGGCCCGCCCTGAGCGTTCGTAGGCGAGCAGGGCGAGCGGGAGCAGGACGGCGATCCATCCGAGCAGGTGCGTCCCGCTCTGCGCGAGCCGGTAGGGGGCGATCGCAAACGCGAGGCCGCCGACCGCCGCGGCGCCGGCCGGCAGCTCGAGCTCGCGGAGCCAGCCGTAGGTGAGCAGGCCCGCCGCCACGATCGTGCCCAGGAGGAGGAGGTTCCAGGCGAGCACCGGGCCGAAGAGCGCGTCGAGCGGCCAGAAGGCGAAGCCGAACGGCCAGCCGGCGAGCACCACCTGCGGGTCGACGAGCGGCTGGAAGCTGTACGGGTCGACCCACGGCGCCGCGCCGCGGCCGAGCTGGTGCCCGACGAGCCAGAAGCGGTGGACGGCTTGCAGATGGTCGCCCGCCGCGGCCTCGCCGTGCCCGTCCGCTCCGTCCGCGACGAACTCGCTGCCCAGGGAGAGGCTCGCCGGCAGCGTCGCGACGAGAGCGGCAGCCGTGTAGAGCGCTACGAGAGCGAGCGAGCGGCCTCGACGAGCATGTCGAAGTCCGAGGTCTCGGATGCGCCGTACCGCCATGCGCCGCGGATGATGCCCTGTCCGTCCACCACGAAGGCGGCCCTGCGGGCGACATCGGTGAGCCCGCGGAACTCCTGGACGATCTCGAGCGCCCGTACGGCCTCGCCCGTCCAGTCCGACAGGAGCGGCACCTCGATGTCCAGTGCCTGGCCCCAGGCGACGTGCGACCAGGGGCTGTCACGCGAGATCCCGTACGGCGCCACGCCGGTGGAGAGCAGCTCGTCCCGGCGCGCGTTCAGCTCGGAGAGCTCGTTCGTGCAGGTGCTCGACCAGTCGAAGAGGTACGAGAGGAGCAGGTAGGGCGACCGGTCGGCCAGCTCGCGCAGGCCGATCGTCTCCGAGGTCGAGCGCCAGACCTTGACGTCCGGGATCGGGTCGCCGACGCCGATCACGCCGTCACCGCAGCGCCGGCCTCGGTCGCGTCGGCGATCTCGCGCGTCACCTCGACGATGTCCCGGTTCGCGTTGAAGATCCGCAGCTGGCGGTCGGCGCCGTTGCCGCGGCCGAGGATGTCCCGGATGCCCTCGAGCTCCCGCTCGGAGCCGAGCTCGCGCGCGTGCGGCTCGATGTCGCGGAGCGCCCGCCGGATGAGCTGCGCGATCGGCACGCGGTTGCGCCGTCCGGTGACGAGGTCCATCACCGGGCGCCTCGAGGCCGTAACGGGCGCCCAGCCACTTGTTCTCGGTCACGAGGATGCGGTGGTAGCTCGGCAGCTCCTTGCCCGCGTCGTAGCGCTCGGAGTAGTGCTTGACCAGGCCCTGGACGTACGCCGTGATCGCCACCGTCTCCTCGACGCGGGTGATCGCGTCCATCACCCGAATCTCGATCGTCCCGAAGCGAGGGTGCGGGCGGACGTCCCACCAGATGTGCGTGTAGTCGGCGATGCAGCCCGTCTTCTCGAGCTGGCCCACGACCTCGGCGTAGTCCTCGTAGTCGCGGAAGCGCGGCGGCGGCCCGGAGCGCGGGAACGCGGCGAAGACCATCTGCCTGCTCGACGAGAGCCCGGTCGGCTCGCCGCGCCAGAACGGCGAGCTCGCCGAGAGCGCGAGCAGGTCGCTCAGGTGGACGAGGAGCGCGTTGATCACGTGCACCGCCTTGTCGGCGTCGTCGACGGCGACGTGGATGTGGCAGCCGAAGATCAGCTCGCGCCGAGCGACGTACTGGAGCTGGTCGACGAGGTTCCGGTAGCGGTCGCGGGCGGTGATCTTCTGGCGCTCGAAGAGGCTGAAGGGGTGCGTCCCGGCCGACCCGACCCTGAGGTCGTGGCTGTTGGCCGCCCGCTGGACGTGGCCGCGCAGCCTGCGCAGCTCGTGCTCGATCGCCCCGGCGGTCTTGCAGACCGGCGTCGAGATCTCGAGCACGGACTGCATGAGCTCGGGCCCCACGCGGTCGTCGAACTCGCCGTCCATCGCGGAGGTCAGCACCGTCTCGACGTGCTGGACGAGGTCGAAGGTCTGCGGGTCGAGGAGCATGTACTCCTCCTCGACCCCGAGCGTGAACGGCTCGGTGGCTCCGAAGCGATGGTCGAGGACGCTGCCTCCCTCGGCGAAGCCCTTGCCCGTGATCGTCGCGGGGTAGATCTGCTTCATGCGAGGCACGAACTCTACTCCGCGGCCTCGGGAAGAAGATGGCCCGCGTCACCGTCTCGTGGGAGACCGCCGAACGGGATCGGAAGGAGGGACGAATGCGGCGACAGCACAGAGCTTGGCTGCTCAGGCGCCTGGCGCTCTGGCCCGCGTTCGCTCTCTCCACTCCGGATTCCGCAGCGGCGGCCATGGGCTCCCGGCGCGCGACGCCCTGTCCCGGACCGGTCTCGGCGACTGCCGGAGCCGGTCGCGGCGTCGACCCGACGCACGCGCCGGTGGGCGCGGGCGGTGCCTCCAGGCCGGCGCCGTCCGTCGCCTTGGTCGCGCTCTTCGCGCGGCTTTGGAGCACCCCGCTGGTCGCCTGACGGCCGCGGGGACGCGGCGGGCCCTCCGGGGCCCGTCCGCGGTTTGCGAGGATGGCGGGGTGCGACGCCTCGCCGTCCTCGCAATCGTGCTGCTCGTCGCCGCCTGCGGAGGTGACGACGACGAGACGGCTCAGCCCCCGACGACGACCATCCCGAGCGGCGGGACGACGACGCCGGAGCAGGCGCCGCCGACGACGACCACCGAGGAGAGGAGGAGTCCGGGCCGGTGGTGGTGATCGAGACGGCCGGCGGCGAGGAGGTCGTCGTTCGGGTAGAGGTCGCCGACGACGACGAGGAGCGCCAGGTCGGGCTCATGAACCGTGAGTCGCTGCCGGCCGACGCGGGCATGATCTTCCTCTTCGACGGGGCGACCAGCGGCGGCTTCTGGATGAAGAACACGCTGATCCCGCTCTCAATCGCCTTCGCCGACGAGGACGGGACGATCGTCGCCATCCTGGACATGGAGCCGTGCGAGGCCGATCCGTGCGAGGTCTACGACCCGGGCGTCTCGTACGCGAGCGCGCTCGAGGTGAACCAGGGGGCCTTCTCGGACTGGGGCGTCGCCGTGGGCGACCGGCTCACTCTGGAGTCGTGACGACCGCCTCGGCCTCGATCTCCAGCAGCCAGCGGGGATCGAGGAGCGCGGCCACGACGACGGTCGTGTTCGCGGGTCGGACCTCCGAGAATGCCTCCCCATGGGCCTTGGCGAAGCCGTCGAAGGCCGCCGCCTCGGTCAGGTAGACACGCGTCCTCACCACGTCCTCCAGCGACGCGCCGGCCTGACGGAGCGCGTCGCCGACGATCTCGAGGCACCGCCTCGCCTGGCCGTAGGCGTCCGAGGGCGGATCGGAGCCGTCGGCCATGATCGGTGCCGAGCCGGCGACGAAGACCCGGTCGCCCACGCGCACGGCCCGGGAGTAGCCGACGACCGGCTCGTACGGAGACCCGGAAGAGACGGTCCGTCGCTCCATCTCGCCTAGTATCGCCGACCGTGGAGGCGCTGGAGCAGATCGACGCGTGGCCCGCGCCGACGGCGGCGGTCGCCGTGGTCGCGGGCGGCGGGGTCGTCGCGGCGCGCGGGCCCCAGGAGATGGTTTTCCGCTGGGCCTCCGTCACGAAGCTCTTCACCGCCTGCGCCGCGCTGGTCGCAGCCGAGGAGGGCGTGCTCGACCTGGACGAGCTCGCCGGCCCGCCCGGGTCGACCGTGCGCCACCTCCTCGCCCACGCCTCCGGGCTCCCCTTCGAGGGCGTCGCGCCGATCGGGAAGCCGGGGGAGCGGCGGATCTACTCGAACGCGGGCTTCGACCTCGTCGGCGACCTCCTGGCCGAGCGCGCCGAGATGCCGTTCGCCGAGTACCTCCAGGCTGCCGTCCTCGACCCGCTCGGGCTCGCCGGCTGCGAGCTCCGCGGCCGCCCGTCCGAAGGGATCTGGGGGCCGCTCGCCGACCTCGCCGCGTTCGGGCGCGAGCTCCTGACGCCGACCCTGATCGCGCCTGAGACGCTGGCCGAGGCGACCACGGTCGTCTTCCCCGGCCTCGGCGGCGTGCTCCCGGGCCTCGGCCGCCAGGAGCCGAACGACTGGGGCCTCGGCTTCGAGCTCAAGGACGCGAAGCGGCCGCACTGGACCGGCTCCCGCAACTCGCCGGCGACCTTCGGCCACTTCGGCGGCGCCGGCACGTTCCTCTGGGTCGATCCCGAGGCCCGCGTCGCGTGCGCGTGCCTGACCGATCTGGAGTTCGACGAGTGGGCGCTCGCCGCCTGGCCCCCGCTCGCGGACGCGATCCTGGCCGAGCTCGCGGGCTGAGCTTCCACACAGGGCCTGGGGATACCCGGGCCGCATGGTTGAGCCAAAGCCTGACCATGGCGGCCCCGTCCGGGGCCAGGCCCCGGACGGGGCTCCGGGAGTCACGCCTGTGGATGAGTCAGCCGCCCGCGACGACCCGGTCGTACGCCTCGGCGGTGCAGGTCGCCACCGCCGACGGAGTAACGGCGCGGAGCCGGCCGGACGCGCGGTCACCCGGGTGGAGCACGCCGCCCGGGCCGTTCACCAGGCCCGCGAGGACGACCGCGAACAGCTCACCCGCGTCGAGCTCCTCTCCCGGGCCGAGCTCGTGGCGCTCGAGCTCGCGGGCGAGTCGCGTCAGGGTCTCGCCGGGGAGGACGGAGAGCTCGGCGACGCGGGAGAGCTCGAGGACCGTGGCCGCTTCGTGTCTCACTCCTCGGCGGGCTCGGGCGGCTCGGCAGCTGCCATAGTGGCGCGATCCTATGGCAACGACAGAGCAACTCGCCGAGTGGCAGGCCTGCCCGCGCTGCGGAACGCCGCTGGAGCATGCCGAGCGGGCCGTCCGCTGCCCGGCCTGCGGGCTCGAGGAGTACGCGAACCCGGCGCCGACCGTCAGCGCCGTCATCCGGGACGACCGGGGCCGCATCCTCCTCGCCCGCCGCGCGCACGATCCCGGGGCGGGCCTCTGGGACCTCCTGGGCGGCTTCATGGACGAGGGCGAGGGGCCGCTCGAGACGCTCCGCCGCGAGCTTCGCGAGGAGACCGGCCTCGAGGTCGACCCGGGCGACTTCCTCGCCGGGATCCCCGACCGCTACGGCGAGGGCGGCGCCTGGACGGTGAACTTCTACTGGGCCGCCCGACTGGGCCCCGGCGACCCGCGCCCGGCCGACGACGTCGCCGAGCTCGCCTGGTTCCCGGACGACGCGCTGCCTCCCCGCACCGAGTTCGCGTTCGCCAACACCGTCGAGCTGCTCGAGCGCATCGGCGTGAGCTTCACCTAGCGTGCTCGGCCCGCTGCTCGCGCTGACCGCGAGCCTGAGCTGGGGCCTGGGCGACTTCCTCGCCGGCCACCGGACCAGGCGGCTCGCGGTGGTCACCGTGCTCGTCGTCTCGCAGGCGGCCGGCCTGACGACGATCGCGCTCGTCGTGGCCGTGCGCGGCGTCGGCGCGCCCGACGCCCGCCATCTCCTCTACGGGGCGCTGGCAGGGATCTTCGGCGCGATCGGTCTCGCCGCTCTCTACCGCGGGCTCGCCGTCGGGCCGATGAGCATCGTCGCGCCGATCTCGGCAACCGCGGCGCTCGTGCCCGTCGCCTTCGACCTCGTCGCCGGGGAGCGCCCCAGCAGCCTGCAGGCCGCCGGGATCGTCCTTGCGCTCGCCGGGGTCGTGCTCGCCTCGCGCGCCCGTGCCCTCGACGGGCGCCGAGCGAGCGCGGAGGGCGTGCTGCTCGGGCTCGTGGCCGCGCTCTCGTTCGGCCTGCTGCTCGTGCTGCTCGGAGAGGCGAGCGAGGGCGATCCGTACTGGGGCACGCTGGCGATGCGCGCAACGTCGTTCTCGCTGCTCGTCCTGGTCGCCCTCGCGACGCGCCCGAGCTTCGCGCTGACCGGGCGCGACCTGCCGGTCCTGCTCCTGATCGGCGTGCTCGACACCGTGGGGAACGTGCTCTTCGCCGTCGCCACGACCGAGAGCCTGCTCAGCGTCGCCGCCGTCCTCGGCCAGCTCTACCCGGTCGTGACCGTCCTGCTCGCGCGCCTCCTCCTGGGCGAGCGCATCTCGCGCGCGCAGGCGGTCGGCGTCGTCAGCGCCTTCGCCGGCGTCGCCCTGATAACGCTCGCCTAGAAGACCACCCGGACGGCCAGGAACGATAGGTCGAAAGGCCTATTCAGCCCGCGCGCCGACCGGCCGATAATCGGCGAAGAATGAACTACGGGACGCACTCGATCGAAGACCATCTGCGGGACGACTGGATGGACGCCTGGATCGCGGAGGGCCTCGACGCCGTCGAGGCGTTCCTCCGCAACCACGCGGCGTTCGACACCTACCTCGAAGATCGCGAGTAGGGCTAGGCGGCCTCGTCGGCGAGGCCAAGCGACCGCTCGAGCATCCGCTTCGGCTGAGCGCCGACCGCGGCTGCCTTCGGCTCGCCGTCCTGGAAGAGCAGAATCGTCGGGATCGAGAGGATCCCGTACCGCTGCTGGAGCTCGGGCTCCTCGTCGATGTTGACCTTCACGACGCGGAGCTCGTCCGCGCGCTCCTCGGCGATCTGCTCGAGGACGGGGGAGACGGCGCGGCAGGGGCCGCACCATTCCGCCCAGAAGTCGACGATCACCGGGGTCTCGCTCTGGAGGACCTCGCTGTCGAACTGCGAGGTCGTGATGGCTTCTGGCATGACCCTTCAAACGTAGACTGACCGCCGAATGTTCCGCAGCCTGCCGCGCGTCCCGGACCACCCGAGCCTCGAGCTCGAGATCCTCGCCTGGTGGGAGGAACGGGGGACCTTCGAGGCGCTGCGCGAGCAGAACCGCGGTGGGCCGATCTGGAGCTTCTTCGACGGCCCGGTGACGGCGAACAAGGCGCTCGCCATCCACACGACCTGGGGCCGGACGCTCAAGGACGTCTTCCAGCGCTACAAGGCCCTGCGCGGCTTCGACCAGCGCTACCAGAACGGCTTCGACTGCCAGGGCCTCTGGATCGAGGTGGGCGTCGAGCGCGAGCTCGGGCTCAACTCGAAGCGGGAGATCGAGGAGTACGGCCTAGCCGAGTTCGCGCGCAAGTGCCGCGAGAAGGTCGTGTGGTCGGCGAACGAGCTCACCCGCGGCTCGAAGCGCCTGGGGCAGTGGATGGACTGGGGCAACGACTACTTCACGTTCTCGGACACGAACATCGAGTACATCTGGCGCTTCCTGCGCCGGATGCACGAGCAGGGCTACCTGTACAAGGGCCATCGCTCGACCGAGTGGTGCCCGCGCTGCGGGACGTCGATCTCGGCGCACGAGCTGGTCGGGAGCTACGAGGAGCGCACCGACCCGTCGCTCTTCGTGCGCCTGCCGCTCCTCGACCGGCCGGGGCAGTCCCTGGCCGTCTGGACGACGACGCCGTGGACGCTGCCCGCGAACGTGGCCGCCGCCGTCAACCCCGAGGCCGAGTACGGCCGCCGGCCCGACGGCGAGTGGTGGGCGGTCGCCCGCGCTCCCGACGGCGAGCTCGTGGAGCGGGCGCCCGGCGCCGACCTGGTCGGCCTCCGCTACGAGGGCCCGTTCGACCAGCTGCCGGCAGCCGCCGACGTCGAGCACCGCGTCATCCCCTGGGAGGACGTGTCCATGGAGGAGGGCACGGGCATCGTCCACATCGCCCCCGGCTGCGGCGCGGAGGACTTCGAGCTCTCGCGTGTCCACGACCTGCCCGTGCTCATGCCGGTGGACGAGTCGGGCCGTTTCTACACCGACTTCGGCTGGCTGCACGGCCTGGCGACGGGCGAGGCGGCCGAGCAGATCGTCGTCGACCTCGGCGAGCGCGGCAAGCTCATCTCGGCCGGGGAGATCGAGCACCGCTTCCCCTTCTGCTGGCGCTGTCACACGCCGCTGATCTTCCGCATCGCCGACGACTGGTTCATCGCCGTCGAGGAGCTCCGACCGAAGCTGATCGCCGCCAACGAGACGGTCGCCTGGACGCCCGAGTACTTCGGCAAGCGTATGGAGGACTGGCTCCGGAACATGGGCGACTGGAACATCTCCCGGCGTCGCTACTACGGCCTGCCGCTCCCGATCTACCCCTGCGGGTGCGGGCATGTGAACGTGATCGCGTCGAAGGCCGAGCTGGTCGAGCGCTCGACCTCCGCGGTCCACGAGGAGGACCTTCCCGAGCTCCGGCGTCCGTGGATCGACGAGGTCGTGATCGAGTGCGAGGGCTGCGGGGAGCCCGTGGCCCGCATCCCCGAGGTCGGCGACGTCTGGCTCGACGCCGGCATCGTTCCGCTCTCGACGCTCGGCTGGGAGAACCCCGAGTGGGTCGAGGGCGGCTACGCGACCGGCGCCTCGGCCGGCCTGTCCGGCGCCGACCTCCCCGACCACGCGTACTGGGAGACCTGGTTCCCGGCGGACTGGGTCTCGGAGATGCGCGAGCAGATCCGCCTGTGGTTCTACTCGCAGCTCTTCATGTCCGTGGCGATGGTCGGCCGGGCGCCGTTCCGCTCCGTGCTCGGCTACGAGAAGATGCTCGACGAGCGCGGCCAGGAGATGCACGGCTCCTGGGGGAACATGATCGACGCCGAGGACGCCTTCGAGCGCATGGGCGCCGACGTCATGCGCTGGCAGTTCTGCGCGCAGCCGCCCGACCGGAACCTCCTCTTCGGCTACGGGCCTGCGAAGGAGATCAAGCGCAGGCTCCTCACGCTCTGGAACTCCGTTCGCTTCCTCGTCGACTACGGGAACGTCGAGGGGTTCGTCCCGGCCTACGGCGATCTGGCGACGCCGCCGCTGGCCGAGGGCTCGCGCCCGCTCGACCGCTGGCTCGCGGCCCGCACGCAGGCCTACGTCGCCGAGGCGACGGAAGCGCTCGAGAGCCAGCTCACATACCGCCTCATCGAGAGCTTCGAGGCGTTCGTCGACGACGTCTCCAACTGGTACATCCGCCGGTCGCGCCGGCGCTTCTGGGACGGGGACGAGGCTGCGCTCCGCGTGCTCTGGCACGCGCTCGTCCAGGGGATCCGCGGGATCGCCCCGGTCATGCCGTTCCTGGCCGAGGACCTGTGGCGCACCCTGGTGGCCGAGCCCTGCGAGGGCGCGCCGGAGAGCGTCTTCCTCGCCGGCTGGCCGGAGCGCGGCGAGCCGGACGAGGCGCTGCTCGCCGAGGTGGCCGAGGTGCGGGCCATCGTCGAGCTGGGCCACCGCGCCCGCGGCGCCTCCGAGCTCAAGCTGCGCCAGCCCCTGCGGGCGCTCGTCGTCGAGGGCGCGCGGCGCGCGGAGGGGTACGCCGACGAGATCGGGGAGGAGCTTCGCGTGAAGTCGGTCGCCTTCGAGCCGATCGCCGGGGCGACCGTCCGGGCGAAGCCGAACCTGAAGCTGCTCGGCCCGAAGCTCGGAGCCGAGCTTCCCACCGTCCGCGCGGCGCTGGCGGAGGGCCGCTTCGACCAGCTCCCCGACGGCAAGGTCCGGGTCGAAGGCCGCGAGCTCGAGGCGGACGAGGTCTTCGTCGAGCGGGCCGCCCCCGAGGGGTGGGCGCTGGCGGAGGAGGGGTCGCTCGCGGTCGCGCTCGACATCCGCCTCGACCAGGAGCTCGAGCTCGAGGGCCGGGTCTACGACCTCGTCCACGCGGTGAACACGATGCGCAAGGAGCAGGGCCTCGAGCTCACCGACCGAATCGTCCTGACGCTTCCCGACGGCGACGACCTCGCCGGCTTCCACGATTGGGTGAAGTCGGAGACCCTGGCGGTCGCGATCGAGCCGGGCCCCGAGCTGGCAGTACGTAAGGCGTAGCGCAGGGTCGAGCTCCTGGTTCTGACTTGTAACGCCTAAGCGTCTGACTTTCAAAGATGGGCCAGTCGGCCTATTGGAACCGGCAGCCGCTGGCGTTAGTTTGGCCTGCACTGGGCGATGCGAACCGCGGTGTGTGTCCCTGGCCATGTAGTCCGCGGTGAGCAATCTGGGAAGGCCCGCCGCGCTTACCCCCCGAGCGGCGGGCCTTTCTTTTCCTCCGAGACCTGAGCGCGAGAACATCGGCGCCGAGCCGCGGCGGCTCTGCCCGCGACCTATCATCACCGCAGGACCCCTGTGAGCGCCGATCGCCAGACGATCCTGCTGCACGCCGTTCCGCTCCTCGTCTTGGCGGGCCTGTACGGGCTTGTCTCGATTCTGCTCGGCGTCTCGCTCCTGCGGGAGCGCCGCGCCTCCGGCCTCGGTCTGGGGATCTGGCTCCTCTTCACTCTCGTCGCCCTGATCTCGGCCCTGCTCGCCGGCCTGGCGCTCGCCGGCCGTGACGTCCTCGAGGGCGAGCCGTCGTGGCTCGTCGTCGCGAGCGCGGTCGCGGTCGCGATCCCCGGCGTCATCGTCCTCGCCCGCGGGCACGACCGCGCCCTGCTCGTCACCGCCCGGCGGCGCGTCCGGGAAGCCGAGGAGATCGCCACCGAGCGCGGCCGCGAGGCGGACGCCATCTCGCGGCTCTCGTCCGTGCTGGCGCAGGTCCAGACGGCCGAGGAGGCGGCGACGTCGCTTTTCGACGAGGTGGAGTCGCTCCTCGAGCCGGACGCGCTCCTGCTCGCCCAGGTCGACGAGGAGCTGGGGACGGCGGTCGGGCTCGTCGCCCGCGGTGTCGACGAGGACTGGTGGCGGAGTGTCCAGCTCAGGCTCGACGAGGACAGCGGCGCGATCGTCTCGGTCGTCCGGGAGCGCGCGCCCATCTCCGTCTACGACGCCGTTACCTCCACGAGCGTCAACCGGGCGCTGGCCGATACGGTCGGCGCCAAGAGCGCGGCGTTCGTGCCGCTGCTCTCCGAAGGCGACGTGGTGGGCGTCCTCGTCGTCGTCACCCGCACGAGCCACCGGCGCTTCACGGCAGCCGAGCTCGACGTCGTTCAGGGCCTGGCAAGCGAGGCCGCCCTGGCGCTGGGCCGGACGCGGTCGAACGACGCGCTGCGGGAGGCCCTGGCGCGAGAGCGCCTGATCGCGCAGATCGGTCGCCGGGTCCGCTCCGAGCTCGACCTGGACACCGTCCTCAAGGTGGCGGTCGAGGAGACCGCGAAGGCGATCGGCGTCACGCGCTCGTTCATCCGGCTCGGCGAGATCGGCGAGCCGATGCCGGTCCTCGCCGAATGGAACGCGCCCGGCGTCGATCCGGTGGGGGACGTGGCGCCGAGGCTCCCGGGGCTCAACCTCGCCACCCGCGACCGGCGGACGGTCGCCGTCAGCGACGTGGAGACGGCGCCCGAGTTCGAGGACGCGAGCCTGGGCAGGCGCGAGACGCTCCTCGAGCTCGGTACCCGCAGCGTGCTGGCGACGCCGATCGTCGTCTTCGACAAGGTCATCGGCGTGTTCAGCGCCCACCGGTTCGAGGCCAGGCGGTGGCTGCCCGGGGAGATCGCCCTCGCCGAAGCGGTGGCGAGGGAGCTCGGCCTCGCCATTCACACCGCGCGCCTCCTCGGCGAGAACGAGCAGCGGCTACGCCGGCAGGAGACGCTCATCGAGGCCGCACAGGTCCTGACGAGCGACCTCCGCTTCGAGTCCGTCATCCGCCGCCTGGTCGAAGAGGTCGTCGCTCTCACCGGCGCCGACGCGGCGGACTGCTGGGTGATCGAGCCGGACAGCGACCTGCTGCGCTGCCGGGCGGTCGTCGGCGTTGCGGAGTGGAACGTCGGCCGGCAGATTCCGGCCGAGGGGACGATCGGGCGCGCGCTCCAGTCCGGCGCGAGCGTCGTCACGCACGACTTCGCCGGAACCGAAGAGCCGCCTCCGAGCCCGCCCTACGCGGTGTTCAACGACGTCCTCGCCACTCCGATCACGTGGCTCGGCGAGGCGCGGGGCGTCCTGGGCGTCTGCTCGCGGGAGCCCGGCCGGTTCACGGAGGGCGACATCGAGGTCGTCGAGGCGTTCGCCCGCTTCGCCTCGCTGGCGCTGCACAACGCCGAGAGCTTCGAGGAACGCGAGCGCCAGACCCAGGTGCAGCGCGGCTTCTACCGGATCGCGCAGGTGATCGGCATGACGCTCTCGCGGGTGGAGACCCTGGACGCGCTCGCCCAGGCCGCGTGCGAGGCGCTCGGCGGGGACGCGGCTCTCGTGCTCGAGCTCGAGGGCCAGGCCGCCTCGCTGGCCGGGACACACGAGTTGCCGGAGCCGATCCGCACGGCTCTCGCCGCCGCCCCGGCGCCGCCCGGCGCCTTCGCCGGCTTCGCGGCGGAGGAGCGGATCCTCGCGTCGACCGAGCTGGCCGGCGACGAGCGCTTCGACGCCTGGCTCCGGGAGCCGCTCGTTGCCGAGGGCTACGGCTCGCTCCTCTGCGCGCCCGTGGCGGGCGTCCGGGACCAGAGCTACGCAGTCGTCGTCCTCTTCCGCGGGGGCCGGACGTTCGCCGACGAGGACGTGCTCCTGACGGCGCATCTGAGCGGAGCCGCGCGCGGGGCGCTCGAGCGCAGCGAGCTGTTCGAGGGCGAGCGACGCGCGCGCACGTTCTCGCAGCGGCTCGCACGGGTCGGCGCCCTGCTCGCCACGAGCCTCGACCCCGCCGTCGTGCTCGAGGAGGTCGCGCGTGAGGCGCCCGGCCTGCTCGGCGCCGACGCGGCGGTCATCCGCCTGCTCGAGCGGGACGAGCTCGTCGTCCGCGCGGCCGCGGGCCGCGGGACGGAACGCCTGGCCGGCACCTCGGCCGGCTCGACGCTCGGGATCTCCGGTGCCGTCGCGCAGGCCGGCTCGCCCGTTGCGCTCCGCGACGCCGAGCAGCAGCCTCGGCTCGCGCGCGGCGATCTCCTGCTCGAGCCCGGCACCGCAGCCGCCTGCGTGGCCGTGCCGCTGGCCGCGCACGGCGGCGGCTTCTACGGCGTGCTCGCCGTCTACTCGAGCACGCCGCGCGCCTGGCGCGACGACGAGGTGCAGACGCTCGGCGCCCTCGCCGCCGCGTCGTCCGCCTCCGTCGCGAACGCCGAGCTCTATCAGCGGGTCGCGGAGGAGAAGGAGCGGAGTGGGGCGATCCTCGCCAACATCGCTGACGGGATCGTCGCCGTCGACCGAGAGGGCAGGATCGTCCTCTGGAACGCGATGGCCGAGCAGATCACCGGCGTCCCTGCCTCGGAGGCCCGAGGGCGGTCCGTCGCCGACGTGCTGCAGCGCGACCTTGCCGCAGAAGGCGAGGACGGGGCGGGGGAGCGCCAGGTGGCGATCAAACGAGGCGGAGAGGAGGTCTGGCTCGCCCTCAGCGAGGCCGTGATGCGCGACGGCTCGGGCTCCGTCGCCGGAAGGATCTTCGCCTTCCGCGACGTCTCGCAGGAACGCGTGGTCGAGCAGATGAAGTCCGACTTCGTCTCGACCGTCTCGCACGAGCTACGGACGCCGCTGACCTCGATCTACGGCTTCGCCGAGACGCTGAAACGCGCCGACGTGGCCTTCTCCGACTCCGAGCGCGACACCTTCCTGCGCTACATCGCCAGCGAGTCCGAGCGCCTGATCGGGATCGTGGACGACCTCCTCGACGTCGCGAGGCTCGAGGCCGGGACGATCGAGGTCGCGCTCGAGCCGACGGACGTCGAGCGGGCTGCCCGGGAGGCGGTCGCGGTAGCCAGCGAGCGGGCCAACGGCAGCCGCCGCTTCGCCGTCCAGGTCGAGCCGGCGGGCCTCTCCGTCCGAGCCGATCAGGAGAAATTCGCGCAGGTGCTCGCCAACCTCCTCGACAACGCCGTCAGATACTCGGCCGACGGCGGCACGATCAGCGTCGCCGCGCGCGCCCGCCGCGGCAACGCCGAGATCACCGTCGCCGACGAGGGCATCGGCATCGCCGAGGCCGACCGCCGACGGGTCTTCACGAAGTTCTTCCGCGCCGAGCGGGCGCCCTCGGGGCCCGGCGCGGGGCTCGGCCTCTTCCTCGTCCGCGGGCTCGTCACCGCCATGGGCGGTCGGATCTGGGTCGAGTCCGAGGAGGGCCTCGGCTCGCGCTTCACCCTCGAGCTCCCGCTTGCGGAGGGCGATCCGGCGCCGAGCCCGCCTGTCGAGGCGGCCGCGTCGTGACCCGAGTGCTCGTCATCGACGACGAGGCGCCGATCCGGCTCCTCTGCCGCGTCAACCTCGAGGCGGAGGGCATGGACGTGAGCGAAGCCGGCGACGGCCCCGGCGGGCTCGACCTCGCGCGCGCCCGCGGGCCCGACGTCATCCTCCTGGACGTGATGATGCCGGGCCTCGACGGCTGGCGGGTGGCCGAGATGCTCCTCGACGACCCGGTCACGTGCGACATCCCCATCGTCTTCCTCACGGCACGAGCCGACGTCCGCGACCGCGCCCGGGGCATCGACCTCGGCGGGCTCGAGTACATCACCAAGCCCTTCAACCCGGTCGAGCTGGCGTCGCTCGTGCGCGGCGTCCTGGCCGCCGTCGGCCGGGGCGAGCGGGAACGGCTGCGGAGCGACAAGATCGCGCAGCTTCGCGAGCTGTTCGAAGGCGCTTAGGCGCCGAGAGCGTCTAGCGGAAGCGGGCGACGGCCATCTCGGCGCAGCCGAAGCTGCGCCAGGCGCCGCGCGTCCAGCCCGTGCCGACGAAGCGGAAGCTCGGGCGCAGGAGGAGGGCGCGATGGCCTGGGCTGTTCAGCCACATCCGCACGGCCCGCGCCGGCGTGAACCACGAGCACGTGCCCCAGGCGAGGATCTCGCCGACCCCGGGGCTCAGGCTGGCGTGGTGGAAGGAGTCGCGCCGGACCAGATGGCGCGACCAGAGGCGTGCGCCCTGGTTCAGCCCGGGCGCGATCCGCAGCTGCCGCAGCCCGTGGGCGGCCCGCGCTTGGTTGATGCGCTCGACGAGCCGCTTCTCGATCGCGGTCGGGGCGGCGGCCTGGGCGGGCGCGGCGGACACCGAAACCGCGACGACGCAGCAGACGAGCGCAAGCAGTGTTCTCAGGTGTCCCGGCATGCGGAGCAGACTGCCGGACCCGTGTCGGCATCCGGTTCTGAAAGCGTTAGCGTTTTCTGAAGACGGCGAACTCACGAGTTCTCACGCGCGAGGGCGGGAGATTGCCACATCTCCTTGCATTTTGCGGAGATCCTCGTGCGCTTCGTCACGATCTTCGCGCGCAGACTGGGCGACCACGACGCCGGCCAGCACGATGATGCCGCCGGCGATCTGGACGGCGGCGAGCTCCTCCCCGAGCCAGATCCACGCGACGATCGCCGCGAGTACGGGCTCGAGCATGGCGATGATCGTGACTCGCGTTGCCGGGACGTGATGGAGGGCGCTGACGAGCATGATGAACGGGACGACCGTCCCCAGCACGACGATGTAGGCGAGCAGGAGCCAGACCGGAACAGAGACGTCTTCGAAGCGGCCGAGGAGCGAGGCGCTGCCGTCAACGAGCTCGACCGGGAAGCTCCACCACGGCTGGAACACCGCCCAGAAGAGAGCCGCGAAGGTGAAGCCCCACGCGAGGAGCGAGTAGACGTCTCGGCCCGACTCGAGCGAGTGCTCCGCCATGAGCACGTACGCGGCATAGGCGACCGCCGTCACGAGGCACGCGACGACGCCGAGCCCGTCCAGCGAGGAGCCGCCCCAGAGCTCCACGACCAGCGACAGCCCCAGCAGGCAGAGCGCAATGGCCAGCCAGAGCCGCCGGCGCACGGGCTCGTGGACGTAGAAGCGTGCCCAGAGCGCGACGAAGACCGGTGCTAGGTACTGGATCACGAGCGCGATCCCGATGTCGAGCCGCTGGATCCCGACGAAGTAGAAAAGCTGGACGAACGCGAGGCCGAGGACGCCGAATACGACCAGGAAGCCGAGCTCGCGCCGGGTCGTCCGGAGCGTGGCGGGCCGGACGAGGGCCACGCCGGCCATGAGGATGACGGCGGCGCCGGTCGCACGAACCTCCGCGAGCCGCATCGACGAGAGACCGGCCGAGTCGAGGACGATCTTCGCGATGACGGCGTTCAGCGACCAGAGGATGACCGCCGACCACACGAGCGTGTAGCCGAGCCCCGGCCGCGGGACCGGTCGCTGCGACTCCAGGGCGGGCGGCGCGAAAGGTGCATCGGCCACGGGCGCGCAAGATAGCGGCCTCGGCGCGGTCGCCGTCCCGCGTAGCGTTTCGCCGGATGGGCTCCAGGCCGGTTCTCATGGCGATGGCGGGAGCGACCTGCATCGCCTTCTCGGCGATCCTCGTGCTCCTCGCCGGCGTGCCGCCTTCGACGGCGGCCTTCTACCGCTGCGCGTACGCGCTCCCGCCGCTGCTCCTGCTCGCCTGGTGGGAGCGGCGCCGCTTCGGGCCGCTCCCTCCGCGGGCACGAAACCTGGCCCTGATCGGCGGCGTCTTCTTCATGCTCGACCTCGTCTTCTGGCACCACGCGATCGCCGCGGTCGGCGCCGGCCTGGCGACGGTGCTCGGAAACGTGCAGGTCGTCGTCGTCGCGCTGGCCGCCTGGGCGTTCCTGAACGAGAAGCCGGCCGCGCGCACCCTCGCGGCGGTGCCGGTCGTCCTCGTGGGCGTCGTGCTGATCTCGGGCGTCCTGGGCGCCGACCCGTACGGCTCGAGCCCGGCGCTCGGCGTCCTCTTCGGCATGCTCACCGCGATCACCTACGGGGCGTTCCTGCTCGTGCTGCGCGCCGGGAGCACCGACCTCCGACGCCCGGCGGGGCCGCTCTACTGGGCGACCCTCTCGGCCGCGGTCGCGACCCTGCCCGTCGGTGCGGCCCTCGACGAGCTCGAGCTGACGCCGACCTGGCCCGAGCACGGCTGGCTCGTTCTCCTCGCGCTCACGTCGCAGGTCGTCGGGTGGCTCCTGATCGCTGCGGCGCTCCCGCGCCTGCCGGCCGCCCTCACGTCGATCACGCTCACGCTCCAGCCGGCCCTCTCGGTGATCTTCGGCGTGATCATCCTGGAGGAGGCGCCGTCCGAGGTCCAGCTCGCCGGCGTCGCCGTGATCATCGCCGGCGTCGTCCTGGCAACGGCGGGCCGCCGCCGGCCGCCGTACACTGAGGCCCAGCTGCGGGACGTGGCGCAGCCTGGTAGCGCGCCTGCTTTGGGAGCAGGAGGCCGCCGGTTCGAATCCGGCCGTCCCG
The DNA here is from genome assembly GCA_963847985.1 of uncultured Actinomycetes bacterium. Lineage (GTDB taxonomy): Bacteria > Actinomycetota > Thermoleophilia > Gaiellales > Gaiellaceae > JAIBJN01. The sequence goes on along the minus strand of CAWKBS010000004.1, from coordinate 45,978 downwards.
ACTGAGGAAGCCCCGTAAATGGGGCTGCAATGGCCATCCGCGGGCTCCCCGGTTCCGCTAGTCGTGGGTGATGTACGCCTCCGCGAACTCGCCCATCTCGTAGGGGCTGCGCGAAACCTCGTTGTCCTCGACCTCCACGTGGGCCCAGTAGTGCGAGACGATCCCGTAACCCTCGCGCATGCTGTCGGACGACTCGCGGTCAGGGAGAACCCCTCTGATGGAGTTCTCACGGATATCGCACATCGAATAGTCGCCGCAGTAGATGCCGATTCCGAGAACATCCTCCACCGTGTTCTCCTCCACCTCCACCATCGCCATCTCGGTCACGGTGATGCCGCGCAAGGTCGTTCGGCGAACGTGGTTGTCCCGGGCCATCGCGTGCACGGAGTCCAGGAAGATGCCTTCCTGGCCACCCGTCAACACGCAGTCCTCGACGAGGCTCGGCGCCAAGTCGGCGGTGAACGAGATGTCGATTCCCTGCCCGTATTCGTTTCCGAGCATCGAGATCGAGCATTCGCGGATCGTGACCTGACTACGCCGGACGTTGATCCCGTCGAGGGTCGCCTGAAGGACCTTGACTCGTTCGAGGAGGACACGTTCGGCCGATTCGACCTGAATGCCGTTCTCCCCTCCGATGACGGTGATGTCCCGGATGGTCACGTCGTCGGCTGTGACGACGATTCCCCCGCGGACGACGGCGCCCGACTCCCCGACGAGCTGCTGCGAGTAGTCCAGGACGAGCGGCCCCTCGTGGACACCCGCGGCGAGGTGGACGACGGGCGGTTGCGTGGCCCATGCGACCGTGCCCGCAGCGGCGAAAACCACGAACGCGGTCGCGGCGACGCCGGCCCCGGCCCGGCCGAGCTCGCCCCCGTCCTCACCGTAGGAGAGGCGCAGCAGAGGGAAGAGAGCGTGGCCGAGGATCTGGGCGAGCAGCCAAGCCCCGACGTAGAACGCCAACGCGGCCGCAAGCGTCGCACCGACGTTCAGCAGGCGCCCTAGAGCCATGACCACTGCGAGCTCGAGGAGGCCGAGCGGAAGCGCAGCCCAGCCGGGCTGATAGGCGATGAGCCTGTGATAGAGCGTCAGGTCGAACACCAGTCCGACGCCGAGCATGAGGCCCGCGAGCTCGACCGGCCACCAGGCTTTGAGCGCCAGCGCGACCGCGCACGCCGCGAGAAGGGGAGCGAGCGCGACCGCGAGCCTGGACTCCAACCGTCCTCTCAACGTGTACGCCATGCCTGGACCTTCCGCAGGAAGCGTCGGGCGGCGTACTTCGCGCCCATGAGGGTGTCGGCAGCCGGGTACGACCACTGAGCCGGCGCGCCGGCCAGGGCTAGCGTTCGATCCGCATCCGTCAATGCGGGCACGGTCGAATCGGGCGTCAGCACGATCCAGTCCTCTGCGGTCTCGAGACCATGGTCGCTCACCAGGCGCCTGAGCAGCGCGTCACTGCCAAACCCGCGCTTGAACCCGGTGGCGCAGATGATCTGCCGAGCGCCGTTCAGCTGCGGGGCAACACGGAAACGCCCATCACGGCGCGCCCGCTCCAGCGGCTCGTCCCACCTGCGCCCTGGAGGGTAGGACGGCGCCGAGTGGCAGCGCAGAAAACCTGTGCGCTCGTCGGGCGGTAGGCCGTGGTAGGCGGCCAGGCCGCGCCGCGTGAACAGCTCACGCGGAAGGTTGAGTGGCCGCCGCTCCGGTTCACGGCGCCGGACGGAAACCACCGAGGCTCCGGCGGCAAGGGCGTTCAGCCACTCCGTCGCAGCGGCCATGCCCGCGCCGACCACCTCGACCTCGTCTGCATAGTCGTGCGGGTCGTACGCGTGAACGGCACGGGGGTCGCTGACAAGCTCCTCCGGGACGGACAGGCCCGGATGACCCGGGGCGAGGAGGACGTGCGGAAAGGAACCGCGTTCGTCCAGCTCGAACCCGCCTTCCACGGCCCGGACACGCCCTATGTGCGCGAGCTGGAAGCTCTCGTCCCAGCTCGTCTTCGCGCGCAGGTCCTCGACGTGTTCGAGGAACTCCTCGACCGTCGGGTTGAAGCGGTCGCAGGCGCTCTCGGCAAGCGGAACGAAGCTCCGGCGGCGCAGAGCCGCGCGAACGGCGAGGCCGGGAAACGAGGTCGGCGCGCAATGACCGTCGCTCTCGGAGCGCATCCGCCGCTGGCGAATTGCCGCCGCGCGAACGCGCCAAGCGGCGGCGGGATCCGGGTCGGTTCCGAACACGACGATTTCGGCCGGCCCGAGACCCCCTTTTCGCAGGGTCGCATAGGCAACGAACCCTGCCAACCCGCCTCCGACGATCGCGCACACTCTCGACATGGTTACTTGACTGAGCCCGCCAGCAGGCCCTCGACAAAGTAGCGCTGGAAGGCGAAGAAGACGATGAGCGGGATCACCAGCGACACGAAGGTGGCCGGCGCGATGATCTCGATGTTCGCGCCGAACTGCGCCAACTGGCGGTAGATAGCAACCGTGATCGGCTGCGTCTCACGGCCGAAGACCAGCGCAACGAGGAGGTCGTTCCACGTCCAGAGGAACTGGAAGATGGCGAGCGCGGCAATGGCGGGCAGACCGAGCGGCAGAATCAGCCGGAGGAAGATCCTGAACTCCGAAGCGCCGTCGATCCGGGCGGCTTCCAGCAGATCCTTCGGGATCCCGATGAAGAAATTGCGCAAGAGGAAGATGGCAAAGGGCAGACCGAAGGCCGTGTGGAAGAGAATGAGGGCGAAAACTGTGTCGTTGATCCCGAACGTCTCGTAGAGCCTGAACATCGGGATGAGCGCCATCTGGAGCGGCACTACGAGGAGGGCGATGACCACGACGAAGAGCCAGTCGCGCCCAGGAAACTCGAGCCACGCAAACGCATAGCCGGCGAGGGCGCCGACGAAGATGGGGAGCAGGGTCCCTCCGACCGCGATCCAGATCGTGGTTACGAGCGACGAGGTGATCACCTCGTTGTCGAAGATCGCCGAGTAGTTCTCGAAGGTGAACTTGCTCGGCTCCGAGAAGACCTGCCACCAGCCGCCTTCGAGGTAGTCCTCCGCCGAGAGCAGGGACGTGAGGAAGAGACCGACAGTCGGAACGAGCCAAAGCAGCCCGAGAACCACGAGCAGGACGTGCACCGGCAAACGTCCCAGGAGGCGGAGGAAACGACTACGCGCGCCCTCGCGATCCATCTGCTGCTCCTGAACCGCCTCTGTGGTCGCCACTACGTCTCTCTCCGGAAGCGTCGGACATTGAGCAACAGCACAGGGACGACGAGCACGAAGATGAAGACGGCGATGGCCGACCCGACGCCGAGGTTGCTCGTGCCGCCGAATGCCGTGCGCCACATTGCGAGCGCCAGGACGCTGGCGTCGTCTTGGACGGAGCCGGGGGCGACGGCGATCACGATGTCGAAGACCTTCAGGACGTTGATCAGCATCGTGATGAAGACGACCGTGAGAACCGGGGCAAGGAGAGGCGCGGTCACCCGCCGGAAGACCTGCCATTCGCTCGCACCGTCAATGCGGGCGGCCGCCAGGACGTCCCGGGGGATCGCGGCGAGCCCGGCGGCGATGATGACCATGGAGAAGCCGGCCCAGATCCAGAGATAGGCGATGATTATCGACGGCGTGATGAGGCGCTCCCCGAGCCATGAGACGCCGTTGAACGGCTGGGCAAACGTCTCCGCGCCGATGGCGACCTCGTACCTCCCCGGCTCGAGGTCCTCGAACGCGAAGGTGCCGTCAGCCTCGGTCGACATCGAAGCCACCTGGGCGCCGTCCTCCGTGCGGACCTCGACACTCACACCGGGGAGCCCCGCTTCCTCGGGTTCGACCTCGCCCGGAGTTCCACCGCCAGGCTTGAAGTCCCGCCAGACGACGCCCGTGATTCCACCGGACAGCGGCTCCGGAGTAATGGCTTGCACCGAGTCGTCGGGGACCTCGTCGGCGGAGAGACCTGTGAGCCCGAGCCGGACGACGGCACCGGGCTCGACCGGCTCCGCCAGAGTGATGTCTCCCTGAGGCGCGGCGACCATGTCGTCGGTCGACGGCGCGGCCTCCGAGAGCACCCCCGGCGGATCGACGGCGTCCTTGATCGCCGCGATGCCGGCGTTGATCGCTCCCTGATCCGGGTCCTGCTGGTACATGATTCGCCAGGTGACCCCGGCCGCAAAGGCGGAAATGGCCATCGGCATGAAGACCGCCGTCTTGAAGGCGACCGACCACGCGATCCGCTCCGTGAGGACCGCAAAGACGAGCCCGATAGCGGTCACGAGCGCGGGGACCACGAGGACCCAGATCGCATTGTTCTTGACGGCGGTGAGCAGGACGTCGCTGGTGAAGATCGTCTGGTAGTTGTCGAACCAGACGAACCGGTCGCCCGACCGATCGAAGAAGCTGCGGATGATCGTTCGGATCGTCGGGTAGACGATCCAGATCCCGAGAAAGAAGAGGGTCGGAGCAAGGAACGCGAAGGCGACCGCGTAGCTCCTCCAGTCGCGACCCCTGGTGGGCAGGCGACGGAGCGGCCCCGGAGGGCCGCCCCGTCGAGATGCTGGCGCCGCTCACAGGCGGTCAGCCTTCCTGACTTCCTAGTTGCCGTAGGCCGCGGCGGCCGCCTCCTCCATCTGCTCCGCGATCCCGTCAACGTCGTCCGGATTCGCGACGAAGTCCTGGAAGAGCTTCCAGAGGCCCTGACCCTCCGTCGAGCCGAACTCCGAGGGCTGGAGGTCGGACAGGTCGAAGACGAAGCTCTCCGCCTCCGCGATAGCGGTGGCCGTCTCGGCGGTGATCGGGTCGGGGTAGGCGCCGGGATCGAGGTTCAGATTGGCCGAGGAGAACCCACCGCGCCCGGCCCAGATCTCGTGCGCCTCGGGCGTTGCGAGGTATTCGACGAACGCCTGGGCCGCCGGCGAGTCCTCGAACATGACGACGAGGTCACCGCCGCCGACCACCGCAGGCGGGGAGTCGTTGATGGCCGGAAACGTGAACACGTTGTAACCGGTCTCCGGCTCGAGCGGCGACTCGACCACGCCCGGGACGAAGTCACCTTCTATCACCATGGCTCCCTTCGGGCTCTCGGCGAAGACGTTGCTTACCGAGGTGGTGAAGTCGGACTGGAGAGCACCCTGCGTTCCGCCGACCATGTTGTCCGGGTCGACGAAGATCTTGGCCATCTCGGTCAGCGCGTCCTTGACCGACTGATCGGTCCACGGGATCTCGTGTACCGATAGCTGCTCGTACATGTCCTGGCCGGCAGTCCGCAGGTAAATGTTCTCGAAGAGGTCGGTGAGGGTCCACCCCTCAGCGCCACCGATCGAATAGGCGGGAAGGCCCGAGGCCTTGATCGTCTCGGCGTTGGTGAGCAGCTCATCCCATGTCGCGGCTGCCTCGACTCCAGCGTCCTCGTAGGCCTGGACGTTGAACCAGACGGTCGACTTGTTGGCTGCCTTGAAGAGGAATGCGAACTGCTGGTCGTCGAACTGGCCGGACTGGAGGACGCCCTCGCCGAAGTTCTCGGAAAGGGTGTCCGAGGCGAAGTCGAGCGGCTGCAGCGCCCCCCGCTCCACGTACTGCTGAACCAGTCCCGGCTGGGGCACGACCGCCACCGCGGGCGGGCTCCCGCCCTCCACCGCCGTCGAGAGCACGGTCGGGAGTGCGTCACCCGCCGAGTCGTACGAGACCTCGACGTTCGGATACTGCTCTGTGAAACCGTCGATGACGGCCTGGAAGGACTCCTGCTCCGGCCCGGACCATGTGCTCATGACCGAGACCTCGCCGGAAACGTCCTCTTGTGCGGCTCCGGTATCGGCGCCGCCGGTGGCTGTGCCGCCGGTGGCTGCGTCCTCGTCGTCATCGTCGCCGCCGCACCCGGCCGCCAGAACAGAGAAGGCGACCATGAGCGCAAGTATGAGGAGAAGAAGGCGATGCTTCCTCATCAGCTGGCTCCTTTCGTCGTTTCGTCGTCGTAGATCCCGGCTCCCGTCGCGGGATCGAAGAAGTGGAGCGCGCTCGTGTCGACGGCGAGCTCGGCGGTCTCGCCGGGGCGCAGGCTCGACCGTGCGCCGATGCGGCCGACGAGCGTGGCCTTGCCCTCGGCTGCGGGCTCGTTCTCGATCTCCTCGCCGATGTCCTCGGCGAGCTCGCGGACGTCCTCGGTCAGCGCCTGCTTCGCGTCGATCGAGATGTGGGCGACGATCTCCGAGCCGAGCGCCTCTGTCAGCTCGACGGTTCCCCGCAGCCGCCGATCGGCGGGCGCGTCGCTGACGAGCGCGGCGTCCTCGAGGTGCTCGGGCCGAAGCCCGAGGATCAGATCCTTGCCTTCGTAGGCCCGCAGGGCGGGGTGCGCCTCGAAGGCCTCGGCGTCGAGCGCGAGCCGCTGGTCGCCGAGCTCGACCGCCAGCCTCCCGTCGTCGACCGCCAACCGAGCTTCGAGCATGTTCATTGCCGGACTGCCGATAAAACCGCCGACGAAGAGGTTGACGGGCCGGTCGTACAGATCCTGCGGCCATCCGACCTGCTGGAGCTCACCCTTTCGCATGACGGCGATCCGATCGCCCATCGTCATCGCCTCGACCTGGTCGTGGGTGACATAGATCGTCGTCGTCCCCAGATCGTCCTGGAGACGGCTGATCTCGGCGCGCATCTGAACCCGAAGCTTTGCGTCCAGGTTCGAGAGCGGCTCGTCCATGAGGAAGGCCAGCGGCTCACGAACGATCGCGCGGCCCATTGCGACCCGCTGGCGCTGGCCACCGGAGAGCGCGCGCGGCTTGCGCTTCAGGAAGGGCTCGAGCCCAAGGATGTGGGCCGCCTCCTTGACGCGCCGGTCGATCTCGTCCTTCTTCTCGCGCTTGAGCCGGAGGCTGAAGGCGATGTTGTCGTAGACGCTGAGGTGCGGATAGAGCGCGTAGCTCTGGAAGACCATCGCGATGTCGCGATCCTTCGGGGGGACGTTGTTCACAACGCGCTCCCCGATCCGGACGACGCCCTCGGAGATGTCCTCGAGGCCGGCGACCATCCGCAAAGCGGTCGTCTTGCCGCAACCCGACGGCCCGACGAGAACCATGAACTCTCCGTCCCCGATGTCGATCTCTAGGTCGGAGACAGCCCTCGTTCCGTCCGGGTAGACCTTGCTGACGCGGTCGAAGCTGACTGTGGCCAGTAGGAAAGCCCTTTCTCCAGGCGTTCCTGGGATTCCCAGCTCCACGACTCCTTGCCGGAAACCGTCCGCTCTAAACCCATCCCTGGACTCAGCCCCGCGATGGACGCGAACGATCGTGGTGCTCGAGGGGACGACACGGGCCCGCGACGCCGCGTGGCCGATGGCCCGTTTGTCGGGGCCGGTGACCGTGCGCGACCGCTGCCACGATCCTCGACCGTGTGCCGACTAAGGAGGCGAGGATGACGCGGTCGTCCGGGGCGACAAGGGGTACGGCTACCCGTACCCTCGCCGGGGGCTGGCCTCCTGGCCGGAGACATGGCCATCCCGGAAGCTTTCAGTTGTGTCCGCCAAAGAGCTCACCTTCCTCCTCACTGACATCGAGCGGTCGACCGCGCACGTCCGCCAGCTCGACGAGCAGTACTGCGAGGTCCTCGACTCGTCCCGCGCGATCATCCGCCGCGCGCTCGCCGAGCATCGGGGGACCGAAGTCGAGTCCCGTGCCGACGAGTCGTTCGCAGTCTTCGACTCGGCCGCCGACGCCGTCGCCGCGGCGATCTGCGGCCCAGCGCGCGCTCCTCGCGGTCGCCTGGCCCGAAGACGCAGCCGTGCGGATTCGGATCGGGCTCCACACCGGGATCGCCACCGACTCCGGTCAGGGCCTCGTCGGCTTCGACGTTCATCTCGCAGCGCGCCTCAGCGCCGCCGGCCACGGCGGCCAGGTGCTCGTCTCCGAGCGCACGGCCGAGCTGAGCGGCGCCGAGACGCTCGAGCTCGGCTGTTACGAGCTCCGCGGCGTGCCGGAGCCCCAGCGCCTCTGCCAGCTCGTCGCGGAGGGGCTGCCGCAGGACTTTCCCCCGCCGCGCTTCGCGCGCAGGGTCGACAACGACCAGCTCACCGTCGTCCTCGCCGACGACTCCATGCTCATCCGCGACGGCATCGCCCGCCTGCTCGAGGAGGCGGGCATGCGAGTCGTCGCCCAGGCCGGGAGCCCGGACGAGCTGCTCGAGCACGTGGCCGCGAAGACCCCCGACGTGGCCGTCGTGGACATCCGCATGCCGCCGTCGGGCACCGACGAGGGCGTGAACGCCGCCAAGACGATTCGCCGACTGCATCCGGAGACGGGCGTCCTGCTTCTCTCGCAGGACCTCGTTCCCGCCTATGCCCGCGAGCTGCTCGAGGCGAGCGACGAGGGCGTCGGCTACCTGCTCAAGGACCGCGTCGCCGACATGACCGAGTTCGCGGACGCGATCCGGCGGATCGCCGAGGGCGAGGTCGTCCTCGACGCCGAGATCGACGCGATCGCCTGCGCGGCGCGGAATTGAGAGGGTTTGGCGAAACGCAGCCTGTGCCGAGCGGCGTTCCGCCAAGCCCTCTAGGACGCGGGCTTCAGCGCGCCGACGAGGCGCAGCAGTCGCTCGAGCGTCGCCGCGTCGAGCTCGCCCCGGTTCTTGCCGAGCGCGGCGACGAGGGCGAGCTGGCTGCGGGTCTGGTCCTGCTCGGTCTTCATGGGACCGTCGCTCTTCGCGCTCCCGCTCAGAGATCCTTCCGCGCGAAGGCCGCCAGCGCCGCGGCGCCGACGAGGGCGAGGTAGGCGACGGTCCACGGCCACAGGAAAGCGCCGGACGCCTGGGCGCCGCCGAAGGGGCCGAGGGTGAGCGCGGTTTCCGTGAATCCGCTCGATTCGGCGGTGATGCCCGCAAGCGCGTCCTGATAAAGGGCCTCGAAGGGGAGCACCCAGGAGGCCGTGCGGGCGACGTCCATCAGCGTCTCGGAGCCGAGCGCCTCCCCGATCTGGCCGAGGAGACCGGCGACGAGCCCCGCGCCGAAGACCATGAAGACCGCGATGCCGTTGGCCGTGGCCGAGAGGAAGATCGAGCCGAGGAGGGAGAGCGCGGCGATCACCGCCGTCGCAGCCGCGAGTTGCAACGCCGGCCCGGCGATCCTGTCCGGCGTCCAGCCGCCGATGGCACGGGTGATGAGGAGCGCGCCGGCGAAGACCAGGACGACGTAGACGGCGCAGACGGCAGCTGCTGCGGCGAAGCGACCTGCGAGGAGCGCCGAGCGGCCGATGGGCCTGACAACGAGTGGTTGCAGCAGGCCGCGCTCGGCGTCCCCGCGCACCGTCGCGAGCGTGAGGAAGGCGGCGAGCACGGCGCCGAGGAAGAGCGTCCCGAACATCGAGAGCCCGAACATGGTCGCCCCGGTCAGCTCGCGCTCGTCGACGTCGAACACCTCGCCGGCGCGCTGGGCCTCGACCGTGTCGAAGGCCTCCTTCGCACCCAGGGCGTACAGGCCGAGGAAGGCCGCCGTCAACACGAGCACGACGAGGAAGACACGCCGACGCAGGCTCTCGCGGAGGGCGTAGCCGACCACGACGGGGACGCCTCTCATCCGGCCTCGTCTCCGACCGCCTCCAGGTAGATCTCCTCGAGAGTCGTCTCGAGGACGCGCACGCCGTAGACCTGCTCGCCCGCCGCGACGAGCCCGGCGACGATCCCGGGCACCTCGTCGCGCCCGGCGCCCTCGAAGAGGCGCGTCCCACCGTCGACGTCGACCTCGACGCCGCGTGGCCTCGCCAGGTCGGACGGCCGGCCCTCCGCGACGATGCTGCCGCGGGAGAGGATGGCGACGCGGTCGCAGACGAGCTCGATCTCGCTGAGCAGGTGCGAGTTGAGCAGGACGGCGACGCCCCGGCGCCGTAGCTCCTCGAGCAGGCCGCGCACGGTCCGCCTGCCGCCCGGGTCGAGCGCGCTCGTCGGTTCGTCGAGGAAGAGGAAGCGCGGCGTCCCGACGAGCGCCTGGGCGATCCCCAGACGCTGCTGCATGCCCTTCGACATCGCTTCGACCCGGCGGGTGCGGGCCTCGGTGAGGCCGACGAGGTCGAGCAGCTCCGCGCGCTCGCCCTCGCCGCCTTGCGAGCCGGCGAGCCGCTGGTGGAGGAGCAGCAGCTCGTCCGCGGTCGCCCAGCCCGGGAAGCGGAAGAGCTCCGCGAGATACCCCATGGAGGCGCGGGCCGCGAGCGAGCCGGCGCGGGCGCCGCACACGTGCGCCTCACCGGAGGTCGCGCGCACGAGGCCGCACCCGATCTTCACCAGCGTCGACTTCCCGGCCCCGTTCGGCCCGAGCAGCCCGACGAGCTCGCCTTCCTCGACGTCGAGGTCGACCCCTCCGAGCGCCGTCACCGTCCCGTACCGCTTCACGAGCCCTCGCGCCGTGAACGCCGCCGCCATTCCCGCGAGTCTACGTGGTAGCGGGTTGCACGCAGAGCGGCGGTGTTGCAGAATACGCAACGATGCAATCGGCCGACAAGGCGCTCGCGATCCTGGCCGCGTTCGACGAAGGCCGGCCCGACCTGGGCGTGTCCGAGCTGGCGGGCGAGCTGGGAATGCACAAGAGCACCGTGTCGAGGCTCCTGGCCGCCCTCGAGCGGCGCGGCCTCGTCCGGCGCGAGGGCGAGCGCTTCGCGCCCGGGCCGGAGCTCGCCCGGCTGGGGACGCTCGCGGTTCGCGGCCTGACCCTTTCGGGCGTCGCGCGGCTCCCGCTGGAACTCCTGGCGGAGCGGACCGGGGAGACCGTCAACCTCGCCGTCCGCGAGGGCGACCGGGCGCTGAACGTGCTCCAGGTCGATGCCGCGCACTTCGTCGGCGTCACCGACTGGACGGGCCGCGCGGCTCCCCTTCACGCGAGCGCGAACGGGAAGGCGCTGCTGGCGTTCGGCACCGGACGCGCGCCGGGGCGGCTGAGCAGGCTCACTCCTCTGACGATCGTCGATCGTGCCGAGCTTCGGGCCGAGCTCGAGCGGACGCGCAGTGCCGGATTCGCGGTCGCGGTCGAGGAGCTCGAGCTCGGGCTCCACGCGGTCGCCGCACCGGTCTTCGACGCCGGCGCCTCCTGTGTCGCGGCCGTCTCGGTCTCCGGGCCCGTCTACCGGCTCACCGTGCCGCGCCTGCCCGCCGTCGGCGAGCTCTGCGCGGCAGCCGCCGCCGACGTCTCGGCCCGCCTGGGCTTCCGGAGGGCCGCGTGACCTGGGAGCTCGCCTCCTACGCGCCTGGGCTCATGGCCGAGCTCCCGGAGATCGACGGCGTCCGTGTCGACGTCGTCCGCGGGAGCGAGCCGGTGCGGATCACCCACGTCCTCGACGCCGTCGAGCCGCGCGTGCGGCCGGACGGGCGCGCCGCCTTCCCGACGGAGGGCAAGGCGGGCGAGGGCCGCACCAACCGCCTCGAGGGCGTCGTCGTCCTCTCCTGCCTCGACTTCCCGGCCGAGGAGCGGCCGCTCCACGAGCAGGAGTCGGTGATCGACCTCGCCGGCCCGGGCGCCGCCCTCTCGCCGTTCGCGGCGGGGACGAACGTCGTCCTGACGTTCGACGCGCGCGAGGACCTGGGCAACGAGGAGCTGGAGGCGTGGGCGCGCCGCACGACGCTCTCGGTCGCCGAGGAGCTCGCCCGCCCCACCCTCGGCGCCGAGCCCGACGACGTCGAACGCTTCGAGCTGGGGGCTGCCGCCGACGACCTGCCGTCCGTCGCGGCACTCGTGCAGCTCTCGGACCTCGGACCGCTCTACTACCAGTACCTGTACGGCGTTCCGGTCGGGCGGGCAGGGCTGCCGCGCGCGGTCGATCCCGCCGAGCTCCTGGACGGCGCGGTGACCTGCGGGGAGTACCACTGGGCGGCGCTCCGCAACCCGACGATCGTCTTCCAGCGAAACGCGCTCGTCCGTGCTCTGTACCGGGAGCATGGTCGGCGGCTGCGCTTCGCCGGGGTCGTGCTCATGCGCGGGTACGAGCAGACCGCCGACGACAAGCAGGCCGCTGCAATCGCTGCTGCGGAAGCGACCATCGCGCTCGGCGCCGACGGCGCCGTGATCACGACAGACGCCGGCGGCAACTCCCACACCGACACGATGCTGACGGTGCGGGCGTGTGAGGAGGCCGGAGTTCGGACGACGGCGATCGTCGCCGAGATGGCCGACCCCGACGCCACCGCATCGGGCCTCACCGACTGGGTGCCCGAGGCCGACTCGATCGTCTCGGCCGGGAACGCTGAGGAGCTCGTGGCCGCGTGGACGCCCGAGCGTGTGCTCGGCGGCGACACGCTGCTCGACGGGACCGCCGCCGCCGACGCAGGCCCGATTCCGGCCCGCAACTACCTGGGCGCGACGAACCAGACCGGCCAGCACGCCCTCACGGCGACGACATGGTGAGAGCGGTCCATTACCTCAATCAGTTCTTCGCCGGCCTCGGCGCGGAGGAGGCTGCCGAGACGCCGCCGACCCGGCTGGACGGCGCCGTCGGCCCCGGCCGCGGCCTCGCGGCCGCGCTCGAGGGGATCGAGATCGTTGCGACCCTCGCCTGCGGCGACGACTACTTCGCCGAGCACGAGGACGAGGCGCTCGCCCGGTTGCTGGAGCTGCTCGAGGCGGAGAAGCCCGGGCTCCTGATCGCAGGCCCCGCCTTCGGCTCCGGCCGTTACGGCTTCGCCTGTGCGCGTTTTTCGCGCGTCGCGGCCGAACGGCTGGGGATCGGGGCTCTCGCCGCGATGCACGAGGAGAACCCGGGCGTCGGCGCCGCCGGGGGTGTGACGATCGCGGCCACCGGCGTCAACGTCGCCGGGATGCGGGAGGCGCTGCCGCGAATGGCGCGGCTCGCCGAGGCCCTCGTCTCCGGCCGCGAGCTCGGGCCGCCCGACGAGGAGGGCTACGTCCCGCGCGGCTTCCGTCGCAACCGGCTCGCCGAGAAGCCGGGGGCGGAGCGGGCGATCGACCTGCTCTTGGACAAGCTCGCCGGCGAGACGCGCAGCGAGGTGGCGGGAGGCTTCGACCGCGTGCACCCGCCGCCGGCCGTTCCGGACCTCTCCTCAGCGCTCGTCGCCCTCGTCACCGAGGCCGGCTGCGTGCCGCAGGGCAACCCCGATCGGCTGCCGACGATCCGCGCGCAGGGCTGGCTCCGCTACGAGCTGGGCGGCGCGTCGACGCTCGCCTCCGGCCGGTACGAGTCGGTCCACGGCGGCTTCGACGTCACGCTCGCCAACGAAGACCCGAACCGGCTCGTTCCGCTCGACACCGTCAGGGCGCTCGTCGAGGAGGGCCGCATCGGCCGGGTCCACGACGTCTTCTACACGACCACCGGGAACGGCACTCCGGTCGCGGCCTCGACACGATTCGGGCGCGAGATCGCCGCCGAGCTGAAGGAGGCGGGCGTAGAGGCCGTGCTCCTCTCGGGCACCTGAGGGACGGGCACGCGCTGCGGGTCAGTGCTGGCGAAGGAGATCGAGCGGGCGGGGGTGCCGACGGTGTTCGTCACCTCGCTCCCCACGATCGCGACGATGGTCGGCGCCAACCGCATCGTGCGCGGGCCGGCGATCACACACCCGTTCGGCCTCGACGAGTCGGAGCGGCGCCGGATCGTCGAGCGCGCGCTCGAGCTGCTCGAGACGGACGTGGCACCAACGACCGTGTGGGAGGTCGAGCCCGCGTGAACGGGCGCCTCTGGTTTGGGGCCACCCCGAGCCACCACCCGCTTTCAGCCTATCGCCGGCGGGCGCACCCGTCTGTGCCGGATCGTGCCGAAAGCGGCCCGGACCTTTGCCGAAAGGCCGCGCGATGACCACCGGGCGCGCGGCTATCCACTCCTGCTCGCTCGTCCTCGCCCATGCGCCCGACCTGGTCCGGCACGGCTCCAAACCGGCCCGCGATCTTGCCGCGGACGCCGACGGCCTCCTCGCCTCACTCACCGGGAGCCTCCGCAGCTACGACGACGCGCTCGGCTACGCGCCCCACCAGGCGCTGATCGGCAACCTCCGCCCCGAGGCGCTCTGGGAGATCCCGCGCCCGTGGTGGGGCACGCCGGTCGAGCCTCGCCGCGAGGGGCCGTTCGGGGTGATCGCCGACCAGGCCGAGCTGTACAGGCGCATGGAGGACGCGGACGCCTTCGGCCTGTTCACGCTCGACGGGAGCCCGGCGTCGAACGGCGGGCTCACGATCTCGGCGAGCGGGAAGCCGGCCGGCTCGATGGCCGGCGCCCACGACCTCGACGAGAGCCTGTCCGCGTCCGTGCTCCTGGAGAACCTCGCCTGCAAGGCGACCGGCGCTCTCGCCCTCGAGCATCTGCTGGCCGCGACCGGGCTCGACCCGCTGGACGTCCCATACGTGATCGGGAGCGGGGAGGAGGCGGTCGGCGACCGCTATCAGCGCGGCGGGGGCAACCTCGCCAAGGCGATCGCCGAGCAGGCCGGCTGCGCGAATGCCTCCGGGAGCGACGTGAAGGCCTTCTGCTGCGGGCCGGTGCACGCGCTCGTCGTCGCGGGGTCGCTCGTCGCCGCCGGCGTGTACCCGCGTGTCGTCGTGGTCGCCGGTGGGTCGCTGGCCAAGCTGGGGATGAAGTTCTCGGGCGCGCTTCGGCATGGAGCGCCGATCCTCGAGGACGTCCTCGCCGGCTTCGCCGTGCTCGTCGCCCCACCCGGAGACGGCGCGCCAGGGCTCCGCCTCGACGCGGTCGGCCGCCACCGCGTCGGCTCCGGCTCGGCGCAGCAGGCCGTGCTCGAGGACCTCGTCGTCGAGCCGCTCGAGCGGCTCGGCCGCGGGATCCTCGACGTCGACCGCTACGCCACCGAGCTGCACGATCCCGAGATCACCGAGCTCGCCGGGGCCGGCAACGTCCCCAGCCGCAACTACAAGCTGATCGGCGCGCTCGCGGTCCGTCGCGGCGAGCTGGCGCGCGAGGAGCTCGACGGCTTCGAGCGCAGCCACGGCCTCCCGGGCTTCTCGCCGACGCAGGGGCACGTCGCCTCGGCCGTGCCGTGGCTCCCGCACGGGCTCGCCGCCCTGCGCGCGGGCGAGCTCGGGTCGACCATGCTGCTGGCGAAGGGCTCGCTCTTCCTCGGCCGCATGACCGAGCTCGCCGACGGAATGTCCATCCTGCTTGAACCGGGAAAGGAGTAGCGAATGCCGGTCGAAGCGACCGTCGAGACGTACGGAGACCTGACGGGCGAGGGCAGCGTCCTCGTCGACTTCTGGGGGCCGCGCTGCCAGCCGTGCCTCGCGATGATGCCGACGATCGCCAAGCTGGAGGAAGAGGCGGCAGGAGCCGTGCGCGTCGTCAAGGTCAACTCCACCGAAAACCGCGAGATCTGCCGAGAGCTCAGGGTTTTCGGGCTGCCGACGTACGTGCTCATGCGCGACGGGGAGGAGCTCGAGCGCCTCTCCGGCGAGGTGTCCAAGGCCGACATCGAGCGGGCCTTCGCCACGCTCGCAGCGGAGGGAGGTGAGGGAGCATGAAGCTGGACGGAAAGAAGGTGATCGCGCTCGGCGAGCGGGACGGCGTGCCGGGCCCCGCGATCGCCGCGTGCGTCGAGTCGGCGGGAGCCGAGATCGTCTTCGTCGAGACGGAGTGCTTCGTCTGAACGGCGGCCGGGGCCATGGACCCCGAGAACCAGGACCGGATCAAGGGCCTGGTCGACACGCACGGCGCGGACGACCTCGTGGTCGTTCTCGGAGCCGCCGACCTCGAGTCGCTCGAGGTCGCGGCCGAGACGGTCACGATGGGAGACCCGGCCTACGTGGGTCCATTGGCAGGAGTCCCGTTGGGGCTCCCCGTCATTCACATCCTCGAGGAGGACGTCAAGGAACAGGTCGATGCAGGCGTCTACGACGACCAGGTAGGGCTGCTCGAGATGACGCTCGACATCGAACAGGTGAGGGAGGCCGCCCGGAAGTTCCCCGGGCGCTGAATCACCGCGCCTCCGCCATCTCCTCCTCCGCCATGAAGCGGATGAAGTAGACCGTGAACACGGCGAAGAAGACGATCGACTCGCTCACGGCCATGGCGATCCCGGCGACCTGCTGGTCGGCCAGCGGGGAGAGTCCCGCCAGCCGCGGCGCGTGCTCGTAGAAGCCGTAGAGCGGGCTGGGGAGGAGGGCCAGCAGGAGCCCGAGCGGGCTCGCGAACACGAAGGCCGCGAAGAGGTACGCCGATTTCGCCCCGGCCGAGAGATTCCAGGGCTGCGCGTGTAGCACTGGCCACCACAGGAGCACGCCGGTGACGACGTAAGTCAGGTGCTCGAGGTGGAGGAGCGCATGGTGCTCGAGTGCCGCCTCGTAGGCGACCGGGACGTGCCAGACGATGTAGCTGCCCAGCCAGAGCGGCAGCGCGACGAGTGGGTGCGTGACCGCGCGGACCGGCCGGTAGCGGGTGACCAGGCCTGCGAGCCCGGGCGGCACGGACGCGACGAGGAGCAGCGGGATCCACTCCGCGAGGGCGACGTTCTGGACGAGGTGCGCCCAGAGGACGTAGTGGAAGGCGAGCGTGGCGAGCGGCGTCAGCGAGACGGCGAGGAAGATCGCGATCGCGCCCGCGAAGCAGGCGATGCGCACACCCGTAGGGCGGTGGCGCCGGGCGGCCGCCGCATAGGCGGCGGTCAGGACGACGGCGGCCGTGAGCTCGACCCAGGCTGCCGGCCAGGTCCACGGCGACGGCGCCACGACGCCCCGAAGGATACGTTCGCGGCGCCGAGGCCGGGCGTCCGCTCCTTAGATCAGCGTCGGGTCGACGTAGGCCGGATCGCGGCGCGCGAGCCACTCCCGGAGGTACACGCCCGCGGCGACGAGGGGCGCGCCCGGGAAGGCGGTGAGCAGGACGATGGTCGCCCAGAGCGCCGAGGGCAGGCCGCCGGCGGCGGCGCTGACCACGACCGGCAGCGCGAGGAAGTAGAGCGCTTTCCAGTCCGCCACGACGTAACCGAGCCCGAAATGCACGACGGGCGGCACGAGCAGGAGCAGGAGCACGAGCGGCGCCGGCAGCTCCGTCTCCGTCCGCGCGAAGAGCACGATCCAGACCGTCATCACCGCGCTGTAACCGATCATCGCGGTGCGTGGGTTGAGCTCGTTGATCCGTTCGAGGGTCACGCGACTCCCCTGTGTCCCGATAGGCGTGACCGCTCCGCCCAGACTGACGAGTAGGAGTCACATGATGAGCCAGCCCCACGGGCGCGCCATCCCCTATTGGGGGAACCGGCTACCCTGAGCCCGAGCGCGGGCGTAGCTCAATGGTAGAGCCCCAGCCTTCCAAGCTGGTGGTGAGGGTTCGATTCCCTTCGCCCGCTCTGCTGGCGGATTCGCAGGGGACCGCCGCCGGTCCGAGTCCGGCCGCGTCGCCTCCGCCCGCCGAACCGAATTCATCCACCGTCCGCGTCCGCTGCGGGCACGCTGCCTTCGGCGCGCTTGCCAGGCAGCGTTTCGCTCGTGCGCCCGCCGTCGGGATTGAGATACTGCCGAGCGCGGCGACCACGATGAGCACACTGCACGCTCCAACGACCTGCCGTCACGCGTGAGCCGCCGCTCTATGCGCATCGGACCGCTGCTCGTCGTCGCCGCGGTTGCGGGCTACCTCCTCGGGGGTTGCGGAGGCGACGGCTCGGGGCTTCCGCCGCTGACCAGCTTGACCCTGCCGACAGGGACGCTGACGCGCCCGACGCTCCCGAGCACGACCGAGACGTCGCCCGCGACTACGTCGGTGTCTCCTACGACGGTCACCGAGCCCACCACGACCACGCAACCCGCCACCACCACCGTGATCGAGACCGTGACGACCGACACGGCACCGACCACGGACGCCACGACCACGGACGCCACGACCACGGACGCCACGACCACGGAGCGATCGACACGGCGCCGACCGAGCCTGCGACGACGGCCACGGTCCCCACCGACACCTCCGGTGAGTCGGAGGAGGACGACTCCTTCTGGCGCCGGGTCGTCCTCGCGCTCGCCGTTGCGGTGGGGCTGGCGGAACCCGAGACTCCGACCACGACGAGTGAAGCCCCGCCGAGTCAAGCACCGACGCCGCTGCCGACGACGACGGAAACGAGCCCCGCGGAGACCGTGGCGGTGGAGCCGACGTCGGCCGAGGACGACACGCCGTGGGGCTGGATCGCGCTCACCCTCGGGCTCCTACTGGCAGCCGCAATCGTCGGGGTCTTGCTCTGGAGGCGGAAACGGCGGGGCCCGCCGGGACCGGAGGCCGGAACGAGTTCTCAGCTGAGCTGACCCGGCGGGCGAAGCCCACGGCAGTCGCCGAGGAACAGGCCTAGGCGCGCTCGACGCCGAGCGTGACTGCACCGCTGGACGAGCTGTCGTCCACCGTGACCGCGACCACGGTGACCCCGCCGCTCTGCTGGTAGATCCCGTCGCTGTCGTTCGGCTGGTCGGGCTCGCCGCGCGCCGCGTACGGCTCGCCGGCGAAGACGGCGGACAGGGTCTCCGGGTCGAAGAAGAGCTGGCCCGTGTGGGTCTGGTCGCCGTCGGCGCTCACCTTGATGTGGATGTGGACGGCCCGGCCCGTGTACCAGCCGGGGAAGACCGTGCGGAAGTCGGCCGCCCCGCTCGCGTCGGTCAGCTGCACGCCGCGGCAGAACGTCTCGCTCTCGGCGCCCTGGACGCCGGAATAGGCGCCCTCCGCGTCGCAGTGCCAGACGTCCACGGCGGCGCCCTCGATCGGCTGGCAGGTGCCGGCGTCCACGACATTCACGCGAAGGTCGAGGGGGAGTCCGGGCCGGCCCTCGGTGATGTCGCTCCGAACGAGATCGAGGTCGAGGTAGTAGGGGCCCTCGGTCAGCTCGGGCATGAGGACGCAGTCGGGCGCCGCCGTGGCGGCCGTCTCGGTGGAGGCTTCCGCGGTGGTGGTCGCGGCGGTGGTCTCGGGGCTCGCTGGGTCGCCATCCGATGCGCAGGCGGGGACGACGACGGCGAGCCCGAGGCCGCCGGCCAGCTGGAGGGCGCGGCGCCTCGTCAGGGGGGTCTCGAGATCGGCCATGGCCACAGTCTTGCGCGCCAGTCTAAGAGCGGCCTGTGCGCCGGCTAAGAGTCGTCTAACTCCGTCCGGCGGGGCGGGCAGGCTAGCGGCATGGTCCCGGAGGAGCGCCGGATCGAGGAGCGCATCGTCTATTTCCGCCCGCGGGCGATCCTCGTCGTCCTCGGGATCATCCTCGCCGCTACGGCGATCATCGCGCTCGTCTTCCTGGCCTGGCACGTCATCACGTGGATCCTCGTCGCCATCTTCCTCACGCTCGCGCTCAACCCTGCGGTCGAGTACTTCGAGCGCCGGGGCCTCGGGCGGGGCGTCGCTTCCATCATCGTCTTCCTCCTGGCGCTGATCGCCTTCGCCGCGCTCGGCGCGCTCCTGATCCCGCCGCTCATCGACCAGATCGTCGAGTTCGTCGACGCCGTGCCGGGCTTCGTCGCGGACCTGACCGCGGGACGCGGGCCGCTCGGCTTCCTCCAGGACGAGTACCAGATCGTCGACCGCGTCGAGGAGGCGATCGAGGACCAGGGCGCCGGCGGCATCCTCGGCGTCACCAACGTCGGGCTCGCCGTCGCGCGTGGCGTCATCGCGATCGTCGTCGGCGTCGTGACGATCGCCTTCCTGACGATCTTCATGCTCCTCGAGGGCCCGAAGCTCCTCACTCGATTCGAGGGCTCCCTCCCCGAGACGATGAAGCCGCGCTGGCACCGGGTCTCGCGCGACATCTACCGCACGGTCGGTGGCTACGTCGGCGGGAACCTCCTGATCAGCCTGATCGCGGGGATCGGCGCCGCCATCGTCCTCTTCGCGGTCGGGTCGAGCTACGCAATCGCGCTCGCGGTCGTCGTGGCGATTCTCGATCTCATCCCGCTTGCCGGCGCCACCCTGGCCGCGATCATCGTCTCGACGGTCGCCTGGATCGAGCTCGGCTGGGTGAGGGCGCTGATCGTGATCATCTTCTTCGTCCTCTACCAGCAGCTCGAGAACCACGTCCTCCAGCCGGTCATCTACGGGAGGACGGTGCAGCTCTCGCCGCTGACCGTGCTGATAGCCATCCTCATCGGCGCCGAGCTCGTCGGCATCCTGGGCGCCCTGGCCGCGATCCCGGTCGCCGGGATCATCCAGGCGATCTTCCGGGAGATCGTTCGGTGGCGCCGGGAGGCGATCGTCGTTCCGGGCGCGGAGGTGGCGCTCCCCGAGGAGCCGTCCTAGCGCGGGCCAGCACGACCAGCGCCGCCACGGGCAGCACGAGCGGCGCCCAGCCGTACCCCGCTCCCAAGCCCGACCAGACCGTTTCGTCCGGCCACGCGTTTGCGCTCGCGCGCTCGGCCAGGCCGACGCCGAGGACGCCCATGAGCTCGGCCGAGGCCGCGATGAGGCCGACCGTCCGCCAGCGATTCGGACGCCGGAGCGCGATCGCCAGGACGAGGTAGACGACGGCCGCGACGGCGGAGAGCGCGTAGGGGAGGGGCGCGTCGCCGGCGCGCGTCGCAAGCTGGACGGCGGCTCGGGCGCCGGCCGCGATCGCGAGCACCGTGTACGCGGCGACGAGGATCTTCAAGTCAGCGCCAGGTGGCGTGCAGGCGGAGGGCGACGACGACCGCGACGGCGCAGGCAAGCGCGACGACGAGGTAGTCGGACCGCTCCGGCGCGGCCCCGTCCGCGGCGACGAGAGCGCGGCCCGCGATGAGCGGCAGCCTGTCAGTCACATCGAACTTCGACGAGAGGGGCGGTCAGGGGCCGGGTTGACCGCATTTCCGCAATATGCGACTCTTGCAACTAGTTCACCGGCCGACACCAGATCTCCGGTGGCCTGCGATGTTGGGAAGCCGTCAACCATCGCGATGCAGGTGGCCCTCGCGGCGTGCCTGCGTGTTGCTCGCGGCGTTCGCGGGGTTGATGACTTACGGCCCGCCAGGCGCCCTGGCTGTGCCTCCCGGAAAACCGGGCGACATTGCGTTCGACAGCTTGCGGACGGGTAGCTGGGACCTTTTCGTGATGGCGGCGGACGGAACCCGCGAGCGCCGGCTCGACGGAAACAGTGGTGCCGCGGACGCCAGGCCGTCGTGGGCACCGGACATCGGCATCGACTTCTTGGCGCGGCTCAATCCGAGCAGTGGAAACCCGGGCGACAACGTCGCCGTCGATTTCGGCTCGGCGGTCCCGCTCACTTCGACGCTGGCGGCCACGCGGGTGTGGTTCGGAACCGTCCAGGCGACGGCGCGGCTCGAGCAGGGCCAGTACGTCGTCACCGTTCCGGTCAACGCGACCTCCGGCGCTGTCTGCCTCGAGGCCGTGCCGGCCACCGGGCTGAACCGGCTCGTATCCCGAGTCAGGATCGGTGACTTCACGGTTCCGGGCACCGTCCCCGAGTCCTCATCGGCATACTGCCCGTCGCAACCGATCGCGTTCCAGAGCAACCGCACCGGCAACTGGGATCTCTGGATGGTCGATCCGGCCCCGGTCGCCGAGGGTGGCGGCGCAGTCCTCCGCCTCCTCGAATCT
Source organism: uncultured Actinomycetes bacterium (assembly GCA_963847985.1). Taxonomy (GTDB): domain Bacteria; phylum Actinomycetota; class Thermoleophilia; order Gaiellales; family Gaiellaceae; genus JAIBJN01. The sequence goes on along the minus strand of CAWKBS010000004.1, from coordinate 24,525 downwards.
GCCCGGGAGTAACGAGACCGCTCCTGCCTGGTCGCCCGGCCCCGCCTCGAACTTCGGCACTCCGGGGCCCGACCCGCTCATCGCGTTCGAGAGCGACCGGGCCGGCACGCGGGACATCTGGGTCCTCGACCCCTCCCGGCCGGTGAGCATCGGCACGAACCCCTCGAGGTTGACGTCAGGACCCTCCGCGGACGCGAACCCCGATTGGTCGCCAGACGGCAAGAGCATCGCTTTCGAGCGGAGCTATCGCGGTCGCAAGGAGATCTGGATCGTCGACGTCCTCCCGAACGGCTCCGGGTACGCCGCGGCGAATCTTCGGCGGGCGACCATCGATCAGCCACCGAGTTTCGAGCCCAGCTGGTCCTGGTTCGATCCCGGTGAGTTCGACACGGCCACCTACGAGCAGATCGCCTTCAGCGGGCCCGATCTCGGCGGGACGTGCGAGCTGAACTACCTCGAGCAGAGGGGTACACCCGGGTTCCTCGATCCGAGCCTCACGGCCGCCTTGACCTATGACACGCCGGGGCGAGAGGACAGCCCGGCGTACTCCCCGCTGGGCGACCAGCTCCTCTTCCACAACAACCGGGCGGGAAGCGACGACGTCTACATGCTCCAGGTCGGAGGCGATCCCGACGGGCCAGAGCTGCCGCTCGCTGCGCCGGTGCGCCTCACGGAAAGCGGCGCGGCCGACCGGCACCCGAGCTGGCAGGCCCTGTGGATGGCGGCCGACGTCGGCTACCGGCGCATCTGGGGAAAGCGCTTCCGGCGAAAGCTGCCGCCGGAGCGGATCGCCGCGGTCGCTCCGCCTTCCCTGGCTGCGAGCGACTGCCAGCCGCCGAACACGAGGATCACCGCAGGCCCGGGGAGCTCCGTGCGCGCGGCCTTCCGCTTCCGCGCGACCGAGGCCGGCTCCCGGTTCAGGTGCAAGCTCGACAAGCGCCCCTGGAGAAAGTGCAAGCCCGGCGTGAGGTTCACAGTGAGAGCGGGCAAGCACACATTCCGCGTCCGCGCCATCGACCGGGTCGGGAACCCGGACCCGACGCCGGCCGTCAGGCGCTGGCGCCGGTAGTGGATCGCCGTGGCTCGCGGCTCTCTCCGAGACGATCCCGCGCCGTCCCCGGTCCCTCAGCCGGCGCCTGAGGGCACGGTCTCCGACGGCGCCGGCGAGGCCGGCAAGAGCTCGTGGTCGCCTCCGTCTCGCCGGGCCAAGCAGGTCTTCGGCGTCGTCGCCGCCCTGGTCGGGCTCCTGGTGGGTGTCACCGCCCTCGCGGACTGGATCGGTGAGCAGTTCGACGACCCCAAGCCCGAGGCGATCGGCGCGAGCTTCACTTCGGTTCCGACGCTTCAGCTTCCGCACGACCGGCTGAGCACCTACCTGCTCGACACGGGCCAGGAGCTGTCCCGCTACTCGTCGGAACAGCTGCGCGAAGAGGGCATGCGCTTCACGGTCGACGTGCAGATCCAGGGATTGCAGGGCGAGGAGATTCCCTTGCGCTGGCGGGTGTACACGGAGGAAGGCAGGCCCGTGTCGAACGAGAACTTCGAGCAGTCCCCGGTCGCCTTCACGCCGAAGAACCAGAACCACTCGGGATCGGGCGAGGTCTGGGTGCCGTACCCGTTCCGGCCGGGCCGCTACGTCGTCCGATTCACGCTGGTCGACCCGGAAGACCCGGAGGGAGAGCCGCTTCGCGTGTCCCAGGCCGTCCCCTTCACGGTCGAGGCATGATCGGGGTCATTCCTGCCCCGCCCAGCCGGCCTCGACGCGCCTGGGAGGATTCGACGGACTGGGCCCGTCCCCGGGACACGTCCGGCTGAGGACCTGTCCGAAAGGGCCGGTACGGTGCGGGGCCGTGCGCCTCGTCGTCGCCCGCTGCGAAGTGCTCTACACCGGTCGGTTGACCGCGTTCCTCCCCGAGTCGACGCGGCTCCTGATGTTCAAGTCGGACGGCTCCGTGCTCGTCCACGCGGACGCCGGCGGGTACAAGCCGCTGAACTGGATGACGCCGCCGACCACGATCGAGGAGGAAGGCGACCCTCTCGAGCTGATCGTTGTCCGCAAGCGCGCCGGAAAGACCGAGGACCGGCTCGAGATCCGCGTCCGCGAGCTTCTGAGTGACGTCTCCCACGAGATGGGCGAGGCCGCGGCGCTCGAGAAGGACGGCGTCGAGCGCCAGCTCCAGGCCGAGCTGGCGGCGGCGCCGGAAGCGCTCGGCGACGGCCTTCGGCTGGTTCGCCGCGAGTGGCCGACCGACATCGGCCCGGTCGACCTCATGTGCCGCGACGGCGACGACGCGTGGCTGGCGGTCGAGGTCAAGCGGGTCGCCACGATCGACGCGGTCGAGCAGCTCTCCCGCTACGTCGAGCGCATCCGGCTCGACCCGGCGATGTCGGCGTGCGGCGGCGTCCTTGCCGCCCCGCAGTTCAAGCCGCAGGCGGTCACCCTTGCCGAGGCGCGCGGGATCCGCTGCGTCGAGGTCGACCTGGACGAGCTCCGCGGCGAGCGCGAGCCCGAGCTGACCCTGTTCGCGCGACGCTGAGGCGGTTGCGTCCTGGTGGCTGGTCGACCGGGCGATCGGCACCGATCTCGAGCTGGCCCTCGACGAATTCGTACCGCGGTGGCTGGCCGAGACCTGGGGGTTCGGCGCGGTCCCCTACTCCCATGATTCTCGTCCGAGCGCGCCTGCCAGGATTCGAACCTGGGACCCGCGGATTAGAAGTCCGCCGCTCTGTCCACTGAGCTACAGGCGCCCGGCCGCACCGTAGCACCCGCTACACTCGATTCCGCCTCGCGGTGGCGGTAGCTCAGTTGGTAGAGCCCCGGGTTGTGGTCCCGGTGGTCGTGGGTTCGAGTCCCATCCGCCACCCCTCGCCTCTTCTCTCTCGCGGCTACGGGCGCTTCTTCGCGGAGCGGAGCGCTCGGCCGAGCTGCTTCGCAACGGTCGGGCCCTGATCCTTGACCGCCCTGGCGACCGTGGGCCCGTGCTTCTTCGCGGAGCTCTGCGCCGCCTCGAGAATCGCGCGGCGCCGCTCGGGCGGGATCTTCTTCCACCCCTGGCGGGCCTTCATGGCGACGAAGACGATCTTGAGAGCGGGCATCTAGGCCGAAGCGTAGCGTTCGGCCACGCGTCCCCAGTCCACCGTGTTCCACCAGGCGTCGAGGTAGTCGGGGCGCCGGTTCTGGTAGTTGAGGTAGTAGGCGTGCTCCCAGACGTCGACGCCGAGCAGCGGCGTCTTGCCGTCCGAGATGGGGTTGTCCTGATTGGCGGTGGCGACGACTGCGAGGGCGCCGCCGTCGAGGACGAGCCAGGCCCAGCCGGAGCCGAACTGGTTGACGCCGGCGTCCTTGAGCTTGCCCTGGAAGTCCGCGAAGGAGCCGAAGGCCTCGTCGATCGCTGCGGCGAGGTCGCCGCCCGGGGCGCCGCCGCCGCCGGGGCCCATGCCCTCCCAGAAGAGCGTGTGGTTGAAGTGGCCTCCGCCGTTGTTCCGCACGGCCGTGCGCTTGTCGTCGGGCAGGCGGTCGAGGCTGGTGAGGACCTCCTCGATCGGCCGGTCGGCCCAGTCGGTCCCCTCGAGCGCGGCGTTCACCTTGTCCACGTAGGCCTGATGGTGCTTGTCGTGGTGGATCCGCATCGTCTGCTCGTCGATGTGCGGCTCGAGCGCGGTGTAGTCGTAGGGGAGAGGTGGGACGGCGTACGCCATAAGGGATCGCTCCTTGGTCGCCTTGACGACACGGAGACTAGCTGGCCGTACAGGCCACTTGTCTCGGCGCGCGCGACGTGATATTCAGGCGTCCGGGAAAAACGCGACCCGGAGACTCGGCTTCTGCGGCCCAAGCCTGAGTCTCCGGGCCAGCTCTCGCGGTATGCCAGGCATCACTCGGGATCGGGTTTCCCGAGGGCGAGATCGTTCGGGACTATAACCGGATCGACAAGGAAGTCAAGGGGGATTGTCAAGTGGTCCGTGAACTTCTATTCTTGACTCGAGCGTGACGACTCAGGAAACCGCCACCGCAGCCAAAGCCCCGACGACCCTCGGGCAGCGTCTGCGCGAAGCCCGGGTGGCCCGAGGGCTCACCCAGTCGGAGCTTGCCGACAGCCGGTTCTCGAAGCAGTACGTCAGCCAGCTCGAGCGTGACCAGCTCCGGCCGACGGGCGAGACCCTTGCCTGGCTGGCTGAGCGGCTCGAGATCGACCCGTCCTACCTGGCCACGGGCGTCGACGGTCGGCAGCGCGAGCGCGTCGAGAGCGTCGTCGTCCGGGCCGAGGCCGCGGTCGAGGCACACGACTACGCCGAGGCGATCCGGCTGCTCGCGGAGATCGAGGGCCCGCTCCCGGCGGACGCGGCCGCCGACCTCGAGCTCCGCGCGCTGCTCGCCGAGTCGTGGGCGCGGATGTACGTCGGCGAGATGCGCGAGGCGTTGCCGCTCCTCGCGCGGGCCAGGGAGATCGTCGAGGACTCCGTCTACTCCGACGTCGACAGGGCCGAGGTGCTCTTCCGCCTCGGTTGCTGCCGGTATCGGCTGACCTCGGTCTCGACGGCTCTGGCGCTCTTCACGGAGGCGCTCGAGCTCGCCGAGCGGTCGGGGATCCCGTGCGACCGGCTGCGGTCGCGGATCTTCGGTTGGCGCTCGCGCTGCTACCGGCGCCAGCGTGACTGGGAGGCGGCGCGCGAGGACGTCGAGCGGGCGCTCGAGCTCGCCGAGGCGCTGGACGACCCGCGCGGGACCGCAGACGCGTTCTTCCTGGGGGCCCTCGTCGCCGAGCGCCGCGGTCAGTGGGTGGCCGCCCGCTCCTACGCCGAGAAGGCGAAGGGGCTCTACGAGCAGATCGACGACCGTGCCAACACGGGCAAGCTCCTGACGACGCTCGGCGGCCTCACCTTCCTCCTCGGGAAGCCGGACGAGTCGATCCCGTACTTCAAGCAGGCCTTCGCCATGGCCCTCGAGGTCGGAAGCGACGCCGACGCCGCCCAGGCGGTGTCGTCGCTCGCGCAGGTCCACCTCAAGACCGGCCAGGTCGATCTGGCGGAGGAGCAGGCGAGGCACGCGCTCGAGCTGTTGGCCGACCGCGTCGACTTCATCGACGAGATCGGAAACGCACAGCTCGTGCTCGGGCGCTCGCTGCTGGAACAGGGCAGGCTCGACGAGGCGGCCGAGAAGTTCAGGGCGGCGGAGGCGAGCTTCGACCAGCTCTCCTCTGCGAGCCACAAGGCCGCTGCGTGGACAGCCCAGGCCGAGCTCGCGGTCGAACGGGGTGACCGCGACGCCGCGATCAACCTGTACCAGCTCGCGGTGCAGGCGCTGCAGGACTTCCGCTTCTAGTAGGAGGTGCGTCCAGTTGACCCGGGCGTCGTTCCAGGTCCTTCTCGTAACCGTCGCATTGCTGGCCGCGAGCTTAGCCGGCAAGGGATTCCCCGATGGGCCTTAGCCTCGTCACGTCGGTCGAGGCGCACTTGGACAACTGCTTCGAGGAAAGGAGGTGAGCTGGACTGTGAGCCGGGCCTCGCTCCAGATCGTTCTCGTCACCGCCGCGCTGCTGCTCGCGAGCATCGCAGGCGTCGGATTCCCCGACGGGCCGTAGACCGTCGGTTGGGTAGGTAGGGCTTTAGCCCGTCGGCTTTCGGGAGCCGGTCGGACAGATGGCGTCTTTCGGGCCATTCTCTCGGGCGGCTTTCGGCTGCTCTCGCGCCGGAAATCCCTTTGCGTGTCCTGGGAGCGAATCCCCGTGCCGGGGGATTCGCTCCGGGCCGTCCTGGTCGATGCTCCGAGGGATGGTAGAGCCCTACGGCGGAGCGGTCACGCGGCAGAGCTCTAGGAGCCAAGCCGTGCGTCCCAGCTCAACCCGCCCTAGGGGGTGAACCCGAGTTGAAGACCTATTTCGAGTCCAGCGCCAGTCTCGTCAGGCGCGAAGACGGGCAGACGATGGCCGAGTACGGCGTCGTCCTGGCCGTCATCACGCTGGCGGTCGTCGTCGCCCTGACGGCGCTGTCCGGCGCCGTCGGCGACGCGATCGATTCCGTCACCGGCATCTTCTAGCAAGTGCTCGGGTCCCGGCCGGCGCCGCCTGGCCCGGCCGGGACCCGCTCCTCCTCCAGCGTGTCCGGGCCCAGTCGTCCACGTTTGCTCCGGACGCGTCCCGGTGCCAGGCACCTGGACCTGCCCGGAACAGCCGCCTGTGGACGCCCGCGCCGGCCGAGTGCAGGGCAAACGCGATCCGCTCCCCAGGCATGTCCCGCCCGAAAGGCCACGCCCGGGGTCAGGCCCCGGGCGTGGCCGGCGGGGACGCGTCCTCGCGCCTTCGGCTAGGACGTTGCGACCGCGGCCGTGCCCTGCTCCGCGGCGACCGGGTCCATCCAGAAGACCTCCCACAGGTGGCCGTCGGGGTCCTGGAAGCTGCGGCTGTACATGAAGCCGAGCTCCATCGGATCGTTCGCGGGCGAGCCGCCCGTGGCGAGCGCCTTGTCGGCGAGCGCGTCGACATCCTCGCGGCTGTCCGCGCTGAGCGCGAGGATCGCCTCGGTCTGCGCGGTCGAGTCGGCGACTTCCTTCTGCGTGAAGTCCTGGAACCGCTCGCGGACGAGCAGCATGGCGTAGGCGTCCTCGCCGATGAGCATGCAGGTCGCCGTCTCGTCCGTGAAGCGCGGGTCGAACTCGAACCCGAGCGCGGTGAAGAAGCCGACCGCCCGGTCCAGGTCGGAGACGGCGATGTTGACGAAGAGCTTGCGGTTCGCTGGCACAGTTTCCTCCTGGGTTGGATGTCTTCCGTTGAGACCCGTACCCGGGCGGAAACTCATCGGAACTACGAGTGCTCGTGCCAGCGCTCGGGCTCGACCAGTGCGGTGACGCGCTTGCGCTCCCGGTTCCGGTACGGCGCCCCGCGGTAGCGCTGGGAGAGCCGGTCGATGTCCACGAGGCCCTCGTCGTCGCGGAGCTCCACGACGGTGCCGAGGATGGTCACTGCCCGGTACCAGTCGCCAAGGTCGATGACGGTGACCGCCACCCGAGGGTCGCGCCGGATGTGCTTGAGGCGCAGCCGCTCGAAGTCCATGTTCAGGAGGATCCGGCCGTCGTCCCAGTCGTACCAGGTGGCGGCCGAGTAGGGCGCGCCGTCCGAGCGGACGGTGGCCACTACGGCGGCGTGCGGCTGCTTCAGAAACTCGATGAGCTCGTCGGGAAGCGGCGCGGGCGGCATACCGGCCAGTGTAGACCCGCGACGGCCGAGGCTTGAACCGTGCGAGAGGTGAGGGGCGCACGCCCGCCCCTCACCTCTCGCCTTCTGCTGCTACTCGTCCGTGAGGTTCGACCAGAGCGCCGCCTGGCCGATGAGCGGCCACTCGCGCTCTGCGTCCCCTCGCGAGAACGGATTCGTGGCCAGAGCCAGGTAGCGGCTGCCCACGAGGGTGGTTCCGTGCGCGATCACCGGCGCGCCCGCCGCCTTCCGGTCGCGGTCCTGCCAGAGGCCGGCGACGAACGTCGAGTCGACGTTCGGCAGGTACCGTCCGTCCACCGTGGCACCGGTCGGCAGCGACGAGAACCACGTCACGTCCGCCGGCAGGTAGAGGTTGTCCCGCGCCGGGTAGGCGCCCGTGAGCGGGCTGCTCGCGCCGATGTTGTCCCAGAGGGCGATCCCGCCGCCCGCTCCGTCACTTCCCTGCGTCAGGTTGCCCTTGATGAGCGCCGGGTGCGCTCCGGCGAGAAAGGCGAAGTTGGACGCGGACTGGCTCGTCCCGATGTAGCCGCCGCCCCGCTCGAAGAACGCCCGGAGGCGGGCCCTTGCGGTATTGCCGTTCGGGTAGGTCTGTCCGGTGTTGTAGATGACGTCGAAGCTCTCCAAGGGGTCGGTCGCCGCGTTCTGGAGCGAGTTCGCTCCGCTGGCGACCGAGACGAACCCGACGTCGGGGCCGAAGATCTGGCGTAGCGACCAGGACGTCTCGGATTCCACCGGGCTCGAACTGTCGACGAGCATGGCGATTCGCGGCGCTTCGTCCAGCTGCGTCGCCGAGGGCGTCGCCCCCAGGCCCCGCTCGAAGAAGACGCCGGCCGCCTTGCCTGCCGCTTCGAGCGCGACCACGGTCGCGGCGTCGTCGGGGAAGATCAGCGAGCCGGCGGGCATCGAACCGGCGGAGACGCTCATGAACGAAGCCTCGGCGACCTGGCCGTCCACGCCGCTCCGAAGCACGTCGAGGGCGGCCCTGAGCTCGGCGGCTCCCCTGAGCGTCAGGGCGTACCAGTCCGCCGGGCCGCCGCCGCGCACCCCGCCTTGGAGCTCGTTGACCTCGACGGCGGAAGTCGTCGCCGGATTGAAGGATGGGTCACCGGCCGGGATCTCGACGACGTCAGCGCCCCAGAGTGAGCCGTGGCTCCAGGCGCCCGGCGGCGCGTAGAGCTGGCTGATCCGCTCGGAGATGTCCTGTCCAGCGGCCAGGGCGGTGTACGCATAGCCGCGGAAGGCCTGGGTCATCGACACGACGTAGGAGTCGGCGGGGAACTTCGTCCCGGCCCAGACGACGTCCGCCGTCGTTCGCCGAACCGCGACCCCGTTGTGCAGCAGCCACTCGACGAGCCTGTTGGCCTCGGCGTCACTCCTCTGGACACCGCGGTCGGGGGAGACCTGGTCGGCCGACCCCCCGACGAACGGGATCACGAACGCCTTGGGGTACTCGACCATCCAGTTGTGCTGGTCTTCCGTGAAGCCGCGGCCCGCCACCAAGGGGTCGTCGCAGCAGTTGACCCGGGCCGCGCCCGTCACGCCGCGCCGGAAGATCTCCAGCTGGTCGGCCAGGATGGCTGCCCGGTTCTCGATCCAGAAGTCGGCCGACGAGTAGAAGATGAGGTACTGCTCGCGCTTCGACCCGAGGGCGCCACCGCAGGCCGCGTTGTCGCACATCTCGACGGTGGACCCGTCGACGCCGAAGAACGCGCCGTAGGTCTGGCTGTAGAACGGGCCCCAGTCGTCCCAACCCTCGGCGACGTCCGGGCCCCCGTTCTTGCTTCCGCTCAAGCCGCGCTGGTCCCATTGGTTGACTGGCCGCTGGATGGAGCGGCCGATCGCCTCGATTGCCGCCTGGTTCGCGTCCAGCCGGCGCTGGTTCCAGTACAGGAACTTGTCGTATTCCAGCCCTGGGTTGTGCGGCTTCGTCAGCCCGTCGACAAGGGTGGGGTTGTAGTACCCGTGCATGAACAGCCCGACCGGGGCCAGCCATTCGAGCTGGAAGGCGGTGTTGGCGCGCATCTCCGCCTGCGACTGGACGAGCAGGTCCCGGTTCAGGTCGAAGCGGTTCTCGTTCTGTCGTCGCCCTGCCACCCGACCGTCCGGGTTCGTGGTCGGAATGACGACGACGACGGCATGGTCGAGCAGTTCGTCGACCGTGTCGTTCGTGCCGCGGGGCAGAGTCACCAGGTCGCGGATCGCCTGCATCATGGCGTCGGTGCCCTCCCGTTCGCCGCCGTGGATGTTCGCCTCGACGAACACGGGCAGCTTGACGTTCTCGCCCCAGGACGCCAGCTGGGCCTGGGCCGCGCCCGGGTCCGTGAGCATGAGCGCCCGGAGCTGCTGCCAGCGCGCGTAGTCGCGCTGCTGCTCGGTCGTCTCCAGCGCGTTGATGACGACGCCGAACATGTCCCGACCGAGCACGGACTCTCCGATGACCGAATGGCTGAGTCGATCCGGCACACCCGCTGCAGCGGCCTCGCCCTCGAACTGGTCGAGCGTGCAGCGAATCGCCCCGTACGGGATCAGCGCGAGCGGCGACGACTGGGGGACGTTCTCGCTGCCGACCGGGGCGCACCACTCCTCCCCGTAGGTCGGGCCGAGTCCCGGCGAGACCGGGTTCCCGTCAAACGGCGGGCCTACTTGAGCGCCGGCCGGGGCGGCAAGCGCGAGCGCCCCTACCACGAGCGCGACCGCACTCGAAATGGACATCCTTGTTGATCGCCTGACTGCTCCCTTCAACGGGAACACCCCCTTTTTTCGAGCGCCGTCATTGGCGCACGGCGGCCATCCCGGACAACGGTGAACAGCCCGGACCCTAACGAGTCATCTGGCGAGCGGCTGTCGGCTACCGTCGAGGGCGTGGCCCTAGGGACATGAACGGGCTACCGGGCATCCTTGCGCGCCCTGCTCGGGGCGACGCGAGGAGGCTCGTCGGGCTGCTTCGGGTAGACCGGTGGCCAGGGGGCGTCCATGAGGCCCGCCTCCCGGTCGCGCTCCCACAAGGCGAGCAGCGGCTCGAGCGACTGCGGCTGCTCGTTGATCTCCGCCCACGGGTCGCCCTGCGCCGCGAGTCGTTCGGGCACGCTCGCGATCGTGAGCTCGTCGGGGTGGATCGCCTCGATCTCGTCCCAGGCCACGGGCGCCGACACCTGCGCGCCGGCACGGGCGCGTACCGACCAGGCGCCGAACACCGTCTTGTGCGGCGCGTTCTGGTTGAAGTCGACGAAGACCCGCTCACCGCGCTCCTCCTTCCACCAGGCGGCGGTGATCAGCTCTGGTCGGCGGCGCTCCAGCTCGCGGGCAGCCGCGACCGCCGCGGCCCGCACCTCGTAGGAGTCCCAGCGCGGCTCCAGCCGGACGTAGATGTGCAGCCCGCGGTTCCCCGTCGTCTTCGGGAATCCGACGATCCCGAGCTCGTCGAGGAGCCCGCGCACCTCAGTCGCCGCCGCGCGCACCTCCTCGAAGCCGACGCCCGGCTGCGGGTCGAGGTCGAGGCGCAGCTCGTCCGCGACCTCGGGCCGGTCGTGAAGGTGAGGCCAGACGTGGAAGCCGAGGCAGGCGAGGTTCACCGCCCACGCCACGTGCGCCATATCGGCGAGCACGAGCGCGCGCGAGGTCGTCCCGTTCGGCGTCGAGACGATGGCCGTCTCCAACCACTCGGGCGCGCTCTCGGGGACGCGCTTCTGGAAAAACGACTTGCCGTGCGCCCCGCCGGGGAAGCGCTGCATGAGCGTCGGGCGCCCGCCCGCGGCGCGGAGGAAGGGCTCGGCGACCGCGAGGTAGTAGCGCAGCAGATCGAGCTTCGTCTCCCCGCGCTCGGTGAAGAAGACCTTGTCCGGGCTCGTGATCGCAACGGGGCGACCGTCGATGTCGAGGGTCTGCTCGTCCGGCACCGTCTCCGAACCGTAGCCGGACGCCTGGGCCGCCAGGAAAATGAGCGTCTGCGTGTGGAAGAGCCGTACGGCCCTGGGGAATGCGGTTAGCTGCTCGCGAAGCTGACGAAGCCGGCGGCGACGAGCCCAATTGCCGAGGGTGCGGCGGCGAGGACGAACACGGTGATCGTGCGCTTCATGAGAGTCCCTTTCGTGAGACCGGTCGACGGTGAGCGGGGGCCCCGTCCCGGGGCCCCCGCATTTCTCTTCTGGCCGTTTCTCTAGGGGACGAGCACGCCGTCCACGAAGAGCTGGATCACACCGGCGGCGAGGCCGGCGGAGTCCACCGTGTCCGTGCCCGCGAGCGTGTTGATGTCGAGTCGGTCGTTCGGCGCTTCGGAGTGTAGGACCCGGACCCACGGGGCGAGACCGCTGACATTCACGCCGCCGGCGTTGCCGCTGACGGAGATCGCGTCGTTGCCGTCCGTGGCGTTGACGACGACGTTGTCGGCCTGGCCGTCGCCCGTGGCGCCGCCGAGGACGGCTGCGAGGTCGACGGTGAACGAGTAGACGTCGGTTGCGCTCAGGTCGTTGACCGTGACCAGGTCGGCGCCGCCGAGGGCGTTGAAGTTGACCCGCTCGACGCTGTCAGTGTCCATGGTGATGTTGCCGAGGTCGCGGAAGAACCGGAGCCGGTCTCCGTTCGCGGTCAGCTCGATCCGCTCGGCGGCGTTGGCCCCGTTGAAGACCATCGTGTCGAAACCGGCCTTGCCCTCGACCACGTCGCTGCCGTCGCCTGGATCCCAGGTGAAGGTGTCCCAGCCGCGGCCCATCAGCGCGAGGTCGTTGCCGGCGTTTCCGTCGATCGAGTCGTTCCCGCGTTGGCCGAGCAGCGTCTCGATGCCCCTGCCGCCGGCGAGGGTGTCGTTTCCTCGTCCGCCGGCGAGTGTGGTCGCGATCTGGTCGGTGAAGACCCCGTTGGCCTCGTCGATGCGCACGAGGTCGTTGCCCGGGCGGGCGTTGACGTCGATCCTCGTGAACCTGCTCCGCTCGAAGGCGAACTCGGCCGAGCCGTCGTCGCCGGCGTCGACCTCGAGGATGTCGGGGTCGCCGGCCCGCAGGCGAAGCGCGATCCGGTCGCTCCGGTTCGTGCCCGTGACCCGCAGCTCGCCTCGCTTGACCTTCGGCCGCGGGAACGCGCCCTGGCCGAGCCGATGCGAGGCTTTGGCAGACACTCGGTCGGACGCCGCGTTCGCCGGCGTCGCGGCCATTCCGGCCGCGACTGCCGCAGCGACCAGCACGGCCGTCGCCGCCAGCCGCCTCGGCCGCGTGGCGTGCGATGCCTTGGTGCGAATGAAGTTCTTCATGATCTTCCTTTCAGGTGGTTGACCTCTCGTGGGCTAAAGACACCGCCGACCGCCCTCTATTCCCGTGCGGGGCGAACTCGCGATCCGCGCGGCGACTCGCGAGCGCGCTGGGTTCGTCGGGGATCTCCGGCAAAGACGGGCTGACCGGGATCCCCGGCAAGCGGCACGAAGCGTCGCGTTCGTCGAGTGCCGCGGGAATAACCTCGGCCCGGCGGGGTCCTTCAGTGTGTGAAAGTCTTTACGCGCGAGCGCCCTACCCCGATAGCCGCCCTTCCGGCGAGGCCGTGGGTAGCCGTGAGTGCCCGTGCGGAGCTACGGTTCGGCGTGCCGTGTCGATAAGACGCCGTCGACAAGACGACGCCGGCGGTCAAGAGATCGTCGAGCTGGCTGCGCTCGCGGACGGGACACTCGCGCCGGACCGCCGTGCTGCGCTCGAGGCACAGGTCGCAGCGTCCCCGGAGCTTGCCGACCGGCTCGCCGAGCAACAGCGTGCGCTGGCACTCACGCGGAGCGCCGCGACCGAGGTCGAGGCTCCGGCGGCTCTGCGGGCGCGCGTCGAGGCGCAGCGACCTGCGCGCCGCGCGCGGGCACCGCGCCGTCTCGTCCTGATCGGCGCCACGGCGACTGCCGCCGTGGTGGCCGTCGCCGTCGGGTTCGGCGTGTTCCGGTCGGATACCGGCGGTGAACAATTCCACGCCGCGCTCGAACCGACCGAGCTGGTGCCCGGCGCGAGCGGCGAAGCGACGCTGACAAAGACATCGTCGGGCTGGCGGATCGAGCTCGATGCAACAGGGCTCCCTCGCCTCGACAGCGGGCGCTTCTACGCGGCTTGGCTCCGCAGCCCCGAGGACGTGCTCGTGCCGATCGGGACCTTCAACGAGAGCGAGGACGTCACGCTGTGGGCGGGCGTCTCGCCGGAGGACTTCCCGACGCTGACCGTCACCCGGGAGCGAGCCGACGACGATCAGGCCTCGTCGGGCGAGCGGGTCCTGGTCGGAACGGCCAGCGCGGACGACTGAGACGCCGCGTGACCGGCGGGAGGCACAGGCGACTCACGCCGAGCCGCCTTCGAGCCGGCGCACGACTTGCTGGCGGGCGCGGTAGAGACGGCTCATCACCGTCCCCTCGCGGATCTTCAGGGCGCGAGCCGCTTCCTTGTAGGAGAGGCCCGTGATGTCGATGGCGACGAGCACGTCGCGGAAGTCGCCGGGCAGCGCGGCGATCGCGGCATAGAGCTCGCTGGCTTCGAGCGCCGTCTGCGGCTCGCGCGCCTGCGGGTCGGCGACGAGGTCGACCTGGTCGGGCAGCGGGCCGGGACGCACGCGGCGGCGCTCGCTGCGCTTCTCGTTCAGGAAGGTGTTGCGCAGCGCGCGCAGGAGGTAGCCGAGGTCGTCCTCGTTCCGGAGCAGGCGCGGGCGGGAGAGGACGCGCGCGTAGGTCTCCTGGACGATGTCCTCGGCGTCCTCGCGGGAGCCGGAGAGTGCCCAGGCGGCCCGGTAGAGCCGGTCCAGGTGGTCTCCGAGCTGGGCGGGGTCGAGCTGGCGCTCCATCGCAAGATGGCCTGCGGCGGCCGGTGCGTCCGGGCGAGCATAGAGTCGGACCGCGTCCTGCGACGAACTTCGAGACCCGATCGCACAGGCGAAGGCCGGCGAAGCGCCGGCCGGCACCGCGTCTCAGCCTGCTTGCACCTCGGCGAGAGAGGAAGCCAGCGCTTCGGAGAGTTCGACTGGTTGTGGCGCTAGTCGCTCTTCGACGGGCGATGGCCGTCGGCCGATCCCCTCGTACGTGAAGCCGGCCCGCCGCACAGTCTCAGGATCGAGAAAGTTACGACCGTCAACGATCAAAGGGCGTTTCATCGCCGTACGTACTTCGAGCCGTGGCAACGCCTTCAGGTCGCTCCACTCGGTGACTATGACTGCAGCGTCCGCCCCGGAAACGGCCTCGAGCAGATCCTCGTGGAGTTGAACCCCCGGGAGGTGCGGCCGCGCGACCTCAATGGCGACAGGATCCCACGCCCTGACGTGTGCCCCCTCGGCGAGCAGCCGCATGGCCAGGACGAGGCTCGAAGCCTCGCGAATGTCGTTCGTGTCGGGCTTGAAAGCGAGTCCGAGAAGCACGACCGTCCGCTCACGAAGGCTGCCGAGATGCTTTCGCAACTTCCCGACGACTCGCCGCTTCTGCAGCTCGTTGACTTCGATCACGGACGTCAAGAGCTGAAAGTGGTAACCGGAGTTGCCGGCCAGCTGCTTCAGGGCGGAGACATCCTTGGGGAAGCACGAGCCCCCATAGCCGATGCCGGGCCGGAGGAAATGAGGCCCGATGCGCTGGTCGAGGCCCATTCCGTCGGCAACTAACGAGACGTCGGCTCCCACCTCCTCGCACACGTTGGCGATCTCGTTGATGAATGAGATCTTCGTCGCGAGAAAGGCATTCGACGCATACTTGATCATCTCGGCCGATGTGACGTCAGTGCGCACGACGGGTGCCCCGAGCTCCTCGTGGAGCATTGCTACCCGGTCGCCTTCCTCGCTCCGGAATGAGCCGACGACGATTCGGTCGGGGTGCGTGAAGTTCTCGATCGCAGTGCCCTCGGCGAGGAACTCGGGATTCGAGACGTAAGCGACATGAGAAAGCCCGCGGCCGTCGAGCCACGCGCGGACCCGTTCGCCGGTTCCGGGCGGAACGGTGCTTTTCATGACGAGCACAAGTCCGCTTGTGGTACGCGGCAGCCCGTCGATCACCTGCCACACGGCACTCAGATCCGCATCCCCGGAGTACGTAGGAGGAGTCCCGACGCAGACGAACACATGCCGAGCCCTCTGGAACACGTCGGCCGCGTGGGTGGTGAACCGAAGGCGATCGCGATTCCGGTCGAGTAGCTCTCCGAGACCCGGTTCGTGGATCGGCACCCGCCCAGCCTCGAGATCCGCGATTCGCATCGCTTCGACGTCGCGAACGATCACTTCGTGACCGAGGTCGGCGTAGCAGGCGGCGCTGACGAGACCCACCCAGCCGGCTCCCATGATCCCGATCGGCTCCCTCATGGGCCAACCGCCGGCAAGGTGTCGCGGACCCCGCTGGTCCCGGCAAGCAGGCTGTCGACGGTTTTCCGCAGGCCCTCCTCCAGCTCGATGGCGGGTTCCCAGTGCAGCACCTGACGGGCCCGCGTGATGTCCGGCTGCCGCACCTGCGGATCGTCGATCGGCAGGGCCGCAAAGACGATCTCGCTCCTCGAGCCTGTGATCCGGATGATGGTCTCGGCCAGCTCGAGCAGGGTCATCTCCCGCGGGTTGCCGAGGTTGACCGGGGAATGCTCCTCGCTCTGGGCGAGCAAGTTGAGCCCGCGCACGAGATCGTCGACGTAGCAGAAGGAGCGGGTTTGGGAGCCGTCGCCGAAGACCGTGAGTGGCTCGTTTTCCAGTGCCTGGCGGAGGAATGTCCGGATGGCGCGCCCGTCATCCCGGCGCATCCGCGGTCCGTAGGTGTTGAAGATGCGTGCGATGCAGGTGTCCACCCCTTGCTGGCGGTGGTACGCCATCGTGAGCGCCTCGGCGTAGCGCTTCGCTTCGTCGTAGACGCCTCGGGGGCCCACCGCATTGACATGACCCCAATATGTTTCCGGCTGAGGGTGGACTTGCGGATCGCCGTAGATCTCACTCGTGGAGGTCAGCAGGAACCGGGCGCGCTTGAACTTGGCGAGCCCGAGCATGTTGTGGGTCCCGTAGGAGCCCACCTTGAGCGTGTGCAAGGGCAGGCGCTGATAGTCGATGGGGCTGGCCGGACTTGCCAGGTGGAAGACGACGTCAACGGGCTCATCGAGAAAGAGCGGCTCGGTGACGTCGTGATGAATGAACCGAAAGTCCGAGCCGGTCTCGATGTGCCGGATGTTCTCGAGCGACCCCGTGTCGAGGTTGTCGACACAGATGACCCGCCGTCCTACGGCAAGAAGGAAATCACACAGGTGCGAGCCGAGAAACCCGGCGCCACCTGTTACTACCGCAGTAAACATGCCGCAACCCCTTACCCGAAGGGGATACAGAGCCGCAGAGCCTAGCGCGAAACGCCGCGGATTTCTAGTGCTTGCCGGTCGTCAGGCCGGCGCCCGGAGGCGCTCCTCGAGCCACGTCTCACCGGCGAAATGCCGGTACTGCTCCGCGCGCAGCCTGTCGGCCGTCCGACCGACGGGCAGCTCGACGTCGTCGTAGGTCACGACCCCGTCCTTCAAGACGTCGTGAAGCAGTCGGCAACCCTCGACGAGGCCTTCGGGCAGGTACCGGTGAGCATTCATCTCTTCAGTGTTGGCAGCCTCCCCGTACGTCATGAACATGCCGTACTCATCGAGCGTCTCGCCCGCACGGAGATCCCGCTTGGCGACGGCGCACACTTCCACGCTCGGACCTGCGAGGGGCGGTGCGAGGTTGTCGCCGAAGAGGACGACCCGGGCGATCGCGTTCGGCGCCTCGAAGTGCGGCAGGTGGTAGGGGACCCAAAACGGATACAGCGGTCCCTCGCCCATCTTGTAGAGGCTCAGGTAGTGGCGTTGCTTTGGATCCACATGCTCAGCCAGGCAAAAAATCTTCACCGACGAGGGTCCGACGGTGTAGTCGACGATCGACCCGTGAGCTCGCACCTCGTCCAGGTCGTACAGCGACGGGAGCTCGAGAGGATCTCCGTCGAACGGCGTGCCGCGGGACATCCCGCGCCGGAGAACCTTGGCGCCCGTCGCGTTGGCGACGATCGTCTGCTCGAAGCTGATCTTCGAGCCGTCTGCGAACGATGTGACCATCGCGGGGTTCTGCCCCCATTTCTCTGCAAACCCCTTCTGGGTCTCCGGGTTGCGATACGGGTCCTGTAGACCCTTGACGTTCCCCATCACCCTCGGCTCGAGGCCCAGTCCCTGCACCCAGCGATAGAGGTTCATCTGCAGCCCCGGCTCGTCTCCGTCGCATGCCGAGAACTCGACGCCGTGTCTGCGAGCGTAGGTGTGGAGGATCGGCCCGATGGTGCCGTCGAGCTCCGCATTCATGGCAATGAAGTGCTTGCCGTGCTCGAACGCTTCGAGTGCGACCCTGGCCCCGAACTCGACCGAGCCGGTGACGTCCATGATCGCGTCGATCTGCTCGGAATGGCAGAGGAGAAATGCGTCCTCGGTGACGACCGAGCGTCCCGCCCTCACCGCATCCTCGAAGTCCCCGAGGCCGGTCGCTACGACTGCCTCGTCGTCCCCCGCGTAGCGAAAGACGTCGAGCGCCTTGTCGGGGCGACGGCCGTGGAGCGCGACCACATCCATTCCCGGAACACTGTTTCGAATCTGGTTCGCGAGGCCCTGGGCCATGAAACCGGCGCCGAGCAGCCCGACACGGATCGGCCGACCCTCCTGCTCCCTGGCGCGCAACGCCTCGTCGACGATGATCATTGGACCGTCCCGGCCGGCTCGCGGTCGACGTCGATGGCCATTCTCTCCCGAACCTCGGTTTCCACCTCAGCGAGCAGCGGCCACGCTGCATCCTTCTCGGAGATCTCGCTGATGGGAAGAGGCCATGTGAGGGCGAGGGCCGGATCGTCGTAGCGAAGCCCACCCTCGGCGCCCGGCGTGTAAAACTCGCCGACCTGGTAGCTGGTCTCGGTCTCGTCTTCGAGAGCCTGGTAGCCGTGTGCAAACCGCTCTGGGATGTAGATCGCCCGATGGTTGTCCGCCGTCAGCTCGACGGAGACGTGCTCGAGGTACGTCGGGCTCTCGGGCCGCAGGTCCACGATGATGTCGAGAACGGCTCCGCGCGTGCAGCGGACGACTTTCGTCTCTGCCGCGGGGGGATACTGGAAGTGCATTCCACGCAGGCAACCGCGCCGCCGGTTGAAGCCGATATTGGCCTGTGCAATCAACGGCTTGAGGCCGTGGTCGCTGAACTCGTGCTGGCAGAACGCCCGGGCGAAGAAGCCACGGCTGTCTTCCCGCCGTTCGAGGTCGATGATGAAAGCCCCGCTCAGCTTCGTCTCGGTGAAGACCACCCAATCGCTCCTTTCATTGAGGCTGCTCCGAGAATAGCCCGTGGCCGGGTTCGGGCCATGTGACGCGGGCCGGTGGTTGCTCGAGACCACTCGAACGGAGAGGTCGCTCGGCTCGGCACAGCTTTCACGCCGGTGCGCTTCCCGACCCCGCCGTTCGCCTCCGATGCTCGAGAGCGAGCGCACAGCCCTGGATGAATCCGTCTGCGCCGCGGTCGAACGAAAAAGACGCGAGGGCCTCGAGCGAGCGCCTCTCGGCGCCGGCTCGCTTCTCCGGCGTCCACGCGGCGACGGACCGCATCGCGTCGGCGGTTGCCTCGGCGGAGCCCACCGGGACGACGTACCCGTTCACCCCGGAGTCGATGAGGTCGTCGGCAGCCCCGACCTGATCCGTGACGATCACGGGCAGTCCGTGGGCGAGGCCCTCGTGGACGACCAGACCCCAGGCTTCGTAGAGCGAGGGGACGACGAGTGCATCGACGTCGGCGTAGAGGTCACCGAGACCCTCGCCGCCCACGTGCCCGAAGAGGCGAATACGGGGATCCCGCGAAGCCGCCTGGGAGACGGCCTCCTGGAGCGGGCCGTCGCCTGCGATCCAGAGCTCGCCCCCGTCGTAGCGCGCAAAGGCTCGGAGAAGGACATCCAGCCCCTTGCGCTCGATCAGGCGCCCGACGAAGAGGAAACGCGCATTCCGGCCGGTGCGCGTCGACTCGCGTGGCGGCGGGCGCTCGGGAGCGAGCGCGGTGATCGGCGCGATCACGATCCGCGCCGGGTCGACTCCCATCTCGGCGAGATCGCGGGCCTGTCGCGTGCCGTACGGGAGGCACGCATCGGCCGTGCGCATGAAGTACTTGACCCAGGGATCGGCCAGCCGGCGGGGCCACGTGGGGTGCGGGCGGGTGAAGCTCCCCCACCACGGCGCGATGGCCCAGCCTCGCTTCCGGCGTGCGGTCAGCGCCGCGATGTTGGCGGGGGACGACCAGATTCCGCTGCCGCCCGCGACGATGACATCGGGCGCGAAGGCAACGAGCGGTCGGAGAGGCCGTTTGGGAGCGTAGAGGTAGGTGTCGAACCTCGTCGTGAAGCCTGAGCCCCGGGCGAGCCACGCGAGATCCAACGTCCACGAGTCGAGGAGGATGTGGTTGAACGGGAGGTCGGTCTCGGGATCCCAGTGGCGATCGCGCTCCATCGGCGTCTCGGAGACGACCAGGAGCTCGCACTCCTCGCGGTCGGCCAGGCGTTCGAAGAGCGGCTTCGTGTACGGCGCGACCATGTTCACGATGACCACGATCCGCATCGGCCCTCGCCCAACCTGGGGCCCGTTGAGGGACGTTGTCCGAGCGCCCGTCCTCGCAGACGAGTTAGCCGGCACCCGGGTGGCGATCGTCGTGGGCCGGGAGAGCCGCTGCGCCCGTTGATTGCGGGTCACCCCGCTCACCCTGGCCTTGGTCTCGAGCGTCGAGCCAGCGGCGGAGCGTTCGAGGATCCATCGTCTGAGTGCGCTTCGCTGCCCGTCGCTTTTGCAGTGTCTCGGGGAGAAGCCTGATCGTCATCGGAACGGCCACGAGCGACTTCGGCGCGAAGACCAGTCGATGCGCCATGACCATCGCCTCGCGCGCGAGGATGAACGGAAAGTCGCGCACGAAGTTGAAGCCGTCCTCGTTCTTCAGGATCATCAGCCACTGGTTCTTCATGGCGTTGACGCGGACGGGCTCGGACTTCTCGAGCTCGCTCTGGTGGAACCTCCGCATCGCCGACAGGTATCCGCTGGAGCCAAGCCCGCGCGTGGTTCGGCCGTGGTGGGCGACCGCCGTCGGGACGTACCAGCACTCCCAGTCGGCGAGGTGCAGGCGCCACGAGATGTCGTGGTCTTCCTTGTGGGCGAAGAAGTTCTCGTCCAGGTACTCCCCTTGGACGCTGATCTGCTCGAGCGCACGCCGACGCAGGACCGGAGCGGCCCCGTCGACTCCGAAGACCTCGACCGCTTCATCGAACTGGCCTGCGTCTGTCTCCCCTTCGCCGCGCGGCATGAAGCGGCGCTGTCGAGTCAGGACGAGGCCGGCCGTGTCGATCACATCCGTCGGCCGGTCGGTTTCGAGGTCGTAGCGGAGGAGCTTGCCGATGGCGGCCCCGGCGTCAGGGTGTGCCTCGAAGAACCTGAGGATCTCGGCGACGTACGTCGGAGCGGGGAAGAGGTCCGCGTTGCACAACATGACGAACTCCCCCGAGGCCATGCGGACCCCGCGATTGACGGCCCGCGCGAAGCCCGCTTCCCATCCCATCTCGACAAGTCGGACTCTGGAGTCGTCGCCATACGTCCCGATCGCTGCACGGACGTCCTGCGACGGGTCGTTGTTGAGGACGACGATCTCGAGGTCGTCGGGTGGGTGCTCGAGAAGGACGGGCAATGACTTGCGGAGGAGGTCGGCGTCCTTGTACGTCGGAATCAGAACGCTGACGCTCGCACCGCGGCCGCTCACAGGACGACCTTCCTTCCGTAGAAGGCCTCCGCGTAGCGATCCGGCGAATTTGACTCCATGCCGCGAATCCGGAGGATGCTCAAGAACAGATCCTCGGTGAACCACCGTCGATCCCGCTGCGTCTGGAAGAACGTGAGCAGGTTCTCGATCTTTCTCCGGACGAGCGCCTCGTCGAGGTGAACGAAGACGTTCGGCGACCCCAGGTCACCGTCGTACTTCGGAACCTCGTACTCGAGGATCAAGTGATCTCGAAACGTGTTCCAGGTGAGCTCCGACGCGAGTCGATGATCCTGGTGCCGATCATTCCCGTAGTGCGTGAAGATGAGATCCGGCGAGATGACGGGCTTGAGATCCTCGAAGAATTGCTTGACGTCTCCTCCGCTGTACGGGAGGAAGCCGTCGCGAAAGTCCCGCACGATTACTTGACGCTGCGTGCTCCCCTGGAGGAAGGCGTCAGCGCTCGCGTGAACCTCATCGACTCGGTCGCCGTGCGCGCTCAGCACGACCCAGCACACTTCGACCTCGGGAACCGAGGCCAGCATCCGAAGAATGGTGCCGCCGCAGCCGATCTCGATGTCGTCCGCGTGACACCCGATCGCGAGGATCCGGAAGGGTGACGGAATCTCGCTGAGCTCGAGCCTGATCACGGCCAAGGCGATTCGGTGGTCGGATCACCGTCGGGATTCGCCCAGACCTCCCATGGAGGCCGGCCCGAGGCTGCGAGCGTCTCGAGATTGTGCTTGTCCTTCAGGGTGTCCATGGGCGCCCAGAATCCCTCGTACGGGTAGGCGATCAGCTCCTCGCGCTCGATCAACCGCTGGAACGGCTGGTCGACCAGTTCCTCGCCTTCGTGGATGCAATCGAAGATCTCCGGCCGGAAGATGAAAAATCCGCCGTTGATCCACATGTCGGCCCGAGTCACATCTTCGATTCCCCGTACAACCTCCCCGTCCGACAGCCGGACGGTGTGGAAGGAGTAGCTCGTCGGGCGCACGGCGAGGAACGCGGCGGTCTTGTCGCGCTCGTGAAAGTTGGCCAGCATCTGCGGCAGAGGTGCATCGGTGACGGCGTCGCCGTATGTGGCGAGGAAAAGCTCCTCGCCGCGGAGATGGTCCTGCACTGCCCGCAGCCGCTGGCCGATGTTGCTGTGCAGCCCCGTGTTGACGAAGGTGATTCGCCACTCCCCGATGTCGCTCGCGAGAAGCTCGACGTTCCTGCCGCCTTCCGTGAGAACGAAATCGTTCGCGAGCGCCTCGTTGTAGTTGAGGAAGTACTCCTTGATCACTTCGCCCTTGTGACCGAGGCAGATGACGAAGTCATCGTGTCCGAAGTGCGCGTAGTACTTCATGATGTGGAGCAGGATGGGCCGGTTAGCGATCGGCACCATCGGCTTGGGGATGCTGGGAGCAGCCTCCTGCATCCGAAGTCCGAGCCCGCCGCAGAAGAGAACGACCTTCACGGCGTGTGAGCCTGGCCGGGGCTGAACTTCCCGTTCTGCCGACCGTCGAAGCCTTCCGGCAATCGAATGCAGGTCTCTCGCGTCACGATCTAGGCGCGCTCGTGCGTGTACGACCAGCGCAGGTTGTCGTCGACCGACCCCTCGTCGAGCAAGGACTTGAGGCGCGCGAGGCGCGTATACCGGTCGAACCCGGCGGACGTGAGCCGAGCCGACCGGAACGCGTCGAGCAGCTCTCGGGCGCCGTCCCGGGCCGTCCACTTCGGTGCTGCTTCGGGCAACGTCTCGGTCAGCTTCTGAAAGTCGGCGCGGTAGCTCCGCGGATCGGGACCCGCTCCTTCCGCGTACTCGATCTCGCACCCCGCAAACGTCTCCCGAACGATCTCGGCCAGGTCGCGCACGTGGTAGTTCTCGTCGTTCGCACCAACGTTGAATGCCTCGTTCCGGACGAGCGCGATCGGAGCAACCAGGGCTGCCTCCGCGGCCGCTGCGATGTCTCGAACGTGCACGAGGGGCCGCCACGGCGTCCCGTCGCTCATGATCAGGACCTTGCCGGTTGTGAAAGCCCAGGCTGCGAGGTTGTTGAGCACGACGTCGAGACGAACGCGCGGCGAGACGCCGTAAGCGGTGGCGTTCCGCATGAAGATCGGGGCGAAGTCTCCGTCCGCGAGCTCGGACAACGCCTCCTCCGCCCTGACCTTGGACTCGGCATAAGCGGTCAGCGGCCGCAGCGGCGCCTCCTCCGTGACGAGCTCGTCGGTTGCAGCGGCTCCGTACATGCTGCAGGACGAAGCGAAGACGAACCGCCGAACGCCGGCCTCCTTCGCCTTCCGCGCAAGCTCCACGGTTCCGCGGAAGTTGATCTCTCGCGTCAGCTCCTCATTGAGCTCTCCTAGCGGATCGTTCGACAACGCCGCCAGATGGACGATCCCGTCGTATCCCTCGAGTACGTCGGTCGTGATGTCGCGAATGTCCATGCGAAGCGTCGGGAAGGCGGACACGTCGTCTACGAGGTCGCATCCTTCGTAGAAGAACGTGTCGAGCCCGGTCACGTCGTGGCCGGCTTCCTGAAGCATCGGTGCCGCGACAGAGCCGATGTAGCCGTGGTGGCCTGTGACGAGAACTCTCATGCGAGAGGCGCCTCTGCGCTCATACGACGTGGACCGCCACCCATGTGCTGCTTTCTGTCGGACAGAACCGATCCGAAGACGCGCCTGATAGCCGCGGGCGCGCTCACTGCTCTCCACTTTTAGCACCCGCGACCACCGTGTCAAGCAGTTGATCGGGCTCCCGAGCACTGTTCTCCGAAGGCAAGCACTCGCCTTGACCTAGACGTACGGCTGGTTTCTCGAGCGCGGGTGCCGCCGGGGTTGCAATGGCCCGTCAGGCGGCGCATAGTCAACGCCGACGCGGGCTGCGCCTGCGGCGCTTGCGCCCGCGGCGGTATGGCGTCGAGAGGAGGGACTGTGGCAGCCCGCGATCTCCGTCAGGTGCGCTCGCTTCGCGCACGCCTTCGTTCCGTTTACGGTCTTGTGTTGGCGACCTTGCTCCTGGTGGCCTTCGGCCAGTCCCAGGGCGCGGGAGCCGCGCTCCCGCCCGGGTTCCAGGAATCGGTCGTGTTCAGCGGGCTCTCGAACCCGACGGCCCTGCGCTTCTCGCCCGATGGCCGGATCTTCGTGGCGGAGAAGAACGGCCGGATCAAGGTGTTCGACAACCTCGCCGACACGACACCGACGCTTTTCGCCGATCTGAGCACGAACGTCTACAACTTCTGGGATCGCGGGCTGCTCGGGCTCGCGCTCGACCCGGCATTCCCCAGCCAACCGTACGTCTACGTTCTCTACACGTACGACCACGAGCTGGGAAGCTCTGCGCCCGCGCCGCGCTGGGGGACGCCCGGAGTGCTTTCCGATCCGTGCCCGACGCCGCCGGGGCCGACCGCTGACGGCTGCGTCGTGAGCGGTCGTCTCTCCCGCCTCCAGGCCTCCGGGAACGTGATGGTGGGGAGCGAGCAAGTGCTGGTCGAGGACTGGTGTCAGCAGTATCCGAGCCACTCGACCGGGTCGCTGGCGTTCGGGGCGGACGGGGCGCTGTATGCAAGCGGCGGCGACGGCGCCAGCTTCAACTTCGCCG
>CAWKBS010000003.1:0-201101 GCA_963847985.1 uncultured Actinomycetes bacterium | reverse complement strand
CATGCCGCAAGGTTCGGCTTGGGCCTGGCCCACGCCGACCTTTTGTTGCGTCTGGATGCCGTCCAGATACACCTCGAAAGCGAAGGAACCCTCGACCGGTGCCAACCGTGAACCAGCTCGTGCGGAAGGGTCGCAAGACTCCTCCGACCAAGGTCAAGACACCCGCCCTCCGCGGCGCCCCGCAGAAGCGAGGGGTGTGCACGCGCGTGTACACGACGACGCCGAAGAAGCCGAACTCCGCGCTGCGCAAGGTCGCGCGCGTGCGGCTCACCAATCAGATGGAAGTCGGCGCGTACATTCCCGGTGAGGGTCACAACCTCCAGGAGCACTCGGTCGTCCTCATCCGCGGGGGTCGCGTCAAGGACCTGCCGGGCTTCCGCTACAAGGTGATCCGGGCCGCGCTCGACGCCGGCGGCGTCGCCGAGCGGCGCCAGGGGCGCTCCAAGTACGGCGCGAAGAAGGGCGCGTAAGCCATGCCGCGCCGAGCAGAGATCCCCGTCCGCGAGCTCACCCCGGACCCCCTGTACGAGTCCAAGCTCGTCTCGCAGGTGGTCAACAAGGTCATGCTGCAAGGCAAGAAGTCGACGGCCGAGCACATCGTCTACTCCGCGCTGGAGAAGGTGGGCGAGCGCACCGGCAAGCCGCCGGTCGAGGTGCTCGAGCAGGCGATCAAGACGGTGACCCCGGTGCTCGAGGTCCGCTCGCGCCGCGTCGGCGGCGCCAACTACCAGGTGCCCGTCGAGGTGCCGCAGCGGCGCGCCCGCACGCTCGCCGTGCGCTGGCTCGTCGGCTTCGCGCGCGACCGCCGCGAGAAGTCGATGGACGAGAAGCTCGCCAACGAGATCATGGACGCGCTCAACCAGCAGGGCGGCGCCTTCAAGCGCAAGGACGACCTCTACCGGATGGCGCAGGCCAACAAGGCCTTCGCCCACTACAGGTGGTAGCGGTGTCGACGGTGCAGACAGGCGGGAAGGTCGGCCTCGACCACGTCCGCAACATCGGGATCATGGCGCACATCGACGCCGGCAAGACGACGACGACGGAGCGGATCCTCTACTACACCGGCCGCACCCACAAGATGGGCGAGGTGCACGAGGGCGGCGCCGTCATGGACTGGATGGCGCAGGAGCAGGAGCGCGGGATCACGATCACGTCCGCCGCCACGACGGCGTTCTGGCGCGATTTTCGTATCAACATCATCGATACGCCCGGGCACGTGGACTTTACCGTCGAGGTGGAGCGCAGCCTGCGCGTCCTCGACGGGGCGATCGCCGTCTTCGACTCCGTCGCGGGCGTCGAGCCGCAGTCGGAGACCGTCTGGCGCCAGGCCGACCGCTACGGCGTCCCCCGCATCGCCTTCATCAACAAGATGGACCGCACCGGCGCGGACTTCTTCGCAGCCGTGCAGTCGATGATCGACCGTCTGGGCGCCCACCCGGTGCCGGTGCAGCTGCCGATCGGCCAGGAGGAGCACTTCCGCGGCGTCGTCGACATCGTCGAGATGCAGGGCACCGTCTGGGAGGACGACCTCGGCACGAAGGTCTCGACGGTCGAGATCCCGGAGGAGCTCAGGGAGCAGGCCGAGGCGTACCACCACCAGCTGATCGACTCGGTCGCGGAGCACGACGAGGAGCTCCTCGAGACCTACCTCACCGACGAGAGCGCGGTCAAGCCGGAGATGATCCGGCGCGCGCTCCGCAAGGCGACGCTCGCCATCGCGGTCACGCCCGTCTTCCTCGGCTCCGCCTTCAAGAACAAGGGCGTGCAGCCGCTGCTCGACGCCGTCATCGACTACCTGCCGAGCCCGCTCGACGTTCCCCCGATCCACGGGATCGACCCGCGCACGGGTCACGAGCTCTCGCGCCGGCCGTCCGAGGACGAGCCCTTCTCGGCGCTCGCCTTCAAGGTGATGAGCGACCCGTACGTCGGCAAGCTCACCTACTTCCGGGTCTACTCGGGCAAGGTCAAGGCCGGCGAGCGCGTCATGAACGTCTCGACCGGCAAGACCGAGCGCGTCGGCCGTCTCCTCCAGATGCACGCGAACCACCGCGAAGAACGGGAGGAGATCGGCGCTGGCGAGATCGTCGCCGCCGTCGGGCTCAAGGCGACGACGACCGGCGACACGCTCGCCATCGACAGCGCGCCGATCCGGCTCGAGTCCATGGAGTTCCCGGACCCGGTCATCTCGGTGGCGATCGAGCCGAAGACGAAGGCCGACCAGGACAAGCTGGGCCAAGGCCTCGCGCGCCTGGCCGAGGAGGACCCGACCTTCCGCGTCCGCACGGACGAGGAGACCGGCCAGACCCTCATCGCCGGCATGGGCGAGCTCCACCTCGAGATCATCGTCGACCGCCTCATGCGGGAGTTCTCGGTGGACGCGAACGTCGGCCGGCCGCAGGTGGCCTACCGCGAGACGATCGGCAAGGCCGTGGAGAAGATCCAGGGCAGGTTCGTCCGCCAGACCGGCGGCCGCGGTCAGTACGGCCACGTCGTCATCCACATGGAGCCGTCCGAGCCGGGCGAGGGCTACGAGTTCCTCGACCGCATCACCGGCGGCAAGGTTCCCAAGGAATACATCCCGTCCGTCGACCTCGGGATCCAGGAGGCCATGGAGGCAGGCGTGCTCGCCGGCTACCCCGTGGTCGACATACGGGTCGAGCTGGTGGACGGCTCGTACCACGACGTCGACTCGAGCGAGATGGCGTTCAAGATCGCCGGCTCCATGGCGTTCAAGGAAGCCATGCAGCGGGCGAAGCCGAAGCTGCTCGAGCCGGTCATGTCCGTCGAGGTCGTGACGCCCGAGGACTACCTCGGCGACGTCATGGGCGACCTCAACTCGCGCAGAGGCCGGGTCGAAGGCCTCGAGCCGCGCGGCAACGCGCAAGCGGTACGCGCCCGCGTCCCGCTCGCCACGATGTTCGGGTACGCCACGGACCTGCGGTCGATGACCCAGGGCCGCGCGACCTTCACGATGCAGTTCGACCGCTACGAGGAGGCGCCGCAGTCGGTCGCGGGCGAGATCGTCTCCGCAGCGCAGGCCACGTAGGAAGACCACCGGAGGAGCTGATGGGAAAGCAGAAGTTCGAGCGCACGAAGCCGCACGTCAACGTCGGCACGATCGGCCACATCGACCACGGCAAGACGACCTTGACCGCGGCGATCACGAAGGTCCTCGCGGAGCAGGGCACGAACACCGAAGCCCGCGATTTCGCGTCGATCGACAACGCGCCTGAGGAGAAGCAGCGCGGCATCACGATCAACACGGCGCACGTCGAGTACGAGACGGCCAACCGTCACTACGCGCACGTCGACTGCCCCGGCCACGCTGACTACATCAAGAACATGATCACGGGCGCCGCCCAGATGGACGGCGCGATCCTCGTGGTCTCCGCCGCCGACGGCCCCATGCCGCAGACGCGCGAGCACATCCTGCTCGCCCGCCAGGTCGAGGTGCCCTCGATCGTCGTCGCGCTCAACAAGGCCGACATGGTCGACGACCCCGAGCTGCTCGAGCTCGTCGAGATGGAGGTGCGCGAGCTCCTCACCAAGTACGAGTTCCCCGGCGACGACATTCCGGTCGTCGCGGTCTCGGCGCTGAAGGCGCTCGAGGGCGACGCCGAGTGGACAGCGAAGATCCTGGAGCTGATGGAGGCGGTCGACTCCTACATCCCGGAGCCCGAGCGCGACGTCGACAAGCCGTTCCTCATGCCGATCGAGGACGTCATGACGATCCAGGGCCGTGGCACCGTCGTCACGGGCCGCATCGAGCAGGGCAAGATCGAGTCCGGCAACGAGGTCGAGATCGTCGGGATCCACCCCGAGATCGAGAAGACCGTCGTCACGAGCCTCGAGATGTTCCACAAGACGCTCGACTACGCCCAGGCCGGCGACAACGCGGGCGCGCTCCTGCGCGGCACCAAGCGCGAGGAGATCGAGCGCGGCCAGGTGCTCGCCAAGCCCGGCTCGATCACGCCCCACACCGGGTTCAAGGCCGAGGTGTACGTCCTCTCGAAGGACGAGGGCGGGCGCCACACGCCGTTCTTCAACGGCTATCGGCCCCAGTTCTACTTCCGCACGACGGACGTGACCGGCTCCATCAAGCTCCCCGAGGGCCAGGAGATGGTCATGCCCGGCGACAACACGAACATGGAGATCGACCTCGGTCAGCCCATCGCCATGGACCAGGGCCTCCGCTTCGCCATTCGCGAGGGCGGGCGCACGGTCGGCGCAGGCGTCGTCACCGAGATCGTCACCTAGGAACAGCTCACTTGCCGCAACAGAAGATCCGCATCCGCCTCAAGGGGTACGACCACACCCAGCTCGACCGGTCGGCGCTGTCGATCGTCGAGACGGCGCAGCGCACCGGGGCCACCGTCACCGGTCCCGTGCCGCTGCCCACCGAGAAGAACGTCTACACGGTGATCCGGAGCCCGTTCAAGGACAAGGACTCCCGTGAGCACTTCGAGGTGCGCACGCACAAGCGCCTGATCGACATCCACTCGCCGACCCCGAAGACGGTCGACTCCCTGATGCGCCTGGATCTCCCTGCCGGCGTGGACATCGAGATCAAGTTGTAATGAAGGGCATCGTCGGCAGGAAGCTCGGCATGACGCAGGTCTTCGACCAGGAGACCGGCGTGCTCACGCCCGTGACGGTGATCGAGGCGGGGCCCTGCCCCGTGGTCGCCGTGCGGACGGTCGAGACCGACGGCTACGACGCCGTTCAGCTTGCCTTCGACGAGGTGCCCGAGCGCAAGCTCACGAAGCCCCAGCTCGGGCACCTCGCCAAGCACAAGGTCGCTCCGCATCGCCGGCTCGTCGAGCTGCGCGGGCCGAGCGAGCTCGCCACCGGGGAGACCGTCACCGTCGAGGCCTTCGAGCCCGGCGAGAAGGTGAAGGTCACCGGCGTCTCCATCGGCAAGGGCTTCCAGGGCACGATCAAGCGGCACAACTTCAGCCGCGGCCCCGTGACCCACGGCTCGCACAACGTCCGCAAGCCGGGCTCGATCGGCGCGTCGGCGACGCCCTCGCGCGTCTTCAAGGGCATGAAGATGGCCGGCCGCATGGGCGGGAAGCGGGTGACCCAGCTCGGGCTCACCGTCGTCGACCTCGACCTCGAGCACAACCTGCTCCTCGTCAAGGGCGCCGTGCCGGGGCACAAGAACGGGTACGTCGTGGTGCGGAAGGACGACCGCTAGTGCCCATTCAGGTAATCCAGCCCAGTTTCTGCGTCGCGAGCACCAAGCAAGAGTCGGCACTCGGACGCGGCCAATGCTGGTTGCCTTGGCAAGGGCGAGGGCCGGCTCTGGCGCCGCGTGATCGCGGGGCAGAGGCGGGCTTGTATTGCCTGGAGGGGCACTGATGGCGGCGCCGAAGGCACCCGTGCTGGACCTCGCCGGCAAGAAGGCGAAGGACGTGACCCTGACAGAGGTCGTGTTCGCGGCCGAGATCAAGCCGCACCTCGTCCACGAGGCCGTGCGGGCCGAAGCGGCTGCCGCGCGCTCCGGCACGCGTGCGGCGAAGACTCGCGCGATGGTCTCCGGCGGCCGCTCCAAGCCGTGGCGCCAGAAGGGCACCGGTCGCGCTCGCGCCGGCACGACCCGGGCGCCTCAGTGGACCGGTGGAGGCGTCGCCTTCGCCAAGCAGCCCAACAGCTTCGACCTGAAGGTGAACCGCAAGGCCCACCGCGCCGCGTTCCGCGCCGCCCTCTCCGACCATGCCCAGCGCGGGTCGCTGGCCGTGATCGACGGCGGCGCCTTCGAGGAGCCCTCGACCCGGAACGCCGCCGCGCTGCTCGCCGCCTGGGGCGCCGTCCTGCCGCTCCTCATCGTCGCGCAGCCCGAGGAAGAGGCGCTCGTGAAGAGCTTCCGGAACATTCCCAGGGCGCTGATCGTCGAGCCGTCGGAGCTCGAGGTCGGCGCGATCGTGTGGGCCCGTTCGGTGCTTGCCACCGAGGCCGCCCTCGAGCGCGTCAGCGAGGTGATGGCGAAATGAGCCTCGACCCGCGCCAGGTCATCATCACCCCCGTCGTCTCGGAGAAGAGCTACAGCCTGATCGAGGACAACAAGTACTCGTTCCGGGTCCATCCGAAGGCGCACAAGACCCAGATCCGCCAGGCGGTCGAGGAGCTCTTCGACGTCAAGGTCGTGGCCGTCAACGTCCTCAAGGTCAAGCCGAAGCCGAAGCGCCGCGGCTGGACGCGCGGGACGAGGCCCGGCTGGAAGAAGGCCATCGTCCAGCTCCGCGCCGGCGACAAGATCGAGATCTTCGAAGGAGCGGCCGTCTAGTGGCGTTGAGGAAGTACAAGCCGACGTCCCCGGGCCGGCGCTTCCGCTCGGTCTCGACCTTCGAGGAGGTCACGAAGACCGAGCCGGAGAAGAGCCTGCTCGAGCCCGTGAAGCGCAAGGGCGGCCGCAACAACCAGGGCCGCATCACCACGCGCCACCAGGGCGGCGGCCACAAGCGGCGCTACCGCGTCGTCGACTTCAAGCGCCGCAAGGACGGCGTCCCGGCCAAGGTGGCCGCGATCGAGTACGACCCGAACCGCTCCGCGCGGATCGCCCTCCTGCACTACGCCGACGGGGCGAAGGCGTACATCCTCGCGCCCGCGGGCCTGCGGGTCGGCGCGCGCGTCGAGTCCGGCCCCGAGGCCGACATCAAGCCCGGGAACGCGCTCCCGCTCACCAACATCCCGACCGGCACGCTCGTGCACAACGTCGAGCTCAAGCCTGGCCGCGGCGGCCAGATGGCCCGCAGCGCCGGCTCCGGCATCCAGCTCGTCGCCAAGGACGAGGGCTACGGCGTCCTGCGCCTGCCCTCCGGCGAGATGCGCCGAGTGCCGCTCACCTGCCGCGCGACCGTCGGCCAGGTCGGGAACACCGACCACGAGAACATCTCCAGCGGCAAGGCGGGCCGCAGCCGGTGGCTGGGCAAGCGCCCCACCGTGCGCGGCTCCGCCATGAACCCCGTCGATCACCCGCACGGCGGCGGCGAGGGCAAGTCCAAGGGCGGCCGGCACCCGGTCACCCCCTGGGGCGTGCCCACGCTCGGCAAGCGCACCCGTCGCAAGCACAAGGAGTCCGACAAGCTCATCGTCCGCGGCCGCCGCCGCGGAAAGGAGAGGCGCTGATGCCCGGAAAAATGCTGCGCATTTTCCCGGGAGGGGAGCTAGACCCGTCGCTCCGCTCGGGTGGAGAACGAAAGGACACGCGTGAGTAGATCTTCGAAGAAAGGCCCCTTCGTCGAGGCGGCTCTCATGAAGCGCATCGAGACGATGAACGAGACCGGCGAGAAGCGGCCGCTTCGCACGTGGTCGCGCACGTCCACGGTCTTCCCCGAGATGGTCGGGCACACGATCGCCGTCCACAACGGCAAGAGCCACCTGCCCGTCTTCGTCACCGAGGCCATGGTCGGCCACAAGCTCGGCGAGTTCGCGCCGACGCGGCTCTTCCGCGGGCATTCCGGCGACCGCAAGACCGAGGTGAAGCGCAAGTAATGGCCGCTGTCGAGGAACGCACGCAGGTCCGCGCGGAGGCGCGCTACGTTCGCGCAGCCCCGCGCAAGGCCCAGCTCATCGTCGATCAGATCCGCGGCCGGCCCGTGCCCGAGGCGCGCACGATCCTCGCGTTCATGACGCGGGATGCCGCGCGCGACGTTCGCAGGGTGCTCGACTCCGCTGCGGCCAACGCCGAGGCGAACCACGGCCTGGATTCCGACGAGCTCTACGTCGTCGCCGCCTACGTCGGCGCCGGCCCTGTGCTGAAGCGCTGGAAGGCCCGGGCCCGCGGCCGCGTGGGGCGGATCAAGAAGCGCACCTGTCACATCACGATCGCGCTTGCGCCGCCCGCCGGCGAGAGCATCCCGGCCCCGATCGAGCGCCCCGCTCCGGTCACGCTGACCGAGGAGCCGGAGCCGATCGTCGTCGACGACGCGACCGGCGAGGTCGTGAGCGGCGAGGCGGCCGTCGAGGAAGCGCCGGCCGAGGCGAAGCCGAAGCGCTCGCGCAAGAAGGCTGCCGAGCCCAAGGCGGAGGCAGAGGTCGCAGAGGCTGTGGCCGAGCCCGAGCCAGAGGCCGAGGCCGTCGAGCCCGAGGTCGTCGAGCCGGAGGCTGAGGCCAAACCGAAGACTTCGAGAAGGAAGAAGACCGAGACGACCGAGAGCGACGAGGGGAGCGAAAGCTAGTGGGTCAGAAGATCCATCCCGGCGGCCTGCGCGTCGGCGTCATCCACGACTGGAAGTCGAACTGGTACACGGGCGCGAAGGAGTTCCCCGCGTACATCATCGAGGACGTCAAGATCCGCGACCACATCTACGGCAAGCTCGGTCACGCGGGCCTGTCGGACATCCTCATCCGCAAGGACAAGCAGCGGATCACGATCGACATCTACACCGCGCGGCCGGGGATCGTGATCGGCAAGTCCGGCGCCGAGGTGGACGCGCTCCGGCGCGAGGTCCACGGGATGACGCACAAGAACGTCCAGATCAACATCAACGAGATCAAGCGCCCCGAGCTCGACGCGAAGCTCGTGGCCC
This sequence comes from uncultured Actinomycetes bacterium, assembly GCA_963847985.1. GTDB lineage: Bacteria > Actinomycetota > Thermoleophilia > Gaiellales > Gaiellaceae > JAIBJN01. The sequence goes on along the minus strand of CAWKBS010000003.1, from coordinate 192,570 downwards.
AGTCGATCGCCGAGCAGCTTCAGAACCGCGTGAGCTTCCGCCGCGCGATGAAGCGCTCGCTCGCCTCGGCCATTCGCTCCGGCGCCAAGGGCGTGAAGATCACGTGCGGCGGCCGCCTGGGCGGCGCGGAGATGTCGCGCTCGGAGACCTACTCGGAGGGCCGCGTGCCGCTCCACACGCTGCGCGCCGACATCGACTACGGCTTCGCCGAGGCGAAGACGACGTTCGGGCGCATCGGCGTCAAGGTCTGGATCAACAAGGGCGAGATCATGCCCGAGGGCTTCGACTCGGGCGAGCAGGGCACCGCCGGACGGCTGGGCGAGCAGGATCAGGCCCGCCGCCGCGGCGGTCGCCGCGACGGCCTCGGCCCCGCCGGCCAGGGCGGTCGGCGTGGGGGCGACCGCGAGGGTCTCGGCCCCGTCGGGCGCCCGCGCCGCGGCCAGCGCCGCCGAACAGGCCAGCGCGACCAGCAGGCACCACCGGCTCCCTCCGAGCAGGAAGCGCCTCAGCCTCAGGCAGAGGCGGCCCCGCCGGAGCCCGCTCCGGAGACCCCAGCCGCCGAGACCCGGCCCCCGAGGCCGCGCCCCCGAGGCCGCGGCCCCCGAGGCCGCGGCGCCCGAGACGCCTCCGGCCGAGGACGCGGGGGGTGAGTCGTAGTGCTGATGCCGCGCAAGACCAAGTACCGCAAGCAGCAGCGCGGACGCCGGCGCGGAGCCTCGAAGGGCCAGCAGCAGGTGCACTTCGGGGACTTCGGGCTCAAGTCGCTCGACACCGCCTGGGTGACGAACCGCCAGATCGAGGCCGCCCGTATCGCCATGACCCGCCACATCAAGCGCGGCGGCAAGGTCTGGATCAACGTCTTCCCGGACAAGCCGGTGACACAGAAGCCCGCCGAGACCCGCATGGGCTCCGGCAAGGGCTCGCCCGAGCACTGGGTGGCCGTGGTCAAGCCCGGCCGGGTGATGTTCGAGCTGTCGGGCGTCTCGGAGCCGCTGGCCCGTGAGGCCATGCGCCTCGCGGGGATGAAGCTGCCCGTAAAGACCAAGTTCGTACGCCGGGAGGCCGATCTCTTTGAGGGCTAGGGAGCTGAGAGACCTGTCGGACGAGGAGCTCGTGAAGCGCCTCGCCGAAGGCCGGGAAAATCTGTTCAACCTCCGCTTTCAGATGGCGACCGGGGCGCTCGACGCGACCACGCGCCTGTCGCTCGCCAAGCGCGACATCGCCCGGATCCTGACGATCCAGGCGGAGCGGAAGAACTCGCTGGAGAGAAGGTAGATGGCACGTCCGAGGAAGAACGAGGAAGAGAAGCAGGAGCAGGTCGAGGAGACTCCGGCGGCCGAGGAGCCGGAGGCCGAGGCGGTCGCCGACGAGGCACCCGCCGAGGAAGCTCCCGCCGAGGAGCCCGAGGTGGAGGAGGCCCCGGTAGCCGAGGAGGCGCCTGCGGAGGACGAGCCGGCTGAGGAGCCGGCGCCCGAGCCCGTGGCCGAGGAAGAGCCTGCCGCCGAGGAGGCGCCTGCGGAAGACGAGCCGGCTGAGGAGCCGGCGCCCGAGCCCGTGGCCGAGGAAGAGCCTGCCGCCGAGGAGCCTGAGGCCGAGGAGGCTCCCGCCGAGGAGCCCGTAGCCGAGGCCGAGGAGGCCCCCGCGGAGGAGCCCGCTTCCGACGAGCCCGCCGCCGAGGCGGAGGAGCCTGCGGCGGACGCCGAGGAGCCCCCCGCCGAGGCGGAAGCGCCCGCAGCGGTCGCGGCCGAGCCCAAGAAGAAGCGCAAGCGCATCGCGCGCGGCGAGCGGCGCCAGCGCTCGAAGCCGAAGCGTGAGAAGCCGAAGGAGCGCAAGCCGATCGTGCGCCTGCCCAAGCCCGAGCACGCGCGCGGGCAGCGGAAAGAGCGCCGCGGCGTCGTCGTCTCGGCTGCGATGGACAAGACCATCGTGGTCCGGGTCGACACGGTGAAGCCTCACCCGGTCTACAAGAAGATCGTCCGCCACTCGACGAGGCTGCACGCCCACGACGAGACGAACGTCGCCAAGACGGGCGACCTCGTCCGCCTGGTCGAGACGCGGCCGCTCTCCAAGACGAAGTCCTGGCGCCTCGCCGAGGTCCTCGAGGAGGCCAAAGTGATCCAGCAGGAATCCCGTCTCCGCGTCGCCGACAACACGGGAGCCCGCGAGCTCCTCTGCATCCGCGTGCTCGGCGGCTCCCACCGCCGCTACGCCCGCGTCGGCGACGTGATCGTCGGGACGGTGAAGACGGCGACCCCGCAGGGGACGATCAAGAAGGGCGAGGTCGTGAAGGCCGTCGTCGTGCGCACGAAGAAGCCCTTCGGGCGGAACGACGGCACCTCGATCGCGTTCGACGAGAACGCCGCCGTCATCATCGACGCGCAGAACAACCCGCGCGGCACGCGCATCTTCGGGCCGGTGGCCCGCGAGCTGCGCGAGAAGAACTTCATGAAGATCGTTTCGCTCGCCCCGGAGGTGTTGTGACGTGGCGCAGGCCATGAAAGTCCGCAAGGGCGACGTCGTGCAGATCCTCTCGGGCAAGGACCGGGGCAAGCAGGGCCGCATCATCGAGGCGGACCCGAAGAAGCGCCGCGTCCTCGTCGAGAACCTGAACACGGTGCATCGCCACCGCCGCCCGCGGCCGATGAAGGACTCGAGCCGGATGGGCCAGACGCAGATCCAGCCCGGCGGCATCTTCGAGCTGTCGGCGCCGGTCGACGTCTCGAACGTCATGGTCGTTTGCCCGACGTGCAACCGCGCGACTCGGGTCGGCTACGAGTACCGCGACTCGAAGGACGGCAGCGTCAAGGTGCGCGTTTGCCGGCGCGCCGATTGCGGGGAGGTGCTCGACCGCTGATGGCCGCGACGAAGGAAAAGGCGTACGTGCCCCGGCTCAAGCACCGGTTCGAGCAGGAGCTCCGGCCGGCGCTCAAGGAAGAGCTCGAGCTCAGCTCGATCATGCGGGCGCCGCGCATCGAGAAGATCACCGTGAACATGGGCGTGGGCGAGGCGAAGACCAACGCCAAGGCGCTCGACAGCGCGGTCGAGGAGTTGACCACGATCACGGGTCAGCGCGCGCAGATCACGCGCGCGAAGAAGTCGATCGCCGGATTCAAGATCCGCGAGGGCATGCCGATCGGCACCAAGGTGACGCTGCGCGGTGTGCGGATGTACGAGTTCCTCGACCGGCTCGTCTCGATCGCGCTGCCCCGCATCCGCGACTTCCGCGGCCTCTCGCCGCGGAGCTTCGACGGGCGCGGCAACTACTCGATCGGGATCCGCGAGCAGATCATCTTCCCGGAAATCAACTACGACGACGTCCAGGAGGTTCGGGGCCTCGACGTCGTGATCACGACTTCGGCGGCGACCGACGAGGAGGGCCTCGCGCTTCTGCGCGGGCTCGGGCTCCCGTTCCGCACCGAGGACCAGGACAGGTAGGAGGAGCATGGCCAAGAAGAGCCTGATTGCGAAGGCCGCCCGCCCGCAGAAGTACAAGACGCGGGCCTACACCCGGTGCAACCGGTGCGGGCGCCCTCGCGCTGTCTACAAGAAGTTCGGCCTCTGCCGGATCTGCCTGCGCGACCTCGCGCACGAGGGCTTCATCCCCGGCATGACCAAGTCGAGCTGGTAAGGAAGAGGTACCGATGCTGAACGACCCCATTTCCGACATGCTGACCCGCATCCGGAACGCCAACCGGGCGCTCCACGAGACCTCCACGATGCCTGCGTCCCGGATGAAGGTCGAGATCGCCCGAGTGCTCAAGGACGAGGGCTACATCAAGGACTACCGCGTCGAGACCGGCGAGGCCTTCGATACCCTGGTCGTCGAGCTCAAGTACGGGCGGAGCCGCGAGCGCGTCATCACCGACCTGCGCCGCGTCTCCAAGCCCGGACGCCGCGTCTACGCCCGCAAGGACCGCCTCCCGCGCGTCCTCGGCGGGATGGGCACGGCGATCATGTCCACGTCCGGGGGTCTCGTCACCAGCCGTACGGCGCAGGAGCTCGGCGTCGGCGGCGAGGTCCTCTGCTTCGTCTGGTAGCTGCATGTCGCGGATCGGAAACAAGCCCATAGAGCTTCCCGCCGGTGTCTCGGTGTCGATCTCGCCTGGGCGCGTGATGGTCAACGGCCCGCTGGGGGAGCTCTCGCAGAACGTCCCGCAGCGCATCGCGGTCGAGCAGCGCGACGGCGAGATCGTCGTCACGCGCCCGACCGAGCGCGGGGAGGATCGGGCACTGCACGGCCTGACGCGCACGCTCGTGGCCAACATGGTCGAGGGCGTCACGAAGGGCTTCGAGAAGGCTCTCGAGATCCAGGGCGTCGGCTACCGCGCCGGCCTGCGCGGCACCGACCTCGAGCTGAACGTCGGCTACTCCCACTCGGTCGTGAAGAAGGCGCCGCAGGGGATCTCCTTCGACGTCCCCCAGCCGACCCAGATCATCGTGAAGGGCATCGACAAGCAGCAGGTCGGGCAGGTCGCCGCCGAGGTGCGCGCCGTCCGTCCGCCCGAGCCGTATAAGGGCAAGGGCATCCGCTACGCCGGCGAGTACGTCCGCCGCAAGGTCGGGAAGCGCGCGTAGTGCTCCTCCTGGCAACGCAGACCGGCCCCTGGCCCGCGATCACGCGGCGCCAGACCCCACCCTCGGCCTCGCCAAGGCACCCAGCCTTGGCCGCGACCGAGTGCGGCCTCTGGCTTGGTGCTCGCGACCCAGTGACTCGGCCGCATCACCAGGAGGAGCACTGATGGCTACGCTCACAGTGAGACAGGCCCGCGAGCGCCGCCACCGGCGCGTCCGCCGCAAGATCGCGGGGACGGCCGAGCGGCCGCGCCTGACCGTGCATCGCTCGAACCGCGGCATCGAGGCCCAGCTCATCGACGACGTCGACGGGAAGACGCTCGCCTCCGCGAGTCACCTCGGCGTGAAGAAGACCTTCAAGGGCAACAAGAGCGAGCAGGCGGCCGAGGTCGGCAAGCTGCTCGCCGCGGCGGCGAAGAAGGCGGGCATCGAGACCGTCGTCTTCGACCGCGGCGGCTATCTCTATCACGGGCGCGTCAAGGCGCTCGCCGACGCGGCACGCGAGGGAGGACTCGAATTCTGATGGCTATCGACGCAAAGCAGGTGCGCGACCGTGAGATCGACGCGCGCGAGCTCAAGGAGCGCGTGGTCGAGATCAACCGCGTCGCCAAGGTCGTCAAGGGCGGCCGGCGGTTCTCGTTCACGGCGCTCGTGGTGATCGGCGACGAGGTCGACCGCGTCGGCGTCGGCTACGGCAAGGCGCGGGAGGTGCCGCTCGCCATCTCGAAGGCGGTCGACGACGCCAAGAAGAACCTCTTCCAGGTGCCCAAGCACGGCCAGACCATCACGCACGAGGTGCTGGGCCGCTCGGACGCCGCGCGCGTCCTGCTGCGCCCGGCCAGCGAGGGAACCGGCGTCATCGCCGGCGGCGGCGTCCGCGCCGTCCTCGAGCTGGCGGGGATCCGCGACATCCTGGCCAAGAGCCTCGGGAACCCGAACCCCATCAACCTCCTGAAGGCGACGGTGAACGGGCTCCAGAGCCTGCGCCGGCCCGAGGAGGTCGCGCGCAGTCGCGGCAAGACGGTCGAGGACGTGCTCTTCCCGGCCAAGAAGAAGGCCGAGGAGCCGGCTGCCCAGGCCGAGCCTGAGGCGCAGGCCGAGCCCGAGGCCGCGACGGAGACAGATGACAGTGGCGAAGCTAAAGATCACGCAGACGCGTAGCCAGATCGGCCAGACCGAGCGTCACCGCGGCACACTGCGGGCGCTCGGCCTCGGCAAGATCGGCAGGACGACCGAGCGCGAGTCGAGCCCCGAGGTCGAGGGGATGCTCCGCAAGGTCCGCCACCTGGTGAAAGTGGAGGACGTGTAGTGTCCATTCAGGTAATTCAGCCCAGATTTTGCGTCGTGAGCACCAAGCCAGAGGCCGCACTCGCGCGCGGCCAAGGCTGGTTGCCTTGGCAAGGGCGAGGGTGGACTCTGGCGCCGCGTGATCGCGGGGCAGAAGCGGGCTCGTACTGCCTGGAGGGACACTAAATGCCCCCGGCCAAGACCGACCAGACCGAGCAGACCGAGACCGAGGCGCTCAGCCTCTCGAACCTGAAGCCGGCGCAGAAGCGGCGTGCGCGCAAGCGCGTCGGCCGCGGCCTGGGCTCGGGCAAGGGCCGCTACTCGGGCCGCGGGATCAAGGGCCAGAAGTCGCGGGCCGGCTCGCACAACATGCGGCCGGGCTTCGAGGGCGGCCAGATGCCCATCTACATGCGGCTCCCGAAGCAGCGCGGCCCGTACTCCAAGGACGCCATGCCGATGGGCCCGCACCGCACGCAGACGGTGCCGGTGAACCTCCGCGACCTCGAGCGCGTCTTCGACGACGGCGCCGAGGCGACGCCTCGAGGCCATGGTGGAGAAGGGCCTGATCAAGAACACCCGGACGGACGTGAAGGTGCTCGGGCAGGGCGAGCTGACGAAGAAGCTCGCCGTTACCGCCCACGCGTTCTCGGCGACCGCCCGCGAGAAGATCGAGCAGGCCGGCGGCTCCGCCACCGCGCTCCGCCCGCCGCGGGAGGAGAAGAAGCGCCGCCGGAAGGCGGTCGCATCCGCGCCCGAGGCCGACGAGCCGGAGGAGGCGACCGCCGACAACGAGCCGGCCGCAGAGGCCGAGCCCGCTGCCGACACCGAGGCGGACGAGCCTGCGGAGGAGACCGCGAACTAGATGTTCTCCTGGCTTACAAACGCCTGGCGCGTTCCCGAGCTCCGGCGCCGGCTGCTTTTCACGGCGATGATCCTGGCGCTCTACCGCCTGGGGAGCTGGATTCCGGTCCCGGGCGTCGACTCGGCCCAGATCGAGCAGTACTTCTCCGAGCAGGGCGGCACGATCCTGGGCCTTCTGAACATCTTCTCGGGCGGCGCGCTCTCGCAGTTCGCCGTCTTCGCGCTCGGGATCATGCCGTACATCACCGCCTCGATCATCATCCAGCTGATGACCGTGGTGATCCCGCGGCTCGAGCAGCTCCAGAAGGAGGGCGAGGCCGGGTACGCGAAGATCAACCAGTACACGCGCTACCTGACGGTCGTCCTCGCCGCCTTCCAGGCGGCGGGGTACTCGTACCTCTTCAGCCGCCAGGGGGCTCTCGAACTCACCCCCGGGCGCTTCGTCCTGATCGTCACCTCACTGACGGCGGGGACGACCCTGCTCATGTGGATGGGCGAGCTGATCACGAAGCGCGGCGTCGGCAACGGCATCTCGCTGCTGATCTTCGCCTCGATCCTCGCCGGGCTCCCCGGCGGCCTGCGCGTCTGGTGGTCCGGCGACTCCTTCGAGCGGTTGATGTTCCCGCTGATCGCGCTCGCCATCATCGTCGCGGTCGTCTTCGTCCAGGAGGGCCAGCGGCGCATCCCGATCCAGTACGCCAAGCGCATGGTCGGCCGGCGGATGACCGCCGGCGGCTCGACCTACATGCCGCTGCGCGTGAACATGGCCGGGGTCATCCCGATCATCTTCGCCGCGGCGATCATGGCCTTCCCGCCCACGGTCGCGCAGTTCTTCCCGCAGACGCAGACGTTCATCAACGAGAACTTCTCGCCGACCGCGCTCCCGTACCTGCTCCTGCAGGCGTTCCTGATCGTGATCTTCACGTACTTCTACACGGCGGTCCAGTTCAACCCGATCGACCAGGCCGACAACCTGCGCAAGCACGGCGGCTACATCCCGGGCATCAGGCCCGGCCCGCCCACCGCGCAGTACCTGGACCGCGTGCTCACCCGCCTCACACTTCCCGGCGCCCTCTACCTGGCGCTCGTGGCCACGCTGCCGACACTGTTCATCCGCTACGGCGGCTTCTCGCAGGCAACGTCGTCCGCGCTCGGCGGGACCTCGATCCTCATCGTGGTGGGCGTCGCGCTCGACACCATGCGCCAGATGGAGTCGCAGATGATGATGCGCCACTACGAAGGCTTCCTGAGGTAGTCGTGGCCCACCCGGCAACATCCACCCTGCCTCTGGCGGCTGCAAACGCTTCGCCCCGCGTTGTCCTCAGTCGCCCCTTTGCCACCGGCAAAGGAGCTCCCTGCGTCCTAGCCCGGCTCGGTTTTCGCGTGCCAGAGGCAGGGCGATGTCACCGGACGGGCCACTAGCCATCTCCCTCGACATCGTCATCCTCGGCCCTCCCGGGGCGGGCAAGGGCACCCAGGCCGACCTGATCTCGGCCGACGCCGGCATCCCGCACATCGCCACCGGGGACATGCTCCGCGAGGCGATGGAGGCGGAGACGCCGCTCGGGCTCGAGGTGAAGCCCATCTACGACGCGGGCGACCTCATCCCCGACGAGCTCATGATCGGCCTCATCCGCGAGCGGCTGGCCGCGCCCGACACGGCTGCGGGCTTCATCCTGGACGGGTTCCCGCGCACGGTGCCGCAGGCGGAGGCGCTCGACGAGATGCTGGCCGAGATCGAACGCGAGCTCTCGGTCGTGCTGCGCTTCGCGCTCCCCGAGGAGGTCGCGGTCGAGCGGCTCGTCGGGCGGGCCCGGGAGCAGGGCCGCACGGACGATACGCCCGAGGTGATCCGCCATCGGCTCGAGGTCTTCCACGCGAAGACGGAGCCGGTCGTCGGCTACTACCAGGCGAAGGGCCTCCTGGTCGACCTCGACGCCGATCGCGAGATCGGCGAGGTGCTGGCCGAGGTGCAGCAGATCCTCGCCGCCGCGGAGCACCCGTGATCATCCGCAAGTCCAAGTCCGAGATCGAGACGATGAGCCGCGCCGGCGCCGTCGTGGCGAAGACGCTCGCCCTGCTCGGCGGCCTGGCGAGGCCCGGCGTCACGACCGCCGACCTCGACGAGGCGGCCGAGACCTACATCCGCTCGGAGGGCGGGGTGCCGACCTTCAAGGGCTACCGCGGCTTCCCCGCGGCGATCTGCACCTCGCCGAACTCGATGGTCGTCCACGGGATCCCGGGGCCGTACGAGCTGAAGGACGGCGACCTCATCTCTGTGGACGTCGGCGTGACCCTCGACGGCTTCGTCGCCGACTCGGCGTTCACGTATCCGGTCGGCCAGGTCGGCGGCGACGCCGAGCGGCTGCTGGAGATCGGGCGGGCGGCGCTGGCCGCGGGCATCGAGCAGGCCCGCGCCGGAAACCACGTGCAGGACATCTCCGCCGCCGTCCAGCGCACGACCGAGGAAGCCGGCTTCTCGGTCGTCCGCTCGCTGGTCGGGCACGGGATCGGCCGCTCCATGCACGAGGACCCGCAGGTCCCGAACTTCGGCGAGCCGGGCCGGGGCCCGCTGCTCCAGCCCGGCATGACGCTGGCGATCGAGCCGATGATCAACGCCGGCGCGCCCGACGTGTGGATGGCCGACGATCGCTGGTCGATCTCCACCGGCGACGACTCCCTCTCGGCCCACTTCGAGCACACCGTGGCGATCACCGACAACGGGCCGCTCGTGCTCACGAGGACGGAGGAAGAATGAGCCCCTTTGCTACGATGCACGGTCGCGGCTGGCCCGCGCTTTCGCGTGGATGCCGCCTCACCCGTATCTCATGAAGGTCCGACCGTCCGTCAAGCCGATGTGTGACCGCTGCCGCGTGATCAAGCGGCACGGTCGAGTGCTGGTCATCTGCTCGAACCCGCGGCACAAGCAGCGGCAGGGCTAGGAGCGAAGGAGAAGAGTTGGCTCGAATCGCAGGCGTAAACCTGCCCCGTGAGAAGCGCCTCGAAGTCGCGCTCACGTACATCTACGGCATCGGTCAGGCGACCGCGCAGAAGATCTGCGTGGACCTCGAGCTGTCGTACGACGAGAAGGTGCGAGACCTCACGGACGAGGAGATCACGAAGCTCCGGACCTACATCGACACGAATCTCGAGGTCGAGGGCGAGCTGCGGCGCGAGCGCTCGCAAGCGATCAAGCGCCTGCAAGAGATCGGCGCCTACCGCGGCATGCGACATCGCCGCGGGCTGCCGGTCAACGGCCAGCGGACGAAGACGAACGCGCGCACCCGCAAGGGCCCGAAGAAGACCGTCGGGCGCGGGAAGAAGGCCAAGGTTTGATGACGACCCCCTTCCGAACATCTCGCACTCTCGGCTCGGCTGCAAAGCGTCGCCTCGCGGCGTCCTCAGTCGCGCCCGTAGCCTCCGGCTACGAACGCTCCCTGCGTCCTTGCGACGCTCGCTTTTCGCCGTCCGAGAGCACGATCTGCCCGGAAGGTGATCGCTAGTGGCGCCGCCCCGCAAGCAGTCCAAGGGCCGCGCGCGCCGGCGCGTCAAGAAGAACATCGCCATCGGCCAGGCCCACATCAAGACGTCCTTCAACAACACGATCGTGAGCCTCACCGACAAGGATGGGAACGTCATCGCGTGGGAGAGCGCCGGCTCGGCCGGCTTCAAGGGCTCCCGCAAGTCGACGCCGTTCGCCGCCCAGGTCACCGCCGACTCCTGCGCCCGCAAGGGCATGGAGCACGGGCTCCAGAAGGTCGAGGTCTTCGTGAAGGGCCCGGGCTCCGGCCGCGAGACGGCGATCCGCTCGCTCCAGGCCGCCGGCCTCGAGATCCTCGGGGTCAAGGACGTCTCCCCGCAGGCCCACAACGGCGTCCGCCCCAAGAAGCGGAGGCGCGTTTGATGGCGACCCCCTTCCGCCCATCTCGCACTCTCGGCTCGGCTGCAAAGCGTCGCCTCGCGGCGTCCTCGGTCGCGCCCGTAGCCTCCGGCTACGTGCACTCCCTGCGTCCTTGCGACGCTCGCTTTTCGCCGTCCGAGAGCACGATCTGCCCGGAAGGTGATCGCTAGTGGCCCGCCCGCTCGGCCCCAAGTGCAAGCTCTGCCGCCGCGAAGGCATGAAGCTCTTCCTCAAGGGTGAGCGCTGCCTGACGGAGAAGTGCGCCGTCGAGCGCCGCAGCTACCCGCCGGGCGAGCACGGGCGCGGCCGGATCAAGCAGTCCGAGTACCTGCTCCAGCTTCGCGAGAAGCAGAAGGCGCGCCGCTACTACGGGCTGCTCGAGAAGCAGTTCCGCAACTACTACGAGAAGGCCGCGAAGCGGTCGGGGATCACGGGCGAGGAGCTCCTGCGCATGCTGGAGACGCGCCTCGACAACGTGGTCTACCGCCTCGGCTTCGCCGCCTCGCGCGCGCAGGCGCGCCAGATCATCCGGCACGGCCACTTCCAGGTGAACGGCCGCCGGGTGAACATCCCCAGCTTCCAGGTCAAGCCCGACGACGTCGTCGCGCTCAAGCCGGGAAGCCCCGTCGAGCAAGTCGTGCGGGACGCGACCGACCTCACCGCGTCGGTCTCCCCGTGGCTCCAGGCCGACCACGACAACCTCACAGGCAAGGTCTTGAAGCTCCCCGACCGGTCGGACATCGACACGCCGGTTCAGGAGCAGCTCATCGTCGAGCTCTACTCGAAGTAGAAAGGAAGCATGGCCACCAGAACGTCGCTCATGGATTTCCAGGTGCCCCGGATCACCCACGAGGAGGTGACCGAGGAGCGCGGCCTCTTCGTGATCGAGCCGCTCGACCGCGGCTTCGGCTACACGTTCGGCAACTCGCTTCGCCGCGTGCTCCTGTCCTCGCTCGAAGGCGCCGCCGTCACCTCGGTGAAGATCGAGGGCGTCGCGCACGAGTTCACGACCCTCAAGGGCGTGCGCGAGGACGTCACCGACATCATCCTCAACCTCAAGAGCCTCACGTGTCTGCTCCACGGCGAATCGCCGGAGATCGAGGTGCGGCTCGAGAAGAAGGGCCCCGGCGTCGTGAAGGCGTCCGACATCGAGGCGCCGGCAGACCTCGAGATCCTCAACCCGGACCTCGAGATCGCCAACCTCTCCGACAAGGGTCGCCTCGAGGTCACGCTGACGATCGGCCGCGGGCGGGGCTACGTCCCGGCCGAGCTCAATCGCGGCCCGGAGCACACGATCGGCGTCATTCCCGTCGACTCGATCTTCTCGCCGGTGCGCCGCGTCTCCTACGAGGTCGAGGCCGCCCGCGTCGGGCAGCGCACCGACTACGACAAGCTCACCCTCGACGTCACGACCGACGGCTCCGTCGCCCCGCGCGACGCGATCGCCGAGGCGGCCGAGATCCTCATCCGCCAGCTGGCGATCTTCACGGACATCGACAAGATCGAGGGCTTCCGCGAGGACGCCGAGGCCGAGGCCGAGGCCCCGCAGGCGCACGGGATGGAGAACTTCCCCATCGAGGAGCTCGAGCTCGGCGTGCGCAGCTACAACTGCCTCAAGCGCGTCGGCATCGAGACGATCGGCGACCTGGTCACGAAGACCGAGGGCGAGCTCGCCGCCATCCCGAACTTCGGCAAGAAGTCGATCGAAGAGGTCCGCGAGACCCTCCAGGCCCACGGGCTGACCCTCCGGGACGAATGAGACACCACCGCGCAGGCAGGAAGCTGGGCCGGGACTCGGCCCACCGCAAGGCGCTCTACGCGAACCTCGCCTGCGCGTTGATCGAGCACGGCCGCATCAAGACGACCGAGGCGAAGGCGAAGGAGGTGCGGCCGATCGTCGAGCAGATGATCACGCTGGGCAAGCGCGGCGACGTCTCTGCCCACCGACAGGCCGTCGCCTTCCTCCGCTCGAAGAGCATCGCCCACATGCTCTTCGCCGACGTCGCGCCGCGGTTCGCGGAGCGGCCGGGCGGCTACACCCGGGTCGTCAAGATCGGCCCGCGCCAGGGCGACGCTGCGCCGATGGCCTACCTCGAGCTCGTGGACTACGTGCCGGTGCGCGCCCCGGCCGGCGTCCCGGCGTAGCGCCCGGGCACAGCACGGCGGAGCCACCGGCGGCGGGGTCGCGGCCTCTGCGGCGAGGCGTGCGCCGCGCTTTCGCGCTGGAAGTCGGCGTGCCGTTCGCCGGCGAGCTGTCTGGCGACGTCGGGGTGCACCTCAGCCCTCCGTGCCGGCCGCCTCGGCGAAGAGCGCGAGCACCATGCCCCAGCCCTCGTCGTAGCTCGTGATCCTGTCCTTGAAGTCGGGCCCGACCCGTTCCCAGCCCGTGTGCACGACGTCGACGCGCGTTCCGTTGCCTTCGGCCGTGAAGCGGATGCGCAGCTCCTGCGCGGTCTCCTCGCCCCGGTCGGGGTGCCAGGTCATCGCGAGCTCGCTGGGAGGGTCCCAGACGAGGATCGTTCCCCAAACGCCCTCCTGGCCGCTCGAGGACCGCTCGTAGACGCGCCCGCCGACGCGCCCCTCCCAGACGACCGTGCTCCGCGGGTCGTCGAAGATGGAGTGGCCTTCGATCGGATACCAGTCGCTCATCCGCTCCGTGTAGACGTGGAAGGCATGCTCGGGCGTGCAGCGCACGAGCACCGACTTGCGCACCGCAAGCTCATCGGTCATCCGGCTCATCCTCGTGTCCTCCTTCTTCGCTTTCCGCTGCGGCCTTGAACGCCGCAAGCGCCTCGTCCCAGAATCCTTCGAAGTACGCCCGCAGCTCGGCCAGTCCCTCGCCGTTCACGCTGTAGAAGTTGCGGGTGCCCTCGCGCCGCTCGCGCACGAGCCCGGCGTCCTTGAGCACCCGCAGGTGCTGCGAGACCGCCGGCCGGCTGACCGGCAGGCCGCCGGCAAGGTCGCCCACGGACCGGGGCCCCTCCCGCAGGAGCTCGAACACGGTGCGCCGCGTAGGATCGCCGAGTGCCTGGATCGCCTCTGCGTAAGCCATCGCTTACCGTAAGCTAATGCTTACCGGACCGCCTGTCAACCCTTCCCCGCGTCCAAGTAACAGACTGTTACTTGAGGTCGGTGGGCGGCGGGGTGACGGTCGTCAGGGTCACGCTCGAGTACGCCGGGACGGGGTTCGCCGGCTGGGCCGCTCAACCGGGGCTGAGAACCGTCGAGGGCGAGCTGCGCGCCGCTCTCGACCAGGTCTTCCCTCGCTGGAGCGGGCTCGCGGTCGCCGGGCGCACCGACGCGGGTGTCCACGCGCTCGGGCAGGTGGCGAGCTTCGCGGCCGAGGGTGGGCCGCCGCCGGATCGGGCCGCAGCCGCTCTCAACGGCGTCCTTCCCGACGACGTCGCCGCCCTGGAGAGCGAGGCCGCCTCGGATGACTTCAGCGCGCGCTTCTCGGCGACGGGTCGTTCCTACCGCTACCGCATCTGGCGGCGCGCCGCCCACTCGCCGCTCGAGCTGAACCGCTCGCTCTGGCTTCCGCGCCCCCTCGACGAAGAGGCGCTCGCCGCCTCGGCCGCGCTCCTCGTCGGCGAGCACGACTTCCGCGCCTTCACCCCGACGGAGACACAGCACGACTCGTTCGTCCGGGTCGTCCGCGAGGCGGCCTGGGAGCGCGACGGCGACGTTCTCGCCTTCACGATCACGGCCGACCGCTTCCTGCGCCATATGGTGCGGACCCTCGTCGGGACGATGCTCGAGCAGTCACCGGACGAGATCGAGCGGCTGCTGGTGGGTCGCCCGCGCGACGAGGCGGGTACGACCGTGCCGGCGTGGGGTCTGTACCTGGAGCGCGTGTTCTACTAGACGGCCCGCATGTGGTTGTTGCGCGGGTTGTGCTCGAGCTCGGCGAGGCCCAGCTCCTCCATGAGCGGTGGCACGTACATGGCGAAGCGCCCGCGCAGTCCCTTCTTGAGCCCGTACCAGCCGCCGACGGGGTTGTCGGGCGAGCGCGCCCACGCCTCGACCGTGCCCTCGGCTGCCGGCTTCTGCTCGTCGGCGCTCCCGAGCGGCATCCAGTCGCCGTGGGCCTTCAGCATCGCGTGCAGGTCGTCGAGCGCGCGAAGCTGATAGCCGAGCGTCGTCTTGCCGACGACGCAGACGAGCGCCGGCGGGTCGGCGGCCTCGTCCCGGTACATCCGGTAGTCCGACGTCCCGGGCGGGGTCTTGAGGACCCACGGCGATTCCTGGGTGCCGTCACCCTGCGCCACGACGGGATCTTGGCACATGGCCGTCGATACGATCAACGTGGTGCCCTACCCGAATGTCCTCTTCGATCTCGACGGCACGCTGATCGACTCCGGCGCGATCATCCTCTCCTCCTTCAAGCACGCCACCAGCACCGTGCTCGAGCGGGAGATTCCCGAGGCCGAGCTGGCCGCGCTGGTCGGCGGCTCCAACATCTACGACCAGATGCGGGCGATCGACGACGCGCAGGCCGACGAGCTGGTGCGCGTCTACCGCGAGCACAACGAGCCGCTGCACGACGAGCTGGAGGCCTTCGCGGGGATCGAGCTCGTCCTCGCGGAGCTGAAGCGCCAGGGCCGCCGCCTCGGGATCGTGACCGCGAAGCGGCGCAAGACGGTCGAGCTCGCCTTCGCCGTGCTGCCGCTCGAGCCCTACTTCGACGTCGTCGTCACCTCCGACATGACCGAGCGCCACAAGCCCGACCCGGCGCCCGTCCTCGCGGCGCTCGACCTGCTCGGCGCCGAGCCGTCGGAGGCGGCCTTCGTGGGCGACTCGCCGTTCGACGTAGGCGCGGGCAAGGCGGCCGGCGTGTTCACGGTCGCGGTGGCGTGGGGGAACATCCACCCGGTCGACGCGCTCGCGGAAGCCGACGTGCTGGTCGAGACGCCGGAGCAGCTCCTCGATGTCCTCTAAGAAGCCGTCCAAGGCCGTCCAGAAGCGCGCCGCCGAGCTGCGCGAGCAGGTCGAGCATCACCTGTACCGGTACCACGTCCTCGACGACCCGGAGATCTCTGACGCGGACTACGACCGCCTCTTCGACGAGCTCAAAGCTCTCGAGGACGAGTATCCCGACCTCGTCACCCCCGACTCGCCGACGCAGCGCGTCGGCGCCACGCCCTCGGACAAGTTCCGCAAGGTCGACCACCTCACCCCGATGGGGTCGCTCGAGAAGGTGACGACCGACGAGGCGCTCGAGAAGTGGGCGGACGACGTGCGCAAGCGGCTCGACTCGGACGAGCCGGTCGCGTACGTCACCGAGCCGAAGATCGACGGCTCCGCCGTCTCGCTCGTCTACGAGAACGGCGAGTTCGTCCGCGGGGCGACGCGGGGCGACGGCCAGCGCGGGGAGGACGTGACTACGAACCTGCGCACGATCAAGGCGATCCCGCTCCGCATGCGCTCCGTGGACGGCGGGGAGCACTCGGGGACGCTCGAGGTGCGCGGGGAGATCTACTTCCCCATCTCGGCCTTCAACCGGCTGAACGAGCGCCTCGCCGAGGAGGGCAAGAAGATCGCCCCGAACCCGCGCAACGCGGCGGCGGGCTCGCTGCGCCAGCTCAACCCGCAGATCACCGCGGAGCGCGACCTCTCGATCTGGGCCTATGGCATCGGCCAGGCCGACGGAACGTCGCTCGACTCCCAGTCGGCCACCCTCGAGTGGCTCCGCGAGCGCGGCTTCCGCACGAACCCGCACGCGAAGCGCCACGAGTCTCTCGAGGACGTCGCGCGCGAATGCGCCGAGTGGGAGCGGAAGCGCATCGAGCTCGACTACGAGATCGACGGGATCGTCATCAAGGTCGACTCGATCGACCAGCAGCAGCGCCTGGGCGCCCTCCACGGCCGCCCGCGCTGGGCGCGCGCGTTCAAGTGGGCGCCGATGACGGCGCAGACGAAGCTCGAGAAGATCCACGTGCGCGTGGGCCGCACGGGTGCGCTCAACCCGTGGGCGAAGCTCGCTCCGGTCGAGGTCGGCGGCGTCACCGTCTCCCAGGCGACGCTCCACAACGAGGAGGACATCAACCGGAAGGACATCCGCGAGGGCGACACCGTCATCGTCCAGCGCGCCGGCGACGTCATCCCGCAGGTCGTCGGCCCGGTCATGCCGCACGCGAAGGGGACGAAGCGCTTCCGCATGCCGAAGAAGTGCCCGCTATGCGGCTTCGACATCGTCAAGCCCGAGGGCGAGGTCATGCACCGCTGCCCCAACGACGACTGCCCCTCCCGCGGGCTCGAGACGCTGAACAACTGGGTCATGGGCGCCGCCGACATCGAGGGCGTCGGCGAGCAGTTCGTGCGCCGCCTCTGGGATCTCGGCCTCCTCCGCTCGATCCCCGACCTCTACCGCCTCACGAAGGAGCAGCTCGCCGAGCTCGACGGCTACGCGGACATCTCGGCACAGAACGCGGTCGACGCGATCGCCGCCTCCAAGGACATTGCGTTCGCGCGCGTCCTCGCGGGCCTCAACATCCCCGACGTCGGCTGGGTGACCGCGCAGAACCTCGCGCGCCACTTCGTCTCCGTGGACGGGCTCCTGACCGCGACGCAGGAGGACATCGAGCAGGTCGACGGCATCGGCCCCGACCGCGCCGAGTCGATCGCCACCTGGTTCGCCGAGGAGCGGAATCGCGCGCTCGTGGAGGAGCTGCGCGGCCTCGGCATCCGGCTCGAGCTGGGCGACGCGGAGAAGCCGGTCGAGGGCCCGCTCACCGGGCAGACGTTCGTGATCACGGGGACGCTCGAACGCTGGTCGCGCGAGCAGGCGCGTGCCGCGCTCGAGACGAAGGGCGCCAGGGTGACGGACTCGGTTTCGAAGAAGACGACCGCCGTGATCGTCGGCGAGAGCCCTGGCTCGAAGGCGGACAAGGCGCGCAAGGCCGGCGTCGAGATCCTCGACGAGGCGGCCTTCGAGAAGCTGGTGGCCTAGGGGGCGGGCTTTTCCGCCCGGAGGCGGGCCGGCGTCTCGGCGATCCGGCGGCGGCGCGTCTCGTCACGCTTCGCCTCCGTGATCCACTCGACGTACTCGCGGCGGTGCGTGTACGAGAGCCGCTCGAAGGCGGCGGCCGCAGCCGGGTCTTCCGCGAGCGCGGCGGCCAGGTCGGCGGGGACCTCGACCGTGCGCGGCTGGGTGTCGAGCTCGACCTCGACCGCGACCGTGTCGCCGGCGGCAACTCCGGCGGCCTCACGGTTCGCGCGGTTCAGCGGCAGGAGGTAGCGGTCGCCGTAGGGCGCGATCGTGCTGCGGTAGGCGTGGCCTCCGATCGTGACCCGCACGGGCGCTCGGGCGCGGCCGAAGACGGCCGGGACGTCCAGCGGGACCTCGAAGAACGTGGCCGTCTTGCCCTGGAGTTGGATCGTCGCCTGGAAGCGCTCGGCCACGGTCACAGAGCGCGCGCGAGCGCCTGCACGAAGCGGTCCTGGGCAATTCGCGCGCGCGACCAG
Source organism: uncultured Actinomycetes bacterium (assembly GCA_963847985.1). Taxonomy (GTDB): domain Bacteria; phylum Actinomycetota; class Thermoleophilia; order Gaiellales; family Gaiellaceae; genus JAIBJN01. The sequence goes on along the minus strand of CAWKBS010000003.1, from coordinate 174,485 downwards.
CGGATCGGGTGCCCGTTCTGCAGGATCGCGAAGACGTAGCGAGACCCCGCGTAGCCGGAGAGCGCGGAAGCCGTGTTCAGCGTGCCGGTCTTCGCCCGCACGCGGCTCCGGGCCGGGCCGCTGCGCATGCGATCCTTGAGCGTCCCGTCCGTGCCGGCGATCGCCAGCGACGCGAAGAACGGCTTGCGGAGGGCCGGGTCGCGCCAGGCCGAGACGAGCAGGGCCCCGATCGCGTTGGCGGTGGCGCGGTCGTGCGCCGAGAGCCCCGATCCGTCGACGATGCGCACGCCGGCGAGCGGGACGCCGCGACCCTGGAGCACGCGGCGGACGACGATGCAGCCCGCCACCGTCGTTCCCGCCCCGCGGGCGACGGCGCCCAGGTGCTTCACGAGCATCTCGGCGTAGAAGTTGTCGCTGACCTTGTTCATCCGGCGGACGATGCCGGCCACGGATGCCGAGCCGACTGCCGCGAGCGCCGTCGCGCCCGCGGGAGCCGTGCCGACGACCGCGCGGCCGCCGACTGAGATCCCGACGGCGGCCAGCGCGCGCCGGAATGCCTTGGCTGCGGCGAGCGCCGGGTTGTCGACCGTTCGGCCGGCCACGCGCGCGCGGTCGACGACGAGCGCCGAAAGCGGCGGAGACTCGAGCTTGTAGAAGGACCGTTGCCAGCCGCTCGCCGTGCGCCGCTTGTCGAAGTAGCTCTCGTCGCCGGCGATTCTGCCGGTGACCCGCCTGATGCCGGTCGAGCGGAGGGTCGAGGCTAGCGTCCGCAGGTCGGTCGACGTCAGCGTCGGGTCGCCGAATCCCTTGAGAAAGAGCCCACCCTCCCAGGTCGAGCCGCTGAGAGCACCGACACCGAGAACCTGCGTGCTGATGCGGTAGCCGGGCCCGAGCCGCTCGAGCGCGGCCAGGGCGACGCCGAGCTTCTCGTTCGACGCAGGGCTGAGCGAGCGGGTGCGGTTCAGCCCGTACACGACGCGCCCCGTTTCCAGGTCGAGCGCGAACGCGCCCGTCTGGGCGCGCGAGACGCCGGCCACGTTGAGAGCGCGGTCGAGGCGCTCCCGGAGCGACTGCCCGGCCGCAGGGCCCGCGAGCGCCGCCAGAGCGGCGAAGAGCGCCGCCGCGACGGCGAGCGCGCGCATCCGGATGACCCCGTGATTCCTCAATGGAGCGACAACGTCGTAGGTCCGACCGCCCCGCAGGATAGGCCGTTCGGCCCTTGGAGGCGGCCTCGACCGGCGGTACGTTCAGTGTCCGTGATGAGCGACGACATCTCCATCCTCTTCGACCGCATCCGGGTTCTGCTGCAGGACCAACCCGCCGAGCGGGAGCCGAGCGCGGACGTCCTCGAGCATACGCTGACGGACGGCTATGCCCGCGCGCTCGCTCTCGACGCGGAACGGCTCCACGCAGAGGGGGAGATCCGGCGCCTCGCGGGCAGCGACGAGCACGTCGGCGAGGTGCGCATCCTCAAGGCCCGGCTTTCGCTCCTCGAGGAGGAGCTCTCCCATCTCCGCGGCCTGCTCGGGACGCTCGCCGGCCGGCGCTGACCCGGCGCTGGGGCGCTCGCCGGGCTAGACGATCCCGCTGCGGACGGCGTAGACGGCCGCCTGGATGCGGTTCTCGATCTGGAGCTTCATGAGGATGTTCGAGATGTGGTTCTTGACCGTCTTCGGGCTGATGAAGAGCTCCCGGGCGATCTCGGCGTTGTCCTTGCCGATCGCGATCAGGCGCAGGACCTCGAGCTCGCGGTCCGAGAGCTCGGTTCGGATCGTCCGGGCGGCGGCCGTGTCCGCCGTCTGCGCGCGCAGGCGCTGGAGGACCTTGGCGGCGATCTGCGGGGAGATGAGCGACTCGCCGCTCGCGGCCGCGTGGATGCCCGCGATGAGCTGGTCGATCGACGAGTCCTTCAGGAGGTAGCCGCAGGCGCCGGCCATGACGGCGGCCATCACGTCGTCGTCGTCCACGGAGATGGTGAGCACGACGACGCGCGTGCGCGGGGCGATGCTCGAGACCTGCCGCGTCGTCTCGACGCCGGTCAGCCCCGGCATCTTCAGGTCCATCACGACCACGTCCGGGGCAAGCTCGCTGACCAGCCGCAGCGCCTCCCGTCCGTTGTCGGCCTCGCCCACAACCTGGAGCCCCTGGCCCTCGAGCAGGGTCCTCAGGCCGGTGCGGAAGAGGTCGTGGTCGTCGACGAGCAGGACGCGCAGCTCCTCGAGCTGCTTCCCCGAGCGCCGATCCTCGGCGGCTGACGTCGCTGCCTCCTCTGCTCGCGGTGACGAGCCGGGGATTCTAGCTGGCTGCCGCTACCAGTAAACGGTGATCGTGAGCGTCTTCCGGCCCCACGCGCGTGCCTGGGCACACGTCGGGAACCAGACGTCGATGATTCTCCCGACGATCGCCGAGCCGCGGTCGGCCGCCACCCCGTCCCCGTAGCCGGGGATGTACATCTTCGTCCCGAACGGGAAGATCCGCGTGTCCACGGCGACGGTTCCCCACCCCAGCGGAAGCCCGCTGGCGGTGCCGCCGCCGCCGCAGTAGGCGACCACGTCGACCACCATCGGCTGTCCGCCCGGCTGCGGCGCCGGCGGGCTCGGCTGCGGGGCCGGCTCCGAGCCGGGGCCCGGGTCGGACGTGGGCGCCGGGGCCGCAGCCCGGTCGGCCGCGTCCGCAGCCTGCGCGCTCAGGTCGGAGATCTGGCCGGCGTTCAGCGCGCGCTGGGCCGACAGGCTCGCCAGGAACGCCTGCTGCTCCGAGCGGGCTGCGGCCAGCCGCTCCTGCCCGGCCTCGGCGTCGGCGACCACGCGGCGCAGCTCGGCGCTGCGGCCCGCCAGCGTGCGGAGCGACTGCCGGAGGCGCTGTCGTGCCCCGCGCAGCTCCGTGAGGATGGAGCGATCCTGGTCGGCCAGTCGACTGAGGCCGTCGTACGCCGAGAACGCGTCGTCGAGCGACTCGGCGGCGAGGATCACCGCGAGCGGGTCGACCTCGCCCCGGATGTAGAGCGCGCGCAGGCGGTTGCCCAGACGCTGCTCGGCCTCTCTGACGTCGGTGCGCGCCAGCCGGAGCCCGCGCCGGGCCCTCTGCTCCTCGCGGGCGAGCGATGCCTGGCGCGCGCGCAGCGCCGAGACGCGCGCCTCGGCCCGCGCGAGGCGTGTCTCCAGGGTGTAGAGCTCGAGGAGGGCAGCTTGGGAACGGGCCGCGAGGCCGTCGTTCTCGGCGCGCAGGCGCTCGGCCTCGCTCCGCAGGGTCGCCGGGTCGTCGGCCAGTGCCGCGGAGGAGAAAAGGAGGGCGGCGAGCGCGAGCGCGCCGAGCGCCGCGAGCCGGATCCGGGGTCTTCGGGAGCCCGCGTCCACGAATCGGGGAGCGTACCAGCTCACTTCCCCCGGGCCGCCGCTCCGGCGCCTTCAGTTTGCAGGCTGTCCAGAGCCCCTGTTACCATGCCCGGCTTGTAAGCGCAGGCCCAGGCGCGTTAGTGCGGTTTCCCCTGGCAGGGGGTACGGCATCAGACCACAGACTAGACACGCCCTCATCTTCGTTCTCCTCGCGCTGGCGGTGCTGCCGCTGGCGGGGCCGGCCGTCCCGGCGCCCCAGGGGATCGAGTCGAAGGAGGCTGAGGCACAGGCGGTCATGGTGCAGATCCAGGAGCTGGACGGCGACTTGGAGCTCATCATCGATGCGTACAACAACGCGCAGGTCGAGCTCGACGGGATCAAGGCCGAGCAGAAGGTCAACAAGAAGCGTCTCGGGATCGCCAAGTCGAATCTTGGGTCGGCTCGGGGCACGCTCGAGTCGCGGCTGGTCGAGCTCTACCAGAACGGCAGCCCCGACCTCGTCGAGATCCTGCTCGGCTCCTCCAGCCTCGATGAGATCCTCGACGGAATCGACACGGCGTCCCGGCTGAGCGATCAGGACGCGCAGATCCTGCGCGAGGTTCGCAAGTTCCGGACGGAGATCAAGACCCGCGAGGCCGAGCTCGCCAAGGCGCGCACGAAGCAGGAGCAGGTCGTCGCCGAGCGCGCCCAGCGGCGCCAGGAGATCGAGGGCGCGCTCGCCCAGCGCCAGGTGCTTCTCTCCTCCATCAAGGATCAGATCGCCGAGCTCGAGGCCGCCGAGCGCAGGCGCCAGGAGCGGATCGCGGCGGCCGCGCGGGCACGGCTGAACTCGAGTCCGCCAACGACGAACTCTGCGCCCTCTTCGCCCTCTTCACCTTCCTCGCCCACCGGCGCGCCCTCGTCGCAGTACGGCGGCGTCGTCGGGATCGCCATGCAGTACCTCGGCCTCCCGTACCGGTGGGGCGGCTCCTCGCCGAGCACCGGCTTCGACTGCTCCGGCTTCACGATGTACGTCTTCTCCCGGGCGGGGGCCTCCATCCCGCGCACGGTCTCCACGCAGTACGGCGCCGGCGTCGCCGTCTCCCGCTCCGAGCTCCAGCCGGGTGACCTGGTCTTCTTCAACGGCCTCGGGCACGTCGGCATCTACATCGGCGGGAACCAGTTCATCCACTCGCCGCACACCGGCGACGTCGTGAAGATCTCGTCGATCACCGGGTACTACAGCTCGAACTACGTCGGCGCCCGGCGCATCCTCTAGGTTCCGCCAATCCCGCCCGAGTCTGTTAGCGTCCCGCGCTTCGCGACGTCGACCGACGGGAGGGTTGCCGTGACCGCGACGAGGCTCAGGGTGCAGCGCGATCTCGGCGCGAGCGAGTTGTGGGAGCGATCCCTCGAGCGCTCGCGGCGGCGGCGCGGGGGTGAGGACCCGGCGCGGAGCCTGGTCTCCGTCGCGCTCTTCGATCTCGACGGGCCCGTCGTCCGCCGGGCGAGAGGCCGCCGCGACCTCACCGATCCGGAGCTCTGGGACGTCTCGCAGGCCCGCGCCCGCTGGAAGCGGAAGGCCGCCGAGCCCGGATCGCTGCCGCAGGCGCGCAAGGCCGGAGCGACGCTCGTCATCGCCGCGGTCGCCGCCGCGCTCCCGGTTCCGGGCGGTGCGCAGAGCCGGGCGAAGGGATCCGCAGCCGCCGCCGAGGTTCGGGCCGAGCTTCTGCGACTGGGCAGCCGCGGCCCGGCCGTCGTCAAGGTGCAGCGGGCGCTCGGGATCAAGGCCGACGGGGTCTTCGGGCCGAAGACGCGGGCGGCCGTGAAGACGTTCCAGCGGAGCCACGGACTGCGAGCCGACGGCATCGTGGGCCCCGCGACGCGGGCAGCGCTCTTGCGCCCCGCAGCTTCCGCGAAGCTCATCCGCGCCTGGTGGGTCGCACTCGTCCAGCGGGCGCTCGGGGTGCCTACGGACGGCGTCTACGGGCCGGCGAGCCGGGCGGCAGTGCGTGTGTTCCAGGCGAAGCGCGGGCTGGCGGTCGACGGGGTCGTCGGGCCGCAGACGCTCCGTGCGCTCGGGATCCGGCGGGCGGTGCCCGCCGGGAAGCCGGCGCCGCCGCAAACGACGCCGGCGCCGCCCGCGACGGATGGCCGCGGCGAGCGGGTCGCGGCGATCGCCCGGCGTTATCTCGGCGTCCCGTACCGCTGGGGCGGCGAGTCGCCGGCGGGCTTCGACTGCTCCGGGCTCGTCCAGTACGTCTTCGCGCGGGCCGGCGTCTCGCTCCCCCGGGTCGTCTCGGCGCAGTACCGCGTCGGCCGGGCGGTCGCGCGCTCGGCGCTCAGGCCCGGCGACATCGTCTTCTTCAAAGGCCTCGGTCACGACGGCATCTACGTCGGCGGCGGCCGCTTCATCCACTCGCCGCGGCCGGGCGACGTCGTCAAGATCTCCTCGCTGACCGGCTACTACGCCGATCGGTGGGTCGGCGCCCGCCGTGTTCTCTAGGCCCAGGAGGGTTCCGCCGGTGCGGGGCGAAGATCCCTGGTCCCGCTAGGCTTTTCTCCTCATGCGAACCATCTGGAACGGCTCCCTCAACTTCGGCCTGGTCAACATCCCGATCGGGCTGGCCGTCGCGCAGCAACGTAAGGACGTGTCGTTCCGGACGCTGCACCGCGAGTGCGGCACGCCGATCAAGCAGAAGCGCTGGTGCCCCTTCCACGAGCGCGACGTCGAGGCCGACGAGCTGGTCAAGGGCTGGGAGTTCGCCAAGGGCCAGTACGTCCTGGTCGAGGAGTCCGACCTCGAGGCCGTCGCGCTCGCGCGCTCGCAGTCGATCGACATCAAGAAGTTCGTCGAGCTGGAAGAGGTCGATCCCATCTACTTCGACCGTGCGTACTACCTCGCGCCCGCGGACGCGCCGGCGCAGCGCCGGCCCTACGTCCTGCTCCTGCGCGCGATGCAGGAGGCGAACATGGCCGCGATCGGGAAGTTCGTCCTCTGGGGCAAGGAGAACCTCTGCCTCATCCGCCCGCTCGGCGAGTCGCTCGCACTCGAGACCCTCTACTACGCCGAGGACATTCGCGCGCGCGACGAGATCGACGATGCCGTGGGCGAGACCGAGGTCGAGGACCCGGAGCTCGAGATGGCGCGCCAGCTCGTCGCCAGCCTCGTCGGGGAGTTCGACCCCGAGGAGTTCGTCAACGAGTACCGCGGCGAGCTGAAGGCGATGCTCGAGGCGAAGCTCGCTGGCGAGGAGATCGTCGCGCCTGAGCAGCCCGAGCCGGCGAAGGTCGTCGACCTCATGGAGGCGCTCAAGGAGAGCGTCGCCCAGGCGCGCAAGCAGAAGGCGACCCCGGCCGAGAAGAAGAAGCCGGCCGCGCGCAAGAAGCGCGCAGCGTCGGGCTCTCGGTAGCCGCTAGGCGGCCGGCGAGCCGCTGGCGACGCCCGTCGCCTCGAGGTGCGCTTGGAACAGGGTCTTGTCGATCTTGCCCTGGTAGATCGGGATCGATTCCTCGATGCACACCCGGATGACCATGTCCCGCTCGATCCCCAGCTCCTTCGACAGCTCCTCGGGCGTCAGGTGATTTGCCAATGTCGGTTCCTCCTTCGGCTCAGCGCACAAAAAAGCCCACCGGCAGGGCACGGGCGGGCAGGGCGCGCAGTTGTGGGTGTGCAGCCGCGAAGCTCAACGGCCTCGTGCTCCTTCCCCGGACATGGTCACAGGATACGGTGGCCGGATGAGGACGGCAACGCTTCTTCGGGGGTTTGAGCCGCACGTTGCGGAGATCGACGGCCTCCGCACGCGCTACTGGGTCGGCGGCGAGGGCCCGGCGCTCGTCCTCGTCCACGGCCTGGGCGGGTCGGCGTACAACTTCACGGCGCTCGCGCCGCTGCTCGCGCAGAGCCATCGGGTGCTCGCCCCCGACCTTCCGGGTCACGGGGGCACCGCTCCGCTGGCGGCGGTGGAGAGCCTCGGCGACCTGGCTGCCCATGTCGAGGCCGTCGCCGAGCACGAAGAGATGCTGCCGGCGGCGGTCGTCGGCTACTCCCTCGGCGGCGTGCTCGGCCTACGGCTCGCGGCGGAGCGGCCGGAGGCCGTCGCTGCGCTGGCGCTGGTCTCCTCCGCGGGGATCGTCTCGCTGTCACGCCGCGCCGGAGTCTGGCTCGACCTCGTCGGCATGCTCCGGCCCGGCCGGCTCGTCGCCAGGGCGCGCGACGTCGTCGCGCGCCGCCCGCGCCTGCGTGCCGGCGTCTTCGGCTTCTGGGGAGCCGAGGATCCGCGGGCGCTCTCGCCGGAGGTCGTGGCCGGGTTCCTCGAGGCGCAGCCCGAGCACGAGGACGTCGAGAGCGCCTCGCGCGCGCTCCGCCGGGAGGACCCGCGCCTCTACCTCGACCGGGTCCGCTGCCCGGCGCTAGTGCTCTGGGGCGCCCGCGACCGTCTGATCCCGCTCGAGGACGGGTTCGAGTACGCACGGCGGCTGAGGGCGCCGCTCCGGGTCGTCCCGGGCGCGGGGCATCTCGTCGTCGGCGAGGAGCCGGCGGCCTGCGCGGGGCTCCTGCTGGACTTCCTCGGAACGGCCTGGCGCCGACCGGTGTAGTAGCTGCGTGAGGACCTCGGCGGCACTGTTCGCCCTGCTCGCTCTGGCCGGGTGTGGGGGATCGGACGCTCCAACCGAGGCATACCCTGCGGCCGCCTGTCCCGTCGACGATGCTGCCCTCTGCGGACAGGCGGCTGCGGCGGCCAACGCGCTCGACGCCGGCGACGTCGCCCGGCTGGTGGAGCTGAGCTACGCCGACGAGTTCCGTTGCGACGAGCTTCCGGCCGAGCTGTTTCCCGACTGCGCGCCGGGGAAGCTCCTGGAGGGTCATGCTTTCACCGACGCCCAGGGCGAGATCCGGATCCTCACGGAGGCGGGCTACCGCACGGAGCTCAGGCGCCTGGGCGAGGCGACGGTGCTGGGCGTCGGGACGTGCGGCCCGGACGACCCCGACAGGCGCTCCTACCACCTCGCCTTCGAGGGGGACGAGCGGCTCGGGTCGCTCGAGCTCGTGCTCCGTGAGGATGCCTGGTCGGTCGGAATGCTTTTCGCCGATACCGAGGCCGGCTGGAGGAAGCAGTTCGCCGACCCGCGGGCAGAGCTGGCGTGCGGCAACGTCGAAGCCTGGGGGGCTTGACAGACGTCCATCGGTGCGTATAACCTTTCGGTTAGATAACCGAAGGGTTATATATGGCAGCCGACACCCTGAGCATCACGCTTTCCGCCCTCGCCGATCCGACGCGCCGCGCGATCCTCGCCCGGCTCGCGGACGGGGCGGCGACGGTGAAGGAGCTCTCGGCCCCGTTCACGATCAGCGGCCCCGCGATCTCGAAGCACCTCCGCGTGCTCGAGCGCGCCGGGCTCATCGCGCGCGGCCGCGAGGCGCAGTGGCGTCCCTGCCGCCTGGAGGCGGCTCCGCTCCAGGAGGTCGCGGAGTGGGCGGAGGGCTATCGCCGCTTCTGGGAGGAGAGCTACGACCGGCTCGACGAGTACCTCAAGCACCTGCAACGAGAGGAGAGCCATGACGCCGACTGAGACCGGCGCCCTGACCCTGACGACCCCGTCCGACACCGAGGTCGTCGTGACGCGCTCGTTCGACGCTTCGCGCGAGCTCGTGTGGAAGGCCTACACGGAGCCCGAGCACATCACCCAGTGGATGCTCGGCCCGCCCGACTGGACGATGCCCGTGTGCGAGCTCGAGCTGCGCCCCGGCGCGCCCTACCGCTTCGGCTGGCGCAAGGGCGACGAGACGATGATGGAGATCACCGGCGTCGTCAAGGAGGTCGTCCCGCCCGAGCGGCTCGTGATCACGGAGGAGTGGGGCGGCGAGTGGCCGGAGGCTCTCAACACGATCGACTTCACGGAGGCGGACGGCAGGACGACCATCACCACGACGATCGTCTACCCGTCGCTCGATGCCCGGGACGCCGCGCTCGGCACCGGCATGACCGACGGCATGTCCGCGAGCTACGACAACCTCGAGGCGCTGCTGCGGAGACTCGGCTAGACGGGGTTCGGCAGGTCGACGAAGTCCCAGGCGATGTCGAAGCGCTCGCCGATCCGTGCGGCGAGCGCTCGCACGCCCAGGGTCTCGGTCGCGTAGTGGCCGCCCGCGATGAAGTGCACGCCGGCCTCCTTGGCGGCGTGCTTCGTGGGCTCGTCGGCCTCGCCGGTCAGGAAGGCGTCGTAGCCCTCGGCGGCAGCCTCGTAGACGTAGCGCGCTGCCCCGCCGGAGCAGACGGCCACGCGCTCCACCAGCTCGGGGCCGTAGGAGAAGACGAGCGGCATCTGCCCGAGCCGCTCCTGAACGCGGCCCGCCAGGTCGCTGGCCGGAACCGGGCCGGCGAGGCGGCCGCCGAAGCCGAGGCCGTCGGCGAAGCGCGCGTCCCGCTCGATTCCGAGCTCGTCGCAGAGGAGCGCGTTGTTGCCGAGCTCCTCGTGTGCGTCGAGGGCCAGGTGGTACGCGACGAGGCTCAGGTCGGCGTCGAAGAGGGCGCGCAGGCGCTCCTTCTGCACGGGCCCGATCCGCCTCGGCTCCTTGTCCCAGAGGAGGCCGTGGTGAACGATCACCATCTGCGCCTCGGCCTCGCCGGCGCGCTCGAAGAGCTCCCGCGAGGCGGAAACGGCGCAGACGATCTTGCGCACCTGCGGCGCCCCGACGACCTGGAGGCCCATCGGCCCGTAGTCGGGGTACGCGGCCACGTCGAGGAGCTCGTCGGCCCACTCCACGATCTCGTCACGGCCTGCCATTGCCGGTACCCTATGGCGCGTTCGGGGTGTAGCGCAGCCTGGTAGCGCGCGCCGTTCGGGTCGGCGAGGTCCCCGGTTCGAATCCGGGCACCCCGACTGGGTGAAGGGCCGTCTCTTGGCGGCCCTTTGGCCTTCCAGGGCTCACATCGGGTCGTTTGCGCCGCGACCAACGCGGGCCTATGCCAGCGCCTGGCGATGCACGATGGCCGTGCACTCGTCCTCGACGTAGTCGAGGCCGGCTGCCTCTGCGATCGTGCGCGCCTCGGAGGAGACGACGCCGAGCTGGAGCCACAGCGCGCCCGCGACCGCCGCGACCGCCTGCCTGGCCACGTCGGGGCAGAACTCGGAGCGGCGGAAGACGTCGACGAGGTCGATCGGCTCGTCGATCTCCGCGAGCGAGGCCACACGGTGCTGCCCGAGGATCTCGGCCGGCCCGACGGGCCGCACCGGGATCACGCGGTAGCCCTGCCGCAGCAGGTAGCCCATCACCGAGTTGCTCGGCCGCTCGGGTCGCGGCGAGGCGCCGACGAGAGCGATCGTGCGCGCCTCGGCGAGGATCTCTGCGGGCGTCCTGCTCACGGGGGCAAGGCTATCCTTCGCCCATGGCCGATCGCCTTCGCGTCGCCTGCGTCCAGATCAACTCCTCGACCTCGAAGGCGGAGAACCTCGAGCGCATGGAGCCGCTCGTCGCGCGCGCGGCGGCGACGGGGGCCGACCTGGTCGTGCTCCCGGAGAAGTGGAACGGCCTCGGAAGCCATCAGGTCCTCCTCGACGTCGCGGAGCCTCTGGAGGGCGGCGAGACCGTCGAAGCGATGAGCGAGTGGGCGCGAACGCACGGGATCACGCTCGTGGGCGGCTCGATCGTCGAGCGGCGCGAGGGTCGCGAGAAGCTCTCCAACACGTGCCCGGTGTTCGATCCTGAGGGGGAGCTCGCAGCCGTCTACCGCAAGATCCACATGTTCGACGTCGAGGTCGGCGGGGTCGTCTACCGCGAGTCCGACAGCGAGGAGCCGGGCGACGGGCTCATGAGTTGCGAGGTCGAGGGCTGGAGGCTCGGGCTGACCGTCTGCTACGACCTGCGCTTCCCCGAGCTCTACCGGATCCTCGCCGTCGAGGGCGCCGAGCTCGTCACGGTGCCGGCCGCGTTCACCATGCACACCGGCAAGGACCACTGGGAGCTCCTCCTGCGCGCCCGCGCTGTCGAGAACCAGTGCTACGTCGCGGCCGCCAATCAGTGGGGCGTCGTCGCCGGCAAGGCGTCGTACGGCCGCAGCTCGATCATCGATCCGTGGGGCGTCGTGCTCGCGCAGGCGCCCGACGAGGACTGCGTCATCTCGGCCGAGCTCGACCGCGCCCACATGGAGCGAATCCGCAGCAGCCTGCCCGCGCTGGCGAACCGCCAGCCGGCCGCCTACACGTGGCCCGCAGGGGTCTAGGTAGAACCCGTTTCGAAATGACGCCTCGTCGTCGGGGTGCGCTGGACGCGTGCGAGGCAAGGACGCAGGGCGCGTTCGTAGCCGGAGGCTACGGGCGCAACCGAGGACGCCGCATCGTGCCGGCCAGCGCGGCCCGCGACACGGGCTTCGTTTTGACACGGGTTCCAAAGTCGAAGCGGTCCTCTTCGACGTCGATTTCACGCTCGTCCAGCCGGGCCCGCCGCTCGGGCCGGAGGGATACCGCGTGGCCGGGGCGCGCCACGGGCTGACGCTCGTGCCCGAGCGCTACGAGGCGGCGCGGACGGCCGCGATCGAGGACCTCGAGCACCATCCCGACCTCGAGCACGACGAGGAGATCTGGGTCCGCTTCACCGAGGACATCGTCCGCGGGATGGGCGGCGAGGGCGACGGTGTCCGCGAGGTGGCCGTGGCGATCACCGACGGCTGGCTCCACTCGGCGAACTTCGAGCTCTACGAGGACGCGCGGCCGGTGCTTGCTGCGTCTGCGGGAGGCCGGCATCCGCATCGGGCTCGTTTCGAACACGAGCCGGGACCTGGGCGCCTTCGTGGAGCACTTCGCCCTGGACGTCGACGCGTGGATCTCGTCGGGCGTCCACGGCAAGGTGAAGCCGAGCCCGACCATCTTCCTGGCGGCGCTCGAGCTGCTCGGCGTCGAGCCGGCCGCAGCGGTCATGGTCGGGGACTCGCCGCTCGACGACGTCGAGGGCGCGCGGGCGCTCGGGATGCGCGCCTACCTGGTCGACCGCGAGGGGCGCTTCCCGGAGCGGGACGACGCCCTGCCGACGCTTCTCGCGCTGCCGGCCCTGCTCTAGAGGCAGGGAGCGCGGCCGCGCTCGAGCAGGCCGAAGCCCCAGACCTCGTCCTCGTAGACGTAGAACGCGCTCGTTGCGGTCGGGCCGTTGTCGACGAGCGCCGAATAGTGCCCGCAGTCGATCTCGGCCAGCTCGCCGTAGGTTGCGCCGATTTCCCCTGCTTGCTCGCCCAGGGCCAGACCCTCCGGCGTCGACCAGCCGTCGGGCTGCCACACGGTGAACGCGTGCACGGCGCGCCCGTCCTCGAAGACGACTCCCGCGCCCTGCGGCTGGAACGCCTCCTCGTTGAAGTACCAGGTCGTCTCCTCGCACGCGCGGCAGACGCCGTGCCGGGTACCCCAGGTCTCCAGCACCTCCACCCGGGTCAGGCCGAGCTCGACGCCGGCGAGCGAGGCCCCGGGGGTGAAGGTCCCGCCGGTGGGAGGCTCGGCGGACGCCGGCAGGACGAGGACGAGCGCCGCGGCGACCGCAGCGACTGCGACTACCGCGACCGAACCGAGAGCGCGGGCGCCCATGATGCGATCGGTGAGACGTCGCCGTCGCGCCCGTTCAGGTTGCGCCAGCCGAGGGCGTGCTCGGCCTGCATCATCTTGTGGATCTGGGTCGTGCCCTCGTAGATGATCGGCGCGCGGGCGTTGCGGAAGTACCGCTCGATCCCGTACTCGGCCGAGTAGCCGTAGGCGCCGTGCACCTGGATGGCGTTGTGCGCCGCCTTGAAGGCCGACTCGGTCGCGTGCCACTTCGCCAGGCTCGTCTCGCGGGTGTTGCGCACGCCCTTGTCCTTGAGCCAGGCGGCCTGCATGACCAGGAGCTTTGACGTCTCGTAGTCGAGCACCATCTGGGCGATCAGGTCCTGCACGAACTGGTTCTTGCCGATCGGCCGGCCGAAGGTCTCGCGCTCGCGCGCGTACTCGACCGAGCGCTCGAGGCATGCCCGGATGACGCCGAGCGCGCCCGCGGCGACGGTGAAGCGGCCCTGGTCGAGCCCGTACATGGCGATCTCGAAGCCCTGCCCCTCCTCGCCGACGAGGTTCTCGGCCGGTACCTCCACGTCCTCGAAGAAGAGCTCGCCGGTCGAGCCCGCCCAGATGCCGAGCTTGTTCTCGGTGTCCTGCGTGGTCACGCCGGGCCACTCGCGCTCGACGATGAACGCCGAGATGCCCTTGTGCTTCGCGGACGGGTCGGTCTTGGCGAAGACGAGCGCGTGGTCGGCGACGGACGCGTAGGAGATCCAGTTCTTCTGGCCGTTGAGGATGTAGCGGTCGCCGTCGCGGCGGGCGTTCGTCAGCATCGAGGCGACGTCCGAGCCCGCGGCCGGCTCGGTCAGGCCGAAGCAGGCGATCTTCTCGCCGCGCGCCTGCGGTGCGAGGTAGCGCTGCTTCTGCTCCTCGCTGGCGTAGCGCAGGAGGCTGAGTGAGTTGAGGCCGACGTGGACGGAGATGAGCGTGCGGAAGGCGGCCTCGCCGCGCTCGATCTCCTCGCACGAGAGCGCCTCGCACACGTAGTCCATTCCGGCGCCCCCGTACTCCTCGGGGACGACGATCCCGAGGAGGCCGAGCTCGGCCATGCCCTCGATCACGCCCATGTCGAGGTGGTGGTTGATGTCGTTCTCGATCGCGTTCGGCAGCACGCGCTCGTCCACGAAGCGGCGGACGGTCGCCTGCACCTCGCGCTGCTCCGGAGTCAGGTCGAAATCCATGCCGGCAAGTCTACGCTGGGGCCCGTGAGGGGGGCGCGGCTGGCACCCCTCGCGGGCGTCGACCTCCTCCTTTTCACCGGCGCCGACGATGCCCGCGGGGCCGTCCGCGCGCTCGCCCCGCCGGCCGGCCGGGCGTCCTCGACGACGCCGTCCGCCGCGTCTTCCGCTTCCGAGATTCCTCGCTCGAACGACTCCGTGACGTTGCTAGACTCGTACGCCTTGCGCGCGGAGGCTGGTGCCCGGCCCGTCCGGAGAGAGCGTCCTGCCCGCACTCGTCGCGGGCGCGCCCGCCTGGTCCTCGCAGGGAAGATCGCGCTCGCGGGACTGGCGGCCGTCGTCGTCCTGGCGGTGGTCGCGGGGGTCGCCTTCGCCGGCTCGGCGAGCCGGATCGCCGCAGGCGTCTCCATCCAGGGCGTCAACGTCGGCGGGCTCACGGCGGAGGAGGCCCGCGCGAAGCTCGAGGCGCTCGCTGCGAGCTCTGCGACCGTGCCGGTGGTCTTCACGGCCGACGACCAGCGCTTCAGGATCCGCCCGGACGCGCTGGAGGTCGAGGCGAACTGGGCGGCTGCGGTCGACGAGGCACTCGCACAGGGCGACGGGCCCATTCCCGTGCGAGGGCTCAAGCGGGTCTGGCTGCGCCTCGGCGGCACCGACGTTCAGCCGGACGCGACCGCGTTCGAAGCCGCGCTGGCTGAGCGGCTCGAGCGGATGGCCGCCCGGGTCGACCGTCTTCCGCGCGAGGCGGCTCTCGAGCTCGAAAGCCGCGAGCCCGTGATCGTCCCGGCGGTCGCCGGGCGGGAGCTCGACCGTGCGGCAGCAAGGGGGGTGGTCGTGACAGCGCTGGCCGGCTTCGAACGAGAGCCCACGCCGCTCCCGGTCTCGGTCGACCCGCCCGAGGTGACAAGCGACACCCTCGCTCCCGTGGCCCGGCAGCTCGGCCTCGTGCTCTCGGCCCCGGTGCTGCTCACGCACACGGGCGCCTCCTTCACCCTCGAGCCGGAGGAGCTGGTGCGGCTGCTCCAGCTCCCCGCCGACGGCGCGACGAGGCTCCGGGTGAGGCCGAAGGAGGCAGCCGGCCGGTTCGAGAACCTCGCCCGCGGCCTGGCGCGCGCCCCGCGCAACGCCGACTTCGCCGTTCGTCAGAACGGACGCGTCCGAATCGTGCCCTCGCGACCCGGCCGCGAGCTCAACGTGGCCGCGACCTCGGCCGCCCTCCTCTCGGCGGCCTCACGCCTCGAGAACCGGACGGCTGCCGTCGTCGTCGCCAGGTTCGAGCCGCGGTTGACGACGGCCGACGCCAAGGCGCTCCGCATCGAGCGGCAGCTCGGGTCCTACGCGACGCTCTACGCAGGGACCTCCGACCGGATCAACAACCTCCAGCTCGCGATCGAGATCCTCGACGGGGCGCAGATCGCGCCCGGCGCCACCTGGTCGTTCAACGAGTTCGTCGGCCCGCGCACGGCGGAGCGCGGCTTCCGCTCAGCGCCGGTGATCATGGACGGCAAGTACGCGGAGGGCGTCGGCGGCGGCGTCTCCCAGGTGGCGACAACCGTCTTCAACGCGGCGTGGGAGGCCGGGATCAAGATCCCAGAGCGCCACGCGCACGCGCTCTACATCAGCCGTTACCCCGACGGGCGCGACGCCACGGTCAACTACCCGGACGTCGACCTGAAGCTCAGGAACGACACCCCGCGCTGGATCGTCATGAAGGCGTCGTACGACGAGAGCGGCATCCTCATCCGCCTGCTCGGCGCCGGCCCCGAGCGCCGGGTCGAGAGCGTCGCCGGGGAGCTCGAGGTGACCGGCCCGCCGAAGACCGAGCGCGAGCCGGATCCAGCCCTCTACGAAGGCGATCGGGTGGTCGAGTTCGGCGGCGAGCCCTCACGCGAGATCCGCGTCGAGCGCGTCATCCACCAGGGTGGCGAGGTGCTCGCGCGGGAGAGCTGGTACACGCACTACCGCTACGAGGCGCGGATCGTCCGCGTCGGCACGAAGCCCAGGCCCGAGCCGCCGCCGCAGGAGCGGGAGGAGGAAGAGGAGCCTCCCCCGCCGGAGGGCCCGCCGACCACCACGGGCCCGGGCGACGCTAGCCCTCGACCCGGGCGATAGCCTCCGCGAGCCACGTAGGCATGCGGGTCGGCCGCAGCGTCTCGGCGCTCACGCAGGCGTGGGAGGTCCAGCCGTCGGCGACGACCGCGGGCGGGTCGCTCGTACGCTCGATCTGGTACTCGAAGCGGAACCGCGCACCGCGCAGATCGACTGCGCGGACGTGGATGCGCAGCTCGTCGCCGAAGCGCGTGCCGTCCCGATAGCGGACGTGCGCCTCCGTGGTCGTCGCGTCGACTCCCTGCTCGACGAGGCCCTGGTAGCCGCCCGGGAACTGTGCGAGATAGGCGATGCGCGCGATCTCGAACCAGACGAGGTAGACGGCGTTGTGCACGACGCCCTGCGCGTCCGTCTCGCTGAAGCGGGCGGTCAGGTCGGTATGGAAGCGGAACCCGTCCATGGGATCGCGGAACTTTCGCAGCCCCGCCGCTGTCCTAGCAAGCGACAAAGGAGGACGGGATGCGGAAGTGGATGGTCATCGGGCTCGTCGCGGCACTCGCCCTCGCCGGGCTGGGATGCGCTTCGGGCGACGACGACGACAGCGGGGGCGCAGACGAAGCGGCCCCGGCGATGGAGGAAGCCGTCGAGGCCGCGGACGGCGGCGGCGAGGAGGCCGTGCCCGTCTCCCAGCCCTCGCAGGGCGGCGGCTCGGTGCCCGCGGTCGGGCCGAGCATCGTGCAGACGGCTTCGCTGTCGCTCTCCGTCCCTCGGAACGAGTTCGACTCCACGATTCAGCGCGCGCGCACGATCGCCACCGGCGCGGGCGGGTTCGTCGTCAGCTCGAGCGCCTCGCAGGGCGAGGAGCAGCGCCTCGTCAGAGGCACGCTCGTCGTCCGCGTCCCGGAGTCGTCCTACGCGCGCGTCATGGCTCAGCTTTCCGACCTCGGGCGCGTCGAGGCGCAGGAAGAGGCCGGCACCGACGTCTCGCAGGAGCTCGTCGACCTCCGCGCCCGCATCCGCCATCTCGAGGCGGTCGAGGCCCAGCTCCTCGGCTTCCTAGAACAGGCGGAGTCCGTGTCCTCGGCCCTGACCGTCCAACAGGAGCTCAACCGCGTGCAGCTCGAGCTGGAGCAGGCGCGCGGCCGGCTCGTCTACCTCGAGGACCAGGTCGCCTTCGCCACCATCTCGCTGGAGGTGCGGGAGCGCCAGGTAGCGGTCGCCGGGACCGGCGACGGCGGCCCGTGGGGGATTGTCGACGCGTGGAGCGCTGCCGGCACGGGCTTCGTCACGGTCGTCGGCTGGATGTTCGTCGGCGCGGCCACGATCGCGCCGATCGTGCTGCTCCTCGTGCTCGCGTTCCTCGCCGCGCGGCTCGCCGGCTGGCGGGGCCTTGCCAGTCTCAGGCGCCCGCAGGCGTAGCGTTCGGCCCCCCGCTATCGTCTCGGGACGAACTGACCCGGGAGGATCGCATGGCCAAGAAGACGAAGGCGAAGGAGACCGACGCGGGAACGCTGGGCCGTCTCTCGAAGGCCGGCGAGGACACCGTCACGCGGCTCGTGGAGGAACTCGGGAAGAACGAGCGCATTACCGACGCCATCGCCAGGGCGATGACCGCCAAGGGCAAGCTCGACGAGGGCGCCAAGCGCGCGGTGGGGCAGGTGGGGCTTGCCGCCAAGGACGAGCTCAGTGACCTGCGGAAGCACATCGAGCGGCTCGAGAAGCGCCTGGCGAAGCTCGAGGGAGCGTCGAAGCCGAAGCCGAAGCCCAAGCCACGGTCCGCGAAGCCAAGAACGTCCGCCGCCGCCAAGGAGACCACGGACACGTCGGTCTCCCCGTCGCCCGGCCGCTCGATCGGCGGTGGCACCAGCCGCGGCGCCGGCTCCGGCGGGACGACGGCCGGCTAGGAGGGTTTGGCGGAACGTCGCTCGTCGCAGGGGTGCGATGGTCGTTCCGAGGCAAGGACGCAGGGAGTGTTCGTAGCCGGTGGCTACGGGCGCGACTGAGGACGCAGTCCTCGGGCGAGCAGCGCAGCCCGGCGACACAGGCTGCGTTCCGCTAAACCCTCCTTAGGCGGGGACCCGCAGGCGGAGCGCGGCCGGCACGACCTCGAACGTCGCGGGCGTCGTCCCGGGCTGCTCGCCGTCGAGCTCCACGGGGAGCGGCGTCGCGGCCCGCACGGCCACGCGGCGTCCCCGCAGGGCCTCGGCCTTGGGGTGGGGGAGGTGCGTTCCGCGGTAGACCTTGGGGAGGGTCAGCGCGAGGTCGCGGCGCGTGATGTCCCCGATCACGAGCACGTCGAAGAGGCCGTCGTCCGGCTCGGCGTCCGGCGTCATGGCCATGCCGCCGCCCAGGTAGCGGCAGTTGGCGACGATCGCGTCGTACAGGAGGCCGGAGCGCCGCTCGTCGTCGACCTCGACCTCCATCTCGCTCGCGTGCCAGCGGGCGAAGACCGCGAGGGTCGCGTACAGAAAGGACGCCTTCCCGCCGAGCGCCTTCGAGGACGAGTTGGCGCGCTGGGCGACGGCGCCGCTCATTCCCGCGCTGGCGCTGTTGACGAAGTACGCCTCGACCTCCTCGCCGCTCCAGCTCCGGAAGGCGACGCGGCCGGCGTCGATCGTGCGCACGCGGCCCGAGAGCGCGACGCCGACGGCGCCCTCGAGCTTCGTCGGGATGCGGAAGTGACGGACGAAATCCGTCCCGGTTCCCCGCGGGATGACCGCCAGCTCCGGCCGGCCGCCCTCGAGGGCTAGGAGGCCGTTGGCGACCTCGTTGACGGTCCCGTCGCCCCCGACCACGACGATGAGGCCGGCACCCTCCTCGGCCGCCCGCCGGGCCAGATCGCGCGCATGGCCCGGGCGCTCGCTCATGAGCGTCTCCCCGGCGAGGCCGAGCTCGGCCGCCCGGTGGGCGATCTCGGGCCAGCGTCTTCGCGTCGACCCGTTCGCCGAGGCCGGGTTGACGACGAAGACCGTGTGCTTCCCACTAGTGGTCGTCCGTCGCGACGGCCAGCGCCAGCTCGGTCATCTGGTCGACGGCCGCCTTCATCTCCTCGTCGGTGATGCGCACGAACTCGCCCTCGACGACGACGTCGCTGACGGTCAACAGGCACCCGGCCGCGACCTTGCGGAGCGCGCCTAGCGTGAAGAGCACTGCCGCCTCCATCTCGACGGCGAGAATGCCGCGGTCGGACCAGCGCTGGTACTGGCCCTCGTCCGAGTTGTAGAAGACGTCGCTCGAGACGATCGGCCCGACGCGTACCGCCTTCCCGAGCTCCTTCGCGGCGTGGACGGCGGAGTGGACGAGGCCCCAGTCGGCGGTTGGGGCGTGGATCTCTCGCGTGATGTGGAGCGCGGTCGAGTCGGCCGGAACCGCGGAGATCGCCACGATCAGGTCGCCCAGCGTGAGGTCGGGCTGGAGGCCTCCGCAAGTGCCGATGCGCAGCATGCGCTTGACCCCGAGCATGGCGAGCTCCTCGATGACGATCGCCGCCGAGGGGCAACCCATGCCGGTGGCCTGAACGGAGACCGGCTTGCCCCGGAAGGTCCCGGTGAAGCCGAGCATCCCGCGCTCCCAGTTGCGCTGCTGGACGTTCTCGAGGAACGTTTCGGCCACGTACTTCGCCCGGAGCGGGTCGCCCGGGAGGAGACATGCCTCGGCGTACTCGCCGGGCTCTGCACGAACGTGAATAGGCATGGGGGTATCGTCCCCGGGCATGGCGCGTCTGGTCAAGCGCCCTCGGCAGTCCCACGTCCTCGCGTTCTGTGCGGAGGATCCAATCGAGCGCGTGTTCCTCGAGGACGTCGCCCGCCGCGGCCTCGGCCGCTTCGTCGGCCTGCGCGAGGGCGGGCGGCTGACCGCGGTCCTTCATGTCGGCGCGAACCTCGTCCCCTCGGGGCCCGGCTGCGGCGCCTTCGCCGAGCTCGTCATGGAGAGCGAGGCACGCATGGTCGTCGGGGAGGAGGGGGCTGTCACCGAGCTCTGGGACCTCGTGCGCGACGCCTTCCCCGAGCCGCTCGACGACCGGCCCGGGCAGCCGGTCTACGTCCTGGACGAGCCGCCGCCGAGCGGGGAGAGCGGCCTGCGGCGCGCACGGCTCGACGACCTCGACCGCCTTGTCGTCGCCGCTGCGGCCGCCTACCGCGAGGAGGTCGGGGTGGACGCCTACGCCCGCGACCCCTCCCTGTTCGAGTGGCGCACGCGGGCGCAGATCGAGGAGGGACGGAGCTGGCTCTGGACGGAGGACGGGCGCATCCTCTTCAAGGCGGAGGCCTCGGCCTGGACGCCTGCGGCCGTTCAGCTCCAGCAGGTCTGGGTCGAGCCGGAGCTGCGCGGACAGGGCTACGGCAAGCGCGGCCTCGCCGACCTGTGCCGGCTGCTGCTCGAGACGACGCCGAGCGTGTGTCTCTTCGTCCGGCCCGAGAACGCTCCCGCGATCGCGCTCTACGACGGGGTCGGCATGCGTCGCACAATCACCTACCGCTCGCTCATCTTCGCTTAGAGCTACTCTCAGCGGCCGCGAAGCGGCAAAGGCTGAGAGAGGGAGGAAGGAAGCAGAGCTTCCTTCCGTTCACAAATCTGTCAGCGCCCCGCTGAGCACTTCCGCCTACAGAAGCGGCGCGACGTCGCAGCCGTGTTGCTGCAGCGCCGGCTGCGCCTCCGCCAGGACGTCCTTGGCGAAGTTCGCGAGCCCGTACGCGCGGAACATGCGCTCGCCGGAGTCCTTGCCCTCCGCATACAGAGTCACCGCCTCTCCGTACTCCGTGAACATGGCGTCGAGGTACTTCTGGGCCTGCCGGAGAGCAGGATCGTTCGGTTCGGTCCGTCCGACCCGCACAGCGGCGTCGAACGCCTCGCCCGCGATCTCTTCCGCGCCGATCGAGCCCGAGCGGAATCCGATCGCAAGCTCGTCGAAGGCGGTCACGTCCACCGTCGCCGTCTGGATGAACTTCTGGTCCGTGGCGACACAGGAGTGCGCGAGCGGGTCCCGCGATCCGCCGCAGCCGGCCAGGATCGCGAGGGAGAGCGCTGCCGCAGTGAGGCTGACCCTCAGCAACTCGAAACGAATGAAAGGGCGGCGCCGAAACCCGCGCAATCACCCTTTCAGACGTGAACGGAAGCAGCATCTGCTCCTTCCTCCCTGTCTCAGCCTCTCCCTTCGCGGCCGCTGACGGAGTTGTGAACGGAAGGAAGCAACTTGCTTCCTTCCTCCATGTCCCAGCCTTTGCGGCTTTCGCCGCCGCTGGGACGAAGGCCCGTGAACGGAAGGAAGCGACTTGCTTCCTTCCTCCTTGTCCCAGCCTTTGCGGCTTCGCCGCCGCTGGGACACAGTACGATCGGGGGGTGGACGCCGCAGCGCTGCGCGCGCGGATCGAGCAGCACGTCCGCCGGCACGATCTGATTCTCCCCGGCGGTGAGGTCGCCTGCCTCGTCTCCGGCGGTGCCGACTCGACGTGTCTCTGGCACGCGCTCGGGGCGCTCGGGTACCGCGTGTCGGCGCTGCACGTCAACCACGGGCTGCGCGGCGAGGAGTCCGAGGAGGACGCGCGCTTCTGCGCCGAGCGGCTCGGCGCCGAGGTGATCGAGGCACCGCCCGCGGGCCGCGGGACGGAGGCGGAGCTCCGCGAGCTCCGCTACGCGGCCGGCGCCGGGCGGCTGCGCGCGACCGGCCACACCGCCTCCGACCAGGTGGAGACGATCCTCTACCGGCTGGCGGCGAGCGGAACGACCACCGGCATCCGCGTCCGTCGGGACGACGGCGTCGTTCGCCCGCTGCTCACGGTCTGGCGGGAGGAGACGCAGGCCTACTGCCACGCCGAGAGCCTCCCGTTCCGCGTCGACTCCACCAACCCGGACACCGCCCGCGGGCTGATCCGCGACGAGATCCTGCCCGCGCTCCGACGTCTGCACCCGGCGGCCGAGCGCAACATCCTCGCTGCGCTCGAGGGTGGCGAACGACTCCCCCGACCGGTCGAGAGAGCGATGTTAGAGTTGCTCGCCTCTCGTGAGGGATCGAAGCGTCTCGACCTGGGCGACGGCCGCGTGGCGGTGAGGGAGTACGAGAGCGTCTGGCTCGAACGTGGGCCCGTGGCGCTCGAGGGCCCCGTCCGCTGGGGCCCGTGGACGCTCGAGGCGAAGCGCCGCGGCCTGCACGTGCGCGGCTGGCGGCCCGGCGACCGGCTCGCCGGCCGGGGCCGCCGGGTTCAGGACGTCTTCGTCGACGCGAAGGTGCCGCGCTCCGAGCGCGAAGCCTGGCCGCTCGTCGTGCGCGGCGACGAGGTCGTCGTCGTCCCCGGGATCACCGAGGCGCCGGGGTACGAAGGCGCCGTCAGCGGTGAGCGCGCATGAGCTCCGTGAACGAGCTGACCGCCGCCGTCGGGGAGATCCTCGTGGACGAGGAGACGCTCCAGGCCCGGATCGGCGAGCTCGGGGCGGAGATCACCGAGGACTACCGCGGACGCGACTTGCTGCTCGTCGGCGTGCTCAAGGGCGCCGTCTTCTTCATGGCAGACCTCATGCGCCGGATCGACATCCCCTGCGAGGTCGACTTCATGGCCATCTCCAGCTACGGGGCCGGCATGGATTCCTCGGGCGTGGTCAGGATCCTCAAGGACCTGGACATGTCCGTCGAGGGCAGGAACGTGCTCGTTGTCGAGGACATCATCGACTCCGGGCTCACGCTCTCGTATCTCCTCCGGAACCTGGAGGCGCGGGAGCCTGCGTCGCTCGAGATCTGCGCCCTCCTGACGAAGCCGTCCCGCCGCGAGATCGACATCCACTGCCGCTATATCGGGTTCGAGATCCCCAACCGGTTCGTGATCGGTTACGGCCTCGACTTCGCCGAGCGCTATCGCAACCTCCCCTACGTCGGTGTCATCAGGGACGAGCTGGCCGCGCAGGCGGAGGAGCTTCAGTAGCGAACTTCACCCCCGAAAAGCTCATCCATCACCGCGCGGGAGCCGAATAGGAGACTGCTACGCTTGATTCAGGTCTGAGGCCCTTTCCGTGAGCCGTTTTTTCCGCAGCGCACTTTTCCCGCTCATCGTCATCGTTCTGCTCGTCTACCTGGCGTCGCAGACCCTGCTGCCGCGGTCCGAGGAGCCGGATAAGTGGACCTACAGCCAGCTGATCAGGGAGGTCGACACGAATCCGGAGACCTTCGCGGAGGTCGTCTTCAACCCGAAGGGCCGCTCGATCGAGGCGACGCGGAAGCCGGACACCGACCAGCCGAAGATCAAGGTCAACTACCCCAGCGACCAGTCGCAGATCGAGTTCCAGAACCTGCTCCAGGAGAAGGGAGTGGCGTTCGACTCGAAGGGCACCGGCCAGAGCGGCTGGTGGTCGATCCTCACGTACCTGCTCCCGTTCGTTCTCTTCTTCGCCTTCTGGATCTTCCTCATGAACCAGATGCAGGGCGGCGGCTCGAAGGTGATGAGCTTCGGGAAGAGCCGCGCGAAGCGAATGGCGCCGGACTCGCCGAAGATCACCTTCAAGGACGTGGCCGGCGTGGACGAGGCCGTCGAGGAGCTGCACGAGATCAAGGAGTTCCTCGAGAACCCGAAGAAGTTCCAGGCGCTCGGTGCGCGCATCCCCAAGGGCGTGCTCCTCTACGGGCCGCCAGGCACGGGGAAGACGCTGCTCGCGCGCTCGGTCGCCGGCGAGGCCGGCGTGCCGTTCTTCTCCATCTCGGGCTCCGACTTCGTCGAGATGTTCGTCGGCGTCGGTGCCTCGCGCGTGCGCGACCTCTTCGAGCAGGCCAAGCAGGCGAGCCCCTGCATCATCTTCATGGACGAGATCGACGCGGTCGGCCGCCACCGCGGTGCCGGCCTGGGCGGCGGCCACGACGAGCGCGAGCAGACCCTGAACCAGCTCCTCGTCGAGATGGACGGCTTCGAGATGAAGGACAACATCATCCTCATCGCCGCCACGAACCGTCCCGACATCCTCGACCCGGCGCTGCTCCGCCCGGGGCGCTTCGACCGGCAGATCGTCGTCGACCGCCCCGATCGCATCGGCCGCCGCAAGATCCTCGAGGTGCACACGAAGGGCAAGCCCATCGACAACTCGATCGACCTCGACACGCTGGCGGCGGGGACGCCCGGGTTCACCGGCGCCGACCTCGCCAACCTCGTCAACGAGGCAGCGCTCCTGGCAGCGCGCCACGGGAGGAAGACGATCGGCGGGCTCGAGCTCGAGGAAGGGATCATGCGCGTCATCGCCGGCCCGGAGAAGAAGACGCGCCTCCTCTCCGAGCACGAGCGCAAGGTGACCGCCTACCACGAGATGGGCCACGCCCTCGTCGGCCACCACCTGCCGAACTGCGACGCCGTCCACAAGATCTCGATCATCAGCCGCGGCCAGGCCCTCGGCTACACGATCTCGCTTCCCGCCGAGGACAAGTTCCTGACGACGAAGTCGGCGCTCATGGACCAGATGGCGATGACCCTCGGCGGCCGCGCTGCCGAGGAGCTCGTCTTCCACGAAGTCACGACCGGCGCCGCGAACGACATCGAGAAGGTCACCGCGACCGCGAAGCACATGGTCATGCGGTACGGCATGAGCGAGAAGCTCGGCCCGCGCCTCCTCGGCAGGAACCACGACATGCCGTTCCTGGGCCGCGAGATGGGCTCGGCCGAGCCGGACTACTCCGAGGAGATCGCGCGCGAGATCGACGACGAGATCCGCCGCGTGATCGAGGAGACCCACGACCGGGCGCGCAAGGTCCTCGCCGAGCACATGGAGGAGCTGCACAACCTGTCCGAGCTCCTCATCGAGCGCGAGACCATCGACAAGGACCAGTTCGAGCGGCTCCTCGCCGGCGAGTCCCCGGAGACGGTCTTCCCCGAGGCGGAGGCCGTGCCGCCGGCGGGGGACGAGGCCGAGAAGAAGCCGCGCGCGGAGCCCAAGCCGCGGCCCTTCCCGCTGCCCGGCGCGACGATGCAGCCCCCGCCCGAGCCCGAGGGCGCGAACTAGCTCCTCTCATGGTGCGGTTCCTGCTGGCCCTGGCCGGAGCCCTTGCGCTGGCAGGCTGCGCCGGCGGAGGCACCGAGACCGTCTCCGAGACCGAGACCCGCGTCGAGACGGAGACGGAGGTGGTGACGGAGACCGTCGCCGAGCCCGTGGGGCTGCCTCCCGAGGTCGCCGCGACTCACGCGGCGCTGCTCGCGGCAGCCGAGACGGGCGACTACGAGGCGCTCCGTCCGCTGATTCCCGACGAGCTCTCCTACACCTTCGGCGGCGGAGCCCCGGGCGGCGCGATCGAGTACTGGCAGGACGTGGAGGCCCAGGGCGGGGAGAGCCCGATCGAGATCCTGCGCCGGATCCTCGAGTTGCCGTACACGCTCTCCTCGGGCACGTACGTCTGGCCTTTCGCCTTCGACAAGACGGAGGACGAGCTGACCGACTACGAGCGCGGGCTTCTCGAAGACCTCGCGGTCTACTC
The DNA here is from genome assembly GCA_963847985.1 of uncultured Actinomycetes bacterium. GTDB lineage: Bacteria > Actinomycetota > Thermoleophilia > Gaiellales > Gaiellaceae > JAIBJN01. The sequence continues at coordinate 148,929 of CAWKBS010000003.1, read as the reverse complement.
GGGCGCCGGTAGCGGCTACCTGGGCTGGCGGGCCGGGATCGCTCCCGACGGCACCTGGCGCTTCTTCATCGCGGGCGACTAGAACGGGAGGAAGCGCCGTCGCCGCCGCGCGGACTTCGGGGGCGGCGCGACGGCCTCGCCGGCCACGATCGCGGCCGGGGCCTCCGCGGTGAGGTAGGCGGCCAGCCGGTCGTCGCCGACCGCCTCCGCCGCCGCGGCCAGGCCGGCCTCGCGGATCTCCGGCGTGTGCGCGTCGCTGGCGAGCACGTGCGCCAGGCCGGCTGCGAGGAGCCGCTCGGCAGCTCGTTGGGACGAGCGGCCGATGCGCCCGTCCAGCGAGGCCGCGGTCAGCTGGACGAGCGCCCCCAGGCGCACGGCCTCCGCGAGCCGGCCGGGGTCGGCCTGCACCTCGCGGTTCCGCTCCGGATGGGCCAGGAGCGGGGTGAGCCCGCGCAGCCCGAGGCCGTACACGGTCTCCTCCAGCCCGGACGGCCAGCCGGTGTACGGGAACTCCAGCAGGAGATAGCGCTCCGAGCGCGCGAGCGAGAAGCGGCGCAGGTGGTCGTCGTCGAGGGAGCCGAGCCGGCCGAGGTCGATCTCGCCGCCGTGGAGCACCTCGACCGGGATGCCCTGCTCCACGAAGTCCTCGCGGAGCCCGAGCACGCCGCGCTCCATCTCCTCCGGCCGCGTCGGGTAGTCCGCGCGCACGTGGGGTGTCGCCGCGATCGCGGTCACGCCGTCCGCGGCCGCCCTGCGTGCCAGCTCGCGCGCGTCCTCGAGCGTGCGCGAGCCGTCGTCGAGCCCGGGGAGGATGTGGGAGTGGAGGTCGATCACGGCCCCGTAGGATACGGTTGCCACGTGCGACCCCCGCTGGAGCAGGCCCTGCCCCGGCCCGCAGTCGTCGGGGTCGTGAACGTCACGCCGGACTCCTTCTCGGACGGCGGGCGCTTTCTGCGGCCCGAAGCGGCCGTCGCGCTCGCGCAGGGGTACCTCGAGGAGGGTGCCGCGCTCGTCGACATCGGCGGTGAGTCCACGCGGCCGGGCTCGGACGGAGTCTCCGCCGAGGAGGAGCTCGCCCGCATCGAGCCGGTGCTCGAGCACCTCCAGGGTCTCCCGGTTTCCGTGGACACCTCGAAGGCGGCGGTCGCACGGCGCGCGCTCGAGCTGGGCGCCGTCCTGGTCAACGACGTCACGGCGCTGCGGGGCGAGCCAGAGCTGGCCGGCGTCGTGGCCGACGGCGGGGCCTACCTCTGCCTCATGCACATGCTGGGTGAGCCGCGGACGATGCAGGACGACCCGCGCTACGACGACGTCGTCTCGGAGGTGAAAGCGTTCCTGGAGGAGCGACTCGCCTTCGCGGTCGAGGCGGGGATCCCGGAGGAGCACGTCTGCCTCGATCCCGGAATCGGTTTCGGCAAGACGGTGGAGCACAACCTCGAGCTGCTCGCGCGCCTGGACGAGCTCGTCGCGCTCGGCCGGCCGGTGCTCGTCGGCGCCTCGCGGAAGCGCTTCCTTGGCCGGCTGCTCGGCGACCCGGACGCCCTGACCGGGCCCGTTGCCGCAGGTGTCGCCGTGGCCGTGCTCGCCTTCGAGCGGGGCGCGTCGCTCTTCCGCGTCCACGACGTTCGCCCACACGTCGAGGCGCTGGCGGCCGCCGGGGCGGTGGTCGCGCGATGAGCGAGGTCGTCATCGATGTCCGCGGCCTCGAGCTGCGCGGGTTCCACGGCGTGCTCGTGGAGGAGCAGCGCGAGGGCCAGCGCTTCATCTTCGACGTCACGCTCGTGGCCCACGACGCCGGGGTGCGCAGCGACCAGCTCGCCGATACCGTCGACTACACGGCCGTCGTCGCGCGGATCCGGGAGATCAGCAACGGGCGGCGCTTCAACCTCATCGAAGCGCTCGCGGCCACGATCGCGGACGACCTCCTCCAGCGCTTTCCGGTCTCGCGCGTGCGCGTCCGCGTGCGCAAGCCCGAGGTCAAGCTCGACGAGCCGGCCGAGTACACGGCTGCCACCGTCGAGCGCAGCCGTTGATCCGGGCCTACGTCGGGCTGGGAGCGAACCTCGGCGACCGCGAGGGCACGATCCGGCGGGCCGTGGAGCTGCTGGGCGCCGACGCTGGGGGTCGAGGTCGTCGCCGTCTCTTCGCTGCGCGAGACCGACCCGGTCGGGTACGCCGACCAACCCCGGTTCCTGAACGGCGTGGCCGCGGTCGAGACCGAGCTCTCGCCCCGCGAGCTTCTCGACGGGCTCCTGGCTGTCGAGCGCGAGCTGGGCCGCGTCCGCGGCGACGGGCCGCGCTACGGCCCGCGGGCCATCGACCTCGACCTGCTGCTCTACGGAGACCGCGTCGTGGAGGAGCCGGGCCTGACCGTCCCGCACCCCCGTCTGGCCGAGCGGCGGTTCGTCCTGGAGCCGCTCCACGAGCTGGATCCGGGCCTGCGCCTGCCCGACGGGCGCGCCGTGCGGGACTTGCTCGGCGCACGGTTACAATGAGGCGCATGTCCCACCTCGACGAGCTCGACGAATACGAGGCAGAGCTCGAGCTCCGGTTGAAGCGGGAGTACTCGGCCGTCTTCAGCCTCTTCCGCTACTGCATCGTCACGCAGGACTCGACCTACCTCTGCAACCGGCACGAGCTGAAGGTGCTGCCGCAGACGACCTACCCCTTCTTCCACCTGACCATGGAAGACGTGTGGGTCTGGGACAAGAACCGGCCGTCCCGCATCATCCCGCGCGCCGAGGTCTACACGTCGAGCGACGTCACGATCGAGGAGCTGCGCGGCGAGGGCGACGGCCCCGCGCTCACCCCGGAGGCGCTCGCCCAGAAGCTCGGCGAGACCCTCGGCGGCGAGGAAGAGCAGCTCTAGAGACCGGAGGCGACCTTGCTGCTGGCCGTCGACGTCGGCAACACGCAGACGGTCCTCGGGTTGTACGACGGCGAGCGGCTGGCCGTGCACTGGCGCGTCGCCACCGAGGCCGAGCGCACGGGCGACGAGCTCGGCGTCGTCGTCGGACAACTCCTCGAGCTGCGCGATTTCGGCTTCGAGGACGTCACCGGCGTCTGCCTCGCCTCGACGGTGCCGCCGCTCGTGCGCGCCTACGAGGAGTTCGCGCGCGACTACGCGGAGGCCATCCTGCTCGTCCTCGGTCCCGGGACGAAGACCGGCATCCCGATCGTCTACGACGACCCGCGTGAGGTGGGCCCCGACCGGATCGCCAACGCCGTCGCCGGCCGCGAGCGGTACGGGGCGCCCTGCATCGTCGTCGACTTCGGCACCTCCACGAACTTCGACATCGTCTCCGCTTCCGGGGAGTACGTCGGCGGCGTGCTCGCGCCCGGGATCGAGGTCTCCATGGAGGCCCTCTTCGCGCGCGCGGCGAGGCTCGTGAAGGTCGACTTCTCTGCGCCGGCCTCCGTGATCGGGAAGACGACGGTGGCCGGGCTCCAGTCGGGGATGGTCTACGGCTTCGCCGGCCAGGTGGACGGCATCGTCCGGCGCGTGCGCGGCGAGATCGGCGAGAGCGCGCCCGTGATCGCCACCGGCGGCCTGGCCGAGCTGATCGCCCCCCACGCGGAGACGATCGACACGGTCGACCCGTTCCTGACCCTCGAGGGCCTACGCCTCGTCTGGGACCTGAACGGCGCGTGATGGACGAGGAAGCCCTTCACGCCGACCTGTGCCCGTGGGTCACGGACGAGCCTCCGACCCGGCTCTTTCCGCCGGAATCGTTCGGATCGACAGGCGCTGAAAGGTCCTCGACGCTAGGCCTGTGCGCGGCGCTCGCGGACGGCCGTTCGCGGCCCGCGGGATCGGCCCCGAGCTCGCGGACGATCGCGACCGCCCCCGCGCGGCCGTCGTCCATGAGGCCGAGGAGGATGTGGTCGGCGCCGATGTAGTTGTCGCCGAGCGCCTTGGCCTCGCGGAGGCTCGTCTCGAGAGCGCGCTTGGCCGCGCGCGTTAAGCTTCCGCGTCCCCGCGAGGCGCCGGGCTCGAGCGCCGCCACGCGCTCACGGATCGCGTCCGCGGTCAGGCCCGCCTCGGCGAGCACCGGGGCCGTCGCCTCGTCCTCCGCCCGGGCGAGCCCGAGCAGGAGATGCTCGGAGCCCGCGCGCGGGTGACCGAACGTCTGGGCCTCCTCCTGCGCCAGGACGATCACCTGCCGCGCGCGGCGGGTGAAGCGGGCGAACGGCCAGTCGAAGCGCCGCTGCTTGCCCCTGCGGGCAGCGCCGCCCTCGTCGCCCTCCACGATCTGGTGGACGCGCTGGTGGCTGAGGCCCAGGCTCTCGGAGATCTCACGCAGCGAGCCGCCCTCGGCGTGGAGCCGCCGGATCGCGTGGCCGTAGTCCGCCCGGGCGCGCTCGAGCTCATGCTGGGCCTCGAGCATGCGGTCGCGCGAGTCGCGGGCTTCGCGAAGGGCAGTGGAATCCAGAGGGGTCATGCTGTCTAAAGTAGTAGACAGCATGGATATTGTCAAGGGAGATAGACAGCAGCCGGACACGGATTCGCGCTGCTGCCGGTGACCGGCGAGGGCCTACGCCTCGTCTGGGACCGGAACGGCTGAAGCCACCGGCTCCGCGGCGCTCCGCTCCCCCACCACCACGGTGTCCAGGTGCGCCCGCGAGAGCGGGCTCGCCCAGAGGCCCTCGACCCACGGGCGGCGCAGGAGCACCGAGCGTGGATAGGCCACGGGGAGGATGGCCGCGTGCTCGTCCACCCAGAGGTGGTCGATCTCGTGGTAGAGGCGCATCCGCTCGCCCTGGTCACGGAGCGAGCGGGCGCGCTCGAGCAGCTCGAGGATGTCGTCGTCGCGGTAGAAGGGCCAGTTGCCAAGCAGGAGCAGGCCGCGGAAGAAGCCGTCGGGATCGGGGTAGTCCGCCGTCCAGCCCGTCCACCACATGTGCGCGTCTCCGAGGACGTCCCAGTCCACGTGGGCGGGGCTGGTGACGATCTCGACGCGGGCGCCGATCGGCTTCCACAGCTCGACGAGCGGCTCGACGGGCTGCAGCCAGCTCGGCACCACCATGCGGATCTCCGGCAGGCCTTTCCCGCCGGGGTAGCCGGCCTCGTCGAGGAGCGCGCGCGCCTGCTCGAGGTCGTACTCGATCCCGACGCGGTGGGAGTGCGCCGGCATCGCGGGCGGGATCGCCCCGCCGCGGGTGGCAGCCCGGTAGAGGCCTGATCGCGGATAGTGCGAGACGAGGAACTCCCGGTCGACCGCGTGCGTGAAGGCCCTGCGGACGAGCTCGTTCGAGAACGGCGCGCGGTCGGCGCAGAAGCCGATGTACTGCAGCCCGAGCTCCGGGACGACGTCGCTCAGCGTCAGCGGCTCCTCGTCCGAGACCGGGTCGTAGACGTGGAGCAGGTCGAAGCGGCCCGAGTGCCACTCCTCCACCATGTCCGCGCCCTTGGAATGGAAGGAGAAGCGGATCTCGCCGACGTTCCCGCGCGCGCCCGACCAGTGCGGGTTCGCCCGCAGGACGGCGTGCTCGTCGTCGTACTCGACGAGCACGAACGGGCCGTTGCCGACGAGGTTCTCGGGCCTGGCCCACTCGTCGCCGAGCTCCTCGCAGCGGTGCTTGGGCCAGGGGAACGCCCAGGCCGAGCAGAGGACGTACGGGAAGTAGCTGCGCGGCTCGCGGAGCTGCACCTCGAGCGTGCGGTCGTCGAGCGCCTCCGCGGTCTCGACGTCCTCCATCAGGAAGGCCGTGCGCGTCTCCTGCTCGCGCATCCGTCGCCAGGCGTAGGCGTAGTCCTCGGCGGTGAGCGGCTCGCCGTCGCTCCAGCGCGCGTCCTCCCGGATGCGGAAGAGGTACGTGAGCCCGTCCGAGGAGACGCGGAAGTTGTCGGCCATCGCCGGCACCACGTTCAGCTCCGAGTCGACCATGAGGAGGCCGCGGAAGAGCAGCTCGGCGAAGTAGCCGGCCTCCGTCGAGTAGACCTCGCCGGGCGAGAGCACGCCGGGCCGGCCGGAGCCGGTCTCGAGGCGCTCGGTCGTCGGCAGGCGCGGATCCTCGCCGATGCGGCAGCTGAACGCCTCGTCGTACATCTCCTCGGCCTTCTCGAAGTCGAAGGCGAGGTGGTAGGCGAGCGCCATCTTGAAGAGGGTGTCGCGCGCGCGGCGCTCGTCGCCGAGGTGAGCCAGGAAGGTGCGGGCCTCGCGGTAGTGCTCGAGCGCCTCGCGGTCCGCGTACACGGCACGGGCCGCGTCGCCCGCCTTCAGGAGGTAATCGACCGCCTTCTCCGGCTCCTCGGCCTCCTTGAAGTGCCGCGCCAGAAGCCCGTAGGCCTCCTCGGGCGACTCGCTGTAGATCTCCTCCAGCGCCTCGCCGACGCGCTTGTGCAGCTTGCGCCTGACCGAGTCGACGAGGCCCGCATAGGCGACCTCCTGGACGAGCCCGTGACGGAAGCGGTACTCCGGGTTCGGCCGGCGCCGCTTCTCCACGATCAGGTCGAGGCGCTGGAGCTCCGTGAGCGCCTGCGTCAGCCCGTCCTTGGGCACGAGCCGCTCGAGGAGCGGCAGCCCGAAGGTGCGCCCGATCACGGCCGCGAGCGAGAGGACCTCCCGCGTCGGCCGGTCGAGGCGGTCGAGCCGCGCCTGGAGCGTCCCCTGCACGGCGGCGGGGATCGCCAGCTCGTCGACGCCGACGGCGAGCTGCCAGCCGCCGTTCTGGCGGCGGAGCGCGCCCCGCTCGATCAGGTCGCGGAGGGCTTCCTCCAGGAAGAACGGATTGCCGCCGGAGCGCTCGGCGAGGTGCTCGGCCACGGACTCCGGCAGCTCGCCCTCCGCCGCGTGGGCGACGAGCACGCGCGAGGAGTCGGCCGGCAGCGGGCGCACCTCGATCTCGCGGTACCGGTGCGGGTAGCGCTGGCGCGCGCGCTCGCCCAGCCGCCACGAGCTGTGGTCGCGCTCTGGGCGGTAGAGGAAGAAGAGCGCGACCGACGTCTCGTCGGTGATCCCGAGGATCGACTCGATCAGCTCGAGCGTCGCCTCGTCGGCCCAGTGGAGGTCCTCGAAGACGAGGCAGAGCGGCTGCTCCTCGGCGAGTTTGCAGACGAGCTCGAAGAAGACCTCGAAGGTCCGCGACTGGATGCTCTCCCGGTTCAGCTCCCGGATGGTGGCCTGCGCCTCGGGCTCGAGCGTGAGCCCGACGAGGTTCGCCAGGAAGGGGTATGCCTCCTCGGCCTCGTCCTTGCCGAGCACGTGCGCGAGCTCGGCTTTGAGCTCGAGGCGGACGCGCGCCTCCGGGGTGGAGGCGCCGACGCCGAGCCACTCCCGCAGCAGGTCGCGGATCGGCCAGTAGGGGAAGGTCTGGGCGTAGGAGACGCCGCGCGCCTCGATGAAGCGCACGCGGTCGCGGTAGCGGTCGCGCACCTCCCAGACGAGCCGCGTCTTGCCGATCCCGGGCTCGCCCATGATCGAGACGATCGCGCCGCGCCCCTCGACGAGCGCGTCCATCGTGCGCTCGAGCACCGTCAGCTCGAAGTCGCGGCCCACGAGCGGGAAGCTGGGCGGGACGGGCTCCGACTCGAGGATCTTGGTGACGCGGAAGGTCTCGAGCGGCTTGCCGACGCCCTTCAGGTCCTGCGTTCCCATCTCCTCCAGTTCGAAGGCCGTCTCGATCTGCCGCTTCGTCGTCGGCCCGATGACGACGCCGCCGCTGCCGGCGATCTCCTGGAAGCGGGAGGCGACGTTCACGGTGTCGCCGAGCGCGTTGAACGGGTCGCGGCCGTCGTCGCCGTCACCGTCGAGGCCGACGACGACCGGGCCGGTGTTGACGCCGATGCGGACGGCGAGCGAAACGCCGTACGCGGCCTCGACCTCCTGCGCGTACTGCGCGAGGCCGCGCTGGATGGCCAGGGCCGCACGGAGAGCGCGCTCGGCGTCGTCCTCGTGCGAGACCGGCACCCCGAAGAGCGCGAGCATCTCGTCGCCGACGAGCTGGGCGACCGTGCCGTCGAAGCGGCGCACCTGCTCGGTCATGATCCGCATGACCTCGTCGATCAGGAACTTCGAGCGCTCGGGGCCGAGCTTCTCGCCGATCGCGGTCGAGCCGACGACGTCGGCGACGAGCACCGAGACGATCCGCCTCTCTCCCGTTGCCACCGCCATGACCTGAGTTATATCGGCGTGGCGGGTGCCTCTAGCCGCCGCCGTAGACCGAGATCGGCAGGTCGAGGAGGACGTCGTCCTCGGCCGGCAGCTCGCCCTCCAGCCGGGCGAGCGCCTCGGCGGCGCCGGGCGCCGCCGCGAAGAGCCGCTCCTCCACCTCGGAAAGGGTCGCGAGCTGCACCAGCTCCTGCTTGAAGGGCTTCGGGAAGCGCCCGCGGCCGAGGTACCAGCCGTAGAACTTCTTCAGAAAGCCGGTGGCGCGCTGCTCGCCCAGCTCGGCCACCGTCGCGCGGATGAAGAGCACGAGTTCCGCCGCGACCTCGTCACGGCCCGGCTCGCCGGCCTCCGTGCCGGCGATCTCGCCGACGGCCCACGGGTTGCCCTGCGCGGCGCGGCCGACCATGACCGCCGCGCAGCCCGTCTCGTCGAGGAGCTGCTGGGCGCGCGCATGCGAGGTGACGTCGCCCGAGGCGATCACCGGCACGTCGACGCGCTCGACCAGCTCGGCGGTCAGCGAGTGGTCGGCGGTGCCCGTGTACATCTGCCGCGCCGACCGCGGGTGCAGCGTGAGCGCGGCGGCGCCGGCCTCGACGAGGCGAGGGCCGACCTCGAGGGCGTCGCGGGAGCCGTCCGCGAGGCCGCGGCGCATCTTCACGCTGACGGGCACGTCCACGGCGCCCGTCACGGCCCGAACGATCCGGCCGGCGCGCTCGGGATCCTCGAGCAGCGTCGCGCCGGCGCCGGTCTTCGTGACCTTGCGGACCGGGCAGCCGAAGTTGATGTCGACGATGTCGGCGCCCGCGTCCTCGACCATGCGCGCCGCCTCGGCCATGACCCCGGGCTCGGAGCCGAAGATCTGGACGGCGAGGGGCGTCTCGTCCCTGCCGATGCGGAGGTAGCCGAGCGTGCGCTCGTTCCCGTGGCTGAGGCCGGCGCAGCTCACCATCTCGGAGCACACCAGGCCGGCTCCGAAGCGCCTGCCCTGGCGGCGGAAGGCCTGCACGCTGACGCCCGCCATCGGCGCGAGCACGACCCGCGTCGGGATCTCGACCGGGCCGATGTGCCACGGAGACCGGATGTCCACCGCCATGGCAGGGAATCGTAGCTCCGCCGGGATTTGACCCTTGACGGAGCGGCTACAATTCCGCCTTCGGCGGCGCACGGTAGCGCCGCATTTCCCTGTGATGGGGCCAAATGGAGGGTACGTCGTGAAGGAAGTGATTCTCACTCCCGAGGGTCATGAGAAGCTGAAGCACGAGATCGAGCTGCTCTCGACCGTGAAGCGGCGCGAGGTGGCCGAGCGGATCAAGCAGGCCCGCGAGTTCGGCGACATCGCGGAGAACTCCGAGTACGACGATGCCAAGAACGAGCAGGCCATGCTCGAGCACCGCATCGCCACGCTCCAGGAACGACTGAAGAGCGCGCGCGTGATCGCGGCCTCGGAGATCACGACCGACGTCGTCAGCGTCGGCACGATCGTCCGCCTCCGCGACGTCGACGCCAAGGAGACGATCGAGTACGCCATCGTCGGGTCCGCCGAGGCGAACCCCGCCGAGAACAAGCTCTCGAACGAGTCCCCGGTCGGCAAGGCGATCCTGGGCAAGAAGAAGGGCGAGACCGTCCAGGTCGCCGCGCCCCGCGGCTCCCTGAAGTACAAGATCATGGACATCAAGGCCGCGTAGGACTTTCCTCCGCGATCTCCGGCCGCCGCCACCGGCGGGCACTAGACTCGGCGCCGACATGAGCGTGCCGTCCAACCGCCTGCCCAAGCGCTTTCCCGATCGTGACTCGGTCGCCGAGGCGCGCGCGGAGGCCGAGGGGCTGGAGCCGGGAGCAGAGGGCACGGAGAGCCGCCGGCTCGCCGGGCGGGTGCTCGGGCGGCGCGGGCACGGGAAGCTCGTCTTCCTCGACCTCGTCGACCGCTCCGGTGCGATCCAGCTCCTGTGCGCCGCCGACCGGTCGGGGTCGGTCGACCTCGACCTCGGCGACATCGTCGGCGTGGTCGGCAAGCCGGCGAAGTCGAGGCGCGGGGAGCCGTCCTTGGCCGTGGACGAGCTCGTGCTCCTGGCCAAGACCGCCAGGCCGCTGCCCGACACGTACCACGGCCTCGTGGACGCCGAGACCCGCTACCGCAAGCGCTACCTCGACCTGCTCGTCAACGAGGACGCGCGCCGCGACTTCGTGTTGCGGAGCGCGGTCGTAGCCGCCATCCGCCGCAACCTGGACGCGGACGGGTTCATCGAGGTCGAGACGCCGGCGCTGCAACCGCGCTACGGCGGGGCGTTCGCGGAGCCCTTCGTCACGCACTCGAACGAGCTCGACGCCGACCTCTACCTGCGCATCGCCACCGAGCTCTACCTGAAGCGGCTGATCGTGGGCGGGCTGGAGAAGGTCTACGAGCTGGGCAAGGACTTCCGCAACGAGAGCGTCTCGTACAAGCACCAGCCCGAGTTCACGATGCTGGAGTGGTACGAGGCCTATGTCGACTACACGGACACGATGGAGCGCATCGAGAACCTCGTCGCCGCGGTGGCGCAGGAGACCACCGGCACGACGAAGGCCACCTTCCGCGGGTACACGGTCGACCTCGCCCCGCCGTGGCGGCGGCTCGGGCTCGTCGAAGCCCTCGAGGAGCTCGGGCTCTGGACGCGCGACGAGGCCGACCTCAGGGCGCGGCTCGAGGAGCGCGGCGTCGACACAGGGGCGGATCGCTCCTGGAGCCTGCTCGTCGACCACGCGCTCAGCCACTTCGTCGAGCCGGAGCTGATCGAGCCGACGATCCTCCACACGTACCCGGTCGAGCTCTCGCCTTTCGCCCGCACGACCGACGACGACCCCGGCATGACCGAGCGCTTCGAGTATTTCGTCGCCGGCATGGAGCTCGGGAACGCCTACTCGGAGCTGAACGACGCCGACGAGCAGGCCGCGCGCTTCGCCGAGCAGGCGGCCGTCGTCGGCGGGACCCCGGGCGATCCCGACTACGTCGAGGCGCTCTCCTACGGGATGCCGCCGACCGGCGGGCTCGGGCTCGGCATCGACCGCTTGGCCATGCTGCTGACCGGCCGCGAGACGATCCGCGACGTCATCCTCTTTCCGGCCCTGCGGGACCGCGAGCAGGAATGACCGTCGGGGGCGACCCCGGGCCCACGGTCTCGGTCGTCATCCCGACGCTCGAGCGGGCCTCGAAGGCGGCCGCCGTCGTCCGGGCCGTGCTCGCGGCAGAGCCGCCTCCGCTCGAGGTCATCGTCGTCGACCAGAGCCGTGACGAGGAGACCGTGCGCGCGGTCGCTGCGCTCGGCGACGAGCGCGTGCGTCTGCTCCGCCACGAGCCGCCGTCGAGCTCCGGCGCCCGCAATGCGGGCGCGCGCGCGGCCGTCGGTGACTACGTGGCGTTCCTCGACGACGACGTGGAGATCACGCCCTCGTGGCTCGGCGGGGTCATCACCGAGGCCGGGAGGCTCGGCCACCCGGACGCGCTCTTCGGGGAGATCCACGCCCCCGCCGGCTTCACCCCGGACCGCGACCACCTGCCGGTGAGCGTCTTCCACGTGGAGCGCGCGCATGTCTGGCGCGACGTCGTGCACCCGAACCGGGTCGGTTACGCCGCGAACTTCGTCTGCCGCCGCGACGTCCTGCTCGCCGTGGGCGGCTTCGACCCGCGTCTTGGGCCGGGCTCCGCGTTTCCGGGCGCCGAGGACATGGACCTCGGCTATCGGCTCCTCAAGGCCGGCTACCGGGTGGCGTCCACGCCGGGCTTCGAGGTCGTCCACCAGCAGTGGCGCGACCCCGACGACCTGCCGCGGCTCTTCTTCGGCTACAACCTCGGCGGCGCCGCCTTCTGCGCGAAGCACGTCCGAAGCGGCGACCTGCGGCCGCTGCGCTTCCTCGCCGAGCAGGTGGGGGGTGACGCGCGCATGGTGGCGAGCGCACTGCGCCGCCGCTCGACGGTGCGTGCCCGCGTCGGCGCGGCCCGCTCGGCCGGAACCTGGGCAGGCTTCGCGCGCGGGCTCAGGAGCCTCGGCGGCGGGTCGGAGCGAGACCGCGGTACTTCCCCAGGATCCCCGCCGCCCGGCGGTAGTTGAGCCGGTGGAAGAGCGCGGAGTGCCGGTCGTCCGGAGGAGTCCACCATTCGTCGAGCGCGTCGGAGACCCCGTAGGGCGGGAGCGGCGCGAACTCGGCCAGCCCGCGCGTCTCCATGCGCTTGCGGCGGTACTGGAAGAGCGCGCCTCCGTCCCACTGGTGCGAGAGGTCGACCCAGAGCTCGGGGTCGAACGCGATCACCCACTCGGCGGCGGTGACGCGCAGCGCCCACTCGCGGTCCTCCGAGCTCGAGAGCTCCGCGTCGAACGGGTGCTCCCGCCAGACCTCGGCGCGCCAGGACGAGGCGTGGTTGGAGAAGCCCCAGAGCAGGTGCGCCCGCACGTGGTCGGCGTCCTGGAAGAAGACGTAGTCCACCGGCCGCCCGTCCGGGAAGGTCTGGATCCCGTTTGTCGCCGCCACGTCGGCGCGGGCGTAGTGGCGGAGCGAGCGCTCCACCCAGTCGTCGCGCTCGGGCGCGCAGTGCGCGGAGAGGCAGAAGCAGAACGGGGCCGAGGCCGCCTCGGCGCCGACGTTGGTGCTGTAGCCGTACGTGAAGCTCTCGGCCGGGATCTCGATCAGCCGGTCGCACCAGCGCCGCGCGATCTCGACGGTCCCGTCGGTGGAGCCCGAGTCGACGACGACGATCTCGACCGGGACCGTCTGCCGGCGCAGCGCCTTGAACGTGCGCTCGATGTCGCGCGCCTCGTCCTTCGCGCGGACGACGACGCTTGCCCGCGGCCCGCTCATCTCCTCACGTCAGCATAGTGAGAGTGATCCTCCAAGCAACACATGCCGGCCTCTGCGCCGCGATCACGCGGCGCCAGAGCCCACCCTCGCGCTCACCAAGGCTCCCAGCCTTGGCTTCGCACGAGTGCGGACTCTGGCTTGGTGCTCGCGACGCAGAGACTCCGCGGGGTCACTTGAAGGATCACTGATGGAGGAAAAGGCCATCCGCGGCATCCCCTGGACGTTCATGACGCTCGCCGGGGGCCGACTCGTGCAGATCGCGTCGATGATCGTCCTCGCGCGGCTGCTCGTGCCGTCGGACTTCGGGCTCGTCGCCATCGCGCTGACGATCTCCATCTTCCTCGGGCTCGTCGCCAGCCTCGGGCTGGGTGGAGCCCTCGTGGTCGAGCCGGGCCTCGACGACCGCGCCAAGGGCACCTACCTGACGCTGTTCCTCGTGATGGCCGGCGGCTTCGCCCTCGTGATGGCCGCAGCCGCGCCGGCGTTCGCCCGCATCTTCGACGACCCCCGGCTGGACGACGTCGTCCTGGCTCTCTCGGTGATGGTCTTCTTCAGCGGCGGCCTGAACTGGTTCTACGAGGCGCTGATGCAGCGCGAGCTCGAGTTCCGCAACCGCTTCGTCGCGCAGATGGTGCAGGCGGTCACCTACAGCGTGACCGGCATCGTGCTCGCCGCGCTCGGGGCGGGCGTCTGGAGCCTGGTCACCGGCCAGATCGTGGGCGCCGCGGCGTACGCGACCGCGCTCCTGGCGCTGGCGCCCTACCGTGTCCGGCCGGCCTTCGACCGGGCCGCGGCCGCGCGCGGGATTCAGGAGGGCCGCGGCTTCCTCGTCCAGACGGCGACCGGCTTCGCGGCGCAGAACGTCGACATCGTCATCGTCGGCCGCGTGCTCGGTGCCGCCCGTCTCGGCTTCTACTCCATGTCGATTCGGATCTCCGAGCTGCCGAGCTGGGTCGTCGCCGAGTCGGTCGCCAAGGTGACCTTCCCGGGCTTCGCCCGCATGCGCCACCGCGGCGAGGACGTGACTCCCGCGTTCCTCTCCGCGCTCAAGCTGGTGGCGTTCGCCGCCTGTCCGCTCGGGATCGTCCTGTCCGGCGCGGCGGAGCCGGTCGTCCTGGTCGTATTCGGCGAGCGCTGGGCCGGGATGATCGGGCCGCTCGCCGTGCTCGGGCTCTGGGGCGCCGTGAAGCCGATCCGGAACACGATCGCGTGGCTCCTCAACTCGGTGGGGCACCAGGCGGTGCTCGGGCGCGTCTCCCTCGTCATGCTCGTCCTGCTCGTCCCGTTCGTCCATCTGGCGGCGAGCCGGGGCGGGATCACTGAGGTCGCGTGGGTCGTCCTGGCCGAGTCGGTGGCGGCGACGTTCGCGCTGGCGTGGTTCGCGCGCTCGCGCGCGGGAGTTCCGCTGGCGCGCCAGTGGTCGGCGGTCGCGGTGGTTGCCGTCGCCTGCCCGGCGGCGTGGGTCGCGGCCCGCGTCGTCGCGAACGCGACCGACGATCTCGTCGGCGTGCTCGCGCTCGGGCTCCCGCTCGCCGCCGGGCTCGGCGCGTACCTCGCGGTGATCCTGCTCCTCGACCGGCAGCTCCCCGGCCATGCGCTCGGCCAGGCCCGGCGCATGGTGGGGAAGGCTGCCGCGGCCCCTGCGTCGTGATCGACGTCAGCGTCATCGTCGTCGCGCACGACGTCCGCGACGAGGTGCTGGCCTGCCTCGCCTCGGTGGAGGAGCATGCAGCGCCGGCCACGTGCGAGCTCCTGCTCGTGGACAACGGCTCGACGGACGGCACCGCGGAGGCCGTGGCCGAGGCGTTTCCGGCCGCCGAGGTCGTCCGCTTGCCCCGCAACATCGGCGTCGCCGCGCGGAACGAGGGGCTACGCCGCGCGAGCGGGCGGACGCGCATGTTCCTGGACAGCGACGCCCGCCTCACTCCGGGTGCGCTCGCCGATCTCGTCCGCTACCTCGACGCCAACCCGGGCGTGGGGCTGGTCGGGCCGCGCCTAGTCTACGAGGACGGGACGCTCCAGCTCTCGGCGCGCCGATACCCGCCGGTGCTCGTCCCGCTGCTCTCCCGCCCCCCGCTGGCGCGCTTCTTCGAGGACTCGGCCACGGTGCGCCACCATCTGATGGCCGACGAGCGCCACGACGTCACCCGCGAGGTCGAGTACGTCCTCGGGGCCTGCCAGCTCTTCACCGCCGAGGCGCAGCAGGCTGTCGGAGAGATCGACTCGCGCATCTTCTTCGGGCCCGACGACGTCGACTGGTGCTTCCGCATCCGCCGCGCCGGCCTCGCGGTCGTCTACCACCCCGCGGCCACGGTCGTCCACGACTACCGGCGTACCTCGGCCGCGAGCCCACTCTCGCGCATCGCCCTCGAGCACCTCCGCGCGTTCGCCCGCTTCCAGTGGAAGTGGCGCCGCGAACGGGCCGAGCTGCTCCGCGAGGGCCGCGAGATGGATGCGCGCGCGGGGGGTGGCGCAATCCGCGGAAGATGCGCCTGCGACGCACGACGAGACTCGCGCAAACAGGCGGCGTCTCCCCTGTGTCTGCGGATCAGCTCCTCATCACTCTCTGGCGACGGAAGTGGATCGTCATCCTGACGGTCCTCGTGGCCACCCTGGCGACATACGTCGTCAGCCGCGGGCTGCCCAAGGTCTACGAGGCCCAGGCGACGCTCTTCGTGGGCAACCGCACGTCGACGGGCAGCGACTTCGAGGCGATCCAGTCGGCGCAGGTCCTCGCCCGGACCTACGCCGAGCTGATCCAGAGCGAGAACGTCGCCAACCGGGTCGCGGAGGAGCTCCCGGGCGACGAGACGGCGGGCGAGATCCTCGAGCGCACCTCGTTCCGGCCCGTCTCCGACACGCAGCTCCTGGTCGTCGAGGCCGAGGGCGACACGCCCGAGGAGGCCGCCGAGCTGGCGAACGTCTACGCGGAGACGTTCGTCGACTACGCCGACGAGGAGCTGGCCTCGGAGACGAACGGCGAGGTGACGGTCGCCGACCGCGCGCAGCCGCCGAGCGCCGCCGTGCGCCCACGGCCGACGCTCTACGCGGCCGTCATGTTCGTGTTCGCGCTCTTCCTGGGCGCGGGCCTCGCGCTCCTGCGCGACCGGCTCGACACCCGCCTCGGCAGCGAGGAGGACCTGGCCCGCGAGCTGAGCGTCCCGGTTCTCGCGCGCGTGCCGAGCCTCGCGCGCCGCCGGCCTTCGAAGAGCCGGGAGCAGCGCTTCCTGGAGGCCTTCCGCGTTCTGCGCACCAACCTGGCCTTTCTCTCGCCCGAGGAGCCGCTCTCCCGCGTGCTGCTCGCCAGCGCCTCGCCCGGAGAGGGGAAGTCGACCAGCTCCATCGCCCTCGCGCGCGTGATGGCGGAGCAGGGCCGGCGGGTCCTCGTGATCGAGGGCGACCTGCGCCGGCCGGCGCTGGCCAGGATGTACGAGCTCGAGACGCCGGGCCTGAAGGGCCTGACGCACTACCTCGCGCTCGGCTGGCGCTTCGAGGAGGTCGTGCACGAGACACCCGTGCCGAACGTCTACGTGATGCCGGCAGGCGCCGTCCCCCCGAACCCGTCCACGCTGCTGCGGCCGGACTCCCTGGAGCACCTGCTCGTGGAGGCCTCCGAGTGGGCCGACTTCGTCATCGTGGACAGCCCGCCCCTCTCCGCCGGCGCCGACGCGACCATCCTGGCGCATGCGGTCGGGACGGTCATCTTCGTCGTCAACCATCGCCGCGGCTCCCGGACGAAGGTGACCGCGGCCATCCGGCAGCTCCGCCAGACCGAGGCGACCGTCGCCGGGCTCATCGTCAACGAGATGGGCGGCTCGGAGGACTACGACCGCTACTACGGGGAGGCCGCACCCGATGCGCTCCCCGACCCGCTGGCCTCGCGGCCGGGTGACTGACGTGCAGGCCGAGGGCTGGGCCCGCCCCGCCGCGCCGCCGTGGTCGGTGGCCGGAGCGCTCGCTGCGCTGGCCGTCGCCGCCGCAGCGGCCGCGGGCGCCGTCTACGCGCTGGGCTCGTATCGCCTCGACGATCCGACGATCCTCCCGATCGCAGCCGCCGGCCTCGTCGCCGTCGCGCTCGGTCTCTGGCGGCTCGAGTACGGGCTCGCGCTGCTGATCGTCCTCACCCCCCTCGCCGAGAACGCCCCCATCGCGGATCCCGGCAGCGCCCGCCTGCGGGTGGCGCTCGGCGCCTGGGCGATGGTGCTCGTCCTCATCCAGGCGGTCCGCTCGCTCCTCTCGGGGAAGAAGCTCGAGGCGCCGCCCGTGTTCGTCGGCGCCCTCGTCTTCGTCGGAGCAGCCCTCGCGGCCGTGCCCTTCGCCGCCGCGGGCGGGGCCGCCGCGGCGAAGTTCGTCCTCCTCGCCGGCTCGGTCTTCATCTACCTGCTGATCGCGCTGTTCCTGGACGACTGGCGGGCCCTCAAGCCGATCTTTGCCGCTCTCCTCCTCGTCGGGCTCATGGTGAGCGGCCACGCGCTCTGGCAGTACGCGACCGGGGACTTCTCGCGCGTCGGGTTCGTCAGCGACACGGGGGCCGTCGAGTACCGCGTGTCCTCGTTCTTCCCGCACCCGAACCAGCTCGCCGGGTTCGTCGTCCTCTTCGTCCCGCTCGCGGTCGGGCTCTACGCGGTCTTCGAGAGCCGCCTGGCGAAGGCGGCCTGCGTCCTGGTCGCCCTGCTCGCGCTTCCGGCCGCGATCGTCACCTACTCGCGCGGCACCCTGGTGGCGCTCGTGGCGCTCGTGGCGGTACTTGCGCGGAGCAAGCGCGCCTGGCCCGCGATCGCGGCCGCGGCGGTGCTCGTCGTGCTGCTCGCGCCTGCGGCCTGGCACGACCGCGTCGCCGATGCCGGACGCCTCGACCGGCCCGAGATCGCCACGCGCCTCGACTTCTGGGACGCGGCCGTCTCGATGTTCGAGGCCCATCCGGTGCTCGGCGTCGGCCTCAATAGCTTCGACGTGGCCTACGTCGAGCTGGGCACGACCGGCCGGAGCTTCCTGCCGGGGACGGGCCTCGCGCCGCCCGAGTCCGCGCACAGCCTCTACCTGAACACGCTGGCGGAGCAAGGAATCGTCGGGATCGTCGCGCTGCTCGTCCTCATCCTCGCGGCCGGGAGGATGGTGCTCGCCCTGCGCCGCTCGGCCGACGCGAGGGTGCGCGGTTTCGGGCTCGGGCTGCTCGGAGCCGGGATCCTGCTCCTGGTCTCGAACCTCTTCGACGTGACCTTCGTCGACCCGAAGACCTCGATGCTCGTCTGGACGCTCCTCGGCGTCGGCGCGGCGCTCCAGCGCATCGACGCGCGCGAGCGGGCGCCGGGCGCGTGAAGGGGGACATCCTCTTCTACTCGGACTTCCCCTTCGGCTTCCACAACACGGAGGCGGAGGAGAAGATGGCCCGCTTCGCGGCGCGCGGCTGGCGGGTGACGTACGTGGAGCAGCTGGGCATCCGGAACCCGCGGCCGCGCCACGTCGCGCGGGCGCTCTCCCGGAGGAAGGCGCCGGAGCGGGTCGCGCCGTTCGAGGTCGTCCGTCCCAAGCTCCTCCCGCCGCGGCGGGCGCCGGGGGTGGACGCGGCCAACCGCCGCTGGCTCGAGCGGCAGCTCCTCGGGCGCGTCGACCGGCAGCGGCCCACGGTGCTCTGGGTGAGGTTCCCGACGCCGGAGCTCGTCCCCTTCGTCCAGGGCCATCCGTGGCGAGTCGTCGTCTACGAGGTCGTCGACGACCACGCCGTCGGCCCGGGGATGAACGACCGCCTCCGCCGCGCGTTCCGGAAGGCGGAGTCGCAGGTCATCGCGTCCTCGGACGTCGTCTTCGCGTGGTCGGAGCCCATCCGGGAGCGGCTCGCCGCCCTCCACCCGAACGTGCGGCTGGCCACGGCGGCCGTCGACGTCGCCGGGCTCGAGCCCGTGGCCGGCGCCGAGGGAGCGGAGCGGACGGCCGTCTTCACGGGCGAGCTGGGGTTCCGCTTCGACGTGCAGCTCGCCGCGGAGGTGGCGAGACGCCTCTCCGACTGGACGTTCCTCTTCGCCGGGCCCGCGAGCCCGGAGGCGGAAGCCGTCCTCGGGGGCCTGCCCAACGCCCTGCTCAGCGGCCGCTTCCGGCACGAGGAGCTGCCCGGGCTCCTCGGCCTCGGCCGTGTCTGCATCGTCCCGTACCGGGTAAGCGCGTTCAACGACAACCTCGTCCCGGTGAAGCTCGTGGAGTACCTCGCCGCCGGGCGGCCCGTCGTCTCGACGCCCATGAAGGGCGCGGCGGGCTTCGCCGACGCCGTCGCCTTCGCCGAGGGCGCGGAAGCCTTTGCGGAGGCCGTTACCGCCGCGGAGAGCGGCGACTCGCCGGAGGCGCGGAAAGGCCGCGTCGACTACGCCCGCCCGTTCGACTGGGAGCGGCGGATCGACGACATGGAGGCGGCGATCGAGGAAATCCGTGGCTGAGGCCGTCGCCGTCGTCGTCCCCGTACTCGACGAGGCCGGGACGCTGCCGGCGCTCCTCGACGACCTGGCCGCGCAGGAGCCGCCCGTCGACGAGGTCGTCGTCGTGGATGCGGGCTCGACGGACGGGACGCTCGAGCTGCTGCGCACTCACGGCGCGGTGCGGCTGGTCGAGGCTCCCGGCGCCACGCCGGGCCGCGGCCGGAACGAGGGCGTCCGAGCCGTGTCGGCGCCGGTCGTCGTGACGCTCGACGCCGGGAGCCGCGTCGCCCCCGGCTTCGTCGCCGCGCTCGCCGCGACGGCCGCTGGGGGCGTGGTCGCCGTGGGAGTCAGCGAGCCCGACGCCCGAACCGCCTTCGAGCGCGCGACGGGCTGGTTCACGCTCAGCGCCTTCAAGCCGCCGGAGCGCTCCGGGCCGATCGCGGGGCAGCACCTGCCGGCCGGGCGCAACGGCGTCTGCTTCACGCGCGACGCGTGGCAGGCGGCGGGCGGCTATCCGCCGGAACTCCCCTGGGGCGAGGACAAGGCCTTCCTGCGGGCGCTCCGCGCCGCCGGGCGCGAGGTCGTCGTCGTGCCGGAGGCGGTCGTCCGCTGGCGGCCGCGCGGCTCGCTGCGGGAGGTCTACCGCCAGTACCGCAACTATGGGCGCGGCGACGCGCTCGCCCGGGTCGACCGCCAGAACGAGCTCGTCACCTTCGGGATCTACGGCGCCGGCATTCTCCTCGCCGTGCTCGCCGCCCTCGGCTCGCGGACGGCGCTGGCCCTTCTCCTCGCCGGGGCGGCCGCGTACCTGGCGCTCTTCACCCTGGCCGCCCGGCGCTCGCTCGGCTGGAGCCGCGCGCTCGCGTGGATTCCCGCTCTGCGGCTCGTGGTCGACGTCGCCAAGATGCACGGCTTCGTCGAAGCCGCCCTGCTGGGGGGCCGGCTCCGCAGGTAGTGACAAACGGCGCTAGGCTGCCCGGTCAAGCTCCCCGCTCGTTTCGCCGATCCCTCTCGGGATCGTGGACGACGGGACACCAGCGACGATGGCCAGGCAATTCGCCCGCTCGCGCGCGCTCGTTCGCGCCACGCTCGCGGCCCTCGCAGCCTCGCTGGCCGCCCTCGTGCTCGTTGCCCCCGCAGAGGCGGCCGAGGTAGGCGTCGTGGCCGACGTCACCTGGGGCCAGCCGCGCGCCGACGTCGACCGCGAGATCGAGCTGCTCCGCGCCGCCGGTGCCCGCTGGATCCGCGCGAACGTCAACTGGGCCGGGCTCGAGCCCGACGGAAAGGGCGAGGTGAACGACTGGCTTCTGGCGGAGTACGACTACGCGATCGAGCGGGCGCACGCTGCCGGGCTCCAGGTGCTGATGCCGATAGCGGACGGCGTCCCCTACTGGGCCTCGGCCGATCCCGACAAGCACGTCGACGCCGGCGGCGAGCGCCGCTGGGAGGTCACCTACCGCCCGGCGCGCGCCTCGGACTACGGCGACGCCGTGCGCTTCGTCGTCGAGCACTTCAGCGCGCTCGGCGTCCGTGCCTACCAGCTCTGGAACGAGCCGAACCACCCGCGCTTCTGGCCGTCGGGCCCGAGCGCCGCGTCGTATCTGCCGCTCCTGCGTGAGGGCTACGGGGCGGCGAAGGAGGCCGACCCGGGCGCGACCGTGCTCCTCGGCGGGCTCTCGAAGTCGGACTTCTACTACCTCGAGGACCTCTACCGGCTCGGCGGCGGCGCGTACTTCGACGCCGTGGCGGTGCAGCCGTACACGTACGGCGTCGACCCCACGGTCGCCTGGAACGGCGTGCACGAGTGGGAGGATCCCGACCGCATCTCCGTCAACGCCTTCCCCGCGATCACGGAGATCCGCGCGTCGATGGTCGCCTTCGGGGACGCCGGGAAGGACGTCTGGCTCACCGAGTTCGGCTACTCGACGACGACCGGGGACGGAGGCGTCTCGGCAGCAACCCAGGCCGCGTTCCTCCGCAAGGCGTACGAGTACGTCGAGCGCTTCCCCTGGGTGAAGGCGCTCTTCTGGTACTCGGCGCGAAACAGCCCCTTCTACGAGGACGCCGACACCTACGAGGGCCGCTTCGGCCTGGCGACGACGGACTGGCGCCTGAAGCCCAGCTACGGCGCGCTGCGCGCCTACGCGCTCGGCCTCCCGGTCGGGAAGGTCGTCCTGCGCAAGAGCGCCCAGCGCCGGCTGCCGGGGTGGGGGACGCCCGCGGCCCGGGTCACGCTCCGCGGCCGCGTCGCGCTGGGCGGCGACCCAGGTCGCCGCCCGGGCCCTGCCGCAGGCCGTCGTCGTCCAGCGACGGACGCCGCGCGGCTGGGTCGCCGTGGCCCGCCTGCACGCCCGCGCGGCAGGGACCTTCCGCGTGAGCCTTGTCGCCCGCGGCGGCGTCGTGCGCTACCGCGCGGTCGCCGGAACGGGCGCCGAGCGCGCGCGGTCGCGCGTCCTTCGCATCAGGCCCTGATCCTCCTGCGGCCGAACTAGACTCGCCGGCCATGACGGACCTCGCCAGTCCGGGGGCGACCCGGGCCGCGACCTTCCTCGTCGGCGCGCTTCCTCTCGGCATCTTCCTGCTCTGGGCCGTCGTGGACGGGGGCTATCCGCCGACGCTCTGGCTGCCGGGGAGCCTGGCGCTGCTCGGCCTGCTCGTGCTCATCCTCGTCACGGCGCCGCAGGTGCTGAGGACGCTGCCGCGGGTCGGCCTCGTCGCGCTCGGGCTGCTCGCCGCCTTCACCCTCTGGAGCGCCGTCTCGATCGCCTGGGCCGGCGACAAGGGGGAGGCGTGGGATGCGACCAACCGGACGCTCCTCTACCTCTGCGTGTACGGGATCTTCCTGCTGTGGCCATGGCGGGCGCGGCACGGGGCGTTTCTCCTCGGGGGGTACGCGCTCGGCGTGACCGCGATCGCGGCGGCCACGCTCGTCTCGCTGCTCCGCGCCGACGACCCCTACTCGTTCTTCATCGGCGGTCGCTACGCGGAGCCGGTCGGCTACCTGAACGCAAACTGCGCGCTGTTCCTCTCGGCGCTGTGGCCCGCGGTCTTCCTCGCCTCGCGCCGCGAGACGCCGTGGTGGCTGCGCGGGCTCTTCCTGGCCTCGGCCGGCTTCCTGCTCGAGCAGGCGATCCTGCCGCAGAGCCGCGGCTCGCTCTTCGTGTTCCCGGTCGTCCTGGTGCTCTACGTCGTCCTCGTCCCGGGACGCACCCGCTCGCTGCTCGTCCTCGGACCGGTCTGCCTGGCCGCGTACCTGGCGCGCGGGCCGTTCCTGGACCTCTATCCGGCCTGGCGCGACGAGAGCCTGCCGGCGGCGCTCGAGGCGCTGCCCGAGCCGCTGATCGGCTCGGCCGCTGCGCTCTTCGCGCTGGGAACCGTCTACGGGCTCGTCGACCGCTTCGCTCCGCTGCCCGCGGACGTCGCGCGGCTCGGTGCCTGGATCGTGGGCGTGCTCACGGGGATCGCGGCCGTCGTGGCCGCCCTCGTCGTCCTCGCCGTCTACGGGAGCCCGGTGGCCCAGGCGCAGGACGCCTGGGACGAGTTCTCGGCGGGACAGCAGTTCGAGGAGAGCTCGTCGTACCTCGGCGCCAACCTCGGCAGCAACCGCTACGACTTCTGGCGGGTGGCGGCCGGGGAGCTCCGCGACTCGCCCCTCGTCGGCTCCGGCGCCGGCAACTTCGCGGACGCCTACCTGCGGGAGCGCGAGAGCCCCGAGGAGCCCCTCTACCCGCACAGCCTGCCGTTGATGGTCGTCTCGGGAACCGGGATCGTGGGCGGGCTGCTCTTCCTCGGCTTCCTCGGCGCCGCGCTCGGCGCCGTCTGGGTCGGCCGCTCCCGCCGCTCTCCGCTCGGGAACGGGGTCGCGGCCGCCGCGGTCGTCGCCTTTTCGTACTGGGCGCTGCACGGCTCGCTCGACTGGTTCTGGGAGTTTCCGGCCCTCGCCGCGCCGGCGTTCGCCTGGCTCGGGCTCGCCGCCGCGCTCGACCGCCCGGTCCCGCTGCCGACCGAACGCCCGGGTGAGTGGACGCGGAGGAGGGTGACAGCCGCCGCCCTCTATACGCTCGTCGTCGTGGTGGCGGTCGTCTCACTGTCGCTCCCGTGGCTTGCCGCGCGCGAGATCGAGCGCGCGGCCGACACGTGGCGCTCGAGCCCCGAAGATGCATACGCGATCCTCGGGCGGGCGCGGTCGCTCAACCCGCTGAGCGACCGCGCCGACCTCGTCGCCGGGGCGATTGCGATGCGGGAGGAGGACTACGCCCGGGCGGAAGGCTCGTTCACGCGCGCCCTCGACCGCCACGGAGACGGCTGGTACGCCGAGCTCGAGTTGGCGGTGATAGCGGCGCTCGAGGGCCGTCGCGACGAGGCGCTGGCGCGGCTCGACCGCGCCGAGGAGCTGAATCCGCGCGAGGAGACGGTGCAGATCGTCCGCGAGGGCGTCCTCACGGGCGAGCCCGTCGATCCTCACGTGCTCGACCGGATCTTCCTCCAACGGGTCGAGGAACGGGCGAGCTAAGGCGCCGGAGGCACAAAGTTGACACCCGCGAAACAGCCCCGATACTGTGACTTGAGACCCTGTTGCGGCCCCCATTTCGGCAGGGACTCGACGAACTGCGGCACGAGAGGGAAGAGCACTAATCTGCGGCCAACCGGAGTCCTCGTCCGAGCGCTGAGGCGTCCCCGCCCCTGCGCTCGGTACGGAGGGTGACGAAGGGAGGATGGAGTTGAAGCGTCTTGCGGCATTCGCAAGCATCGTGCTTGCGGCCTTGATCATGGCGTCCGTTGCGCTGGCACAAGAGCCGACGCAAAGTGGTTACGGCGGTACAGGAGGGAACATCCAGGGCGACGTCGAGGGCGGCGGTTCGCTGCCGTTCACCGGCCTCGACCTGGTGCTACTCGTGGGAGCGGGCGTCCTGCTGCTCGCGGCAGGGTTCACGCTCAGGCGAGTCGGTCGGGTCCGCAGCTAGCCGAGGGACATCCGCGTGCTTCGCAGCTCTCGCATGGAGGCCCGGACCCTCCCGGTCGCGGCACGGCGTGCGGTCGCGCGCACCCGGGGGGTGAGCGCCTGGACGAAGGCGTGTCTCGGCGTCGACGCGCTCATGCTCTTCGCGGCCGTCGTCGTCGCCGACCTCGGCGCGCCCCGCGCAGGAGTTCCGACCACTCCTGCGCTCTGGCTCGTCGTCTTCCCGCTCCTGACGTTCGCGTTGATGGCGGCGCGCGGCCTGTACCGGCCTCGCGTCTTCCTGCGCGTCCTTGACGACCTGCGCGTCGTCGTCACGGCGACTGCGCTCGCGGCGATGATCGTCCTCTCGCTGCGCATCGTGGTCGCCGACGACCCCTGGGTCGCCGCGCAGACCGCGCGTCTGTGGGCGTTCGCCAGCGTGTACCTGCTGGCCGGCCGCGTCGTCCTTTCCTGGGGAGAGCTCCAGGCCCGCCGTCGCGGCGAGTCGGTGCGACCGACGCTCGTCGTCGGCGCCGGCCACGTCGGGCGCCTGGCGGCGAACCGGCTGCTCGAGCACCCGGAGCTGGGCCTCAGGCCGATCGGCTTCCTCGACAAGGAGCCGCGCGACGCCGCCGGCGGCGACGCCGACCTGCCTGTCCTCGGGGCGAGCTGGGACCTCGACCGTGTCATCTCCGAGCACGGGATCAGGCACGTAGTCATGACCTTCTCGACCGCGCCCGGGCCGGTCCTGCTCGCCGTGCTCCGGCGCTGCCAGGAGCTCGGCGTCGAGGTCTCGATGGTGCCGCGCTTCTACGAGAAGGTCGTCGGCCACATCGGCATCGAGTACCTCGGCGGCCTGCCGCTCCTGACCGCGCAGCCGACGAACCCGCGTAGCTGGCAGTTCGCCGTGAAGTACGCTGCCGACCGCCTCGCCGCCGGGCTCCTGCTCGTGCTCGTCTCGCCCGTGCTGCTCGGTGCGGGGGCGGCTGTCTGGCTGACGACGGGCCGCCCGATCTTCTTCCGGCAGGCGCGCGCAGGCCGCGACGGCCGCGCCTTCGAGATCCTCAAGTTCCGGTCGATGCGCCCGGCGGCCGAGACGGCATCCGCCCCGGTGCTTCCACCCGGCACCGCGCCCGGAGGCGTCGAAGGCGTCGACCGGCGGACGCGCGTCGGCACGTTCCTGCGGCGGACCTCAATCGACGAGCTCCCGCAGCTCTGGAACGTCCTCAGGGGCGAGATGAGCCTCGTCGGCCCGCGCCCGGAGCGGCCCGAGTACGTCGCCCTCTTCAGCGGCCAGATCGACCGCTACGGGGAGCGCCAGCGCGTCAAGGCAGGCATCACGGGCTGGGCCCAGGTGCACGGTCTCCGCGGCCAGACCTCCCTCTCCGACCGCGTCGAGTGGGACAACTACTACATCGAGAACTGGTCGCTCTGGCTCGACGTCAAGATCCTCCTCCTGACGGTGCTCGCCATCGTCCGCCCGGTCCAGGCCGAGTGAGGGAGAGCTTGGCGAACAACGGCTTTGCCGAGCGAAGTTCCCCAAGCACTCCCTAGGTCCACTCCTTCGGCCAGTACCCGAAAGGGGTACGTCGCGCTTTCCTCCGAGGCAGACCTGCGGCAACGGGGGAGGCAATGAGGGGAATCGCTCGAACCGCGGCGTTGACCGCGACGTGCGACATCGCCGAAGCGCCGGGCGAACCGGTGCAACCCCGCGCGCAGGCGGCGTGGGCCGCGCAGCCTTCCTCGCGGCGACCGCGCTCCTCGTCTGTCGAGCTGGGGATGGACGGGGTCGGACCGGGGGCGGCGCCTACGGCTCTGGCGGCGCCTCCGGTTCAAGCTTCCTGGGCCTGACGTGGCCTCTCAGGCGGGCTTGGCGAGGAGATAGACACTCGCCAGGCCCGCCCACTCGTCGTACGGCTCGAGCAGGCGGCGGGTGTCCTCCGGCTCGGCCCGGCGGCCGAGGAGCGAGGAGCAGAGCTTGACGAGCCCGAGGTCGCCGACGAGCCCCTGCTCGTAGCGGCCGAGGCCGTAGAGGCAGATCATCCCTGCCGACCAGGGCCCGAGCCCGCGCTCGCGCTCGATGCGCGCCACGGCCGCCGGCGTCTCGACCCCGCGGAGACGCTCGACGTCCCATTCGCGGGAGAGGCGGACGAGCGCGTTCGCCTTGCGCGCCACGAGCCCGTCGCGGGCGAGCCGCGCCGGCGCGAGCCCGCCGAACGTCGCCCGGGTCGGCGGCAGGTAGAAGTCGCCGAACGGCGTGCCGAGCGCGCGCATCAGGCGCGCCTCGAGCTGGCGGGCAGCCCGCGCCTGGACGAGCTGGCCGCAGACCGCCTTGAGCAGCGAGTGCGTGACCGTCGCCGTCCGGAGCGGCCGCAGCCCGCGGAGGCTGCGCACCGACCGACCGAGCAACCGGTCGTCCGCGAAGCGCTCGAGGAACGGTGAGTGGTCGTCGTCGGCGGCGAGCACGAAGCGGACCCGCTCGAGCGCCTCGGCGGGCTCGGCGGCATCGAGGGCGACCGCGAGGCTGCCGTCCGGGCGCTGGCGGACGCGCGCGAGAGCCGAGCCGCCGTGCGTTTCGCAGGCGAGCGTCAGTACGCCGTCCCGAAAGCGGCGGGTGGTGTCGCTCCCTAGTCGCGCCGAAAGCGCGAGCGAATACGGCCCGCGCGGGACGATCGTCGTCTCGAGAGACACGGCGCGAGCCTACCGCGCCGTGCGGCCGCCTACTGGCGGACGCCGAACTCCGCGGCCACGATGGTCACGTCGTTCCACGAGCCGTAGTAGCCGCGGGGATCGCGGACCTGGACGGCCCCGATGCCGATGTTCCGCCAGCGCGGGTTGAGGATGTTCGCGCGGTGACCGGAGCTCGCCATCCAGCGGCTCACGGTGCCCGAGGCGGAGAGGCTGGGCGCGCCCCAGGCGAGGTTCTCGCCGGCGCTCCAGGACGAGTAGCCCGGGCCCGGCCAGTACCAGCGGATCCACGTGCTGAACGGGGTCCAGCCCCCGGCGCGATCCGGAGTCCGGAGCTCGTGCCGGAAGTAGCTCGCGGCCGCCATGGACGTCGCGTGCCGATCGGCGGCGTCGGCCAGCCGGGAGACCACGGTGAGTGCCCGCAGCCCGTGGCTGCGGCGGACGGCGTTGACGCGGACGACCACGCTCGCCTCGAGCGATTCCTGCCCGCTGACCGAGAGGGCACCGGCGGTCGACGGCGCGGCCAGCGCAAGCAGCGCCAGCGACACGACGAGAGCAACCGCACCCCTCCTCCTCATGTACTTACGATCGGCAGATTCGGGCGGCCTCGCCTCCCCCAAAGGGGGCACCCCGTCCGAGCGATGCCGGCGTTCGAAACTGACTCTCTAAAGCATGCGGCTCGAAGCCGATACGGAGTCCATGGCGCGCTCGGGCACCGCGGACTGGTTCGGTACCATAGGTCCGGCTGTCGACCGGAAAGGACCGTGAGGTCTTGTTCGAGCGCTTCACCGAGAGAGCCAGGCAGGTCGTCGTTCTCGCCCAGGACGAGGCCCGCGCCCTCAAGCACAACTACATCGGCACCGAGCACATCCTGCTCGGGCTCCTCCGCGAGGAGGAGGGGCTGGCCGCCCGCGTGCTCGAGAGCCTGGACATCACGGTGGAGGAGGTCCGCGCCCAGGTCGCCCGCATCGTCGGCCAGGGCGACGAGGTGACGACCGGCCAGATCCCGTTCACGCCGCGCGCGAAGAAGGTGCTCGAGCTCGCGCTGCGCGAGGCCCTCTCCCTGGGCCACAACTACATCGGCACCGAGCACATCCTGCTCGGCCTCGTGCGCGAGAACGAGGGCGTCGCCGCGCGCATCCTGCTCGACTTCGACGCCGACGCCGAGAAGATCCGCAACGAGATCATCCGCATGCTCTCCGGCCCCGGCCGGCGCCAGCAGGGCGGAGGCGCCGCCGCGGGCGAGAAGGCGAAGAGCTCCAAGCTCCTCGACCAGTTCGGCCGGAACCTGACCAAGCTCGCGGCCGAGGGCAAGCTCGACCCCGTGGTCGGGCGCCAGACCGAGATCGAGCGCGTGATGCAGATCCTCTCGCGCCGCACGAAGAACAACCCCGTGCTGATCGGCGAGCCGGGCGTCGGCAAGACCGCCGTCGTCGAGGGCCTCGCCGCGCGCATCTCCTCCAACCAGGTCCCCGAGCTCCTCAAGAACAAGCAGATCTACACGCTCGACCTGGCCGCGCTCGTGGCGGGCTCGAAGTACCGCGGCGAGTTCGAGGAGCGCCTGAAGAAGGTGATGAAGGAGATCACCCAGCGCGGCGACATCATTCTCTTCATCGACGAGCTCCACAACCTCGTCGGCGCCGGCGCGGCGGAGGGCGCGATCGACGCGGCCTCCATTCTCAAGCCCGCGCTGGCCCGGGGCGAGCTGCAGACGATCGGCGCGACCACGCTCGACGAGTACCGCAAGTACCTCGAGCGCGACGCCGCCCTCGAGCGCCGCTTCCAGCAGATCCGCGTCGACGAGCCGTCGGTGGACGACACCGTCCAGATCCTGCGCGGCCTCCGCGACCGCTACGAGGCGCACCACCGCTGCACGATCACCGACGACGCCCTGCGCGCCTCGGCCGTGCTCGCCGACCGCTACATCCAGGACCGCCACCTGCCGGACAAGGCCATCGACCTGATCGACGAGGCCGCCTCCCGCATGCGCATCAAGACCATGACCGCCCCGCCGCGCTACCGCGAGCTCGAGGACGAGATCGAGAAGGTGCGCGAGGAGAAGGAGGCGGCGATCGAGTCCCAGGAGTTCGAGAAGGCTGCGAACCTGCGCGACAAGGAGCGCAAGCTCACGCAGAAGAAGCGCGAGCTCGAGGACAAGTGGCGCACCTCGGAGCAGGACGAGCAGCCGGAGATCGGCGAGGAGGAGATCGCCGACATCGTCTCCATGTGGACGGGCATCCCGGTCTTCAAGCTCACCGAGGCGGAGTCGCAGAAGCTCATCCGCATGGAGGACGAGCTCCACAAGCGCGTCATCGGCCAGAACGAGGCGATCGTCGCCGTGTCGAAGTCGATCCGCCGCGCGCGCGCGGGCATCAAGGACCCGAAGCGCCCGACCGGCTCGTTCATCTTCCTCGGGCCCTCGGGCGTCGGGAAGACCGAGCTGGCGCGCACGCTCGCCGAGTTCCTCTTCGGCGACGAGGACGCGATGATCCAGGTCGACATGTCGGAGTACATGGAGAAGCACTCCGTGTCCCGGCTCGTCGGCTCGCCCCCCGGCTACATCGGCTACGACGAGGGCGGCCAGCTCACGGAGGCCGTGCGCCGGAAGCCGTACTCGGTCGTCCTCCTCGACGAGATCGAGAAGGCCCACCCGGACGTCTTCAACATCCTCCTCCAGATCCTCGAGGACGGGAAGCTGACGGACGCCCAGGGTCGCAAGGTCGACTTCCGCAACACGATCGTGATCATGACGTCCAACATCGGCGCGGCCACGATCTCGAAGAACCAGTCACTCGGCTTCTCCGTCGGCGACGACACCGGCCTCAGCTACGACGAGATGAAGGACCGGATCATGGGCGAGCTCAAGAAGGTCTTCCGCCCCGAGCTGCTCAACCGCATCGACGAGGTCATCGTCTTCCACAAGCTGACGAAGGACGAGATCAAGATCATCGTCGACCTGATGATGAAGCGGCTCAAGGAGCAGATGGCCGACCACGAGGCCGCGATCGAGCTCACCGAGGAGGCCAAGGAGCTGCTGGTCAGCAAGGGCTACGACCCGGCCATGGGCGCCCGCCCGCTGCGCCGGGCCATCCAGCGCTACATCGAGGACCCGCTCGCCGACTTCGTCCTCGGCCGCTCGATCAAGCCCGGCTCGACCATCGTCGTCGGCACGAAGAACGACGAGGAGGATGTCGACATCTCGATCGTCGAGGGCGAGGCCCCGCCGGAGCCCGAGAAGGTCACCGTCCCCGCCGAGGAGCCTGTGGCCGAGGCGGACGCGGACGACCAGCCCGCCGACGACGAGTAGCGGCCCCATGCCGCTGATCGAGTACGACGACGCCTCGCCCGAGGTGCGCGCCGTCTACGACGACATCATGGAGACCCGGCAGGTGGACTGGGTCAACAACTTCTGGAAGGCGCTGGCGGTCGACCCGATCACGCTCCGGCGCACGTGGGAGTCCGTCAAGGAGGTCATGGCGCCCGGGGCGCTCGACCAGCTGACCAAGGAGCTCCTCTACGTCGCCGTCTCAGTGACGAACGGGTGCGAGTACTGCATCGCCTCGCACACCGCCTCGGCCCGCAAGCGGGGCATGACCGACGAGCAGCTCGCCGAGGTGCTCGCGGTCGTGGGTATGGCGAACGAGACGAACGCGCTCGCCACCGGGTACGGCGTTCCGGTCGACGACGCCTTTCGGCGCTGATCCGGCGTTCTGTGGCAGACTCCGCAGCGGTTATCCCACTTTCCCAGGAGGCAAGCCAATGAGCGTCGGGCCGATCGAATACCTGGTCCTGGCCTTCCCCGGCAACAAGTTCAAGGGCGAGATCATCCCGGCGCTGGCCGAGCTGGTCGAGAACGAGACGATCCGCATCCTCGACCTCGTCTTCATCATCAAGGACGAGGAGGGCAACGTAGGCGCCGTCGAGCTTGCCGAGGTCGACCCCGAGGACGAGGCTGCCGGCATGAACGACATCGCAAGCATCGACAGCGGGCTGTTGAACGAGGACGACATCGCCCTCGCGGCCGAGGCGCTCGACCCGAACTCGTCCGCGGGCCTGCTCGTCTTCGAGAACGTCTGGGCGACCCGATTCGCCGAGGCAGTTCGCAATGCCGACGGCCGGCTCGTTGCCAACGAGCGCATTCCGCACGACGTCGTCCAGGCGGCCCTGGCCTATGCGGCTGCCGATTCCGGAGAGGAGAGCTAGATGTTGAGGAGACGAGGACCGGGCCTGGTTCGCGCGGCTGCTACGACGGCTGTCGTGGCCGGCACCGCCGGCGCCGTGCGCCACCGCCAGGACCAGAAGTACGCCGCGCAGGACCAGCAGCAATACGACGAGCAGATGGCCCAGCAGCAGGCGGCGGCCCCGCCCCCGCCCCCGCCAGCGGCAGCTCCGCCCGAGGAGGACAAGTTCGCCAAGCTCGCGAAGCTCGCCGAGCTGCAGAAGCAGGGAATCCTGACGGACGAGGAGTTCGCGGCCGAGAAGGCCAAGATCCTCTCCACGTAGGCGACACACAACCGGCACGAAGCCGCGGGCTTCGGCGTCGGACCGGCTGCCTAGACTGGGTCGCCCATGGCGAAGGCGGCTCTCCAGCACGCATGCTCCGAGTGCGGGTACACGACCGGCAAATGGCTCGGCCGTTGTCCCGCGTGCGGGGAGTGGGGGAGCCTGGTCGAGGAGCGTGCGCTCGCGCCTGCTCCCGGCGTCCGCGGCGCCCAGGCCGCCGGCCGCCCGCTCCTTCGCCTCGTCGAGGTCGAGACCGCCGAGGCCGACCGGATCCCGACCGGCGTCACGGAGCTCGACCGCGTCCTCGGCGGCGGCCTCGTCCCCGCCAGCCTCGTCCTCGTCTCCGGGGACCCCGGGATCGGCAAGTCCACGCTCCTGCTCATGGCCTTGCAGGCCATGTCCAAGGAGCGGAAGGCGGTGCTCGTCACCGGCGAGGAGTCCTCGGCCCAGGTGAAGCTGCGCGCCGACCGCCTGGGCGGCGCCGGCGACGTCCACATCCTCGCCGAGACGAACCTGGACGAGGTCTGCGCCACGCTCGAGCGCGAGAGGCCCGAGGTCTGCGTCGTCGACTCCGTCCAGACCCTCTACGCGCCCGAGCTCGGCTCGGCGCCCGGCTCTGTCGCCCAGGTGCGCGAGGCGGCCGGCCGCTTCCTACGGGTGGCCAAGGAGCAGGGCATCGCCACGTTCCTCGTCGGCCACGTGACGAAGGAGGGCTCCGTCGCGGGCCCGCGCGTGCTCGAGCACCTCGTCGACTGCGTCCTCCACTTCGAGGGTGACCGCTACCGCTCGCACCGCATCCTGCGCGCGGTGAAGAACCGCTTCGGCTCCACGAACGAGCTGGGCGTCTTCGAGATGACCTCGGCCGGCCTCGTCGCCGTCGAGGATCCCTCCGAGCTCTTCGGCCATCCCGACGAGGAGCAGCCCGGATCGGCCGTCGTCTGCACGATCGAGGGCACGCGGCCGCTCCTGCTCGAGGTGCAGGCGCTCGTCTCGCCGACCGACCTGGCCATGCCGAGGCGGGTCGGCACGGGCGTCGACCCGAAGCGCCTCTCGATGATCGTCGCCGTCCTCGGCCGCCACGCCGGCGTCGCGCTCGGGCAGGCGGACGTCTTCGTGAACGTCGCCGGAGGCGTGCGGGTAGACGAGCCCGGCGCCGACCTCGGCGTCGCCCTCGCCATCGCCTCCGCGGCCCGCGGAGCGCCTGTCAAGCGCGGCGTCTCGTGCTTCGGAGAAGTAGGGCTCACGGGCCGTCTGCGCCCGGTGAGCCAGGCCGAGCGGCGCCTCGCCGAGTGCGCCAAGCTCGGCTTCTCGGAGGTGCTCGTGCCTGACGGAACCGAGTCCCGTGGCAGAATGCGCCTGACAGCAGCGGGAACGCTGCGGACGGCGATCACTGCGGGGCTCGATGCGAGCGGATCCTCGGAAGGATAAGACCCTCCTCTCGGCGCTCAAGCAGGTCGCGCCGGGCACGCCGCTGCGCTCCGGCATCGACGACATCATCCGGGCCGAGCTCGGCGCGCTGATCGTCATCGGCGACCCGAACGGCCTGGCGTTCCTCTTCTCCGGTGGGATGCGGCTCGACCTCCCGCTCACCTCCCAGCTCCTCTACGAGCTGGCCAAGATGGACGGCGCAATCGTGATCAACGCGGACGGGCAGAAGCTCGTCTACGCGAACGTCCAGCTCATGCCGGACCCGGCCATCCCGTCCGACGAGACGGGCACCCGGCACCGCACGGCCGAGCGCGTGGCCAAGCAGACCGACGCGCTGGTCGTCTCGATCTCGCAGCAGCGCGAGACCGTGACCGTCTTCATCGGCGACCTCCGCTACCAGCTCGGCGAGATCTCGGACACGCTCGCGCGAACGAACCAGGCGCTGGGGACGCTCGAGACCTACCGCAGCCGCCTCGACCAGGGCCTGACGCGGCTGACCGCGCTCGAGTTCCAGAGTGCCGTCGTCCTCGACGACGTCCTCGTCGTCCTCCAGCGCGCGGAGATGACGACGCGGATGGCCGAGGAGATCGAGCGGAACTGCGTCGAGCTGGGCGACGAGAGCCGGCTCATCCGCATGCAGCTCGACGAGCTGATGGAGGACGTTCCGCGCGAGAAGGCGGCCGTCGTCTACGACTACGAGAGGAGCGGCGACCCCGCAGCCTCGTCGACGGCCCTCGAGCGCCTCGCTCAGCTCGACTACACCGACGTGCTCGAGTTCGACCAGCTCGCCGAGCTGCTCGGCTACCGCGACACGAACCCGCTCGACCACTCGGTTCAGCCGCGCGGCTACCGGGTCCTCTCGCGCATTCCGCGCCTTCCGGACTCGATCATCCGGCACGTCGTCCGCGACTTCGAGAGCCTCGACGCGGTCGTTCGCGCCAGCCACCGCGACCTCGAGGCGGTGGACGGCGTGGGCTCCGTGCGGGCCCGCGAGATCCGCGAGGGCCTCCGGCGGCTCCAGGAGCACAATCTCGTCGATCGCTACCTCCAGCTCTGACGGGGGCGGGGGAGTTCCCCCGATCTCTGATCTCTCCAGCTCTAGCCCGAGCCGTTCGAAACGCAAAGTGCCCGGAAGCTGGCTTTCCAAGCGGGTTTCCGGTACAATGGCCTGAATCCGCAGGCGTCTGGGCGCTCTTTTGCGCGCCCGCGTTTCATATAGAGGAGGAGAGGCTTGTACAAGGTCGGCGATAAGGTCGTCTACCCCCACCACGGCGCGGGGACCGTGGTGAAGAAGGAGACGAGGACGATCCTGGGGCAAGAGCGCGAGTACCTCACGATCAAGATCCTCCACAACGACATGACCGTGAACGTCCCGACCGAGAACGCCGACCGCGTGGGCCTGCGCAAGGTGATCGACGAGGACATGGTCGTTCGCGTCGTCAAGGTCCTGCACGGCAACGGGACGAACATGCCGAAGAACTGGAACCGGCGCTTCAAGTACAACCGCGACAAGATGAAGACGGGCGACATCTTCGAGCTCGCCGAGGTCGTCCGGAACCTGTCGCTGCGCGACCAGGAGAAGGGCCTCTCCACGGGCGAGAAGCAGATGTTCGTGAAGGCGAAGAAGATCCTCGCCTCCGAGCTGATGTACGCCAAGGGCATGGACGAAGACGACGCCGCGGTCTGGCTGGACGAGGAGCTGGACTCGGTCGGCGCCAAGGTCGCCACGTAAGCGGGTTCACCCGCTCACGCGCGGTCCCGGCAGGCATCCTTTCGGGATGGTCCTGCGCGCAACCGTGCTCGCCTGCGCCCTCGCCGTGCTCACGGTGCCGGCCGTCGGCTGCGGTGGCGGCGGAGGGGCCGACGAGCCCGAGCTCGTTCCGTCGGCCTTCAAGGAGGTCGTCCTCGCAGAGCTGAAGGGCGCCGACCTCGAGGCCGAGCCGGGCTACGACTTGAACGTCCTGGTTCTCGACGCGCCCAATCGGATCGAGCTTCCGATCGGCGAGGCCTTCGACGAGTACGAGGCCGACCCGGGCCGCCGTGAGGAGATCATGGCGGGCCTCGTCGCCGAGGCGACGCCGCCGGCTCGACGAGGGGATCGCGGGCGTCGCCTACGAGGACGCGGAGGCCGACCTCATGCCGCTCTTGCAGCCGAGGTTCGCCGTGCGCGGCTGGGACTTCGAGCCGGCGGCGACCGAGATGCCCGGGAACCTGGACGTCGTCTACCTGGTCGACACCGGCGACTCGCAGACCGTCGTCCGGCCGGAGGACGTCGAGCGCTGGGGGACGTCGGTCGAGGAGATTCACGAGGTCGCCTTGGCCAATCTGAAGCGGCAGACCGACGAGGACGCACCGCTCCTGTGCGAGCCTTCGGGCAACTGGGAGCTCTGCGGCTGGTCGACCTCCGACGGGTACGACGCGACGCGCATGATCGTGCCGGGGCTCCGGCGCCAGATCGTGCAAGAGTACGACGGCGCTCCGGCCGTGTACGCGGTGCCCATGGACAACGTCTTCGTCGCCCTTCCACGCGAGGCCATCGAGCGGGGAAACGCGGAGGAGCTCCTGCGGACGAAGGTGGCGCGCGACTTCCAGACCGCCGACAACCCGGTCAGCCCCGAGCTCTTCGTCGAGCGCGACGGCGAGCTCGTCCTGCTCAAGTGAGCTCGGGCGGGTCGGGCGTCTGGGCGGTGCTCGTTGCGGCAGGCAGCGGCGAGCGGCTCGGCGCCGACCGCCCCAAGGCGTTCGCCAACCTCGGCGGCCGCCCGCTCCTGGCCGAGAGCCTGGAGCGCCTCGAGGCCTCCGACTGGGTCGAGGCCGTCGTGCTCGTGGCCCCGGCGGACTGGGAGGAGCCGAGCATCCTGCTCGCCGAGGAGCTCGGGGCAGGGAAGGTCCGAGCCGCGGTCACCGGCGGGGCGACGCGTGCAGACTCGGTCCGCGCCGGCGTCGCCGAGGTGCCCGAAGAGGCCGCCGTCATCGTCGTCCACGACGCCGCCAGGCCGCTCCTCCCCGGGGAGGTCCTCGAGCGCGTCGTCACCGCGCTCGCCGACGGCTGGGACGGCGCCGTCCCGGCGCTCCCGCTCGACGACACCGTCAAGCGGGCCGAGGGCGAGCAGGTCGAGCAGACAATCGACCGCACCGGCCTCCACACCGTGCAGACGCCGCAGGCGTTCGTCGCCGACCTGCTGCGAGGTGCGCTTGCCGGCGGCGCCGACGCCACCGACTGCGCAGGTCTCGTCGAGGCCGCGGGCGGCCGCGTCCGGCTCGTCGAGGGCGACCGCCGGCTCGTCAAGGTGACGACACCGGCCGACCTTGGCTTCGTCGAGGCGCTGCTGCGGGTCGAGGCGTGATCGTCGACTACCACATGCACCTGCGCGGGCCGGCGGAGGGCCGCGAAGGCCCGGTCGAGCTGACGGTGGGCGCGGTCGAGCGGTTCGTGGAGCAGGCCGCCGCGCGCGGAGTCGACGAGATCGCCTTCACCGAGCACATGTACTACTTCCGCCAGGCCGAGCCGTTCCTCGAGCATCCGTACCATCGCAGCCGCGTCGCGCACGACCTGGAGGACTACTGTGACGCCGTGCTCGCCGCCAAATCGCAGGGGCTCCCGGTGAAGCTCGCGCTCGAGCTGGAGTGGCTGCCGGGCAGAGACCAGGAGCTCGCGGAGCTCCTCAGCCCGTATCCGTGGGACTTCCTGCTCGGCTCCGTGCACCTCGTGGACGGCGAGGCAGTGGACATGGAGCCGGGGGCCTGGGCCGGGCGCGAGGTCGACGAGGTCTGGCGCCGCTACTTCGCCGAGCTCGCCGCGCTCGCCCGGAGCGGGCTCGCGGACGTCCTGGCACACCCGGACCTCGTGAAGATCTACGGACGCAGGCCCGATCCGGAGACGGTCGCCGCCTGCCACGAGCAGGCCGCGTCGGCGGCCGCCGAAGGAGGCGTAGCCGTCGAGGTCTCGACGGCCGGACTGCGGAAGCCCGTCGGCGAGCTCTATCCCGACGCGGCGTTGCTCGCGCGCTGCCGCGAGCTGGGCGTCGGCGCGACGCTCGCGTCGGACGCGCACGTTGCCCGCGATGTCGGCAGGGACTTCGACGCCGGGATCGAGCTGCTCCGCTCCGCCGGGTACGGCACGATCACCGTCCTCACGGGGCGCGCCGCGCGCCAGGAGCCGCTGGCATGAGCCTTCGGGTCGGCATCGGCGTCGACGCGCACGGCTTCTCGGAGGACGCCCGTCTCGTCGTCGGCGGCGTCGAGTTCCCCGGCGAGCCCGGCCTCGCGGGCCACTCCGACGGCGACGTCGTCGCCCACGCGCTCGTGGACGCCGTTCTCGGCGCGGCCGGCCTCGGGGACATCGGCTCGTTCTTCCCGTCGGACGAGGCGGAGTGGGAAGGTGCCTCGTCGCTGGTCTTCCTGGAGCGCGCGATGGCCGCCGTCCGCGAGGCGGGCTACGAGCTCGTGAACGCGGACTGCGTCCTGGTCGGCGAGCGGCCCCGGATCGCATCGGTCCGCGGCGAGATGGAGTCGCGCCTGGCGGCGGCGCTCGGCGTCGAGCGCGGGCCGGGTCTCGGTCCGCGCGACGACCACGGACGGCCTCGGCTTCACCGGCCGCGGCGAGGGCCTGGCCGCCCAGGCGGTCGCGCTGCTTCAGTCCAGCGGTAGCTGAACGCTTCCGTCTGCGACGACGACCAGCCCGTCGCGCTCGAGCGCGACGACGGCCGCGCGATCGAGCTCGGCGACGGGAACCGTGCGCTCCGCCACCGTGCGGAGAACGCGGGCCCGGCGCTGCCTGAAGGAGCCCTCGAACCGTCCCTGCTTCCGCAGCGGCTCGTAGCGGCGCCCCCGCGACGGGCAGGCCGACGCAAGCGGGCAGGCACCGCAACGCGGGACGCGGGCGAGGCACACGGTGGCGCCAAGGTCCATGAGCGCCTGCCCGCAGGCAGGCCCGAAGCGGTGGCCGGTCCGCTCCTGCACCCGCCGAACGTTCGTGTCCTCGGGCAGGACAGGCGCGCCGAACGCGAACGCGGCGACCGCGTCCGCCGTGTAGCGCCCGACCCCGGGAAGCTC
The DNA here is from genome assembly GCA_963847985.1 of uncultured Actinomycetes bacterium. Classification (GTDB taxonomy): domain Bacteria; phylum Actinomycetota; class Thermoleophilia; order Gaiellales; family Gaiellaceae; genus JAIBJN01. The sequence goes on along the minus strand of CAWKBS010000003.1, from coordinate 110,968 downwards.
GGTCAGATCGTCCGGCCAGCCGTGCGCCGCGATGTGGCGCGCGGCCCGGTGGAGGTTGACGGCCCGCCGGTTGTACCCGAGCCCCTGCCACTCGCGGATGACGTCGGCCGGCGACGCCGCCGCAAGCGCCTCGACAGTCGGCCAGCGCTCGAGCCAGGCGAGGTAGCGCGGCACGACCCGCTCGACCTGCGTCTGCTGGAGCATCACCTCGGAGACGAGGATCGCGTAGGGATCGCGGGTACGGCGCCAGGGGAGGTCCCGGCCGAAACGGCGATACCAGGCCAAAAGCGCGGCATCCATGGGCGAGAAGCTACTCCAGAGAGCGGAGCGAAGGGGCGAGGATCGCCTCCCGCTGCGAGCAGCATGCGCCCAGCACGCGAACACACCGCGTCGGCGGCGGCGGGGCCGAAACGTGAATTTCTGACGCCCGCCGGGGGGTCCGGGCAGCCTCGCGCGGCTATGCCCGAGAAGACGACCCAGCTGATGCGAAAGGCCGAGAAAGGAAGACCGACAAGGAGACGGGCCGCTTCGCCCGGGCGCCTACCTGCGCACGATCGATGTGCTCGTCCGCATCTTCAACCACGCGGTCCAAAACCGCGTTCTCGCGCACAACCCGGCCGCCGAGACCCGCCGCCGCGCCCACATGCGAAGGCGCGGCGAGCCGAAGGTGAAGCCCGTCCGCCGGCGCGAGGTCGTCCACCCGCGCGTCGTCGAGTGAATCCGCCTGGGCGTGCGCGGGAGCGGACTCGAAGCGGCGATGTTCCGGGCCGCAATCGACCTGATCGCCTGGAAGGCCTGCGCCCCAGCGAGGCGGCCGCGCTTCGCCACCACCACTGGCGCGACGAGCACGGCCCGCTCCCCTACATCGACGTCGAGAAGGCGGTCAAAGACATCAGGGGACACCTGCTCGAGGACGAGCGAAAGACCGCCACTCTGCACGAGCCCATCCTCTGGCCCGCGATCGCCGAGGAACTCGAAGAGCTCTACCCGCCCTGATTCTCCGCACCGAACCATCCACCAACGGGCTGGATGGCGCTAACGGTGGCCGCGCGCGAGTGAGTGGGCACCGCCAAGGCCCCGATGCCCACGATGAGGGCGATCCAGAGAAGGACGGGGGACGGTGTGACGAACATCTGACGGTTGTGCGGCATGGCTTCCTCCTTTGTCGGTGCGGGAGCGGCAGGGCCCTCCCCCGTCAGTTCTTGCTCGACTCGAAGCAAGCTAGGCAGGAATGCTCAAAATCAGGTCAACGCGCCTGCAGTGCCCCGGTTCGACGGATCGAACGCGTGTAAGAGTCGCGGTCAGCACGCGACCCGACTCGCGTACGGCGAGGGAATGACCTACTGGCCGTTCCGAAGATAGACCCTCGCCTCTGATGCCTGGGCGGTACTTGGCGATGTTCGCCAGGCATGCGGTGATCAGGTAATAGGCAGCGCCGTCCGGGACGAGTGGAATCGCCACCAGGAGCAGGTGGACGCCCTGGGAGGTGGCCGATCACCTGACGCGCTTCTAGCGAAGGGGACCGTTGACGGGGGTTTCAGGCCGTTGTAGCTTCGGATGGCCCTGGGGCGTAAGCGACGCCGGAGGTGAACAATGGCGGGCGAGTCTACGATCGCGGAGTTCCTCACGCGGTTGGGCGAGGATCCAGTCTTCGCCGAGCTCTTCTACGAGGATCCCGAGAAGGCGCGGGCAGAGACGGAGCTCTCGGACGAGAAGTGGGACATCATCCTGAGCGGTGACATCAGCCGGATCCAGCGGGAGGTCTTCGACGAGCAACCCGATGGGCAGTTCGCCATCGAGTTCAGGCCGACCCGGATCTGGCCATAGGCCCCGATAAAACGAGCGGCTGAGGGAATCGTGCAAGTCCCCCGCAACGGCTCGCTAACGGTCGTGGGGACGGGCATCCAGCTCGCCTTCCAGACGACGCCCCAAACACGGGCCGTCCTCGAGCGCGCCGACGAGGTGCTCTACCTCGTCAACGACCCCCTGACGGAGCGCTGGATCGAGCGGCTCAACGGGAGGGCACGGTCCCTCGCCGGTTTATATGCTCAAGGAAAGGATCGCGCACAGACCTACGCGGACATGGTCGACGAGATCCTCTTGGCCGTACGCGCCGGAGGCAGGGTTGCGGCGGCCTTCTACGGCCACCCGGGCGTGTTCGTGGAGCCGGGCCACCAAGCGGTGCGATGCGCCCGTGCCGAGGGGTTTCGCGCGCGCATGCTCGCCGCCGTCTCCGCCGAGGACTGCCTCTTCGCCGACCTGGGAATCGATCCCGGCGAAGCGGGGTGCCAAAGCTACGAAGCGACGGCGTTCCTCATCCGCGGCTACCGTATCGAGCCCGCCGCGCTGCTCGTCCTCTGGCAAATCGGCTTCCTGGGGGAGCGGAGCATGCCCGCCGGTCCGCCTCGGCCGCCGCTCGACCTCCTCGTCGAGCGCCTTCGCGAGTTCTATCCCGCCCTCCATGAGACGATCCTCTACGAGGCCTCCTCGTACGCCGTCTGCGGCCCCGCGGTCGCGAGGCAGCCGCTGGACGAGCTCGCCCGAGCGGAGGTCACGCCAATGGCAACGCTCGTCATTCCTCCGCTGGCCACAAGGCTGCCGGACTCTAGGATGCTCGCCCGCCTCGGCTTACCGGTGTGCTGACGGTCGTGCTTTCGAGGCGCGCCCGAGCGGCCGCCGCGGAGACGACGTTGCCCTTCGCCTCATACAGCACAAGCGCCGCGCGGAGGCGGGCGGCGGCCGCGACGGCGGCCCCGCGCGCGATCAGGACCTCCGCCAGGCTCATGAGCGCGTCGGCGTGGAGCAGGAGGCAATCCGTCTCCTGCGCAAGCGCGACGGCCTCGCGGGCTAGCGACTCCGCCTCCCGCTCATTCCCGTTTCGCGCCAACGCCTTGGCGCGGGTCGCGCGCCAAAGGATCTGGGACGTGAGGTCGTCGTCGGCAGCCGTTCTCTCGCTAATCTCGGTGAGGCGAATTGCTTCCTCGTCTCGTCCCTGCGCGTGGAGGGTCGCGCCGAGGTATGCGGCGACCGTGGAGAGGATGCCTCTCTCCCCAACCTTCTCCAGCGTCTCAAAGGCGGAGCGCCGTAGCCGTTCAGCCGCGGCCAAATCGCCCGCGAGCATCTCGACCTCGCCCGCCCACACCTGCAGGCCGGCCCGATCGACGACCGCACCGAGCTCTGCGAGGATCCGCCCACCCTCCTCGTAGGCAGCCCGCGCCTCGGGGAACCGCCCCTGCATCGCCTCCAGATACGCGGCGATGATCGCGAGCACTCCTTCGAAACCGCGGTGGCCGCCGCTCTGCGCCCGGATCTCTTCGCATCGGGGGGCCGCCTCTTCTACCGGCATTGGTCCGAACAAAGCCACTCGGGCAAGGCCGTCGAGGATGAGCAGGATCTCCTGCTGCTCGCGAGCGCGCTCCGCACGCGCCAGCGCCTCCTCGAGCGCCGCCTCCATGCGGGCAATCTGACAGTGCGACCAGTGCACCTCGGCCAACAGCCGCCACGCGCGCGAAAGCCCGACGTCGTCGCGTTCCCGCTCGAACACGCGAATCGCCCGCTCCGCCGCCTCCAGCAATCCTTCGCTGCCTTTCTCGGGATGCATGTAGCGATCGAGAAAGGAGCGCTGGAGAAGCGCGCGAGCCTCGAGCCGCTCGTCGCGGACGGCTTCCGCGCGCGTCTCCGCCTCGCTTAGCACCTCCTCGGCACGGGAGAGCTCACCGACGATCCCGAGCGCGACGCCGTGGTCGATCATCAACTCGATCCGGTCGGGGGCCTCGTCAGGCAGCAGAGCGAGCGCCCGGTCGAGGAGGTTTGCGGCCGCGGGGGCGTCTCCGCGCGCGAGACCCCGACGACCGGCAGACGCGAGCCGCTCCGCGGCCCTGCGCGCTAGCCGCTCCTCGCGCTCGCCTGGAGGCCCGAGCTCCTGTCGGTAGCTAACCGCTTGCTCGAGGTGATAGCCGAGGATCTCGTCCTCGTCGCCGCTTATCCGGGCTGGTGTTCGTTCCAGCCAGACGGCGAAACGCTCGTGCAGTTCAGCCCGCCGTTCCTTGGGCAGCGACCGGTACGCCGCCTCCTGGATGAGGACATGGCGGAATCGATAGGCACTCTCGAACGGGAGCGTCGACTTCTCTGGCTCGACGAACTCCCTTCTCTCGAGTGCTGCGAGGTGCCGGAGAAGTGTCGTTCGGGCCTCCGCCGGCACAAGCTCGGCGACTGCCTCTGCCCAGAACTCGCGACCGACAACTCCCGCGCACTCCACCACCGCTCGCTCGCCCGGACCGAGGCGATCGAGGCGGGCTGCGAGGAGCGCCTGCAACGTCGGGGGAACGTCAAAACCGTGCGCGGGCCACGTTTCTTGCGCGGCGAACGCGACCATCTGCTCGAGAAAGAGCGGATTTCCCTCGGCGGCGTCGAGGATCCGTGCGCGCTTATCACGGTGGAGAGCCTCAGTGGGATCAAGTTTCGCGACGAGCTCCTCGGCCTCGGCGGAGCTCAGCGCCTCAAGCGTGAGCAGGGTCTGGCGTCCGTCGAGCCTCCAGCCCGCGTGCTCCTCCGAGATGTCCGGCCGCGCGAGACAGACGACGAGGATCGAAGCGTCCTCGCCGACCTCTACGAGGTGTGTGAGGAGATCCAGGAAGGCTGGCTCCGCCCAGTGCACGTCCTCGAAGACAAGAATGAGAGGACGCTCGCGCGCGAGTTGCTCGAACAAACGTCGTGCCGCCCAGCGGACCTCCTGGACGGGATAAACCTCACCCGAGAGGCCGGTAGCGGCGGCTAGGCGGTGAGCGATTGCCTCACTTTCGGGAAGTCCCACGAGGAGCGCGTTGAGCACCTGAACAGTGTCGTCTGGCGCGAGCTCGCCGATCACCTCACGGAGGGGCCAGTACGTGATTCCATCGCCGTAGGCGAGGCAGCGTCCTGTGAGGACGCGCGCCTCAGGTTCTGCCGCCTTGACGAATTCGCGCGCCAGGCGAGACTTACCGATGCCCGCCTCGCCGATCACCGTAACGAGAATGGTGCGCCGTGCAGTAACCGTTTGCGCTAGCGCCTCACGCAGCTCGGCGAGATCCTTCCTGCGCCCAACCAAGGGCGCGTCGAGCACCAGGGGGCGCGCCGGGACACCGGGTAAGACGCTGACGAAGCGCCACGCCGTCCCGCCGTCATACCCGGCCACCTCGAACCGTGCCGAATTGGATGCGAGCCGCCGTGTCGACTCGCCGGCGAGGACTTCGTCCCGCGAGGCGTGCGCGAGAAGCTGCACTGCCGTCCGAACGACCGGGCCGCGTACGGTCGCCTCGCCGCCGGCCAGGACCTCGCCGGTCTCCACGGCTGCACGTGAGACGATTGCGAGCTCTTGTAGCTCGGCCACCGCACGCAAGCTGCGCACCGCATCGTCTTCGTGGGCGATGGGGCTGCCGAAGACGGCCATCACGGTCTCGTCGGGAATTCGCTCCACCGCTGCGCCGTGACGGCGAAGCACTTCCTCGGCACGCTCGAGCAGCTGATCCATCACGGGCCGAAGCGCTTCTGGATCCTGCTCGGCGCCGCCGGTGGCCAGTTCGACGACGAGGACGGTGACCGGCCTGCGCGTCTCTCGGGTGGCCGCTGCTCGCTGTTCGAGCGCGCGCGGGCCGACGAGCCATTCCTCCTGGGCGAGGATCGCCCGTTCGAGCTTGCGCAGCGCCGGACTCGGCTCGACCCCCAGTTCGTCCACGAGCGTCTCACGGGCGGCGCGATACGCGGCGAGGGCGTCCGCCTGCCGGCCGGCTCGGTAAAGGGCGAGCATGAGTTGGGCACGGAAGCGCTCACGAAAGGGCGCCCTCGCGACGAGTTCCTCGAGTTTGACAACCAACTGTGCACCCGCGCCGAGTTCAAGCTCGGCCTCGATCCGCGCCTCCTCGGCCAGTAGGCGCGCTTCGTCCAGGCGCCCGATCTCCGCCTGCGCGAAGGGCTCGAAAGCGAACTCGTCCAGCGGAGGGCCCCGCCAAAGAGACAACCCGTCCGTGAGCGTGCGGGCGGCGAGCGTAGCATTGCCCGCGGCGAGGGCCTCTCTCCCCTCGGCGAGCAGCCGCTCGAAGCGCGCGATGTCGACATTCTCCGGATCGGTCTGGAGGAGGTACCCAGGGGCGCGGGTTGCCAGCACGCCCGCGCCGACGAGCTTGCGGAGCTTGGAGACGTACACCTCAACCATATGTCGCGCTGTCTTTGGAGGCGATTCGCCCCAGAGTTCGTCGGTGATCCGATCGACCGCGACAACCGTGCCGCGGTGAAGACAAAGCAAGGCAAGCAACGCGCGCTGGCGCGCGCCGCCGAGGATGACCGGCTCGCCTCCCTGGCGGACTTCGAAAGGGCCGAGGAGACGGAACTCAAGCACCGGTGACGTGGTCGCGCGCGAGCGGTCGCCCTTCCCATGGTCGGCCGCCGGCGTCTCGGCGATGGACTCCGGCCGAGTGTTCACGGTGAGCCGATTTTACTCCTAGCTTCGCAATGTTCGGCCGAGCGTGCCGACCAGTTCCTGACGCGTACCAGCCGGCCGGTACCAGCTGGCTGGCCTCCCACATGATTTTGCTGGGACGCTCCAAACATCGGAGTCCTGTCCGACGCAGGTGCTTCTCGCCCGGCGTCGCTTAGAGCACGAAAAGCCCGAGGCGAACCAGCTTGGGTGAGCGTGGGTTTCAGGACCGTCTCGACGACAGCGGCGCCTGCGCACCCACAGTGACTCGATTTGAGCGTTCCCACCTAGCCCCGTACGCGTTGGCTCAGAAGTGGTCTTGCCGTGGCAAACGCTGGCGCGAGCGGAACGGAGGGTCGCCATCCCGGACCGAGGTCGAAATCGGCCTCGGCTGTCCATCAGAGAGCCCATTGATTGGATTTTGAGCACCAGCGCCTAGCTTGCGATTGCAAGAACGTCGTAGGCACGTCGACTGGAGGCCTCATGGTCGCTCAGATTCTCACCTTCATCATCCTGGCGGGATTCGTCCTGGCGGCTGCCGACTACGTCCGGGCATTCGTCGAAGGACGGGCCACCTATCGCCGGTACCTGGCAGAGGGAAGCTGCGATTCCGAACGCGCTGCTCACGCGGCGCCCAAGCCAGCTGCCCACGGCAAGCAAGCGCCCGCGCGAGAAGGAGCGAAGCGATGAGCTGGCCAAGGATCGCAGGCGCGGCGCTCTTCCTCGGTGTCGCCTTGACGACGTACTTCTTTCCCACCGATTGGAGGTAGGCGATGACTGCAATCGAAACACAATCGGTTGCGATCGCGCACGGCATAGGCGGCTCTTATGCAGCCTACGGCTGCGAGCTCAACGCTATTACTGCGGACTCGCTTCTTCATCGCTACAAAAGCAGGGTTCCTCTATGCAGCAAAGCTCAAGCGACTCAGGCCGTACCGTGACCTGATCCTCCAGAACTGGCGGAGGGCGCTTGAGATCGGCAAGAGCGTCTATCGCGTCATCACCTTCTCCGACCCAGACGACGGTGCTAGGGCATCGTCAACACCTGGCGCAGCACCAACGGCGGCTTGGTCGCTCAGCACCTCGTCTCGTCGGCAGCCCTCTCGCAACCCGGGCAGTCTTGCTCAGCGAGCAGGCGGTCACGATTGAGGAGCAGTGGGTGAGTTCGCGTCAGACTGGTTCCGTCCCACGAACAGGTTCCAATCTCGCGTCTTCGGCTCGGTCGTTGCTTCGCTCAAACCGAGTTGTCGTGTGTCTCACCCCTCATCTGCGTCGGGCTTCCCCATGCTTGGCTCCGACACGACGGCTCTTCGGTCGAGGTCAGCGAGCACGCCGGCTCCCGTTCCCAAGAGCTGGTCGCACTCGCCGGTCGCGTCCGGGGTCTGCCCTACGCCATGGCAGAGGGACTCGATGACGACGACTTGGGGCTTGAGTCGCTTGATGAGAAGTATGCGGCAGCCGGCCTCCGCCGGTACCGTCGAGTTTGGCTGGCAAGGATTCGTGGTCGAGACACGCTCGCTGGCGCGGCGCTCGCGTACCGTGGCCCGCTCGGACTCAATCTCAGCTTCCTCGAGAATCGCTGTGACCTGTTGGTCGACCCGGAGTTGGGGCTGGTGGAAACGGCCTCGGTCGCGTATGCGCTTGCGTCTGCGGCGGCGTCGGCCTACGCGGACTTCCAGCCGCCGCGCATTCCTGCCGCGACGGATGCGCGGACGGCTGCCCTCCTCGTCGACGGCGGGTGCGAGCTCATCAGACCCTACGCGCAGAGCGTCTGGCTACGCGACGGTTTCCGCGTCTGGTATCGGCACGTGGATGCGTTTTACTCCCGGATCTTGCGGGCGCCGTCGAGGCAAAGCCCCTCCGTCCACCGTCCATCGGGCAGATGCACCCACGATGGGCGCTGCACCGATTACGCACGATGAGCGAGGCTTCCAGCTACTTCATGGACGATCCGCGCGAGCCCGTCTCTCGCCGAGAAGGTCGACGCGGAATCGTGGGTCAGGACCTATGCGGTCCTTCATCTTGAACGCGCCTCCCGCGTGCTCGACGTCGGCAGCGTACCGGGCGTGCTGGCCGCGGCGGTCGCGCGCCGCGCCCCGCTCGCGGACGTGGTCGCGCTTGATCTGAACGACCGCTGCCTCGCCGCCGCGCGGCGGCGGACGAAGGGCTCGCCAACGCCTCTGTCGTGAAAGGCGACGCGCTCGCTCTTCCCTTCAGAGACTCGAGCTTCGATCTGGTCTACGCGCGGTTCGTACTCGAATACGTCTCGGAGCGCGAGCGAGCGGTCACCGAGATGGCACGTGTGTGCCGGCCAGGCGGCCTAGTCCTCCTGCAGGACCTCGACGGCCAGCTCGTTTCCAACTACCCGGTTGAACATCGCCTTCAGGCTGACCTTAGGGAGGCACTTGCAGTGCTCGCCACTCGCGGATTCGATCCGTTCGTGGGTCGCAAGCTCTTCCACCTTGCCCACCGTGCCGGACTTACCGGCCTCGTCGTTCGTCCCGAGACGTATCACCTGATAGTCGGTTCTGCCGATGACGTGACGACAATGCGCTGGGAACTCAAGCTCGATATCGCTATGCCGGCCATCATCGAGGCCGTTGGAGCTCGACGCGCGGCGCGCATTCGGCGCGGCGTGCTTCGCCACCTCGCCCAGCCCGACACGATTACGTTCTCGCAGCTATTCACCGTATGCGGACGTCGTCCGGATCCCGAGCTCAAGGAACCTCCGAGACGGCTCGTTCGCCGGAGCTTGACATGTCCGCAGGAACGCGATTCGAGCCCTGACCGGAATCGCCTAGAGGTCGACATCGGCCAGACATGACTGAGCGCGCTGAGCCGAGACGATGTTTCCTTCTCCTCATAGAGTCGCACCGCTTCGCCGAGCAGGTGTGCGGCTTCCTCCGAGCGTTCAGCCATGACCAAGATTTCCGCGAGATCCATCCGTACGTTCGCACGTCGATTGAGAAGTCGTCCGTCGACAAGCGCCATTGCCTTGCGAGCCAGCTGCTCGCCCTCCTCAACCCGACCCAGCTTAGCGATAGCCTTAGCCCGCGTGGAGCGCGCATACGCCGCTCAACGACTAGAGCCGTTTCCTCTATTGACAATGCTAGTGCTCCGCCTCCTCGTATCGCTCCTGCATGTACATAGCCTGAGCCAATATGTACCCACATCCCAAGATCCGTCCGTGCACTCGCTCGTTCGAGTCTCTCTAACCCCCAGCGAGCAGACGTTCCGCCGCGTCTGCATCGCCCGCGAGCATCTCCAAGAAACTTGCACCCTCAGCCAACCAGCCCTCCGCCAATCCCATCCCAGCTCCTCGAACACCTCGACACGTCGCGCTTAGACGACTCAAGCCTCGTCAAAACACCCTCAAAGCGCGAAACCAGCTAGTCAAGCTGAGCACGTCAGACTCAGCCAGCAGATCACCCTTCACCTGCTCCAAATCTCGTCACAACGTCGCTGAGCCTCGCACACCAGAGCCGAGCCGAACACAGCTACGAGCGAGCGAGCTCGTCCCAAGAGCTCGTCACGCCAGCTGCCTGCGCGCCGGCGTGCTCGATCAATCGTTGCCAGGCGTCCTGCGATGCGCTGCCCGACCCTATCCCTAGTGCTGATAGGCAAGAAGTGCCATGCTCTAGCCAGACGAGCTCATCGCCCGTGCGCTCAAATACTTCTATCGCGTGTCTGCCGCTAACCGACCTTCGCGCCAAATCCAAGCTCTGTCGAGTTGTAGAGATCCACAAAGCAATCCGAGCGCAGCCTCGACACGCGAGTCATCTGCACTCGCCGCACCTCTATTGCCTCGCCGAGAACATCTCCGCCTTTGCGTCATCCCCGTCTGCTGTAGCGCATACCCAAGCTCCGTCAGCAGCTAGAGTCGCGGCCGATCGTCGTTCGGAAGAAGCTCGACAGCGCGTCAGCAGTTGAGCTGTGCCGGCATATCCCCTCGAGTTGCGCCCGTTCTGCCGCTGCGCGAGCGCTCAGCCGCCCGCGAGCAAGCGCCTCCTCGTACTCACTCGCGCGTCCCAGCTCAGCGCGTACCAGTACGCCTGCTCAAGTGTAGCCGACATCTCGTCTTCGTCGCCGATCACGCCCGCAGGCATGCGATCCAGCCACTCCGTCAGTCGCTCGTGTAGCTCCGCGCGCTGTTCCTTAAGCAGCGAACGTACGTCGCCTCCTAGATGAGCGCATAGCGAAACCAGAAGGCATCTTCGAAAAGAAGAGCCGAGAGCTCTCGCTCAATGAGCTCTTTCTCCGTCAGAGCTTCGAGATGCCTGAGAAGCGTCGCCCGAGCTGTCAGCGCAGAGCTCCCTGAATGCGCCCGCCAAGAACTCTCTACCGATCACAGCGCGCACCCCACATTGTCCGCTCACCAGGCCGAGTCTATCGAGTCAGCAGCAAGAAGCGCACGAAGCGTCAGAGGAACGTGAGATTGTCTCCCTTCCCTGTTTCTCTCAGCCGCGAAGCGACGAGTTGCTGAAGGAAGAGTATATTCCCGCCAGCGTGTCAATGATCTGAGCGCGTCGCTCCTGAGCGACACGCGTGTTAGTCGAGACGAGCAAGAAGTTCAGCAGCCTCACGTCCCTCTAGCGCCTCGAGGTCAGCAGGTGCGCCTGCCTTAACCGATCCACTCCGGTGATCCTCAGTGAACTCAGGCCGGCGTGCACACGAGGAGATCAGCGCGCCACGCTGACCTCAGCGACGTGTCAATAAGTCGAGGAACGTCAGCTCAGACCAGTGAAGTCCTCGAAGACGAGAACAACGCGTGTCCCTGGCGAAGCTTCAAAGAGGCGGCGCAGCCCAGCGAATCTCCTCGACGAGATAGCCGCTCGCTGCAGTACCGACAACGTCGTGAGCCGTCGCATCGCGTCTCGTCGTCGTCCGATGCAAGAGCCCAAAGCGTCCCTCGCTCCTCGCTCTTGAGCTGACGAGAATCACGCAGAGGCCAGTAGTGATGCCCTCGCCGTCAGCAGCGCCCGGCCAAGAGAACGCATTGCCCTCTATCTCGTCGCCGAACTCACGAGCAAACGAGACTTCCCGATGCCCGCTCTCCGACCACGTGACGAGATTAAAGCGCCGTCACAACGTCCGCGTGAACGCGCGCGAAGTGCGCCAGCTCCTTCTAGCGCCCACCATTGCCGTGTCAAGTCGAGCAGCGTGCCAGCGCAGCGCGTATCACCTCGAGCAGCGCCACCGTCTCATCTTCGAGCGACCGGCCCGCGGAAGCGAGCTGCGTGTACCAGGAGCTGGCGTGTCGCCTCCCCTACAGAACGTCGCCGGGCGAAGCGGCCGCGAGGAGCATAGCTGCGGTGCGTCACCGCCGGACCGCTCACCCTCGTTCCCCGCCGGCCAAGACCTCGCCCGTGTCCACGCCGGCGCGGATCGACTGCGAGCTCTCGAAGCTCCTGCGCGGCGCGCAGGCACGGTGCATCGTCCTCGTGCGCACCGGACTTCCGAAGACGCCCATCAGCGTTCCATCAGGCAGCCCTTCTCCGGTGGCCCCGTGGTGGTCCAGCACCGTTTTCGCTTGTTCCAGAAGCCGCCTTGCGAGCGTTGAACCGCTTCCAATCAGCCTCGACCCCGTCAACGGCGAGCTCGCCGAAGAGAACGGTGATGAATCTGCGGGTCTCGGTGACGCGCGCGCGCTCAGGCACGGAGGGTTGCCCGCCGGCGAGCCACTCTTCCTGGCCGAGGATCGCTCGCTCCAGCTGGCGCAGCTCGGGGCCCGGCTCGATGCCAAGTTGCTCGACGAGCGTCTCTCGCGCTGCTGCGTAGGCGGCGAGCGCGTCCGCTTGCCGGCCCGCACGGTAGAGGGCGAGCATGAGCTGCCCGCGCAACCGCTCACGGAAGGGCGCGGCGGCAATCAGCTGCTCCAGCCCTCCGATCAGCTCAGGGGCGTTCCCGAGCGCGAGCTCCGCCTCGATCCGTTGCTCTTCGGCCAGAAGCCGGAGTTCTTCGAGCCGCACGATCTCCGTCTGCGCGAAGGGCTCATAGGCGAAGTCGACTAGCGCTGGGCCTCGCCACAGGGCGAGCGCCTCGCCGAGCCGGGCGGTCGCCATTGTCGCTTCGCCCCGCGCCAGGACCTCCTGCCCCTCTGCGAACAGCCGCTCGAAGCGGGCGATGTCGACCTGCTCGGGATCAGCTCGAAGGAGATAGCCAGGGCTGAGGGTCACAAGCACGTCCCCGCTGACGAGCTTGCGCAGCTTGGAGACGTAGACCTCAACCATGTGGCGGGCGGTCGGTGGTGGTGACTCGCCCCAGAGCTCGTCCACGATCTTGTCGGACGAGACGACCGAGCCGCGGCGCAACGCGAGGAGCGCGAGCAGCGCTCGCGGGCGCACGCCCCCGAGTTCAAGCGCCTCGCCCGCTTGACGTACCTCGAATGGCCCCAGGAGCGCCAGCTCCAGCGAGCGCTGGTCTCCAGCGGGCGCTCCCGTCGACAGCCCCGGTCGCGCGCTCACGTTGACTCGATTGTGAGCTTCCTCGCCTGGCTTCGCAACGACCGCAAGCAAAGGTGGAAGGAGGCAGTCGCCTGGGAGGTCTACGCCGCGCTCACCGTCGCGGTTACCGCATTCCTCGCACGTTGAGCCACTTTTGAGCCCTCCCCCCTAGCCTCGCAAGGTCCCCCACGGCCGCACCGCGCGGTCGAGAAGAAAGGAGAACGACATGGCTTCCAAGATCCACGTGCGGCTCGGCATCGCGACGGCGCTCCTGCTGGCAGCAATGAGCACCTTTGCCCCGGCAGCCCTGGCGGTACGCGACCAGGATCACCCGCAAGCCGCACCCGTGAAGGGCGAGCAGACAACGGAATTCGCGGACCCGAACGACGGACCCGACGGCTACCAGCCGCAGCTGGGTACCGCGATCAAGGATGACCCGCTGCTTGGGCGCGGCTTCGAGGAGTCCCCGGCGTCGAGTCCGATGGCGCTCGTCCGCGTCGACGGTCCCGACGGATCGCAGCCGCAGCTGCGGGACTACCAGCCGGTCGTCCTGACTCTCCCTGATGACGGAATCGACTGGGTAGCGGGAGGCTCGGGACTCGGCATCGGGCTCACGCTTTCGCTTCTCTTCGCGGGAGCCTGGATGGTCGCCCGGCGGAACCGGCTCGCCCACTCGTAGCTCGAACTCACGGGCTTCCTGCATCCCGGTGCGCGACGGCCCCCTAGGGGGCCGTCGCGCGTGCTCAGGCCTCGACGTGAATCTCGCGTTGCGCGGAACATCCTGCGAACATTCGCTTGGGCAACCTGGTCATTCCTTGACTACCCCTGTCCAAGTCAGAGTGCTTGCTTTGCAGGTATTTTCGCTTGCCTGGCGCTGTCCAGCTAGTGCTGTCTGCGTCTGCTGGAGCATCACCTCGGAAACGAGGATTGCGTACGGGTCCTTGGTGCGGCGCCAGGGCAGGTCACGCCCCGAACCCTGGAACCAAGCCAGAAGTTGCTCATCCACTGGGTCGAGCCTAACGGCCCTACTCCTCGTCCCGGCGGAGCTAGTTCCAGCGCAGGCCGCGGAGCTGCGAGACGTCGAGGTTCCCGCCGGAGAGGACGCAGACGACCTTCGTCCCCGGCGGCGCGTCGACGATGCCCGCCCGGAGCGCGGCGACGGGCGCGGCGGCGGCGCCCTCGACCACGAGCTTGCAGCGCTCCATCGTCCAGAGGACGTTCTCGAAGATGACGGTGTCCGGCACTGCGACGACCTCGTCGACGAAGCGGCGGACGAGCTCGAAGGTGTGCCCGCCGACTCGCTTCACCCGCAGTCCGTCGATGATCGTGTCGCAGCGATCGAGTGTGACCAGCTCGCCCGCCTCGACGCTCCGCTGCATCGCCGGCCCGTCGGAGGACTCGACGCCGACGACCTTGATCTCCGGGCGCTCGCGCTTGAGCGCAGCGGAGACGCCCGAGATGAGCCCGCCCCCGCCGATCGGGACGACGACCAGCTCCGCCTCGGGCCAGTCCTCGAAGATCTCCAGCCCGACGGTGCCCTGGCCGGAGATCAGGTCGAGGTCGTCGAAGGGATGCACGTAGGTCATGCCCTCTGAGGCGACGAGCTCGCGTGCCTTCTCGTCCGCCTCGTCCCAGATCGAGCCGTGCAGGACGACCTCGGCCCCGTAGCCCCTGGTCGCCTCGACCTTCGCCGGCGTCGCGTTTTCGGCCATGCAGACGACCGCGCGCACCCCGAGCATCCGGGCAGCGAGGGCCACGCCCTGCGCGTGGTTGCCGGCCGAGGAGCAGACGACCCCGCGGTCGCGCTCCTCCTGCGAGAGGCGGGCGAGCTTCACGAGCGGGCCGCGGATCTTGTAGGAGCCGGTGCGCTGGAAGAGCTCGGCCTTCAGCCGGACCTCGCAGCCGGTTTCCTCGCTGAGCGTGTGCGAGGTAAGCAGCGGTGTGCGGTGGACGTGCGGCGTCACGAGCGGCTGTGCGGCGCGCGAGTCGGGAAGGGCCGTGACGCTCACGGCGCGCAGCCTACTCGGGCGCTACAGTGCCCGCGACCGTGGCGATCGACTGTTTCCTCAAGGTGGACGGCATCCCCGGCGAGAGCCTGGACGCCAAGCACAAAGAGGAGATCGACGTCCTCGGCTTCAGTTGGGGCGTGAGCCAGGCCGGGCCGGCCACCGGCGGTGGCGGCGGCGCCGGCAAGGCGGTGTTCGACGACCTCCTCGTCGTCGCGCGCACGAGCAAGGCCTCGCCGCTCCTCTGGCTCGCGTGCGCGAGCGGGAAGCACATCAAGACAGCGATACTCACCTGCCGGAAGGCAGGCAAGTCGCCGGTCGACTTCCTGATCGTCACCATGACCGACGTGGTCATCGCCTCGTACGAGCTGGACGGCTCCGAGGCGGAGCCCCCACTCGATCAGGTCGCTTTCACGGCCGCGAAGATCGTGACCGAGTACAAGCCGGTCGACCCTGCCGGCAAGGCGCTCCCGCCCGTCAAGGCGGGCTGGGACCTGAAGGCCAACAAGAAGGTCTAGCAACCTGTGGCCCGGGTGCGCTTCGCGCCGAGCCCGACCGGCTCGCTGCACCTCGGCGGGGCGCTGACCGCCGTGATCAACCGGCGGTTCGCCGACGAGCGCGGCGGTGTTCTCGTCCTCCGGATCGACGACACCGACGTCGCGCGGGCGGTCCCGGGTCCGAGGAGGAGATCCTCCGCGACCTCGAGTGGCTCGGGATCGGCTGGGACGAGGGGCCGCTCAGGCAGAGCGACCGAGCCGAGCGGCATCTGGAGGCCGCGCGCGAGATCGGAACCGCCGACCCCGAGGGCGCCCTGCGCTTCGGACGCGCCACGCTCGTCCGCGCCGACGGCCGGCCGACCTACCAGCTCGCCTCCGTCGTCGACGATCTCGACCTCGGGATCACACACGTCATCCGCGGCAAGGACCTCCTGCCGAGCACGGAGCTCCAGGTTGAGATCGCGCGCGCGCTCGGGGCCGAGCCGCCCGAGTACATCCACCACGGGCTCCTGGTGGGAGACGACGGCCGCAAGCTCTCGAAGCGCGAGCGCGCTGCCTCCGTCGCGGGCCTGCGCGAGCTGGGGATCCCTGCGGAGGCCGTACGCACCTACCTCGACGAGCTCGATCTCCCCCGCGGCGACGTCCACCTCGACGAGGCCCGCCTCCACCGCCTGTCCGTGGACGCCCTCGGCGCCCTCTCCGACGAGGAGCTCGCTGCGAGGGCCGGCGCCGAGCCGCGCTTCGGCCCGGCGCTCCGGGGCGCGCGCGACCTCGTCGAGGCGCGCATGGCGGCGGAGCAGCTCGCTCGCCGGCCCGAGCCGCGGGCCTCGACCTCGCCCGAGACGCTCGACCGCTTCCGCGAGCTCCGCGAGGCGGCTCCGGACGAGCTCGACAAGGACGCGCGCCAAGGCGATCGTCCGCGAGCTCAAGGCCGTCGGTGGCGATCTCCGGGCGCTTGCGCCTCGCGCTCACCGGGGCCGAGCGAGGCCCCGAGCTGTGGGCGGTGCTCGTGGCGCTCCCCCGCGACGAGGCCTTGGCTAGGACCGGCTGAGCTCCGGCTGCATCTCGCGAAGCGTGGCCAGGAAGGACTCGGCGGCGCCGCCGGCCGCGCTGCGGTCGCGGCGGCGGATGGCGACGATCTGGCGCCGGAGCGGCTCGGCGTCCTCGATCTCGACCCGCTGGAGGAGGCCGGCGTCGAGCTCGTCCGCCACCGCCGTGTACGGGATGAGCGCCACGCCGAAGCCCTGTTGCACCATCTTCTTGGCCGCGTCGATGTTGTCGAGCTCCATGACGCTCTCCGGCCGGACGCCCGCGCCGCGGAACACCGCGTTCGTCAACTCCGAGTAGCTCGAGGTCCGGTCGAAGAGGACGAGCTGCTCGCGCGAGATCTCGTCCAGACGGATGCGCGCCCGGCCCGAGAAGCGGTGACCCGGCTCGACGACGAGGATGACCCGGTCCTCGTAAAGCGGAGTGCTGACGATGTCCGGGTGGCGCAGCTCGCGGACGAGCCCGATATCGGCCTGCTCGCGCAGCACCAGCTCGAGCACCTCCTCCGAGTGGCCCGTCCGCACGCTGACGCTCACGCGCGGGTGGCTGGTGGAGAAGCGCTTGAGGATGCTGGGGAGGACATAGGTGGAGATCGCCGGCGCGGCGCCGAGGGCGAGCCGGCCGGCCCCGCCGCGCTCGAAGGCGTTCACGATCCGCCGCCCGTCGGCGAGGCTGTCCAGCGCCTTGACGGCGTGGGGGAGGAACGCGTCGCCGGCCTCGGTCAGCTTCATCCCGCGCGGCGTCCGGACGAAGAGCTGCGTGTCGAGCTCCGCCTCGAGCCGCTGGAGCCGCGCCGTGAGCGCCGGTTGGGTCACGTAGAGCACGTCCGCCGCGCGGCTCACGGTCCGCGTGCGCGCGACCTCGACGAACGCCTCGATCTGCGCCAGAAGCATAGATCTAGTTTATATCAATGATCGAAAGAAACGATTTGGTCTATATCGAGGCCACGCCTACGATGGTTATCAGGGAAATGGAAGCCGCCTCGATCGACACCACTGGATTCGGCCACGGCCTTCGTGACGTTCCGCGCAAGGATGCGACGATTCTCGTCCTGAGCTCGGCCGAGCTGGCCGAGTGCACCTGCCCGGACCTCTGCGACCGCGACCACGACCGCGACTAGCGTGCGCACGGGGGGCACGGAAGTCGCAGGGCTGGAGCTTCGCGCGCCCGTGGCGGGGCGCGACGAGGAGATCCTGAGCGCGGACGCGCTCGCGTTCGTCGCCGAGCTCCACCGCCGCTTCGACGGGACGCGCCGTCGCCTCCTATCCGCCCGGGCCGAGCGCCAGGCGCGCATCCACGCCGGCGAGCTCCCGGACTTCCTGCCGGACACGCGGGAGGTGCGCGAGGGCGACTGGCAAGTTGCGCCCGTCCCCGCCGACCTGCATGACCGCCGTGTCGAGATCACCGGGCCCGTCGACCGCAAGATGGTCATCAACGCGCTCAACTCCGGCGCCCGCTGCTTCATGGCCGACTTCGAGGACGCGAACTCTCCGACGTGGCGCAACAACCTCGACGGCCATGCGAACCTGATCGACGCGAACGCGCGGACGATCGAGCTCGACACGGGCGAGAAGAGCTACCGCCTGGCCGACGACCCGGCGGTCCTCCTCGTCCGGCCGCGCGGCTGGCACCTTCCGGAGCGCCATATCCTCGTGGACGGCGAGCCGATCTCAGGGAGCCTCTTCGACTTCGGCCTCTACCTCTTCCACAACGGCAGGCCCCTGCTCGACCGGGGGAGCGGCCCGTACCTCTACCTGGCGAAGCTCGAGAGCCATCACGAGGCGCGCCTCTGGAACGACGTCTTCGTCTTCGCGGAGGGGGAGCTCGAACTGCCGCCCGGCTCGATCAAGGCCACCGTCCTCATCGAGACGATCCTGGCCGCGTTCGAGATGGAGGAGATCCTCTACGAGCTGCGCGACCACGCCGCCGGGCTCAACGCCGGGCGCTGGGACTACATCTTCAGCATCATCAAGAAGTTCAGGGAGAACGGGGAGTTCGTGCTCCCCGACCGCGCGCAGGTGACCATGACGGTCCCCTTCATGCGCGCGTACACGGAGCTCCTCGTGAAGACGTGCCACCGTCGTGGCGCCCACGCGATGGGCGGCATGGCGGCGTTCGTCCCGAGCCGGCGCGACCCCGCGGTCAACGAGGTTGCGCTGACCAGGGTTCGGGAGGACAAGCGGCGCGAGGCCGGCGACGGCTTCGACGGCACGTGGGTCGCCCATCCGGATCTCGTGCCGGCGGCGACGGAGGAGTTCGACGCGGTGCTCGGCACGCGGCCCAACCAGGTCGAGCGCCTGCGCGAGGAGGTCGACGTTGCGGCTGTCGATCTCCTCGACGTGCACGTCCCCGAGGGCGAGATCACCGACGAGGGCGTGCGCGGCAACGTCAGCGTCGGCCTCCGTTACCTGGAGTCGTGGCTCCGGGGAACGGGGGCCGTCGCCATCGACAATCTCATGGAGGACGCGGCCACGGCCGAGATCTCGCGCTCGCAGATCTGGCAGTGGCTCCGGCACGGGCGGATCGAGCGCGAGCAGGTCGTCGCGTTCGAGGACTCGCAGCTCGCCGACGCGGGCGAGGGCCGCTGGGCCGAAGCGCGCGCTCTCTTCGACGAAGTGGCGCTCTCCGAGGAGCTCACCGAGTTCCTCACGCTGCCGGCATACGAGCTCATCGACTAGGAAAGGACTGCGGCATGGACAGGTGGATCGGAATCGAGCGGCCGTACACGGACGACGACGTCGAGCGTCTCCGCGGATCGGTCTGCGTGGAGCACACCCTCGCCCGGCTGGGCGCCGAGCGCCTGTGGAAGCTCCTGAACAAGGAGCCCTACGTGGCCGCGCTCGGCGCGATGACCGGCGGCCAAGCGGTGCAGATGGTGAAGGCGGGCCTGCAGGCGATCTACCTCTCCGGGTGGCAGGTCGCGGCCGACGCGAACCTCGCGGGCCAGACCTACCCGGACCAGAGCCTCTATCCGTCGAACAGCGCCCCGGCGCTCGTCCGCCGGCTCAACCAGGCGCTCCTGCGCGCCGACCAGATCGAGCACGCCGAGGGCAACGGCACCGGCCGGCACTGGCTGGCGCCGATCGTCGCCGACGCCGAGGCCGGCTTCGGCGGGCCCCTGAACGCCTTCGAGCTGATGCGGTCGATGATCGAGGCCGGCGCCGCGGGCGTCCACTTCGAGGACCAGCTCGCCTCGGAGAAGAAGTGCGGCCACCTGGGCGGCAAGGTGCTCGTCCCGACGGGCCAGTTCGTCCGGACGCTCGTCGCCGCGCGCCTGGCGGCCGACGTCTGCGACGTTCCCACGGTGATCGTCGCGCGGACGGACTCGCTCAGCGCGACGCTCCTGACGAGCGACGTCGACGAGCGCGACCACGCGTTCCTCACCGGCGAGCGCACGCCGGAGGGCTACTTCCGCGTCGAGGGCGGCATCGAGTCCGCCATCGCGCGCGGCCTCGCCTACGCGCCGTACGCCGACCTGATCTGGTGCGAGACCTCGACGCCGGACCTCGGGGAAGCGCGCGAGTTCGCCCAGGCGATCCGCGCCCAGTTCCCCGGCAAGCTGCTCGCGTACAACTGCTCGCCCTCGTTCAACTGGAAGCGGCACCTGGACGACGCCGACATCGCGAGCTTCCAGCAACAGCTCGGCGAGCTGGGCTACGCCTTCCAGTTCATCACGCTCGCGGGCTTCCACGCGCTCAACCACTCGATGTTCGAGCTCGCCCGCGGCTACCACGCCGAGGGCATGACCGCCTACGTCGAGCTCCAGCAGCGCGAGTTCGAGAGCGAGGAAGTCGGCTACACGGCCACCCGCCACCAGCGCGAGGTCGGCGCCGGCTGGTTCGACCTCGTCGCCGAAGCGGCGAGCGGCGGCGAGAGCTCGACCCTCGCCCTCCGCGGATCCACCGAGGAGGAGCAGTTCCAGGAGGTTTGACCTGACTGCTACGCTCAGTGCGAGGTCGCCGCAAAGGCGCGGCGGCCACGAAGGCTTCGAGGCCTCGGCATCCGCCGGGGCCTCTTCGTTTTCGAGACCGAAGGAGGAGAGATGACCCAGCTCGCTGTATCCACCGTCCTCACCGTGGAGGACGACCCGATCGTGCGCGACGACCTGCGCACGCTGCTCGAGGGCGAGGGCTTCGAGGTGCTCGCCGGCGCCCGCGACGGCGTCGAGGCGGTCGAGCTCGCGCGCGAGCACCGCCCCGACGTGATCCTGCTCGACCTCTCGCTCCCGCGCATCGACGGGGTGGAGGCCACCCTGCGCATCCGGGAGGAGCGCGACGTGCCCATCGTGGCTCTCACCGGCCACTCCGAGGGGCTCGTCGAGCGGGCGCTCGAGGCCGGCGCCGCCGGCTACGTCCGCAAGCCGTTTGCCGGCGGCGAGGTCGTCTCCGCGCTCCGCGACGCGCTCCGGGCGCACGGGGAGCGCTCGCGCGACTCCCGCCGTGAGGAGTCCAGGCGCGCACTCGTCCGGCTCGCGGAGCTGCTCGGCCACTCCGAGGAGATCGGCGTCGAGCTGGAGCGGCGCTCCTTCGCCGACGGCAAGGTCTGGCGCATCGTCGAGTAGACCCTCCTGGTACGTAGCCCGGCCCGGCGCGGGTCTGCGAGGCTATGGGACTCGTGGTCCTGTACGACTCGCTGACCCGCGCGAAGCAGGAGCTGCCCGACCCCCCGGGGCCGATCCGCATGTACGTCTGCGGGCCGACCGTGTACCAGCGCATCCACGTCGGCAACGCCCGGCCGTACGTCGTCTTCCTCTGGCTGAAGCGCTGGCTGGAGTCCCGCGGCTACGCCGTGACGCTCGTCGAGAACGTCACCGACGTGAACGACAAGATCTACGCGGCTGCCGAGCGGCAGGGGATCGGGAGCGCCGAGCTCGCCGAGGCGGCGACGCGCTGGTACCTCGAGGACACCGACGCGCTCGGCCTCGGCCGGCCCGACCACGAGCCGCTCGCCAGCGAGACGATTCCCGAGATCGTCGCGCTCATCGAAGACCTCGTCGGCCGCGGCCTCGCCTACGAGTCCCAGGGCGACGTCTACTTCCGCGTGGCGAGCTATCCGGACTACGGCGAGCTCTCCGGAGCGAAGCTCGAGGACATGGTCGCCCAGGAGCCGAGCGACCTGAAGGAGGACCAGCGCGACTTCGCGCTCTGGAAGGCGACGAAGCCGCACGAGGACACGTCGTGGCCGTCGCCCTGGGGCGCCGGCCGCCCCGGCTGGCACATCGAGTGCTCCGCGATGGCCGAGAAGCTCCTCGGCCCGGTGTTCGAGATCCACGGCGGCGGCCTCGACCTGCGCTTCCCGCACCACGAGAACGAGCTGGCCCAGTCCCGCGGCGCCGGCCGCGAGTTCGCGCGGCTCTGGGCGCACAACGGCATGCTGGAGCTGGCGCAGGAGAAGATGTCGAAGTCGCTGGGGAACATCGTCTCGCTGCGGGACGCGCTGGAGACGTACGGGCGCGAGGCGATCCTCCTCCTCTTCCTGGGCGCGCACTACCGCCGCCCGGTCGAGTACTCGGACGAGGCGATGGAGTCGGCGCGGCGGCAGGCCGCCACGTTCCGGAGCGCGTTCCGGCATCCGGTCCCCCCCAGCGGCGAGGCGCGGTGGGAGGACTTCGGCGCCGCGCTGGACGACGACTTCAACACCCCTGACGCGCTGGCCCTTCTCCACGCCTGGCGCGAGGGCGGTCACCGCGACGAGCTGCGCCGCGGCCTGGACGTCTTCGGCCTGGGCGATCTCGCCCTCGTCCCCGAGCCTCCGCCCGAGGCGATCGCGCTGCGGGACCAGCGCCAGCTCGCCCGCGACACCCGCGACTTCGCCGAGGCCGACCGGCTCCGCGAGGAGCTCGAGCGGCTCGGCTGGCGCGCGGACGACACCGCCGGCGGAACCGTGCTCTTCCCGATCGAGTGACTCGCGAGCTCGTCTACGGCCGGCAGCCGGTGCGGGAGGTCGTGCGCGCCGGCAAGCGCCAGCTCCTCGAGCTGCTCGCCACCGAGCGCGCGCTCGGCTCCGAGCCGTGGCTCCGCGAGCTCCCGGGCCTGCGGCTTCAGGTCGTCCCGGAGCGGCGCCTCAACGACGCCGCCGGGACCTCCGACCACCAGGGTGTCGTCGCGTTCTGCGAGCCGTACCGGTACGTGGACGCGCACGGCCTCGCCGCAGGCGAGCGGCCGCTCGTGGTCTGCCTCGACCAGGTCACCGACCCGCACAACCTCGGCGCCGTCGTCCGCAGCGCCGAGGGAGCGGGGGCGAGCGGGGTCGTGGTCACGGAGCGAAACGCGGCTCGGGTCACCCCGGCCGTCTGCAAGGCCTCGGCCGGCGCCGTCGAGCACCTGCCGGTCGCGGTGGTCGTGAACCTCGGCCGCTACCTCGAGGAGATCAAGGGCCCGCGGCTGTGGGTCTGGGCGGCCGACGGGGAGGCCGAGACGCCGGTCTGGGGAGCCGACCTGACCACGGGCGTCGCGCTCGTCTTCGGCGCCGAAGGCCGTGGGCTCCGTCCGGGCGTCCGCCGTGCCTGCGATGAGGCCTTCGCCGTTCCGCTTGCCGGCGCGGTCGAGTCGCTGAACGTCAGCGTGGCCGCCGGCGTCGCTCTCTTCGAGGCCGCCAGGCAGCGCCGCGGCCTGTGAAGGCCGCCCGCGGCCCGCTCCTCGCCTTCGCCGCCTTCGGCGCGTACTGGGGCGCCTGGGGCGTGCTCGTCCCGGACGTCAAGGAGCAGGTCGACGCCTCCGTGACCGAGCTCGGCATCGCCTTCCTCGCGCTCGCGCTCGCCGCGCTTCCGGCGATGCTCGTCACCGGCCGGATCATCGACCGGGTGGGGCCTCGAATCATGCCGGTGACGCTCGTCCTCTTCGGCCTCGCCGCCGTGCTCCCGGGCTTCGCGGGGTCGGTCTGGCAGCTGACGCTCGCCCTGATCCTCGTCGGGATCACCACAGGGGCCGTGGACGTCGTCATCAACGTCGCCGCGACGAATGTCGAGACCTCCGGCGGTCCGCGCATCATGCAGGTCGCCCACGCGCTCTTCTCGACGGGGTTCCTCGTGGCTGCGATCGCCGTGGGAGTGGCGCGGGGAGCCGGGGCCGAGCCGTTGCAGGTCCTGGCCGGAATCGGTGTGCTGGTGCTCGTTTCCGCGGTTTTCAACAGGGGGTACCCCGCCTCGCCCCGCCGGGAGGCCCCGCCGCGCCTCGCCGTCTCCCGCCGGCTCGTCGTCCTGGGGCTGCTGTGCGGGCTCGCGTTCATGATCGAGGGCGGGATCGAGAACTGGAGCGCCCTCTATCTGGAGACCGATCTCGACGCCTCGCCTGCGATCAGCGGGCTCGGGCCCGGATTCTTCGCGGCCGCCATGGTCGCGGGCCGTCTGCTCGGCCAGTGGCTGGAGCTGCGGGTCGGCGACAGGCGCCTGTTGTCGACCGGCGCGCTGGTGGGATCCGCAGGCCTGTTCCTGGCCGCCGTGGCGCCCAACATCCCGCTCGCGCTCGCCGGCTTCGCTCTGGGAGGGGCCGGCGTGTCGGTTGCCGCTCCGACGCTCTTCGGCGCGGCCGGCCGGGGCGCATCCGAGGCGGAGCGCGGCAGCGAAGTCGCCTCCGTCACGACGATCTCCTACCTCGGCTTCCTCGTCGGCCCGCCGCTGATCGGCGCGGTCTCCGGCGCCTCGAACCTGCGCGTGGGGATCGGGCTCCTGGCGGGGATCGCGCTTCTCCTCGCCGCGGCGGCGGCCGCGGCTCGGCAGGCGCTTCCCGACGGCGGCGCCAGGCATCCTTAGCGGGTGCTCTACCTCTTCGACGGCTACAACATCCTGCACGCGGGCGACTTCTCGGGCCGGCGGGAGCTGGTCGACCGCCTCGCCAGCTACGTGGCCGTCCGCGGTGCTCGCGGCATCGTCGTCTTCGACGGCGTGGGGGAGGACGCGGTCTTCGGCGCCCTCGAGGTGCGGTTTGCCACGCCCGCCGACCCGCTGCTGGAGCGGCTGGCGGCCGAGCACCGCCGTCAGGAGGAGGTCTGGGTCGTCTCCTCGGACGAGGCGGTGCGCGGCACGGCCGGGCAGGAGACACGACGGGTCTCGTCGAAGGCCTTCGTACGCGAGCTCGCCTCCGAGCCGAAGGGCGAGCCGGGAACGGCCGGCGGGCCGGGGCGCTCCCAGATCGAGGACGCCCTCGACGACGCCACTCGCGAGCGCCTCGAGCGTTTTCGCCGGAGTCGTTGAAGTTTCCAGGGCTCCCTGCTACGATCCAGACCTCAAGTTGAGGGTTAGGGTTTGTGGAGAGGCCGCCCCCGGCCGCTCCGAGAGCCGATCCCAGGAGGAACCCCGTGGCCCGCCGCCAGCCCGCTACCGCCCGGACCGCCCAGGAACGAAGCCAGCGAGAGCTCGCCGATCTCCAACTCGTCCTGCGCGCCCGCAACGGCGACTCCGCCGCCATGGACGCGCTCATTCGGCGCTACACCGGCTTCGTTCGGTTGAAGGCGAGCTCGTACTTCCTCGCCGGCGGTGAGTCCGACGACCTGAACCAGGAGGGGCTGATCGGCCTCTACAAGGCGGTGCGCGACTTCCGCGCCGACAAGGAAACCTCGTTCAGGAGCTTCGCGGAGCTCTGCATCACCCGCCAGATCATCACCGCCATCAAGACGGCGACGCGCTTCAAGCACGCGCCGCTCAACACGTACGTCTCCTTCAGCCAGACACCGGCCGGCCAGGACGACGGCGAGTGCACCCTGGGCGACGCGCTCCCCGGCCCCGGCGTCGACGACCCGGCCGTCTGCGTCATCTCGACGCAGGAGCTCCAGAGCCTCGTCTTCTGCCTCGGGACGGGCCTCTCGCCGCTCGAGTCGGACGCCCTTCGCCTCTACCTCGAGGGCAACTCCTACGAGGACATGGCCGAAGAGCTTGGCTGCGACACGAAGACGATCGACAACGCCCTGCAGCGCGTCAAGCGCAAGGTGCTCCAGCACCAGAGCGGCCGCCAGGTCCTGGACTGACCGCGGCTACGATTGGCGCAGCGCGCCGGAGTAGCTCAGCTGGTAGAGCAACCGCCTTGTAAGCGGTAGGTCGTGGGTTCGAGTCCCGCCTCCGGCTCCTCTTCACCGGGTCAGCCGGCGGGAACCGGCGGGCGTTCGACCCGCTCGCACCCGCTCAGGCGGTCGAAGTGGTCGACGACCGCCCTGTCCACGCCGACACCGCAGTCGATCGTGTCCCGGAGCCCGTTGCGGGCGGCGATGCGGTCGTTGCCGGCGGCGGTGGAGATGGCCGAACCGGCCGCGCCTCTGCGTCTCGGCCTGAGGCTGACCGCCTGAGCTTGGAACGCGTCGGTTGGGCTCGCCTCGACCGTGTCGGCGAAGGCGCCCGTCAGCACCTGGTCGCGTCCGCCGCGGGTACAGACGTAGGCGGCGGCCGTCGTCTCGAGGATGACGTCCGGGCCGCTCGTCCCGGCCGTGAGGCAGAGGGCGGCCGGCTGCGTCGCGGGCGGCAGCGGGAAACAGAGCCGGCGTGCGAGCGCGCGACCCGCCTCGAGCTCGGCAGCCGCGGGACGGATCGGCGGCCAGGTTCTCGAGCTCGAACGGATCGGCGGCGAGGTCGTAGAGCTCCTCCTCGTCCGTCCCGTACGCCACGTACTTGCTCGTCTGCTGTGCGGACGCCGCACCAGTTCGGGATCGGAGTGCCATGGCCCATGCCCTCGATCAGGATCGAGCTCCGCCACGACGCAACCGGAGCCCCGTCGAAGAGCGGCAGGAGGCTTTGCCCGTCGGTGCGCGGGCGTGAGGCGCCCGCGGCCGCGGCGAAGGTCGGCGCATAGTCCAGGTCGGTGACGAGGCGGTCCTCCGTGCGCGCAACGGGAATCTTCTTGTCCCAGCGGACGATCAGCGGCGCCCGGATCGACCCCTCGTATGGGACGAGCTTCTGCGCCGCCTGGAGCCGGTGCTCTCCGTACTGCACGCCGTTGTCGGAGGTGAACACGATCAGCGTGTTCGCAAGTCGCCGGGTCGCGCGCAGCGTGGCGACGATCCGGCCGACGGCCTCGTCGACTGCCAGCAGCGAGCGGTACTGGGCGAGGCGAAAGCCGGCGATCGCGTTGCCTCCTTCTGCCGGGCGAGCCTGAATGTACGCCGGCTTGTCCGAGACGTCGGCCTCGTTGAACGCGGGCGAGCTGAACGGAGCGAGGTCCGGCAGGGCCTCCGCGTGACGCGCCGCCGGAATCGCGGGTGCGTGCGGCACGGTCGTCGCCACGTAGAGGAAGAACGGCTTCGAGCGCGGGGTCGACCGGATGAAGCTCGTCGCCCAGCCGGCGAGGACGTCGGTCTTGTAGCCGAGGCGGCGGCGGCGGACGCCGTTCTCGTTCGTGAGGCTCCCGTTCTGAAAGGCCTTCCACTGGCTCCAGCCCGGAGGCTTGCCCCTGGGCTCGGTGTAGCGGTTCATGTACTTGCCGAAGCCGCCGGTTCGATAGCCCGCCCGCTGCAGCCAGACGGCCACCGTCGATCGGTCGGTGCGAGCCCGGTGGAAGGCGAGCCAGCCTCCGAAGGGCCCGAAGCCGTTCGTCCAGACGTACGTCCTCTGCGGCGCAAGCCCAGTCAGTGTCGACGCGCGTGCGGGGCAGCAGAGCGGGTTGACGTGGAAGGCGTTCGTGAAGGTGATCCCGCGTTGCACGAGGCGCGCTTGCAGCTCCGGCATGCGGTCGATCGCATCGGCGCGCTGGTCGTCGGTCATGATGACGACGATGTTCGGCCGCGGCTCGGCCGCGGCTCTCGCTTCGAGTGCGTTCGCTCCTGTCCCGATCGCCGCCAAGACGATCAGAAGCAGGCGCACGACGACCCCACCCACGCTTTTCACCTCCACGAACTCGCCTTGTCCTCGGGCGGAGGGCCCGTCCTCCGCGGATCCTCCGCTCATGAGTCTAGCCGCGAAAGGAACGATCGCCCGGGTCTTCTCCCGGGCGCGAGCGGCGGAATTCCGGCCTTCGCAGCCTCGTTTAACAGGGTGTGATGCGAACCATCGAGGACATCCGGAAGGAGCTCGACCGTGCCGTCGCGCGGCGCGCCGAGCTCTGGCACGACCTGAACGGCGGTGTCGACCCCGCCAAGTCGGCGGAGGCCGCCGAGCTCTCCGAGCTGATCGACGACCTGTGGGCGGAGGTGCGGGCGCTTCGTGCGCACGACCGCTTCGGCCCGACCGACGCTATCCGCGCCCGCGCGCGGGCCGAGGAGCGGCTCGAGCGCGACTCGCGGCGGCTCAAGGCCGCTTAGACCGCGGCAACCTCCAGAGAAGGCGGCTCAGGCCGCCTTCTCGTCTGCAGGGGCGATTCGGTCCGCCGCGAGCGGCATGAGATAGCCGCAGCGGGTGCAGACGACGACGATCACGGAGATGGAGTCCCCGGTGCCGTTGTTCGAGGCGATCTCGCATTCCTGCTGGCCGACGCCGAGCTGGTCCACGGCCTTGCAGAGCGGGCAGGAGACCGCATAGCGCGCAAGGTGCTCCTCGACGGAGGGGACGTCGACACCGGCGGCCGCAGATTTCGCCATGCTTCGACCGTAGCGGCGCCCCGACGTACGGTCATTCCCCCGTTTGGGGAATCACGACAAGAGTCAACAGTGCGGATCCTCCTCGTCTCCCAGATGTACCCGACCCAGGCGGCGCCCGAGTACGGCGTCTTCGTCGCGGACCTCGCGCGGGCGCTCGAGCGGCGGGGCCACGAGCTCGCCTACGCGGTGCCGCGGGGCCCCTCGCCCGTCAAGCACCTGCGCCTCGCGGCGGACGCGCGGCGGCTGGCGCGGACTTTTCGACCCGACGTCGTGTACGCGCATTTCCTCTTCCCGGCCGGCGGCGCAGCGGCCTACGCGGCGCGGGCGGCCGGCGCCGGCCTCGTCGTCACCGCGCACGGCCGCGACGTCCGCAACATCGGATCTGTTCCGGGCCTCGGTAGCGCGACGAGCCGGGCCGTGCGCTCGGCGCGGGTGATCGCCGTCTCCGACTACCTCCGGCAGGAGCTCGTGGCGCGGCTGCCGGAGCTCGAGGGCCGCGTCGACGTGATCGACTGCGGCGTCGACCTCGAGCGCTTCCGCGGCCGCGACCCCGCTGAGGTCCGCGCCGGGGTCGGATGGGTTGGAGAGCCGCCGTTCTACGTCTTCGTCGGGTCGCTCGACGAGCGGAAGAACCCGGTCCGCCTGGCCGAGGCCTTTGCGCGGCTGGGGCGCGGGAGCCTCGCGCTCGTCGGCGTAGGCCCACTTCGCAAGCAGCTCGAGGGCCGGCCGGGCGTGCGGCTGGTCGGCCGGGTCCCTCATGCGGAGGCGGCGACGTGGATCGCGGCCGGCGACGTCGTCTGCCAGCCGAGCCTCGTCGAGCCGTTCGGCCAGGCGCTCCTGGAGGCGCTGGCGAGCGAGCGGTCGGTCGTCGCCACCCGCGTCGGCGGCCCGCCAGAGTTCGTGACGCCCGAGGCCGGCGTGCTCGTAGACCCGACCAGCATGGAGGCGATCGCCGAGGGCCTCGAGGCCGCGGCGGCGCTCCCGAGCCCGAACCCGGCGGCCCGGGAGGCGGCGCTGCCGCACGACGTCCGGACACAGGCGGAGCGGGTGGAGCGGATCCTCGAGGAGGCCGCGGCACAATGAGCGGGATGCACCACCACCACGACCATCGCGTGGTTCGCGTGAGCGGCGCGGCCGACCGGAGGATCCTCGCGGTCTCCCTCGGCCTCCTCCTCGCGTTCATGGCCGCCGAGGTCGTCTTCGGGATCCTGGCCAACTCGCTTGCGCTCCTCGCCGACGCCGGCCACATGCTCACCGACGCAGCCGCGCTCGCGCTGGCGCTCGTGGCCGCCTCCCTCGCCGCCCGGCCCGCGGGCGGCCGCTGGACGTTCGGCTTCGGGCGCGTGGAGATCCTCGCCGCACAGATCAACGGGCTCACGCTCCTCCTCTTCGGGCTCTGGATCGTCTACGAGGCGATCCGCCGTCTCGTCGACCCGCCCGAGGTCGACGCGGCGGTCGTCGGCCTCGTCGCCGTCGCCGGGATCGTCGTGAACCTGGTCGTCGTCGCGCTGCTCTCCCGCGCGCGGCGCCAGAGCCTCAACGTCCGCGGCGCGTACCTGCACATCGCCACCGACCTGGCCGCGTTCGTCGGCACGGGCATCGCCGCGGCGCTGATCCTGGTGACGGGGTGGAACCGCCTCGACCCGATCGCCTCACTCGTCGTGGCCGGGCTTATGTTCGCGGCCGCGTGGTCGCTCCTCCGCGAGTCCGGCCGGATCTTCCTCGAGGGAGCGCCGGAGTCGGCGCCGCCGGCCGACGTCGGGCCCGCGATCGTCTCGCACCCGGGCGTCGTGGAGACGCACGACCTGCATGTCTGGACGGTGACTGACGGCTTCCCGGCGCTATCCGCCCACGTCCTCGTCCAGCCGGGCGCCGACTGCCACCGCATCCGGCTCGAGCTCGAGAGCCTGCTCCACGAGCGGTTCGGCATCGACCACACGACGCTCCAGGTCGAACACGTCGGGTCGGCCCAGGGCCTCGAGATCACCCCGAGGGCGGGCCGGGGCGAGCTGCTAGCCTGAGCGCGTGCTCGGGTTCTTCGCAGTCATCCAGGTCCTACTCTCGGCAGGCCTGATCACGCTCGTACTCATGCATTCCGGGCGCGACACGGGCTTCGGCGGGATGGGCTTCACGCCCGCCTCGCAGGGCGGACAGCACATCGTCGAGCGGAACCTGACGCGGCTGACCGTGTTCGTGGCGCTTCTCTTCGCCATCAACACGGTCGTGCTCTTCTACCAGTTCGACTAGCCGCCGCCGGCGATCGCGGCGACAAGGCGGATCTCCTCCGCGCCGGTCAGCGTTGTCTCCAGGCCGCCGCAGTCCCGGGCGTCTACGCGGTCAACGTAGACGTTGACCAGCGGGCGCAGGGCGCCGCGCTCGTCCAGGACGAGGCCCGCCACGGGGAGGGCCCGCAGCGCCTCCCCGACCGTGGCGGCGTCCAGGTCGAAGCGGTTGCGCCCGCCCGCCTCGGCCGCGAGCAGCGAGGGGAGGAGGACGACTACCAAGCGGCTGCTTCCACCGAGAGGATCGGCGGGAGCTGGGACGCCGCCTCGAGCCAGCTCTCGCCGCCGTCCGGGGCGATGAACAGCGAGCCGCTCTGCGTCCCCAGGTAGACGCCGGGCGGGTCGCGGCGGTCGGAGGCGAATCCCTCCCGCATGACCGCGCCCCAGGCCGGCTCCGGCAGGCCCTCGGTGAGCAGCTCCCAGGAGTCGCCGCCGTCGCGCGTGCGGTAAATGCCGAGCCGGCCGTTCGGCGTCAGCCGGTTCTCCGGGCTCTCCTCCGGCACGACGAAGGCGGTGTCGGGCTCGCGATGGTCGAGCGCCAGCGGGAAGCCGAAGCCGCTCGGGAGCCCGTTGTCCTCGAGGCGCTCCCAGCTCTCGCCGCGATTGTCGGTGCGGTAGACGCCGCAGTGGTTCTGCTGCCAGAGGCGCTCGGGCCGCGCGGGATGGATGAGCAGCTTGTGCACGCACTGACCGAGCTCCGGGAACGGGTCGGGAAGGAAGTCGGCCGCCGTCCCCTGGTTGGCGGGCGCGAACGTCTCACCGCCGTCCTCGCTGCGGAAAACGCCCGCTGCGGAGATGCCGACGTACATGCGCTCCGGCTCGTCGGGGTCGAGGGCGATCGAGTGGCAGCACATCCCGCCCGCGCCCGGGTACCAGCGCTCGCGGGTCTCGTGGCGGACGATGCCGTCGGCGGGCTGCCAGGTCTCGCCCCCGTCGTCGGTGCGGAAGAGGACGCCGGGCGCCGCGCCCAGCCAGAGACGGCCGTCCTCGCCGGGGCGTCCGGGCTCGATGTGCCAGGTCTTTTCGAGGGTCAGCCCGGTGTCCTCCGGAAGCCCGATCTCCTCGGTGCGCGTCCAGGTCTCGCCGCGGTCCGTCGAGCGATGGACGGTGGCGCCGTAGACCTCGTTGTTCGTGGCTGCGTGGATCGTCCGGTCGCGCGGGTCGACGACCGCGTGGAAGACCGACCAGCCGGTCAGGAGGGGGCCTTCGATCCTCCAGTCGCGCCGTGCCTCGTCGCTCTCGAGCGCGAACAGGCCCTTGCGCGTGCCGACGAGGACGAGGAGGCCCATCAGAGGCCCGGGCCGGACCCCGTTCCCACCACGGTGAACGAATCCGTCGCCACAGCAGGCACGAGCGTCCCGAACGGGTAGCGCTCGTCGTAGAAGTCGCTGCGGTTCACGAGCGTGACGTCCTCGGTCAGCCCGAGCAGGCCGGCCGCGAGCGCCGGGAACGACGTCGTAAAGCGGAGGTTCACGACCGGCGTCGTCACCTTGCCGCCCTCGATACGGAACGTCCCGTCCCGCGTCATGCCGGTGATGATCCCCTCGCGCGGGTCGACGACGCCGAGGTAATGCAGACGCGTCACGTAGATGCCGTCGCCGACGCGCTCGGCCAGCTCGTCCGTGGAGGCCGCATCCCCGCCGGACATGGCGAGGTTGAAGGGGATGGGGCCGAACGCCTGTCCCGGCGGCGCCAGCGCGTGGCCGGTGGACACGTGGCCGTCATCGGCATGCTTCGCGGTGCGGCGATCCCAGACGACGTCGCGGGCGATGCCCTCCTCCACGATGAGGACCGGCTGCTTGGGGACGCCCTCGAGGTCGAAGGCCTTCGGGTAGCTGCGCGGGTCGAGCCCGTCGTCCCGCAAGGTGAAGCTCTTGTCGAAGAGCTTCTCCCCCAGGCGCCCCGACAGGTAGCTGCGGCCCTCGAGGAGCGCGAGCGAGTTGAGCGACGTGAAGGCGAAGTAGAAGAGGAGCTCGGAGATCGCATACGGCTCTAGCACCGCCCGGAACGTCTGCGGCTCGATCTGGCCGGCGCCGCGCGTGCGGGCGGCCTTCTCCGCGGCCTCGTGCGCGACGGCCGCCGGATCGAGATCGGATGCGCGCCAGGAGGTCGCCTCGGCGTAGCCGGAGGCGTAGTCGGAAGCGGCGAGGGCGAGGACGCTCACGTCGGTCATGGCTTGCGAGACGGCCAGGCCCGTCGTGGAGGCCACGGCGATCTCGGTGACGCCGCTCGTGTAGTAGCCGTAGAGGCCGAGGTCCGGCGCGCCGGCGATCGCTTCCGCGGCCGCCTCGGCCTGGTCCTCCGGAGTCAGCGCGGCGGTGGCCTCGTCGTAGCCGGCCACCTCCGGCACCGGCGCGGGCTCCTGCAGCCCGGAGAAGGAGTGGTCGACGGGCGAGCTGTCGGCCGCCTTGGCGGCATGCCGGGCCGTCTCGGCGAGGCCCTCGTCGTCGGTCCGGTTCGTGGTCGCGCACCCGACTCGGCCGTCACGGACGACGCGGAGCGTCACGGTCTCGTCGCGGATCAGCGTCGGCTGGTGCACCGCCGACGCCGCAAAGCGCGCGAAGCCGGAGCTCTCGACGTGAACGGAGACGTCGGCTTCGTCTCCTTCGGCCGCCTTGACGGCGCGTTCGGCGAGCTCGAGAGAGCGGCTCATTTCCGGACGCCCACCTGGACGTCGCGGAAGCGGGCGGGCGAGGTGCCGTGCGAGACGTGGGCGTGCTGGCCGGGCTGGCCCTTGCCGCAGTTCGTCAGGCCGAACATCGTCCATTCTTCCGGCCCGCCGACGGCGTCCATGTGGCCCCAGAACTCCGGAGTGACGCCCATGTAGGTCGGGTCGCGCAGCATCCGGCCGAGCTTGCCCTTCTTGATCTCCCAGGCGACCTGGGTCCCGAACTGGAAGTTGAGGCGCTTGTCGTCGATCGACCAGCTCTTGTTCGTGGACAGGTAGAGCCCGTCGTCCACGTCGGCGAGCAGGTCGTCCAGGGAGCCCGCGCCGGGCTCCAGGTGCAGGTTCGTCATCCGGACGAGCGGCATCCGGCTCCAGTTGTCTGCGCGCATCGATCCGCCCAGGTCGCGGCCGATCAGCGCCGAGGTCTCCCGTGAGGCGAGGTAGCCGGTGAGGACGCCGCCCTCGACGACCGGCTGGCGCCGCGCGGGCGAGCCCTCGTCGTCCCAGCCGAACGTGCCCAGGCCGAGCGCAGTGGTCGGGTCGGCGGTGATGTTCATGTGCTCGGAGCCGTAGCGCAGGCTCCCGAGGTCGCCCGCCTTGAGGAAGCTCGTCCCGGCATAGGCCGCCTCCGTGCCGTAGACCCGGTCCAGCTCGGTGGGGTGGCCCACGGACTCGTGCACCTGGAGCACCATCTGCTCGGCGTCGACCACGATCGTCTTGATCCCCGACGGGCAGGCAGGCGCAGTCAGGAGCGCGGCGGCCTCCTCACCGACGCGGGGTGCCTCGCGGTCGAGGCCCGAGGCCCTCGACGAACTCCCATCCGGTCTGGCCGCTCGAACCGCCGTGGGCGCTCGGATAGCTGCGGTTCTGGACGCGGCCGTCGTCGGAGACCGCCAGCGCATCGATCCCGCCTCCGCACTCAACGAAGCGCTGCGTGACGCTTGCGCCCTCGGAGGAGCGGAAGACGCGCTGCTCGCGCATGGCCCTGACGGTTGCCTCGGTGATCTTGACCTCAGGTCGCCGCAGGCCTTCCTCGGCCCGCAGGCAGAGCGCGATCTTCTCCTCCAGCGGCACGTCGACGGGGTCGCGATCCATCGCCGCGGTGTACTCCCCGCTCGCCGCGGGGATCGAGGCAAGCTCCACGCGCGTGCGCGCGCGCGAGGCGCTGGCGCGCGCGAAGGCGACGGCACGCACGGCGGCGTCGCGAGCGCCCTCCTCCGTGAGGCGAGGGTCGCCGGCGAAGCCCCACGCGCCGTCGACGAGAACGCGGACGCCGATGCCCTCGGTCTCCGAGTCCGAGACCGAGTCGACTTCGCCGTTCTTCGTCGCAACGAGCTGCGCGCGTCGCTGGACGACACGGGAATCCGCGTAGCCGGCGCCCGCCGCGACGGCGGCGTCGATCGCATGTCCCGCGAGGTCCTGCACGGCGGTCGTACATTACTGCCGCCGGCCGGCGAGGCGGCGCACTCAGCGCCACGCGAGACCCTGCGTCGAGACGCGGAGGCGGACGTGGGTCGTCCAGTCGGACGTGCGGACGAGATAGACGGCATCGTCCGTCGCGTAGGCCAGCCAGTCTCCCTGCGGTGACCAGTCGTAGGCGATCGTCGCCAGTGACCCGAAGACCGGCAGCGGCTGAGAGTCCAAGACGACGAGGCGGACGAGGTCGAGCACGCTGACGTTGACGCCGCCCGGCTGCGCACGCAGCGGCCCGAGCGCGATGCGGAACGTGCCCGCGGTCGCAGGCCGCCCACCTTCGTAGGTCGCGACCCGCGCGCCGGCGGTCGTCTCGACGATCGCGGTCACGTTGTGGTCGCTGGTCCAGGCCTGGGAGAACACACGTGGCCGCCGCGCCCTCGCCGGAAGCCTCCCGCTCAGGGCTGCGCGTCCGACGGCGAGGCTGCTGCAGTACGGGCCGGGCTCGCCGGGAACGAGCGAGAAGGCCGGCGACACGGTCTCCGTCGCGCCCTCGCAGTCGCTCGTCCACGTCACGATCGCGCCGCCGTCTACCAACGCGAGGGCGCCGTCGGGCCTGAAGGCCGGCGCCCGTCCCGGAAGATCCCATTCGGCTTCGGAGCCCGCGTCGATCAGCACGACTCCCGTGCCTGTCTCGGCGGCGAGGACGGGCGCCATCGGGCTCCACACGGCGTCCCTGCCCGCGGCGTACCGGCCGTCGGCGGAGAGCGAGAAGTCGCAGCTCCCGATCTCGGGGCCCTCGCCGAGTGCGAGGTCGGGCAGGCGCACGGTCCGCAGCGGCTCGCCGTCGCCCGAGAGGCAACCGTTCGCGCTCAGGTAGAGCGTGCCCGCGACTCCGAGTCGCGCCAGCTGCGCGGCGATCGCGGGGCCGTCCTCGACCCAGTCGGCCGGGGATGCGGGGAGCTCGGTCTCGGTCTCTGCGGTCTCGGTGCCTGCAACCTGCGTCTCGGTAGAGCCGCGCAGGGCGTCGACGGCGGCGACGGCGACCAGGGCCGCCAGGCCGAGGGCGACCGCGAGCGTGAGGAGCCGGCGCATCGTCTCCCTGACGATACGCCGCGCCACGAGAAAGGGCGCCCGTGGGCGCCCTCGCATGCGCTGGAGAGGACTTGAACCTCCACGGCCCGTTCGGGCCACAAGGCCCTCAACCTTGCGCGTCTACCAATTCCGCCACCAGCGCGTGACGGGCGAAATTGTAGCGAGTTGACTCCGTCCGAAGGCCGCGCTACCTTGTACGAACAGACGTTCGCCCAAGCGAGGGGAGGCAGATGCTCACGCAGCGTCAGCGGGAGGTCTACGAGTTCGTCGTCAGCTACGGGGATGCACACGGGTATCCGCCGACCGTGCGCGAGATCGGGGAGGCGGTCGGGCTCGCCTCGCCATCCACCGTGCACGCCCACCTGGCCAACCTCGAGCGCGCCGGCTACCTGCGGCGCGACCCGACGAAGCCGCGGGCGCTCGAGGTGACGAAGCGCGATCGGGCTGCCGCGGGCGCGTCCGTGTCCGTGCCTGACGTGGGCGAGGTGCGCGTTCTCCCGCTCGTCGGCGAGATCGCCGCCGGGGGGCCGCTC
This sequence comes from uncultured Actinomycetes bacterium, assembly GCA_963847985.1. Classification (GTDB taxonomy): domain Bacteria; phylum Actinomycetota; class Thermoleophilia; order Gaiellales; family Gaiellaceae; genus JAIBJN01. Next base: position 75,037 of record CAWKBS010000003.1, on the reverse strand, counting down.
CTGGCGGAGGAGAACGTCCAGGAGCACCTGGCCGTTCCGGACACGCTCTCGCGCGGCGGTGACGAGTTCCTCCTGCGCGTGAAGGGGGAGAGCATGGTCGAGGCGGGGATCCTCGACGGCGACTACGTCGTGGTGCACCGGCAGCAGACGGCGCGCGACGGGGAGATCGTCGTGGCCCTCGCCGGCCAGGACGAGGCCGCGGACGAGGCGACCGTGAAGCGGTTCTTCCGGGAGAAGGGCCGGGTGCGCCTGCAGCCCGAGAACTCGTCGATGGATCCGCTCTATCCCGACCACGTCAGCATCCTCGGCCGGGTCGTGGGCGTGTTCCGGAGGGTGGACTGAGTCGCATGGAGGTCGTGACGCTCAACCGCACCCTCGACCAGGAGCTGATGGCGCTCATGCGGGGCGCGAGCCTCGAGTGCCCGGCCTGCGGCGAGTTCGTGCTGCACCGGGGCGGGGCGATCGAATGCCCGGAGTGCGGGTCGGGGCTCAGGAAGGCCGGCGCGGCGACGCTACACTTGGACGTGCAGGCCGGGTGACCGCGGGCCGCGCGAGCGGCTCGAGGAAAGTCCGGACACCGAAGGGCAGGACGCTGGGGAAATCCCAGGCGGCGAAAGCCGACGGAAAGTGGCACAGAAAGGAGACCGCCACCGGCGAAACTGATCTCCGGAGACGCCGGCGGTAAGGGTGAAAGGGTGGGGTAAGAGCCCACCAGCGCCGTGGTGACACGGCGGCTGCCAAACCCCGTCCGGTGCAAGGCGAACAGGCTCCGCTCAGGTTGCCCGCCGAGGAGCCGGGTACGCCGCACGAGCCTCCGGGGAACCGGGGGCCAAGATGGATGGTCATCCTCGACAGAATCCGGCTTACAGGCCTGCTACGGAAAAAGCCCTGGTAACAGGGCTTTTTCTATGCCTATGGCCCGGCGGCCCCGTGCGGCGGAACGCGCGCCGCCGCTCGGTCAACGACCGCATCGCGGACGAGGCCGAGTGGTCGGGCAGGAGCGCCTTCCGGAAGCACGTCGACAGGTGCTCGACGAGCTCCGCTCGGCCGGGTTGCTCTCGGCGAGCGAAGCCGCGCAGATCGCGGCCGTCGCCGCGCGCCGCCCCGCCGGCCGCCTGGCCCGTCCCGCGCCCGCCTACACTCAGCGCGTGGACGAGAACGCCCTTGCAGCCCTCGAGCTCCCCGCCGTCGCGCGGCGGCTTGCCGAGGCCACCTCGACCGCGCCCGGCGCCGAGCTGGCGCGGGCGCTCGCGCCGTCCTCCGACCCGGATGAGGTCGCGCGCCGGCAGGCGCTGACCGCCGAGGCGATCGCGCTCGTTGAGGCCTCCGTGGAACCACCGCTGCGCGGGATCGAGGACGTTCGGGCCGCCGCGGAGCGTGCGGCTCTGGGCGGCATGCTCTCCCCGGCCGAGCTGAGCGGCATCGGGACGACGGTCTCCGGCGCGCTCGCCGCGCGGGCGGCCCTCGACGGACAGGCCGAGGTGGCGCCGCTGCTGAACGAGCTCGCAGCCGCGATCGACCCGGGACTCCGGCAGATCGCCGAGGCGATCGGAAGCCGCGTCGAGGCGGACGGCTCCGACCTGAAGGACGGCGCCTCGCCCGAGCTCCGCCGCCTGCGTCGGCAGCTCCGCGAGGGCCGCGGGCGCATCGCCGACGAGCTGCGCCGGCTGGCGCGGCGCAAGGGCGTGCAGGAGCACTTGCAGGAGGACTTCATCACGCAGCGCGGCGGCCGGCCCGTGCTCGCCGTCAAGGCGGGCTCCCGCAGCTCCGTGCCCGGGGTCGTCCACGATGCCTCCAGCTCCGGCGAGACGCTCTTCGTCGAGCCCTTCGAGATCGTCGAGCTCAGCAACCGCCAGTCCGAGGCGGCCGGGGCCGAGCGGGAGGAGGTCGAGCGGATCCTGCGAGAGCTCACCGCGGCTGTCGGGGAGCGGGCGGACGACGTTCGGCTCCTGGTCGAGGCCGCGGCGGAGATCGACCTCGCACTCGCGCGAGGCATCCTCTCCCGGCGCTGGCGCGGCGCGCCCGTCGAGCCTTCCAGCGAGGTGAGCCTCGTCGGCGCTCGGCACCCGCTGCTCGATCCCGCGAGCGCGGTTCCGATCGACCTCGAGCTCGGCTCCCTCCGGGCGCTCGTCATCAGCGGGCCGAACACGGGCGGCAAGACGGTGGCGCTGAAGACCCTCGGCCTCGCTGCGCTTCTCCACCAGGCCGGGCTGCGTCCGCCGGCCTCGCGGGCGGCGCTTCCCGTTTTCGACACGGTGCTCGCAGACATCGGCGACCCGCAGTCGATCGAGATGAGCCTCTCGACCTTCTCCGGCCACGTTCGCGCGCTCATTGCGGTGCTCGGTGCGGCCACGGACCGGTCGCTCGTCCTGATCGACGAGGTCGCCTCCGGCACCGACCCGGTCGAGGGATCCGCGCTGGCGCAGGCGCTCGTCGCGAGGCTCGCCGGTCAGGCTCGGCTCACGGTCGTGACCACGCACCATCCCGAGCTCAAGGAGTGGGCAAGCGCCACTGACGGCGTCGCAAACGCGGCTACGGCGCTCGATCCCGAGACGCACGAGCCGCTCTACCGGATCGCGCTCGGCCGGCCCGGGACGTCGCATGCGCTAGCTACCGCGGAGCGGCTGGGCGTCGACGCGGCGGTGGTCGACGATGCGCGGACACGCGTTGCGCCCGAGCGGCTGCGCGTCGCCGACCTGCTGGCCGAGGCCGAGTCCGCCGAGCGCACGGCCGCCGAGACCCGCGCCGAGGCCGAGGCCGAGCGCGCCGAGGCGTCGGCTCTGACCGAGGCCGCGCGACGGCGCGAAGCCGAGCTCGCCGACGAGATCCAACGCGTCCGCGCCTCCGCCGAACGCGAGCGAGAGCTGGCCCTCACCGCCGTCGAGGAGGAGCTCGGCGAGGCCCGAGCCGAGTTGGCTGCGCTTCGCGACGAGATCCGGACCGCCCGCCGCCTGCAGGAGCAGGTCGGCAGCGGAGGCTCCACGGCCGAGCGCGACCGGGACCGCCGGCTCGGCGAAGCGTCGAGGCGCGCGACGGGCGCCGAACAGGCCCTGCGCTCCCTCCGCCGCCCGCTACCGCTCGCAGGCCCGCTCGCTCCTGGCGACCCCGTCGAGGCGCCCGACCTGGGCGTCCGCGGCACGATCGCGTCGATCGAGGGCGGTGAGGCCGAGGTCGTCGGAGTCGGCGGACAGCGGATCCGCGTCCCGGTCGCCCGTTTGCAGGCGGACGAGCGCGGCGGCGCGGCCGAGGGCGAGTCGCCGAGCGGCGTGACGATCGTGGCGGGGGCACGCAGCGACGTCTCCGACCAGCTCGATCTCCGCGGCCGGCGAGCCGACGAGGCCCGCGAAGCCGTGCGCGCCTTTCTGGACGACGCGGCCCTCGCCGGCCTGGGCACCGTCAGGGTCGTCCACGGCCGCGGCACCGGGGCAGTCCGCGCCGCGGTGCGTGACGAGCTCTCCCGCCACCCGCTCGTCGAGGGGTTCGAACCGGACTCGGCCGGGGGCGCAACGGACGTGAGGCTCGCGGCCGCCTCGCGCGCCTGACGTGAGCCGGTACGTCGGTCGTGCGAACCTTCGCAAGAAGCTCGCGCCGCTCCAGGGCCTGCCTGGGCGTACGATCTACGGCGAGGGCGTCGTGCGGATCGAGCCCGACGAGGGTGACGAGCTCGTCGTCCGCCCACCCTTCGGCCTCGCCTACGCGGGGCGCTACGACCTCGTTCACCTCGACCCTCTCCTCGAAGAGCTCGCCGCCGACCATGTGGTCGGAGCCCTGCTCGTCCGCCTGGGCGGGTACGCGGTCGGGGTGTTCGAGGGCGAGCGGCTCGTCGCTTCCAAGGTGGGCTCGCGCTTCGTCAAGGGCCGCCACAAGAAGGGCGGCTCCTCCGCCAACCGCTTCCGTCGGCGCCGCGAGGAGCAGGCGCGTGCTCTGATCGAGGAGGCGGCTGAGGTCGCGCTCGCGGTGCTGACGCCATGGCGCCACCGGATCGAGTACGCGGCCCTCGGTGGAGACCGGTCGGCGGTGGACGCGGTTCTCGCCGCCCGGCCCGGGCTCGAATGGCTCGGGGAGATCGCCCTCCCGCGCTTCTTCACGGTTCCGGAGCCGCGGCTGCGCGTCCTCGAGCGGCTTCCCTACGACCTCTACTCGGCCGAGGTCGGCGACTAGGTACGCACCGCGAACGAGCCCGCGTCCGGCTCGACCAGGCGCGCAAGCCGCCCGCCTTCGTCCTCGAGCTGCCGCCTGGCGGCGACGGGCAGCCGCCCGAACGGCTCCAGGACAAGCGTTGCCTTCCGCTTGCTGCGCTCGATCCTCCACTTTCCGCCGACCGCGCCGTCGAGGAGGAACGTCGGCGTGGAGTGCGGGGTCTTCGTGGCGAAGACGAGCGGGCGAAACTCCTCCGGCAGGATCTGACTGCGCCGGGCGTGAACCAGGAGCGTCGCGTCCCAGGTCGGGAGGAAACGGACCGGGGCGGCAACGTCGCCGCCCGGGAGCGGCGCGCGGGGGACGTCGAGTAGCTCGCGGCCGTCCTCGTCGCGAAACCTCCTGAGACGAAGACGCTCCGCGGCCGGCTCGAAGTGTGCGACCGCCACGCCGGCCCAGTTGGCGGCGTCCGTCAGCCGGGCGGGCCCGAATGCGCCGAGGTAGCGGCGGAGCAGCAGCTCGTCGGCCTCGGCCGGCGGCGGCGCGGCCTGCCCGACCCATTCCTCGGCGAGCGCGTAGAGATCGGCGCGGCGCCGCTCCCAGGTTCCCGACGGCGGCGCCCGGACGAGGTCGACCCAGGCCGCGAGGCCGTTCCAGAGATGTGTCGGGCGCTCCGGGTCGCGCCGGCGCGCGAGGTCCAGCAGCTCGTCGCGGTGAGCGACCCGGCCGGCGAGCACGGCGCGCACCTCCTTCGCCCCTGACTCCAGGTCACGGCGCGTGAGCCGCTTCCGGTCGAAGCGGAGCCAGGCTTCCTGCCGGGCCGCGCGGCTCGCGAGCGCGAACGCCCAGTAGTCGCCGGCGGAGACGAGATGGATGGTCGACCGGAGCAGCGTTCCCTGCACGGCTTGCCGTCGCTCGAGCGCTCGCGTGAGGTCTGCGAGCGCGAAGCCCTCGAGGCGGCTCCACAGGCCGATGTAGGACGACGGCGCGTACTGCGCCTGGATGCCCCCGACGCGCTCGAGAGCTCGTGGGATGGTCACGCGCGCGCGCTCCAGCAGAAGCTGGCGCGCGAGCAGGGCGCGGTTGAGGTCGCGCACCGTGAGGACACGCTCGGCCATGCGCTGACCGTAGCGGCAGGCGTTCTCGCGGGTGTCGAGCATAAGGCTTACAAGCGATGTAAGGTAGGCCTTACGCATATGTCGCCGGCGAGCTTCGCCTCCCAGATGGCGCGCCCGTATCCGGGCCTCGACGAGCTCGCGCTCTCGCTCGCCCGGGAGTTCAAGCCCGTCGACGCGCGCGCCGCGTGTGACGCGCTCGACGACCTCGGCGAGGAGCTGCGCGTCGCCCTCTTCCTTCCGCCGCCGGAGCAATGTGCGCTCTCGGCGCTGCTCCTTGCCGGCGCTCGGCGGCTGCGGCTCGCGGGCTCGTTCGAGCCCGACGGGCTCCTCGTCGACCGCGTGCTCGAGCGCGGCGAGGGCCACCCGCTGGCGCTCGCACTCGTGTACTCGGAGGCCGCGCGCAAGGCCGGCATCCCGTTGTTGCCCGCTGGGGATGGCGAATGCTTCCTGGTCGCGCACGCCGAGGCAGACGAGGAGCCGCTCGTTCTCGACCCGGCCGCGAACGGTCGGCGGCTGAGCGCGGTCGAGATCCCGGAGGGGCTGAAGTGGCTGTGCCCGCACGAGGTCGGCTTCCAGCTCCTCGAGCGGCTCCGGGAGGCCTTCGAGCTGTCGGGCGACCTGGCCGCGGCCGGCCGGGCGGTCGAGATCGGCCTGGCGCTCCCGGTGGCCGGTGAGCCGCGCCGCCGGCTGGAGCTCGACCGGGTCCGCTTGCAGGCCCGGCTCAACTAACCGAGTCGGCACAATACGTCGATGGGACGGACGCTCTTCGACCGCGTCTGGGACGCGCACCTCGTCTGCGAGCCCGAGGGCGAGGGGCCGCTGCTCTACGTCGACCTCCACCTCGTCCACGAGGTGACCTCGGCGCAGGCCTTCGAAGGGCTGCGCCTGGCGGGGCGAGGGCTGCGCCGGCCCGACCTGACGGTGGCGACGATGGACCACAACGTCCCGACCGACGACCGGCCCGCCGGACGATCTCGCCGCCGCCCAGCTCGAGGCGCTGCGCCGCAACTGCGAGGAGTTCGGCGTCAAGCTCTACGCGACCGGGAGCGGCCGCGAGGGGATCGTCCACGTGATCGGGCCCGAGCTAGGGCTTTCCCAGCCCGGGATGACGATCGTGTGCGGCGATAGCCACACCTCCACCCACGGCGCGCTCGGCGCGCTCGCCTTCGGGATCGGCACCTCCCAGGTCGAGCACGTGCTCGCCACGCAGACGCTGCCGCAGCGCAAGCCGAAGACGATGCTGCTCGGCTTCGTCGGCGAGCTGCCGCTCGGCGTCACCGCGAAGGACATGATCCTCGGCGCGATCGGCCGCATCGGCGTGGCGGGAGGCGCCGGGTACGTGGTCGAGTACGCCGGCGCGGCGATCCGGGCGCTGCCGATGTCGGGCCGGATGACGATCTGCAACATGTCGATCGAAGCCGGCGCGCGAGCCGGGATGATCGCGCCCGACGACACGACCTTCGCCTTCCTCGAAGGGAGGCCGGCGGCGCCCGCAGGGCGCGGAGTGGGAGCGGGCGCTCGACCGCTGGCGCGAGCTGCCCTCCGACCCCGATGCGACCTACGACCGCGTCGTCGAGCTCGACGTGCGCGAGCTCGCGCCGCAGGTGAGCTGGGGGACGAACCCGGGCATGGTCGTCCCGGTCGACGGCGCCGTGCCCGACCCCTCCGACTTCGACGACCCCGCCGACCGCGAGGCCGCCGAGCGCGCGCTCCACTACATGGCCCTCGAGCCGGGGACGCGCATCCAGGAGATCGAGGTCGACCGCGTCTTCATCGGCTCGTGCACGAACGCCCGCATCGAGGACCTGCGCGAGGCCGCTTCCGTGGTCGCCGGCAAGCGCGTCCACGAGCGCGTCCGCGCGCTCGTCGTCCCGGGCTCCGCCGGCGTCAAGCGCCAGGCCGAGGAGGAAGGGCTCGACCGCGTCTTCGAGGCCGCCGGCTTCGAGTGGCGCCGCGCGGGCTGCTCCATGTGCCTCGGCATGAACCCCGACATCCTCCAGCCGGGCGAGCGCTGCGCCTCCACCTCGAACCGGAACTTCGAGGGACGCCAGGGCCGCGGCGGGCGCACGCATCTCGTCAGCCCGGCGATGGCGGCCGCGACGGCGCTCGCCGGCCACTTCGTCGACATCCGTGAGCTGGCGCTGGAGCCCGTGGCATGAAGCCGTTCACGCGGACCACGGGACGGGTAGCGGTCCTCGACCGCGCCGACGTCGACACCGATCAGATCATCCCGAAGCAGTTCCTCAAGCGGATCGAGCGCACAGGCTTCGGCGAGTTTCTCTTCTTCGACTGGGCGAAGGAGGACGGCTTCGAGCTCAACGACCCGGCAGCGGAGGGCGCGTCGATCCTCGTCACGGGGAGGAACTTCGGCTGCGGCTCCTCGCGCGAGCACGCGGCCTGGGCCCTGCAGGATTACGGCTTCGACGTGGTCGTCGCGCCGTCGTTCGGCGACATCTTCCGGACGAACTCCCTCAAGATCGGCCTGCTCACCGTCACGCTGCCCGAGGAGCAGGTGCGCGCGCTGATGGACGCCGGCCAGGGCGCGGAGCTGACCGTCGACCTCGAGGAGCAGACCGCGGGCCCGTACGGCTTCGAGCTCGACCCGGTCGACAGGCGCCGCCTCCTCGAGGGCCTCGACGACATCGCGCTCACCCTGCGTCACGAGGACGAGATCGCCGCCTTCGAGGCGGCGCACCCGTCCCCGGTCGACACGGCCGTCCTCTAGGACGGGCGCCGGGCGCCCTCGCGGACGCCCGGCGCGGGGGAGGGCTCAGCCGGCTTCCGGAACCGGCTCGGCTCGGACCGCCGTTGCCTCGGCCCGAGGGGAGCCGTGCCCGAGCAGGTGGCCATGCGACTCGGTTCCGTAGCCGCCTGGGACCGGAATGTAGAACTCGGGGTAGCCCCACATCCCGTGCTCGGAGACGTCGAGACCGGCGGTCTCGGTCTCCGGCTCGGCGCGAATCCCGACCGTCACCTTCATGACGAAGAGGACGAGGAACGACGCGCCGAAGGTGAAGACGCCCACCGTGGCGAGGCCGAGCGCCTGGACTCCGAGCTGGTGGAACCCGCCGCCGTAGAAGAGGCCCGGCGAGCCGGTTGCCAGCCTTTCCGAGAGCTGTGGGACGGTCAGGAAGCCGAGGGCGAGCGTGCCCCAGACCCCGGCCATGCCGTGCGCCGCCAGCGCGCCGATCGGGTCGTCGATGCGCACGCGCTCGACCAGGAGCGCGCCGAGCACGACGATGATCCCGGCGACGAAGCCGATCAGGAGCGCCGCCCACGGCGCCACGAACGCACAGGCCGCCGTGATGGCCACAAGCGCCGCGATCGCGCCGTTCAGCATCATCGAGAGGTCGGGCTTCTTGACCACGATCCACGAGGTCAGCACCGCGCCGAGGACACCCGCGGCGGCGGCGATGTTCGTGTTCAGGGCGACGTAGGCGAAGAAGCCGACCCCGCCGAAGTCGACGCTGAGCGTCGAGCCCGGGTTGAAGCCGAACCACCCGAACCAGAGGATGATGACGCCGAGTGTCGTGTAGGCCATGTTGTGCCCGGGGATCGCGTTCGGCTTGCCGTCGGAGGCGAACTTGCCGATGCGCGGGCCGAGCAGCAGCGCTCCGGCGAGGCCGGCGAGCGCGCCCTGGTAGTGGACGACGGTCGAGCCGGCGAAGTCCTGCATCCCGCGGGCGAAGAGCCAGCCGTCCGGGCTCCAGATCCAGTGAGAGACCACGGAGTAGATGAGCGTGTAGGCGACTCCGAAGGCGAAGTAGACCCAGAGGCGTGTGCGCTCGGCCATGGCGCCCCAGACGATCGCCAGCGAGACCGCGCAGAAGACGACCTCGAAGAGGTAGCCCGCGGCCGCCGGGATGGAGGCGAACCAGGAGAATGGCGCGGCGCCGACGGTCAGCAGCTCGTCCACGGACGGCACGAAGCCCGAGCCGCCGACGAGACCGTTGCCGCCGTCGCCGAAGGCGATGCCGTAGCCGACGAGGTAGTAGACGATCGAGGCGAGCGCGAGGACGAGGACGTTCTTGGCCGCGATGTGGCCGACGTTCTTCATCCGCGTGAGCCCCGCCTCGAGGAAGGCGAAGCCGGCCTGCATGAACATGACGAGGACGGCTGCGATGACGACCCACAGCGTGCTCGCGGCGATTCCCAGCTCGGCGCGGGTCATGCGGCCTCGACCTCCTCCAGGCTCAGGCCGGTGCGGTTGTGGGTGACGTTCTCGACCGAGGACGTCCAGACGATCCCGTCGCCCGACTCGTTGCCGCTGCGCGCCGCGTCGACGATCGTCTCGACGACGGCCGTCGCCCTGTCGTCGTCGACGACGAGCACGAGCAGGGCCTTGGGCAGGAACCGCGACTCGAAGACCCGGCCGCGGTACTCGTGGGTGATGCCGCGCTGCCGGCCGTGCCCGACCGCCTCGATCACCGTCACGCCGACATGGCCGGCGTCGTGCTCGACGGCGTCGATCACCGTCTCGACCCGCTCCCTCAGCACCACCGCCTCCACCTTGACCATCGCCCCTCCTTTCCTGGACCACAGAAAAAGCCCCAGGAGCTGACGCGCTCCTGAGGCCTCGATGCCTCTTCCGGGGCCGCCTTCCTCGGCGGCTCGGAACGGTGGACGTTAGCGGTTGCGGCGGACGCGCGTCAAGGCTGGAGGCCGACAAGGACGGAGTCCACGAACCCGGAGGTCGTGGCCGTGCCGCCGAGGTCCGGGGTCGGTGCGGCGGCGAGCGCGTCGTCCACCGCCGCCTCGAGGCGCGCCGACTCCTCGGGGCGGTCGAGCCCGTGCGCGAGCATGAGCGCCGCCGAGCGGAGCATGGCCGCCGGGTTGGCGAGACCGCGCCCGGCGATGTCCGGGGCCGAGCCGTGCACCGGCTCGAAGATCCCGGGCCGCCCGTCGCCCAGGCTGGCCGAGGCGGCGAGGCCGAGGCCGCCGGTCATCCCGGCGGCGACGTCCGAGAGAATGTCGCCGAACGTGTTCTCGGTGAGGATCACGTCGAAGCGATCGGGTGCGATCACGAGCTGGAGGCCGCAGTTGTCCACGAGCATGTGGTCGAGCTCGACGTCGGCGTAGTCGGCGTGGACGCGGACGACGACCTCGCGCCACATCCGCGAGGTGTCGAGGACGTTCGCCTTGTCCACGGAGGTGACGTGGCTCCGCCGGGAGCGCGCGAGCTCGAAGCCGCGACGAGCGATGCGCTCGACCTGGTCGGGGCGGTATTCCATCGTGTCGAAGACAGTCCCGTCCTCGCGGACGCCGCGCGCGCCGTAGTAAAGCCCGCCGACGAGCTCCCGGACGACGAGCAGGTCGACGCCGTCGACGCGCGCCGGGCGCAGGTTCGCGTAGACGTCGAGCTCACCGCGGAGGCGGATGAGGCCCTGCTCCGGCCGAATCTCCGCGCCGTCGAACTCGGGCGCGCCCACGGCGCCCATGAGCACCGCGTCGGCGCCGCGCGCCGCTGCCAGCGTGTCCGGTGGGAGCGGGTCGCCGGCGGCGTGGATGGCCGCGCCGCCGAAGAGGTGCGCCTCGAGCTCGAGGTCGGGCGCCAGCGCCGCGAGCACGCGTTCGGCCGCGGCCGTGACCTCGGGCCCGATCCCGTCGCCGGGAAGGAGGGCGACCTTCACCGCTGCGCTCGGGTGACCGCGCCCTCGGAGGCCGAGGAGACCAGCGCCGCGTACTTGGCCAGGACGCCCTTCGTGTAGCGCGGCTCGGGCGCGGCCCAGTCGGCCAGGCGGGCAGCGATCTCGTCGTCGGAGAGCTCGACGCGCAGCTCCCTCGCCTCGACGTCGACGACCACGACGTCCCCGTCCTGGAGCGCGGCGAGCGGGCCGCCGCGTGAGGCTTCGGGCGAGACGTGGCCGACCATGAGGCCGTGGGTCGCGCCCGAGAAGCGCCCGTCGGTGACGAGCGCCACCTCGTCGCCGAGCCCCTCGCCGACGAGCGCGCCCGTGACGTGGAGCATCTCCCGCATCCCCGGGCCGCCCGCCGGGCCCTCGTAGCGGATGACGACGACGTCGCCGGCGTGGATCCCGCGGTTCTTCACCGCCTCGAAGCAGGCTTCTTCCGAGTCGAAGACCCGCGCCGGCCCGCGGTGGAGCAGGCGCTCGTGGCCGGCGAGCTTGACCACGCTGCCCTCGGGAGACAGGTTGCCGTAGAGGATGCCGAGCCCGCCCGTCGGCTTGAGGGGCGTCTCGATTGGGACGACAACCTCCTGGCCGGGGGTCTCTTCGACGGCGGCCGCGATCTCGCCGAGCGAGCGGCCGTCGACGTTGGGAGTGTCGGCGTGGAGGAGGCCGCGCTTGACGAGCTCGCGGGCCACGAGCGCGACGCCGCCCGCCTCGTAGACGTCCGTGGCCACGAAGCGGCCGCCGGGCTTGAGGCTGGCGACGACGGGCGTGCGCGCCGCGATCCGGTCGAAGTCGTCGATCGTAAGCGGGATGCCGAGCTCGTACGCGATGGCGAGCAGGTGGAGGACGCCGTTCGTGGACCCGCCGGTGGCGGCGATGGACGCGATCGCGTTCTCGAGCGCCTCGCGCGTGATCACGTGGGACGGGCGCACGTCGCGGCGCAGGAGGTCCATGGCCAGCCGCCCCGCCTGCGCGGCGGCCTCGGCCTTCGCGGGGACGAGGGCGGGGATGCCGTTGAGGCCGGCCGGGCTGATCCCGAGGAACTCGAGCGCGGTGGACATCGTGTTGGCCGTGAACTGGCCGCCGCACGCTCCGGCGCCCGGGCAGGCGACGCTTTCGAGCTCGTGCAGCTCCTCGCCGGTCATCTTCCCGACGGCGTGCGCGCCGATCGCCTCGTAGACGTCCTGGATGGTGACGTCGCGTCCGCGGAAGCGGCCGGGCGCGATAGAACCGTTGTAGAGCACGAGGCTCGGAAGGTCGAGGCGCGCGAGTGCCATCACGGCAGCCGGGATCGTCTTGTCGCAGCCGACCAGGCACACGAGGCCGTCGAGCAGGTGTCCGCGGGCGACGAGCTCGATCGAGTCGGCGATCACCTCGCGCGAGACGAGCGAGGCGCGCATCCCCTCGGTGCCCATCGAGACGCCGTCGGAGACCGAGACGGTGTTGAACTCCATCGGCGTCCCGCCCGCCTCGCGGATGCCGTCCTTCACGTGCTGCGCCAGCTCGCGCTGGTTCAGGTTGCACGGCATCGTCTCGATCCAGGTCGTGGCGACGCCGATCAGCGGCCGCGCGAGGTCGTCGTCGTCGAACCCCGTCGCCTTCAGCATCGCGCGCGCGCCGGCGCGGGCCGGGCCGTCGGTGAGCGCTGCGCTCTGCCGCTTGGCGGGGTCGGAGGGGCGGCCGTACGGGTCGGCAGTCATCGGACGAGCTCAGCTCCTTTCGCGGAGGTCGAGAGCCAGAGCACCTCGACGCCGGGGAAGCGGTCGGAGAGCTCGACGGAGCACTCCTTGGCCTTGTGCGGGTCGGCCCAGACGATCACCGTCGGGCCCGACCCGGAGATGGTGGCGCCGAGGGCGCCGGCGGGAAGCTCGTCGCGGACCTCGGCGAGGAGCGGCGCGTTCGCCGCCCGATAGGGCTCGTGCAGGCGGTCGTTCAGCGCGGCCGCGAAGACGTCGCTCGAGCCGGAGGCGAGGCCGGCCCCGAGGAGGGTCGCACGCCCCACCGAGAAGACGGCGTCGCCGAGCGGGATCTCCTCGGGGAGCGCCGCGCGGGCCTCGGCCGTGGCGACGGTCGTGTCCGGCACGAGCGCGATCGGGACGGCCGGGACGGAGTCGGCCACGCGGTGGATGCGCCCGCCCACGGTCAGGCACGCCCCGCCTGCTAGCGCGGCGGCGAGGTTGTCGGCGTGGCCTTCGAGCCGGAGGCCCTCGTGCAGGAGCCACTCGGGATCCGGGTTGCGCTCGGCGACGTGCGCGGCCGCGACGAGCCCGAGCGCGATCACGGAGGCGCTCGACCCGAGGCCGCGCTCGCGTGGGATGCGGTCGAACCACTCGAACTTCAGGCCGTCGGCGGGATCGATCCGCTCGTAGGCACGGACGCCGAGGTGCGTGCGGTCGGGTGTCCCCCCGTCGGTGATGACGACCTCGTTCCAGAGGTCGAGCGCCACAGCGGCGCAGTCGAACCCGGCGCCCGAGGTTGGCCGTCGTCGCGGGCGCGCGAACGGTCACCTGCACGCGCAAGCTCCTTCCAAGTAACAGACTGTTACTTGCCCGCGGGCGTTCTCCACCCCGGCAGCCAGCTCCCCGGCGGGTGCTCTTCCCAAGTAACAGACTGTTACTTGGGGGGTCACGGGGACGCTGCCTGGGCGATGGCGTCGGGGTCCGAGGGGACCGGCACGGGTGGGGTGGAGAGGCGGGCAGCGGCCTCCGGGTCCTTGAGGCCGTGGCCGGTGATGACGCAGACAACGCGGACGCCTGGCTCCGGCCGCTCGCGCGCGAGCGCGGCCAGCCCGGCGGCCGACGACGGCTCGCAGAAGACCCCCTCGAGCCGAGCGAGGTCGCGCCAAGCCGAAAGGATCTCCTCGTCGGTGAGCGGGACGACCGTCCCGCCGGAGCGAGCGATCGCCTCCTCGGCCGGGGCGCGGTGCGCGGGCTCGGCGATGCGGATCGCGGTCGCCATGGTGAAGGCGCGCTCGTTCGCCTCCCCGGCCAGGAGCGCCGGCAGCCCGCCGTCCAGCTCGTCGAAGCCGAGCGCGTAGGCGCGGGTATTCCCCCCGCCGCCGTACGGGAGGGCGAGGACGTCGGGCGCGCCGCCGAGTTCCTCGACGATCTCGAACGCGGCCGTCTTCTGACCCTCCAGGCGGTACGGGTTGAGTGAGTTGACGAGCGCGTGCGTGCCTCGCCGCCCCAGCTCCTGCGCGGCGTCGAGCGCCGCCTCGAACGGGCCCTGGACCTCGAGCAATCGGGCGCCGACCGCCTGCGCCTGCGCGATCTTTCCGCGCGCCACGGCCCCGGCGGGCTGCAGGATCACCGCCTCGATCCCGGCGCGGGCCGCGTACGTCGCGGCGGAGGCGGCCGTGTTGCCGGTCGAGGCGCAGACGACCGCCGTCGCCCCTTCCTCGACCGCCTTCGACACGGCCACGGTCATCCCGCGGTCCTTGAAGCTCCCGGTCGGGTTCGCGGCTTCCCACTTGAGCCAGAGCTCGACGCCGAGCCGCTCGGAGAGCCGTGGCGCGGGGAGGAGGGGCGTCGAGCCTTCCCCGAGCGAGACGACCGGCGTCGCGTCGGTGAGGGGCAAGCGGTCGCGATAGCGCTCGGCGAGCGGGATCATGCCGCGGACCCTACTCGGGGGGAGCAAGCTCGGAGGGGTTGGCGGAATGTCACTCGTCGTCGGGGTGCGATGGTCGTTCCGAAACAAGGACGCAGGGAGTGTTCGTAGCCGGAGGCTACGGGCGCGACCGAGGACGCAGTCTTCGGGGCGAGCAGCGCGGCCCGGCGGCACAGCTGTCGTTTCGGCAACCCCTCCGCATCAGGACCAGCCCAGCTCCGCGACGCCGCGGTCGGAGATGACCGGGAGGGCCGAGGGCGGGCTCGTCGACTCCGGCAGCGACTCGATCTCGCGGAGCGCGCTCCGCAGGTCGCCCTCCGCGCCCTCGTGGGTGACGACGTGGAGCGTGGCCGAGCCGTTCTCCTGGTGCTGGACGAGGCGCGCGATCGAGATGTGGTGCGCGGCCAGGCGCAGCGCCACCTGGGCGAGCACGCCGGCGACGTCGTCCACGTCGATCCGCAGGTAGTAGGGCGAGCGCATCTCCGCGCCGGGCAGCCGGTCGAGCTCGCGCCAGCACGCGTCGTTCTGGAGGAACCCGGTGCCGGTCGTGCCGATCACGCTCACCATGTCGGCCACGACTGCCGACGCCGTCTCCATGCCGCCTGCGCCGGGGCCCTCCAGCGTGATCTCGCGGATGGCGTCCCCCTGCAGCATCACGGCGTTGAAGGCGCCCTCGACCGCGGCCAGAGGGTGGTGGCGGTCGACGAGCGCCGGGCCGACACGGACGTCGAGCTTCCCGTCGCGCAGGGTCGCGGCTCCGATCAGGCGGACGACCATCTGCATCTCGCGCGCGGCGCGCACGTGCTGGCTCGTCACCCGCTCGATGCCGTCGTAGGCGACGTCGTCGAGCCCGACGCGCGAGCCGAAGGCGATCGTCGCCAGGATGGCCATTTTCGCGGCCGCGTCGGCGCCGCTCACGTCCTCGGTGGGATCCGCCTCCGCGTAGCCGAGCGCCTGGGCCTCGGCGAGGGCCTCGGCGTACTCGGCCCCCTCCTCCATCTTCGTGAGGATGAAGTTGGTCGTGCCGTTGACGATCCCGAGGATGCGGTGGACATTCGTGACGACGAGCGCCTCGCGCAGGATCTTGATCACCGGGATCGCGGCGCAGACGCTCGCCTCGAAGCGGAGCTGAACGCCGGCCTCGGAGGCGGCGGAGAAGAGTTCCGCGCCGCGGCGCGCGATCAGTTGCTTGTTGGCGGAGACGACGGGCTTCCCGGCGCGCAGCAGGTCGAGGACGTGCTCGCCGGTCGGCTCGAGGCCGCCCATCACCTCGGCGACGATGGCGATCGCCGGGTCGTCGCGGATGGCAGCGAAGTCGGTCGTGAGGACGCCGTCGGCCGGCGAGTGCTCGCGCTCCTTGGCCGGGTCCCGGACGAGGGCGCGCGTGACGCGCAGCCGATGCCCGGTGGCGCGCTCGATGTCCTCGGCGTTCTCCTGCAGCAGCCGGTCCACGGCCGACCCGACGGTGCCGTAACCGAGGAGGGCAACGGGGACGTCGATCATCGGGACATCATCACCTCCGCAGCCGGTCGCTGCGGAGGCGATCACGATCAGCTCGGGACACCGGCCTCCGTGCCGAGGAGGCCTTCGCGGCCCGCCAGCTCGCGGAGCTCGGCGCCGACGCTCTCGACCGGATGCCGTGAGGCCATGCGGCGCAGCGCGGTCATGCGCGGCCGGCCGGCCTCCTCCTCGGCGATCAGCTCGCGCGCGAAGGAGCCGTTGCGGACGTCCTCGAGGAGCTGGCGCATGTTCGTGCGCACGTGGTCGTCGATCACGAGCTGGCCTCGCGTGAGGTCGCCGTACTCGGCCACGTCGGAGATGGAATCGCGCATGTGCCCGAAGCCGCCCTCGTAGATGAGGTCGACGATGAGCTTCATCTCGTTGATGCACTCGTAGTAGGCGATCTCGGGCTGGTAGCCCGCGTCCACGAGGATCTCGAAGCCCGCCTGCATGAGCGCACAGACGCCGCCGCAGAGGACGGCCTGCTCGCCGAAGAGGTCGCTCTCGGTCTCCTCCGCGAAGTTCGTCTCGATCATCCCCATGCGCCCGGAGCCGATGGCCGTGCCGTAGGCGATGGCCAGGTCGAGCGCGCCGCCGCTCGCGTCCTGGGCGACGGCGACCAGAGCGGGGACGCCCGCGCCGGCCTCGAAGAGCTGCCGAACGCGGTGCCCGGGCCCCTTCGGGGCGACCATGATCACGTCGTGCCCCGGCTCGGGCGCGATCTGCCCGAAGTGGACGTTGAAGCCGTGGGCGAAGAGGACGGCGGCGTCCGGCTCGAGATTGGGGGCGACGTCGCGCTCGTAGACACCCTTCTGGACATGGTCGGGCAGGAGGACGGCGACGAGCTGCGCGCCGCGCACGGCCTCGGCGAAGGTCTTCACGGTGAGGCCGGCGTCCTCGGCGGCCGCCCAGGAGGAGCTGCCCTCCCTGAGCCCGACCTCGACGTCGACGCCGGAGTCGCGCAGGTTGAGCGCGTGCGCGTGGCCCTGGCTGCCGTAGCCGAGGACGGCCACCTTGCCGGAGAGGAGGTCGAGGTTGCCTTCGCGATGGACGGTTGCGGCCATGGGGTTCCTTTCGTCTAGCGGAGGACGTGCTGGGGGCGTGGACTGCGGTTCGTGGACGCGCGCGCGAGCCCGATCCGCCCCGTGCGGGCGAGCTCGATGAGGCCGTGCGGGCGCAGGAGCTCCTCGAAGGACTCGAGCTGCTCCGGCGTGCCCACGACCTCGAAGACCATGGAGTCGGGGCCGAGGTCGGCGACGCGAGCGTCGAAGACGTCGGCGAGGGCGATCAGCTCCGCGCGGGTCGACGGGTCGGCCGAGACGCGGACGAGCGCCAGCTCGCGCTCCACCGCCTCGCCGGCCTGGAGCGTCGACACGCGGAGGACGTTCACGAGCTTGTGCATCTGCTTCTCGATCTGCTCGAGCAGGTGCGCCGGGCAGTCGACGGTGAGCACGATGCGCGAGACGTCCTGGCGCTCGGTCGGCCCGACGGCGAGGCTCTCGATGTTGAAGCCGCGCCGCGCGAACATGTTCGAGACGCGTGCGAGCGCGCCGGGCCGGTTCTCGACGAGGACGGAGACGGTGTGCGTCACGCCTGGACGGTCTCCTCTTCCGTGAACTCGATCACGTCGGTGGCGGCGCCGCCCGCCGGGATCATGGGGAAGCACTTCTCCTGGGGGTCGCAGCGCGCGTCGACGACGGCGGTGCGGCCGCAGGAGATTGCCTCCTCGAGGACGGCGTCGAGGTCGTCCTCGGACTCGACCGTGAACCCGGCGGCGCCGTAGGCCTCGGCGAGCTGGGCGTAGTCCGGCACCTGGTGCGTCAGGTGGGTCTGCGAGAAGCGGTTCGCGTAGAACATCTCCTGCCACTGGCGCACCATGCCGAGCCAGCCGTTGTTGACGATGACGACCACGATCGGCAGGCCCTCGAGCACGGACGTGGCCAGCTCCTGGGAGGTCATCTGGAAGCAGCCGTCGCCGTCGATGCAGACGACGGTCGCATCCGGCCGGGCCGCCTTGGCGCCGATTGCGGCGGGAAGGCCGTAGCCCATCGTCCCCAGGCCGCCGGAGGTGATGAAGGTTCGCGGGCGGTCGCAGACGAGGTACTGCATCGCCCACATCTGGTGCTGGCCCACGCCGGTCGTCCAGACGACGTCTCGGTCGACCGTCAGGTCGCGGAGCGACTCGACTCACCGCCTGCGGCTTCAGGTAGTCGCCTCCGCGCGCGTAGCGGTACGGGAACTCCTCGCGCCAGTCGTCGAGCTGACGCCGCCAGGCGGCCGGGCCCTCTCGCCCGGGCTCCGCCTCGGCGCGGTACGCCTTGGTCAGCTCGGCGAGCGCGGGCTTGAGCGGCCCGGTGACGGGGATGTCCGCGTGCCGCAGCTTGCCGATCTCGGCGGCGTCGATGTCGAAGTGGATCACCTTCGCGCCCGGCGCGAACGCCGAGAGCTTGCCGGTGACGCGGTCGTCGAAGCGCGCGCCTACGGCGACGATCAGGTCGGCCTTGTTCAGGCCCCAGTTCGCCCACTTCGAGCCGTGCATGCCGGGCGGCCCGTAGCAGAGCGGGTGGGACTCGGGGAACGCGCTCTTCGCCATCAGCGTCGTGATCACCGGGATGCCGCCGGTCTCCGCGAGCTCGAGGAGCTCGTCGGTCGCCTCGCCGTTGACCACGCCGCCGCCGACGTAGAGGACAGGTCTGGAGGCGGCGAGCAGGGCTCTCGCCGCCTCCCGAACCTGTCGTGGGTGGACACTGGCAGGTGGTCTCCACCCGGGGAGATCGACTTGATGGGGGTACGTGAAGTCGATCTCCGCCTCCTGCACGTCCTTGGCGACGTCCACGAGGACCGGGCCTGAACGCCCGGTTCGGGCGATGTGGAAAGCCGCCTTGATGACGTGCGGGAGTTCCTCGACGTCCTGAACGAGCCACGAGTGCTTGACGATCGGGAGCGTGATGCCGGTCGCATCCGTCTCCTGGAACGCGTCGGTGCCGATCAGGCTGGTCCGCACCTGGCCCGTGATGCAGACGAGCGGCGTGGAGTCCATCCACGCGTCGGCGATCGGCGTGACGAGGTTGGTGACGCCCGGGCCCGACGTCGCCATGGCGACGCCGACCTTGCCGGAGGCGCGGGCATAGCCCTCGGCCATGTGCCCCGCGCCCTGCTCGTGCCGGGCGAGGACGTGGCGGACGGTCGTGCCGCGGGCGAACGCGTCGTAGAGCGGGAGGATGGCGCCGCCGGGGATGCCGAAGGCGACGTCGACGCCCTCGGCCTCGAGGCAGCGGAGGATCGCGTCGGAGCCGAGCATCTTCACGCGACTGCCCCCGCGAACTCGGTGTCACGGCGGGCGCCGGGCAGCGAGGCCAGGAGCGCGTCCATGAACTCGCGCGTCGTCGCGCCTTCGCCCGAGGACAGCATGTCCGGCGTGCGCACGCCGGTTTCGAGCGCCTCCACGACGGCCCGCTCGAGCGTGCGCGCCGCGCTGCGCTCGCCCAGGCCCTCGCCGAGCATGAGCGCGGCGGCCAGGAGCATGGCGCTCGGGTTGGCGACGCCCTGGCCGGCGATCTCGAGCGCCGAGCCGTGCGTGGGGCCGAACATGCCGCGGCCGTCCGGGCCGACCCGGCCGGAGGCGACCATCCGCGTCCCCTCGTGGGCGAACGCGGCGGTGCTCGCCAGCGCCTCGGCGAACGGCTGCTCGCTGGCGATGACGTCGAAGCCGGCGGGATCGCGCAGGAGCCCGGTCACGACCGCCTCGAAGGGCTGGTGGTCGACGTGCACGCCTTCCCAGCGCTCGGCGGCCGCCGCGAGAGCGGCGTGCCAGCGTTGGCTCACGCCGACCGCGGTCAGGCGCGCGCGCCGGCTGAAGGCGAAGCGGAACGCGCTGTCGGCGGCGATCTGCACGGCGTCGTCGAGGAGCGGGCTGACCACGGCCAGCTCACTGCCGCGAGCACACACGCGCGTGATCCGCCAGCGGAGGTCGAGCTCGGCCTTGACGACCTCGAGCGCGGGCTCGCGGGTCGCCGCCACGAGCATGGCGTCGCACTCGGCGCAGGCCGTCCGCGTGACCGCCGGCAGCGGGTGGCCGAAGCGGCGCAGCGCGTCGCCGCCGAAGGGAACGTGCACCTCGTCCACCTGGAAGCCGTGCATGCCCGAGACGACTGCGAGCGCGCGGCTCGCCTCGGCGGTCACCTCCGGCCCGATGCCGTCGCCGGAGAGACAGGCGACGGTGTAGCGCTTCTTCCTCATCGCACGCTCACCTCCTCGAACACGTCGCCGAGGGTCACGTGCTTCCGTGTATCGGCAAGTTGCTTGAAACGGACGAACGCCTCGTTGACCTCGTTGCGGTCGAGCTCGATGCCGGCGTCGGCGCAGGCGCGCGCGAACGCGTGCCGGCCGGAGTGCTTCCCGAGCGGCAGCGACATGACGAGCCCGAGCTCGGTCGGGTCCATGATCTGGTACGTCTCGGCGTCCTTGAGCATCCCGTCCTGGTGGATGCCGGCCTCGTGGGCGAACGCGCTCGCGCCGACGATCGCCTTGTTCTTCTGGACGCGGTAGCCGGTGAGCTCCTCGACGAGGCGGGAGGTCCGGCCGATCTCGCCGACGTTGACGCCGGTGTCGACGCCGAAGGCGCCCCGGCGAACGCGCAGGGCCATGACGACCTCCTCGAGCGCCGCGTTGCCCGCGCGCTCACCGAGGCCGTTGATGGTCGCCTCGACCTGGGACGCGCCCGCCTTGATGCCGGCAAGCGTGTTGGCGACGGCGAGGCCGAGGTCGTCGTGGCAGTGAACGGAGAGCTCGATCCCCTCGAGCTCGGGGCAGAGGCGCCTGACCTCGGTGAGGAAGTCGGCGTACTCGCCGGGGAGGCAGTAGCCGACCGTGTCGGGCAGGTTGATCGTCGTCGCGCCGGCGCGGACGGCCTCGGCGCACACGCGAGCCGCGAACTCGGGCTCGGAGCGGGTCGCGTCCTCGCACGAGAACTCGACCTCGTCGACGAGGCTGCGGGCGTAGCCCACCGACCAGCGCGCCTGCTCGACGACTTCCTCCGGCTCGAGGCGGAGCTTGCGCTCCATGTGGATGGGGCTGGTGGCGAGAAAGACGTGGATGCGCGACCGGTGTGCGCCCGCGAGGGCTTCGGCCGCGGCGTCGATGTCCTCCTTGCGCGTCCGCGCGAGGGAGGCGACCGTTGGACGCTCGATTGCGGCGGCGACAGCCCTGACGCCTTCGAAGTCTCCCGGCGAGGAGACCGCGAACCCAGCCTCGACGATGTCGACTCCGAGCCGCTCGAGCTGCTTCGCGATCTCCACCTTCTCGTCCGGCGACAGCGCGATGCCCGGCGACTGCTCGCCGTCGCGCAGCGTCGTGTCGAAGATCGTGATTCTGCGGCTCACTGCTCATCCTCCTTGCCTCCGATTGGAGGCGCATTACTCCTGCGGTTAGGTCGGCGTATGCGCCTGCTCGGCGCGTGAGCGTGATCCTCCCCCTAGAGGGGGAGAATGCCGATGAGGATGACGACGAGGACGAGCGCGAGCGTCCGGACGGAGCCGGTGACGCCGAGCGATGTGGGTGCAGTCCTCGTCAAGCTGCGTTGAAGTGTGCTGGCCGCGGGGTCGGCTTGTCAAGCCCCAAGTGCGTGACGGCTCGCACCGGGGTTGCGCGCAGCTGTCGGCACGCTTAGCCTCGCGGCCGAGGGCGAACCCGGAAGGAGGCTGCGATGCCGGCCAGGTACCTGCACGTGACGAGCCCGATGATGACGGGCCCGGAAGTCGCGAGGATCCAGGAGAAGCTCACGATGCTCGGCTACGCGCCCGGCCCGGTCGACGGCGAGTACGGCCCGGCCACGTCCGCGGCCGTCAGGGCGTTTCAGCGCGACTCGAAGCTCGAGGTGGACGGGGTGGTCGGCCCCGAAACGCGCAAGGCCCTGCGCGGCAACCGGACGCCGCGGACGAAGCAGCCGATCCGCCGGAAGTCGGGCCGCTACGGCGAGGCGGCGCTCGCCGAGGCGTTGAGGCACGTGGGCAAGAAGGAGCGGCCACTGAACTCGAACCGGACCGAGTTCGGCAAGTGGTTCGGCGTGGACGGCGTCCCCTGGTGCGCCATCTTCGTCAGCTACTGCTTCCAGCAGGGCGCCCGCTATCCGGTGGCGAAGCGCTTTCGCGGCGCCGGCGTCTACGGGAAGGGCTGCACCTACGTCCCCACCGTCGAGGCCTGGCTGCGCTGCACCGACCAGTGGCGCGGACGGACGACGCCGCGGCCGGGCGACATCGCCATCTTCAACTGGGACGGCGGCACGCCCGACCACATCGGCATCGTCGAGCGCTACCTGGGTGGCGGCAAGTTCTCCTGCATCGAGGGCAACACGTCTCTCGGGAACAACTCCAACGGCGGCGAGGTCATGCGTCGCACGCGCTACGTCAGCCAGGTGAACGGCTTCGGGCGAGTGTCGAGGAAGTAGCGGGTGAGCGAGACCCACTTCGACGCCGTCGTCGTCGGCTCCGGCTTCGGCGGCTCCGTGCTCGCGTACCGGCTCGCGGAGGCAGGGAAGTCGGTCTGCGTCCTCGAGCGCGGCAAGCCGTACCCGCCCGGCTCCTTCCCGCGCGGGCCGCGGGAGCTCGGCAAGGCGTTCTGGGATCCCAGCGAAGGGCTCTACGGGATGTTCAACGTCTGGTCGTTCAAGGGCATCGGCGCGCTCGTCTCGAGCGGGCTCGGCGGCGGCTCGCTCATCTACGCGAACGTCCTGCTCCGCAAGCCCGAGAAGTGGTTCGTCAAGGAGGACGTCGCCAGAGGCGGCTACGAGTACTGGCCGGTCACGCTGGCGGACCTCGAGCGCCACTACGAGGCGGCCGAGGAGATGCTCGGCGGGCAGGTCTACCCGTTCGAGGCGACGACTCCGAAGACCAGGGCGTTCCGCCAGGTCGGAGAGAAGCTCGGACGCGAGTTCATGCTGCCGAAGCTGGCGGTCACGTTCGCCGACGGGAGCGATCCGCCGGCCGTCGGCGTCCCCATCCACGAGGAGCATCCGAACCTGCACGGGGTCCCGCGCTACACCTGCAGGCTCGTCGGCGAGTGTGACATCGGCTGCAACTTCGGCTCGAAGAACACGCTCGACCTCAACTACCTCTCAGCCGCAAAGCGGCTCGGCGCCGAGATCTGGACGCGCCGCGAGGTGCGCTCGCTCGCCCCGCGCGAGGGCGGCGGCTACATCGTCCGCTACGTCGAGCACGACGTCGCCGACGAGGGGCGCAAGATCGACACGCGAGACCCGCGCGTCCGCCCCGAGCGCGAGCTGACCTGCGACCGGCTCGTCCTCGCCGCCGGCACGCTCGGGTCGACGTATCTGCTGCTCAAGAGCCGTGCCGCCTTCCCCGGGCTGAGCGCGCGGCTCGGCACGCGGTTCGGCGGCAACGGCGACCTGCTCACCTTCGCGCTCGGCGCCGACCGGCCGCTCGACGCGCACCGCGGGCCGGTGATCACGAGTGCACTCCACGTCCCGGACGAGCTCGACGGCGGCGAGGGCCGCGGCTTCTACGTCGAGGACGCCGGCTTTCCGGAGTTCGTGAGCTGGCTCGTCCAGGGGACGCAGGGGCCCGGCGCGCTCTGGCGCTTCCGGCGCGTCGCAGCCCGCCTCTTCTTCGGGCTCGTGCGGCACGAGCCCGAGGTCGACCTCTCCGCCGAGGTGTCCTCGCTCCTCTCGGAGACGCGGGTGGCGACCGGCTCGCTGCCGCTCCTCGGCATGGGCCGCGACATCCCGGACGGCAACATGGAGCTCACAGGCGACGGAAAGCTCCAGGTGGACTGGCGGAAGGGAAAGTCGGGACCGTTCTTCGACCGGCTGGGCGACTTCGGCAAGGAGATCGCCGGCGCACTCGGCGCCAAGTTCGAGCGCAACCCGACCTGGTACCTCGGCCGGCTGATGACCGTGCACCCGCTCGGCGGCTGCCCGATGGGGCGGAGCGTCGACGAGGGTGTCGTCGACTCCTACGGCGAGGTCTTCGGCTACCCGGGCTTCACGATCGCCGACGGCTCCGTCATGCCGGGCCCGGTCGGCCCGAACCCCTCGTTGACGATCGCCGCGCTGGCCGATCGCTTCGCGCTGCGGGCCAACGGCGAGGCCTGAGCCTCCGCGATCCACGTCGGCGTCCCCGGATCGGCCGCCGCGCCGTCGACGTCGAGCGCGGCCCGGACGACGGTCTGCGCCTCCGGCTCGAAGAGCGACACCGCTAGCGGTGTCGCCTGACGAGCGCCCGGGCGCCGGCGGCGAAGAGCAGCGCGCCGATCGCGAGCGCCATCAGCTCGCCGATCACGTGGGCGGCGTCGGGCGACTCGGTGCGGTCCAGGATTCCGCTCGCGACGATCGCTCCTCCCCAGAGGACACCCACCGAGCCGAGAATCGTCGCGCGCACGGTGCGTTCATCGGCTCGCGCCGGCGCCCTCGTGAGGGTGATTTTTGGATACTGCAGGCCATGGCCGCTGAGCAGGGCAAGGACGGAAAGCCGATCCTCGCCTTCGCGTCCGAGGCGGAGTGGGAGGCCTGGCTCGACGCCGAGCACGCGACCTCCGACGGCGTCTGGCTCAAGTTCGCCAAGAAGGGCTCCGGCGTCGAGACAGTGGTCTACGCGGAGGCGCTCGACGTCGCCCTCTGCTACGGCTGGATCGACAGCCAGGTCGCCCGCCTCGACGAGCGCTTCTACCTGCAGAAGTTCACGCCGCGCAGGGCGAGGAGCAAGTGGTCGCAGATCAACCGCGAGAAGATCGAGGCGCTGACGCGTGGCGGGCCGCATGCAGCCGGCCGGGCTCGAGCAGGTCGAGCTCGCCAAGGCCGACGGGCGCTGGGAGGCCGCCTATCCCTCGCCGGCGAACCTCGAGATGCCGAACGACCTCCAGACGGCGCTGGACGCGAGCCCGCAGGCGGCCGAGTTCTGGGAGAAGCTCAACAAGTCGAACCGCTACGCGATCCTCTACCAGCTCCAGGACGCGAAGAAGCCGGAAACGCGGGCGCGGCGCCTGGAGAAGTTCGTCGGGATGCTCGAGCGCGGCGAAAAGCTCTACTAGGCCTAGGCCGGGCGTCTCGCGGTGAAGCAGAACTGCGTGCAGGAGAAGAAGAACTCGCCGCGGGCGTCGAGGTCGCGCTGGTCGTCCGCCCAGGCCTTCGCCTCGTCCGGCCCGGCGCGCTCCGCGACGAACTCCTCCATGAGCGGAAAGAGCGCCCCGACGTAGGCGTCCTCGACAAGTTCCGTCGTGGCGAAGACGTGGCCCTCGGCCGCGATCTGCTCGAAGCCCGCGGAGCGCAGCCGAGGGGCCAGCGTGCGCGGAAGCGCCAGGTGGGCGAGGTGCTCGGCCCAGGCGCTAAGCGCGCGCTCCATTCCGGCAACGTCGCTCGAGTGCCAGGACACCGTGGTCCAGTCGACGTCCCACACGACGGCGCGGCCGCCGGGACGCAGGGCGCGATAGATCTCCGCGAGCGCGCGGTCGATGTCCGGGACGTACTCGAGCACCTGCACGGAGAACGCGGCGTCGAAGCTCCCGTCCTCGACGGGGAGCGACGTCGCTTCTGCCTCGTGGAAGGCGACGTTCGGGTGCTGCTCGACCCGGCGCACGGCGACGGCGAGCATGGGCGGGCTGCTGTCGATCCCAACGACCGCGCCGGCGGCGCCAACCTCGCCGAGCAGCTCCTCGACGTAGAAGCCGGGACCGCAGCCGACGTCGAGGATCCGCTCCCCCGGCGAGGCGCCGAGCGCCTCCCGGACGAGCCGGCGGCGTCGGAGGATGTCTCGCGTCCGGTAGACGAACTCGAGCCGGTTGGTGAGATCCTCGTCGAAGACCAGGCCCATCAGGGTCGCACCCGCGGTCGGAAGAAGACCCGGGTCTTGCCGCTCTCGCGGAGGGCGCCCGCGGCCTTCACCTCGTCGCGCCAGGCGGGGTGCGGGACCTCCAGCGGCGGCCAGGTGCCGCCGACCAGGTCCGTGCCGTGCTTGGCGAGCGCGATCTCGGTCATCAGGTAGCCGTGGTTTTCGAGGACGCCGATCTCGCCGGGCGAGAAGACGTCCAGGTCGATTCGCACGGGCGCGACGAAGTCGCGGATGAGCGGATACGAGTACGCCTCGGGCTCCGGAGTCAGCTCGTAGCTCGCCGGCCGGGAGGCGATGCCCCAGTAGGCGCCTTTCATCTTCCCCTCGATGAAGTTCGCTACGAGCCAGCGCTTGCGCACCTCCGTCGCCTGCTCGAGGAGGATCACGCCCTGGCGGAGGGCGCTCCAGAGCCAGCCGACGTCCGGGTCGGGCTTGAAGGACGGCGCCGCGTCGGAGACGAGGATCGTGTCGTGGTCGCGCCACACCGGCTCGAGGCCGAGGTTGTCGAACATGCCGCCGTCGGAGAGGTCGATCTCGCGGACGAGCCGGTCGCGGTCGGGCTCCGCGTACGAGCCGCCGGCTAGCGCGGTGGGATCCCACTTCGTATGGACGACGCCGAAGGCGCCGGGAACGCACGAAGACGCGGCGACGGCCTGCGCGAGCGTCCAGTCGCCGAGCGGCGCGAAGCCGGCCGGGCGGCTCCCGACCCGGCGCGTGCCGGTGTCGAAGACCCACTGGTCGCGGAAGCGCATGTCGCTGGCGAGGAAGACGAACCTGGGCGACTCCGGCAGGTCGGCGAGCCTCCCGGGGGCGGGGCCACGCGCGTACGCCGTGGAGAGCGCCTCGCTCTGCGCGCCGGGCGTGAGCCAGTTCCGCGGATGGAGTCGCGCGAGCGCCGCGCCGGTGCGGATGTCCGTGGCGACGAACGCGCGCATCGGACGGGCGACGCCCTCGTCGAAGCCGGCCACCGGCTTCCCGGCCTCGCGCTTGGCCCGCGTCAGGAAGGTGGCGAGCTGCGCCGCCATGATGCTGCCGCCCGACACCGAGGTGAACGTGTCGATCTGGGCGAGCACCCCGAGCTCGTTGAGCCGCCGCAGCGCGCCGAGGTGGAAGAGCGCAGCGCGGTAGCCGCCGCCCGACATGCAGAACGCGATGCCGGCCCGCTTCTCGTCGGGGAGGTACGTCGAGATCCCGTGCTTGGTCGCGTCGGTCATGACGGGGTGTAGACCGACATGATCTGCTCGATCATCGCCTCGCGCGAGGCGAACCGCCGCTCGTCGTAGCAGCCGACCGGGTGCTCGAGCACGTTGTACAGGCACTTGTTGCAGTACGTGCACGGCCGCGGCGGCAGGTCGTGGCCGGCGCGGAAGAGCTCGACGAGGTCGTTGTTGGCCACCAGGCCGCGCGCGATCGAGACGGCGTCGCAGTCGCCCCGCTCGAGCGCCCCGGCGATCAGCGAGGCCTGCTGGAAGCCGCCGGTGACGATCACCGGGATCGCGACGGCCCGCTTCACCGCCGCCGCGTCCGGCAGCGAGCGTCCGGGCACCTCGGCCGGGTCGCGCTCCCAGCGCTTCTGCATCACCCGGTTCGCCGGCCAGAGCCGAAACATGAGGTAGTTGCGGAACGTGCTCTTGCCGCTCGAGAGCATGATGTCGTAGCTGTGCACCATGTCCTCGAGGGCGAACTCGCCGGCCGGGTTCTCGGGGTGCGGGAACGTGCTGCCGGACGAGACGTGGATCGCGTCCGCGCCGGCCGCCTCGAGCCAGCGGCACACCTGCACCGAGTCCCCGATCGTGTTCCCCTTCCCGAGCCAGGGCAGGAATGCGTTCGCATGCTCGGTCGTCGAGATCTTCACCTGGAGGTGGAAGTCGTGGCCGACCTCGCCGCGAATCGCCTCGACGGTCTCGAGCAGGAGGCGCGCACGGTTCTCGAGCGGCCCGCCGTACTCGTCCTCGCGGTCGTTGAACGCCGAGGAGAGGAACTGCGTGAAGAGGTAGCCGTTCGCGCCGTGGATCTCGACCCCGTCGAGCCCGGCCTCACGCGCGCGCCGCGCGGCCGCGGCGAAGGAGCGCTTGATCGTCTCGAGGTCGGCGCGCGTGGCCCGCTCCGCCTCGAAGCCGTGCAGGGGATCGGGCTTGTCCGTCGCGGAGAGGCCCTTGCCGAAGGCGAGCGTCGGCACGTCCCGCTGGCGGCCGGCGTGCGCGAGCTGGACGACGTAGCGGCAGTCGTGCTCGTGCACGCGCTCAGCGAGCTCGCGCCAGAAGGGGATGCGGTCGTCGCTCTCGATCCCGGCGAAGCTCGGGACGATCTTGCCGCGCTCGTCCACCGCGGTCCAGGAGGAGAGGATGGCGCCGACCCCGCCGCGGGCGAACTTCAGCTCCCAGTTGATCCGGGTCTGCGTCCCGCCGCCGTCGTAGTCGTCGAGCCTGCCGGCGATGTTCGAGCGGAAGATCCGGTTCTTGACCTCGAGGTTCCGGAACCGGAGCGGCTCGAAGATCGCCTCGGCGCTCATGCCGCGTCGGCCGTGTCGTAGACGCGCAGCGCCTCCTGCATCATCTGCTCCCGCGAGTCGAACCGGGCCTCCTCGTAGCAAGCGAGCGGGTGCTCGATGAAGCTGAAGAGGCACTTGTTGCAGTAGGTGCACGGCTTCGGCGCGCGGTCGAGCCCGGCCTCGAAGTGGCGGACGAGGTCGGGGTTCGCCACGAGCGGACGGGCGATCGTGACGCCGTCGCAGTCGCCGCGCTCGATCGCGCCCGCGATCACCGAAGCCGTCTGGAAGCCGCCGGTCACTACCACCGGGATCGAGACGAGGTTCTTGACCGCGCGCGAGTCGGGGAGGTTGATGCCCTCGATGTCACGCTTGGCGTGCGGCCGCGTCCACCACCAGCCGAAGGCCTTCGCCAGCGGCGGCGTGCGGAAGGTGAGGTAGTTGCGGAAGGTGTACTTACCGCTGGAGAGGATCGTGTCGTAGGTCTTCACGACCTGCGAGGCCGGGAACTCCCCGGCCGGGTTGCGCGGGTGCGGGAAGCCGCCGCCGGCGCTGATGTGGAGGTAGTCCACGCCGGCCTCTTCCAGCCAGCGGCACATCTGCAGCGACTCCTCGAGGGTGTTCCCCTCCGGCAGCCACGGCATCAGCTCGTTCAGCTTCTCCTGGACGGAGATCTTGTACCCGACGCAGAAGTCCGGCCCGACCGCCTCGCGGATGGCCCGCACGACCTCGAGCCCGAAGCGCGCCCGGTTCTCCAGCGGCCCGCCGTAGGCGTCCTTGCGGTCGTTGATCGCGGAGGAGAGGAACTGCGTCGGCAGCATTCCGTTCGCGCCCGCGACCTCGATCCCGTCGAGGCCCGCCTCCTTCGCGCGGCGCGACGCCTGCGCGAACATGTCGACGACCTCGTCGATCTCCTTCGTCGTCATCGCCTCGCAGGGGAAGCCGTTCAGCGGCTCCGGCTTGCTCGACGAGGAGAGCGCCTTGTCCCATTCGAGGAACGGGACGATGCGCTCGCGGCCCGCGTGGACGATCTGGAGGATGTACGGGCAGCCGGCCTCGCGCACGCGCTCGCCGAGCTCTCGCCAGAAGGGGATCGACTCGTCCGAGTCGATGTGCGCGTACCCGGGGACGATGCTGCCGCGCGGATGGATCGGCGCGTTCGAGGAGATGATCGCCCCGACGCCCCCGCGGGCGAAGCGGAGGTCCCAGTTGACACGCACGGGCGTCCCCGCGCCGTCGTAGTTGTCGAAGCGGCCGGCCACGCTCGAGCGCAGGACGCGGTTCTTCACCGTCAGGGGCCCGAGCGCGAGCGGCTCGAAGATCGCCTCGGCGGCCACTACTTCACCTCGGCCGGGAGGGGCGCTCCCTCGTAGACCGACATGATGTGCCGGATCATCTCCTCGCGGGAGCGATAGCGACTGGTTTCGTAGCAGCCGAGCGGGTTCTCGACGAAATTGATGAGGCACTTGTTGCAGTAGGTGCACGGCTGCGGCGCCCGGTCGAGGCCTTCGGCGAACAGGTTCGGCAGGTCGGGGTTGGCGATGAGCGGCCGGCCCATGGTGACGCCGTCGGTCGAGCCGTTCTCGATCGCGCGGGCGATCACCGAGGCGGTCTGGAACCCGCCGGCGCAGAGCACCGGAACGTCCACCGACTGCTTGATCGCGCGGGCCAGCTCGAGGTTGATCCCCTCGATGCCGAGCTTCCGCACCCGCCGCTCCCAGGCCCAGGCAAAGCCCTTGTTCACGGGCGGCGTGCGGAACATGAGGTAGTTCCGGAACGTGTTCTTCCCGCTCGAGAGCATCGTGTCGTAGGAGCGGATCACGTCGGCGATCGGGAACTTGCCGGCCGGGTTGCGGGGGTGCGGGAAGAGGTAGCCGGACGAGATGTGCAGCCCATCGACGCCCGGCCTCGACGAGCCACTTGCAGACCTGGATCGACTCCTCGAGGGTCGTCCCCTCCTTCCCCCAGGGGAAGAGCGCCTTCCCGTCGTCGATCGCGCTGATCTTGAACTGGAGGTGGAAGTCGTCCCCGATCTCCTTCCGCATCGCGCGCACGACCTCGATCGCGAAGCGCGCGCGGTTCTCCAGCGACCCGCCGTACTCGTCCTCCCGGTCGTTGATCGCCGGGGAGAGGAACTGCGTGATCAGGTAGCCGTTGCAGCCGTGGATCTCGATGCCGTCGAGCTCGGCCTCGCGCGCCCGGCGGGCGGCCTGCCCGAAGGAGTCGACGACCTCGTCGATCTGCGCCTTCGTCATCCGCTCGCACGGAAAGCCGTGGACCGGGTCGGGCTTGTCCGTGGAGGAGAGCCCCTTGTCGTAGAGGACGCTCGGGATGTCCCGCTGCCGGCCGGAGAAGGCGAGCTGGACGATGTACGCCGCCCCGGCCTCGCGCACGCGCTTCCCCAGCTCCGTCCAGAACGGCACCTTGTCGTCGGAGTCGAGGTGGGCGTAGTTGGGGACGATCGCCCCGCGCGGATGGACCGGCGTGTTCGAGGAGATCACCGCCCCGATTCCACCGCGCGCGAACTTGACGTCCCAGTCCACGCGGGTCTGCGTGCCGGAGCCGTCGTAGTTGTCGAAGCGCCCCGAGATGCTCGAGCGGAAGAGCCGGTTCTTCACCTCGAGATGCTTGAACTGCAGCGGCTCGAAGATCGCCGGCCAGGCTGTCTGCTTGCCGTTCTCAGGGCTCATTTCGGAGTGACGCCTCCTCGTCGGGGTGCGCTGGTCGAGTGTGAGGCAAGGACGCAGGGAGCGCGCGTGTCCGGAGGACACGGGCGCGACTGAGGACGCGGCATCGCGCCGAGCAGCGCGGCCCGGCGAGACAGGGCTTCGCTCCGAAAGGGGCGCCTAGTCAAGGAGGACCTCCCAGTTCCACTTCCCGTCGTCGCCGCGCGTGCCCTTGATCCAGTCCTCGAGCGGCGGGTTGGCGGCGTGCTCCTCGCAGCCGGTGGTGGCGTAGCAGCGGATCTCGATCTGCCCCGGCCGCGTCTCGACCTTGAGGAAGCTCTTGAAGAGCGGCGGGTCCGGGTAGTTCCAGTCGAGGAACTCGGAGAAGTTCTTGCTGAACGGGCCGAGAACCTTGGAGTCCGAGAAGAAGAGAACCCGCTTCGCCCGGGCCACGAGCTCGGGCGGCACGCGTTCGTCCCGGTCAGCGGTGCGGTTCGGCGCGACGGCGCCGTCGAGCAGGAGGCTCATCAAAGCCGGGGCGACGTCGGGCGGGATCGAGAGGTTTGTCGGCAGCTTGCGGTCGAGCAGGACCGAGTACGCCGCCAGCGAGTCGCCGCGGCGGGGATAGCAGCGGAAGTCGTCCTCCTTGCAGCCGCAGCGCTCGACCGTCGCCCGCGGGATCCTGTGCGTCGCCTTCGTGTACGCGCCCGCCGCGCCGCTGACGATGTGCTGGATGACGCGTCCGCCCGTGTGCTGGACGGGATATCGCTGGAAGTTGTGGATGTCCCCGCCGATGACCGCGACATAGCGGTGCGAGGGCTCGTCGACGATCGCGTTCACCGTGTCGTTCGACCCCGCGATCCGGCAGGTCTTGCGGCTCGAGTCAACAACGAGCGGCTTTCCCGTCAGGAGGATCTTGTCCTTGGGGACCTTCGAGATCTCCCGCAGCCAGGCGGCCTGCTCGTCGTCGATGCCCGACTGGATCCCCGTGTCGAGGCCGACGAGGAGGAGCTCCTTCAGCTCGAGGGCGAAGTACGGGCCCGGCTGCCCCGACGGCTCCGGCCGATGGGCCTGCATCTCCTTGATGTCCTCCTGGAGAGCTTCGGTCGGCTCGCGCCAGGCGAGGTCGAGGAAGGCGCGCCTGCGCCGGCTCTTGCTGGGGTGCTGTGGCGGTCGCAGGTCCGGGTCGGCGCCGCAGAGGAGGGTCATGAACCCGTGGAGGCCGTCGTACCAGTCGTGGTTTCCCGGAATCGCGAAGATCGGGCCGGGCAGCCCGCGATACGGCCAGTAGAACTTGTCGTAGTAGTCCTGCACGTCGCCGGCCGGGTAGATGACGTCGCTGACGATGTAGGTGAAGTCCGTGTCCGTCGAGGTCGCTCGGAGCGGCAGCAGCACCTGGTACTGCGAGTCGTCGCCTTCCCCGGGATCGCCGAGGACCATGAAGGAGACCTCGTCCTTCTCCGCGTAGCGGGTGACCGTCAGGCGGCGGTCGATGCCCTTGCGGCGCTGCGCCTCGACCCAGCGCTTCCGTTCGTCGTTGGTCGAGTCGCCGAGCCAGCGGGCGATCTTGTCGTTGCGCGATTCCCAGAGCGGCAGCGGGCTGATCCAGGAGAACTGCTTGCGCGCTCGCCGCTCGGGCCGATATAGCTCGGACGGGTCCACCTTCGCCGTGCAGTACCAGCCCGCGGCTTCGCGGGAGGTGCGCGAGGAGACGATCTTGGCAGCGTTGCGAGAAGCGCTGGACGGCACGTGGCCACCTCTCGAGGGGAATGGCCACGCTACGACGCGGCCCCCGCGCCGTCAAGCGAGCGACGGCGCGGGGGCTGAGCTCGCCGGGTCAGTCGATCATGCCGCTGCGGATCGCGATGGCGACCGCCTGCGCCCGGCTGTTCGCGCCGAGCTTGTCGAGCACGTGCGTCACGTGCGTCCTCACGGTGTCGTGGGATACGACGAGTACGCGGGCGATCTCCTGTCCGTCCAGCCCGTCGGCCACGAGCGAGAGGACCTCACGCTCGCGGGCCGAGAGCACGGACGACCGCGTCGGCTGCAGGTCGGCGCCCGTCATCGGTGCCACACCGTCCCCGGGCTGATTCCCGCCGCCCGAAGTCCGACCAGCGCGGAACCGAGCAGTGCGAGGCCCAGGAGCCCGATCGCGCTCGCGAGCGGGGGGCCGGAGCCGCCGATGGCGCTCATCGGCTGCACCTCGGCGCAGTCCGCGCCGCCCTCGGCCGTCTCTCCGAGCGCGCCGCCGGGCGGGCCGGCGGCGGGCGTGTCGGAGCCGGCGGCGGCGCGGCGGGAGCTTCCCCGCCGCCTCCGCCGTTCGGTGCGGCGTCGTCGCCGGGGCTGAGGATGCGGACCGGCGCGTCGACGTCGACGGGAACGTCGACCTGCGGGCCGTCGTCGGGAGCGGGCCGGCCGCCTGCCGTCCTCACCGGACGATCCGGTGCCGTCGTTGCCGGGGCTGAGGATGCGGATCGGCGCGTTGGCGTGGATGGGCGCGTCCACCGTGCCGCTGTCGTCGCTGCGGCCGGCGGCGGCCGAGGCGTTCTGGCCGGGGCTGAGGACGCGGATGGGCACGTTGGCGGTGACCGGAGCCCGCGTGGAGCCGAGCGTCATCTTGGCGCCGCCGAGGTCGATGGTCTGGCTGGCCGCCGGGCCGGCCGCCGCGAGGGCCGCGAGGCAGGCGCCGGCGAAGGCGAGACCGCGTGTGATCTTCGACATGGAAGTCTCCTTCGTTGCGCGTTGGACTGCGCGCAGCGCGCCCTGCGGGCAGGCTGCGCCCTACGGCAGGGCGGGCCCTAGCCGGGGCGCTGCAGGACGAAGGAGAGGCGAGGCGGCCTGAGCGTCCGCGGGGGGCCGCGAAGCGTCATGGCCAGGGGGGCGAGCACGACGAGGAGCAGGCCGGCCAGCGCCACGGTGGCGCCGCCGGGGCCGGTCGGGCTCGCCGACAGGAGGTCCGTCCAACCGCTCGACGCCGGCTCGGAGAGCGGGCTCGGCGGGAGCAACGGACGAGGATCGGGGTCGACAGCCGCGGGCGCGGCCTGCCCGGGCGCGGGGGTCGTGCCGAAGGTCGGCGAGACGCGGTCCGGCTTCGCAGGAGCCGGCTTCGCCTGGGCCGATTTCAACTGCGCGTCGGGTCGAGACCTGGTGTGTCGGTGTCGGGGAGCTTTGTTCGGCGCGCGGCTTGATCGCGACGTCCAGGGACACTCTAGGAGGCCCGGTCTGGAGGCCCGCTTCGGTGGTCAGGAGCGGTGTCGACACCGCGGCCGAGGCGCCGGCGGGCGAGGCCCGGAGGCCGGCCTTGCC
Source organism: uncultured Actinomycetes bacterium (assembly GCA_963847985.1). Lineage (GTDB taxonomy): Bacteria > Actinomycetota > Thermoleophilia > Gaiellales > Gaiellaceae > JAIBJN01. Next base: position 40,744 of record CAWKBS010000003.1, on the reverse strand, counting down.
CACCGGCGCAGCGATCTCGAGATGCAGCGCACCCTTGTCTGCGGCCAGTTGGGCGCGGTGGCCTGGAACGGGCGAGACCTGGACGCCGAGGATGCCGGCGGGAGCGGCCTGGGCGGCGCCGAGCATCGCGAGGGCGGCACCCAGAAACACGGCGACCCGGCGTTTCGTCACGAGTCTCGCCTCATGCTTTTCATGTAGCAGGGGATACCACGATTCGCCAGAGTCCAATCCTCGCGGAAACGGCGAAAACTAGACCAAGCTGTCGAAACCTGCCTCACGCAGGTGCGTGAACTCGTGCACCGATCGCGCAGGTGCGTGATCCGGCTACTCGGCTGTGACGTACGCGGCGCTCAGGCCGCCGTCGACGAGGAACGTCGCGCCGTTGACGTACGAGGACTCGTCGCTCGCCAGGAAGAGGGCGCCCTGCGCGATCTCGCGCGCCTGCGCGAGCCGGCCCATGGGCAGGTGCTGGAGCCGCCGCTCGAGCGCGCCGGGCGTCTCCGCGAAGAGCCGCATGAGGAGCGGCGTCTCCACCGGCCCCGGGCAGAGCGCGTTGACCCGGACGCCCCGCCGGGCGAACTCGACGGCGAGCTCCCGGCTCAGCGAGAGCACGGCGCCTTTCGAGGCGGTGTAGGAGATCTGCGAGGTGGCCGCGCCCATGAGGGCGACGAAGGAGGCGACGTTGATGACCGAGCCGCCGCCGCGCTCGAGCAGATGAGGGATGCCGTACTTGCAGCAGAGGTAGACGCCGTTCGTGTTCACGCTCTGCACGCGCTGCCACGCATCGGGCTCGGTGTCGAGGATCGACCCGTCGTCCTCGGGCATGATCCCCGCGTTGTTGTAGAGGACGTCGATGCCGCCGTAGCGCTCCGCCGTGGCCGCGTACATCGCCTGGACGCTCTCCGGGTCGGCGACGTCCACGTGCTGGAAGAACGCCTCACGGGCTTCGGAGGCGGCTTGCTCCCCGGCCTCGCGGCTCATGTCGGCCACGCAGACGCTCGCGCCCTCGGCGGAGAAGAGGAGCGCGGCCTCGCGGCCGATGCCGCTGCCGGCGCCGGTGATGACGACCACCTTCCCCTCGAGCCGCCCCATTGCGGCGGGAGCTTAGAACACGGCGCAGAATGACGCCTCGGCACAGGGCCTCGTTACGGCACAGGGCTTCGTTCTGGGCCGTGTTCCTAACCGCTGGCGATGTCTTGCAGCAGCCGATCGAGCCGCCGCCAGCGCGCGTCCGTGCCCTTCGTGGTCTTCTCGTTCCACCAGGCGAGGACGACGTTGGGGCCGTAGCGCTTCTGGGCGACGTACGACTTCGCCAGGTCGTCGAAGTCCCAGTAGATCCCGTCGGCATCGGCCTGAAGCGGCTTGGCCGTGTCCTTGTCGGCCAGGAGGGACTTCACCGCTTCGGGATCCTCCGGATCGACCACGTAGATCGTGAACGTGCCGTACTTCTTCTGGTCGGCCGCGGGCATGTCCAGGCCCGGGCCGAGCTGCTCCCAGGACGGATCCGGCACGGCGGTCTCGAGGTCGGGCATCCCCGGAGCCTCGTCGAACTCCTGCACGACCGACTGGGCGGCGATCGGCGCCCCTTCCTGGTCGTCGCCGTCGTCGTCCGCGGACGAGCCGCAGCCGCCGGCGGCGAGGACGGCCAGGAGGAAGATGAGTGCTGGGCGTCTCATCATGTCCAAGGGTACGTGCCCGTTCCGACGCGATCAGTATCGCGACGGCTTGTAAGCGTTCTTTTCGGCTATTCCGTCGAGACGTACACGTTCTTGACCTCGGAATAGCCCTCGAGGCCGTGCATGCCCAGCTCGCGGCCGAAGCCGGACTGCTTGAAGCCGCCGAACGGAGTGGAGACGCGCACGGAGCTGTTCGAGTTGATCGAAAGGACGCCGGAGTCGATGCCGCGCGCCATCCGGAGCGCCCGCGCGCCGTCGCGCGTCCAGATCGAGCCGGAGAGGCCGAACGGCGTGTCGTTGGCGAGGCGCAGCGCGTCGGCTTCGTTCTCGAACGGGATCACGGCGGCGACGGGCCCGAAGACCTCCTCGCGGGCGATGCGGTCGTCGTTCGTTGCCTCGACGAGGGTGCACGGAAACCAGAAGCCGGGGCCGTCCGGGACGTCTCCCTGGAAGGCGATGCCGCCGTCGACGAACGACGAGACGGTCTCCCGGTGCGCCGCCGAGATCAGCGGCCCCATCTCGGTCGCCTCGTCGGACGGGTCGCCGACCTTCATGCCGCGGGTCGCGTCCACGAGCAGCCCGAGGAAACGGTCGTAGGCGGAGCGCTCCACGAAGATCCGCGAGCGCGCGCAGCAGTCCTGGCCTGCGTTGTCGAAGACGGCGTAGGGCGCGGCCGCGGCGGCCTTCTCCAGGTCGGCGTCGGCGAAGACGACGTTGGCCGACTTGCCGCCGAGCTCGAGCGTGACGCGCTTGATCGTCGCGGCGGCGCCCGCCATGACGCCGCGCCCGACCTCGGTGGAGCCGGTGAAGCCGATCTTGGCCACGTCCGGGTGCTCGACGAGCCGCTGCCCGACGACGGAGCCCTTGCCGGAGACGACGTTGACGACACCCTCCGGGATGCCGGCCTCGAGCGCCAGCTCGGCGAGCCGCAGCGCCGAGAGCGGGGTCAGCTCGGCCGGCTTCAGCACGACGGTATTCCCGCAGGCGAGCGCCGGGCCGAGCTTCCAGCTCGAGATGTTGAGCGGAAAGTTCCAGGGGACGATCAGGCCGACGACGCCGAGCGGCTCCCGGAAGGTCAGGTCGACGCCGCCCGCGACCGGGATCGTCTCGCCGTAGTGCTTGTCCACCGCGCCGGCGTAGAAGTGGAAGACCTGCGCGACCATGTCCACCTCGGCTCGGGCGCCGGCGATGGGCTTCCCGACGTTGGCCGACTCGATGGCGGCCAGCTCGTCCCGGGCCAGCTCGACCCGCGTGGCGAGCTCGCGCAGGAGCCGTGCGCGGTCGGCCGGCGCGACCTTCCGCCAGGCCGGGAAGGCGGCCTTCGCCCGGGCGACCGCGGCGTCGGTCTCCTCGGCCGAGGTCTCGTGGACCTCGCGGATGACCTCCTCGGTGGCCGGATTGAGAACCGAGGTCACCGGCGCTCCTCGCGGTAGCGGGCTGCCTCCTCGACGAGCGCGCGGAAGAGCGCCGTGTCCTCGCCCTCCTCGGGGTGCCAGAGGACGCCGAGCGCGAAGCGCTTCGACGGGTCCTCGATCGCCTCGACCGTCCCGTCCTCGGCGCGGGCTGACTCGCGCAGCCCCTCGCCGAGCCGGCCGTAGCCCTGGTGGTGATGGCTCTTCACGGGCGCGCGGTCCCCGATCACCTCGCTCAGCTTCGTGTCCGGGAGGACCTCGACCCCGTGGTCGGCGAAGACGCCGGGGGCCTGCTTGTGGCCCTCGTGGCCGACCACCTCGGGGAGGTGCTGGACGAGGTCGCCGCCGCGGGCGACGTTCAGCACCTGGCTCCCGCGGCAAACGGCCAGGACGGGCATGTCGCGGGCGAGGGCGGCCTCGAGCAGCGCCAGCTCGGCGCCGTCGCGCTCCGGCCGGACGCCGTTCGTCTCCGGGTGGGCCTCGGCGCCGTAGCCGGCCGGGTCGAGGTCGGCGCCGCCGGAGAAGAGCAGGCCGTCCAGCGCATCGAGGGTCTCCTCTACGGCATCGGCGCTGGGCGGGACGATCAGCGCCCGCCCGCCGGCCGCTTCCACGGCCTGCACGTAGGCCAGCGGGATCAGCGCCGCCGGCGCCTCCCACACGCCCCAGCGGGCGTCCTCTGCGTAGCTCGTGATCCCGACGATCGGCCGCATCGTCACGAAACGTAGCGGAGCACGACGCGCCAGCCGTCCGGGTCCTCGAAGGTCAGATCGTCGCTCCAGTACGGGTTCTCGGGCTCGACCGGGTCGTGCGCCAGTGCACGCATGCGGGACTCGATCTCGGCGATCGCACCGCGGTCCGTCATGTAGAGGACGAGCAGGTTGTCCCGCGTCGGCGCCGGCCCCGGGCTTCCCTCGGCGTGCGTCGTCAGCTCGAGGTGCACCTCTTCACCCGGGAGCCCGAGCATGACGCCGCTGTAGCCTGCGTGGTCCTCGAACGAGTCGATGCGCCGCAGGCCGAGGCCCGCCTCGTAGAAGCGGAGCACGTCCTCGAGTCGGTCGGTCGGCCGGGCGAACCGAACTGCCGCCACCGGCCAGTCTCGATCCTCCCTCACGAGCGCGTCTCCCGAGCCAAGTAACAGTCTGTTACTTGGCCTGGTTCGGCCCGCCGAGGGCTAGCCACGCTCGTACAGGCGCTCGCGCTCCCAGCACGTGACGGCGTCGTCGAAGAGGCGCTGCTCGGTGCGCGCGTAGTTCAGGTAGTGGTCGACGACGTCGTCGCCGAGCGCTCCGCGGGCCATCGTGCCCTGCCTCGAGCGCCGCGATCCCCTCCCGCAGGAGGAGGGGAAGCGCTCCGCGTCCGACTCGTACGCGTTCCCCTCGAGTGCGGCGGGCAGCTCGAGCTCGTTCTCGATCCCGTGCAGGCCGGCGGCCAGGAGCGCGGCGAAGGCGAGGTACGGGTTCACGTCGCCGCCGGGGACCCGGGTCTCCGCCCGCAGGCCGGCGCCGTGGCCGACGATGCGGAAGCCGCACGTGCGGTTGTCGTGGCCCCAGGCGAGGGTCGTCGGCGCCCAGCTCCCGGCGGCGAAGCGCTTGTACGAGTTGATGGTCGGCGCGACGAAGATCGCCAGCTCCTTGAGGCAGGCGATCTGTCCGGCGAGGTAGGCCTTGAAGACGTCGGACTCGCCCGCGAACGCGCTCTCGCCTTCGCGCCACAGGCTCGAGTGGATGTGGCACGAGTTGCCGATCCAAGTCGTGGTCCGGCTTGGCCATGAACGTGATCGAGCAGCCGTTCAGGTGCGCGATCTCCTTGGCGCCGTTCTTGTAGACGGTGTGGTTGTCGGCCATCGTCACCGCGTCGGCGTAGCGGAAGTTGATCTCCTGCTGGCCGGGCCACGCCTCGCCCTTCGACGTCTCCACCCTGATGCCGGCGCCCTGCATGCCGTTCCGGATCTGGCGGATGCAGGGGCTCGTCGTAGGTCGTGGCGAGGATGTGGTAGTCGAGGATGTACGGCACCGACGGCGTCAGGCCGCGGTAGTGCTGGGCGTGCGCCTCCTCGTAGCTCTCCTTCAGGAGGTAGAACTCGAGCTCCGAGCCGAACATGGGCGTGAACCCGAGCTCGGCGGCGTGCTCGACCTGGCGCTTCAGGACCTGGCGCGGCGAAGGTGCGACCGGCTTGCCGTCGTGCCAGAGGACGTCGCAGAGGACGAGTGCGGTGGCCTCGAGCCAGGGGATCCGCCGTAGCGTGGCCGGGTCGGGCTGGAGGACGAAGTCGCCGTAGCCTTGCTCCCAGCTGGCGATCCCGTAGCCGGGGACGGGGTCCATCTCCATGTCGAGCGCGAGCAGGTAGTTGCAGCCCTCGACGCCGTGCTCGGCCACGTGCTCGGCGACGAAGAACTCCCCGTGCAGGCGCTTGCCCATGAGCCGTCCCTGCATGTCGGTGAAGGCGACGATGACGGTGTCGATCGAGCCGTCCTCCACTGCCGTCGTCAATTCGTCCAGCGTCAGCATGGGTCGGGAGTCTACGCGGCGGCCGCAACCTTGACAGGAACTCCCCGGGAGGCGTAGAAACCCCCGATCCTAGGCCGCCGACTGGAGGAGGCGTACACATGACCCAAGGGCCTGAGACGGGGGGCTACCACACCTCGGAGGACGAACACATCCTCCACAAGCTCGGCTACGCCCAGGAGCTGTTCCGGGGCATGGGCGGGTTCCGGAACTTCGCGATCTCGTTCACGATCATCTCGATCCTCGCGGGGTGCCTGACCTCGTACAACATCGGCTTCGAGCACGGCGGCCCCATGTGGGTGGTCTTCGGCTGGCTGCTCGTCGGCCTCATGGCGACGATCATCTCCCTCGCCATGGCGGAGATCGCCTCGGCCTATCCGACGGCCGGCGGTCTTTACTACTGGGCGTCGAAGCTCGGCAGCCCGGGCTGGGGCTGGGCGACGGGGTGGTTCAACCTCATCGGCCAGATCGCGGTCACCGCGGCGATCGGCTACGGGCTCGCGCTCTTCGGGCAGGCGCTCTTGGACCTCTGGTTCTCGTACACCGACGCACATGAACGACTGGTTCGGCGCTTCGTTCGATGCGTCGACGTACATCCTCTACGCGATCTTCCTGTCCGCCGCGGCGCTCATCAACCTGCTGAACATCCGGCTGACCTCGGGCCTGAACATGATCTCGGCCTGGTGGCACATGGCCGGCGTCGTCGTGATCGTCGCGATCCTGATCATCGTCCCGAACGACCACCAGTCGGTCTCGTACGTGTTCACGCAGACCATCAACAACTCGGGCTTCGGCGACGGCACGACCCAGTTCGGGCTCGCGTTCCTGCTCGTGCTCGGGCTGGGGATGCTGCTCCCGCAGTACACGATCACCGGGTTCGACGCGTCGGCGCACACCGCCGAGGAGACCAACAACGCATCCCGGATGGCGGCGATGGGGATGTGGACCTCCGTTGTCGTCTCCGTGATCTTCGGCTGGATCCTCCTCGTGGCGGTGACGTTCGCGATCCCAAGTAACCAAGGGGCGCTCGACACCGTCAACAACCTCGGGCTGCTCGTGCCGTGGATCTGGACCGAGTCGATGGGCCAGAACTGGGCCGAGGCGCTGCTCTTCATCTGCGTCGTCGCACAGTTCTTCTGCGTCACCGCGTCCGTGACGTCGGCGTCGCGGATGATGTTCGCGTTCTCGCGCGACCGCGCCGTGCCGGGCCATCAGCTCTGGCGGCGCGTCGCGAAGAACCGCGTGCCGACGTGGTCGGTCTTCGGCATCTGGCTCTTCGCTGGCATCCTGATGATCCCCGCGGTCTGGAACTACTTCGTCGGCTACGCGGTCGGGACTGCGATCGCGGTGATCGGCCTCTACATCGCCTTCGTGATCCCCGTCTACCTGCGCTGGCGCAAGGGCGACGAGTGGGACGAGCCGAGGGCGTGGAGCCTTGGCAAGCACTACAAGTGGATCGACCCGCTGTCGATCGCCTGGGTCGCCTTGATCACCGTCATCTTCCTGATCCCGCTGTACAAGATCGGCCTTCCGTGGGAGGAAGGCTTCGACTGGCGCTTCACCAACTACACGATCCTCTGGTTCGCCGGCATCGGCCTGATCTTCGGCGGCTGGTGGGTCCTCTCCGCTCGCAAGTGGTTCACGGGCCCCGTGCGCATGGGCTCCGAGGAGGAGCTCGAGCGCTACGAGGCGGAACTCGAGAAGAAGACCGGGGTGGCGCCGGTCGGCTAGCCCGCCAGCGCCCGCCGTACGGCTTCGACGTCAAGCGCCGGAGCGAGCTCGTCCGCCAGGGCGAGCCGCTCCGGCGTATGCGTTCCCGGGATCGCCACGCAGCGCATTCCCGCCGCCTTGGCGGAGGCCACGCCCGCCTCCGTGTCCTCGAAGACGGTGACCTGGTCCGGCGCAGATCCCGCCGCCGAGGAGCTCGAGCGCGAGCAGGTAGCCGGCCGGGTCGGGCTTGCCGCGGTCGACGTCCTCGATCGCGACGAGGACCGTGATCGCTGAGCCGAGGCCGGCGGCCTGCAGCGCAGGCGTGATCTCCGGCGCGGTGCGCGCCCGACACGACCGCCACCGGGACGCGCTCGGCGGCGTGGAGCACGGCCTCGCGGGCGGCCGGCGAGATGGTCGAGCCGTCGGCGACGCGGGCGCGTAGCGCGCGATCCGCTCGGCGAGCACGTCCTCCACGGCCGGGTTGTCCTCGCCGAGCCAGAGCCGGACGATCTCGGGGTCGGACAGCCCGGCGAGCTGCTCGTAGTAGACGTCCTCCGGGAGCGGGCGCCCCTGCTCGGCGAAGAGGTCGGCGAGGATCGCGAAGAGCAGCGGCTCGTCGTCCGAGAGCGTCCCGTTGAAGTCGAACATGAGAGCCCGCGCGCCCATTGCCGCCGCCAGTCTAGGATCGCGCGGTGCGAAACCGAGCGCGAGCGGTGGTCATCGGCGGAGGCGTCGGCGGCGCCTCGATCCTCTACTGGCTGACGAAGCTGGGCTGGGACGACGTCCTCCTCGTCGAGCGCGCCGACCTGACGAGCGGCTCGACCTTCCACTCGGCCGGGCTCGTCGGGCAGCTCCGCGGCTCCCTCAGCCTGACGCGGATGATGATGAACTCGGTCGACCTCTACCGGACGCTTTCCGACGAGGTGGGGCTGGAGACCGGGTGGCACGAGGTCGGCTCGCTGCGGCTCGGCTCGTCGCCGGAGCGGATGGAGGAGCTGGCGCGCCAGGCCGGGTGGGCGAAGACGTTCGGGCTCCCGCTCGAGCTGGTCTCGGCCGAGGAGGCGCAGCGGCTCTTCCCGCCGATGTCGACCGACGGCGTGCTCGGGGCCGCCTACCTGCCGACGGACGGCTACATCGACCCGAGCCAGCTCACGTTCGCGCTCGCCGAGGGCGCACGCCGGGGCGGCGCCGAGATCGCGACCCATACGCGGGTCACGGGGATCGGGGTCGAGCGTGGCCGGGTCACCGGCGTCGAGACCGACAAGGGCTCGGTCGAGGCCGAGGTGGTCGTCAACGCCGGCGGCATGTTCGCCGGTGAGATCGGGCGCCTCGCCGGCGTCAACGTGCCGGTCATTCCGATGGCCCACGAGTACCTGATCACGAAGCCGAGCGGTGTTCCTCTGGACGTGCCGACGATCCGCGACCCCTCGCTCCTCGTCTACTTCCGCGGCGAGTCGGGCGGTCTGGTCATGGGCGGCTACGAGCGCCACCCCGCGCCGTGGGGCCTGGACGGCATCCCGTCGGACTTCAACGGGCAGCTCCTCGAGGAGGACTGGGAGCGCTTCGAGGAGCTGATGACGAACGCGATCGTCCGCGTGCCGGAGCTCGAGGAGGCCGAAGTCGTGAAGCTCGTCAACGGGCCCGAGGCGTTCACTCCGGACGGCGAGTTCATCCTCGGCGAGAGCGACGTCCGCGGCTTCTGGGTGGCGGCCGGCTTCTGCGCGCACGGGCTCGCGGGCGCGGGTGGCATGGGCAAGCTCGTGGCCGAGTGGATCGTCGAAGGCGTCCCCAGCCTCGACGTCTGGGAGATGGACTCGCGGCGCTTCGGCGCGGCCTACCGCAGCCGGGAGTACACGCTCGCGCGCACCGTGGAGGTCTACTCCACCTACTACGACGTCAAGTACCCGGGCCACGAGCGGCAGGCGGGGCGGCCGCTGCGGGTCTCGCCCGCCTACGAGCGGCTGCGGGAGCTGGGCGCGGCATTCGGCGAGAAGTCCGGCTGGGAGCGGGCGAATTGGTTCGAGCCGAACGCGGATCGCGGCGACGAGTCGCTGCGCCCGCGCGGCTGGGCCGGCCGGCTCTGGTCGCCCGCGATCGGGGCCGAGCACCGGGCCTGCCGGGAAACGGCCGCGCTCTTCGACGAGACGTCGTTCGCCAAGCTCGACGTGGTCGGGCCGGGGGCAGCTGCCTTCCTCGAGTCGCTCTGCGCGAACCGCGTCGCCCGCGACGTCGGCGCCGTCACCTACACGCAGATGCTGAACCCGCGCGGCGGAATCGAGTGTGACTTCACGGTCACGCGTCTTGCGGAGGAGCGCTTCCGCATCGTCACGGGCACAGCGTTCGGCCAGCACGACTCCGCCTGGATCCGAGCCCACGCGCCGGACGACGGCTCCGTCCGCGTCGAGGACGTGACCTCCCGCTTCGCCTGCCTCGGCCTGTGGGGCCCGGCCGCGCGCGAGCTCCTGCAGCCGCTGACGACCACGGACCTCGGCAGCGACGCATTCCCGTACATGCAGGCGCGCGAGCTGAGCGTCGGCGCTGTTCCCTGCCTGGCGGTGCGCGTCACCTACGTCGGTGAGCTCGGCTGGGAGCTGTACTGCCCTGCGGAGTTCGGCCGCCGTCTCTGGGACGAGCTCTGGGAGGCAGGGGCCGCGCACGGCCTCGTCGCCGGGGGCTACAAGGCAATCGACTCCCTGCGGCTCGAGAAGGGCTACCGCGTGTGGGGCGCGGACATCACGCCGGACGAGACGCCGTTCGAGGCCGGCCTCGGCTTCGCCGTCAAGCTCGACAAGGGCGACTTCGTCGGGCGTGACGCTCTGCTCGCCGCGCAGGAAAAGCCGTTGGAGCGAAAGCTCGCCTGCCTCGTCCTCGACGAGCCGCGCGCGGTCGCGCTCGGCTCGGAGCCGGTGCGGATGGACGGTGAGATCCTCGGCCGGGTGACGAGCGGCGGCTACGGCTACTCGGTCGAGCGCTCGATCGCCTACGCCTACGTCCCCGCGGGCTCGGCCGAGCCCGGGCGCCGCGTCGAGGTGGAGATCTTCGGCGACTGGGTGGCGGGCACGATCGCCGAGGAGCCGCTCTGGGACCCGACCGGCGACCGCATTCGTGCCTGAGCGCGCCGAGATCGTCGAGGTCGCGGACGGCCTGTGGATCTGGCGGTTGCCCCATCCCGACTGGTCGCCCGAAGCCGACTGGGAACCGGTGGTCACCTCGACGTGCGTGCGCTCCGGGGGCGAGGTCGCCCTCCTCGACCCGCTCGCACCGCCGGACGACGGCGACCCGGTCTGGGCGCGCCTCGACGCATCGCCGCCAACGGCCGTCGTCGTGCTCAAGCCGGACCACGTCCGCGACGTCGACCGCTTCGTCGAGCGCTACGGCGCCCGGGCCTACGGGCCGGAGCTCTTCTTCCGGCACGACATCCCCGAGGTTGAGCTCGAGCCGGTGCACCCCGGTGACGAGTTGCCCGGCGGCCTCGTCGCGCTCTACGACGGGCGCGGCCGCAACGAGACACCCGTGTGGCTCCCGGAGCAGCGCACCCTCGTCTTCGCGGATGCCCTGACCGCGCCGGGCGGCTCGCTCCAGGTGTGGGCGACGCCCTGGCACGAGGAGCGGGCGCTGCCGGCGCTCCGCGCGCTCCTCGAGCTTCCGTTCGAGCACGTGATCGTCTCGCACGGCGAGCCGGTGCACGACCGGGCCGCTTACGAAGCGGCGCTGGCCCGCCCGCCTTACGCCCTAGGAAGGACCCTAGTCCGCGGCGAGCGCCTGGGCGAGGAGCCCGGCTGCATAGGCACGCCAGGCTAGGTCGGGGGCGTCGCTCATGCCTCGCAGCGCCTCGCTGACGTGCGGGAGCCCCTCTGCCTGCACGCGGAGCTGCTTGAGGCCGTCCTCGAGGGCGAGTTGCCGGTCGACCATCCGCAGGTCGTCCGCCATCGAGCCCACCGCGCGGCCGTTCAGGTCGAGCCCGCGTTCCGGGTCGCCGCCCGCGCTCAGGAGCAGGAGGGCGCGCCGCGCCGCGGCGTAGGCCTCGTCCTCGTCGAGGTGGACCTCACGGCCGGCGACCGTCGCGAGGACGACGAGACCGGTGGCGAGCGCCTCCGTCCCTTCGTCGGCAGCGAGCGAGAGCTCGATCGTCTCGAGCCAGCCGGCGGGGCTCACAGCTCCAGCTCGGTGCCGGCGCCCTCCGAGCGGGCCCGCTCGAGCACGGCGTGCGAGAAGGCAGCGTCGAGCGCCCCGATCCCGAGGTTGCAACAGAGGACGCGAGGCGGCGAGCCCTCGCGGCCTAGGCCCTCGCCGACGTTCCCTTCGGGCGCCGGCCACCCCTGGAAGTGGCCCTGCTCGCGGTAGTACTCGAACTGGCCGACGTCGTCGGCGAGGAAGAGGTCGGCGGCGGCAGCCGCCTCGGCGCCGAAATAGAAGTCGAAGTCGATCGGGAGCGCGAGCCAGCGCTCGCCGAGCTGCTCGGGACGCAGGGGTGACGGCGGGTCCTCGACGATCGGCCCGGCGGTGACGACGACCTCGGCGTCCGTGAGTGCGTCTTCCCAGCTCGAGGCGGCCTCCGCCAGGTCGCCGAGCCGTGCGATCCGCTCCGGATGCGGGTCCCAGGCCCGGATCTCGACACCGGGCTCGAGCGCGTGCAGGAGCCGGGCGTGGAAGAGCCCCTGCTCGCCGCAGCCGAGGATCGCCGCCCGGCGCCAGCCCTCGGGGGCGAAGCGCCTGATGCAGACTCCGCTGGCCGCGGCCGTGCGGGCAGCCGTTATCTCGGCCCCATCCATGACCGCGACGGGGAGCCCGGTCTCGGCGTCGTTCACCACGATCAGCCCGGAGATGTACGGCAGGCCCTTCGCCTTGTTGGCCGGATACCCGCCGACCCACTTCAGCGTGACGACGTCCTCGTCGCGCAGGTAGGCGGGCATCGCGTGCAGGAAGGAGTCCTTGCGCGGGTGGACGCCGGGCTTCGGCGGCAGCTCGACGCGCCCCGCGGCGAGGGCCCGGTAGGCGTGCTCGACGAGGTCGAGCTGAGCCGCCGCGTCGGGGAGGAGGCCCGCGACCTCGGCGCGGCTCAGGAAGAGGAGCCGGCTCACGCGACGACGAGTGGCTCGACCAGCATCTTCAGACGAACCTCGCCGGGTCTCCGCCAGGGGTAGGTGTCCTGGCCGACGTACTTCTTGGCGAGCGCGTCGATCTGGCGCTCGGCCTCCTCGCCCTCGATGATCTCGACGACGCGCCCGCGGATGTCGACCTTGCTGTACGGGTCGTCCGTCTCGGCAATCGAGAGCGCGACCCGGTCGTCGCGGCGGATATTGCGCTCCTTCAGCCGGCCGATCGCGGTGTTGAAGGTGAGGTAGCCGTTCTCGTGGTCGATCCAGACCGGGCTCACGTGCGGAGAGCCGTCCTCCATCACCTCGGCCAGGAAGGCGAGGTTCGGGCCTTCGATCTTGCTGCGGGTGCTGTCGTCGAGCTGTACCACGGCTCCTCCTCGCTCACTGGGCGTACGTCGTGGGGAGAAACGGCCGCCGTGGCCGTTTGTTCCCCGGCGGGTTCCCGCGATTAGGGTACGCGCGTGCCGCTCCTGACGGGCACCCGCGTCCTCGCCTTCGAGAACGGCCTCGCCGGGCCGCTCGCCACCCGCCTGCTCGCCGACCTCGGCGCGGACGTGGTCAAGGTCGAGCGCCCCGACGGCGGCGACGTCACGCGCGCCTGGGATACGGTCGCAGCGGGGCTCTCGAGCGGCTTCGTCTGGGTCAACCGCGGCAAGCGCAGCGTCGCGCTCGACGTGAAGGACCCGGAGCACCGGCCGGCGATCGACCGGCTGATCGAGCGGAGCGACGTCGTCCTCCAGAACTACACGCCGGGCTGGGCCGACCGCGTCGGCCTGGGGGAGGAGGCCGTGCGCGCGCTCCGGCCGGATGTCGTCTACGTCGACATCTCCGGCTACGGCCCGGACGGGCCCTACGCGCGCAAGAACGCGTACGACCTGGTCATGCAGGGCGAGACCGGCCTGATCGCCGTGACCGGCTCGCCGACCGAGCCGGCGCGCGTGGGGATCTCGGTGTGCGACGTGGGCGCGGCCAGCTACGCGGCGGTCGCCACGCTCGGCGCGCTCCACCATCGCGCTCTGACCGGCGAGGGAACTCGGGTCTCGGTCTCTCTCTTCGACACGATGGTCGACTGGCTGGGGTACTTCCCGCACATGTGGTGGCACCAGGAAGAGGCGCCCGCGCGCACCGGCATGCGGCATCCGCTCTTCTGCCCGTACGGCCCGTTCCCGGCCGGCGACGGGCGGCTCTTCGGCTTCGCCGTCCTCTCGGCCGAGCACTGGCGGGCGCTCTGCACCGACGTGGTCGTCCGCCCCGACCTGCTCGCCGACTCCCGCTTCGCGACCAACGAGGAGAGGGTCGAGCACCGAAGCCTGCTCGAGCCGCTGCTCGAAGAGCTGTTCGGCGCGCGTCCGGCGGCCGAGTGGCTCGAGCTCCTGGAGGCCGCTCGGATCCCGTGCGGCGCCGTGCGGGAGGTCCCGGAGGTGGTCGAGCATCCCCAGCTCGCCCACAACCGGCTCGTCACGGAGGTCGACTCGCCGGCCGGGCGAATTCCCGTGATCGGCAGCCCGTTCCTGGTGGACGGGGAGCGCCCGCCGTCGGGCCCGGTGCCCGGCCTCGGCGAGCATACGGAGGAAATCCTCCGCGAGCTCGGGCTCTAGCCGGCGAGGCGCTCGACCAGGCGGCGCGCCTCGGGCTCGAGCAGTGGCGGTGAGGCGGCGTTCTCGCGGGCGTGCTCCGGGCTCCTGGTCGCCGGGATCACTGCGGTGACCCGCGGGTCGGAGAGCGCCCAGCCCAGGAGTGCCTGCGCCCAGGTCAAGCCCAGCGGGGCGAGGTCGGCCGGGTCCGGGGCGGGGATCGCGGAGCCGGCGCCGCCGAGCGGCCGCATGACGATCACGCCGAGCCCGAGCTCGTCGGCCAGCGGGAGAAGCTCGCGCTCGGCTTCGCGCTCGCGCGGGTTCAGCGGGACCTGAATCGCGTCGATCCGCCCGGTACGCATGACGCGGGCGAGCTCGGCGAAGGCGCCCGCCGAGTAGTGGGTCGCGCCGAGGAAGCGAACGCGGCCCGCCTCGCGCTCCTGTTCGAGCCAGTTCAGGTGCTCCTGCCAGGCAACGAGGTTGTGCACCTGCTCGAGGTCGACGCGGCCGTCGTAGTAGCCGAGCTGGGCGGCGAGCTGCGCGCGTCCCTCCGACACGGATGGCGCCCAGATCTTCGTGGCGACGAAGGCCTCCTCCCGCCGGGACTCGAGCGCGCGGCCGAGCACGCGCTCGGCGCGTCCGTACATCGGCGAGGAGTCGACGAGCCGCGTGCCCGCGTCCAAGGCCGCCGCCACGACCTCGCCGGCGAGCCCCTGCTCGGCGTCGGGCACGTCGAGCGTGACCCAGGTCCCGAGGCCGACGACGGGCAGCTCGACGCCGGTGCGCCCGAGGGCTCTCCTCTCCATACTGTCTGCCGACATGCCCCCGGCGAGCCTACTCGACGCTCCCGAGCTCGCCGCGGCCCGCATCGACGCGCGGGCCTCCGGCGAGAACTTCCCGGTCGTCTCGGTGCTGGCGCCGCGCTTCGCGCGCCCGCACCTGCGCGCCGTCTACGGCTTCGCGCGCCTGATCGACACCCTCGGCGACGAGGCTCCAGGCGACCGTGAGGCGCTTCTCGACGAGCTCGAGCGGGAGCTGGAGGGCGACGCGCGCACCGAGGTCATGCGCCGCCTGCACGCAACGATCGCCGAGCGCGCCCTGCCTCTGGAGCCGTTCCGCCGGCTGATCGCGGCCAACCGGATCGACCAGGTGCGCCGCCGCTACGAGACGTGGGAAGACGTCCGCGAGTACTGCACCCACTCCGCCGACCCGGTCGGGCGCCTCGTGCTCGGGATCTACGGGAGGGCGGGCGACCCCGGGCTCGTCGCGATGAGCGACGCCGTCTGCACGGGGCTGCAGCTCGTCAACTTCGTCCAGGACCCGCCGCGCGACCTCTCGCTGGGGCGCGTCTACCTGCCCCAGGAGGACCTGCGGCGCTTCGGGGTCGCCGACGACGACCTTGCCGGGCCCCTCACCGAGCCCATCGCGGCGCTCCTCCGCTTCGAGGGCGACCGGGCCCGGGCGCTCCTGGAGCAGGGCTTGCCCCTTCGCCGGGCGCTGGGCGGAAGGGCCGGGCTTTCGGTCGCGCTCTACGCCCGCGGGGGACTGGCGGCGCTCGCAGGCCCTCGAGCGCGCCCGCTGGGACGTCTTCACGCAGCGCCCCGCGCCGACGCGCCGTGCGTTCGCCGGCCTGGCCGTGCGGGAGCTGGTTCGGCGGTGAGGACGGACGACGCGTACGCCGAGGCCGTTCGCATCACGCGCCGCGAGGCGCGCAACTTCGCCTGGGGGATTGCGGTGCTGCCGCGCGAGAAGCGCCTCGCCGTCGCCGCGCTCTACGCCTTCGCGCGGCGGGTCGACGACATCGCCGACGATCCCGCGCTCCCGGTCGAGGAGCGGCGGCGCGGCCTGGCCGCGTGCCGCGCCGCGGTCGAAGCGCTGCCGAGCGCGCCGGCAGACGACGCGGTTCTCGTCGCGCTCGCCGACACGACCGAGCGCTACGGCGTTCCCCGGAGCGCGCTGCTCGACCTGGTGGCCGGCGGGCTGATGGACGCCGAGAAGAGCAGGTACGCGACCTGGGACGAGCTTCGCGACTACTGCCGCTGCGTTGCGGGCGCCGTCGGGCTCGCCTGCCTCGCCGTCTACCAGCCGAGCGACCCGGCCGCGGCCGCCCCGCGGGCCGAGAGCCTCGGGCTCGCGCTCCAGCAGATCAACATCATGCGCGACGTCGCCGAGGACTGGCGGCTCGGCCGCGTCTACCTCCCGCAGGACGAGCTCGAGCGTTTCGGCGTCGCCGAGGCAGACGTCGCGGCCGGCCGCGTCAGCCCGCCGTGGCACGCGCTCATGGAGCACCAGGGCTCGCGGGCGGAGACGCTCATGCGCGACGGCCTCGGTCTCCTGCCGTTCCTCGACCGCCGCAGCGCGCTCTGCGTGCGCGCCTTCGCCGGGATCTACCAGGGTCTCCTCGTCCAGATGCGCGGTCGTGGCTACGACGTCTTCTCGCGCCGCCCACGGCTTTCCGCCCTGGGCAAGGCACGGGCGGTCGTCGCCCTGTGAGCACCCGCTTCGAGATGACGCCTCGTCGCCGGGGTGTGCTGGGCGAGTGCGAGGCAAGGACGCAGGGCGCGTTCGTAGCCGGAGGCTACGGGCGCAACCGAGGACGCAGGATCGTGCCGGCCAGCGCGGCCCGGCGGCTCAGGGCTTCGTCTTGAAGCGGGTGCTTAAGGCTGCCGTGGTCGGCGGGGGGCTGGCGGGCCTCGCGGCCGCTCTCGACCTCGTCGAGGCGGGGCACGAGGTCACGGTGCTGGAGGCGAGGCCGTCGCTCGGCGGCGCCGTCCAGACGCTTCCGGCGCGAGAGGGTGACCCCGACCCGCCGCCGGACAACGGCCAGCACATCGCGCTGGGGTGCTGCACGGAGTACCTCGCCTTCCTCGCCGCGATCGGGCAGGAGGGCTCGGTCCGCCGCGAGCCGCTCGCGCTTCCGGTGATCGCGGAGGACGGCGGCATCGCGCGCCTTGCGCCCGGGGCGCTCGGGCTCCTCCGCTACCGCCATGTCTCCTGGCGCGACCGCGTGGCGATCGCCCGGGTCGCACGACGGCTCGGCCGGCTCGATCCCGAGGCTCACGACGGCGAGACGTTTGCCGAGCTCCTGAGGCGCCTGGGTCAGTCCCAGAGGGCGATCGAGCGCTTCTGGGACGTCTTCATCCGACCGGCGCTGAACGTCCGCTGCGAGGAGGTGAGCGCCGCGCCCGCGCTCTTCACCGTGCAGACCGCGCTGCTGGGCGAGCGACGGGCGAGCGACGTGATCCTGCCGCTGGCCCCGCTCGGCTCCGTGCACGGAGAGGCGGCGGCCGTGGCGCTGCGGGAGCGGGGCGCGGTCGTTCGCACCGGCGAGCGCGTCGCGGCTCTCGCCGACGGCGCCGTCCTGCTCGCCGACGGCGGGCGGGTGGAGGCCGACCTCGTCGTGGTCGCCCTCCCGCCGGCCGAGAGCGCCGGCCTCCTCGAGGAGCCGGATCCCGGCCTCGAGGACTCGCCGATCGTCAGCGCCCATCTCCTCTTCGACCGGCCGATCCTCGAGTTCGAGGTGGCCGCGCTGCTGCGCAGCCCTGCGCACTGGGTCTTCGACCGGGGCGCTCTCACCGGGCACCGGCCCGAGAGCGGGCAGTACCTGACCGTGGTCTCGAGCGGCGCGCCGGAGCTGCTCGAGGTTCGCGGCCGCGCGCTCGTCGACCTCCTGGCCGGCGAGCTGACCGCGCGGCTCGGCCCGGCCGAGCTCCTGTGGTCGCGCGTGAGCCGCGAGCCGGCCGCGACGTTCGCCGCCTTCCCGGGAACAGCCGCCCTTCGGCCCGGCCCCGACACCGGCCGGCCGGGCGTCGCGCGTGCCGGCGCGTGGACGGCAACCGGCTGGCCCGCGACGATGGAAGGCGCGATTCGCAGCGGCCGCGCCGCCGCGCGCCACCTCCTGGCCGCTTCTACCTCGCAGCACGAGCGTGAGACACTTCCTTAATCTTGGGGCACCCCTCCCTCCACCCGCTTTCGAGCGTAGTGAGGAAAAGCGCGCGTGTGGCGCGCTGAATGTGACGAGAGCGTGAAACCGTGAGTACCACCCGGGAACGCAGCGCCAAGACGGCCGCCCGTTCGGCCGCGACCGACCTCGAGCGGACGCTCGGCCGGGCGACCCGACGGCTCCTGTCGCTCCAGCGGCCGGACGGCTGGTGGGTGGGAGAGCTCGAGTCGAACGTGACCATGACCGCGCAGCACCTGCTGCTGCTCGAGTTCCTGCGGCTGCGCGACGAGGACACCACGCGCCGCTGCGTCAACGAGCTGCTCGCCCGCCAGCGCCCGGACGGGCTCTGGTCGATCTTCTGGGAGGGTGAGCCGGACCTCGCGGCGACGCTCGAGTCGTATGCGGCCCTCCGTCTTGCCGGGCTCGCGGCGGACGACGAGCGCCTCGCCGCCGCGCGCCGATTCTGCGAGGAGCGAGGCGGCATCGGCGGCGCCCGAGTCTTCACGCGGATCTGGCTCGCCCTCTTCGGCCTCTGCCCGTGGGAGGAGATCCCGCAGCTGCCGCCCGAGCTCGTCGTCATGCCGCCGTCGTTCCCGCTGTCCGTCTACGACTTCGCCTGCTGGGCGCGGCAGACCGTCGTGCCGCTGACGGTCGTCCTCCACTACCGGCCGGTCCGGCAGCTTCCGCCGGAGCGGGCCTGCCGTGAGCTCGACCTGGGCCCCGCCGCCAGGAAGCCGACGCTCGGTCTGCTGAGCGACCGGGCACTCGCCTGGTACGCGCAGCGCTCGTTCCAGCCGGGCCGCGAGCGGGCGCTCGAGGTCGCCGAGCGCTGGATCGTCGACCGGCAGGAGCTCGACGGCTCCTGGGGCGGGATCCAGCCGCCGTGGGTGTGGTCGCTGATCGCGCTGGCCTGCCGGGGTCACGGCCCCGAGTCGCCGTACCTGCGCCGTGGGTTGGCCGGGTGGAAGCGCTTCCTCGTCGAGGACGGCGACCGGCTTCGCCCCGAGGCGTGCCAGTCGCCGGTCTGGGACACGGGGCTCGCGCTGCTCGCTCTCCGGGCGGCGGACGTCCCCGCGGACGAGCCTGCGCTGCAGCGGGCCGGCGAGTGGCTCCTGGGCGAAGAGGTGCGGCAGCGGGGCGACTGGGCCATCCGCAGGCCCGGGGTGGAGCCGGGGGGCTGGTCGTTCGAGTACGACAACGACCTGTACCCGGACGTCGACGACGCGGCGGTGATCGGGCTGGCTCTCGACGACCTGGGAACCGGTCGCGTCGCGATCGAGCGCTCCTGCCGCTGGCTTGCCGGCATGCAGAGCGCGAACGGCGGCTGGGGGGCGTTCGACGCGGACAACCACGCCGAGTGGCTGTACAACATCCCGTTCTGCGACTTCGGCGCCGTTACGGACCCGCCCTCAGCGGACGTCACCGCCCACGCGGTGGAGCTGCTCGCGCGCGAAGGCGGCTACGAGGACGCGGTCCGCCGCGGGGTCGAGTACCTGCTCGCCGAGCAGGAGGAGGACGGCTCCTGGTTCGGGCGCTGGGGGGTGAACTACGTCTACGGGGTCGCCGCCGTGCTGCCGGCGCTCGAGGCCGCCGGCGCCCCGGCCGACCATCCGGCGATCCGCCGCGCTCTCTCCTGGCTCGAGGCCCGCCAGAACGAGGACGGGGGCTTCGGCGAGGACTGCCGCTCGTACGACCGCGGCGAGGCCGGCCTCGCCTGGCGCGGCCGTGGCGAGTCCACGCCGTCGCAGACCGCCTGGGCGCTCATCGCGCTCGTCGCCGCGGGCGAGGCGGGGTCGGACTGCGCCGCCCGCGCGGTGGCCTGGCTCGCCCGCACGCAGAAGCGAGACGGGGGCTGGGACGAGCCGTACTTCACCGGCACCGGCTTCCCGCGCGACTTCCTCATCAACTACCACCTCTACCGGGAGGTCTGGCCGGTCCTCGCGCTCGGGCGCGTCCGTCGCGCCCTTGATGCCGCCGGGTGAGGGTCTACGTCACCGGGGCCACGGGCTTCGTGGGGAGCCACGTCGCCCAGGAGCTGCGCGAGCGCGGCACCGACGTGCGCGACGAGCGCGTCGACCTGCTCGATCGCGACGGGCTCGAGCGCGTCGTGGCCGATTGCGAGGCGGTCGTCCACGTGGCCGCGCTCTACAGCTACGACGCCCCTGCCGAGGCCTTCGAGCGCGTCAACGTGGAGGGGACGAGGACGCTCCTCGACGTCGCCGCCCGCACCGGCGTGCGCCGGTTCCTGCACTGCTCGACGGCGGGCACCTGCGGCCCGGTTGCCGGGCGGCCCGCCACCGAGGAGGACGGGCCACCCGCCTGGGAGCTGGAGGTCCCCTACAAGCGCACGAAGCTCGCCGCCGAGCGGCTCGCGCTCGAGGCGGGCGCGGTCGTCGTCAACCCGACGACGCCGGTCGGCGACGGCGACCACAAGCCGACGCCGACCGGCCGCATGATCGCGGGCGTCGCGCGTGGGCGATTGCGGGGTTTCATCGGCACCACGGGGCTCAACGTCGTCGACGTCAGAGACGTCGCGTGCGGCCACGCGCTGGCCCTGGAGCGCGGCGAACCGGGGCAGCGCTACCTGCTCGGCGGCGTCGACCTCGGCCTCGAGGATCTCTTCGCCGCGATCGCACGCCTTGCCGACCGGCCGCGGCCCCGCGTGCGGGTTCCGTATGCTGTTGCCGAGATGGCTGCCGCGGCCGGAATCGCCAACCGGGACGAGGTGCGCCTGGCCAGGCTGCCCATGTACTTCTCCTCGGCCAAGGCCCGCAGTACACTCGGCTACGAGCCGGGCCCCGTCGAGCCGGCGCTCGCCCGTGCCGTCGCCGAGGCGCTCTCGAAGGGAGGAGCATGAAGTTCCCGCTTCGCAGCACCGTCCAGATCGGGCGCTACGTCGCCTCGCAGAAGGGCAAGGACCGGTATCCGCTCGTGATCATGCTCGAGCCCACGCTCGGCTGCAACATCGCCTGCATCGGCTGCGGGAAGATCCGCGAGTACGAGTCGAACAAGGCCCGCCTGACCGTGGAGGAGTGCCTGCACACGGCCGTCGAGTGCCCGGCCCCGGTCATCTCCGTCTGCGGCGGCGAGCCACTGATCTTCAAGGGCATCGAGGAAGTCGTCGCCGGCTTCGTCGAGATGAAGCGGAACGTCCAGCTCTGCACGAACGCGCTCCGGCTCACGGACATGCTCGACCGCTTCGAGCCGGACCCGCGCCTGACCTTCGTCGTCCACCTGGACGGCATGCAGGAGATCCACGACTACATCTGCGACTACCCGGGCCTGTGGGAGATCGCCGTGGATGCGATCAGGACCGCGCGCGAGAACGGCTTCCGCGTGACGACGAACACGACCATCTTCAAGGAGACCGAGGTCGACGACGTCATCCAGATGATGGCCTACCTCACCGACGAGGTCGGCATCGACGGGATGCTCGTCGCGCCCGGCTACCAGTACTCCCAGATCGACCCGAACCTGACGATGACGCGCGACGAGCACGAGGCCAAGTTCCGCCTCATCCGCGATGCAGTCCGCAAGCACGGCTACCGCTGGCTCGCAAGCCCGGTCTACCAGGACTTCCTCACGGGCGACAAGAAGCTCCCGTGCGCTCCGTGGGGCTCCGTCACGCGGAACCCGTACGGCTGGAAGGGCCCGTGCTACCTGCTCACCGACGGCATCTTCCCCACGTACGACGCGCTGGTCAACGGGATCGAGTGGGAACGCTACGGCCCCGGGAACGACCATCGCTGCGAGCACTGCGGGATCCACTCCGGTTTCGAGCCCGCCGCGACGATCGCGACGACCTCGAGCGTGAAGGAAACCGTCAGGAGCCTCGCTTGGACGTTTCGCTGAGGGAGTCCACCGGGGCGCTCACCCTCGCGTGCGCCCTCGCCGTCGAGGAGGCCGCGGCGCGGAGTGCGCAGGCGCGCGCGGCCCGCGTCGGGCTCCAGGCCGGGCTGCCGCTGCCGGAAGGGCGGCTCGTCTCCTTCGGCCTCGCCGGCGCGCTCGTCTCCGGGCTTGCGCCCGGCACGCTCGTCAGCGCGAGGCGCATCGTCGACGCCGAGGGGACGGTGCTCTGGGAGCAGGAGCCGCTCGAGGTGCCGGGAGCGCTGACCGCCGTGGTCTGCGACGCGGGCGTCGTCGTGGACGATCCCGTGGCGCGCCGTGAGCTCGCCCGCGAGACCGGCGCCGTGGCCGTGGACACCGAGAGCGCGGCCCTGGCCGCGACCGGTCGCCTGGCCGGCGTCGTCAGGGCGATCTCCGACACGCCCGAGCAACCGGTGGGGAGGTTGGCGAGCGCCGCCCTGCCCGACGGGCGCACGGACCGGCGCGCTCTGGCCAAGGCGTTCCTCGTCGAGCCGGGGGCAACCCTGCGCTCTGCGCTCGCAGCCAGGCGCGCTCTCGCCTCTCTGCGCGCGGCCGCGCTCGCGCTCGCTCCGGAGGCGACCCCGTGAGCAAGCGAGTCCTCGTCGCCAGCCCGCGGAGCTTCTGTGCAGGCGTCGTCAGGGCGATCGACATCGTCGAGAAGCTCCTGGAGCGTCACGGCCCGCCGGTGTACGTGCGCCACGAGATCGTCCACAACGTGCACGTCGTCAGGGACCTCGAGGAGCGTGGGGCCGTCTTCGTCGACTCCGAGGAGGACGTCCCCGAAGGCGCGCTCGTCGTCCTCTCGGCGCACGGTGTCTCGCCCCAGGTCTACGAGAAGTGCGCGGAGCGCGGGCTTCAGATCGTCGACGCCGTCTGCCCGCTGGTCTCCAAGGTGCACGCCGAGGCGCGGCGCTATGCGGCCCGCGGGCACAAGATCGCCCTGGTCGGTCACGCCGGCCACGTCGAGGTGGAGGGGACGATGGGCGAGGCGCCCGACTCGATCGTCCTCGTCGAGACGCCGGAGGACGTCGAGGCGCTCGAGCTCGAAGAGGGCCAGAGCCTCGCGTACCTGACCCAGACGACGCTCTCGCTCGACGACACCGCCGATGTCGTCACGGCCCTCCGGGAGCGGGTTCCCGAGCTCGTCGGGCCGCCGTCGGCGGACATCTGCTACGCCACCCAGAACCGCCAGGACGCCGTCAAGCGCATCTGCGAGGACGCGACGCTCGTCCTGGTCGTCGGCTCCAGGACGAGCTCGAACGCGAACCGGCTGGTGGAGGTGGCGCACGACCGCGGTTGCGACGCCTACCTGATCGACGACGAGGGCGACCTCGACCCGGCCTGGCTCGACGGCCACGAAACCGTCGGCCTCACCGCCGGCGCGTCCTCGCCGGAGATCCTCGTCGAGCGCGTCGTCGCGCGTCTGGACGAGCTCGGCTACCACGATCGCGAGGACGTCGAGATTGCGCGCGAGGACGTCTTCTTCCGCCTCCCCGGCGACCTCCGCTAACTTCTGACGATGACGGCGAGCGTTGCCTATCCCGGGCGCGACGGCGCGCACAGCGCGGCCGCCTGCGACCGGCTCTTCCCGGCCGGGGCCGACCTTGTCTCACTGCCGAGCTTCACCGCGGTGGTCGAGGCGACCGCCGAGGGCGAGGTCGCCTTCGGCGTCCTGCCCATCGAGAGCTCGCTCTCGGGCCCGGTCAACGAGACGCACGACCTGCTGTACGAGTCGCCGCTCTCCATCACCGGCGAGACCATCCTCCCGATCCGCCACTGCCTGGTCGGCCCGAAGGCCGTGCCGCTCGAGGAGATCACGGTCGTCCGCTCGCACCCGGCCGCGCTCGACCAGTGCCGTCGGCTCCTCGCCGCCATGCCGTGGGCGACCGCCATCGCCGCAGCGACCACCGCCGACGCCGCGCACCAGGTCGCCGAGGACGGAGATCCGGCGGAGGCCGCCATCGCCAGCGAGCGAGCGGCCGCCATGTACGGGCTCACCGTGATCGCGGGGGATGTCGGCGACCACCCGGAGGCCTACACGCGCTTCGTCTCGGTCGCGCGGTACACGCGCCTCGACCGCGAGAGCGAAGGCTGGCGCACCGCGTTCTCGTTCGTCACCGACCACGCGCCGGGCGCGCTCCACCAGGCGATCGAGCCGTTCGGCCGTCATCGCCTCGACCTCGTTCAGCTCGTGTCCCGCCCGATCCCGCGGACGCCGTGGCGCTACCGCTTCGACGCGGTCCTGGCCGGCCACCCGCTCGACGAGGTCGTGAGCGAGACGCTCGCCGAGGTGGGCCGGCTCACGCGCGAGCTCCGCGTGTTCGGCTCCTACCCGGCGCACGGCAGCCAGGGCTAGCCGACGAGCTCAGGCCAAGGTCTTCTCGTAGCGCGTGTGCTCGCGCGCGACGGTCATGCCGGCGCGCTCGTACAGGTCCTTGGCGCCGGTTCGGTTCCACGAGTCGACCACCAGGCCGATCTCCTTGCGTCCCCGGCGGATGAACTCGGACATGGCTTGGCGGAGGAGGGCCGTGCCGAGACCCCGTCGCCGCCAGTCGCGCGAGACGGCGAGCTGGCGCACCCAGCCCTCGTCCTCGTAGTTGGGGCAGAGGACGCACCCGACGATCTCGCCCTTCGACTCGGCGATGAACCAGAGCCCGGGCTCGAAGGCCTCGCGGTCGATCATGAACGCCTGCCACTCCTCGAAGGACTCCGCCGTGTGGCGCTCGTTGTCGCCGAACGCGTCCTGGACGAGCGCGAAAACGGCCCGCGTGTCCCGCTCCTGGTCGAACGTCCGGACGAGCACGCCCTCCGGCCAAGCCGGCGGGGGCGGCGGCTCGTCGAGCCGCATCGACATCCGCCAGTACGTCCGTACGGGCCGGTACCCGCGCTCCTCCAGGAGCCGGCGAGCGCCCTCGTTGGTGGACGTGATCACCTGCCCCAGCAGCGGGGCCCCGCCCGTCCCGGCCCGTTCGACGGTCCGCTGCTCGGCCCAGTCGAGCAGCTTCGCTCCCAGGCCGAGCTCGCGGCGCTCGGGGATCACGTAGACGTCGACGTAGTCGTTGCGGATGAACGAGGCGTACGCGGCGAGCGCGCCGTCCACCTCGACGACGACGGCGTCGCGCTCGAGGTCGAACCCGGGCATGTTCCAGTCCGTGAGCAGGTCGTCGAGCTCGAAGTCGGGTGCGCCGAGATCGTGGATGTCGCACGCGATGACGAGGTCGGTGACCGCCTGCGCATCGTCGCGTCGGGGGGCGCGAATCGTCTCCACGGCCGCCATTAGTAGAGGGTTGCGGCCAGCCGTCGCCGGTAGCTCGTCGCCACGGGGTCTTCGGTGCCGAGCTCGCCGAAGAGCGTGACCATGATCTCGCGGATGCGCTCGCGCCGCTCGGGATCGGCGCTCTCCAGGTCGGCGAGCAGCCATTCGAGAGCGCGCTCGTAGTCGTTCTCGGCGAGCGGGCCGAGGATCTCCGGGAACTCGCCGGACGCCGACAGCTCGGCGAGGAGCTGCTCCGCCGCCGGCGGGCCGGTCAGGCGGTCGAGGAACTCCTCGACCGCGGCGGCCGGGAGCGCGCCGGTGAACTCGTCCACGACCTGGCCGTTGCGGAAGGCCTTGACGTTGGGGATGCCGCGCACGTCGTAGCGCTCGGCGAGCTCCTGGTTCGCGTCGGTGTCGACCTTGACGAGCGCGATGCCGTCACGCTCCGCGACCGCCTTCTCCAGGACGGGCGCGAGGACCTTGCAGGGCCCGCACCAGTCGGCCCAGAAGTCGACGACGACCGGCGTCGAGGCCGACCGCTCCAGTACGTCCTGCTCGAAGGTCTCCGTGGTGACATCCATTTCAGGCGGCGGCGAGCACGGAGCCGACGAGCCCGGGGAGGGCCTGCGGCTCGTACCCACCTTCCAGCACGAAGGCTAGCCGCTCGCAGACACCCGACGCGCGGGCCGCAAGCGCCCCGAAGCCTTCCGTCGTGACTTCGAGGCCGCCGAGCGGGTCGACCGCCGCCGCGTCGAAGCCGGCGGACACGACCAGGAGGTCGGGGTCGAACGCCGCGAGGGCCGGGAGAACGAGGTCGTCGAGCGCGGCCAGCACCGCGTCGTCGCCGGACCCGGCCTCGAGCGGGACGTTCAGCGTGGTTTCGTTGCCCTCGCCCGGGCCGCCGGTGCCGGGGTAGAGCGGCCACTGGTGCAGGGAGGCGAAGAAGACGGAGGGGTCGCTCCAGAAGATGTCCTGCGTCCCGTTTCCGTGATGGACGTCCCAGTCGAGGATCGCGATGCGGGGCAGGCCGAGCTCGCGCTGCGCGAAGCGCGCCGCGACCGCGGCGTTGTTGAAGAGGCAGAAGCCCATCGCCCGGTCCGGCAGCGCGTGGTGTCCCGGCGGGCGGGCGAGGGAGAAGCCTCCGAGCTCCACCGCCTGGATCGCGGCGCCGGCCGCCAGCAGCGCCGTCTCGTAGCTCGTCTCCGTGCAGATCGTGTCCGGGTCGAGCAGCGTCGGGTCTCCGCTCGCGGAGACGACGCGCACCGTCTCGACGTGGTCGACCTCGTGCACGGCGGCGAGCTCGGCGATCGTCGCCGGGCGGGCCTCGACGAAGTCCGGATAGGCGTCGTGGAGCGCCCGGATGCGCTCCTGGCTTTCGGGATGGCCGCCGGTCGGGTGCGACTCGGCGAACGCCCGATGGCTGACGAGCGGGATCACGCCCGCGCGCGGACGTGCTCGGGACGGACGTCGGCCGGGGTCGGGCAGCCCAGGAGGAGCAGCGCGAGCCTGACCTCGGCCTGGAGGAGCTCGAGCACGTGCCGCGCTCCCTCCTCGCCGCCTGCGGCCAGCCCCCAGAGGGCGGGCCGCCCGATCAGCACGGACTGCGCGCCGAGCGCGAGCGCCTTGACCACGTCGGTCCCCCGGCGCACGCCGCCGTCGAGGAAGACCTCGGCCCGGCCGGCGACCGCCGTCCACGACCTCGGGCAGGGCGTCCAGGGTCGCGGCGACCCCGTCGAGCTGGCGCCCTCCGTGATTGGAGACGACGATGCCGGCGCAGCCATGCTCACAGGCGAGCAGCGCGTCCTCGGCCGTGAGGACGCCCTTGACGAGCAGCGGCAGCGAGCTTTGCTCGCGCAGCCACTCGAGGTCGCGCCAGGTGAGGCTCGTGTCCACGATCTCGCCGAGCGTGTCGTGGAAGTACTGGTCGCCGACGAGCGTCCGCGGCAGGTTGGGCATGGGGAGGTCGGTGGGGAGGCTGAAGCCGCTGCGGAGGTCGCGCTCGCGCGGGCCGGCCGTGGGCAGGTCGATCGTCAGGACGAGTGCGCTGAAGCCGGCGTCGGCCGCTTCGGCGACGAGCTCGGTCGTGAACCCGCGGTCCTTCGACCAGTAGAGCTGGAACCAGCGCGGGGAGCGGTCGCCGACCGCGTCCGCCAGCTCGCGGGGGCGCACGCTCCCGAGGCTCGACAGGGTGTAGATCGTTCCCGCAGCGGCCGCCGCGCGCGCGAGCGCAGGCTCCCCGTCGGGATGGGCCACCCGCTGCAGCGAGGTCGGCGCGATCATCACGGGCAGCTCGATCTCGGCGCCGAGCACGGCGGTCCTGGTCGTCACGGCGCTGACGTCGACCAGCATCCGCGGGCGCAGGATCCGGCGACGGAAGGCCTCCAGGTTGTCCCGGAGCGTGACCTCGTCCCCGGCGCCGCCCACGACGTAGCCCCAGTAGCCGGGCTCGCAGCGGGCCTCGGCGAGGGGCTCGTAGTCCGCGACGTTGACCGGCTTCGGCTCGCTCACGCGGAAGATCGTAGTCGGGTCAGTCGGCCCGCTCGCGGAACCGCTTCGCGACGCCGGCGAGGCCCCAGCCCTCGGTGAGCTCGGCGCCGGCCTCCCAGTCGGGGTCGACGTCGGGAAGCTCGGGGAGCTGCGCGTCCAGCTGGAGCCGGGTCATGCTGAGGTAGTCGCGCAACGCGTCGGCCTGGTCGGGGAAGCCGCCGGCCTCGAGGCAGGCCTCCAGCGAGCCGTGCTTGGCGAGGATGCTCGCCGCGCGCCCGGGCCCGATCCCCTTCGCGCCCGGTATGCGGTCCGAAGGGTCGCCGCGCAGGGCCACGAAGTCGGGGACGAGCTCCGGCGGGACGCCGTAGATCTCCTTCACCTCGGCCGGGCCGACCCGGACGAGCTCGCGCTGGCCGGGCTTGGGGCGGAGGATCGTCGTCTTCTCGCTCGCAAGCTGGAAGAGATCGCGGTCGTTCGTGAAGACGAGCGTCTCACCGCCGCGCGCTTCCTCCGAGGCGACGGCCGCGCCCAGGAAGTCGTCGGCCTCGTAGCCGTCGGCCTTCGCCCAGGGAAAGCCGAGCGAGCCCACGAGCTCGGGCAGGCGGTCGAGCTGCGAGGTGAGCACGGGCGGGAAGTCGCGGCCGGACTGGTACTCGGGAAGCAGCTCGTTGCGGTACGTCGGGGCGCCGACGGAGTCGAAGCCGACGAAGACCGTGCGGGGCGACTCGTCCTCCCACGCGCGCAGGAGCATGTTGGCGAAGCCGACGAGCATGTTCGCCTGCTTCCCGGCGCCGTCCTTGATGGACGACGGCAGCGCGTGGAAGGCCCGGTGGGCCAGGTTGTCGCCGTCGATCGCCAACAAGGGTCTATGAACCTGTTTCAAAACGAAGCCCTGTGCCGCCGGGCCGCGCTGGCCGGCACGATGCGGCGTCCTCGGTTGCGCCCGTAGCCTCCGGCTACGAACGCGCCCTGCGTCCTGGCCTCGCACTCGCCCAGCGCGCCCCGGCGACGAGGCGTCATTTCGAAACAGGTTCTCAAGGTCACGCCAATTCTTGCCGTTTTCAGCCTTCGCTAAGGTGATCGCCGTGTCGAAGACGCTCGTCATCGCCGAAAAGCCCTCCGTCGGCCGCGATCTCGCGGCCACGCTCCCGGGCGCTTTCAAGCAGAGCCAGGACAAGACGCACCTCGTCGGCGGCGACTATGTCATCACCTGGGCGGTGGGTCACCTCGTCGGCCTCGCGGAGCCCGACCAGTACGACGACAAGCTCAAGAAGTGGCGGTTCGCCGACCTCCCGATCGTGCCGAAGAAGTTCAAGCTCATCCCCAACGACGAGCGCGCGAAGAAGCAGCTCAACGCCGTCCACAAGCTGATGAAGGACTCCGAGGTCGAGCTGATCGTCAACGCGTGCGACGCCGGGCGTGAGGGCGAGCTCATCTTCGCCTACCTCTTCGAGACCTCCGGCGTGAAGAAGCCCGTCAAGCGCCTCTGGCTCAACTCCATGACGAAGGCCGCCATCTCCGACGCCTTCGGGCACCTCCGCGACGGCGACGAGATGCGCCTGCTGGAGGAGGCGGCCCGCTCGCGCTCGGAAGCCGACTGGCTGGTCGGCATGAACGCGACCCGCGCCGCCTCCATCCGCCTGCGCGCGGCCTTCGACGGCGCCGTCTCGCTCGGCCGCGTGCAGACGCCGACGCTCGCGCTCGTCGTCCGCCGCGAGCTGGAGATCCGCGCGTTCGTCCCCGAGCCCTACTGGCTCGTCGAGGCCCGCTTCGCCGCGACCGGCGAGCGCCTCTACAGCGGGCGCTACCTGGGCGGGAAGCGGATCAAGGAGGACGAGGCCAAGGCGATCGTCGAGGAGACGACCGGGCAGCCGGGCACGATCACGAAGCTCGAGAAGAAGGAGGAGCGCGAGGCGCCGCAGCTCCTCTACGACCTCACGTCGCTCCAGCGCCATGGAAACACGCTCTTCGGCTTCAGCGCGCGGCGCACGCTCGCGGCGGCGCAGAAGCTCTACGAGGAGCACAAGGCGATCACCTACCCGCGCACGAACTCGCGCTTCCTCACCTCGGACATGATCGGGGAGATCAAGCCGACGGCGGCTCTCGTCGGCCGCCAGGAGCGCTACGCCGCCGGCGCGGCCTACGTGACGCGCCTGGACAAGCTCCCGCTCGGCCGGGTCGTCAACGACAAGCGCGTCGAGGACCACCACGCGGTCATCCCGACCCGCTCCGAGCACGACGTCACGAAGATGGGCCCCGACGAGAGCCGCATCTACGACCTCGTCGCCAAGCGCTTCCTGGCCATCTTCCACCCGGACGCCGTCTACGAGCGGACGCGGGTCGAGACGACGGTCGCCGAGCACGTCTTCCGAACGTCGGGCCGCGTCCTCGTCGAGGCCGGCTGGAAGGCCGTCTACGGCGAGGAAGCGCAGAAGCCGGGCGACGAGGACGACTCGGGCGGCGACCAGCTCCTTCCGCGGCTCGAGCAGGGCGAGGACGTCGAGACGCGCTCCGTCGACTCGCTCCGCAAGGAGACGCAACCGCCTCGGCGCTTCACGGAGGCCTCGCTCCTCGGCGCGATGGAGACCGCCGGCAAGGACATCCAGGACGCCGACCTGCGCGAGGCGATGAAGGACTCCGGCATCGGCACGCCCGCGACCCGCGCGTCGATCATCGAGCGCCTCCTCCAGGTCGGCTACCTCGAGCGCGAGGGCAGGGCTCTGCACGCGACCGAGAAGGGCGTCCAGGTGATCTCGCTCCTCGGCGAGCACCCGCTCACGTCCCCGGAGCTCACCGGCAGCTGGGAGCACCGGCTCGCGCTCATCGAGCAGGGCGAGGACACCCGCCCGGCGTTCATGTCCGACATCGTCAAGTTCACGACCGACACCGTCGCCGAGCTGGACAAGCTCAAGGGCGTCAAGATCGAGCGCGCCAATCTCGGTCCTTGCCCGGTCTGCGGCAAGGACGTGATCGAGAACCGCAAAGGCTATTCCTGCTGGTCGAAGGACGACCCGGGCTGCGGCTTCGTCATCTGGAAGAAGAAGGCGAACAAGATCCTGCCGGTCTCCGTCGTCAAGGAGCTGATGGCGACCGGCAAGACCGCCAAGCCGGTCACCGGGTTTCGCGGCCGCTCGGGCCGCTCGTTCGGCGCCAAGCTCGCGCTCGAGCAGGGCGAGGACAAGAAGTGGCGCGTCGAGTTCGACGAGGAATGGGCGCGGACGCCTCGCGAACAGCCGGCCGACGAGGCCGCCGAGCCCGAGAACGGTGACCGCGAGGCAGAAACCGCCAACACTTCGGCCCGCGCGGCGTCTTAATCCGGAAGACCCATAAGCCTTGCGTTAACCCGCGGTTAAGACACGCCTCCGCGGGTAGGCTCGCAAGGGAATGCGTCATAGAGTGAGAACGTTTCTGAGGGTGAGCCGCAATCCAACCTGCCGTTTTTCGGCGAAAGGATCTAGAGAGCCAAGGTGAGTCAGAACTCCGTGCATGAAGTGCTCGACACCCAGGCCGGTCGCCAGCTCCTCGAGATCGCGGAGGAACGCGGCTACGTGGAGCCCGCCGAGCTGGAGGCGCTCGCGCTCGAGCTCGACCTCGGGGACGAGGAGGTGGCCGAGGTGACGCACGAGCTCGAGACCATCGGCCTCGAGATCGGCGCTCCCGCCGAGGAGGCAGCGCCCGTCGTCGCCGAGGCAGCCGTCAGCACCGGCGCCGGCGACAGCCTGCAGCTCTTCCTCGCCGATGTCGGGCGGCACAAGCTGCTGACCGCCGCCGAGGAGGTCTCGCTGGCGAAGCGCCTCGAGAAGGGCGATCTGCTCGCCAAGCGGCGCATGATCGAGTCCAACCTGCGCCTGGTCGTCTCCATCGCCAAGGGCTACCGCGGCCTCGGCGTTCCCTTCCTCGACCTCATCCAGGAGGGCACGCTCGGCCTCAACCGCGCCGTCGAGAAGTTCGATTGGCGCCGTGGCTTCAAGTTCTCCACGTACGCGACCTGGTGGATCCGGCAGTCGGTGCAGCGCGCGGTCGCCAACAACGCGCGCACCATCCGCGTCCCCGTGCACGTCGTCGAGCGGCAGCAGAAGCTCGGGCGGGCCGCACGCCGGCTCGAGGTCGAGCTCGGCCGCGATGCGACGCGCGAGGAGCTCGCCGAGGCCACCGGCCTGCCGGTGCAGCACGTCGACGAGGCACTCTCGGCCGCGCAGGCGTCCGTCTCGCTGAACCAGAGCGTCGGCTCGGACGACGAGGGCGAGCTGGGAGACCTCTTCGCCGACCGCGAGGCCGCCGACCCGTTCGACGAGGCCGAGGAGTCGCTGCGCAAGCAGGGCGTCCGCAAGGCGCTCGACGCGCTCCCCGAGCGCGAGCGGCGCATCCTCGAGCTGCGCTTCGGCTTCGAGGGCGACCCGTGGACGCTCGAGGCGATCGGCGCCGATCTCGGGCTTACGCGCGAGCGCGTCCGTCAGCTCGAGGGCCAGGCGCTCCAGCGTCTCGCGGCTCTCCGCGAGCTCGCCTCAGTCGCCGCCTAAGCGTCGCGCCGGGCAGCCGTCCGTCAGCCGCGCACGCAGCCTACCTTCAGAGAAGCGGCGGGGCGGGAACCCACCGCATGGAGTCCCCACCCCGGCTTTCGCCGGCCAATGCCCCCGCCGCATCGGGGCCGGCCGGCAAGATCGCTCCCTGAGCATGGCCGCTGGGGGATCGCTTGATCCATCCCCCGGTCGTTGGTTCACCGTGCAACTTCACCCCTGGCCGGAAGTCTGGTGTATCTGTCCGCAAACGGCAAGCGGCTTCCTGTTTCCGTCCACGAGGCCCGGCGGACCGCCGCCGCCGGCTAACCGGTTGCCCGGCACCGTCGTCCAAGCTCCTGAATACTCCCTGCCGCAGGGCAGGGCAGGGAAACACTGAGCAAAGGAGAGGATGTGAGGGGAACGTCGTTTAGGCTCCTCCTGCTTCTCGCCACGCTGCTGTTCGCACTCGGAATGGCCGGGTGCGGCGGCGACGATGACGACGACGCAGCGGGAGAGACCTCAGGCGCCACCGAGACAAGCGAGGGCAGCCGGCGCGGGCCGGTGGAGACCTCGTCTTCGGCACCGCCGCCGATCCGATCGTCCTCGACGGTGCGCTCGTCTCCGACGGCGAGTCGCTTCGGGCGATCGACCAGATCTTCGAGACGCTCGTCTCGCTGAAGCCGGGCACCACGGAGCTCGAGCCGGGCCTTGCAGCGAGCTGGGAGATCTCGGATGACGGGCTGGAGTACACGTTCACGCTGCAGGAGGGCGTGACGTTCCACGACGGCGAGCCGATCAACGCCGAGGCGGTCTGCTTCAACTTCGACCGCTGGTACAACTTCACGGGCTCGCTGCAGAATCCGAGCGCCTCCTACTACTGGCAGACGGTCTTCGGCGGCTTCGCCGAGTTCGACCCGGAGACCGGCGCGCCGGAAGAGAGCTACTACGAGAGCTGCGAGGCTGTCGACGAAGGCACCGTCGTCATTCAGCTGACGCAGCCGTCGTCGGCGATCCTCGGGGCGCTCTCGCTCGCGAGCTTCTCGATCGCCAGCCCGAAGGCGCTCACCGAGTTCGGCGCCGACGAGGGCACCGTGGACGAGGACGGCATCTACCTGCCGACCGGCACGTTCGGCACCGAGCATCCGATCGGCACGGGGCCGTTCAAGTTCGACTCGTGGGAGCGGGGCACCCGCCTCACGCTCGTGCGGAACGACGACTACTGGGGCGAGCCGGCCCAGCTCGACTCGCTGGTCTTCACGCCCATCCCCGACAACGCGGCGCGCCTGCAGGCGCTCCAGTCCGGGGACATCCAGGGCTACGACCTCGTCGAGCCGCAGGACATCCCGACGATCGAGGGCGACTCGAATCTGCAGATCCTCGACCGGCCGGCGTTCAACGTCGCCTATGTCGGCATCAACCAGGCGAAGCCGCCTATGGACATCCTCGAGGTGCGGCAGGCGCTCGCGCACGGCCTCGACCGCCAGGGCGTCGTCGACGCCTTCTACGGCGGCCGCGGCGAGGTGGCGACGCAGTTCATGCCGCCCGACCTCATCGGCTGGGCCGACGACGTCACCACCTACGAGTACGACCCGGAGAAGTCGAAGCAGCTCCTCCAGGACGCCGGGCTCACGCTCCCAGTGGAGATCGAGTTCTGGTATCCGTCCGACGTCTCCCGGCCGTACATGCCCGACCCGAAGCGCAACTTCGAGGCGTTCGCAGCGAGCCTCAACGAATCGGGCTTCAAGGTCGTGCCGAAGACGGCTCCGTGGAGCCCCGACTACCTGGGCAACGTCGACGAGGGCAATACGCAGGTCCACCTGCTCGGGTGGACCGGCGACTTCGGCGATCCCGACAACTTCATCGGCACGTTCTTCCAGACTCCCCAGAAGGCCTGGGGATTCGAGAATCAGGAGATCTTCGACATCCTCAACGAGGCCGAGACCGAGACCGATCTGGACGCGCGCACCACGCTCTACCAGGAAGCCAACCGCATGATCATGGACTTCCTCCCCGGTGTGCCGTACGTGCACACGTCTCCGGCACTCGCGTTCGTCGCGGGCGTCGAGGGCTACGTGCCCAGCCCGGTTTCGCTCGAGTCCTTCGCCCCCGTCACCCTTCCGTCGGAATAGCGGAGCGACAAGGGCTGAGATAGAGAGAGAGCCGGCGGACGACGACCTAGATGCTGCGATTCGTCGTCCGCCGGCTCATCCTGCTGATCCCGATCCTGATCGGG
Source organism: uncultured Actinomycetes bacterium (assembly GCA_963847985.1). Taxonomy (GTDB): domain Bacteria; phylum Actinomycetota; class Thermoleophilia; order Gaiellales; family Gaiellaceae; genus JAIBJN01. The sequence goes on along the minus strand of CAWKBS010000003.1, from coordinate 6,483 downwards.
CTCTCGATCCTGATCTTCCTCTACCTGCGGGCGCTGCCGGGTAGCCCTGCCGTCGCCCTGCTGGGCGAGCGCGCCACGCCCGAGACGATCGCCGCGATCGAGAACGACTACGGGCTCGACGAGCCCATCTACGTCCAGTACTGGCGCTACACGAAGAACATCATCCTCGAGTTCGATCTGGGCACGAGCTCGCAGACGCGGCAGGCGATCACCGAGGAGCTGAGGCTGCGCTTCCCGGCGACGGTCGAGCTGGCGCTCGGGGCGATGATCTTCGCGACGATCCTCGGCATCCCCTTGGGGTTCATCGCGGCGAAGCGCTACGGGACGTGGATCGACCAGACGAGCCTGATCGTCTCGCTGATCGGGATCTCGATCCCGATCTTCTTCCTGGCGATCATCCTCAAGTACATCTTCTCGGTCAGGCTCGGGTGGCTGCCCTCTGTGGGGCGCCAGGACCCGCTCCTGGACGCCGAGCATCCCACGAACTTCTTCGTCCTCGACGCGATCATCACGCGAAACTGGGAGGCGTTCGTCGACGCGATCGAGCATCTGATCCTGCCCGCGATCGCGCTCGGCACGATCCCGCTCGCGATCATCGCGCGCATCACGCGCGCGTCGACGCTCGACGTCCAGAACGAGGACTACGTCCGCACCGCGCGCGCCAAGGGCGTCTCGCCCCACGTCGTCGACCGGCGGCACATCTTCCGGAATGCGCTGCTCCCGATCACGACGATCGTGGGTCTCCAGGTCGGGCTGCTGCTCTCGGGCGCCGTCCTCACCGAGAAGGTCTTCGCGTGGCCGGGTGTCGGCTCCTGGCTCGTCGACGCGATCGAGAACCGCGACTACGCGGTGCTTCAGGGCGGGATTCTGTTCCTCGCGATCGTGTTCGTCTTCGTGAACCTCTTCGTGGACATCACGTATGCCTACATCAACCCGCGGATCCGGCTGAGCTGATGTCGGTCGCGGAGTTCGAAGGCCGCCAGGTTCTCGAGCAGGCTCCGCAGGGCCTCTGGAGCGACGCGTGGAGCCGGGTCCGCCGCAACCCGGGCGCGATCGTCGGGCTTCATCCTCGTCGGGTTCTTCCTGATCCTGGCGATCTTCGCGCCGCTGATCGCGCCCTTCGGCCCGCGCGACGTGGTCGCGCCGCTCACGGACGCGTTCCAGCGGCCCTCGGCCGACCACTGGGCGGGTCTCGACCAGCAGTCGCGCGACGAGTGGTCGCGGATCGTCTACGGAGCCCGCTACTCGCTCGTGATCGGCATCGTCTCGGTCACCGTCGGCCTGACCATCGGGCTGATCCTCGGCGGCGTCGCCGGCTATTTCGGCGGCAAGACCGACTCCGTGATCATGCGCTGCATGGACGTGATGCTCTCGATCCCGAGCCTGCTGCTCGCGATCGGCATCGTCGCCGTGCTCGGTCCCGGCTTCTTCCAGATCATGATCGCGATCGGGATCATCAACATTCCCATCTTCGCGCGGCTCCTGCGCGGCTCCGTGCTGGCGCAGAAGGAGAACGACTTCGTGCTCGCGGCGCGCTCGGTCGGCGTTCCGCGCCGGACGATCCTCTTCTCGCACATCCTCCCGAACTCGGTCTCGCCGTTGATCGTCCAGGCTACGCTGGCCATGGCGACGGCCATCATCGACGTCGCCGCGCTCGGCTTCCTCGGGCTCGGCCCGCCCGACCCGGGCACGCCGGAGTGGGGGACGATGCTCTCCGACGTGAACCGCTACTTCGTCAGCGGACCGCACCTCGCCATCGCGCCGGGCCTCGCCATCGTGCTCGTCGTCCTCGGCTTCAACCTGATCGGGGACGCACTGCGCGAGGCGCTCGACCCCAAGCTCCGCGGCCGATGACGTCCACCCGCGAGCCGCTTCTGTCCGTCGAGGACCTGCGCGTCGAGTTCTGGACGAGCCGCGGCACGGTCTACGCCGTCAACGGGATCACGTTCGACATCGCCCCGGGTGAGACGCTGGGGATCGTCGGCGAGTCGGGCTGCGGGAAGAGCGTCACCTCGCTCGCCCTGCTCGGCATCCTCTCGCGGGCCGGCAAGGTCACGAGCGGGACGGCGCTGTTCGAGGATCGCGACCTCCTGACGCTTCCCGACAACGCGCTGCGCAAGATCCGCGGCCGCGACATCGCGATGATCTTCCAGGACCCGATGACGAGCCTGAACCCGGTGCTGACGGTCGGCCGCCAGATCAGGGAGGCGCTCGAGACCCACTTCGACCTGGACAAGAAGGAGGCGACCGACCGCGCCGCCGAGCTGCTGAACCGCGTGGGCATCCCGAGCCCGAAGATGCGGCTCCGGGACTACCCGCACCAGTTCTCGGGCGGCATGCGGCAGCGCGCGATGATCGCGATGGCGCTCGCGTGCGAGCCGAAGCTCCTGATCGCCGACGAGCCGACGACCGCGCTCGACGTGACGATCCAGGCGCAGATCCTCGAGCTCCTGCACGGGCTCGTGGTCGAGCAGGACACGGCGCTGATCCTGATCACGCACGACCTCGGCGTCGTCGCGGGGCACTGCGAGCGCGTGAACGTGATGTATGCGGGCATGTTCGTCGAGACCGGCTCCGCGTCCCAGCTCTTCGCGCGCCCCCGACACCCGTACACGCTCGGGCTCCTGCAGTCGATTCCCAGGCTGGACGCACGGCGGAAGGAAGCGCTGACGCCGATCGAGGGCGCGCCACGCGACATGCTCCGGCCGCCGAGCGCGTGCCCGTTCCAGCCGCGCTGCCGCTATGAGGTCGAGCAGTCGCACCAGGAGGTCCCGCCGCTCCGGGAGATGGAGCCGGGGCACTTCGTCGCCTGCTTCAACCCGGTTCCGGCCGAGGAGTGGCAGCGGGCGAAGGCGGCCGCAGTTGGCTGAAACGAACGGCGGCGGGCTCGTCACGGTCGAGAACCTGCGCGTCTGGTTCCCGATCAAGAGCGGCCTGATCCTCGACCGCCACGTCGGCGACATCAAGGCCGTCGACGACGTCTCGCTCGAGATCCAGCGGGGCGAGACGCTCGGGCTCGTGGGCGAGTCGGGCTGCGGCAAGTCGACGCTCGGGCGCGCGATCCTCCGGCTCTACGAGCCGACCGACGGGCGGATCCTGTTCGACGGCCAGGACATCAGCCACCTCGGCGAGGCCGAGCTGCGGCCCTTGCGCCGGCGCATGCAGATGATCTTCCAGGACCCGTTCGCCTCCCTGAACCCGCGGCACAGCGTGGGGAGGATCGTGAGCGAGCCGCTGCGCGTCCACGGGATCTCCCGTCGCCGTCAATCCGGCGCGCGCGTGCGCGAGCTCCTCGAGGTCGTGGGCCTGCCGGCGGATGCCTCCTCGCGCTACCCGCACGAGTTCTCGGGCGGCCAGCGGCAGCGGATCGGCCTCGCGCGGGCGCTGGCGCTCAACCCGGACTTCCTCGTCTGCGACGAGCCGGTCTCCGCGCTCGACGTCTCCATCCAGGCCCAGATCGTGAACCTGATGGAGAGCCTCCAGCGCGACTTCGACCTGACGTACCTCTTCATCGCGCACGACCTGGCCGTCGTCCGCCACATCTCCGACCGGATCGCGGTCATGTACCTCGGCAAGATCGTCGAGGTCTCGCCGGCCGAGGAGCTCTACGACAACCCGCTCCACCCGTACACGATCACGCTCCTCTCGGCCGTGCCGATTCCCGACCCGGAGGTCGAGCGCGAGCGTGAGACGATCCTCCTCGCCGGCGACCTGCCGAGCCCGGCGAACCCGCCGGCCGCCTGCCGGTTCCACACGCGCTGCCCCTTCGTGCAGAACACGCGCTGCCGCGACGAGGAGCCGGCGCTGCGGAAGCTCGAGGGCGCCCACTGGGTCTCGTGCCACTGGGCGGAGGACATCAAGGCGGGCGCGATCCAGCCGCACGAGGTCGAGGCCGTGTTCGAGGAGCAGCCGGCCGTGGCCGCCTACGAGCCGCCGATCGTCTAGCCCAGCGCAGGAGGAAGACACCGGCCCGAACCTGCGGGGCCATACCGTCGCAACTCGGCCGCTTGCGCGCCGCCGGCTAGCCCTTCCCAGCCGGGGGATGGCCTCCTCCCTCGTTATGGGGTGTTGTCCACGGCCTGGACTGCCGATCACACCCCCGTGGACGCCGCTGAGCGCAAGAACATCCTGAGCAGATACCTGGACCACTCCCGTCGTTTCGACGAGGTGGCCGCCCGGCGCAACGGCCGGGACGAGCCCGCCGAGGTCATCCCGCTCACCCCGCCGCTCCGCGAGCTCGAGCAGGAGCCGACCATGCGCGAGATCGAGGTTCTCCAACTGATCTCGGACGGCCTCGTGAACCGCGAGATCGGCCAGCGGCTCTTCCTCTCGGAGGAGACCGTCAAGTCGCACGTCCGCCACCTGCTGGCGAAGCTCCAGGCCCGCAGCCGAGCGCACGCGGTCGCCATCGGCTTCCGCCGCGGCCTGATCTCCTAGCCGCGATCCTCAGACATGCGGAAGACCGGCCCTTCGAAGTGAAGTAGCCGGGTCTTCCACAGCTTCCACAGCCCTGTTGACGAATCCCTCATCGGAGGGATGTCCACGACTGGGGAAAAACTAAGACTTCGGGAGGTTTGAGTTACCAGGCCTTGGCAGAGCTGCCGATGGCGGCAAGAGAAGTCGCCGAGCATCAGCACGGCAAGAACCCGCGTCTTGAGGTGAGTCATGAGGGCCTCCTTTGAACGGGAACGACGGCAATTTGACCCTATACCCCTTTCGGGGGACAAGCAAGAGCTTTGACTAGCTTTGCACAGGATCGCGTTGGGTCAGGTCAGCCCGGGTCGACTCACGTGAGCCGAGACCAGAGCCCATCCTGATCTTTGCTGGCATCCTGGGCGCGGGCGCTCTGGTTCTCGCTCTCGGGCTTCTGGCTGTTCGGGGAGACAATCCGCGTCCATTCCCGGTGTGCTGGTGCTGGGGACGTTTTCTCTGCTGGCCGAGCGTCGGTCGGTTCGGATGGATCGAACGCTCGAGGTCACGGTCTCCGTACTGCCGGTCGTCTTCGCGGCGGTCGTGTTCGGACCACTGTCCGCGATGGCCGTCGGGGCTATGGGCATCTTGTCTCGACTTCAGGCCGCCGTATTTGCGCTGGGCCATCTGGACTTGCATGGAAGGCGCTCAGCAGTGGGCTTGCTGGGGTTGCTGCCGCGCTTGTAATGGTCGACGGAGCGTCGCTCGTTCGACTATTCGGCGCGATCGCAGTCGCGGTCGTGGTCGAATCTGTGGTTGACGCGATCATCGGCGGCCTGGTTGTCGCGATTCGCCAGACCGGGGAGCTTCAGATCGTTCGTCCGGCAACTTCGACCGGTTCTGGTAGGCGCGGTTCCTCTCTACGCTCCCGTAATCCTCCTTCTTGTCTACGGCTATCAGCAGTTCTCGTTTTGGGGCCTGATCCTGTTTCTTCTTCCTGCGCTTGCGGCTCATCGACTTCATGGCCTCTACCGGGAGCAGCGGGAGACGGCCGAGCAGCTTCGAGTGCGCCAACGAGCGTCTTGAACGAGCGAGTCTGTCGTTCGCTACGGCGCTGATTGCCGCATTGGATGCACGGGATCAATACACCGCGGGACACTCCGCGGCAGTCGCTGTGTACGCGAGGGACATCGCGCTCGAGCTTGGGCTTCTCGAAGAAGAGCAGCAGCTGGCTCATCTTTGTGGGCTTGTTCATGACATCGGAAAGGTCGGCCTACCGGCAGGGTTGCTGGAGAAGCCGGGCTCATTGACGCTCGAGGAGCGGCGCCGGATGGAGGAGCATTCAGTGATCGGCGAGCGAATTCTTGGCCAAGGTCGATGACTACGCCGAGATCGCACGGATCGTTCGGCACCATCACGAGCGGATGGACGGGAATGGCTACCCAGACCGGCTGCATGGAGACGAGATCCCATGGTCTCCCGAATCATCGCGGTCGCCGACGCCTATAACGCCATGACCTCCGGCCGGCCTTATAGAGATGCGATGCCGAGTCGGGTCGCGCGTTTCCGCCTTGCGCAGGCTGCCGGTACCCAGTTCGACACGACCGTCGTCGCGGCGTTCGAGGCGATCCTTGCGGGCGCCAGCGAGACCTACCTGTCGGGCGCACGTCCTGACTTCACGGTCGAAGCGCAACGGCAACCACTGGCCGTAGCGGTCGTGGCCTAGGCGTCCTCAGGCTCGGAGAGCTCGTGTGCTCTCAGTGCCGCCTGGAGCCGGGACCTCACTCCCAGCTTGGTGAAGATGTGACGGACATGAACCTTCGCCGTGCTGCTGGTAATGAACAGTTGTGAGGCGATCTCTGCGTTCGTGAGGCCTTGAGATAGGAGTTGAAGCACTTCCATCTCTCGTCTGGTGAGTGCGTCGAGGGGGGCGTCGGCTAGCTCCCCACGAGTCTCAACACCCTCAGCACGAGCGAGGTCGAAGTCCCGACTCTTGGGGAGAAGGCGTGCCAGCACTGCACCGGCGTCGAGATCGAACCTGACGGCGCTCAGTAGACGCGGATAGACGCGATA
>CAWKBS010000002.1:0-241712 GCA_963847985.1 uncultured Actinomycetes bacterium | reverse complement strand
GTGGCCTCTGCGACCCGCGGGTCGCTCCGGCGGCGGAGAAGTTTCATCGCGTCCCCTTCCGATCGAGGGTGAAACGCAGCTCCAGCACGGGCCCGGCGCCGCGCTTGCGCGTTCGCCAGCCGCTGAAGCGCTTGTGCGCGGCCTGCCTCGTCACGCCGAGCCGCTCCGAGATCTCCGCCCAGGAGGCGCCGGCCGCGCGTGCGTCGGCGATCCGCGCTTGCGCCAGGTCGTCCGCGAACTCCTCCACGATCGGGACGTCGCCGACCAGGTCGAGCGGGTCGCGCCCGGCGCTCAGTTCCTGCAGAGCCGCGTGGAGCCGGCGGCGCAGGAGGGTCTCTCGCTCTTCGGGGCTCACGCTGTCAACTTTACGTTGACAGCGCCGAAGTGTCAACCCTGTGTTGACAGGACGGCCAGCTCGCGCGCTTCGTCCAGGTCGGCGAGCTGCGACGCGATCCAGCGCCCGATGTCGTGCTCCCGCACGTGGGTAGCGATCGCTTCCCGCCGGCGGCGGCGCTCCGCCGACGCCATCGTCAGCGCCTCGTGGATCGCCTCGGCCTGGCCCGCCACGTCGAACGGGTTCACCGTCAGCGCCCACTCGCCGAGCTCGTCGTGCGCGCCGGCGTTCTCCGAGAGGACGAGGACGCCGTCACGGGCGTTCACGAGCGGCGCCTCCTTGGCGACGAGGTTCATCCCGTCGAAGATCGCGTTCACGAGCAGCACGTCGAACTGCTTGTAGGCCGCCACCGCCTGGGTGAAGTTGTCCTGGATCTGCAGGTCGAGCGGGATCCAGCCCTCCTGCTGGAAGCGGTCGTTGACCACGCGGGCCGCGCGCTGGACGGCGCCCAGGTACTCGGCGTACTCGGGAATGTCCTGGCGGGACGGGTCCAGCAGCGCCAGCATCTGCACGCGCCCGTGCATCTCCGGGTGGGCATCGAGGTAGAGCTCGTAGGCGCGGAAGCCGCGGACGACGTTCTTCGAGGGGTCCGTCCGGTCGACGCGGAGGATGAGGCGCTCCGGCCGGCCCGACTCGATCTCGGCCTCGGCCGCCAGCACCGCCTCGCTCTCCGCGAGCTGGTCGAACTCGACGGGATCGACCGAAATGGGGCTCGCCCGCAGCCGCGTGCGGTGGCCGTCGACCGTGATCTCGTGGACGGCCCGGTCCGGCTCCACGCCGAGGATGTCCACGCACGAGCGCTGGAAGCTCTGGCGCCAGCGCGGCGTGTGGAAGCTGACGACGTCGTTGGCGAGCAGGCCCTCGTGGATCGCGCGCCGGATCGGCTCCGGAAGGACGCGCCAGTAGTCGGGCATCGGCCACGGGACGTGCACGAAGTGCGCCATCAACGCGTCCGGAGCCCGCTCGCGCACGAGCCGAGGCGCGACGTAGAGGTGGTAGTCGTGGAAGAAGACGGCCGCGTCCGGCCGGCGCTCCAGCTCGGCGACGACGGCGTCGGCGAACGCCTGGTTGACGGCGACGTAGCCGTCGTTCCATGCGTGGTGGAGGCCGTGGTCGACGTCGGGTGCGGCCGCGAGCCCCCAGAGGTAGTGCTGGATGAACCACAGCATCGGGTTTGCGATCACGTTGTAGTACCAGTCGTAGGCGGTCGGGTCATGCGCGACCAGGTGGAGCCGGTACGGCGCCCCGCCGTGCGCCACCTCGTCCACCGGCCCGTCTGCCTCTTCCGCCACGACGCGGTCCTCCTCCGACATCGCGCTCGCGATCCAGGTGACGTCGTGGTGGTCGACGAGGCTGCGGAGGGCCGTGACGAGGCCGCCACCACCGCGCCTGGCGACGCGCCCGCCTCCGGGGTCGCTGTGGTACACGACCGGCCCGCGGTTCGAGACGACGATCAGCTTGCGCCGGGCCGCCATGGCGACACCCTAGATGCAGGTCTCAGGCGGTGCGCAGCGCGTCGGCCAGCTCGGCCGCCTCGGCGCCCGTGCCGTCGAGCTCGTTGAAGTGCACGAGCCAGTCGCGAAGCAGGCGCGGCGTGAGAAAGCGCCGGCGGACGTGCTCCTTGCCCGCGAGGGCCATCTTCCGATGGCGCTCCGGCTCGCCGAGGATGAGCGCCGCCCGTTCGGCGCACTGCTCGACCGACTCGACGAGGTAGCCGGTCTCCTCGTCCTGAATCTGGTCGACGATCCCGCCGACCCGACCGGCGATGACGGGCCGCCCCTTCCAGAGCGCCTCGGTCACGGTCAGGCCGAAGCCCTCGCGGATGGACTTCTGCAGCACGACCTCGGAGTGGACCTGGAATGCGTTCACCTCGACGGAGCCGACGTTGTTCAGGTTGGAGAGGATGAAGATGTCGGGATCGCCGTCGGCGGCGGCGACCGTCCGGTTGTAGTACTCCCAACCCTCCGGGTCGTCGTGCGCCATCGAGCCGACGAGGGCGAGCTGGACCTCGGGGTGGTCCTTTCGAACGGTCCGCCACGCCTCGATCACGCCGAGCGGGTCCTTCCACGGGTCGAAGCGGCTGACCTGTGTGATCAGCGGGCGCTTCACGTCGATCCCGAACTGGTCGACGATGTACGCCGCGTCCTCGGGCGAGAGCGCCATGTTCTTGGGCGCGAGCGGGTCGATCGCCGGCGGCCAGATCCACGGCGTCGGCATCGACTCCGAGGCAGGCACGTACTCGCGGCGGTGGAAGATGGCCGCGTCGTGGCGCCCGATCCACGGGACGAGGAAGTCGAGCACCGACGGGTTCGGCTCGGAGAGGTCGATGTGGCAGCGCCACGTCCAGTGGCGCCCGAGCTCGCGTGCGTACTCGATGACGCCGACCGGCTGCGGGTCGTGGACGATGACGAAGTCGTACGACCCTCCCTCGACCGCCTCGGCGTTGAGCTTCTGGTAGCGGACGAAGATCTCCCGCTGCTCGGACGTGAGATCCACCGGATCGCCCTGGAGCGCGTTGTGGATCGTCTTGGTGACGTCGAAGAACTCGTCCTGGCCCTGGATGATCCGCCATTCGACGTCGAGGCCGGCGTCGCGCATGAGCGGGACGAGCGTGTAGAGGATCTCGGCCACGCCGCCCCCGAACGCGGTCGCCGAGAGGTGGAGAACACGCTTCCCCTCGAGCGGCGCGGCGAGCTCGCGGATCTGGTCCATGAGACCGCGCGTCGCGATCGACGCGTAGTCGCCCAGGAGCTTCGTGCCGACGTTGACGAGCTGAAGCTCCACGGCGCCGGAGCTTACCGGCGCGACCGGGGGTCAGCCCAGGTTCTTCGTGAAGCGGACGCAGTAACCGGTGCCGCCCGAGCGGGGCCCGATGCTGAGCTCGTCGGTGACCGCGCGGATGATGGCGATTCCGAGGCCGCCCTCGTCGAGGCCGCCTGGGTCGGAGTCGAGCAGCGCCGGGTCGAACCCGCCGCCCTCGTCGAAGACCTCGACGGCGAGGGTTGCGTCGGCCAGCTCGTAGCGGATCTCGACCTCCCCATCGCGGCCGTCGGCATAGGCGTGGCGGATCGAGTTGGAGCAGGCCTCCGTGAGCGCGAGCTTGACGTCGGCGATCACCTCGGGCTCGACGGCCCGCGGACGGAGCAGCCCGGTCAGGGCAAGCCTGCCGAGGGCGATGTACTCCGCCCTGGCTGGAATAACCAGGGAAACCACGTTCGCTGAGATCTCGTTTTCCTGTTCTTTCGCCGCGGACCCGCTTCGGGATCCCGGCGAAATCTACCGCCTTGCGGCTCGGGTCGGTGTTGCGCGAGCCTGCTGCCCTGGTACCCCTGCGGCCTCGCTGCGAAACCGCTCCAGCCGCGCCCGGGCGGTGGCGACCGCCTCCGGGCTCTTGTCCACGAGGACGAAGCGGCGGCCGAGCTGTGCACAGACGGCGCCGAGCGTCCCGGAGCCGGCGAACGGATCGACGCACCAGTCGCCCGGCCGCGAGGAGGCCTGCACGATGCGGCGGACGACCCCCTCCGGCTTCTGCGTCGGGTAGCCGGTCTTCTCCTTCCCGGTGGGCGAGACGATCGTGTGCCACCAGACGTCGGTCGGGAGCTTGCCACGCGCGGCCTTCTCCGCCGTGACGAGCCCGGGCGCCATGTACGGCTCGCGCTCGACGGCCTCGGCGTCGAACCAGTACCGCTCCGGGTCCTTGACGTAGACCAGGATCGTGTCGTGCTTCGCCGGCCAGCGCCGGCGCGGGCGGGCGCCGTAGTCGTAGGCCCAGACGATCTCGTTCAGGAAGCACTCGCGCCCGAACAGCTCGTCCAAGAGCACCTTCGCGTAGTGCGCCTCGCGGTAGTCCAGGTGCAGGTAGAGCGTGCCCGTCGCGGCGAGGAGACGGTGGAGCTCCCGCAGGCGCGGCTCGAGGAACCCGAGGTAGTCGTCGAACGCGTCCGGGAACGAGGCCTGGCCGAGCACCTGGGTCGCGTAGCGGCGGCCTCCGAACCCGGTCCGGTCGCCCTCCGCGGACGCCTCGGTCGCCACGGTCAGCCGGCGCTGGCGCCGGCCCGTGTTGAAGGGCGGATCGGCGTAGACGAGCTGGAACGAGCCGTCGTCGAAGTCCGGAAGGACGTCGAGATTGTCTCCGAGGAGGAGCAGGTCCTCGCTGGGCTTCACCCGCCCAGTCTAGGCGGCTAGCAGGTCAGCTCGGGCGGGTCCGGCGGGCGGTCGCCGAGGGTCGCGGTCAGGTCGACGCGCTGGCCGTCACGCAGGACGGTGAGCCGGATCTCGTCGCCGGGAAGGCGCACCTGGTTCACGGCCCTGACGACGTCCTCTGCCGACTGCACGGGCTGCCCGTCGACCGCGACAATCACGTCGCCGCCGGGGCAGAACGGCAGCCCGTCGAACTCCTGCTCGCCGGTACCTCCGCGAAGGCCGGCCTTGTCGGCAGGGCTCCCGCCTACGACCGACTGCACGGCGGCGCCGTTCGTCTCCGCGAGACCGAAGCGATCCGCGATCCGCGGAGTCACCGATTGCGTGGTGACGCCCAGCCAGGCGTAGCGCACCTCGCCGGTCTGGACGAGCTGCTCCATCGAGCGCCTTGCCGCGTTGATCGGGATGGCGAAGCCGACGCCCTCCGCCGTGCCCGACTCGCTCCTGATCTGAGCATTGATGCCGATGACCTCGCCGGCGGCGTTGAACATCGGCCCGCCCGAGTTCCCGCGGTTGATTGGCGCGTCCGTCTGGATGGCGTCCACGAGTTTGAAGCTGGATGTGATCGAGTCGATCGACCGCTCGGTGGCCGAGACGACGCCGACGCTCAGCGAGCTCTCCTGTCCGAACGGGCTTCCGATCGCGGCCACGGGCTCGCCGACCACCACGCGGGCCGAGTTGCCCAGCGGCACCGGGTTGACGGGGTGGTCGGCCGGGTCGACCTTGATCACGCCGACGTCGTCGAAGACGTCCCAGCCGACGACCTCCGCCGGCACGCGCTCGCCGTCGCGGAACTGGACGTAGACGGTGTCGGCCGCCACCGGCGTCTGACCGGCCTCGAGCTCGCCTGCCGTCGTGATGACGTGAGAGTTCGTGAGGATGGTGCCGTCGTCCGAGACGACGAAGCCCGAGCCCTGCGCGGCGGTGACGCCCTCGTCCGCGATCCCTCCCTCGCCGAAGAGGGCGAAGATCGTGACGACGCCAGCCGCGCGCTTGCGATAGAGCTCGGCCGCGTCGAACCCGTTGCCGACCAGGGGTCTCGCGGCGGCACCGTCGACCTCGTCGGCCGCCGGCGTCGGGCTCCCCGCCGCGGGCACAAGCACGGTCTGAACCTGGCGGCCGTCGTCGTCGACCCAGCCGACCGCTTTGCCGAGCGCGAGGGCAAGCGTCCCGCCGAGGACGGCGGCCACGATGGCGATGACGGCGATGGCTCCGGGGCGACTCACGTCCGACTCATCGTAGTGACGACGGGGAGAAGCGCACTCCGAACTAGCTCGTGGCTTCTGCCACTAGCTCGGGATGCGCCGGCTCCTGCCCCGTCGAGGGCAGATTCACCGTGAAAACGGTGGCCCCGGGCCGCGAGGACAGCGCGATCGAGCCGCCGAGCCGCGAGGCGAGCTCCGACGCGATGGCGAGCCCCAGGCCGCTTCCGGACGCCTTGCCGCCCGCAGCCCGGTAGAAGCGTTGAAACAGGTGCTTCTGGTCCTCGGACGGGATTCCAGGCCCGTCGTCACCGACCTCGAGCACTGCGCCGGTGCCGCGACGGACGACTCGCACGGTCACCGTCGTGCCAGACGGCGTGTGTCGGATGGCGTTCTCGACGAGGGCGCGGGTGATCTGCTGCACGCGCAGCTCGTCGCCGAGGGCGCCCACGGGGGTGCCTGCGTCCGCGCGAAGATCGTGCTCGGCCGACTCCGCAACGGGCCCGAACTCGTCCACGACCAGCCGGGCTGTCGCCGCCAGGTCGAAGGGCGCGATCTCCATCTCGAGCTGCCCCGCATCGAGGCGCGAGAGGTCGAGCAGGTCGGTCGCGAGCCGGGTCAGCCTGTCGATCTGGTCCCGCATCTCGGCGAGGAACTCCCGCCGGACGGCAGGGTCCATGTCCTCGTCGTCCATGAGCTCGACGAAGCCACCGAGCGAGAAGAGCGGCGTGCGCAGCTCGTGCGAGGCGTTGGCGATGAACTCCCCCCGCGCCCGGTCGAGCACGGCCAGCCGGACGCGCATGCCGTTGAACGCGTCGGCGAGCTGCCCGACCTCGTCGCGGCCGGTGTCGACGACGGGCGTCTGGAAGTCGCCTTCGGCCAGGCGCTCGGCGGCCGCCTCGAGCCGGCGGATGCGCCGCGTGAACCGCACCGCGAGCAGGTACCCGGCCAGCCAGGAGACGAGCAGCGACGCGGCGCCCGCCACGAGCAGGCTCCGCCGGATGATGCGCACGTTGGCGAGAACGTCGTCGAGCGGCGCCGCGAGCAGGACGACGAGCTCCGACGTGGCAGGGTAGGCGTACTCGGCGAAATGCTCCCCGTCCAGCTCGCTCCGGCCCGACGAGGGTTGCTGCGTCCGCGCCGCTTCCAGCGCGAACGAATCGGTCGAGAAGTCCCCGAAGCGCGAGTTTCTGGAGTCGGCCACGTTCCGGAGCTGGTCGTCCGTGAGCCGCTCGAGCACGATCACGCGCGACGCGAGGCTCTCTCCCTGCGTCCTCACGACATCGTCCATGGCGACGTAGTCGAGGTCACGCACGAGCTGGCCGACGTTGGGCGCCGCCTGCTCGAGCTCGCGGATCTTCGCGTCGACGAGGCGGCTCTCGAGCTGGGGGACGACCGCCAGGTACACGATCGCCAGGGCGCCCGCGACTACGGCGAAGATGACGAGCCCGGCCTTGACGCTCAGGCTGAGGAGCGGGGCGCGCCTCATCCCGTGTCCCGGAAGCGATAGCCGGCGCCGCGAACCGTGTAGATCAGCGCCGGCTGGCTGGGATCACGCTCGATCTTCTCGCGCAGATGGCGCACGTGGACGTCGATCGTCCGGGGATCGCGGAACTCCGAGCCGCCCCAGAGCCGATCGAGCAGCGCTTTTCGCGTGAAAACGCGGCCGGGGTTGGTCGCAAGCATGTGCAGGAGCTCGAACTCGAGGTACGTGAGCTGCGCCTGCTCGCCTTCGACCTCGACGCTGCGCCGCGCCGTGTCGATGCGCACGCCGTCGACCTCGATCACCTCTTCGCGGGCGCCGGGCGGCGGGAGCTGGGCCCGGCGGAGGAGCGCGCGCACCCGGCTCATGAACTCCCGGATGGAGAACGGCTTCGTGATGTAGTCGTCCGCGCCCAGCTCGAGGCCGAGCACCTTGTCCCCCTCGTCGCCGCGGGCCGTGAGCATGATGATCGGAACAGCGCTCCGCTCTTCCCGTAGCCGCCGGCAGACGGCGAGGCCGTCGAGGCGCGGGAGCATCAGGTCGAGGACGACGAGGTCGACCGTCTCCGCACGGTAGCGCTCGAGCGCCTCCTCGCCGTCGCGGGCCTGGACCACTCGATAGCCCTCGCGCTCGAGCGGGTACGCGAGGAGCTTCTGCACCGATTCCTCGTCGTCCACGAGGAGCACCGTCGGACGTGCTTCCATGGCTGAGGTAAGGATAGGGGCGGCGTAGGGGTCATCTACACTTGACTGGCTCATGGCCGCAGAAGCGCCACGCCGTCGGCCGCGGCGCGGGTCCCTGGAGCGGCCGGTGTCGACACGCATCTACCGCGCCGCCTGGCTCGTCGTCGCCGTTCCCGTGCTCGTGGCCGCCTTCAGCGTCGGCAGGCCCGACGCCCTGCCGGCACCCCGCTCACAGCCGTTCTTCGACCAGGAGACGGCCGTCCAGTTCACCAACGACCTCGCCACCGGGTACCCCGACCGCTCGCCCGGCACCGAGGGCCAGCGTGCCGCGGCCGAATGGGTCGAAAGCCAGCTCCGCACCTACGGCTTCACCGTCGAGCGACAGACGTTCTCGGCCGACATTCCGGGCCTGGGAACGGAGGAGCTCGTGAACCTCGTCGCCACGGCCCCGCGCACCGGCCCGGCCAACACCCAGGCGCAGCGCGCGATCGTCGTGCTCGCCCACCGGGACAACCTGGGCATCTCGCCCGGGGCGGACGACAACGCCTCGGGGACCGGGGCGCTCCTCGAGCTCGCGCGCGACCTCGGCAGCGCGTCCCTCGCCCATCCGATCCTCCTCGTCTCGACGGACGGCGGGGCCTACGGCGGGCTCGGCGCGGCGCACTTCGCCGGCAGCCAGCCCTATTCGAGCCGGATCGCGGCGCTCGTCAACCTCGACTCGATCGGCTCGGGCGGAACGCCCCGCATCGAGTTCGCCGGCGACACGCCCCGTGTCCCGAGCCCGACGCTCCTCGCTACAACCGACCAGTCCGTCGAGGAGCAGTCAGGCACGGTGCCGCGTCGCGCCGGGGCGCTCGCGCAGCTCGTGGATCTCGCGTTCCCGTTCAGCTTCTACGAGCAAGCTCCGTTCGTGTCGCGCGGCGTGCCCGCAGTGACGCTCACGACGAGCGGGAGCCGCCCGCGCGCGCCCTCCGGCGACACGCCCGCCAACCTCAACGAGGAGCGGATCGGCGAGATCGGCCGCGCAGCGCAGATGCTGGTCGCCTCGCTGGACGAGTCGGCCGAGGTGGCGAGCGGCACGCAGTCGTACCTCTACTTCGGCACCCGCCTCCTCTACGGCTGGACGCTCCAGCTCGTTCTCGTCTTCGCGCTGATCCCCTTCCTGGCGGCGACCATCGACCTCTTCGCCCGCTGCCGCCGCCGTCATATCGCCCTTCTGCCTGCACTCCGCAGCTACCTCAGCCGCCTGGCCGTGTGGCTGTGGCTCGGGCTCGTCTTCATGCTCTTCGTCGCCTTCGGGCTCCTGCCCAGCGGCGAGGACCGCCCGCTGGGCCTCTACACCGATGCCGCCCAGGACTGGCCCGTTGCGGCGCTCGGCGTCCTGCTCGGCGTCTCCGCGCTCGGCTGGTTGGTCGCGCGGCCGCGCTTGACCCGGACGCGATCGGTCGCGCGAGAGGAGGAGCTCGGCGGCCACCTGGCGGCGATGCTCGTGCTCGCGGTCGTCGCGCTGGTCGTCACCGCCATGAACCCCTACTCGCTGCTGTTCCTCCTGCCGTCGCTGCATGCGTGGCTCTGGCTCCCGCAGCTCCGCGACCGCGGGCGCGCCGTGCAGGCCGGCGTCTACCTGCTCGGCTTCGCGGGCCCGCTCCTTCTGCTTGCATCCTTCGCCGTCCGCTTCGGCATGGGGCTCGATGCGATCTGGTACCTGATCGCGCTCACGGCGGTCGGCTACGTCCCCGTGCCGCTCGTCGCTGCATTCCTGGCCTGGGGCGCCGCCGCCGGGCAGGTCGCGGCGGTCGCAGTCGGGACGTACGCGCCCTATCCGGACGTGAGCGAACGCACGCCCGGCCCGCTGAGGGAAGCCGGTCGCCAGGCTATCCTCGCTGGGCGGAGATCCCGCCGTCGACACCTGGTTGCCGTTGACTCGGAGGACGACCGGGCCGAAAGTCCGTAGAGAGGTGATCTGAACTGCGGCGCGCCGGAACAATCCTCATCATCGTCGGCCTGCTCGTACTCGCGTACGCGGCAGCCGTTCTCTTCTGGCGCGATCCGGTCACGGATCTCTACGGCCGCTTCCAGCAAAACCGCCTGGAATCGGCCCTCGAGGAGGAGTTCGCCGCATGGGACTCGAGGCTGCCTCCGGCCGCTGTCGAGGAGCCGCAGCCGGACGAGGCGCGAGGCGAGGGAGAGCCCACCGCCGTCGACCTCGCTGCTTCGCGGGCCCGCACGGCGCTCGATGCCCGGCGCTTCGCGAAGGGCCTCGAGCAGGGAGAGCCGTTCGGACGCCTGACCCTCCCCACCATCGGCATCGAGGCGGTGGTCGTGCACGGCACGCGCTGGGGCGCCGACCTTTCTCGCGGCCCCGGCCACTACGAGCGCACGGAGGTGCCCGGGCAGGGCCGGACCGTCGGCATCGCCGGACACCGCACGACATTCGGTGCGCCGTTCCGGCACATCGACGACATCGACGTCGGCGACCGCATCACGCTGGAGATGCCGTACGCGACGTTCCGCTACCGGGTCTTCAAGCACGAGATCGTGGACGCGGACGACTGGAGCGTCATCCGCGACCGCGGCTTCGACGCGTTGATGCTCTCCGCGTGCCATCCGCTCTACGGCGCGTCCGAGCGCTGGATCGTCTACGCGCGCCTCGTCGAGGTGACGCCGCGGCAGGGCGAGGCGTACACGCTCGCCGCGCCGGCAGCCCGCTAGGAAGGGCTCAGAGCGGGAGGTAGCGGACCGCCGCGCCCTCGGCGATCTCGCCGTCGCCGGCCGGGATCCAGACGAGCGCGGCTGCGCGGCCGGCCCTCACGATCATGTGCGAGTCCTGACCGGGAACGGGGGTGAGCACCGGCTCGCCGTCGTCCTCCGCCACGGCCGCGCGCACGAGCTCGTCGCGCTCGGCGTTCCTGCGTACCGGCACAGCGAGCCGCCCGGGCCGGAAGGCAGGCAGCGGGTGCGGGAGCCCCAGGAGCGCGTTGACCGCCGGCCGGACGAGCATCTCGAAGGTTGCGAGGGCCGACACGGGGTTCCCCGGGAGGTTGAAGACGAGATGCCCGCGCCGGACGCCGAAGGCGACGGGCTTGCCGGGCTTCACGGCCACGCCCCAGAAGACCTCCTCGACCCCGAGCGCGGCCTGCACCTTCCTGACGAGATCGTGGGGCCCCACCGACGCCCCGCCGGTCGTCACGAGCATGTCGAAGCCGAGGAGCGCGCGCTCCATGGTCCGTCGGTGCTCCTCCTCGGTGTCGACCGCGATCCCGAGCTGCGCCGGAACGGCGCCGGCCTGCTGGAGCGCCGTGGCGAGCAGGTGGCCGTTCGACTCGTAGATCTGGCCGGGCCCCAGCTCCTCGCCCGGCTGGCGCAGCTCCGATCCGGTCACGAGGATGCCGACGCGCGGGCGCTTCGTGCAGCGAACCTCGGCCACGCCGGCCGCCGCCAAGGCCCCGACCTGGCCTGCGCCCAGGACGATTCCCGGGTCGAGCACGGTCTCGCCGGCCCGGACATCGCCCCCGCGCTCACGGACGTTCGCACCGCCGGCGACCGGCGCCCCGACCTGCAGGCGGCCGTCGCTCTCGTGCACGAGCTCGATCGGAACGACGGCGTCGGCGCCCTCGGGCACGACGCCTCCGGTGGCGATGGCCATGGACTCCCCCGGCGCGAGCGCCCGGCCGGCCGGGCCGCCCGCCGGGATCCGTGCGACCACCGGCAGCGACACCGGCGCGTCCGTCGTGTCGGCCGCCCGGAGCGCGTAGCCGTCCATCGCCGAGCTGGCGAACGGCGGCAGGTCGACAGCGGCCGCGGCCGCTTCGGCCAGCACGCGCCCGGCCGCGCGCTCGATGGGCACGCGCTCGGCCTCCAGCGGCCTCGCCCGGTCGAGAACGAGGCGCTGGGCCTCGGCCAGCGAGATCAGCTCTCCCACGACGTCCTACCGTACTCCGCTAGAGCGGGACGGCGTCGCGGAGGAGGTAGGCCGACAACGCCAGCGCCAGGATGCGCGCGGTCCGGTCCTCCTCCACGGCGGCCAAAGGGACGGCCCAGACGGCGTACCAGGGCACGAGCCAGGAGGTGCAGACGAGGAGCAGCCCCGCGGTCAGGGCCAGCCGCGCCCGGCCGTGCCAGGCCTCGCGGAGAAGCCAGGCATACGCGACGACGAACGCGGCGGCGAACAACGCGACGACCGCACCCTCCGGCAAGCCGAGCGACGCGATCCGGACGGGTATCGCGTACCAGGCGCGGTCCTCGGCCAGGTTGGAGGCAAGGGGGCCGGCCGCGCCGAGCCACGAGAGCCCGTAGCGTAAAGTGGCAATCGCCACTATCACCCCCAACCCGAGAGCCAGGCCGCGATGGTCCAGGCGCCGCCCGGTCTTCCTCGCCTCGAGCAGGCGCAGCGGGAGGAAGAGGAGCGGCACCCATTTCAGCGCAATCGCTGCCGCCCAGGAGAGACCGGCCAGAAACGGCCGCCCGGCGGCGGCCAACGCCAGCGCAGCGAGGACGAAGACCATCATCCAGGCGTCGTTGTGGCCCCCACCGGCGAAGTGGATCGCCAGCAGTGGGTTCCAACCGACGAACGCCGCGGCGAACGCCGGGCGCGACGAGAGCCGCGCGGCCAGGAGGACGAGCGCGACCATCGCCGCGGCCGCGAGGACGCGGTAGGCCCAGGCGGCCGCGTCCGCCGACTGTCCGACCGCAACCGCATGCCCCTCGGAGGCCAGCGTGAAGCCCGGCCCGTAGACCGAGGTGGTGTCGTGCCAGTAGGAGCCCATGAGCGGGTAGGCGACGTCTTCGGGGAAGTCGCTCGGCTCGTCGGCGTACGGGTTGCCGTCGTGCGCGGTCGAGATCCGCGCGTAGTCCCAGTACGTGTAGACGTCGGTCGACAGCAGCACGGGCCCGGCCAGGGGCAGAAGCTGGATCGCGCATGCCAGCGCCACGACAGCCCTCCGGCCGGCGGCGGCGCCCGCGCGGGCGAGAAGCAGGAGCCCGGCCAGATACGCCGCGAAGGCGGCGGCCATGGCGATGAGATAGAGCCAGGCCCAGGTGGAGTCGCCGCCCTCGTGGTCGGGCGAGAGCGGGGAGGACGCCGGATACGCCAGCGCCACGGCGGTCGCCGTCAGCGTAAGGACGAGGGCGCCGGCGACGAGCGCCCAGCCTGCGGCGCGGCTACCGGTCGGTCGTGGTCGGAGGCGGCTCAGTCGTGGTCGGCGGAGGCCCCGTCGTAGTGGGCCCGTCGGTCGTCGACTTGTCCTTGTCCTTCTTCGGCTTCTTGGGCTCCGGCGGAGCCCCGACGAAGGCGAACTCGCCCGTGAACGTCGGATTCCAGATGGCCGGGTTCTTCGGATAGCGCCAGCTCAGCTGCGGCGCGCCGCTCAGCGCGCGCGACATGAAGAGCCGCCAGATCGACGCAGGGAACGAACCGCCGGACACGTTGATCCCGTGGACGTTGCTCATGGCGATCTGCGCGTTCGGATAGCCGACCCAGACGACGGTGGACACCCGCGGCGTGTAGCCGGCGAACCAGGCGTCCGCCGAGTTGTCGGTCGTCCCGGTCTTCCCGGCCGACGACGGGTCGCCGTAGTACGCGCCGGTGCCCGTCCCGCCGGTGATGTTGTTCTGCAGGATCTTCGTCACCTCGTAGGCGACGCCGTCCGACATGACCCGCTTGCGCTTGGGCTTGCCCCAGCCGGCGCGCTTGTCCACGCTGCCGTCGGCGAGCACGACCTTGCGGATCGCCATCGGCTCCGAGCGCACCCCTCCGGCCGCGAGCGTCGCATAGGCGGAGGCCATCTCCAGCACCGAGACGGCGTTCGATCCGAGCCCGATCGACGCCACCGGCAGAAGCTCGGTCTTGATCCCCATCTGCTTGGCGACGCGGACCACGTTCTCAGGCCCGACGTCGAGCGTCAGACGGGCGTACACCGTGTTGTCCGAGCTGAGCGTCGCCGTGGCGATCGGAACCGCGCCGATGTAGGAGTGGCTGTACGTCGCCACGTCCCAGGGCTCCGAGTTCGGATCCGGCTGCCAGTGGAACGGCGCCGAGAGATAGTTGGTCGAGTAGGGGTTGATCCCCTGGCGAATGGCCTCGGTGAGGACGAAGGTCTTGAACGAGGAGCCGGACTGACGTCGGCCCTGCGCCGCGAGGTTGAACTGGATCTCCTTGGCCCCGGGCGCGACCGCGGTCATCGCCCGGATGGCGCCGTTCTTGGGGTTGATCGAGACGATCGCGGACGCCGGGTCGCCCTTCTGGTCGAGCTCCTCCTTTATCGCCTTGGCGGCGATCCGCTGGAAGCGCGGGTTGATGGTCGTGTAGACGGACAGCCCGCCGCTGCGAACCAGCGTCGCCCCGTACTTCTCGATCAAGAGCTCGCGCACGTAGCCGAAGAAGAACGGCTCCTTGATCCTCGTGTAGATCTGGCCGCGCTTCAGCTCGATCGGCTGGGCGAGCGCGGCCTGGAACGCCGACTCGCTGATGTAGTCGTCGGCCCGCATGGCGCGGAGGACGTCGTTGCGACGCGCGAGCGCCTGCTCGGGGCGCTGGAAGGGATCGAAGATCGAGGGCGCCTGCGGCAGGCCCGCGATCAGGGCCGCCTCGGCCAGCTCGAGGTCGGCGGCATGCTTGGCGAAGTACGTCTGCGCCGCCGCCTCCGCGCCGTAGGCGTGCGCCCCGAAGTAGACCTGGTTGAGGTAGGTCTCGAGGATGCGGTCCTTGCGCCAGCGCTTGAGCTCGTCAGGGGTCAACCCGGCGGGCGTTGCGCCCCACAGCTTCGGCAGGGTCGCCTGCTCGAGCTTGATCGCAAGGCAGGCCTCCGTCGTCTTCCGCTCCCAGGAGACCTCGCGCCCGATGTACAGGTTGCGGACGAGCTGCTGCGTCAGGGTGGAGCCTCCCTGGACGATCTCGCCCTCCTGGATGTTCTTCACGGCCGCGCGCACGATGCCCTCGTAGTCGACGCCGTCGTGGGAGTAGAAGCGCCGGTCCTCGATCGCGACCGTGGCTTGCGCGAGGAGCTCCGACATCTGGTCGAGCGCGACCGGCTGGCGGTTCTGCTCGGCCGGAATCGACCCGAGCAGCGAGCCGTCCGCCGCGTACACGAACGAGTTCTCGCCGATGGAAACCGGCTTCAACGACGCGAGGGAGCAGCTGCTCAGAAATGCCTGGGCGCCGGTGAACGCAGCCGCCACCAGGACGCCGCCCGTCGTCAGGACGAGCGCGAGCACGGTGACGATCACGAACCGCCGGGACTGGACCTTGTCGCGCCGGCGCCGGTTCCGGCGGCGGCGGCGCTGGCGGTTGTCGAATGCCCGCCGGTCCCCGTTCTTCCCGTTTCCGTTCCCGCTGGCGCCGTTCCTGCCGTTCCCACTCACCCGTAGACTCCCTCGGCCTTGAGGCGGTCCACGACCGCGCGGCGCAATGCGGACTCGAGCTCGGTCGCCCGAGCGGCGGTTTTCGCTGCAGTCTCGACGGTCAGCACGGCTTCGGACGTGTCGGCTTGGCTCACGTAGACGTTCGGCTCCTTCACGATGTCATCATCGGGCAGACGCCTCGCCTCCTGGAGGAGAAGGTCGAGCACGCGCTCGAGATCGGTGCTGACCGGTACGGCAACCTTGACCGAGACCGGGTGCTCCGTCCCTGCGATGGTGGCGTTCCTGATGGTATCCGAGGCCAGCTTGGCATTCGGCACGTAGTAACGCGCGCCGTCGGACGCGCTGATGACGGTGTACGTGATCCCGATCTCCCGCACCGTTCCCGCGGCGCCCGCAACCGCCACCTGGTCGCCCAGCCGCAACGGCCGCGCGAACGCGACCAGGATGCCCGCGACGAAGTTCGACAAGGTCGACTGCGCGGCGAGGCCCACGACCAGCGCGATGACGGCCGACGAGGCGAGGATCGTCCCGGCGACCGCGCGCACGGACGGGATCACGAGGAGCGCGCTGAGGACGCCCACGGCGATGATCACGGCCAGGGCGGCCCGGCGAATGACGCGGTACACCGTCAGCGTCTCCGGGCGCAGCTCGAAGTGCCGCGCGATCAGGCGGTCGACGACGCGCACGGCGACAAGGGTTGCGAGCAGCACGACGCCCGCGACGATGAGCCGCTCGATCCACTCGTTGTCCATCGGAGGTGTGTTCTCTAGAAGGGGAGCGGCTTCCTGCCCGCGAACCCCTCGCTGAGATCGTGCCAGTGGCCCACGTCCGGCTCGCCGAGCTGCCAGCAGAGAAGCACGGTGTCGCCGGTCTCGGGGTGGCGCGCCGGGAAGTCCAGGAGCCCCCGATCGAGGTCCTTCACCTGGAGACCGAGCCCCGTGAGCTCCTCGACGGTGCCCGCCAGGGTCGCGGCGGCGCCGGCGACCGCCTCCTGGAGCTCGCCGACGCGGCCCGGGTCAAGGCTGCCTCCGTTTCCGCCGATGGCCGCCTGCACGGTTTCGAGCTCTCCGCCGAGCGCGACGAGGGCCCGGCGCTCCTCCACCATTCGCTCCGCGAGAGAGCGCACCTCCGGGAGCGTGGCATTCGCCTCCTCTGGCGTGAAGAGCCGCATCTTCGCCATAGTGCCAATCGACGTGAGAACGTGCCTCTTGCTCCTCGCCGCGGTTGCCGCGGTTGCCGCCATGACCGGCTGCGGCCAGCGACCAGAGCCTCTGGGCGAGCTGGAGCAGCCGTACCCGGTCGTGGTTCAGGGGGCCGGCGACCGGCCCACGGAGCTCGAGGCAAAGCCGGAGCGGATCGTCGCGCTCGACCCTGGCTCGGCCGAGCTGATCATCGCCCTCGGGGCCCGCGATCGCCTCGTCGGCATCCCGGCGGACATGGAGCAGGGCGACGGGCCGCGGCAGGCACCGCCTTCCGCCCAGCCGGTCGTCTCGCGCACCTTGCGGCTCCGGGTCGACGACATCGTCGCGCTCGAGCCCGACCTCATCGTCGCCACGCCGAGCACGGATCAGCTCGACCTCGGACGGATCCAGCGCGAGACGGGCGCAGCGGTCTACATTCAACCGAGCGCCTCGATCGACGACGTGCTCCGCGCGACCCTGGAGCTCGGCTTCCTGGTCGGGGAGCCGGTGGAGGCTCGGACCGTCGCCTCTCGGATCCGCTCCGAGGTGGCCGCCGTCGAGGAGCGCATCGCGGAGACGCCGGTCATCACCACCTTCGTCGACACCGGCTTCTTCGTCACGGTCCCGCTCCGCTCGCTGCTCGGTGACCTCGTGGTGCGCGCGCGGGGCGAGAGCGTCGCCGGCGAGAACCCCGGCGGCGAGCCGTTCCCGCTCAACCGCCTGCGCCGTCTCGACCCGCAGGTCTACCTGGCGACTTCGGACAGCCGCGTGACGCTGCGGGACCTTCGCGCGGACCCGCGGACGGCCCCGCTCACCGCCGTGAAGGAGGGCAATTTCCGCATCCTCCCCTCCGACCTCGTCCAGCGCGCCGGCCCCTACGTCGCCCAGGCTCTCGAGCGAGTCGCGCGGGCGCTGCACTCGGATGTCTTCCAAGACGAGCGCTAGCGACCTCGACGCCGTCACCGTCGATGCGATGGGGACGATCGTCGACCTCGACGATCCCGCACCCCGACTCCGGCGCGCCCTCTCCGAGCGAGGCGTCGACCGCGACCTGGACGCTGTCGCAGCCGCCTTCCGGGCGGAGGTCGCCTACTACCTGCCGCGCACGCTCGAGGGCAGGGACGAGGACAGCCTCGCCGATCTGGGCGAGCGCTGCACCGGTGTCTTCCTGGAGCACGCCGAAGCCGGCCTCGAGCCCGCCGACTTCGCGCCCGCGTTCGTCGCCAGCATCGTCTTCCGGCCGCTTCCCGGCGCCGCCGACGGGCTCGCGCGGCTCCGGGCGGCCGGTCTCTCGCTGGCGTGCGTCTCGAACTGGGACATCTCGCTCCGGGGACACCTCGAGCGGGCAGGTCTCGCCGGCTACTTCACCGAGATCGTCAGCTCCGCCGAAGTGGGCGTGGCGAAGCCGGACGCGGCCGTCTTCGCGATCGCACTCGACCGCCTCGGCGTCGCGCCCGAGCGGGCGCTGCACGTCGGCGACGGCGACAGCGACTCGAACGGAGCTGCCGCGGCCGGCCTCGCCTTCGAGCCCCCGCCCGTCGCTACGCTCCCGGAGCGGCTCGGGCTGGGCCGCCGACCATGAGCACCCGCAAGCACGGCCTCTCGACGCGCGCGATCCACTCGCCGCCCCTCCCCGACGGGCCCGGGAAACCGGTGGTCGGGCCGATCGTCGCGTCGACGACGTTCGCATTCGAGCGCGTCGCCGACCTGGGCGCCGTTATCGCGGAGGAGGAGTACGGCTTCACGTACGCGCGCCTGCGCAACCCGACCGTCGAGGAGCTCGACGCCGTCCTCGCGCAGCTGGAGAGCGCCGAGGCCGCGAAGACGTTCTCCTCGGGCATGGCCGCGATCAGCGCCGCGCTCAACTCGACGCTCGCAAGCGGCGACACGCTGCTGCTGCCGCGCCAGCTCTACGGGACGACCTTCCAGCTCGCCGAGTCGCAGCTTCGGCCCCGGGGCATCGAGATCGTCTACCTCGACGTCACCGACGTCGCCGCCTGGGAACGCCCCGCACGGGTGCGCTACGTCGAGACGATGGCGAATCCCGGCTTCCCGCTGGCCGACCTCGCGGCGCTCGCAGCCACGAAGGGCGACGGGCTCCTGATCGTCGACAACACCTTCGCTTCGCCGGCGCTCTGCCGTCCGCTCGAGCTCGGCGCCGACCTCGTCTGCGAGTCGGCGACGAAGTACCTGAACGGCCACCACGACGTCATGGCCGGAGTCGTGGCCGGCAGCAAGGAGCTCGTCGCTGCCGCCCGCGCGCATCAGATCCAGGTCGGCTCGGTGCTCGACCCGTTCCCGGCCTTCCTCGCCCGCAGGGGCCTGAAGACCCTGACCCTGCGCCTGGAGCGCGCGAGCCTCAACGCGCTCGCCGTCGCGCGCTTCCTGGAAGGTCACGCGAAGGTACAGACGGTGCTCTACGCCGGCCTGGAGAGCTACCCGCAGTACGACCTCGCCGTCCGCCAGCTCGCCGACTCCGGCGGGATGATGGCGTTCGAGCTGTCCGGCGGCCGGGAGGCGGGGGAACGCTTCATGGACGCGCTCGAGCTCTGCGGCCGCGCGACGAGCCTCGGCGGCGTCGACACCGTGCTCCACCATCCCGCCTCGACCAGCCATCGGCAGTACTCACCCGAGCAGCTCGCAGCCGCCGGCGTCTCACCGGGTCTCCTTCGCCTCTCCGTCGGGTGCGAGGATGCCGACGACATCGTCGCCGACCTCGACCAGGCGCTTGCACAGACATAAGACCTGGCCGGCTGTGGTCTGGCTGGCCATCTCGGCGGTGCTCGTGCTCATTGCCTTCGCCGGCGCGAGCCAGGGCTCCGGGGCGGGTGACGGCGACATCCTCTACGACGCCGACCTGGCCATCGGTGGCGGCGTCTTCTACGGGATGATGATCGGCGTCTCCTTCCTGATAGCACGCGCGTTCCCACGAGCTCGGGACGCGCTCGGGTTTCGTCGCTTCCGCCTGCGCTGGGTCTGGATCTCGCTCGGCGTCGTCGTCCTCGCCACCATCGTCGCCGTCGCCGTGGAGCCGTTCCTGCACGGCGGCGAGGACCAGGGCCTAGGCGCCGATCGTTGGGAGCCGGAGCACGCCGGGGTGTTCGCCGCGAACGTCGCCGTCCTCGTACTGCTCGGGCCGTTCGCCGAGGAGCTCTTCTTCCGCGGTCTCGGCGTCCGTGTGCTGATGCTGTACGGGGGGCTCGTGGCCATCCTCGTCACCGGCGTCATCTTCGGGCTCGTCCACGGACTGCTCGGCGCGCTGCCTCCGCTCGTTCTCTTCGGAATCGGCCTGGCCTGGGTGCGGCTCCGCTCGGCCAGCGTCTGGCCGGCGTTCATCGGGCACGCGGCCTACAACGGCCTCGGCGTCCTCGTGCTCGTGATCTCCTGGACTGTCGAGACGTCCTGACGGCCTATTCTGTGGAGCATGCGGCCGAACGACCCTGAGCAGGATCCCGTCGTCGGCGAGCTGCGGGAACGCATCACGGCGGCCGATCGCGCGATCCTCGCCGCCGTCAACGAGCGGATCGAGCTCGTCGGCGAGCTGCGCGAGCACAAGCATGCCCAGGGCTGGGACTTCCTCGACGCCGGCCGGGAGGAGCGCCTGCTCGCTGCGCTCGAGGCGGAGAACCCAGGGCCCCTGTCGGACCGAGGCCTGCGCGAGCTCTTCGGCGATCTCCTCGCGCTCACCAAGCGCGAGCTCGGCTAGCTACTTTCGGAGAAGTCCTCCGGCTTCACCTCGTCGAGGAACTTCTTGAACTCCTCGACGACTTCCTCCTGGTCGACGTCCTCCTGCTCGAACTCGATCGCGCTCTCCTCGATCACGGCCTCGGCCGCATAGATGGGCGCGTCCGAGCGGACCGCCAGGGCGATCGCGTCGCTGGGCCGCGAGTCGATCTCGATCTCCGTGCCGTCGACCGCCACGGTGATCTGCGCGTAGAACGTGTTCTCGCGGAGCTCGGTCACCGCGATCTTGACCACACGCGCCTCGAGCTGGGAGAGGATGTCCGTGAAGAGGTCGTGCGTCATCGGCCGGGGCGTCGCGGCTCCCTGGAGCTTCATCAGGATCGCTGCTGCCTCGGGATGCCCGATCCAGATGGGGAGGAACTTGTTCCCGTCGGCGGTCTTCAGCAAGACGATCGGCTGCTTGCCGACCATGTCGAAGCTGACGCCGTAGATGACCATCTCCTGCATGGGCGAGGCCTCGTCTGATCATAGCGACGAGCTTTCTCCGCCCTGCCGCCGACCGGTGGCATCGCGTGGGGTGGACGTTTACGCTCGCGCCTACGGCACGTAGCCATCGTCACGTTGCGCCGGCGGTGTCCCTCGGCGTCGCCCTCCTCCTCGCCGTCGCCGTGGCGCTTCCTGCGGTCTGGTGGGAGCCGCTGCACGTCGACGAGGCGATCACTCTCCAGTACGCCCCCGAGAGCCCGCCGACCATCCTCCGGGACGTCTTCGTCGAGCGCGGCGGTGCGCCCGCCTTCTTCCTCATCGAGCACGTGACGCTCCAGTGGCCGGGAGGGCTCGTCGGGCTGCGCGCGCCCTCGCTGCTCCTCTTCCTGGTCGCCGTGGTCGTCTCCGCGCCCGTGGGCTGCGCGCTCGGCGGGCGCGGCGCCGCCCTCCTCCTGCCGCCGCTGCTCGCCGTCGCCCCTCTCGCCGTGAGGCTCTCGACCTTCGCGCGAATGTACGCCCTCTTCCTCGCGTGCGTGCTCGTCGCTGTCTGGCTGCTCTTGCGCGCGGCCAGGCGCGACAGCCGGTCGGCCTGGATCGCGGCCGGAGCCGTGACCGGCGCCCTCGTGTACGTCCACCCGATCGCCCCCCTCTACATGGGCATCGCACTCGCTACGGCCTTCCTCTGCTCGGGCGCGCCGCTGCGCGAATTCGTCCGCAGCTCTCGGGCGGGGCTCGTCACACTCGCGGCGGTCGCGGCGCCGTACGCCTACGCCCTGGCGGTCCTGGGGCGGCGCTACGGCGTCGGCTCGTCGGAGAGCTCGCTGCTCCGAGGCTCGTCCGACCGCCCGGTGTCGACCGAAAGCCTCCTGTCCCTTTCCTCCGAGCGGTGGCTGGGCGCCGCGGTCCTCGGTGCGTTCGCGCTCGCCGGCCTGATCGCCGCGCTCCGCGCGGACCGGCGGACGGGAATCGCCCTCTCGCTCTGGATTGCGGTGCCAGTCGCGTTCTTCAGTCTCGTTCCCGCCGAGACCGCCTTCTTCCCCCGCTACCTGCTGCCGGCCCTGCCGTTCTTCCTGCTCCTCGTCGCGCTGGGCTGCCTGGCGGCGGGCGGGCTCGTGCGGAGGCCCCTGCCGGTCGCCGCAGCGCTGGTCGCGGCAATCGTCGTCTGGCAGGCCGTGGAGGCCGCGTCGCGCCTCGATCGGCTGCGTGACCTCCGACTGAGCTCGATCGTCGGCACGGCGGCCGACGGCGGTGACGCGGCCCTCTTCTCCTCCATCGGCACGCCGCTGGCCGGGCGGCCCGCGGAGCTCCTCGACCTCTACGCGGCACTCGAGCTGGAGGAAGCCGCCCGGGTCGAGGAGCTTCCGGGCGCCGAGCCCGCCTACACGGACGATCTCCGCCGCGAGGGGGCCGCCGCCGTGCGTGAGTTCGTGAGGGGAGAGGAAGGGAGGCTGCGTGGGATCTGGCTGTTCGGCGGCGCGGCGCGGCGGCTCGACCGCGCGGCGCGGCGGCTCGAGGTCGACCCCGACCTGGAGGTGGAGCGCGTCTCGCCCGGCGTCCTCCTCGTCCGCTCGCGCGAGCCGCTCGGCGCCCGCGCGCTGGTCGAGCAGGGGATCGGGGTCCGCGCCGCGTGGCTCGGCGAGCAGGGCCGCGACCGCTGGGCCCGCACCCTCATCGCCATCGACCGGGACGGCCTTGCCGGCGAGCGCTGAGCGACGCGAGCGGCTCCTCATCGCAGGAGCGCTCGCAGCCGCCGGCGGCCTACTCCTCTTCCGCCTGGCCGGGGACGTCTCCACGAAGCCGATCCACGAGGACGAGTCCCATGCAGGTCTCGTCTCCGCCCGGCCGCTCGGGGAGGTCCTGACCGCCACCCTCGGCGACCAGGGGTTCGCGCCGCTGCACTACGTGCTCGTCCACACGGCATTCGTCTTCGACGCCTCGTCGACGAGCCTGCGCTGGCTGTCAGTCATCCTCGCGCTGGGCGCGGTCGGTCTCTGCTTCGACCTCGGGCGTCGCCTCGGCGGGCCGGTCGCCGGGATAACGGCCGCCCTGCTCGTGGCGAGCTCGCAGCTCCTTGGCGTGTACGGAACGGTCGGGCGCATGTACGCGCTGTTCGCGTTCGCGGCAGCGCTCGCCGCCGATCTGTTCGTCCGCGCGCTCGTTCTGCGCACGCCGGGGGCAGCCGCCTTGGCCGCCGCGGGAGCGTGGCTTCTCGCTGCGGCCCATCCGTTCGGGACGATCGTCGTCGTGTGCGAGGCGGCCGTCGCGCTCGCCCTTTGGCGCGCCCGGCCGCTGCGGGCCGCGCTGCCCGTGGCGTTGGTCTCTCTGGCCTTCGTGCCCTTGCTGGTCGCCCACTTGCGCCTGGCCGATCGCTTCGAGGTGACACCCGGAGGTGAGACAGCGCTCGCAAGCCCCGAAGTGGCCACGCGTCTTTTCGTCAGAAGCATCGGTGGCCTGGCAGGTGGCCGCGAGCCCGCGTTCCTCCTGTTCGTCGTCCTCGCCGGCATCGGGTTCGTCACGCTGGTGAGGCGCTGCCCGGGATTCGCGGCGTTCGCCGGGTTGGCCCTGGTCATCACGCCGCTGCTCCTCGTCCTGGGTCAGACAGAAGGGGGCATCGCCCAGCATCTGGAGACCCGGCATCTCATCTACGGCCTCCCGTTCTGGACCGCGCTCGTCGGCGTGGGAACCGCCCGCATCCTCCGAGATCGCGGGCGGGCGGTGACCGTCCTCGGCGTCGCCGCGGTAACGGTGGTCGCGCTGGTCGCTCCCAACGTCATTCCCGACCCTCGCGACCTCCGGTCGGGAACGCGCAGCGCGACGGCGGGGCCGGCAGCCTGGCTCTCCACCGAGATCGAGCGCGGTGACGTTCTCTTCCCGGGCTCGCCCGTGTTCCTCGCCGCGCTGCCCGCGGCGGCGGAGGCCGTCTCGCTCCCGCGAGGCTCGCCGGCGCTCGATCGCCCGGTCTTCGAGCGAATGCAGTTTCCGGTCGGCTCGCTCCACCTCGCAATTCCTCTGGACTTCGCCCGCCGGGTCGACACAGCCGGACTGCAGGCCCGGCTCGGCCCGAGTTACGAGGTCAGGGAGTTCGACTCTTGGCTCTTGCTGACGGCGCGCGGGCCGTTCGGCGATCGCCTGGCCGTGGCCGAGGCGGGAGCGACAGCAATGGCGGCCGCCGAGCAATCGACCGAGGTGACCTCGCCGCGGCTGACCAGGTACTTCAGCCAGAGCCTCAGGACGCTCTGCGGCGTCGTCCGGTCGCTCGACGGCAGCTGCGAGCCGTCGCCGTGAGGGCATGCGGAGATGGGCGATCCTGGATTCGAACCAGGGACCTCCGCCTTATCAGAGCGGCGCTCTAACCGACTGAGCTAATCGCCCGCGCCGGAAGATTGTAGCGACGCACGCTCGAGCGCCTCCACGATCTCCTCCAGCTCGACCTCGTCCGCGAAGTAGAGCTCCACCCGCCCGGCGACGACCTTCGCATCGGCGCCGGTCAGACGGCGGAGAGCGTCCTTCATCCGCTCGGCCAGGGCCGGGTCGACGGGCTGCTTGCGCCTCGGCTTCGTACGGGCGCCCGCCCAGCGGGCCGCGCGCTCGGCGGCCCGGACGGACAGGCCCTGGCGCACGATCCGCCGCGCCAGGCGGCGGCGTTCCTCGTTGTCGGGCACCGCCAGGACGGCCCGCGCGTGGCCTTCCGAGAGCTGACCGCGCTCGACCAGGCCGAGGACGTCGTCCGGTAACTCGAGCAGGCGCACGCGGTTCGAGACGGTCGGCTTCGAGCGGCCCACGTGCTCCGCCACCTCGCCCAGCGCGAGACCGAACTCGTCCATCAGGACCGCATAGGCGCGGGCCTCGTCCACTGGCGAGAGGTCTTCACGGGCGACGTTCTCGACCAATGCGACCAGGAGGGAGTCACGGTCGTCCGACTCCCGGACGAGCGCCGGCACCGTCGCCAGCCCCGCCACGCGCGCGGCGCGCCAGCGGCGCTCGCCTGCGATCAGCTCGTATCCGCCCTCGGGCGCCGTCCGAACGACCACCGGCTGGACGAGACCCTGGGCGCGGATCGACTCGGCGAGCTCGTCGATGCCCTCGCCGTCCAATCGCCGGCGCGGCTGGCGGGAGTTCGGGCGGATCGAGCCGACGGGGATCTGCGCAAGCTCGGTGGCCGAGGCGGCGCCGCCGATCAGGACCTCGAGGCCCCGACCGAGGCCACGGCGCTGGCCGGGGTTAGCCGCGGTCGACAAGCTCGCTCGCCACGCGGTAGTAGGCGTCCGCTCCGGCGGAGGAGCGGTCGTAGAGGGTGATCGGCAGCCCGTGGCTCGGCGCCTCGGCGAGTCTGACGCTGCGCGGGACGACTGCCTCGAAGACGAGGTCGCCGAAATGCCGCCGGACCTCGGCGGCCACATCGGCGGCCAGGCGCGTCCGCCCGTCCACCATGGTCAGGATCATTCCGGCGAGCGCCAGCTTCGGATTCAGCCGCGCGCGGACGAGCTCGATCGAGTGGAGAAGCTGCGCGAGCCCCTCGAGCGCGTAGTACTCGCACTGCACCGGCACGAGCACGCGGTCGGTGGCCGCCAGCGCGTTCACGGTGAGCGGCCCGAGCGACGGCGGGCAGTCGATGAAGACGAAGTCGTAGCGCTCCCGCGCTGGGACGAGAGCCTGCGGGAGGAAGGTCTCGCCGTCGTCGCGGCGGGCCAGCTCGACAGCCGCGCCGGCCAACTCCGGCCGCGAAGGGACGAGGTGGAGGTTGGGGACGGACGTCTCGTGCGTCAGCTCCTCCAGGGGCGCACCGTCGAGGAGGTCGTAGGTGGACGTGCCGTTCGCGCGCTCCCCCAGCCCCGAAGTCGCATTCGCCTGCGGGTCGAGGTCGACGACGAGGGTCGAGGCGCCCGCCTCGGCGAGGCACGCTGCCACGTTGACGGCGGTCGTCGTCTTGCCGACGCCGCCCTTCTGGTTCGCCAGGGCGAAGACCTTCCCCACGGAACCGATGCTAGTCAGGCCAGAGGACGTTTCCGGGCAGCGCCCGGCCGTCGTGGAAAGCGATCCGGCGTCGGGCCGGCCTTCCGGACGACGAGCAGCGACCGCCGCTCGGAGCCGGGCAGGGCAACGGCTTCCGGGGGCGCGCCCCCGACGGCCGCCGCGGCCGCCGCGGCCGCCTCAAGGTCCACGCCGCCGGCGAGGAGGACGACCCGGCCGCCCTCGCGGACGAGCGGCAGGCACCACTCGAGCGCCACCGGCGGCGGCGCCAGGGCCTGGGCCACGGCGGTGCCGTACGCCTCGCGCCCCTCGCCGCGCCCGTGCTCCTCGGCGCGGGCACACACGACCTCGACGTTCGGGAACTCCGCTGCCGCGGCTTCGAGGAAAGCGCACTTGCGCCGTTGCGCCTCGAGCAGGTCGACCCGTAGCTCGGGCAGGACGGCCGCGAGCGGGATCCCGGGAGAGCCGCCGCCCGAGCCGACGTCGACGATCGGCCCTTCCTCGACTAGCCCAGCCGCCGCGAGCGCGTCGTCGACGTGGACGCGACGCGCCTCGGCGATGTCCCGCGCGGCGGTCAGCCCCGGGGTCGCCAGAAGCGCCTCGAGCCAGCGCCCGAGCCGCGGGTCGGAAGCCGTCACTCCGAGGGAGCGGGGGCGACGACGACGCGCCGGTTCGGCTCCGTCCCGTCGCTCGAGGTGACGACGTCCTCACGCTCGGCCAGGTGGACGTGGACGATCTTGCGCTCCACGGCGGTCATGGGCTCGAGGGCGACGGCACGGCCTCCCTGCAGAGCATCGGAGGCGGCCCGATCGGCCATGTCTTCCAGGGAGGAGCGGCGGCGCTCGCGGTATCCGGCCGCATCGACGATGACCTCCTTGCGCAAGCCGTCGGGGGACGCGCGCCAGAGAATCGCGTTCGCCAGGTACTGGATGGCGTCGATCGTGTGCCCCCGCTTGCCGATGACGAGGCCGAGCTCGGGGCCGGTCAAGGTCGCGTAGATGACCTCGTCGTCCTCCGACACGTCGATGCGGCACGGCGCTCCGAGCGCCGTGCAGACCTGCTCGAGCAGCTCGCGGAGCTTGGCTCCGGGGGAGCCGGGCTCCTCCGTGGCCGGCGCGGACGGGCGCGGCGCCTCGTCGACGCGGGCAAGCACGCGTGCCGGCACCTGCCCGACGCCCAGAAGACCGCGCTCGCCCTCGGAGACGACGGTGAAACGGACGCTGGCCTTGTCCAGGCCGGGGAAGCGCCGCTCGAGCTCGCGCAGCGCCGTCCACTTGGCCTCGCCGACGGTCTCTCCCTCGCCCTCGACGACGCCGTCGGTGAGTGGTTCGCTCCCGGGCTCGGTCACCGCCGTGCCCTCGGGCCCTTCTTCTTCCGGCGGCGGACCCGCTGCTGCCCGCTGCTGCCCGTGGCCGGCGGCCGAGTCAGCCGTCGCCGCCTCGGGAGCTGCGCCCGAGTCGCCGGCGGGCGGCGTCTTCGGCGGCGTCTTCGAGGTGCGTTTCGGCGGCGGAGCCGGCTTCGGCACCAGCCTGCGCGTGACCAGGCCCTGTCCGACCGTCCAGAGGTTCGTCGTCGACCAGTAGAGCATGAGGCCGATCGGGAAGTTGATGACGAAGAAGATGAAGAGGAACGGAAGGGCCAGGAACAGGTAGCGCTGCCGCGGGTCCATCGCCGTCGACATGAAGAACGTCGAGGCGACCTGGCTGCCGACGTAGATCACGAGGAGCAGCCACCCGGACCAGTGCGTGTTGATGTCCTGGGTGATGTTCGGGACGATGTTGAGCCAGCCGAGATCGGACTCGGGGTACTTCGGGAAGACCTCGTCCTCGAAGTCCTTGAGGACGTAGAAGAGCGCGAAGAAGATCGGGATCTGGAGCAGAAGCGGGAAGCACGACGCGAGTGGGTTCACGTTGTTCTCCCGGTAGAACTTCATGACCTCCTCGTTCATCTTCTGCTTGTCGTGCTTGTACTTCTGCTGGATCGCCTTGAGCTCCGGCGCGTGCAGCTGCAGCCGCTGCATCGAGCGGATCTGCTTGATGGTCAGCGGGAGGATCACGATCCGCACGATCAGCGTCAGCACGACGATCGCCCACGCCCACGGGAGGCCTACCGTGGCGTGCAGCCACTCGAGGAGCGAGGTGAGGACGTCCTCGATCGGATGGAGGAGGCCCGTCATCGGCGCGCCCCGAACAGCGTCTGGTCGCGGGCGTAGTCCACGCCGCCGCGGCTCCACGGGTTGCAGCGCAGAAGGCGCCAGCCGGCGAGCACGAGGCCGCGGGCCACCCCGTACTCTTGCAGGGCATCAAGGGCGTAGCGCGAGCAGCTCGGGTGGTACTTGCAGCGTGCGCCGAGCAGCGGGCTCACGAGCGCGCGGTAGGCGTGGATCGGCAGGGCGACGATGTGCCTCACGCCGCCGTCCCTTCGGCCAGCCGAAAGACCTCGTCGACACGTTCCGACAGCCACGGGAACCCCCGGCTCTCGAGCGCCTCGCCCAGGCCCGGCCGGGCGATGAGGACGTAGTCGTGCCCGGCGGGGAGCCGCTCGGCGAGCTCGTCGAACGCCGCCCGCAGGCGACGCTTCAGGCGGTTCCGCTCGACCGCGCCTCCAAGCTGGCGCGAGACGGCCAGGCCGAGCCGCGGGCCGGCATCGAGATCCTCCTCGCGCGGAAACGAGTAGAGCACGAGAAAGCGCGTCGAGACGGACCGGCCCTTCCGGTAGACGGCGTCGAAGTCGCGGGAGCGGGAAAGACGGTGCTGGCGTCGGGTCACTCTGCCGCGCTCACGCGGAGAGGCGCTTACGACCCTTGGCGCGGCGCCGCTTGAGGATCGCGCGACCCGCGCGCGTCGACATCCGCGCTCGGAATCCGTGCCGGCGCTTCCGCCGGCGGACGTTCGGCTGGTACGTTCGCTTCACGAGAGATGAGAGTGTCGAAACGGCCGCTCCTGCGGCCGGGTGGTCAGTATAGATGAGCGTCCCGGCGCATCGGCACATGAGGAGTCGCCGGCTCGAAATCCACAGGCGCGAAGGCGCATGAAACGACGCAAGGAGCGACCTTTCCACACCTGTGGATAAGCGTGTGGAGAGGGTTGAAATGCCTGCAAAGGCCGGCTTTTTGCCTTCGATGATTTCCCCAGGCACAGCCATTGAAGCGGGCCTCGGCCCGCTGTTATAGTCGCCGCTTCTCGTAGACCGGCGGAGGGCGAAAGGACGACGTGCAACGGACGTCAGTGGTGACTGCGGACGCCCTCTGGGACGACATGTCGTTCCGGCTGCGCGAGGCACTGAACGACGCGACGTACACAACCTGGTTCTCCGAGGCCGGGCCGGGCTCGCTGGATGCCGAGGCGTTCGTTCTCCTCGTCCCGAACGACTTCACGCGCGACTGGATCGAGGGCCATTTCCGCGGCCTCCTCGAGGCGATCGCGCGTGACGCACTCGGCGACGAGCGGGCCGTGCGCGTCCTCGTGCGGGAGCTGCCCGCGCCGACACGCGAGCTCCACGCCCCACCGCGGCCGGCCCGCTCGCTCGAGGGCCTGAACCCGAAGTACACCTTCGACTCGTTCGTCATCGGATCGTCGAACCGCTTCGCGCACGCGGCCGCGCTCGCCGTCGCCGAGGCGCCGGCGCAGGCATACAACCCGCTCTTCATCTACGGCGGCACCGGGCTGGGAAAGACCCACCTCCTCCAGGCCATCGCCGCCTACGTGACCGAGCACACCGGCGACCTCTCGGCCAAGTACGTGACCAGCGAGACGTTCATGAACGACTTCATCAACTCGCTCCGCGACAAGCGCATCGAGGGCTTCAAGCAGCGGTATCGCCACTACGACGTCCTCCTGATCGACGACATCCAGTTCTTCGAGCACAAGGAGCGGATCCAGGAGGAGTTCTTCCACACCTTCAACAGCCTCTACGAGGCCCGCCGGCAGATCGTGATCTCCTCCGACCGGCCGCCGCGCGCGATCGCGACGCTCGAGTCGCGCCTCCGCAGCCGCTTCGAGTGGGGCCTGATCACCGACATCCAGCCGCCCGATCTGGAGACGCGCATCGCCATCCTCCGCAAGAAGGTGAAGACGGACGCGATCCACATTCCCGACCCGCAGGTCCTGACCTTCATCGCCAGCCGCATCTCCACGAACATCCGCGAGCTCGAGGGCGCGCTCACGCGCGTGGTCGCCTTCTCGTCCCTGACTGCGCGCCCGATGACGGTGGAGCTCGCGCAGGAAGTGCTGAAGGACGTCTTCCCGCAGGGCGAGATGCCGGAGATCTCCGTCGAGCAGATCCAGCAGACGGTCGTCGAGCGCTTCGGGATGACGATGCAGGAGCTGACCGGCGACCGTCGCTCCCAGCAGATCGTCTATCCACGCCAGGTCGCCATGTATCTCTGCCGCGAGCTCACCGACAGCTCGCTGCCCAAGATCGGCAAGAAGTTCGGTGGGCGCGACCACACGACGGTCATCCACGCGACCTCCAAGATCGCCAAGCTCATCAAGGAAGACCGGAACGTCTACAACCTCGTCCAGGAGCTCACGGCGCGCATCAAGCAGGCCCGTTGACAAGCCCTGTGGAGAACCGGCTCGAACTGGGGAACTCTTCAGGCCTGTCCGCGCTCCTGTGGGCAACGTCCGGTTCTCCCCAGGCTCCGTCCACCGCGGCTTTCCTGCAACCACGCCGTAAGGCGTCGTCTTCCCCGCAGTTCACACTCTCTATGACTACTACGAGAGGTTTTCTTTAAATGGCATCCATAGATACCGTTGCCGCCACGACCATGCGCGTGGTTTGCGGAAAGGACGAGCTCGCCGAGAAGCTCCAGGTCGTCGGCCGGGGGGTTTCGACACGGACGACCGTGCAGATCCTCGCGGGCATCATGCTGCGCGCCGAGGCCGGCCGGCTGCATCTGAGCGCGACCGACATGGAGATTTCCGTACGCGACTCCCTCGAGGCCCAGGTCGACGAGGAAGGTGCGGTGGTCGTTCCGGGCCGGCTGCTCGTGGACATCGTTCGCCTGCTTCCGGCCGGCGAGGTGACCCTGGAGCATCGCAGTGACGAAGGCGTCGTTCGCCTGACGTGCGGCTCTGCGTCGTATTCGCTGAATACCTACGGCCCCGAGGACTTCCCCCGGCTACCGGAGATCGAGCCGGACAGCGCGTTCTCCGTCGAGCGCGAGGCGTTCCTGGACACGGTCTCGCGTGTGGGCCGCTCGGCCTCACGAGACGAGTCGCGGCCTGTGCTCACCGGGATCCTCGTCCGCTTCGAGGGTGAGAAGCTCATCATGGCCGCGACGGATTCCTACCGGCTGAGCGTGAAGGAGACGATGCTCGCCGGAGGGCCCGGCCGCGACCTCGAGGCGATCGTCCCGGCCCGCGCCCTTCAGGAGCTCGCGCGCGTCGGGCAGTCGGCGGAGAGCGAGAAGATCGAGGTCGGCGTCCAGGAGAACCAGGTCGTGTTCGGCGTGGAGGGCATCTGGCTCACCGCCCGCCGGATCGACGGGCAGTTCCCCAACTACAAGCAGCTTCTCCCCGAGCAGTTCGAGGCCGAGGTCCACCTGCCGCGCGAAGAGCTCCTCGACGTCGTCCGCCGGACGGGCCTGCTCGCACAGCGGAAGTCGCCGCTGCGGCTGCGCTTCGCCGAGGGCGAGCTGACCGTCTCCGCCCAGACGCAGGACGTGGGTGAGGCGCGAGAGTCGCTGCCGATCGCCTACACGGGCGAACCGCTCGAGATCGGGTTCAACGCGGAGTATCTGAAGGACGGCCTCGAGTCCGTGACCGACGAGACCGCGCGGCTCAAGCTGATCAGCCCGCTCCGCCCTGGGCTCTTGCACGGGGAGAGCGACGACTTCCTCTACCTGATCATGCCGATCAGGCTGGCCGGCTGATCGTCGCGCGGGCAACGCTCCGGAGCTTCCGCTCGTATGCCGCTCTCGACCTTGGGCTCGCGCCCGGGCTCGTGCTCGTGGTCGGGCCGAACGGCGCCGGCAAGACCAACCTGCTCGAGGCGATCCACGTCGGCGTTCAGGGCTTCTCGCCGCGCACGCGCGCAGAGCCGCGGCTGGTTCGCTTCGGTGAGCCCGCCGCCCGCGTACGCCTGGAAGGTGCCGAGGCCGGCGCTCCCGTGGAGACCGAGGTGACCATCACGCCCGGCGAGGGGAAGCGGCTGCGCCTGAACGGCGCCGCGCTCGCCTCCGCCGAGGAGCTCCGCGCGCGGCTCACGGCGCTCGCGTTCGTTCCCGACCGGTTGGCCGTGGTCAAGGGCGGGCCGGCCGTACGTCGTGCCTATTTCGACCGGATGCTCGGGCGCGTCACGCCCTCGCTCGCGTCGCTGCCCGGGGACTACGGCCGGGCTCTCTCGCAGCGGAACGAAGCGCTTCGACGTATTCGCGCGGGTCTGTCGAGCCGCGACGCGGTGGAGCCGTGGACGGAGCAGGTGGCCCTGCTCGGCACAGAGCTGGATGCAGCCCGCGCCGGCCTGGCCGCCACGCTGGCACCGGCCTTCGCCTTGTCTGCCGCAACGCTTGGTCTGCCTGCCGCGACGCTCGGATACGACCCCCAGCCCGTGACGGTCGCGGAGCTGGAGAGCCGCTTCGACCGCGACCTTCAGCGAGGCACCACCGGGTTTGGCCCGCACCTCCGCGACGTCGAGCTTCGCGCCGACGATCGCGACCTGCGCGGATTCGGCTCCCAGGGCGAGCAGCGCACCGCCGTCCTGGCGCTTCTCCTGGCCGAGGCGGCCGTGCTGTCGGAGCGCCGCGGGGCGCCCCCGCTCCTCCTGCTCGACGACGTGCTCTCGGAGCTCGACGCGGACCGGCGGCGCGCGCTCCTCGCTGGCCTTCCGTCGGAGGGCCAGACGCTGGTGAGCGCGACCTCCGTGGAGGCGCTTCCACAGGGCGCCCCCGCTCCGGCGATCGTGGTGACCGTCAGGCGCGACGGCGGCGCGAGCGTCGCGGAGGCGGCATGAGCCTCGAGCCGCTCGCCGCCGAGCTTCGCCGAGCGCTTGGCCGTCTTGGCCCCGGCGGTGCGATCGCCGACGTCGTCGCGGTCTGGCCGGCCGCGGTGGGGCCCGGGGTCGCCGCGAACGCCTGGCCGGCCCGGATCGGCCGCGACGGAACGCTCCATGTCGCGACGAGCTCGAGCACGTGGGCCTTCGAGCTCACCCACCTGGCCGACTCGATCCTCGCCCGGCTCGCCGAGCTTCTCGAGGACGGTGCACCCACCCGGCTTCGGTTCGCGGCGGGCCCGTTGCCGGAGCGCGCCGCGGAGATCGCGAAGGTTCCGGAACGAACTGTGCCGATTCCGTCACGACAGGCCCGAGCGGCCGCCGAACACATCGCGGCGGGCATTGCCGACGAGGGCCTCCGCGAGGCCGTGGCGAGGGCGGCGGCGGCCAGCCTGGCCGATGCGGAAGCCGCTCGGGACGGCCGCTCGTTCTGATAGACTGTCGTTCGGACAAAAATCCCTTCTGAGCAGGGATTTTTCTATGGCAGAGACCAGTTATGACGCCAAAGACATCACCGTTCTCGAGGGCCTCGAGCCGGTGCGCCTGCGGCCGGGGATGTACATCGGCTCGACGGGCGCCCGCGGGCTCCACCATCTTGTCTACGAGGTCGTCGACAACTCGGTCGACGAGGCTCTCGCAGGGCGCAACGAGCGCATCGAGGTGCGCCTCCACCCCGACAATTCGGTGACCGTCCGCGACTGGGGCTCGGGGATCCCGGTGGGTGTGATGGAGGACCAGGGCCTACCCGCTCTGACGGTCGTGCTGACGAAGCTCCACGCGGGGGGCAAGTTCGGCGGCGAGGGCTACAAGGTCTCGGGAGGCCTGCACGGGGTGGGCGTCTCCGTGGTGAACGCGCTCTCCGAGTGGCTGGTGGCCGAGGTCCGCCGCGACGGCAAGGTGTACAAGCAGGAGTTTGCGCGCGGCGCGCCCGTGTCGGAGCTCGAGGAGGTGGGCACGGCCGGCAAGGGCGAGACCGGGACGACGATCTCCTTCCTCCCCGACTCCGAGATCTTCGAGGAGCTCGACCTCTCGTCCCAGACGATCGCGCAGCGCTTCCGCGAGACCGCCTTCCTCACGAAGGGCCTCCACATCGTCTTCGTGGACGAGCGCGAAGGGGAGGAGACCCAGGAGTTCTACGCCGAGGGCGGGATCAAGGACTTCGTCGCCTACGTGAACGAGACGAAGGACGCCGTCCACCGCCACATCGTCTACTTCGAGGGGGAGAGCGACCAGGGCTCTGTCGAGGTGGCGATGCAGTGGAACACCTCGTACGTCGAGTCGGTCTTCTCCTTCGCGAACAACATCAACACGCACGAGGGCGGCACCCACCTCTCGGGCTTCAAGGCTGCGCTGACCGGCACGCTGAACCGCTACGCCCGCGACAAGGGGCTTCTCAAGGAGAAGGAGGAGAACCTCGACGGCGACGACGTCCGCGAGGGCCTCGGCGCGGTCATCTCGGTGAAGCTCCGCGACCCGCAGTTCGAGGGCCAGACGAAGACGAAGCTCGGGAACCCGTGGGTGCGAGGCCACGTCGAGCAGACGGTCAACGCGAAGCTGGCCGAGTTCCTGGAGGAGAACCCGACCGACGCGCGCCAGCTCGTCCTGAAGGCGATCTCGGCATCCCGGGCGCGCCAGGCGGCGCGCAAGGCGCGCGAGCTGACCCGACGGAAGAGCGCGCTCGAGGGCTCGTCGCTTCCCGGCAAGCTCGCGGACTGCACGATCCGCAACCCGGAGGACGCCGAGCTTTTCATCGTCGAGGGCGACTCGGCGGGCGGCTCGGCCAAGATGGGCCGCGACCGGACCTTCCAGGCGATCCTCCCGCTCCGCGGCAAGATCATCAACAGCGAGAAGAACCGCATCAACAAGGTTCTCTCCAACAACGAGATCCAGGCGATGATCACCGCGATCGGGACGGGCATCGGCGAGGAGTTCGACGTCGCCAAGCTGCGGTACCACCGCGTCATCGTCATGACGGACGCCGACGTGGACGGGTCGCACATCCGCACGCTCATCCTCACGTTCCTCTACCGGCACATGCCGGAACTCTTCGACCGCGGTCACATCTACATCGCCGTGCCGCCGCTCTACAAGGTGAAGATCGGGAACCAGGAGTTCTACTTCGAGAAGGACTCGCAGCTCGAGGAGCTCCTCGTCCGCGAGCGCGTCGGCGAGATCGAGATCCAGCCGCGCAGCGGCGACGCCGTGAAGATGACCGAGCGCCGCTGGAGCAAGTTCGTGAACGCGCTCGAGAAGTTCGAGGGCTGGCTGCAGCGCCTCCGCGCCGACTTCGGGCCGGCCGCAGCCGACTTCATGGTCACCCACCGGCTGGTGGAGGCGGAGACCCCGACGCTCGAAGCACTGGGCAAGACGATCGACGCGGGCACGGAGAACGGCTACACGCTTTCGGTGGCCGACCGCATCGACGGCTCGCTCTCGGTCGAGGTGATCGAGAACGAGACGAGCGCGATGCAGGTGGTGGCTGTCACCGGCGAGCTGCTGGCGTCGCCGGTCTACGGGCAGCTGCGGACGAGCTACGCGCGCCTGCTCGACCTCGTCGGGCCGCCGCCGTTCAGGGTGGGCGAGGGCAAGAAGGAGCGCAAGCCCGAGACCTTCGGGAGCCTGCGGGCCGATCTGCTCGACGCAGCGAAGGAGGGCATCCAGCTCTCGCGTTTCAAGGGCCTCGGCGAGATGAACGCCGACCAGCTCTGGGAGACGACGATGGATCCCCAGAAGCGCCTGCTGATCCGGGTCGACGTCGAGGACGCCTCGGCCGCCGACCGGCTCTTCTCGACCTTGATGGGCGACCAGGTCGAGCCGCGGCGGGAGTTCATCGAGACGAACGCGCGCGACGTGCGCTTCCTGGATGTCTGAAGTCGGGCTTCTCGGCCCGGGGCGGATCGAGCCCCGCGAGCTCGAGCAGGAGATGCGTTCGAGCTATCTGGACTACGCGATGTCCGTCATCGTCGGGCGCGCCCTCCCTGACGTGCGCGACGGGCTCAAGCCAGTGCACCGGCGTGTGCTCTACTCGATGCACGAGAACGGGCTGCAGCCGAACCGGCCGTACAAGAAGTCCGCCAACGTCGTCGGCGCCGTCATGGGGAATTACCATCCGCACGGCGACTCGGCCATCTACGACACGCTCGTGCGCATGGCGCAGCAGTTCTCGCTGCGCTACCCGCTCGTCGACGGTCAGGGGAACTTCGGCTCGGTCGACGACGACTCTGCGGCGGCAATGCGGTACACAGAGTGTCGCCTCGCCCGCATAGCGACCGAGATGCTGCGCGACATCGACGCGGACACCGTCGACTACGTGCCCAACTACGACGAGTCGCGGCGCGAGCCGCTCACGCTTCCGAGCCGCTTTCCGAATCTCCTCGTCAACGGCTCGGCCGGCATCGCGGTCGGGATGGCCACGAACATCCCGCCGCACCGGCTCAGCGAGGTGGTCGATGCGATCGTCCAGATGATCGACAACCCCGAGACGAACGTCGACGACCTCATGAAGCACGTCAAGGGGCCGGACTTCCCGACGGGCGGCTACATCATCGGCCGCGCGGGAATCCGCGACGCCTACCGCACCGGCCGCGGCCGGGTGATCATGCGGGCGCGGGCGCACATCGAGGAGCTGCGCGGCGGCAAGTCCGCGATCATCGTCACCGAGCTTCCGTACGGCGTGAAGAAGGGCGGCGACAACGGCGTCATCACCAAGATCGCCGACCTCGTCAACGACAAGGTCCTCTCCGAGATCTCGGACCTGCAGGACCACTCCGACCGCACCGGCATGCGGATCCAGATCGAGCTCAAGCGCGACGCGATCCCGAACGTCGCGCTCAACAAGCTCTTCAAGCACACGCAGCTCCAGACGACCTTCGGCTACAACGCCGTCGCGCTCGTCGACGGGATACCGCGCACGCTCTCGCTCCTCGAGCTGGTGCACGAGTACCTGCGCTACCAGCGCGACGTCGTCACCCGCCGCTCGAAGCACGAGCTG
The DNA here is from genome assembly GCA_963847985.1 of uncultured Actinomycetes bacterium. GTDB lineage: Bacteria > Actinomycetota > Thermoleophilia > Gaiellales > Gaiellaceae > JAIBJN01. The sequence goes on along the minus strand of CAWKBS010000002.1, from coordinate 205,085 downwards.
CGCAAGGCCGAGGAGCGCGCGCACGTTCTCCAGGGCTACCTGATCGCGCTCGACAACCTCGACGAGGTCATCGCCCTCATCCGCGGCTCGGCGGACACGGATACCGCTCGCACCGGCCTGATGGAGCGCTTCGAGCTCTCGGAGATCCAGGCCCAGGCGATCCTCGACCTCCGCCTCGCCCGCCTGACCGGTCTCGCGCGCAAGGAGATCGAGGACGAGTTCGCCGACCTGCAGGAGCGGATCGCCGAGCTGCGCGCCATTCTCGGTGACCCCGCGCGGATCGACGCGCTCATCCGCGAGGAGCTGCTCGAGATCAGGGAGATCTACGGCAAGACGGACGACCGGCGGACGGAGATCACCGCCGCCGAAGAGGAGCTCGAGCTGGAGGACATGATCGCGGAGGAGGACATGGTCATCGCGATCACCCGCTCCGGCTACGTGAAGCGGCTGCCCGTCACCACGTACCGCGAGCAGCGGCGGGGTGGCATCGGCGTCATGGGCATGGAGCTGAAGGACGAGGACTACATCGAGCACCTGTTCGTCGCCTCGACGCACGACTACCTGCTCTTCTTCACCTCCGTCGGCAAGATCTACCGGCTGAAGGTGCACGAGCTCCCGCTCGGCTCGCGCCAGTCGAAGGGTCGGGCGATCGTCAACCTGCTCCCCTTCCAGCAGACCGAGACGATCCGCGCGGTCATCGCGACGCGCGACTTCAAGGACGCGGAGTACCTGACCGTCGTGACGAAGAAGGGCCTCGTCAAGAAGACGCGCTTCGAGGAGTACAACACCCCGCTCAAGGCCGACGGGATCATTGCGATCAAGCTGCGCGACGGGGACGAGCTCGTCTGTGTCCTCCACTCCTCGGGCGAGGACGACATCCTCATCGTCTCGCGCAAGGGTCAGGCGATCCGCTTCAACGAGAAGCTGGCACGGCCGATGGGCCGCGCAACCTCGGGCGTGACGGGCATGCGCCTGCGCAAGGGCGACGAGGTGATCGCCGCCGACATCGCCAGGAACGACGCCGACCTCCTGGTGGTGACGAAGAACGGCTTCGGCAAGCGCACGCGGATCGACCAGTACCCCGTCAAGGGTCGCGGGGGGCTCGGGGTGAAGACGGTGCAACTCACCGAGGCCAGGGGGCAGCTTGCCGGCTCGCTCGTCGTCCACGAGGGCGACCAGGTGATGCTGATCACGACCGGCGGCACGGTCATCAAGGTCCCCGCCGACGGCATCAAGCAGAGCGGGCGCTCGACCCAGGGCGTGATCGTCATGCGCCTGCGCGAGGGCGAGAACGTCTCGACGCTCGCCCGCGTCGTCGAACAGGACGAGGACGACGCTTCCGAGGCGGAGGTTGCGCTGGGACCCGAGCCCGACTCGGGCGTCGCGCCGGATCCGGAGCCCGAGCCGGACGCCGAGCCCGTGGGCTAGCGGCCACGGCGTGAGCGCCCGCCGCCCCGAAGACCTCCTCGAGCCGGTGGACGTCATGCGCCGGCTCCGCCGGCTCGAATTGACGCTCGGCCAGGTCTGCCGCGCCGCCGGCGTCTCGCGTATGCAGCTCGACTACTGGACGACGAAGGCCCGGATCCCGACGAAGGGCAAGAAGCAGCGCCTCTACGACCTGGACGCGGTCGAGACCGTGATGCTGATCAAGCAGGGCAAGGACAAGGGCCTCTCCCTGCAGGCCGCGATCGAGGCCGCGAAGCGCTTCAAGGCGGCCAAAGCGGCCAAGGTGCCCCGGCGCAACTGACCAAGTAACAGACTGTTACTTGGCCGGGGTCAGGACTCCCGGAGGATGCCGGCCGCCGACTCCGGGGCGAGCGTGTTCACGTAGTAGCCGGACCCGAGCTCGACGCCGGCTAGGACGCCGAAGCGCGGCATCACCTCGATGTGCCAGTGGCCGCCCGCGTGCAGCCAGAGGTTGAGCGGGACGCCGCCCTCGGCGATCCGGATCCGGCGGATGCCCTCGCCGGCGAGGATCAGCGCGTCGGCGAGGCGCGGGCTCGCGAACGGGTTCGGCTCGCATTCGACGGGCGCGATCAGCAGCTCGAAGGGCTGTCGGCCCGCGAAGGGACACAGGAGGATGAGGCCGTCTCGCTCCTCGACGACGCGCATTCGCTGCTCCCGCTCCTCGGCGAGGACGCGGCAGAGCAGGCAGCCCCCGGCGGCGGTCTGCGCCTCGCGTTCCTGGGCGACAAGCGGCGGCTCCTCCTCGAGCCAGAGGAGTTGTGAGTGGCTGTGCGCCAGGCTCGCACCGGCGGCCGCGCCCTCGTTGACAAGCGCGTGGACGTAGGGGAAGCCGGCCTCGAGCGCGGCGGCCGCGCGGGCCCGCCAGGCCTCGGCGACGAGCTCGAGCTGGCGGCTGCCGAGGTCGGCGATCGTGCGGACGTGTCGAGGCGAATGGATCACGACCTCTTGCCGGCCGACTGCCGCCCGGCGGGCGAAGAGCCCCCCGGCCCGGTCGCCGTCGCGCGGCCAGGGGCCAAACGCCGGGAACTTGTTCGGGACGACCCGGATGCGCCAGCCCGGCGTGTCCGGCGGCCGGCCTGGCGGGCCGAGCGCGAACGTCTCGGGCGGCGTCGAGGCCTCTCGCCCCTCGCAGAACGGGCAGCCGGCCGGGTCATCGGGCTCGTCGGCGCCGAGGCCGCGCTGCGCGCCCGGCCGACGCGCCCGCGCCGGCGCCACGACCACCCAGCGGCCGGACACCGGGTCGTGGCGGAGCTCGGGGGGAGAGTGGCCCTCGGTCAGCCTGTGTCGCCGGTGCCCTTGCCCTTGTTCAGGAAAGGTTCCAGCAGGTCGATCGGTAGCGGGAGGATCAGCGTGGACGAGCGCTCAGAGCTGATCTCGAGCATCGTCTGCAGATAGCGGAGCTGGAGCGCGATCGGGTTCGTCGCCATGACGTTGGCGGCATCCTTGAGCCGCTCGGAGGCCTGGAACTCGCCCTCGGATGCGATCACCTTTGCGCGCCGCTCCCGCTCGGCCTCGGCCTGCCGCGCCATCGCCCGCTGCATCCCGGTGGGAATCTCGACGTCCTTCACCTCGACGATGGAGACCTTGATGCCCCACGGCGAGGTAGCCTCGTCGATGATCTCCTGGAGGATCGCGTTGATCTTGTCGCGCTCCGAGAGGAGCTCGTCGAGGACATGCTGGCCGAGGACGCTGCGCAGGGTGGTCTGCGCGATCTGCGACGTGGCCACCATGTAGTTCTCGACCTGCACGATCGCCCGCTCGGGGTCGATGATCCGGAAGTACGCGACCGCGTTCACGCGCACGGGCACGTTGTCCTTCGTGATCACCTCCTGCGGCGGGATGTTGAGCGTCACCGTCCGCAGGTCGACCCTGACCATCTTGTCGATGATCGGAATGAGCAGGAAGAGACCCGGCCCCTTCGGCGGGGAGTGCAGGCGCCCCAGCCGGAAGATCACGCCCCGCTCGTACTCGCGCGCCACCCGCACCGAGAGCGCGAGCAGCAGCACCAGGACGATGACGACGGCGGCGACCGCGATCAGGGCGACGTTCATCGAGCTCCTTTCGTCAGGCCGGGCGAGAACATCCTATGAGCCGACGGCTACCGCTGCCGGGTCCTCCGCCCGCGAGACCTCGAGCACGAGCTCGTCGCCGACCTTGTCGACGCGGACGTACTCGCCGACCGCGAGCGGGTCGCCGTCGGTGTGGGCCTTCCAGATCTCGCCGTGGACGTTGACGAGGCCGGTGGGGGCGACCGCGCTCCTGACGACGCCGAGCTCCCCGACCATCTCCTCCCGCCCGGTCTTCGTCGGCGCGCGGCGCGCGCGGATGATCTTGGCGGCGACGACCCCCGTTGCGAGCGCGAGCGTCCCACCGACTGCGAGCGCCACCCAGATCGACACCTGGTAGCCCTCGCCGGCAGGGTCGAAGAGCATGAGCGCGCCGACGACGAAGCTGATCGCTCCGGCGAGCGCGAGCGCGCCGTGGCTGGGGACGAATGCCTCGGCGACGAAGAACCCGACAGCGAGCCCCATGAGCAGGAGGCCGGCCCAGCTCACCGGCAGGACCTGCAGGCCGAATAGGCCGATCACGAGCGAGATGATCCCGACGGTTCCCGGCAGGATCAGGCCCGGGTTGAGGATCTCGATCGTGATCCCGAGGACGCCGATCGACATGAGCAGCACGATCAGGTTCGGGTCGATCAGCGTGTCGAGGACGCGCTTCCAGAGCGACATCTCGACCTGGTCGACGTCTGCCCCGGCGGTGTTCAGGACGAGCCCCTTCGGCTCGGTCTCCAGGCCGTCGATCTCCTCGAGGAGGGTCGGCAGGTCCGGGGCGACGACGTCGACCACGTTCTGCTCGAGCGCCTCCTGCGCGCCGAGGTTCGAGGCGCTGCGCACGGCCTGCTCGGCCCAGTCGCCGTTGCGGCCGTGGATCTCCGCCAGCTCGCGGGCGTAGGCTGCGGCGTCGTTGATGACCTTGCGGCGCAGGTCCGCGGGAATCTCGCCCCCACCCACGGCGATCGGCGTGGAGGAGCCTATGTTCGTCCCCGGCGCCATGGCCGCGACGTCCGCCGCCAGTGTGATGAACGCGCCGGCGGAGGCCGCCCGCGAGCCCGATGGGGAGACGTAGACGACGACCGGCACGTCCGCGTCGAGCTCCTTCTTGATGATGTCGCGCATGGCGGAGTCGAGCCCGCCGGGCGTGTCGAGCTGGATCACGACAGCGTCGTAGCCCTCGCGCTCGCCCCGCTCGATCTGCCCGACGACGTAGTCCGAGGTGACCGGGTTGATGTCGTTCTCGAGCTCGACTGCCAGGACGCGGGGCGCTGTGTCCTGGGCGGCTGCGGCGCCCGAAAGGGCCACGGCCACCGCGAGGACGAGGAGAAGGCACGAAAATCCCCGCAAGCGCGGCACTTCGGTGTAAAGATTCTATCAGGGTCGTGCCGATGCCCTTGAGGACGCAGGAGTCCTCTGATTCGGTACGAAGGAGCCGCTCGCCCGCCCATGCCTCACTTTCGCCGTTCGCTCATGCTCGTGACGGCGGTCGCCGTGCTCGCCCCGAGCACGGCTGCTGCCCAGGAGGCTCGCATCGTCGCGCGTGACGTTCCGCTCACCGCTGCCCGCGCCTCCGTCGCCCGAACGGCGCCCCTGAGCTTCACCATGGTCGGCATTCACTGGCAGGGCCCCGGAAAGGTGTCGTTCCGCACCGCGTTGCGGCCGGGGCGCTTCGGGCCTTGGCGCCCGGCGCAGCCGGAGGCGGAAGACCGGCCGGACGCCGGCGACGGCGAGTCGAGCGCGCGGGCCGGGTGGCGGCTCGGGAATCCTTGGTGGACGGGGTCGGCGCGGTTTATCCAGTACCGCATCACCGGGCGGGTGACCCGCCTTCGGACGTACTTCGTTGACAGCCCGGTGACCGCCGCCGATCGCGCGCTGGCCAGATCTGCGCGAGCGGCGACGTCGGCAAAGGCCTCGAGCGCGGGCCCGGTGGCGCAGCCGGCAATCGTCCCGCGAGCCGGCTGGAAGGCCGACGAGAGGATCGTTCGAGGCGCGCCGTCGATCGCCGATCGGCTCCGCTTCTCGGTCGTGCACCACACTGCCGGCTCGAACAGCTACACGGCGGCGCAGTCCGCCGCGATCGTCCGTGGGATCCAGCGCTACCACGTCGTCGGTAACGGCTGGGACGACATCGGCTACAACTTTCTCGTCGACAAGTACGGCCGGGTCTTCGAGGGCCGCGCGGGCGGGATCACGCAGAACGTCATCGGTGCCCACGCCGGCGGCTTCAACACGGGCAGCGTCGGCGTCTCGGTTCTTGGCAACTACAACTCGGTCGCGTTCTCCGCGGCGGCTCGCACGGCGGTCCAGAACCTGCTCGCCTGGCGCCTAGACGTGGCGCACGTTTATCCGCGGGCCCTGGTGAGCCGAGTCTCGGCCGGCAGCTCGCGCTGGCCCGCGGGGGCGACCGCGCGCCTGCGCGCGGTCTCGGGCCACCGCGACACGAGCCAGACGAGCTGTCCCGGGAACCGCATCTACGGGCAACTCGCCGCGATCGCGCGGAACGTCACCGCGATCGGGCTTCCCAAGCTCTACGACCCCGAAGCCGCGGGCGGCGTCGGCGGCCCCGTGCGCTTCACGGGCCGGCTCTCGGCCGTGCGGGCCTGGCGCGTCGAGGTGAGGGACGCGGCCGGCGCCCTCGTTGCGGCCGGCGCCGGCACCGGCCAGGCGGTCGACTGGACGTGGGACTCCTCCGCAGTGCCGATCGCCTTCTACACGTACACGATCAGCGCCGGGCCCGACGTGCGCCCGTCGACTCTGCCCGTCCCCGGCCCGCCGCCGCTCGACGTCACCGGCTACGTCGTCTCCCCGACCGTGCTGACGCCGAACGGCGACGGCTCTGGCGAGAGCGCCGCCGTTCGCTTCGGGCTCACGCGCCGAGCCGTGCTCGGAGTGCGGGTCCTCGACGCGGCGACGGGGGCTGTCGTCCGCACGCTCCTGCCGAACGCCGAACGCGCGGCCGGCTCGAGCTCGACGAGTTGGAACGGCAGAAACAACGCCGGCGCCCTTACTCCCGACGGGCGCTACCAGATCGAGGTCTCGGCGGCGGACGGCGCAGAGCAGGTTCGGCGCACGGTCGACGTCGTTGTGGACACGACGCTGGGCGCGTTTTCGGCGTCGCCGTCCCGCGTCTCCCCGAACGGCGACGGCAGGGCGGAGCGTCTCGGGATCGGCTACACGCTCACGCGCGCCGCGGGGGTCAAGGTGCAGATCCGCCGGAGGGGCAAGACAATCCACACGGTTCTCGGCGCGACGCAGCCGGCAGGCGTCCACTCGGTGCTCTGGAACGGGCGCGGCCCCGGCCGAAAACGCGTCACTGACGGCCCGCTCACCGCCGTCGTCCTGGCGACGACGACCCTGGGGACGCGAACTCTCAGCCAGCCCTTCGTCCTCGACACGACCGCGCCGGCGATCCGGGTGCTCAGGGTGCGGCGCGTCAACGGCGTCGTTCGCCTCCGCTTCAGCCTGAGCGAAGCGGCCCGGCTTCGAATCTGGTGGGGGCGCAACCGCTGGAGCGACGGCGGCTTCGTCGACCGGTCGGGCCGCGCCGGCACGCAGATCTTCGTGCGCCGCGCGAACGCCCGGGTCTTCCGAATCGCCGCCGTGGACGCCGCCGAAAACCGGGCGTCCCGAATCCACCGCCTCCCTCGCTAGCCGGTCCCGGCAAGGTGGACTTCGCCGCTCTCGACGAGGCGGCGCTCGCCGGCGAGCTCGACCTCGAGCCGGCCGAGGCGGTCGATGCCGACCGCGACCCCTGAGACGCCGTCCACGACCACGGGCCGACCGCGCAGGAAGTCCCGCGCGGCCAGCCCTTCGTGGAGGGCATCGAGGCCTTCGGCGAGCCAGCGGTCGTAGGCCTGCTCGAGCCGCTCGAGGAGGTCGGCGAGGATCGGCGCGCGCTCGTACTCGACGCCGTTCGCGGTGAAGAGCGAGCCGGCCGGGATCGCCGTGCCCGCCGGCAGCTCGGCGGCCGCCTGCCCGACGTTCAGTCCGATCCCGAGGACAACGACGCCGTCGGCGGCCTCCGCCAGGACCCCGGCCACCTTCGCGCCCTCGAGGAGCACGTCGTTCGGCCACTTGATCTGTGCGGTGAGCGTGGTCGCCCGCTCGACCGTCTCGGCCACCGCGAGTCCGCCGACCAGCGACAGCTCCGGGATCCTTCGCTCCGCCGGGGGCGTGAGCAGGATGGAGCAGAGGACGGCCGTCCCCCGCGGGGCATTCCAGGCCCGGCCGAGGCGCCCGCGGCCGGCGGTCTGCTCGTCGCACACCAGGACGGCCCCCTCGCCGCCGTCGTGGTCGAAGAGACGCTGCGTGGACTCGCAGGTGTCGCGGTAGAGGTACGGCCTCCCGAAGCGCCCGCGCAGGAGCGGTTCGACCGCTTCCGGTGTCAGCGCGCCGGCCATGCGCGGAGCCGCCGATCGCACGTCAGGGACATGGTGTGCATCGCCTGGGGGGCCACTAGACTAACTCTCGTCCGTGCAACCAGCCGCCGCCCCCACGCGTCCTACGGTTCAGCAGCCGCCCGCCTGGCGGTCGATCGCCTACAGGAAGCTCAGCGACGTGGACCTGGTCAGCAAGGCTCGCAGCGGCGACAGCCGAGCGCTCGACGCACTCGTCGAGCGGTATACGCCGCGGGTCAACCGCATCGCCGCGCAGTTCATGGGTGATCTCGAGGAGGCGAAGGACGCCGCGCAAGAGTCGCTCGTGAAGCTGTGCACGCGTCTGCGCCAGTTCCGGGGCGAGTCCCAGTTCGCAACCTGGCTGCATCGCCTGGTCGTGAACACCTGCCGGGACCGCCTCGCCCGCCAGCGCCTACGCCAGACGGAGCCGCTCTCGTTCGACGAGGAGCCGGCAGGCGAGGAGACCGATCCCTCGCGCGCCGCCCTGCTCGCCGAGAAGCGACGCGAGCTCGTCGCCGCTCTCGCCCGGCTCACGCCGAGCCAGCGCCACGTGGTCGTCCTGCGCGACGTGTTCGGGATGACCTACGAGGAGATCTCGAGGCACGCGAGCATGCCCGTGGGGACGGCGAAGTGCTACGTGCATCGCGCGAGGGCCCGACTGCGCGTTCGGCTGGAGGAAGGCGCGGGCGGATGAGTCGGCGCGCGTGAGCTTCACTCCGCCCCTCGGCCGGCGGGAGATCGAGCAGATTCTCCCGCACCGCGAACCATTCCTGCTGCTCGACGAGGTGCTCGAGCTCGAGCCCGGTGCCCGCGTCGTCGCGCGGAAGCTCGTGCGCGAGGACGAGTGGTACCTGGCCGGGCACTTTCCCGGCCGCCCGATCATGCCCGGCGTGCTCATGGTCGAGGCGATGGCGCAGGCGGGCGCGGTAGCTGCGCTTTCCGCCGAGGAGAACCGCGGCAAGCTCGCCTTGTTCGCGGGTATCGACGACGTTCGCTTCAAGCGGCTGGTCGTGCCTGGCGACGAGCTCGAGCTCACCTGCGAGCTGGAGCGCGTCCGTGGGCCGGTCGGACGGGGGAAGGCGACGGCGACGGTCGGCGGGAAGCTCGCCGTTCGCGGGACGCTGATGTTCGCCGTGACGGAGGAGCAGGTTTGATCGGGAGCGTCGCGGCGAATCCGATCGCGGTCGGCATCGCCGGCGTCGGTGCGTACGTGCCGGAACGGGTGCTCACGAACGCCGACCTCGAGGCGATGGTGGACACGTCGGACGAGTGGATCGTCACGCGAACCGGGATCAGCGAGCGCCGCATCGCGGCTGACGACGAGGCGGCGAGCGATCTTGCCCTCCCGGCGGCGCGGCAGGCGCTCGAGCACGCCGGTGTCGACGCAGAGGAGCTCGACCTCATCATCGTTGCCACGGCCACGCCGGACATGCTCTTCCCGGCCACGGCGGCGCTGGTTGCCGACGCTTTGGGAGCGAGGAAGGCGGCTGCGTACGACCTGCTGGCCGGCTGCACCGGCTTCGTCTACGCGCTCTCGCAGGCGTACGGCCAGGTTGCGACCGGCTTGTCGCGCCGGGCGCTCGTGATCGGCTCGGAGGCGCTCTCGAAGATCACGAACTGGCAGGACCGCTCGACGTGCATCCTCTTTGGCGACGGTGCCGGCGCCGCGGTCGTGCAGCCGGTCTCGGCGGGCGGCATCGCCGGCGTCGAGCTTGGCGCGGACGGCTCGGGCGGCCTCGACCTGTGTGTGCCGGCGGGCGGCTCGCGCCGGCCGATGTCCGCCGAGGCGATGGCGGACGAAGCACAGTTCATCCGGATGAACGGCGCCGAGGTGTTTCGCTTTGCGACGCGCGTCATGGTGAGCTCCGCCGAGGAGCTCCTGGCGGCCTGCGGCGCGTCGATCAACGACGTCGACCTGTACGTCCCGCACCAGGCGAACAGGCGCATCGTGGACCACGCGGTGAAGAATCTGGGCCTCGACCCGGACAAGGTGCTGATGAACATCGACCGGTACGGCAACACGTCGTCGGCCTCCATCCCGATCTGCCTGGCGGAAGCCCAGTCCGCGGGCCGGCTGGAGGAGGGGACGCGCGTGTTGATGAGCGCAGTCGGCGCGGGCCTGACCTGGGGCTCCGTGTTCATGACCTGGTCCAACGGCGGAGAGTAGGAGAGGAGCCAATGAAGATCGCATTCTGCTTCCCGGGCCAGGGATCGCAGGACGTGGGCATGGGCCGCGCCATCGCGGCGGAGTTCCCCGAGGCGCGGGCGGCCTACGACGAGGCCTCCGACGCGGTGGGCTTCGACGTCGCGAAGCTCTGCTTCGAGGGGTCGATGGAGGAGCTGACGCGCACGGAGCTTCAGCAGCCGGCTCTGGTCACCACCTCGATTGCCTGCCTTCGCGCCGTCAAGACGCTGGGCATCGAGCCCGACTACGTGATCGGTCACTCGGTCGGCGAGTACTCGGCGCTGGTCGCCGCGGACGCGATCGGAACCGGCGACACCGTGGCTCTCGTCCGCGAGCGCGGCGAGGCGATGGCCGAGGCGGCGCGCGAGCGTCCCGGCGCGATGGCGGCGATCCTCGGGCTCCCCGACGAGACCGTCGAGGAGCTCTGCCTCGGCATTGAGGGCGTCTGGCCCGCGAACTACAACTGCCCGGGCCAGATCGTCGTTTCGGGCGAGAGCCCGGCGGTCGATCGCCTGCTCGAGGCTGCCGCCGCCGCGGGCGCGCGCAAAGTCGTGAAGCTTCGCATCAGCGGCGCTTTCCACAGCCCGCTCGTGGCCCGCGCGGCCGAGCGGCTCAAGCCGGCCCTCGCGAAGGCGACGTGGCAGAACCCGACGCCGCCGTTCATGTCGACGGTGACCGCGAAGCTCGAGGACGCGCAGCGGATGGGCACGCTGCTCGTCGAGCAGCTGACCGCGCCGGTGCGCTTCACGCAGGCGGTGCGCGGGCTCGTGAAGGACGGGGTCGGCATGTTCGTGGAGATCGGGCCGAGCCAGGTCCTCACCGGGCTCCTGCGCCGCTGCGACCGGTCGCTGCGCACGGTCTCCGTCAGCGACCCGGAGTCGCTGCGCAAGCTGAAGGACCAGCTCTCGGCAGCCTAGATGCCCGACTTCGCCTCAGTGGACGGCAAGGTCGCGCTCGTCACGGGCGGCTCGCGCGGCATCGGCGCCGCCATCTCGCGGGAGCTGGCACGCGGCGGCGCCAGGGTCGCGGTCAACTACCGCTCGGGCAACGAGGCCGCCGAGGCAATCGCGGCGGAGATCGGCGGCGTCGCGATGGGCGCGAACGTCGGTGATCCCGCAGAGGCGCAGGCGCTGATCGAGCGCGTCGAGTCCGAGCTCGGCGACGTCGACGTCCTCGTCAACAACGCCGGCATCACGCGCGACACGCTGATCGCGCGGATGAGCGACGAGGACTGGCAGGAGGTCGTCGACACGAACCTCCGCGGCACGTTCAACACCTGTCGCGCCGTCTCGCGCAAGATGCTGCGCCGCCGGACGGGCGCGATCGTGAACCTCTCCAGCGTCGTCGGCGTCCACGGGAACCCAGGCCAGGCGAACTACGCCGCCTCCAAGGCCGGGATCATCGGCCTGACGAAGGCGCTGGCGCGCGAGCTCGGCGTCCGCGGCGTCCGCGTGAACGCGATCGCACCCGGCTACATCACGACCGAGCTTACCGACGTGCTCACCGAGGAGCAGACGGGCCTCATCCTCGGGAACACGCCGCTCGGCCGTCTCGGGTCGCCGGAGGACGTAGCCACTGCGGTACGCTTCCTCTGCTCCGACGAGGCCGCGTTCATCACGGGCGACGTGCTGCTCGTTGACGGCGGATTGGGGATCTAGCATGGCTTCGGAGAACGGACGCAAGCGTGTCGTCATCACGGGCCTGGGCGCGGTGGCGCCGCTCGGGAACGACGTCGAGACCTTCTGGGAGAACCTCGTCGCCGGGAAGAGCGGCGCCGGGCCGATCCAGGCCTTCGATCCCTCGGATTTCGCCGTTCACTTCGCGTGTGAGCTGAAGGACTTCGAGCCGACGAAGTGGATCGAGCACCGCAAGGCGCGCCGCATGGACCGCTTCACGCAGATGATCCTCGCCGCCGCGCGCATGGCCGAGGAGGACTCCGGCTTCGAGATCGAGCCGGAGACCGAGCGGACGGGCGTCTCGGTCGCCACCGGGATCGGCGGCCTCCAGAGCTTCCAGGACTGCTACGACCAGCTGCTCGAGCGCGGGCCCGACCGGGTCAACCCGCTCTCGATCCCCGCGATCATCCCGAACATGGGCGCCGCCTGGGTCTCCATGGAGCTCGGCACGCGCGGCCCGCTGACCTCCGAGTGCACCGCGTGCGCTGCCTCGAACATGGCCATCGGGGAGGCGATGGACGCGATCCGGCTAGACCGTGCCGACGTCATGTTCGCCGGGGGCACCGAGGCGGGGATCACGAAGGTCGGCATCGGCGGGTTCTCGGCGATGCGAGCGCTCTCCCGGCGCAACGACGACCCGGCTGCGGCGAGCCGACCGTTCGACGCCGAGCGCGACGGCTTCGTCATGGGCGAGGCCGGCGCGATCGTCGTCCTCGAGGAGCTCGAGCACGCCCGCAAGCGCGGCGCCAAGGTCTACGCCGAACTGATGGGCTACGGGCTCTCGTCGGACGCCCAGCACATCACCGAGCCGGACCCGACCGGCCGCCACCCCGCGCGCGCGATGAAGATGGCTCTCGACGACGCGGGCATCGGATCCGACGAGATCGACTACATCAACGCGCACGGCACCTCGACGCCTATCGGCGACGCGAGCGAGACCCGCGTGATCAAGATCGCGCTCGGGGAGGAGAAGGCGCGCCGGACGCCCGTCTCCTCGACGAAGGGCGCCACGGGCCACTGCCTCGGAGGCTCCGGGGCGATCGAGGCCGTCATCTCGACGCTGGCCGTCCAGCGGAACGTCGTTCCGCCGACGATCAACTACGAGGTGCCCGATCCCGAATGCGACCTCGACTACATCCCGAACGAGGCGCGCGAATGGAAGACGGACGTTGCGCTTTCCAACAACTTCGGCTTCGGCGGCCACAACGCCTGCCTCGTGATCAGGAAGTTCTCTGACTAGCGAGCGCTGGGCGACGTTCGACTGCTACGGGACCCTTGTCGACTGGAACGGAGGGATCGGTCGGGAGCTGGGGCGGCTCTGGCCGGAGGCGGACCTCGAGGAGCTGCTCCATCGCTACCACGAGATCGAGCCGCGGGTCGAGCTCGATTCAGCCCTTCCCTACCGGGACGTGCTGAAGGAGTCCCTCGTGCTCCTGGCCGAGCATGAGGGCCTGGCACTACGGGACGACGAGCGGTATGCCCTCGCACACTCCCTACCGTCCTGGCCGGTCTTCCCCGAGGTGCCCGGTTCGTTGGCCGAGCTGCGCGCGCGCGGGTGGCGGCTCGTGCCGCTCTCGAACACCGACGCCGACTTCCTCGCCGCCTCGATGGCCGCGATCGGCGTCCCGTTCGACGGCTCGATCGTGGCCGGCGAGATCGGCTCCTACAAGCCGGCACACGGCCACTGGGAGGCGTTCACCGAGCGCTTCCGGCCCGAGGTCGGGCACCACGTCCACGTTGCGGCAAGCCTCTTTCACGACATCGCGCCGGCGCACGAGCTCGGCCTTCCCGCGGTCTGGATCAACCGGCTCGAGGAGACGAGCGAGCTGCCTCGCGCGGCCGAGCTCGTCGACCTTTCGAACCTGCCGGACACGCTCGACCGGCTCCTGCCCGGGTAGCCTGCAGGCGATGTCGCGCCTTCGGGCCAAGTGCCCCGACTGCCGGACGCTGACCGCCGTCGCTCTCGAGGAGGGACAGTACGAGTGCCATTCCTGCGGGCGGACGTTTCCAGCGGGGCTCATCCGCGTCCCGCGGGCCTGGGGGAAAGGAGGCGAGGCGATGGCCGAGGCCGCCTTTCTGGATCTTCCCTACCCCGAGACGGCGGTGGTCGACGAAGAGTCCCTGACCGAGCAGAGCCTGGCGCTGGCTGCGGCGCTTCCCGACCGGCCCGTCGTCCTCGGCGGCTGCTGCTGCTCGCACGTCGGTGCGGTCGAGGGCCTGGCCACGCGGCACGGGCGGCTTGCGGTCGTCTGGTTCGATGCGCACGGCGACCTCAACACGCCGGAGAGCTCTCCGAGCGGGAACCAGTGGGGGATGCCGTTCCGGATGCTGCTCGACTCGGGCACCGTGCACCCCGCCGACGCCGTGCTCGTGGGTGCGCGGAACCTCGATCCGCCCGAGGTCGAGTTCATTGCGGCGAGTGGGCTGCGCGCGGGAGTCGAGAGCCTGGACGGAGCGCTCGAGGACGCCGACGCCGTGTACGTCGCGTTCGACGTGGACGTCCTCGATCCCGACGACGACGTCGTCTGCTTCATGCCCGAGCCGGGCGGCTTCACGGTCGTCGAGGCGGCCGCCCTGCTCCGCCGGATCGCCGGAGAGCGCCCGGTTGCCGGCGTCGGGGTGACGGGGCTCGGGCCCGCCCCCGAGAACGTGGCGCCGGTTGTCCGGCTCGCGGCCGCGCTCGGGCTCTGAGCGGCTGGGCGGGAACGACCGACCCCGTAAGATGGCGCGCATGGAGAGCCGCGTCGACGTGACCGTCGAGAACCGTGAGGCTGCCCCCGCGGACGACGGGAAGCGGCACCCGAACACCTGCCCCCGCTGTCACTCGCACTACCGCGACGACGAGCTCGAGCAGACGCTGCGCGTCTGTCCCCAGTGCGGCCACCACTTCCCCGTCCGCGCGCGGGAGCGAGTCGCCCAGCTCGCCGACCGCGGCACCTTCGTGGAGGAGGACGCGGGTCTGCGCTCGGCCGATCCGCTCTCCTTCTTCGACCTGCGGGCATACACCGACCGCCTGGCCGAGGCGGAGGTGGCCACCGGGCTCGGGGACGCGATCATCGCCGGCGCGGCCGCGATCGAGCGGCGCCCCTGTGAGCTGGCGGTCATGGACTTTGCCTTCATGGGCGGCTCGATGGGCAGCACGGTGGGCGAGAAGTTCGCGCGGGCGTGCGATCGGGCGGGGAAGCGCCACGTTCCGCTCGTCTGCGTCACGGCCTCGGGCGGCGCGCGCATGCAGGAGGGGATCCTCTCGCTCATGCAGCTTCCCAAGACGGTCTGCGCGGTGGACGAGCTCCAGGAGGCGCGCTGCGCGTTCATCTCCGTCATGACGCACCCGACCACGGCCGGCGTGCTTGCGAGCTTCGCGAGCCTGGGGGACGTGATCGTGTCGGAGCCGGGCGCCCTGCTTGCCTTCACCGGGCCTCGTGTGGTGCAGCAGACGACCCGCGAGAAGCTCCCCGACGACTTCGGCCTGGCCGAGTCGAACGCCCGCTTCGGGCACGTGGACGCGATCGTCCCGCGCGCCGAGCTGCGGCCGTTCGTCGGCCGTCTCCTGGCCATGTTCGTGCAGGCGCAGTGATCACGTGACCGAGACGCCGTCGAGCCAGGTGGAGCAGCTCAAGCTGAAGGAGCGGCTGGCGAAGCTGCGCGACCTGCCGCTCCTGCGCGGCGTGGGGGTCTCCGGCGAGATGTCGCGGCTGAAGCGCCAGCTCGACCGCATCGGCTCGGAGCCGACCGAGGACGAGGTCTGGCATGCGGTCGAGCTCGCACGTCACCAGGACCGCCCGTACACGCTCGACTACGTCGAGCGGATGTGTGAGGACTTCGTCGAGCTCCACGGCGACCGCGCGTTCGCCGACGACCCTGCCATCGTTGCCGGGCTCGCCCGCTTCGACGGCCGGACGGTCGTCCTCGTCGGGCATCAGAAGGGGCGGGACATCCGCGAGCGCACGCACCGGAACTTCGGCATGACGTACCCCGAGGGCTACCGCAAGGCGATGCGGGCGATGGAGCTCGCCGATCGCCACGGTTTCCCGTTCGTCACGCTGGTGGACACTCCCGGTGCCTACCCCGGCGTCACCGCCGAGCAGCACGGGCAGGGCGGCTGGATCGCCCGCTGCCAGCTCGCCATGGTCAGGCTCGGGGTCCCCACCGTCACCTGCGTGATCGGCGAAGGCGGTTCCGGCGGCGCGGTTGCGATCGCGGTGGCCGACCGGGTGCTCATGCAGGAGAACGCCATCTACTCCGTCATCTCGCCCGAGGGATGCGCGGCGATCCTCTGGCGGGACGCCGGCGAGGCGAAGAAGGCGGCCGCCGCGTTCAAGCCGGATGCCGGCCACTGTCTCGAGCTGGGCGTGGTCGACGGGATCGTGCCCGAGCCTCCCGGCGGGGCCCACACGAGCCACGACGAGGCAGCCGGGCTCCTCGCCGACGCTCTCAAGGCATCCCTGGCCGAGGTCGGGCCCCTCGATGGCGACGAGCGCCGACGCCTGCGGCGACGCCGGTTCCGGACGCTCGGGGTCTACCTCGACTAGAGGTCGAGAGCCCGGCAATCCACAGCGTCCACAGGGTTATCCCCGACGTTCGAAAGCGGTTGCCTGAGGGCAGCAGAAGCGGTGTAGCCAGGCGAATCCGGGCATGCTTCCGGGATGGCGCGGCTGCGTGAGTACGAGCGCAAGCGAAGCAGGAGCGCGACCCCCGAGCCGTTCGGCGGCTCCGGTGCGTCGGAGAAGCCCGTCTTCGTCGTCCAGCGCCACGACGCGCGCCGGCTCCACTACGACTTCCGCCTCGAGCGCGGCGGCGCCCTGGCGAGCTGGGCCGTTCCCAAGGGGATCCCGCTCGAGCCCGGTCAGCGCCACCTCGCGGTCCACGTCGAGGACCACCCGCTCGACTATGCGGGGTTCGAGGGTGAGATCCCGGCGGGCCAGTACGGGGCCGGCACCGTCGAGATCTGGGACCGCGGGACCTACGAGCTCGTCGAGGAGAAGCCCGACGGCGGCCTGACCGTCCGGCTCGCCGGCGAGCGGCTCCGGGGCCTCTGGACGCTCGTGCCGGCGAGGCTCGACGGCGACGAGAAGAACTGGCTCCTGCTCCGCAAGCAGGACGGCTCGGCGGGGCCCAGCGTGTCGAGGCGGTACGAGCCCATGCTGGCCACCCTGGAGCGGGCCGTGCCGACGGGAGACGGCTGGCTCTACGAGGTGAAGTGGGACGGCTACCGAGCGCTCGCCACCGTCTCCGGCGGCGAGGTGACGCTGGTCAGCCGCCGCGGCAACGACCTGAGCGAACGGTTCGCCGTTGTCGCCCGGGCGCTCGAGCGCGCGGTTCGCACGCCCGACTGCGTGCTCGACGGGGAGGTCTGCGCGCTCGACGAGCAGGGCCGTGCGAGCTTCAGCGTGATGCAGCAGGGCTCAGGCCCGCTCGTCTACTACGCTTTCGACGTGCTCGAGGCAGACGGGGAGCCGTTGGTCGGGCTCCCGCTGACCGAGCGCCGCAAGCGCCTGGAGCAGCTCCTCGACCCCCGCGGCGACGCCGTCCGCCTGTCCGAGGCCTTCGACGACGGCGTGGCGCTCTTCGCGGCGGCCAAGGCGCAGGGGCTCGAGGGGATCGTCGCCAAGAAGGCGGAATCCCGCTACCAGCCGGGCCGGCGCAGCCGCGACTGGCTGAAGGTCAAGACCCACCTGGAGCAGGAGTTCGTCGTCGCCGGCTTCACGAAGGGCAAGGGCCGGCGTTCGAACACGCTGGGCTCGCTCGTCCTCGGTGTCGTGGAGAGTGGCCGACTCGTCTACGTCGGGAACGCCGGAACGGGCTTCACGGAGGACGAGATCGAGCGGCTGCTCGCGCGTCTGCGGCCGCTCGAGACGTCGACCTGCCCTTTCGCCGAGGTCCCGGCAATGCCGAAGATCCGGAAGGCTGACGTCGTCTGGGTCGAGCCGAAGCTCGTCGCCGAGGTCGGTTTCGCCGAGTGGACGCACGACCGCCGCCTGCGCGCGCCGGTTTACAAGGGGCTCCGTGAGGACAAGGAGCCGGAAGAGGTGCGCCGCGAAGAGCCGCTTCCGACCGAGATCCGCCGCGGCAAGCGGGTTCTCAAGCTGTCCAACCTGGACAAGCCCTTCTGGCCCGAGGAGGGGATCACGAAGGGCGACCTGATCGCCTACTACCGCGAGGTCGCCCCCGTGCTCGTCCCGCACCTGCGCGGCCGTCCGTTCACGATGAAGCGCTATCCCGACGGCTGGCAGGGCAAGCACTTCTTCCAGAAGGACGCGCCCTCGCACATGCCCGAGTGGATCCGCACCTTCGAGTACCGGTCGACCTCGCGCGCCACCCGGGAGAAGCGGACGCTCCGCTACCCGCTCGTCGACGACGAGCTCGCGCTCCTCTGGATGGCGAACATGGGCTGCATCGACATGAACACCTGGTACTCGGGGGTCGACAAGCCCGACCGGCCCGACTGGGTGCTCTTCGACCTCGATCCCTCGCCCGACGTCGGCTTCCCGGAGGTCGTTCGGGTGGCGCTCCTGATCAAGGAGGTACTCGACACGCTGCAGCTCGAGGGCTTCCCGAAGACGAGCGGCGCGGACGGCTTCCACGTGCTCGTGCCGGTGGCGCGGCGGTACACCTACGGCAGGACCCGCGAATTCGCCGAGATCGTCGCGGGCACGCTCGAGCGCCTCCACCGCGGGCTGGTCACGACCGAGTGGGCGAAGGCGAAGCGCCGCGGCGTGCTGATCGATGCGAACCAGAACGGCGAGGGCAAGACGATCGCCAGCGCCTACTCCGTCCGCCCCGGGCCGGGAGCGCCCGTCTCGACGCCCCTCCGCTGGGACGAGGTGACGGAGGAGCTCGACCCGGCCGCGTTCACGATGGAGGCCGTGCTCGCCCGCGTGCAAAGCCACGGCGACCTCTTCGCGGGCGTGCTGACCACGCGCCAGTCGCTCGGCGACGCTCTGCGCCGGCTCGGGTAGCCCTCAGTCCGGGGCGACGAGGACGGGCGTGCGCAGGAAGCTCCAGGTGCGCCCGATCGTCTCGAAGCCGAGCCGCGCGTAGAGCTCCTTCGGCCAGTCCGCGTCCTCGGCGATGAGGAAGACGAGCTCGTGGCCCGCCGCGAGCGCCTCCTCGACGGCGCGCAGGACCACCGCGCTCGCGTGGCCTTGACCGCGAAACGCGGGCAGCGTGGCGACGTCGTCGACCTCGGCGATCCTGCCGTCCGAGTTGAGGTGGGCCGCGGCGACCGGCCGGCCGTCGACCAGCACCGCGAAGCAGCGGGCGTTGCTCTCCCGGGCGAAGAGCCCGCCTGCGCCGATCACCTCGCGGACGACCTCGTCGTCGGTCGCCCACTCCTGGGTCCGCGCGACTCTCCTCCCGGAGGGGGACGATGCGCTCACGGTCGACCTCGGCGACCGACGAGACGTCCGCCGTGCGCTCGCCGTCCCCCCGGTACGCCATGACGGCCATGGGGTCGGTCTTCCAGCGGAGCCGGCTGAAGAAGCGCGCGGCCTCCGAGCCGACGTCGTCGTCGGGGATCTCGATCAGCCGGTGGCTGTGCCCGGCGTCGGTGTGCAGGAGCTCGGCATCGGCCGCGAGCTCGCCGGGATCGACGGTCTTCCCGCGGTCGACGAGGAGGTAGTTCAGGTACCAGACGCGGGGGAAGCTGGCGTTGAAGTACGCACGCCCGGACCGGAAGGGGACGATGCGCTCGGCGCAGCGCGCGGCGATCGCCTCGCCGAAGGCGAGGACCCGGTCGAGCTCTGTCGGCACGAGAGGGAGGTTAGACGGCGATGCCCAGCGAGAGCGAGGCGTCGCGGGCGAGGACGCGCTCGAGCGCGCGGACGCAGGCCGGGTCGAACGCCGCCCCGGTCTCGTCGTTCAGGAGCCCCATCGCCTTCTCGTGCGTCCAGGCGTCGCGGTAGACGCGCACCGAGAGCAGCGCGTCGTAGACGTCGCAGACGGTGAGGATGCGCGTCTCGATGTCGAGCTCGGACGCGGAGAGCCCGTTCGGATAGCCCTTGCCGTCGAGCCGCTCGTGGTGGTCGAGCACGAGACGGCGTACGGAGTCCGAGAAGCCGCCGAGCTCGCCGAGGAGCTTGTGGCCCCACTCGGGGTGCCGCTTGATGACGGCGAACTCTTCGTCGTCCAGCGAGCCGGGCTTCTTCAGGATCTCGTCCGGGATCGAGAGCTTTCCGATGTCGTGGAGCAGCCCGCCCGTGGCGAGGACGCGGAGGCGGTTCGGGCCGAGCCCGAGCTCCTCCCCGACGAGCACCGCGCGCAGGGCGACCCGGCGCGTGTGGCCCTCCGTGTACTCGTCTTTCTCGGCCAGGCGCATGGTCAGGGCCCGGACGCGGGCGCCGAGGAAGGCGTGCTCGGCCTGGACGAGCTCCCCCGCGCGAGGGCCGCCGGTGAGGGAGCGGGAAGGCTGTGCCCGCCGGAGGTCGAGCGCGACCGGGATCCCCACCAGAAGGATGCCCACGAGCTCGAAGGCGTGACCGAGCCACCAGCCGAGCTGCATGTAGTCGAGCACGAGTGCGCCGACGAGCGCCGTGCCCAGGAAGGACAGGCCGATGACGACGAGCAGGTCGGCTCGGCGACGGGTCAGCAGAAACGTGTTGATCCCCCGCACGGCAAGGAACGAGTAGAGGACGAGGCCGAAGGCGAGGAGGGCGAGCGCCAGCGGGCTGCTTGCCTCGGGCACCCCGGGGACGAGGTCGGGGGCGAGCATGCCGACGGTGCCGATGAGGCCGACCGCCAGCAAGAGGATCACCTGGAGGACGATGAGCCGGCGCACGCTCTGCGGCCGGTTCACGGAGGGGAGGGCGGCGAGGGCGAGGATCGCCGGGCCGAGGACGAGGGTGGCGCCGCCGGTGAAGGCGATGAGGCCGTTCCAGCCCACGATCATTCCGGGCGTCGACAGTCCGTGGAGCGCGAGCAGCGCGGCCATCACCGAGAACGCAGTGCCGACCAGAACGGTGCGCGCATCGCTGCGCCGGGCGCCCACGACCGTGAGCGCGAGGGCCGCGGCAGTGGCGGCGACGGCGGTGAAGCCGACGCCGTAGAAGTGGACGAGGTCGCCCGGGTGGGCCTCGTTTCGCCCGACGAGGATGAGCGTCGCGGCTGGGAGGGCGACGCCGACGGCGCAGGCCAGCAGCCCCGAGGCGGTTTGTGCCCGCAGCAGCGATCTCATTCACGCCTTATCGGCGGGACCGTCGCCATGGTTGATGGCCGATTTCCGCGCTTGACCGCAAGTCACTCTTCTGTTTGACACCCCGCTTGACTCGATGAGAGGATCGCTACGTCCAGAAGCGATACCCCCGGGCAGGAGGGGGATATGCCGTTTAGACCGTTGGGGAGGTCATTGCGCAGGCTGCCCTGCCCGCGATGACCTACGGGAAGGGGGGAGACCTCGTCTGAGCAGCTCGTCGTCGTCCGGCAGGCAGTCAACGAGCCATGCCCACCGCGGGCAGGAGGGGGAGAATGACCAGGAAGTCTCTTTGGGCGCTTTGCGCTGCGATCGCAACGACAGCACTCGTGCTCGTGCCGAGCTCGCTGTCGGCGTCCGACTCAGGAGCCGCTGACCAAGCGGCGGCGGCCGGCGCGCTCGATTCCGCGCTCGCCTACGTCAACGCGAATGCTGCGGACCTCGGCGTCACGAGCGCCGACGTGTCCGATCTCTACGCCACGAGCACGCTGAGGAGCGCGCACTCGGGCGTCACCCATGTCAACCTCAACCAGCGCTTCCGAGGGCCTCGAGGTCTTCGGAGGCGCGTCGACCGTCAGCGTCGCCTCGAGCGGCCGGGTCGTCTTCGCTGCCGGCAGCTTCGTGCGCAACCTGCGCGCGGCCGGCCCGTCGACCGCCACGCTCGACGCCGTGCAGGCCGTCGACGCGGCCGCCGGAGCGCTCGACCTGGCGGAGCCCGCCAACCTCCGGGTGCTCGAGGGCGGCGACGACGAGGCCGTCGTCTCGGACGGCGGGATCTCGGACATTCCGATCCCGGCGCGCCTGGGCTGGGCCTCCACGAAGGACGGCCTTCGCCTCGCTTGGCAGCTCTCGATCGACGACTCGGACAGCGCGTCCCTCTGGAACGCCACGGTCGACGCCGACGACCGGAGCACTGCTCGGCGTCGACGACTGGACGAGCCACGACAACGCCGGCGACCTCTCGGAGACGCTTTCGCGCTCGGGCGGCGGCGGGTCGACCACGACCATGCTCAGCCCGCCCGGCACGACGAGCCCCGTGAACGACGGGTCGAGCTACCGCGTCCTGGAGATCCCGACGGAGAGCCCGAACGACGGGCCGTTCTCGGTCGTCACCAACCCGGCGGACTCGTTCTCGTCCCCGTTCGGCTGGCACGACGACAACGGCGCCGCGGGCGCCGACTGGCAGGTCACGCGGGGAAACAACGTCCACGCGTACCAGGATCAGGACGACGACGAGGCCGAGGACTTCGGAACGTCTCCGACCGGAGGCGCGGGCCTCGACTTCCTCTTCCCGGCCGACCTGACGCGAGCACGCGCAGGCGTACCGTGACGCGGCGACCACGAACCTCTTCTACTGGAACAACACGTTCCACGACATCCTCAAGCGGTACGGGTTCGACGAGGCCGCCGACAACTTCCAGACCATCAACTACGGCCCCGGCCCGTTCTCGAACGGCGACTACGTGCGAGCAGAAGCTGCCGACGGCTCGGGGACGAACAACGCCAACTTCTCGACCCCGGCCCAGGGCGGATCGCCGCGGATGCAGATGTTCCTCTGGCCGGGCAACCAGTTCGGCTCCCAGAACCAGGTCGTCATCGGCGGCACGAACTACGGCGCCGCCTGGGCGCGGTTCGGCCCGCCGGCCATGAACGCCGGCGTCGCCGGACCGATCGCGCTCGTGAACGACGGGTCCGCGCTGCCGACCCAGGGCTGCGGGCCGCTCGTCGGCTTCCCGGCGGGCGCGATCGCGCTCGTCGACCGCGGCACCTGCCCGTTCCAGCAAAAGACGGAGCGAGCGCAGGCCGCAGGCGCAGTTGCTGTCATTCTCGCCAACAACGTCGCCGGCAACGCCCCGGTGCTCGCGGGAACGTTCGTGGCGGCCGGGCCCACGATCCCGACCGTCAGCGTCACGCAGACCGACGGAGCCACGATCAAGGCCTCGCTGCCCGCCGCTGGGACGGTCAGGAAGAATCCGGCCCACCCGGGGATGCGCGACGGCGACCTCGAGGCCGGGATCATCATGCACGAGTACGGCCACGGGGTCTCCAATCGCCTCACGGGCGGCCCGGGCAAGCTCATGAACTGCCTGGGCGGCAACGACGAGCAGATGGGTGAGGGCTGGAGCGACTACCTCGCCATAACCGTGAACATGGACCTCGCGCTCGACGACCCGGACCTGCCGCGGGGGATGGGCCCCTACGCCCTCTTCCAGGCCGACCGGCACGGCAACGGCATCAGGCCGAGGCCGTACACGCGCGACATGTCCATCCAGCCGTTCACGTACGACAGCATCAAGTCGAACGGGTGGCTCAACGGCACGTCCCTGGCCCTCCCGCACGGCCTCGGCCACGGCTGGGCCGCGACGCTGTGGGATCTCAACTGGGATCTCATCGACAAGCACGGCTTCAACCCGAACATCTACGAGGCCTGGAACACGGGCGGCAACAACCGTGCGTTCCAGTACGTGATCGACGGGATGAAGATGCAGGGCTGCGGTCCGGGCATCGTGGTCGGCAGCCGCGCGATCATCGCGGCTACCGAGGCGCTCGGCGGCGAGGACACCTGCACTGCATGGGCGGCGTTCTCCCGGCGCGGGCTCGGCTTCAGTGCCCTCCAGGGCTCCGCGGACGACCGCAATGACAACACCGAGGCGTTCGACACGGATCCGGACTGCCAGGAGGACTTCACCGCCGGCGCGGATGCGGCGTACGGCACGCTGAACTCGAACAGGGCGGGAAGCGTGGTGGTCCTGAAGTTCAGGGCCGACGACTTCGACGACCGCCGAGGAGGTCGTCGCGAAGAGCGGCGCGCCGGCCTCCCGCAAGGTCGACTGCTCGACGCTCCGGGTCGTCAGTGTGGACCCGAACTTCATCACTCCGAGGGAGCGGCTGCTCACCGACGAAGGCGCAGGGCCAGACCAAGCTGGCCCACCTCGGCGGTGGCCAGTTCCGCTACCGGTGGCAGACGGAGGCCGACTGGGTCGGTACGTGCCGTGAGTTCGTGATCACGCGCGCCGACGGTGTCCAGCACCGCGCCTTCTTCAGGTTCACCTAGGACGACATCAGGGGAGCGCCCGGCAGACGGGCGCTCCCTTTCTTGTCGTGTGGTGAAGTCCGCGGCAACGCCGTCGTTCAGCTCCCTCGTGCTTAATCGGGTCAGAGCCTGAAGACTGCCCCTGCTGTCAGTATCGCGATGCCTCGTTGGCCGTGCGGGGCAACAAAGGGGGGTACCTAATGCTTGGGAGGCCTGGACTGCTTCCGGTCCTCGTCGCCGCCCTCATGGCGCTCGTGCTCGTGCCGGGCTCCATGTCGGCGACGGACGGGGCCGGCGAGTCCCAGCCGGGGGTGGATGCGCTGTCGATCGCGCTCGACCACGTCACGACAAATGCGGCCGATCTCGGCGTCACGCGCGCCGACGTCGCCAACCTCGCCGTCACGAGCAGCTACCGGAGCTCGGCTAGCGGCGTGACGCACGTGAACCTCAACCAGCGCTTCCGGGGCCTCGAGGTCTTCGGAGGCCACGTCACGGTCAACGTCGGCCGCGACGGCAAGGTCGTCTTCGCCGCCGGGAGCCTCGTCGACGGCCTCACCTCGGGCGCCTCGGGCGACGAGGATCTCGGGCCGACGCAGGCTGTCGAGGCGGCGGCCGAGGGTCTCGACCTCGACGACCCGGCGAACCTGCGCGTTCTCAGCCAGAGTGGCGGCGCGGCCCAGAAGACGGTGGTCTCGAACGGGGGCATCTCCGAAGGGCCCATCGCGGCCCGCCTGGGGTGGCAGCCGACCGCGGACGGGCTTCGGCTCGCGTGGCAGGTCACGATCGACGACTCGTCCGACGTCCACCTCTGGAACGCCACCGTGGACGCCGAGACCGGCGAGTTGCTCGCAGCCGAGGACTGGACGAACCAGGACAGCCTCGGGGATCTCGCGCAGACGCTCGCGCGCACGAACTTCACGGCGCAGGCGGCGACCATCTATCCGGTCTCGCCCAACCCCGTGCTCGACGGGTCGAGCTATCGCGTCTTCCGGCTCCCTGACGAGAGCCCGAACGACGCGCCGCGCCAGCTCGTCGAGAACCCTGCCGACGGGCTCGCCTCGCCCTTCGGGTGGCACGACACCAACGGCGTCCCGGGCGCCGAGTTCACGATCACGCGCGGGAACAACAACCACGCGTACCTCGACCAGGACGACAACGAGCAAGAGGACTTCGGCGGCAGCCCGAGCGGTGGCCCGGGCCTGGACTTCGACTTCCCGGTCGATTTCTCGCAGCACTCGCAGGCGTATCGCGAGGCTGTGACCACCAACCTCTTCTACGGCTGCAACACGATCCACGACGTCCTCTACCGCTACGGGCTCGACGAGGCGGCCGGCAACTTCCAGGCGAACAACTACGGCCGCGGCGGCCTCGGCGGCGACTACGTCCGCTGCGAGGCGGCCGACGGAAGCGGCACCAACAACGCCAACTTCTCCACGCCGACGGAGCCGACGCCCGGCACCGGCGTGCCACGGATGCAGATGTTCCTGTGGCCCGGCAACCAGCTCGGGAACCAGAACCAGGTCGTCGATCACCGGAGCCGGGGACTTCGGAGCCGGCTGGGCGCGATACGGGCCTCCGGCGACGAACGCCGGCGTCAGCGGACAGATCGTCCTCGTCAACGACGGGACAGCGCTTCCGACCGAGGGCTGCAATGCCGCTCGTTGGGTTCCCGGCCGGCGCGATCGCCCTGGTCGACCGGGGCACGTGCACGTTCCAGGTGAAGACGCAGAGACGCTCAGGCCGCCGGCGCGAGCGCGGTCATCCTGGCCGACAACACGACCAGCACCAACCCGCCAATCCTGGGCGGCAGCTTCGTCAACGGCTCCGGAGACGATCCCGACGGTCAGCGTCACCCAGGCCAACGGGGCGGCGATCAAGGCCGCGCTGCCCGCTGCGGGCACTGTCCGCAAGCACCCGGCGCATCCCGGGATCCGGGACGGCGACTTCGACACCGGGATCATCTTCCACGAGTACGGCCACGGCGTCTCCAACCGCCTCACCGGCGGTCCCGCGGTCAACTGCCTGAGCGGCAACGAGCAGGCGGGCGAAGGCTGGAGCGACTACCTCGCCATCGCGCTCCTCCTCAACCCGGAGCTGGACGACCCGGCGGGCACGCGCGGGCTCGTGCCGTACGTGCTCTTCCAGGAGGACCGTTCCGGCAACGGGCTGCGCCCGAGGCCCTACTCGCGCACCATGGAGACTCAGCCGTTCACGTACGACAGCATCAAGACGAACGGCTGGCTGAACGGAACCTCGCTGGCCCTGCCGCACGGCCTGGGCCACGGCTGGGCCGCGACCCTCTGGGACATGACGTGGGACCTGATCGACAAGCACGGCTTCAACCCGCAGGTCTACGAAGACTGGAACACGGGCGGGAACAACCGTGCGATCCAGTACGTGATGGACGGGCTGAAGATGCAGGGTTGCGGGCCCGGGCTGGTCGTCTCGAGCCGGGCCATCATCGCCGCCGGCGACGAGCTCTCGGACGGCGAGGACACGTGCACTGCTGTGGGCGTCGTTCGCCCGCCGCGGGCTCGGCTTCAGCGCGGTTCAGGGAACGACGAACCGCGATGACAACAACGAGGCGTACGACACGGCCCCGGAGTGCCTGCGCGGCTTCCAGAGCCCGGTGGTGCAGCCGTACGGCTCGCTGAACGAGGTGGATGCCGGCGATGCCGTGCCGCTCAAGTTCACCGCGGACGGCTACAAGCAGCTGGACGTCCTCAAGGACAGCGGCTCGCCGTTCTCGCGCAAGGTGGACTGCGGGACGCTCCGGGTTCCGAGCCAGGACCCGGCGTTCATCACCCCGCGGGAGTTCCCGGTCGACACCGTCACCCCGGGGAACTCGAAGCTGACCGTGAACCCGCAGGGTGTCTTCCACTACAACTGGAAGACGCTCGGGGAATGGGCGGGGACGTGCCGTGAGCTCGTGCTGACGCGGGACGACGGCAAGCAGCACCGCGCGTTCTTCCGCTTCCTCTAGGGGAGGTCGAATCCGACGGAGGGGCGCCCGGAAACGGGCGCCCCTCTACTTCTCGTGCGGATCCGCGAGCGGTGCCGGGTGGCCGAGCATGGAGAGCTCGGCGATGTCGCGGCGGAAGAGCAGCGCCACCGTCCAGTCGACGATCACCCGGAGCTTGCGCGAGACGAGCGGGAGCTGGAACAGGTGGTACGTGCGCGTGATGAACCAGCCGAGGAAGCCGCGGAAGCGCAGGCCGAGCACGTCGGCGATCCCCTTGTAGCGGCCCAGCGTCGCCACCTGGCCGAGCATCCGGTAGCGATAGGGCTTCGGACTCGCCCTTCAGGTTCTTCGCCAGCCGCCGGGCCTGGCGGAGCGCGTGCTGGCAGGTCGGCGGGTCGGGGTGGTCCGGGGTCGCCTCGTTGGGCACGCGGGCGCAGTCGCCGAGCGACCAGACGTTCTCGCGCCCCTCGACCCTCAGCGTCGGCCCCACGACGACGCGGCCCCTGCTCGTCCAGCGGCAGGCCGAACTCGGCGAGGAGCGGGCTCGCGTTGACCCCGGCCGTCCAGACGAGCGTGTGGGTCTCGAAGCGCGTCCCGTCGGAGAGCACGGCACCGTCCGCGTCCACCGACTCGAGCGTCGTCGAGACCCGGATGTCGACGCCGCGCTTGGCCAGCTCGCGCGCGGCGTACTCGCCCAGGCGCGTCGGGATCTCCGGGAGGATCCTGGCCGCCGCGTCCACCAGCACCCAGCGCTGCGGCGCTCCCTTCAGCTCCGGGTAGTAGCGCAGCGCGTCGCGGACGAGGTCGGAGAGCTCCGCGAGCGCCTCGACGCCCGCGTAGCCGGCGCCGATGAAGACGAACGTCAGGTGGCGCTCGGCGTGTCTCGGGTTGGCCGCGGCCGCCTCCAGCTCGCGCAGGACGTGGTTGCGGAGGTGGATCGCGTCGGCGAGCGACCTGAAGCCGATCCCGTGACTCGGCCAGGCCCGGGATCGGCGAGCGTGCGCGAGATCGACGCCGAGGGCGACGACGAGGTTCTCGTAGGCGACGTCGATCTCGGCCTCCTCGGCGACGACGCGGACGGTCCTCGCATCCTCGTCGAGCTGCGTCATCCCGCCGAGGATGAGGTCGGCGTGCGGGCACATCGCGCGCAGCGGGACGACGACGTGGCGCGGCTCGAGCGTGCCCGAGGCCGCCTCGGGAAGCATCGGCGTGTAGAGCATGAAGTTCTCGCGGCTCACGATCGTCGCGCCCGCCTTGCCCAGGAGGCGCGCGACGTAGCTCCCGGCGAAGCCGCCGCCGAGCACGAGCGTGCCGCCGCGTGCGCTGCGGGTCGTCATGGCGGCAGTCATATCATCGGTCCCGTTACCCAGATCGCAGTCATCGGGAGCGGCGCCCAGTGGGCGTCCCAGGCGGAGGAGGTCGGCCGGTTGCTGGCCGAGCGCGGCTGCGTCGTGGTCTGCGGCGGGCTCGGCGAGGTGATGGAAGCGGCGGCGCGCGGCGCCAAGGACGCGGGGGGCACGACCGTCGGGATCCTCCCGGGCGAGACGACGCGCGACGCGAACCCGTGGATCGACTATGCGATCGCCACCGGCACCGGTCATGCGCGGAACCTGGCCGTCGTCGCCTCGTGCGAGGCGGCGATCGCGGTGGGCGGACGCTGGGGCACCGCGGCCGAGATCGCGTACGCGCGCGTGCTCGGGCGGCCCGTGGTCGTGCTCGGGGCGGGACCGGGGGTGGAGGGCGACGGCGTCGAGCACGCAGAGACGGCGGCGGAGGCCGTCGAGCGGGCGCTCGGGCTGGTGGAGGCGCGCTAGCCGTGGCCCTGGAGATGCGTTCCGAGTGCGAGCGCTGCGGTGCCGCGCTCGCGGCCGACGCCGAGGCCCGAATCTGCAGCTTCGAGTGCACGTTCTGCCCGGCCTGCGCCGACGCGATGGCCTCCGTCTGCCCGAACTGCGGCGGCGAGCTGGTGCGCCGGCCGCGCCGCGCCGGCTAAAGGATTCCTCCGCTACTGTCGAATCCACGCACCAACGGAACCATGGCGCGCTTTCGCACAGTTTTCACCCTTTCGCTCCTCCTGATCGCCCTCGGGGCGGCTTCGCCTGCGCAGGGCGCGGTGACCTGCGTCTTCGGCGCCGGGACGGCCACCGTGACCATGAGCACCGGCGGTGACTCCGCCTTGATCGTCGTGGGAACCGGCGCCAACGCCGGCCGGATCATGGCCGGCCCGAACCCGAGCGCGCCGCCTTGCAGCACGGCCACGGTCGCCAACACGGACACGATCGTCGTCAACGGCACGACGGGTGCCGAGAACCGTCACCATCGATCTGACCACCGGTCAGTTCGCCCCCGGAGCGGCGGCCGAGGGTTCGGGCGCCTCCGAGATCGAGTTCGTCGTCGACCTCTCGTCGGGCGTTCAGGACCGTCTCACCGTTACCGGAGGCCCGGGCGCCGACATTGTTGTGCTGGGAACGGGCGGCGCGAACCTGAACGGCGACAACGACGTGGACGTGACACTCGCCAACGTCGAGCTCGGAACCATCAACGCGAGCGGTGGAGCGGACGTGGTCTCGGGCGCCGGAGACGCCGTCACCGGGAGCGGCCGCGGCGCTCGGTCTGACGCTCAACGGCGAGGGCGGCGACGACACGTTAGCCGGCGGCGCTGATGCCGACACGCTCTCCGGCGGCCCCGGCAATGACCAATTCGACGAGGGCGACGCTTCGAACGGGGCCGACACGATGGCTGGCGGCGCCGGTGTCGACGACCGCGTGACCTACGCCGCTCGCACGGCCAGGGTCGTGGTGACAATGGACGCGACGGCCGACGATGGCGAGGTCGGAGAAGCAGACTCGGTCGGCGCGGACGTCGAGAGCGCCTTCGGAGGCGCCAGTGACGACCTGCTCGTCGGCGGCGCCACCGCCAACGACCTTACCGGCGGAGCGGGCGACGACACGATCGACGGTGGCGCCGGCGACGACACCCTCAACGGCGGACTCGGCCTCGATCGGCTGACCGGCGGAGCGGGCAACGACACGGTCTTCGGCGACGACGACGACGATACGATCCTCGATGGCGCCGGCAACGACAACATCGATGGTGGGACGGGTGTGGACTCGCTCGACTACTCCGGCGTCACTGCTGGCGTAACGATGAGCCTGGCCGACTCGACGGCCCAACCGACGGGCGGCGCCGGTACGGACACCGTGACGGGCCTCGAGAATCTGACCGGGGGGACCGGTGCGGATGTCCTCGGCGGCGATGCGGGCGCGAACGTCCTCACGGGCGGCGCGGGCACCGACACCGCGGACTACTCGGCCTTCGGCGGTGGAGTCAGCATCAATCTCTCGCTCGCGGGACCGCAGAACACCGGTACGGCGGGCATCGATACGCTCGTCACGCTCGAAAGCGCGACCGGCGGCACGGGGAACGACACGATCACCGGCGAGGCCGGCACCAACGTGCTGAACGGCGGCGACGGTGCCGACACGCTCGCCGGGCTCCGCGGGAACGACACCCTCGACGGCGGCCCGGGCGTGGATACCCTCGACTACTCGGCCGCCGAGGCCGGAGTCACCGTCAACCTCGCCAGCCTCGCCGCGCAGAACACGGGCGGTGCCGGAACCGACACGCTGCTCGCTGCGGAGAACGTCATAGGCTCGTCGTTCGGCGATGTCCTCCTGGGCACTGTCGGGGACAACGTGCTCGACGGCGGTCCCGGGATCGACGCGGCGGACTACTCCTCCTTCGCGCTCGGCGTCACCGTCGACCTCTCGGTCGCCGGCGCGCAGGGCACCGGCACCGCGGGCAACGACGCGCTCATGGCCATGGAGAATGTCACCGGCGGCTCCGGGCGCGACACCCTGACCGGAACGGTGGGCCCGAACAGCCTCGCGGGCGGCGCCGGAAACGACTTGCTCATGGCGACCGCGGGTGCCGACGTCCTCGACGGCGGCGCGGGCTCCGACACGGTGGACTACTCGTCGCGCCCGCCCGGCGTCGTGGTCAACTTGACGTCCGGCACGGCCGCGAGCGCGGGCGACGTCGACCTCCTCACCACTGTCGAGAACGCGACCGGCAGCTCCGGCGCCGACCTTCTCACCGGCGACGGTGCGGTGAACACCCTCGAGGGCGGAGACGGCAACGACAGGCTCCGCGGGCTCGCCGGCGCCGACTCGCTGTCCGGCGGCGGCGGGGTCGACACCGTGGACTACGCGACGTTCTTCCCAACGAACGGGAGGGTTGGAGTCGTCGTCAACCTGGCCGCGGGCGAGGCGGTCGGGGACGGCGCGGACTCGCTCGCGCTCATCGAGAACGCGACCGGCTCGAGCTTCGACGACCGGCTCCTCGGCAACTCGCTGGGCAACACGCTCCAGGGCGGCGACGGAAACGACTACCTGTCCGGCGGCCGCGGGCAGGACGTCCTTCGCGGTGGAGACGACGCCGACACCATCCAGGCCCGCGACGGCATCCGCGACCGGGTCTTCGGCGACGCCGGCCGCGACCGGGCACGGGTCGACCGCCGCCGCGACGTCGTCCGTGGCGTCGAAATCCGCCTGCGCTAGCTCTCAGCCGTCGGCCAGGAGGCGGCGGAGAAGCGTGAGCGCGCCCGCCTTGTCCAGGAACTCGTTGAGGTTGCCGCACTTGGGCGACTGGACGCAGGACGGGCAGCCGTCCGAGCAGGGGCACCCGGCGAGCAGGCGCTCGGTGTCGCCGACCCAGCCCTCGAGCTCGTCGTAGCCGCGGCGGGCGATCCCGACTCCGCCCGGGTGGCCGTCGTAGACGAACACGGTCGGGCGGCCGGTCTGGAAGTGGAGGTTCGTCGAGAGCCCGCCGATGTCCCAGCGGTCGCACATGGCCCAGAGCGGGAGGATGGCGATCATGGCGTGCTCGGCGGCATGAAGCGAGCCGAGCAGCTTCGGCAGCGGCTCGAGCCCGGCGAGATGCTCGTCGGAGGGCACGTACCAGATCGCCTCGGTCTCGAAGGTCGTCGGCGGCAGGTCGAGGGTGACGAGCTCCAGCGTCGCCTGGTCGCGGATCGACTTCCGCTGGTAGGCGATCACCTGCTCGGTGACGCTCACCCGGCCGAACGAGACCTCCATCCCGAGTCGTCGCGCAGACAGCTCGGCCTCTTCGATCGCGGTCGTCGTCTCCTTCTTCGCCTGGGTGTAGTAGTCGGCCGAGAAGGCCTCGACCAGCGCCGCGCGGGCGTTCAGGTCGAGCTCGAGCACGCGGTAGGCCTCGCCCAGGTGAAGGTAGACGGCGCCTTCGTGCACGGTGGAGAAGGCGCGCTCCCGCTCGACGAGGCCCAGGACCGAGCCGGTGGCCGCGTCGATGACGGCGATCGACTCCGGGCTCGCCGAGCGCAGGGCCACGCGGCCGGCCGGGTAGTCGCGGCCGGCCCAGACGATGCCGGCGGGCGTCTTCCGCAGCTCCCCGCCCTCGACCAGCGTCTCCGCCCGTTCCAGCGCTGCGTCGCCGAGCGTCTCGCGGTCGCGGTCGTCCAGCGGCCCCTCGAAGGCGGCCGAGAGGACGTGGCCGTCGAGGATGCGCGGGTTGGCGTGGTCGAGGATGGCCGCCTCGACCCGCCGGCCCAGGAGCGCCTCGGGCTCGCGCATGAAGAACTGGTCGAGCGCGTCCTCGCTGGCGACGAGCACCGCGAGGCCGTCGCTGCGCCGCCCCGCGCGGCCCCACTGCTGGCGCAGGCTGGCCACCGTGCCGGGGAAGCCGACGGAGATTGCGCAGTCGAGGAGGCCGATGTCGATGCCGAGCTCGAGCGCGTCGGTGGCCGTGACGCCGAGGAGCTCGCCCGCCACCAGCCGCCGCTCGACCTCGCGCCGCTGCGCGGGCGTGTAGCCGGCGCGGTAGGGCGAGAGGCGGGCGGCCGTCTCCGCGTCCAGCCGCTCCGCGGCGAAGCGGTGGATCAGCTCGACCGCCTTGCGGCTCTTGGCGAAGCAGATCGTCCTGAGGCCGCGGGAGACGAGCTCGGCCAGGAGGCGGGCGCCTTCCCCCAGCGCGCTGGCGCGGAGCTGCAGCGCCTCGTCCAGCACCGGCGGGTTCCAGAAGGCGATCGTCCTGGCCGCGCGCGGAGCGGCGTCGGCGTCCACGACGGTGACGTCCAGGCCGAGCAGCGAGCGCGCGAGCTCACCCGGGTTGGCGATCGTCGCCGAGGCCAGCAGGAACTGCGGGTCGGCGCCGTAGATCCGCGCCGCGCGCCGCAGGCGCCGGAGCACGTTCCCGACGTGCGAGCCGAAGACGCCGCGGTAGACGTGCGCCTCGTCGACGACGACGTAGCGGAGGTTCGCCAGGACGTCCCCCCAGCGGTCGTGGTGCGGAAGGACGCCGACGTGGAGCATGTCCGGGTTGGTGAGGATCGCGTTCGCCCACTTGCGGATCTGCCAGCGGCGCTCGTGCTCGGTGTCGCCGTCGTAGATCGCCGGCTTGACGCCCGCGACGCCGAGCTCCGTGAGCGAGCGCGCCTGGTCCTGGGCCAGGGCCTTGGTCGGGTAGAGATAGAGCGCGCGCAGCTTCGGCTCCGCAGCGAGCGCGTCGAGGACTGGGAGGTTGAACGCCAGCGTCTTCCCGCTGGCGGTCCCGGTCGCCACGACCACGTGCTCTCCCCGCCGGGCCGCCGCGAGCGACTCCGCCTGGTGCGCGAAGACGCTCTCGACCCCGCGGGCCCTGAGCGCCGCCTCGAGCTTCGGGTGGAGCTCCGGGAGCGGCACGGCGCGCGCCTCCTGCCCGGGGACCTCGCTCAGGTAGGCCAGCTCCTCCCCTTCCAGCAGCCCCTCCCAGGTCACGACGGCCATGGGGCGATGCTAGCTTTCGTCCCCCGTGGTACCCCGGTGCCTCACCATCGCGACCTCGGACTCGGGCGGGGGCGCGGGGATCCAGGCGGACCTGAAGGCGTTCGCGGCACTCGGCTGCCACGGCATGAGCGCGATCGTGGCGCTCACCGCCCAGAGCACGACCGCGGTCACGGACGTCCACGAGGCCCCGCCCGCGTTCGTCCGGGCCCAGCTCGAGGCCGTCTTCGACGACCTGGGCGTCGACGCGGCCAAGACCGGCATGCTCTTCAGCGCCCGCATCATCGAGGCGGTCGCCGGCTTCCTGCGCGGGCACGAGACGCCGCTCGTGGTCGACCCGGTCATGGTCGCCGCCTCGGGCGCGAAGCTCCTGGAGGACGATGCCGTCGCCGTCCTGATCGGCGAGCTCTTCCCGCTTGCGACCGTCGTGACGCCGAACCTCCACGAGGCCTGCGCGCTGCTCGGGGTTCCGTATGCCGACGACGCCGATCGGCGCGCGCTCGCCGAGGCGCTGCACCAGCTCGGCCCTGCCGCCGTCATCGTGACGGGCGGGCACGGTGCGGAGCCGGTGGACTGGCTCTTCGACGGCGAGCGCCACGTCGCCATCCCGGTCGAGCGCTACGGCGAGGAAGCCACGCACGGCGCCGGCTGTACCCACTCGGCCAGCCTGGCCGCACTGCTGGCCCGGGGCGAGCCCCTCGAGGACGCCGCGCGGGGCGCCGCGGCGATCGCATCCGCGGCCGTGCGC
This sequence comes from uncultured Actinomycetes bacterium, assembly GCA_963847985.1. Lineage (GTDB taxonomy): Bacteria > Actinomycetota > Thermoleophilia > Gaiellales > Gaiellaceae > JAIBJN01. Next base: position 170,571 of record CAWKBS010000002.1, on the reverse strand, counting down.
CACGGGCTCGCCGACCTCGGAGCGGGCTCCGGCCCCGTCGACGTCTTCCATCTTGAGGCTTTCGGAGCTCGGGGAGTTCGGGCTCCTCGCTGAGCTCGAGCGCCGCGGGCTCGTCCGCGGCCAGGACGCCGAGGGCGCCGTGCTCGCCGACGGCGTCGTCGTCACGCAGGACACCCTGGTCGAGGGCGTCCACTTCCGCCGTGAGTGGACGTCCTGGGGCGACCTCGGCTACAAGGCGGCCGCCGTCAACCTCAGCGACCTCGCCGCCCTCGGGGCGGAGCCGGAGGCGCTGCTCGTGGCGCTGGCGGTCCCCGAGGACGTCTCCGTGGAGGCGCTGGCCGAGCTCTACGCCGGCCTGAACGAGCCCGGGATCGCGATCGCGGGCGGCGACACGACGCGCGCCGAGCAGCTCGTTCTCACGGTCACGGCCGTGGGCCGGAGCGAGCGCGTCCCCGGCCGAGCCGGCGCCGTGCCCGGCGACCTCCTCGTCGTCACCGGCCCCCTCGGCGGCGCCGCCGCGGGCCTCCACGCGCTTCGCGAGGGCCTGGCCGGGTTCGACGAGCTGGTCGAGCGCCACCGTCGGCCGCCGCTTCGCCTGGAAGAGGGCCGGCGCCTCGCCCGGGTCGCCCACGCGCTCGTCGACCTCTCGGACGGCCTCGCCGGCGATGCCACGCGCATTGCAGAGCGTTCCGGCTGCCGGATCGTGCTCGACCCCGAGAGCGTCCCGCGCGCGGCCCGGCTCGAGGAGGTGGCCGACCTCCCGTTCTGGACACTGGGCGAGGACTACGAGCTGCTGGCTGCGCTCGCCCTCGCCGACGCGGACGCGCTCGGCTTCCCGGTCGTCGGCCGCTGCGAGGAAGGCGCCGGCGTGGAGCCCGCCGACCTGGCCGCGTGGGACGCGTTCAAGCCGCCGGGCTGAGCCAGCGTTCCCAGACGGACTCGTAGTGACTGCGCGAGCGGGCGCCGATCACGGTCTCGCGCGCCTCGCCGCTCTCGAAGAGGATCACCGTCGGGATCGAGAGGACGTTGTAACGCGCCTGCGTCGCGGGGTTCTCGTCCACGTTCATCTTCAGGAACGTAATGCGCTCGTGCTCGTCGGCCATGTCGGAGAGGATCGGCCCGACGACGCGGCACGGCCCGCACCACGGCGCCCAGAAGTCGACGACGACCGGGATCTCCGACCGGAGGACCTCGGTCTCGAAGTCGGCGTCACCTACCTGTGCGAGCTCAGCCACAGAGTCACTATAGCCCTGGCATCAGAGCTTCCCGCGCGCCGCTGCGAGGCGCAGCGCGGGCACCCTCGCCATCGCTTCGAGGACGATCCCGGGGCCCATCTTGGACCCCCCGTGGGTGCGGTCGGCGAAGCGGATCGGAACCTCCTCGACGACGAAGCCCCGGCGGATCGCGCGGTACACGGTCTCGATCTGGAAGGCGTAGCCGCGCGACTCGATTCGCGCCGGCTCGATCGCCTCGAGGACCTCGCGCCGGTATGCCTTGAAGCCGGAGGTCGTGTCGTGGACCGGAATCCCCAGCACGGCCCGCGCGTACACGGAGCCGCCGCGGCTGACGAAGCGCCGCAGGGCTCCCCAGTCCTCCGTGCCTCCGCCGGGCACGTAGCGGGAGCCGAGCGCGATGCCGGCGCGCGAGGTCGCCTCGACGAGGCGGGGCAGGTCCGCCGGGTCGTGCGAGAAGTCGCAGTCGATCGTGGCCACGAGTTCGGCCCCGCCGGCCAGCGCGCGCTCGAAGCCGGCGACGTACGCCGGCCCGAGCCCCTCCTTGCGCTCGCGATGGAGGACGTCCAGGAAGCCGAGCTCTCCGGCGAGCTCGTCCGCGAGCCGACCCGTCCCGTCCGGCGAGGCGTCGTCGATCACGAGGACGCGGCCGTCGAGCCCGTGCTCGGTCATGACGGCGCCGAGCGCCCGCGCCATCGGCTCGAGGTTCTCGCGCTCGTCGTAGGTGGGGACGCAGATGACCAGGCGCACGCGCGTATCATCGCCGCCGTGACCGCGAAGCTGCCGACCAACACCGAGCTGGCCGAGCGCTTCGAGCTCCTGGCCGACCTGCTGGAGCTCGACGGCGCGGACGCGTTCCGGCTCGCCGCCTACCGGCGCGCGGCGGCGCGCATTCGGGAGTCTGCGGTGCCCGTGGCGCAGCTCGCCGTCGACGGGAAGGCGACGCAGCTCTCCGGGATCGGCGGCACCATCGAGGGCAAGATCGTCGAGGTCGTCGAGACCGGCGACATGAACGCGCTCGCCAAGCTGCGCGCGAAGCTGCCGCCCGGGCTCGTCGACGTGATGCACGTCCCCGGCCTCGGCCCGAAGACGGCGCGGAAGCTCTGGTCGGAGCTCGGCGTCGAGGACCTCGACGGTCTCCGCGCGGCCGCAGAGCAGCAGAAGCTGCGCGACCTGCCGGGCCTCGGCGCGAAGAGCGAGGAGAAGGTGCTCAAGTCGCTGGCCGCGCCGCCGAAGGCGGCCGCCGCGACCGGCCGCACGCTGCTCGGCAAGGCGCTTCCCGCGGTCCGCCGCGCGGTCGAGGAGATCGAGGCGAGCGGCCTCGCCGAGCGCGTCAGCGAAGCCGGCAGCGTTCGCCGCCGCCTCGAGACGACGAAGGACATCGACCTGATCGCCACGGCGGCCGACCCGGCGGCGCTGACGGCGTTCTTCGCCGAGCGCGAGTGGGTGGCGGAGGTCGTGGCCAAGGGGGGCACGAAGGCGACGGTCGTCTCGCACGAGGGCTTCCGCTTCGACCTGCGCGTCGTCCCGCCGGAGAGCTACGGGAACCTCCTCCAGCATTTCACCGGCTCGAAGGACCACAACGTGGCCCTGCGCGAGGACGCGGTCCGTCAGGGGCTCTCCGTCAGCGAGTACGGCGTCGCGGACGTGGAGAGCGGCGAGAGCTTCCAGGCGACCGACGAGGAGCAGGTCTACGCGCGTCTCGGCTACGCCTGGATCCCGCCCGAGCTGCGCGAGAACCGCGGCGAGCTCGAGGCTGCTCGGGAGGGGGCGCTGCCCCAGCTCGTGGAGCTCGCCGACCTGAAGGGCGACCTCCACATGCACACGGACTGGTCCGACGGCCGCGCGACCCTCGAGGAGATGGTGCTGGCCGCGAAGGAGCGCGGCCACCGCTACATCGCCATCTGCGACCACGCGCGCCGCCTCCGCGACGGACGGCTCGAGGCGCAGACCGAGGCGATCGCGGCGCTGAACGTCACCGGGATCAACGTGCTGGCGGGGATCGAGGTCGATATCCGCGCCGACGGGAGCCTGGACATGGACGACGAGTCGCTGGCCGGCCGCGACTGGGTGATGGCCTCCATCCACTCGGGCTTCGACGGGCCGCGCGAGAAGCTCACGGAGCGCCTCGTCGCCGCCATGCAGAGCCCGCACGTCGACTGCATCGGTCATCCCACCGGCCGCAAAATCAACCAGCGCCCGCCCTACGAGCTCGACTTCGAACGGGTCTGCGAGGCGGCGGCCGAGACGGGGACTTTCCTGGAGATCAACGCGCAGCCCGACCGGCTCGACCTCACCGACACGCTCGCCCGGGCGGCCGTGGTGGCCGGCGTGCGCCTCGTCGTCTCGACCGATGCCCACCGTGTCCACGAGCTGGACAACCTCGAGCTGGGAGTCGCGCAGGCCCGCCGCGGCTGGGTCTCGCCGGACCAGGTCGTGAACACCCGCTCCTGGGCCGACGTGAAGAAGCTGCTGAAGCGGTGAGCGACTTCCGGTCGGACGCGGCTGCGACCGCGGAATGGATCGCGCGCTACCTCGAGGGGGTGCGCGAACTGCCGGTTCTGGCGCAGGTCGAGCCGGGCGCGATCCGAGCCGCGCTGCCCGCGGCTCCTCCCGAGCGGCCCGAGCCGTTCGCCGACGTGCTCCGCGACCTCGACGAGATCCTGCTCCCCGGGATAACGCACTGGAACCACCCGCGCTTCTTCGCCTACTACGCCATCTCCGGCAGCGAGCCGGGCATCCTGGCCGAGTTCCTGACCGCGGCGCTCAACGTGAACGCGATGCTCTGGCGCACTTCGCCGGCAGCGACCGAGCTCGAAGAGGTCGCGCTCGACTGGCTGCGGCAGCTTCTCGGCTTGCCGGAGGGGCTGCACGGACACATCGAGGACACCGCCTCGACCTCCACGCTCGCCGCCCTGACCGCGGCCCGGCATCTCCGCCCGGAGGGGGCGGTCCTCTGCTCCGAGCACGCCCACTCGTCGATGGACAAGTCTGCGCGGCTCCTCGGCATCCGTTTGCGCAAGATTCCGGCAGACGCCGAGTTCAGGATGCGTCCGGATGCCCTCGCCGAGGCGCTCGCCGAGGGCGAGGCTGCGGCCGTCGTCGCGACGGTCGGGACGACGTCGACCAGCTCCGTCGATCCGGTCACGGAGATCGCCGCTCTCTGCGCCGAAGCCGGCGCCTGGCTCCACGTCGACGCTGCCTACGCCGGCTCGGCGATGGTCTGCGAGGAGAACCGGTGGGCGTTTGCGGGGGTCGAACGGGCCGACTCGCTCGTCGTCAACCCGCACAAATGGCTGTTCACGCCGATCGACTGCTCCGTCCTCTACACCCGCCGCCCGGAGGTTCTCCGCGCCGCCTTCAGCATTGCCCCCGTGTACCTGCGCACGAGCGAGGAGGACGTCACGAACCTGACGGACTACGGTCCCGCGCTGGGTCGCCGCTTCCGGTCGCTCAAGCTCTGGGCGGTCCTCCGCTGCTACGGGCGCGACGGCCTCCAGGCGGTCATCCGGGAGCACCAGCGCCTCGCACGGCTCTTCGCGGGGTGGGTCGAGGAAGCGCCCGGCTGGGAGGTGGTTGCGCCGGTTCCCTTCTCCCTCGTCTGCTTTCGGCGCGAGGGCCCCGACGAGGCGAACGCGGCGCTGCTCGAGCGCGTGAACGCCACCGGCGAGGCCTATCTCTCGAACACCACGCTCGACGGTCGCTTCGTCCTCCGCCTGGCGATCGGGAACCACCGCACCACCGAGGACGACGTGCGCCGGGCCTGGGAGCTCCTCCAGGAGCTCGCCCCGGGCTCAGAGAAGGCGTAGGAGAGCCGCCAGCTCCTGCGGATCGGCAACGACGAGGTCGGCGGCCTCGCGCAGCTCAGCCGGGCCCTCGGTGGAGGCGACCGCGACGCACACCGCGTGCTCGAGGCCGAGCGAGCGCAGGCCGGCAAAGCCGTCCAGGTCGGTCGTGTCGTCGCCGGCGTAGAGGCCGAGACGGGCCCCTGAACGCTCCACGAGCGCTCGTACGGCCGTGCCCTTGTCCGCGTCGACGTGCGGGCGGATCTCCAGCACCTTCCGGCCCCAGCGGGCGTCGAGCCCCTGCGCCCGGGCGCGGGCGGCGACCTCCTCGAGCTCCGCGCGTGCGGCCGTTTCGTCCCTCGCCTCCCGGTAGTGGTAGGTGAGTGAGAGGGTCTTGTCCTCGACCGGGAGCCCGACCGCGTCGCGGAAGCGCGCGATCTCCCCGGCCAGCTCGTGCGCCCGCGGCTCGAGCTCGAGCCCGTGGTTTCCGACGAGCTCGATCCCCTCCACGCCGACGAGCCGGCGGGCGTCGTCCCCGGCCCGCCCGCTGACGCACGCGACCAGCAGGTAGCCGCCGGCCAGACGCGCCAGCTCGTGGCGCGTCTCCGCCGGAACGACGGCGAGCTCCGGCCTGGAGACGATCGGCGCCAGCGTCCCGTCGACGTCGAGGACGAGCGCGGAGCGCTCCGGGGCGCGGGCGAGGGGGGCGAGGAGCTCGGCGGCGGCCGCCATCGGCCCGCCTAGGATACGGCCGTGCCGGCAAAGCGCACGCTCCTCCTGCTCGCGGGCGTCGGCATCGCGTCGGGCTTTCTGAGCGCGCTCTTCGGGGTCGGCGGCGGGGTCGTCGTCGTCCCTGCGCTCGTCCTGCTGCTCGGCTTCGACTCGAAGGCGGCAACCGCCACCTCGCTGGCCGCGATCGGGATCACGGCAGTAGCCGGCGCGTTTTCCTTCTCGCTCTTCGACCACGTCCACTGGGATTCGGCCGCCCTCGTCGGCCTGCCCGCGCTGGTCGGCTCCCTCGCGGGCGTCCGCCTCCAGCACCGGATCTCCTCGCGGGCACTGACCCGCCTGTTCGCGCTCTTCGTCGTCGGCGTCGCCGTCCTCCTCTACGTGGAATGAGCACGACGACGATCGTCCTCGCGCTCGTCCTCGGTTTCGGCGCCGGGATCCTCTCCGGGCTCTTCGGCGTCGGCGGCGGCATCCTCTTCGTCCCCACCCTCGCCCTGGTCGTCGGGCTCGCCCAGCTCGACGCCCAGGCGACCTCGCTCGCGGCGATGATCCCGGTCGTCCTCTTCGGCGCCTGGCAGCAGCACAAGGCGGGCAACGTGCGCTGGAAGGTGGGCATCGCGGTCGGTCTCGCTTCCGTCGTCGGCGTGGTCGGAGGCGCCGCGCTCGCCACCTCGCTGGACGACGACCTGCTGCGGAACCTCTTCGCGACCTTCCTGCTGTTCGTGGCCGCGCAGCTCCTCTGGTCGACGCGCGAACGGTGACCCTGTGCCCATCCCGCGCTCCTGGCCGATAATCTCCTCATGGTGAGGAATCGCGTCGTCCACGCGGCGTTCGTCGCCCTGACCGTTCTCGCCCTCGGGGCCTCGGCCGCCGCGCAGAGCGCGCCGAACTCGTCGGCCAAGGCGTTCGGCGTCCGCGTGCTGCTTCCGGACGGGACGGTGGCCTCGTCCGCGCCGGTCACTGCGCCGCCGCGTGGAGCGGCGACGGTCGACGGCTGGAGCTACGGCGAGGGCGCGGTCGTCACCGCCTGGACCTCGACGTCCGCCCGCGGCGGCACCGGCTCGGACGTAGTGACGGCCGACGGCAGCGCGTCGGTCAGCTCTCTTTCGCTCTTCGGCGGCGAGATCACCGCCGACGGGGTCTTCGTGAAAGCGCGCGCCCGCGCGACCGGAAAGGGGGCGAACGGCGACCTCTCCGCCTCGTCGCTCTCCAACCTCGTCGTCCTCGGCGAGCCCGTGCGCCCCGGGCAGAACGCGCGCGTCCCGCTCGGTGACTGGGGCTACGCGGTCACCCTCGAGACGGCCGTCGTCCGCAAGCAGGGCCCCCGCCATGGCTACCGCGGCTTCGTCACCGGTCTCCATGTCGTGCTGACGGCGGACCACGGTGGCCTCCTGGCCGGGACCGAGATCATGGTCGGCTATGCCGAGGCGGCGGCGAGCGCCTCCAAGCCGAAGCCCGCGCCTCCGCCACCGCCGCCGGCAGACGACGGGCCCTCGAACGAGCCGCTGTCGCCGTCCACGCCGCAGGTGCCTCCGACCGTGCAGCCGGCCCCGCCCGACGTCGAGCCGAAGCTCACGGCGGCCGGCTACGTCTTCCCCATCTACGGCCCTGCCTCGACGTCGGACAGCTTCGGCGCGCCGCGCACGACCACCTGGCACCACGGGGTCGACATCTTCGCCCCGCTCGGCGCTCCCCTCCTCGCGGTCGCCGACGGGACGCTGTTCCGCGTCGGCTGGAACGACGTCGGCGGCAACCGCCTCTGGCTGCGCGACGGCGCCGGCAACGAGTTCTACTACGCGCACCTCTCCGCCTTCTCGCCGCTCGCGCTGGAGGGCGCGCAGGTGAAGGCCGGCGACGTGATCGGCTTCGTCGGGACGACGGGCGACGCCGCCGGGACGCCGCCGCACCTCCATTTCGAGATCCACCCGCGGGAGCTGCTGTGGATGGGCTACGACGGCGCCATCGATCCGTACCCGTACCTGAGCGCCTGGCTCCGCCTCGACGACCTTGCGTTCGGCACCTGGGACCCGGGCCCGGGGCCCGCTCCCAAGACGGGCGCGGTCCTGCTCCAGGCGGACGACATCTCGTCGCTCTCGGGCCTCGGCGACGGTTCGCTCTCGTCGTTCCTGGTCGCCACGACGCTCTTCGGCGAAGCCGAGCCCGGCCCCGTGATCGTCAGCGCCGAGCCCGGCTTTGGCGGCTAGCGGCCGAGGGCCGCGCGCCTAGTTCTCGTTCGGGCGGTACTCGAAGGGCTGCTCGGGGCCGAGGACCTTCTCCTTCAGCCACTTGCGCGTCTCCGGGCCCGTGGCCGGGTTGAAGAGGACGCCGAGCGCGATGCCCGCGAGCAGCAGGGTGAAGTTGCGCGTCGTGTGGGAGGACTTCCCCTGCGCGCGCTCACCCGCCTTGCGGAGCTCGTCGACCGCCTTCTTGAGCTCGGACTGCATGTCCTTGTCGCTCGCAACGCGCGCCGCCAGCGCCTGGGGGCCGCGGGCGCCGATCAGCTCGTCGTAGATGCTGCGCGCCGTCCCGTAGGCGTTCCTCACGTGCTCGTGCAGCTCCTCGTCCCGCGCGAGGCGGTCGACGTAGGGCTTGGCCACATCGACTGCGCCGTAAACCTTGTCCTTCATCGTCGTTCCTTTCGTCGTCTGCCGACGAGATTATCTACCCGCGAGCCACGCGGGGAAACTCCTCGACCGAGGCGCTTGGAAACGCGGCTTCGAGCACGTCGCCGATCGTATCGGCAAGCACGAAGCGCATCGACTTCCGCACGTCCTCGGGGAGGTCGTCCAGGTCGGCCTCGTTTTCCTTGGGGAGGATGACGGTACCGATTCCGGCCCGTTGCGCCGCCAGCGTCTTCTCCTTGACGCCGCCGATCGGGAGGACCTGGCCGGTGAGCGTGATCTCGCCCGTCATGGCCACGTCCTCGGAGACGGGCACGCCCGTGGCGAGGGACGCGAGCGCGGTCGCCATCGCCGTGCCTGCTGACGGGCCGTCCTTGGGGACGGCGCCGGCGGGCACGTGGATATGCACGTCGCGCTCGGCGAACCAGTCTCCATCGAGGCCGATCACGGTCGCGTGACCCCGCACCCAGGAGAGCGCCGCCTGGGCGGACTCGCGCATGACGTCGCCGATCTGGCCGGTGACGGTGAGCTTGCCCTGGCCCGGCATCGCGGTCGCCTCGACGAAGAGCACGTCTCCGCCGACGGGCGTCACGGCGAGGCCAGTGGCCACGCCCGGGTCGGACGTCCGCTTGCGGGCCTCGGCGGAGAAGCGCCGCTTCCCGAGCCAGGCGCGCACGCGAGCCTCGTCGATGCGGGCGCCCTTCCGCTTCCCTTCCGCGATCTCGCGCGCCGCCTTGCGGCAGAGCGAGGCGATCTCGCGGTCGAGGTTGCGCACCCCTGCCTCCCGCGTGTACTCGCGGACGAGCAGGCGCAGTGTCTTCTCCGTGAACGTCACGCGCTTGCCCTCGAGCCCGTGCGCGGCGAGCTGCTTGGGGACGAGGTAGCGGCGGGCGATCCCGACCTTCTCGTCCTCGGTGTAGCCGGGGATGCGGATGATCTCCATGCGGTCGAGGAGGGGCGCCGGGATCGTCTCGAGCTGGTTCGCGGTCGTCACGAAGAGGACCTGCGAGAGGTCGAAGGACAGGTCGAGGTAGTGGTCGCGGAAGGACCCGTTCTGGGCCGGGTCGAGCACCTCGAGCATCGCGCTCGACGGGTCGCCGCGCCAGTCGGAGCCCATCTTGTCGATCTCGTCGATCATGAATACCGGGTTCTTCGAGCCGGCGTCGCGGAGTGCCCTGAGGATCGTGCCGGGCATCGCGCCGATGTACGTCCGCCGGTGGCCGCGGATCTCGGCCTCGTCGCGGACACCGCCGACCGAGACACGCACGAACTCGCGCCCGAGGGCGCGGGCGATCGACTGGCCGAGCGACGTCTTTCCGACGCCGGGCGGGCCGACGAAGGCCAGGATCGGCCCCGAGAGGGTGTTCGTCAGCTTCTGGACGGCCAGGTGCTCGATGATGCGCTCCTTGACCTTCTCCAGGTCGTAGTGATCCTCGTCGAGGATCCGCCGCGCGGCCTTCAGGTCGAGGTCGTCCTCGGTCGTCGCGTTCCAGGGGAGCGAGAGGATCCACTCCAGGTACGTGCGGATGACGCCGTACTCGGCGGCGGCGGGCGGGAGCTTCGAGAGGCGGTCGAGCTCGCGCCGCGCCTGCTTGTCGGCGTCCTCGGGCAGGTTCGCCTCGTCCACCTGTGTGCGCAGCTCGGCGATCTCCGCCTGCTGCTCGTCCGATTCGCCTAGCTCCTCCTGGATCGCCTTGAGCTGCTGGCGCAGGAAGTACTCGCGCTGCGTCTTGTCCATCTCCTCCTGGACCTGCGACTGCAGCTTCGTCCCCAGCTCGAAGACCTCGAGCTCGCGCGAGAGGATCGCCGTCAGCTTGCGCAGGCGCTCCTCGACATCGAGCGTCGCCAGGAGCTCCTGCTTCTCCTCGGTCTTCAGCCGGATCGTGGACGCGATCAGGTTGGCGAGCGCGCTCGGCGACTCCGCATTGGCGGCGGCGAGCAGCAGCTCCTCCGGGAGGTACGGCGCGAGCCCGATGATGCGGCCGAAGAGCGACTCGACCGAGCGGGCGAGCGCCTCCGCCTCCTTCTCCCGCGCGACGACGTCGGGGAGCGGGGTGAAGAGGCCGGCCAGGTACGGCTCGGTCTGCTCGAGCGAGTCGAGCCGGATGCGGTCGAGGCCCTGGACGAGGATGCGGAGCGTCCCGTCGGGGACGCGGATCATCTTGTGGATCAACGCCGACGTCCCGACCTCGTAGAGGTCCTCGACGCGCTCGGCCTCCTCCTCGGACGAGCGGGCGGTGACGAGGGCGATCGGCCGGTCCTGCTCGACGGCCTCGTCCACGAGGCGGATCGAGCGCTCCTGGCCGACGGCCAGCGGGGTCATCCCCGCGGGAAAGACGACGCTCTCGCGGAGCGGCAGGATCGGCAGCAGGGTCGTCCCCTCGATCGACCCGGTGGGAATTCTCTCCTCGACGGCGCTCATCCGGCGTCCCCCTCGCGGACCTGAACCCGCACGGGCCCCGGCTTTCGCTGCCGGAGCGGCAGCGCGATGGTCAGGAGGCCCTGCTCGTAGGTCGCCTCGGCGGCGTCGGCGTCGTATGCGTCCCCGATGACGATGCGGCGCTCGAAGACGCCGTAGTCGAGCTCGATGTGCTCGTACTTCCGGCCGCAGTTGTGGGGGCGCTGCCGCCGGCCCGAGATGACGAGCACCCCGTCGGTGACGGCCACGTCCACGTTTTCCGGGTCGATCCCGGGCAGCTCGGCGGCGACATGGAGGGTGGGAGGCTCGCCGGTGCGGTAGACGTCGACCCGCGGGCGGAAGCCGCGGCGCTGCGGCGCCAGCCGGTGGTACCAGAGGTCGGCGAACAGCTCCTCCATCTCGTTCGTCAGGCGATCGACGCTCCTGCGCTGGGTCATGCGAGAATCGTAGCCATGGGACGCCGGCTGACAGCGGCCGGCGCCGTCCTCGGCTTCCTGGGCTACGTCTGGGTGGCCGCGGTACGCGCCGCCCCGGGGATCCGCGCCCGCAAGGCCGCCCGCCGTGCTCTTCGCCGGACGGGCTGATGGATCGCTGGACCCGCCGCATGATCCGCCACCGCTGGACCGTGCTCGGCGTGTGGGCGATCGTCCTCGTCGCGTCTCTGGCGGCCATGTCGGGGCTGGCCGACCTGCTGACGAACCGCTTCTCGCTGCCGGGCACCGACACCGCGCGCGCGGAGCGGATCCTCGAGGACCACTTCGGGCAGAAGTCGACCGGCTCGTTCACGATCGTCGCGCGGGGCGAGCCGGGCTCGGCGCAGGCGCTCGTCGCCCAGGTGGAGGCGGCCGCGGCGCGGGCCTCGGCCGAGCTGCCGACCTCCACGGTCGCCTCCGTCCAGCCGATCTCGGACGCGGTCGTGACCGCGCAGATCGTCTCCAACCTGGAGCCGGCCGATGCCAAGGGCCACACCGACGACATGCGCGCGGCCGTCGGCGAGATCCCCGGGGCGGAGGTCTACGTCTCCGGCCAGGCCGCGATCGAGCACGACCTCGACCCCGTCTTCGCCCGGGACCTGAAGGTCGGCGAGCTCTTCATCGCCGTCCCGATCGCGCTCCTCATCCTCGTCTTCGTCTTCGGGACGCTCGCCTTCCTGCTGCCCTTCGTCTTCGCCGCAGCGGCGATTCCGGCGACGCTCGCGATCATCTGGGTCTTCGCCAACTTCATGGAGCTGACGACCTACCTCCAGAACCTCGTCATGCTCATCGGCTTCGGGATCGCCATCGACTACTCGCTCCTGGTCGTCTACCGCTACCGCGAGGAGCTCCGGAAGGCCTCCTCGAAGGAGGACGCGATCGTCAGGACGATGGAGACGGCCGGACGCGCGGTGGTCTTCTCCGGCTCGGCGGTGGGGATCGGCCTCGCGCTCATGCTCTTCATGCCGCTGCCCTTCATGCGCGGCTTCGGCATCGGCGGCCTGGCGATCCCGCTCGTGTCGGTGGTCTGCGCGCTGACGCTCCTGCCGGTGCTCCTCCACCTCACGGCGGCGCGCCTCGACCGCGTCCGCCTGATTCCGAAGCGGGTGGCCGAGCGCCGCGACGACCAGGACCGGGACACGTGGGTGCAGCTCTCTCGCGCGATCATGGCTCGGCCCGTGCTCGTGGCCGCGACGACGACGGCGTTCCTCGTCCTGCTCGCCCTGCCGATCCTGACCCTGCAGGTCGGGCCGGGCTCGAACGAGGGCATCCCGCAGGAGCTCGAGGGGATCCGGGGGCTGAACGTCGTCTCGGAGGAGCTCGGCGACGGCGCGCTCGCGCCGACCGCGCTCGTGATCGACACGGGCGCCGCGGGCGGCGCCACGACCCCCGCCGTCCGGGCCGCGCTCGTGCGCCTAGAGGATCGTCTGGGGCGGACCCCGAGGTTGCCGGCGTCGCGTTCGACCCGGAGAGCCCGCAGAGCGTCGATCCGACCGGGCGCTACCTCCACGTCCAGGTGACCGGGGAGAGCGAGTACGGCGTGCCGGCCGCGCTGGACTTCGTCGACCGCCTACGCGGCGAGATCGTCCCGGCCGCCGGCTTCCCCGACGGGGTGGAGGTCTTCGCGGGAGGCGGGCCGCCCAGCGGCGTCGATTTCCTCGACCTCACCTACGGCGCCTTCCCCTGGCTCGTGGTCGGCGTCCTCCTCCTGACCTACCTGCTCCTCCTGCGCGCGTTTCGCTCGCTGCTGATCCCGCTCAAGGCGATCATCCTCAACCTGCTTTCGATCGCGGCCGCCTTCGGGCTGCTCGTCGTCTTCTTCAAGTGGGGCGCGGCCGAGTGGTTCGGGCTGATCGCCTTCGACCAGATCGAAGGCTGGATCCCGATCTTCGTCTTCGCCATGGTGTTCGGGCTCTCGATGGACTACGAGGTCTTCCTCGTCAGCCGCATGCGGGAGGAGTGGGACGAGACCGGTGACAACGTCCGCGCGGTCTCCCTCGGGCTTGCCAAGACCGGGCGCATCGTGACCGCTGCGGGGCTGATCATGGTCGCGGCGTTCATGGGCTTCGTGGCCGGCTCGATCGTGGGCCTCCAGCAGTTCGGCTTCGGCCTGGCGACGGCGATCCTCATCGACGTGACCATCGTGCGGGCGCTCCTCGTCCCGAGCGCGATGGCCATCTTCGGCCGCTGGAACTGGTGGCTGCCGGACGGGGTCGCACGGGTCTTCCGGGTGAAGCCGTCGCCGCTCGCGCCGAAGGCGCCCGGACCTCCCGCGCCGAGCCCGAGCGGGCGTTAGGCTGGCCGCGTGGAGCTGGAGGTCATGGAAGGCAACATCGCCGAGCTCGAGGTGGACGCGATCGCGAACGCTGCGAACGACCAGCTCTGGATGGGCGCGGGCGTCGCGGGGGCGATCAAGGGCGCCGGCGGCGACGAGATCGAGCGCGAGGCGATGGCGAAGGGCCCGATCGAGATCGGTGACGCCGTCGCCACGTCGGCGGGGAGCCTGCCGGCGCAGCACGTCATCCACGGCGCGGTCATGGGCCAGGACCTGCGCACGGACGCCGAGACGATCGCGCGGGCGACCCGGCGGGTGCTCGAGGTGGCCGACGAGGTCGGCGCCCGCTCGCTGGCGCTCCCAGCTTTCGGCACGGGAGTCGGCGGCTTCTCGCTCGACGAGTGCGCCGCCATCATGGTCGGCGAGGCGCGGGCGTACGAGCCGGCGGGGCTCGAGCGCGTCGTCTTCGCCGTGTACGGCGACGAGGCCGAGGCGGCCTTCAGCGCCGCCCTGGCTCGGTAGTCGACTACCATCCGAGCCGTCATGGAGGCCAGCGGCATCCGCGCGCGGGGCCTGATCTGCGCAGGCGGGGAGGCAACGCGCCTCCAGGAGCTGACGCGGATCACGAACAAGCACCTGCTGCCGGTCGGGCGCTGGCCGATGGTGTACTACCCGCTGCAGCTCATGCAGCGGCTGGGGATCCGGGACGTGCTGATCGTCACCGGCCAAGGCCACGCCGGCGACTTCATCGACCTGCTCGGCGACGGCCGTGTTCGGGAGCGCAACGGCGACGGCCTCCTGTTCGACCTGGACCTCACCTACAAAGTGCAGACCGAGCCCGGCGGAATCGCCCAGGTCGTGGGCATGGCCGAGAGCTTTGCAGGCGGCGAGAGCCTGGTGGTCTGCCTCGGCGACAACATCTTCGAGCTCGCCGAGGCCGACGCAGTGCGCACCTGGGCCGCGGAGCCCGACGGAGCGCTCATCTTCGTCAAGGAGGTGCCCGACCCCGAGCGCTTCGGCGTGGTCGTCTACGGCGAGGGCGGCGGGATCACCGACGTCGTCGAGAAGGCCGGCGTGGTGGATACCCGCTACGACGAGCCTCCCTCCAGCGACGCGGTCGTGGGCCTCTACTGCTACCCGACGGACGTGTTCGAGATCATCCGCGGGCTTGCCCCGTCCAGTCGCGGCGAGCTCGAGATCACCGACGTCAACCGCGCGTACGCCGGGCAGGGGCGGCTCCGCGCGGCTCGGGTCGGCGGCTGGTGGCGCGACGCGGGGACGCACGAGGCGCTCGGGCTCATCGGGAACCTCATCGACGAGACGGGGGCGAACGGGCCCGCGTGATCTCCGGGATCCAACTGCTGCCGCTGCGCGTCTTCAGCGACGAGCGCGGCTGGTTCGTGGAAGTGCGGCGCGAGAGCCTCCTTCCGCATCGCACGGTGCAGACGAACGTCTCCTTCTCGCGACAGGGCGTGATCCGGGGCCTCCACTACCACGAGCGCGGGCAGGACGACCTCTTCGCGTGCCTGACCGGCATGGCCCGGGTGGTCGTTCTCGACAGGGAGACGGACGAGACGTTCACGGCGGACATCGGCGAGGACAACTCGGTCGCCGTGTACGTGCCCGGCCGGCACGCGCACGGCTTCGAGGCCCTGACGGACCTCGTCTTCTGCTACCACGTCACCCGCGAGTACGACCCGGCCGACCCGGACGAGCAGGGGATCCCCTGGGACGACCCGCGCGTCAAGCACCTGTGGAGCACGGACACCCCGATCCTCTCCGAGCGGGACGCGTCCTCGTAACGGGCGCGGGCGGCCAGCTCGGCGCCGCGCTCCGGGACGCCTTCCCCGAGGCCGACGCCCGCACGCGCGCCGATCTCGACGTCGCGGAGCCGATCGAGCTCGGCTACGTCCCCGGGCTCGTGCTCCACGCCGCCGCCTGGACCGACGTGGACGGGGCCGAAGCGGACGAGGCGGGCGCGCTGCGGGTCAACGCCGCCGGCACCCGGAATGTCGTGGCTCTGGGTGCGCCGGTCGTCTACTACTCCTCGGACTACGTCTTCGACGGCTCGAAGCGGGAGCCGTACGTCGAGTCCGACGAGCCGGCGCCGCAGGGCGCGTACGGGCGCACGAAGCTCCTCGGCGAGACCGAGGTGCGCGACGGCTGGATCGTCCGCAGCTCGTGGCTCTTCGGCTGGACCGGGCACAACTTCGTGCGGACGATGCTCCGGCTCGGCGCCGAGCGCGACGAGGTGAGCGTCGTCGACGACCAGCGCGGCTGCCCCACGTACGTCGGCCACCTGGCGGCGGCGACGCGGGAGCTGGTCGCGCTGCCGGGCGGCGTCTGGCACGTGGCGGCCGACGGTGACTGCACGTGGGCCGAGTTCGCCGTCGCGATCTTCGAGGAGGCCGGCCTCGACTGCCGGGTCATGCCCATCAGCACGGAGGAGCTGGGCCGCCCGGCGCCGCGCCCGGCGTACTCGGTGCTCCGCAGCGAGCGCGAGGGCGCCCCGCGGCTCCCGCACTGGCGCGAGGGCCTGCGCGCGTGCCTTGCCCGCATCCCGGCGGCCGCCTAGGAGCAACGGGCGAGTCCGGGCTCGACGTCGATCGTCGCCTCAGGCATGGACACAAATGGCACGCCGACTACGATCAGTGACGTGCGCGTCCTCGTCACCGGCGGCTGCGGGTTCATCGGCAGCCATTTCGTGAAGCGTCTCGCCGCGGCCGGCGAGGACGTCGTCGTGCTCGACAAGCTGACGTACTCGGGCCGGAAGGAGAACCTGGACGGCATCGATGCCGAGCTCCAGGTGGGCGACATCGCCGATCCCGAGGCGGTAGCGCGGGCCGCGGCGGGCTGCGACGCGATCGTGAACTTTGCCGCCGAGACGCACGTCGACCGGTCGATCCTCGGTGCCACGGACTTCGGGCGCACCGAGTTCTTCGGGACGCAGGTGCTGCTGGAGGAGGTGCGGCGCACGGGCGCGCGCTATGTCCAGGTCTCGACCGACGAGGTCTACGGCGATCTCGAGGCCGGCGGCTCCTCCCGGGAAACCGACCCGGTCAGCCCCTCGAGCCCGTACAGCGTCGCCAAGGCGGCGGGCGACCTGCACATCCCCGCCTACGTGCGCACCTTCGGCGTCAACGCATCGATCACGCGCGGCTCCAACACCTACGGGCCGAGCCAGTACCCGGAGAAGCTCGTCCCCCTCTTCGTCACGAACGCGCTCGACGGCGAGCCGCTGCCGGTCTACGGCGACGGCCGCCAGATCCGCGACTGGCTGCACGTCGAGGACCACTGCGCCGGGATCGAGCACGTCCTCCGCGAGGGCGAGCCGGGCGAGGCCTACAACGTCGGCGGCGGCAACGAGCGCGAGAACATCGAGATCACGCGCCTCATCGTCGAGCTGACGGGCGCCGACCCGGCGCTGGTCCGCCACGTCACCGACCGCCCGGGGCACGACCGCCGCTACTCCCTGGACTCCTCGAAGCTCGAGGCGCTCGGCTGGACGCCGCGGCGAACCTTCGAGGAGGGGCTCGCCGAGACCGTCGAGTGGTACCGCGGCAACCGCGCCTGGTGGGAGCCGATCAAGTCGGGCGAGTACGCCGACTACTACCGGCGCCAGTACGCCGAGCGGCTCGCCTAGTCGTCCTCCTCGTCCCCGGGGCTGCAGCGCTCCAGCGCCGAGGTGATCTCGTCGCGCTCCCCCTGGAGCCGCTCGGAGCGGCGCAGGTGGCGGCGGGCCTCCGGACAGCGGCCGAGCGCCTCGAGCGTCCGGCCGAGGTTGTACTCGGCGTAGGCCTCGGAGGGAAAGCCGGCCGAGTACGTCCGCTTCAGCGCGGGGACGGCTTGCTCGAGGAGCGGGAGTGCCTCCTCCCAGCGGCCCTCCTGCATCAGGCCGAAGGCCTCGTTGTTCAGCTCGGCGGCCTGCTCGGGGCCGACGGCGGCGCGCGGGGCGGGGCCGGGAGCGGGGGCCGCCTGGGTCACGGTCTCGACGACCGTCGTCGCGCCGCCCGCGACCGTCACCTGCCGGGTCACCGTCTGCCCGTCGGCCTGGGCGGAGGGCGCGGCTCCGCCGCCGCGGGTGGCGAGAAGCGCGGCGGCGAGCCCGGCCGCCGTGAGCAGGACCGCGCCGGCGAGAGCGAGCGCCGGGAGCGGGCTCCGCCGCCGGCTCGAGTACCGGTGCGAAGGCGCCTGGACGCCGCGCAGCGCCTCCCGCAACGACCCCACGAAGGCGGCGGCGGACGGGTAGCGGTGCTCGGGGCTCTTGGCGAGGGCGTGGGCGAAGACGCCGTCGACCTGCGGCGGGAGCCAGCCGGCTCGCTCCGACGCGGGCGGGACGGGGTCGTGGATCTGCGCCGCCGCCTCGGCGGTCTCCGAGCCGCGGGCGAACGGCCGCCGGCCCGTGAGGAGCTCGTATGCGACCACGGCCAGCGCGTAGCGGTCGCTCGCGGCGGTCGTCTCCCGGCCGAGCGCCTGCTCGGGCGCCAGGTAGCCGGCCGTGCCGAGGATCGTCCCCGGCGCGGTCATGCCCAGGGTGTCGTCCGTCACCCGGGCGATCCCGAAGTCGACGACCTGCAGTCGGTCGGTACCGTCGAAGAGCAGGTTGGCCGGCTTGACGTCGCGGTGGACGACGCCTTTGCGGTGGGCCGCGTCGAGCGCGGCAGCCGCCTGCTCGAGCCAGCCGAGCGCCTGCTGCGGCTCGACCGGCCGGCCCTGCGCCCGCTCGGCCAGCGTCCCGCCGGGGAGGTACTCCATCACCGTGAAGGGCCTCCCGGCGTGCTCGCCGACGTCGTAGACGGTGACGACGTGCTGCTCGCCGGAGAGCCTCGCCGCCGTCAGCGCCTCGCGACGGAAGCGCTCCCTGAGCTCCGGCTCCTCGGCGAGCCGCTCTGCGAGCAGCTTGACTGCGACGGTCCGGCCGAGCACGCGATCGCGGGCGAGGTAGATCTCGCCCATGCCGCCGCGGCCGATGAGCCTCGGCTCCTCGTACCGGTCGGGCAGGATCGTCTTCCCTGCCGCCACCCAGCCGTCCTACCGAGGATTCGGGGCGTCCAAACGTCGGATGCTTCATGCAATCCTTACTGGGCTTGCGTACCCTTGGGGTCGATAGGGGTCTCTAGCGGCCATGCGTCGGGTTCTCGTAGCAGCCATCGTCCTCGTCGTCGCACTGACGTGCGCGGCGACAGCTCGGCCTGCCGCGACGTTCGTCATCAAGGGCAAGGGCTGGGGGCACGGGCTCGGTCTGGCGCAGTACGGGGCCCACGGCTATGCGCGCGACGCCGGCCGCGACTACCGCTGGATCCTCGACCACTACTACACCGGCACCACGCTCGGCGACGCGGGCGTCGGCCGCGTGCGCGTCCTGCTGGCGAGCGGAGTGAGCCGGCTCTCGATCGGCTCGGCCGCCGCCTTCACTGTCACGGACGCCGGCGGCAACACGTTCAACCTCGCCGCGGGGCCGCACTCGCTGCGCGCCAACCTGCTGATCCGGAGCGCGAACGGGGAGCTGCGAACGCTGGTCGGGCCGGTGCGCTTCGACCCGGGCGCGTCCCCGCTCACCCTCGGCGGGAACGGCTACCGCGGGTCCCTGAACGTTCGTGCGCAGGGCGGCCTGGTCTCCGCCGTGAACGACGTGGGGCTCGAGCAATACGTCAAGGGCGTCGTCGCCTGGGAGATGCCGGCCTCGTGGCATCCGGAGGCGCTCAAGGCCCAGGCGGTGGTCGCGCGGACATACGGTCTCGTCAGCCGCAAGTCGGGCCAGTGGTTCGATCTCTACGACGACACGCGCAGCCAGGTCTACGGCGGCATGCGAGCCGAGGACCCGCGCGCGAGCGCGGCGGTGGACGCGACCCAGAGCCAGGTCGTCCGCTCGGGCGGCGCGCTCGCCTGGACGGTGTACCACTCCACCTCCGGCGGCCGGACGGCCTCGCGTTTGGACGAGTGGGGCCCGCCGGCGATTCCGTATCTCGTCGGTGTCGTGGACGAGTTCGACGCCATCTCGCCGCATCACGTCTGGGGCCCCACCGACGCCGAGGACGACTGCGCCGGCGCGGGCCGCGACTGCGTCTGGTCGGCGATCGCCCTCAAGCGGGCGCTTGGCAGCCGGGCGCCGAGGTCCATCGTCGACTTCACCGTGTCCCGGCGCAACGGCTCCGGCCGGGCTGCGCAGGCGACGCTCTCCGGGCCTCCCGGCGCCAAGACGATCACCGGGGCCGCGCTCCGCTCGGTGCTCCGCCTGCGCTCGACCTGGTTCACGGTCGGCGTCATGCGGCTGACCGGGGGAGGGCGCGTTCGGCAGGGTCAGGCCAAGACCCTGCGCGTGCTCGTGCGGAACCTGGCGAACACCAAGCTCCAGCGGAAGGTCGGCTCGGGCCCGTGGGTG
Organism: uncultured Actinomycetes bacterium; assembly: GCA_963847985.1. Lineage (GTDB taxonomy): Bacteria > Actinomycetota > Thermoleophilia > Gaiellales > Gaiellaceae > JAIBJN01. Next base: position 150,655 of record CAWKBS010000002.1, on the reverse strand, counting down.
ACCCTGCGGGTCGTCCGGGGCAGCGCCAACGTGACCGTGAGGCCGGGCGTGACGACGCGCTACCGGCTGAGCTCGCCGGCTGCGACCGGCGCCGCCGTCACGGTGGCGGTCACTGGTGCGTCGTCCCGGGTCGCCGCGGCTTCGGCCGCAGCGGTTGAAGTGGGGAACGCCACCGGTAGGGCCGGCGCCGGGGACGTCGTCCAGGTTCAGCGCCGGGTCGACGACGGCTCGTGGGTGACGGTGGCGGTCGCGCTCGCGCACGAGGACGGAACGTGGCGGGCGAGCGTGGAGCTCGCGCCGGGCGAGTATCGCGCCTACACCGCTTCCGCCTCCGGCGTCGAGACCCCGCCGACGCTCGCGTTCGGTTAGAGGAGCTCGTCCGCGGACACGTCGCGGATGCGGCGTGCCGGGTTGCCGACGACGACCGCGTGCGGCGGGACGTCCTCGAGGACGACCGCGCCGGCGCCCGACGAAGGCCTCCTCCCCGATCTCGATCCCCGGGAGGAGCACGGCTCCGCCGCCGACTCGCGCGCCGCGGCGGATCGTGGGGCCTTTGCGCAGGGCGTGCCGCGCCTCGGTTCGCCCCATGAAGTTGTCGTTCGTCGTGACGACGCAGGGCGCGACGAAGACGTCCTCCTCCAGGGTCGAGTAGGCGGTGACGTACGCGTTCGCCTGGATGGTCGTCCGGGCGCCCACGGTCGTGTCGTTCTCGACGAGCGAGCCGCGGCCGACGACGACGCCGTCGCCGAGGTCGCAGCGCTCCCGTACGCAGGCCTGGTCGCCGACGATGACGCCGCTTCCCGAGCCGGCTGCCGGCGAAAACGACGGCGCAGGCGAGGATGGCGCGTCCCGTCGCCGACCACGAGCGGGGGCAGCTTCGGCGCCGCGCGCGGTCGAGCGGGCGCCGAGCGTCGGCGGCTTTCCGACGACGGCGTTGTCGCCGATCACGACGTCCTCTCCCGAGCACCGTGCCCGGGTAGACGACCGCGGTCTCGGCGATCTGCGCGCTCACACGCGCTCTCGCTCGAGCGAGGCCTGGAGCTGCTCGAGCGCTGCGCACGACGGCGAGCCCGGCGCGCGCAGCAGCGAGGCGGTCCCCGTCCCCGCGGACGAGGCGAGGAAGTGCTCGCACTCGAGCCGCAGCGGCTCCTCGTTGGGGACGCGCGGGCTGTAGACGTCGCCCGATGCGCGTGCTCCACTCGCCGTAGGTGCCGAGCGACGGCTCGGCGGCGCTGTCGTAGACCGTCACCTTGCGGTCGAGCTCCATGTCGTCGAAGACGGCCATCCTGTCCGTGCCGACCACCGTCATCCGGCGCATCTTGTGCGGGTCGAGCCAGGAGAGGTGCATGTGCGCCGCCTTCCCGGAAGGGAAGCGCAGGTGGCAGAAGACGACGTCCTCGACGCCCGGCTTCAGGAACGACTCCCCACGCGCGAGCAGCTCGCTCGGCTCCTCGCCGAGCAGGAAGAGGATGACCGAGAGGTCGTGGACGCCCAGGCTCCAGAGCGCGTTCTCGTCGGGCCGGATCGTGCCGAGGTTCTGGCGGTTGCCGTAGACGTAGAGCACCTGGCCGAGCTCGCCCGCGTCGACCAGCTCCTTCAGCTTGAGCACGGCCGGGTGGTAGAGAAGCAGGTGGCCGGGCATGAGGGCGAGGCCGCGCTCCTCCGCCAGGGCGACCAGCTCCTCGGCGTCGTCGCCGCCCATGGCCATCGGCTTCTCGACGAAGACGTGCTTGCCGGCGGCGAGCGCCCTGCGCGCGAGCTCGGCGTGCGTCGGCACCGGGGTCGCGATCGACCACGGCCTCGACAGCCTCGTCGGCGAGCACCTCGTCGAAGCTCGACGTGGCGCGCGCGGACGGGTAGCGGGTCCGCGGCCGCCTCGAGCCGCTCCGCGTTCGAGTCGCAGACCTACGCGAGGTCGCGCCAGCTCGTGGAAGTTCCGCGCGAGGTTCGTGCCCCAGGCACCGAGGCCGGCGACGGCGACCGTGCGCTCGGGCCTAGAGCTTCCATACGCGGCCGTCCCGGCTGCCGTTCGCGCCGGTGGCGTTGCGGAAGTCGACCACGAGCTGCGCGCGGGCGGTGAGGTCGTCGTAGTCGATGCCTCGGGTGGGCGGTCACGATCGCGACGCAGTCCGCGGCCTCGAGCGCCCCGTCGAGCGAGGACGAGGAAAGCCCTTGCTCCGGCAGCTCCGGCACGTGCGGATCGTAGTAGGAGACGTTCGCTCCTTCGTCCGCGCAGCAGCTCGACCAGCTTGAGGGCCGGCGACTCGCGCAGGTCGCCGACGTCGGCCTTGTAGGCGACGCCGACCAGGTGCACCGTGCTGCCCTTCACCGACTTCTCCACGGAGTTGAGCGCGCGCGTGATCTTCTCCAGGCAGAAGTACGGCATGTTCTCGTTGACCTTGCCCGCGAGCTCGATGAACTCGGTGTAGAAGTTGTACTCGCGGGCCTTCCAGGCGAGGTAGAAGGGGTCGACGGGGAGGCAGTGGCCGCCCAGGCCGGGGCCCGGCTTGAAGCTCATGAAGCCGAACGGCTTGGTCGCGGCGGCGTCGACGACCTCCCAGACGTCCACGCGCATCCGGTCGCAGAGCTGGGCGAGCTCGTTGACGAGCGCGATGTTGACGGAGCGGAAGATGTTCTCGAGGAGCTTCGTCAGCTCGGCGGTCTCCGGAGAGGTGACGGCGATCACCGTGTCGAGCGCGCGCTCGTAGAGCGCGCAGGCGGCGGCGGTGCAGGCCTCGGTGATGCCGCCGACGATCTTCGGCGTCGTCTTCGTCGTCCAGTCGGTCCGGCCGGGATCGACGCGCTCGGGCGAGAACGCGAGGTGGAAGTCGGTCCCGACCTCGAGCCCGCCGGCGGCGAGCAGGGGGAGCACCTCCTCCCGCGTCGTTCCGGGGTAGGTGGTCGACTCCAGCACGACGAGGTGGCCCTTCCGGAGCCGCTCGGCGATCTGGGCCACCGCTCCGAGGACGATGGAGAGGTCGGGCTCGCGGTTGGGCGAGAGCGGCGTCGGCAGGGCGACCAGGACGGCGTCCGCGGCGACGATTGCGTCGTAGTCGGTCGTTGCCGTGACCGTTCCGGCCTCGACGAGCGGTCGCAGCTGCTCCGACGGGACGTCCTCGATGTAGCTCTCGCCCCGGTTGAGGGCCGCGACCCGGCCGGCGTCCACGTCGACGAGGACCACGCTGACGCCGGCCTCGGCGAAGACCTGGGCGAGCGGGACGCCGACGTACCCGGCGCCGACGATGGCGACGTCACTCATGCGACTCATCGTACAAAGCAGATCAGCGATCTTCGCGGAGGCGTGGCCGTCCCCGTAGAGGTGCGGCCGCTCGGACGCGGGGAGCGGCCTCGCGCACGGCGGACACGATCGCCTCGGAATCGGAGCCGACCAGCGTGTTCCAGCCGGCCTCGATCGTCTCGACCCACTCCGTCGTCGTTCGCAGGGTCACGCACGGGACGCCGTACCAGTAGGCCTCCTTCTGGACGCCGCCGGAGTCGGTGAGGACGACGCGGGCCTGCGACGCGAGTGCGGCGAAGTCGAGGTAGCCGGCCGGTGGGGTCACGGAGACGTTGGCGGGAAGCGGGATTCCGGCCTGGGTCAGCGCCGAGCTCGTCCGCGGGTGCGCCGGGAAGACGATCGGCTCGTCCAGGGCGCGAGGGCCTCGGCGATGCGCGCGAGGGGCTCGGGGGCGACGTTGGCCTCCCGATGGAGGGTGAGCACGAGGTAGCGCCCGGGCTCGACGCCGTTTCGGGCGAGGGCCTCGGAGCGCTCGCGCGCGATCGGCGCCAGGCGGAGGTTCGCGTCGTACATGACGTCGCCGACCTGATGGACGCCTTCGGTGATCCCCTCGGCGACGAGGTTCCCGACGGCCACGTCGGTCGGGCAGAAGAGCAGGCTCGACATGCGGTCGACGAGCATGCGGTTCAGCTCCTCCGGCATCGACCTGTCGAAGGAGCGCAGCCCCGCCTCGACGTGCGCGACGGGGACGAGGAGCTTGCCCGCGGCGAGGGCGCCGGCCAGCGTCGAGTTCGTGTCGCCGAAGACGAGGACGGCGTCGGGTCGCTCCTCCAGGACGGCCGCCTCGATGGCCGGCAGCATGCGCCCCGTCTGCTCCCCGTGGGTGCCCGAGCCGGTCTCGAGCCGGTAGCGCGGCGGCGCCAGCTCGAGCTCCTCGAAGAAGACGGCCGAGAGCTCGGGGTCGTAGTGCTGGCCGGTGTGGAGCACGACCTCGTCGACCCCGCGCTCGCGCAGCGCGACCGAAAGCGGGGCCGACTTGACGAACTGCGGCCGGTTGCCGATAACGGAAAGGATTCGCACGCCGCCGGCGAATGTAGCCGAACCTCATGACCTCGAAGCTCTTCATCGCCAGCCTCGGCCTCCTCGCGCGCCCCCTCGGCGCCGGGCGAACGCTGGCCTGGTACGCCCAGCGCCGCCTCGAGCGGCCCGCCTGAACGACCGCAGGAACGCGGCCCGGCGCCGCTACACTTGCGACCGCCTGGGGCCGTTAGCTCAGTTGGTAGAGCAGGGGACTCTTAATCCCAAGGTCGAAGGTTCGAATCCTTCACGGCCCACCTCACGCCTCCCGTTCTCGGTTCGATCTGCCACCATTCCCGCCGTGTGGAAGCTGTTCCTCTTCGGGTGGCTCTCGAACGTCGTCGCTCTGTTCATCGCCGCATGGATCGTCTCCGGCGTCGACTACGGCGACGACTTCTGGGTCCTCTTCCTCGCGGCGCTCGTGTTCACGACGGTGAACTGGTTCGTCCGCCCGCTGGTGATCCTGCTGGCGCTTCCGGCCGTCGTGTTGACCCTGGGGCTCGCCCTCATCCTCATCAATACGTTCATGCTCTATCTCACTGATTGGATCGTCCCGAGCTTCGAGACCGGGAGCTTCTGGTCGACCCTGCTGGCCGCCATCATCGTCGCGCTCGTGAACCTTCTCCTGGTGATGGTGCTGAAGCCCAACGAGAAGGTCGCCGCCGCCGTCTGAAACACCTCAAGGGGCAGGGCTTGGAAGCCGATTCCTTAGCGATGGCCCAAGCCGCACGGTTGCAGGCACTGCTCGATCTCTCGCGGGCGCTCTCGTCGAGCCTCGACTTGCGCGAGGTCCTGCGCGAGTTCGCCACCCGCGCGACCCAGCTCACGGGGGCCACGTCTGCCGAGCTCTCGACGTACAACCCCGCCCACGGCGACCTCGTCATGCTCGTCGAGTACCGCGAGGGCAGGGACGAGATCACCGAGGCCGGCGGGCAGGTCTACCACCTCGCCGACTATCCGACGACGCGCCATGTGCTCGACAATCAGGAGCCCATCCAGGTGCGTGTCGAAAACCCGGCGGACGATCCGGCGGAGCGGGCGCTGCTCGAACGCCAGGGGCAGAAGTCCCTGCTCATGCTGCCGCTCGTCGCACGCGGCGAGACCATCGGGCTGATGGAGATCGTGGACGTCCACGACCGCGTCTGGGACGACGCGGACGTCGACTTCTGCCTCGCCCTGTGCGACATCGTCGCCATCGCCATCCGCAACGCCGTGCTCTTCGCGGAGCTTCAGGAGACCGCGGCCCGCGACAAGCTCACGGGCCTCTACAACCGCCGCCTCTTCGAGGAGCAGCTCGAGTCCGCCGTGGCCCGCGCCCTGCGCACCCGCGAGGATCTCGCGCTCCTCATCGTCGATCTCGACGGCCTCAAGCGCATCAACGACGTCAGTGGCCACGTTGCCGGCGACCAGGCCCTCCGGAGGCTTGCGGACGCCCTGCGGGCGACGATTCGCGCGACGGACGTCGCGTGCCGGCTCGGGGGCGACGAGTTCGGCGTCATCCTTCCCGGCTCGAGCGCCGATGACGCGGTCAGAGTCGCCGAACGCGCGCAGGAGACGCTCTCCGAGATCGGCCACGGGCAGTTCAGCTTCTCCGGAGGCATCGCCCGGGTCACGCCGCTCCAGTCCTCGGCCGAGAACGTCTACCGCGCGGCCGACCTCGCCTCCTACCGGGCGAAGGCCGCCGGCGGCGCGAGAACGTTGCTCGCGGTCGAGACCAGAGCCGCCGCGGCCGGCTAGGGCGCTGCCGCCGCCGCGCGGCGACGCGCTTCGAGGTCGATGCGGTCGTCGGCGTGCTCGATCAGGAGCGGGTCGTGCGTGGCGCAGACGACTGCGGCGCCCGTCTCGCGCGCCAGCTCGAGGAGGAGCCGCGCAACGGCGAGGGCGTTCGCCTGGTCGAGGCGAGCGGTCGGCTCGTCCGCGAGTAGCAGCGCCGGGCGGCTCGCAACCGCGCGCGCGACGGCAACACGCTCGCCCTGGCCGCTCGAGAGGTCCGACACCCGGCGCCCGGCCGCGCCTGCGAGGCCGACAGAGGCGAGCGCCTCGCCTGCCCATGCCCCCGCCGCCTCGGGCTCCACGCTGCGGAGACCGAGGCCCAGCTCGATGTTCTCCGTCGCGGTGAGGAACGGGACGAGCCCGCCCTGCTGGCTGACGAGCCCCACGTGTGCGGCGCGGAAGCGCGCCCGGGCGTCGCGGTCGAGTGCCGAGACGGTCTCGCCGAGCACGCGCACCTCGCCCAGCGAGGGCTGATCCAGGCCGGCAAGCAGGTGGAGGAGGGTCGTCTTGCCGGAGCCGGAAGGCCCAGTCACCGCGGTCAGCCGGCCTCCCGCGAACGTCGCGCTGAGCTCGACGAGGGCCGGTACCGTCGCCGCGCCCTCGCCGTACGTCCGCGAGACCCCGTCCACCTCGGCGACCACCTCGCCCGCGCCCGCCGGGGCCACCGTGGCGTCGTCGAGGGCAGGGGTCGATGCCGCCGCGCCGGGTGCCGGCTGGAGCAGGATCCCCTGCTCGTGCAGCCGGGCCGCCGCGTGCGTTCGGATGCCGGTGCGCCGGAGGAGCTCCTCGGACAGGCGAAGCCAGCCGCCGCGGCCGACGACGATCGCCTCGTCCCCGCCGTCTGCGATCGCCGCCTCCTCGCTCACCCGGCCGTCCCGCACCCGCACGATGCGGTCGGCCACAGCCGCCGACTCCGGGTCGTGGCTCACGAGCACGGTCGTCGTCCCCGCATCGCGTGCGAGGTCGGCGATCGCCTCGTAGACCAGGCGCGCGTTGGCGGCGTCGAGCTCTCCAGTGGGCTCGTCCGCCAGGAGCAGGCGGGGGCGATGGGCGAGCGCGGCGCAGATCGCCACCCGCTGCTGCTCGCCGCCGGAGAGCTCGCGCGGGTGGGCACCTGCGCGATCGAGGAGGCCCACCCGCTCCAGCAGCTCGGCGGAGCGGGCCAGCCGCTCGTTCTGGTGCACGCCGGCGAGCCCGAGCTGGAGGCCGACGAGCTCACGCACCTCGAGCTCCGCCGCGAGGGCTCGCCAGTAGTGCTGGTCGGCATAGCCGAGCACGTCGGCGCGGAAGGCGGCCCGCCCGCGCCGGTCGAGGCGGGACAGGTCGCGGCCGAGGACGTGGACGCTGCCGGCCGTGGGCTGGTCGAGGGCCGCGAGAAGCCGCAGGAGCGTCGACTTGCCCGAGCCGCTCGGGCCGAGCACCACGCAGACCTCGCCTTCGCGCACCTCGAGCGTCAGCCCCTGCAGCGCCACGACGCCGCCCTCCGGCGCCGGGTAGACGCGGAAGACGTCCCTGATCTCGACAGCGGTACGGCTCATGCTCGGCGGGAGGCGGCGGTGACGAGGGTGGCCGCTGCGAGGACGCCCGCGGCGAGCGCGGCGGCGAGGATGGGCCAGGCGACGGCCGTTCGGAGCGGTAGCTCCGTCGCCCGCGCGTCGGCGGTCACCGTGACGAGGTCGACGACGAGGAGGCCGAGGACGGCCGCGGTTGCCAGGCCCCCGAGCACGCCGACGGCGACGACGACCAGGCTGCGGAGGCGGACGACGCGGCGGAGCAGGGCCGGTCGTGCGCCCTGGGCCTCGAGGTCGTCCAGCTCGCCGCGCTCGTCGCGGACGTCGGAGACGACGCCCAGGAGGACACCGACGAGCGCGAGCCCGAGCGCGACCAGCGCGGCGGCCAGGAGCGTGAGCAGGGTCCCCTTGGCCAGTGGGTCGTCGCGGAGCGAGCGCTCGAGGTCGGCGCGGGACTCCACGGCCAGGACGTCGTAGGGCGAGCGGGAAAGCGTTGCCGCGAGCGCGTCGCGGCCTTGCTCGCTCGTCGCCCCGAGCCAGACCTCGTTGGACACGGCGATGCCGGGGCGCGCGGCGTTGAGCGCCGTGCCGAGCAGGGCCCGGTCGGCGACGACGAAGTCCTCGCGGGCTCCCGGGAACCGCTCGGCGACAGCCGCGACGCGGGCCACGACCTGCTCGCCTGCCACGCGGAGCGCGAGGTCGCCGGTCGGGCCGGCGGAGGCGGCCACGGCCGGGGAGGCGATCACCGTCAGGGGTTGCCCGTCGCTGGGCTGGCGCGGCCGGAAGCGGGACGTCACCGACTCGCTCAGGGTCCCCGTCAGGACGGCGCCGCCGTCCGGCCCCGTCTCCGCCTCGAGGCCGTTGACCGCCAGCCAGTCGTCGTAGCCGCCGAGCGAGACGTCGCCGCCCGGCGTCCGCGCCTGAAGCGGGCCGAGGGAAAGGTCGAGCTCGAGCGGCTTGCCCTCGCCGCCGCGTTCCTGCACCCTCGCGGCCGGCGAGACCGTGAGCGCGACGATCCGGCCGCCCTTCGCCTCGTCCGGCACGGATGCGCTCAGAAGGCGCTCGATCCCAGGGCCGGGGCTCCCCAGCTCGAGCTGGACGAAGTCGCCCCGCTCCGTCTCCACGCTGGCCGTGAGCACGACGGGCGAGCCCTGCGCCGGGAGCTCGACGGCGCTCGCACCGGCCGGAAGCACGGGCCCCCTCGCCGCTCCGTCGCCCTCCGGCTCGACGCGGGCGGCGAGCGCCTGCGGCGAGAGCGCTGCGAAGTCGTCTCGCCACCCGTGCAGGGTCGGGATCGCGTCGGCGTCGAGGCCGAGGACGGTGATGCCCGTGCGTCCGCCCGCGCGGCCGGCGTTGCCCGAGAGCCGGAGGACGGGCTCGACCTGCACGCCCTCGCCGAGGGACGCAAGCTGCTCGGGCGGGGCGGCCTCCCGCACCCTGATGAGACGGGTGAGGTCCTCGCGCAGCGTGAAGTCGAGCGGGACGGCGAAGGCCGCCTGCTCCTCCTGCCCGCGGGCGAGGGTCGAGCGATAGCTCTCGGCGAACACGGCCAGGCCGACGCTGACGAGCAGGAATGCGGCGGCGACGGCGGCATGGCCCGGGTGACGGGCAAGGGAGAGCGCTGCGAGCCGGAGCGACACCGACCGCCCTCGGGACATCCGCTCCAGGAACAACAATGCGGGCCGCAGAAGCCTCGCGCACGCCCACGCCGCGACGAACGTGACCAGCCCGGGGAGGAGGACGAGCGCGACGGAGGTCCCCGACTCGGCGGCAAGCGCCTCCTGGTCGAGGTCGCCGCGTAGGACCGTGAGCACGACGATCGCCAGGGCGCCGAGGGCGGCCGCATCGAGTACCGAGAACGAGCGGCCTCCCAGGGCCAGGGGCTTCGTGCGCAGGGCGGCGAGGATGACGAGGGCGAGCACGACCGCGACCGCGGCGGCGGCCAGGAGCCCCGTGCGAGACAGCGTCGAATGCGCGAGGACGTCGCCGACGGGCGCTCCGGCGCGCGAGGCGACCGCTGCCCCCGCGAGGGTGCCGACGGCCCAGCCGACGGCGGTGCCGGCGAGGGCCACGGCGGCGGCCTCGGCGCCGGTGTAGAGCGAGAGTTGCCAGCCGCGGGCGCCGAACCAGGTGAGCCGCCGCCGGGCTGCCTCCGTGTCGCGCCGCATGCTCACAGCGGCCAGGACGGCAAACGCGAAGAGGAGGGCGGCGGACTCGCCGCCGACCAGCAGGAGCCGCCGGCCGGCGACGTCGCTCGCCTCGGCGGCGGCGCGCAGCTCTTCGACCGGCGCGGTGAGCTCGAAGGAGCTCGAGGTCGTCTGCAGCGCCGAGCGCGCCCGCGCAGCGTCACCGATCAGTCGATCGATCTCCCAGGCCTGCACGCCGCCGGGGCGCAGCGGCGCCACCCAGGCGTAGCTGCGGTAGACGGTCTCGAGCACGGGCGAGGCGGCCAGAGCATCGATCCCTTCCGCGAGGACGAGCGGCGCCGGCTCCGGACGGTGGTACCTGGCTGCCTCGAGGTAGCTTGGGCTGAGCGTGGCGCGGCTCTGCTCGTTCTCGGTCGGCACGATGAAGTCGCCGAAGAGCACGGGCGAGGTGAGGACGGCCGTGCCGACCTCGACGAGGCGCATGCCCTCGACGTTCGGGATGGCGCCGCGGCCCCGCAGCCGCACGACCTCGCAGCGCTCCGGCTCGCACGTCCGTGGCAGTCGGCCGGAGCGGAGCGTCACCCAGTCGGCGAGCCCGTCCACGCCACCGAGGCCGAAGTACGTTCCGGCGATCGTGCTCTCGCGGAAGAGGGCGAGCGGCGTGGCCTCGCCCGGCACCACGCCGGCCAGCGCCTGCGTGGCCGTGCGCTCGAGTGCCGCGTGGTCCTCGTCGAGCGCGGGCAGGCCGAACCACGCGGCCCGGACCGAGCGCTGGGCGGCGGGAATCTCCTCCACGGCCCGGCCGACGCTCTCGTCCCGGGCGACGACGGTGCCGGCCAGAACGGTTGCCAGCATGGCGGCGCCGGCCGCGACCCCCGCTGCTGCCAGGAGCGCCGTCGGCGCCCGCCGGGCCATCCTCGCGGCGGCGAGCTTGAGCGGATAGCCGAGCCGGCGAAGTGAGCTCACGCCTCAACGCTGCCAGCGGTCCGTCCCTCGCACCACTCGGCTTGCTACGTCTATGGGTAAGCTTTGCTTATGCTCGACGTCCGGCGTCTCCGTGTGCTGCGCGAGGTGGCCCTCCGCGGGTCGATCGCCAGGGCGGCGGAGTCGCTGCGCTTCACGCCGTCTGCGGTCTCCCAGCAGCTGGCGAAGCTCGAGGCCGAGGCGGGCGTCCCGCTGCTCGAGCGAGGGCCGCGCAGCGTGCAGTTGACCCCGGCCGGTTGGCGGCTGGTCGAGCATGCCGAGGCGATCCTCGAGCGGCTCGCCGAGGCGGAGGCCGAGCTCCGGGAACTCGACGGCGCGCCCCCGGCCCTGCGGATCGGGGCGAACACGACCGCAGCGGTCAGCATCGTCCCGGATGCGCTCATTCGCTTCGCCGCGGTCCGGCCCGAGGTCGACGTGACGGTGACGGAGGCCGACCCGCTCGTCTCGCTCGCCCGCGTGCGTGTGCGCGAGCTCGATCTGGCGATCGTCTTCGAATACGACCACGTCCCCCTCCCCGCCGACCAGCGGGTCGAGCTCGAGCTCCTGCTCGACGAGCCGCTGCGTATCGTGCTTCCCGCAGCGCATCCCGTCGCCCGGCAGCGCGTCGTCCGTCTCCTCGACCTGGCGGACGAGACGTGGATCAAGAGCACCAGCCGCTCCTCCTGCAACCCGTTCACCGAGCGCGCCTGCCGCGCCGCCGGCTTCGAGCCGAGGATTCGCTTCGAGTTCGACGACTACGCTGCGATGCAGAGTCTCGTCGCCTCGGGAGCCGGCGTCGCCTTTGCGCCGGACCTCGGTCTCTCGAGCCCGAATCCCGGTGTCGCCGTGCGGCCGATCGCCTTCGGGCCTCGGCGGCGGGTGCATGCGGCGTTCCGGGCCGGCGAGCGCGACGGCCACGGACTGCCGGAGATGCTTGCGGCCCTCAAGGAGGCGGTCCTCGCGCGCGAGCCGCTCTTCCCGGCCCGCGCGGGCGCCTCGTAGGTCGTCGGTTCGCCGCCCAACGGCCGCGAAACGTCCGTAACCTTGGCGGGAATGCGCCGCGGAATGCCAGTAGCGAGCCTGCTGGTCCTCCTGCTCGCGACCGCGTGCAACGGGGGCTCGGGCGAAGGCGTCACCGAGCTGGTCACCACGACCGGCGATCCGTCCGAGACCGTGAGCGAGGACGAGTCGGAGACTCGCCCGGCGCTCCCAGCGGTCGACCCCGGTGAGCCGGGGTCGGGCGGCCCGCTCGACCTTCAGCTCGTCTCCGCGGGGCTCAGCTCGCCGGTGTTCGCAACCGGCGTGCCCGGCGTGGAAGGGCGGCTGTACGTCGTCGAGCAGGCCGGCCGGATCCGGGTCCTCGAGGGGGGCGAGCTCCTGGCTGACCCGTTCCTCGACATCTCCTCGGAGGTGGTCAGCGGGGGCGAGCAGGGGCTGCTCTCGGTGGCGTTTCATCCCAGCTACGTGTCGAACGGGCTCTTCTACGTCAACTACACGGACACGAACGGGGACACGCGCGTGGACGAGTACCGCGATCCCGCGAGCGGAGCTCAACCCACCAAGATCAGGGAGCTCCTCTATGTCGCCCAGCCGTACGAGAACCACAACGGCGGGCAGCTCGCCTTCGGCCCCGACGGGCTCCTGTACGTGGGCATGGGCGACGGCGGCTCCGCCGGCGACCCCGACAACCGCGCCCAGGACCTCTCCGACCGGCTCGGGAAGCTCCTGAGGCTCGACGTCGACGAGCCGAGCACCGAATGGGAGATGGCCGGCTTCGGCCTGCGTAACCCCTGGCGGTTCTCGTTCGACCGCGTCACCGGCGACCTGTGGATCGGGGACGTCGGCCAGGACTCCATGGAGGAGATCGACTTCGTCGCCGCCCCCGACCTCGGCGAGCTGCACAACTTCGGCTGGAACGTCTTCGAGGGCTCGGAGGCCTTCGAGGACAAGCCGCTCACCCCCGGGGGGACACTGGTCGAGCCGCTCACCGAGTACGAGCACGACCTCGGCTGCTCGGTCACGGGCGGCTACGTGTACCGCGGGACGAAGCTCCGCCGTGAGGCCTGGGGCCGCTACTTCTACGGCGACTACTGCAGCGGCCGGATCTGGAGTCTCGATTACTGGGACGGCGAGGTGTCGCGGCGCGGCCATCCGTTCCGCGTCGACGGGCTGACTTCGTTCGCGGAGGGCTCGGACGGCGAGCTCTTCGCTCTCTCGCAGGACGGATCGATCTACCAGGTCGTCAGGGCGCGGTAGCGCCTCCGGAACCGGCCGGCCGCCACCGGTGTAGAACCTGTGCAGTGGAGGACCGGCCACTGGCAGACGACGAACTCGTCGCCCGCGCGCAGCGGGGCGACACCCGCGCCTTCGGCGCACTCGTGGAGGAGCATCAGACGCTCGCGTTCCGCACCGCCTATCTGCTCACGGGCTCGGCCGCCGACGCCGAGGACGCCGTGCAGGAAGGCTTCGTCAAGGCCTACAAGGCGCTGGGCCGGTTCCGGCAGGGCGCTCCTTTCCGGCCGTGGCTGCTGGCGATCGTGGCCAACGAGGCGCGGAACCGGCGAAGGTCGGCCGGCCGGCGCGAGCGACTCGCGCTGCGCGTGGCCGAAGACCCGCTCTCGGGGGGCGCGGTCCCGTCCCCCGAGGCGGCCATTATCGACGCGGAGCGCCGCGAGGAGCTGCTGGCGGCGGTCGAGCAACTGCGCGACAGCGACCGACTGGCGATCGCCTGCCGCTACTTCCTCGGGCTCTCCGAGGAGGAGACGGCCGCGACGCTCGGCTGGCGCCGGGGCACCGTCAAGTCGCGGACGTCGCGGGCGCTCGAGCGCCTGCGCGAGCAGCTGGAGGGGGAGGCGGTATGACCGAGCTCGAGCGCGCCCTCGTCCGGCTCGGCGACGAGCTCGCGTACCCGGCGACGCCGGAGGTCTCGGCGCGGGTCCTCGACCGCCTCGCCGCGCCGCCGCCGAGGCGCAGGCGGCGGGCGCTCGTGCTTGCCTTCGCCGTCCTCGTGCTCGCCGTCGCCGCGGCAATGGCGGTACCCCAGGCGCGCACGGCGATCCTCGAGTTCTTCCGCCTACGCGGGGCCACGGTCGAGAGGGTCGAGACGCTCCCTCCCGTCCCGTCGCGGACGGCGGAGATCCTCGACCTGGGTCGCCGGACGGCGCCGGAGGAGATCGACGGTGTCCTCGTTCCGTCCGTGCTCGGCGCACCCGATGCCGCCTACGTCGCCACGGAGCCCTACGGCCGTCGCGTGACCCTGGTCTACAGCCCGAGCACAGGTGTTCCCGAGTCGCCCTTCACGGGCGTCGGAATCCTCGTCACCCAGTTCGCCGGCGAAGCGGATGAGGCCTTCCTGCGCAAGCTGGCCGACGCGGGCACGGGCATCGAGCGCGTCCAGGTCGGCCCGTACGGCGGGCTCTGGCTCGAGGGCGGCCCCCATGTCGTGACCGTCGTGGGCGAGAGCGAAGACGAGTTGTACGAGGACAGAGGCAGGCTTGCCGGCAACACGCTCCTCCTCGACCGCGGCGATGTCCTCGTCCGCATCGAGGGCCGGCTCGACCGCGAGCGGGCGCTCGAGATCGCCGAGTCGCTGCAGGAGCCCTAGGCCGCGGCGGAGGCGCCGGACTGGTCCTCTTCGACCCGGGCGCCGACCTCCTGGGCCAGCTCGACGAACGCGCGCGCGGCGGGTGAGCGGTAGCGGTCGCGGTGCCAGGCGATGCCGATCCGGCGGGCCGGGACGCCGGCGAGGTCGATGACCGCCGTGCCCTCGTGCCCCGGGTCGACCGTGAGAAGCGGGACGAGCGCCACCCCGACGCCGGCGGCGACGAGCTCCTGGATGGTGCCGTTGTCGTCGGAGCGGAAGACGACATGCGGCTCGAGCCCCGCGTCGCGGAAGCGGTTCTCGATCTGGTGGATGCTCCGGCACTGGCGGTTCCCGATCAGCGGCATCGCCGCGATCTCCCGCAGTGAGGGCGGCTTGGGCCTGGTCGCCAGGGGCGAGTCGCTCGGGAGGACGACGACGTACGGGTCGCGCATCAGCACGACGGTCTCGAACGGCCCCTCGCCGACCGGGAGCATCACGAACGTGAAGTCGAGCTCGCCGCGTTCCACGAGCTCGAGGAGACCCCCGTCGTCGGCGGACTCGGTGAGCTGGACCGCGACGTCGGGCCACGCGGACGTGAACTCGCGCAGGAGGCGCGGGAGCACCCGTGCGCCCACGCTCTGGTACGTACCCACGCGCAGCGTGCCGGCCGAGCCCTCGGCGAACGCGGCCATGTCGGCCTGCGCCGCCTGGAGGCGCGCGACGATCCCGGCTGCGTGGCGGAGCAGAAGCTCCCCGGCCTCCGTGAGCGAGACGCGGCGGGGGCCGCCGGGTCGCTCGACGAGCTGCGTGCCGACGATGCGCTCGAGCGCCTGTATCTGCTGGCTGACCGCGGACTGCGTGTAGCCGAGCCGCGCGGCGGCGCGCCCGAACGACCCTTCATCGGCGACCGCCTCGAGGGCAGCCAGATGCCGGATCTCGACCCCGAGCCAACCATCAGTTCGCATGATCGATTCGAATGATAACTCGACTTGTGCTTATCGACTTGCGAGCCGATGCTGAGGGTATGGCAATCGCTCTCATCATCTTTCTCTTGCTGGTCGGGCCGCTGGCTCTGCTCTACGGTGCGGACTCCCGCTTCGACGAGCGGCGGCGGCTGCCCGAGTGGCGTAGGCGTTAGCGCGGCGCCGGCCGCGCGACGGCTCTGCCCGCGGTAGTCCGCCCGATTCCCGTGGGCCGAGCCGCCGCGCGGTCTGCTTCCCGTTCCCCCGGGGGTCGAGATTCTCGCGGCCGCATGTCAGCATGTGTCCGGGGTGGACACTGGGCTCTCCGGCAAGCGCGTGCTCGTCACGGGCGCCTCGGGCGGCATCGGGGCGGCCTGTGCCCGTGCGTTCGCCCGTGAGGGCGCGCGCGTCGCGGTGCACTACCACCGGGGCCGCGAGCGGGCCGAGGCCGTGGCCGCGGAGTGCGGCGAGGGCGCCGTCCTCGTCCAGGCCGACCTGACGCGGGAGGACGACGCCGACCGGCTCTTCGCCGAGGCTCGCGCTGCGCTCGGCGGGCTCGACGCCTGTGTCGCCGTGGCCGGCGTCTGGCCCGAGGAGGACGTGCCGCTCTGGCGCCTCTCGCTCGACCGCTGGCAGGAGACGCTGGCGGCGAACCTCACGGCCACCTTCCTGACGGCCCGCGGCTTTCTCCGGGAAGTCGAGCGCAGCGGCCACGGCAACCTCGTCCTGGTCGGCTCGACGGCGGGCCTCTTCGGCGAGGCCGGGCACGCCGACTACGCGTCGGCGAAGTCGGCGGTCGTCCGTGGGCTCCTCCTGAGCCTCAAGAACGAGATCGTCCGTATAGCCCCGCTTGGCCGCGTGAACGCCGTCTGCCCGGGCTGGACCGTGTCGCCGATGACGCGCTCCACGCTCGACGATCCGGGCCTGGTCGATCGGGTCACGCGCACGATGCCGCTCCGCAAGGTCGCGGAGCCGGAGGACGTGGCGCGTCAGATCGTCGTCCTCGCCTCGGACGAGCTGTCCGGCCATGTGACCGGCCAGGTGGTCGCGGTCGCCGGCGGCATGGAAGGCCGCGTCCTGCACGACAGCTAAGAGGTCTCAGCGGCGTCCGCTCACTACCGCTCGCTTAGCCGGTGTTCGATCCAGCGGGCGCCCACGGTGTCGGTGAGGCCGTGTGCGAGGATGGACGCGAGGATCACGAAGGCGGCGACGTCGAAGATGAGCGTGCGGTCGGGCGCTGTCGAGCTGAGGACGAAGAGAGCGAACAGCATCGAGGCGACGCCCTTCGGGCCGAACCAGGCGATGAAGACCTTGTGCGGCCGCGGCAGGTCGACCCCGACGAACGAGAGAAATACGGCGCCCGGCCTCGCGACGAGCAGGGCGAAGGCGATGAAGGCGAGGATCGGCCAGACGGAGCCGTCCCAGCCGGTGGTCACGACGAGCGCGCCGAAGGCGAAGAACGCAGCGACCTGGAAGATCGCGCTGGCGGTCTCGTTGAACTCCAGGAACTCTCGCGGGACCTCGGCGCGCGTCGCCACGAGCGCGATGCCCGCGACGAACGCGGCGATGAGGCCGTTGCCGTAGGTGACGTCCGCGAGCCCGAACGCAGCGAGGCCGAGGCCGAGCGCGTAGAGGCCCTCGTACTTCGAGTCCATCCGACCGCCCGGCAGGTGCGGGAGCAGGCGGGCGGCGACGACCGCCAGAA
The DNA here is from genome assembly GCA_963847985.1 of uncultured Actinomycetes bacterium. Taxonomy (GTDB): domain Bacteria; phylum Actinomycetota; class Thermoleophilia; order Gaiellales; family Gaiellaceae; genus JAIBJN01. The sequence continues at coordinate 133,696 of CAWKBS010000002.1, read as the reverse complement.
CGATGCCGATCACTGCTCCGACCAGAGCCTCGCCCGCGAGCTCGGCCGCCTCGCCCGCCGCGTTCCCGCCCGGCGTGGCCAGGACGAGGAAGAAGAGCACGAACGGGAGTGCGAGCCCGTCGTTCAGGCCGGACTCGAGGTTGAGCGTGTGGCGGACGACGCGCGGAACCCGCTCCGACGCCACGACCGAGGAGGTCACGACCGGGTCGGTCGGCGAGAGCACGGCTCCGAGGAGGAACGCCTCGGCCCAGGTGAGCTCCGGGAACAGCGCCTTGCCGGCCAGCGCGAGCATGGCCAGCGTCAGGGGCATGGCGAGGACCAGGGCGCGCGCGAGCGGGCTCCAGTGGGCGCGCAGGAGCTCGGACTCGACGAGCATCCCGTCGGAGAAGAGGGTGAGGATGAGCGCGAGCTCGACGAGGTAGAGGAGAACCGTCGAGCCGGGGCTGACCTCGACCACGTCGAGGAGGGCCAGGACGATGCCGGCGCCCAGCGAGAGCACCGAGATCGAGAGAACGGTCCCGTGCAGCCAGCCGGACAGCGCTGCCGCGACGGCGAGCAGCAGTCCGAGGATGAGGAGCGCCTCGGCGAAGCCCAGGTCCACGGAGGGACCCTAATCCGCCTGCGGGGAGGGCGGCCGGAGGCCGCCCTCCCGCGTAGGCCCTAGTAGGGCGGCGGCGGCCGGTTGTACGGGTCCTGCCGGACGATGGTCTCGCGCCGCCAGGTACCGACCCCGCCCCACGTCGACCAGAAGAGGAGCGAGAGCAGGAGGCCGACGGCCCCTGCGATCATGAGGATCCAGCCGACGGTGGCGATCTCGAGTCCGCTCACCTGTGCGGTGACGGCGAACGCCAGGATCGCGCCGACGACGATCAGGAACAGGCTGGCACCGATACCCAAGACAGGTTCCTCCTTCGCTGGAACGGCGACCGGTCGGGCCTCTGGCCGCAGACGGTTGCGTTAGGGTTTCGCACGGGGCCGTGATCCCCGCTTTTCCCTGTGCGGAAACGCTCGATCATCCAAATGACGCTGGTCGGGGCGGCCGTCGGCGCAGCCCTGGCGCTCGTCGCCCTCTTCATTCCCTGGCTCCCGGACTCGGCCTCGGAGCAGGCCGACATCATCGACAACGTCTACTGGGTCGTGACGATCATCTGCGTGGTCGTCTTCGCCGCCGTCGCGGGCGTCTCGGCCTACGCCGTCTACAAGTTCCGCGCGCCGCCCGGAGACATGGACGACGGCAGCCCGATCCACGGGCACACGGGCCTCGAGATCGTGTGGACGCTCATTCCGACGATCCTCGTCGTCGGCATCGCCGTCTACTCGGGAGTTGCGCTCGCCCAGTCGGAGGAGCTGCCTTCGGACCATCGCACGGTCGAGGTGCATTCCGAGCAGTTCGCCTGGACGTTCACCTATCCCGACATCGAGGTCGAGGGCGGCAAGCCGCTGACGACGGGCGAGCTCGTGCTCCCCATCGACCAGACCGTCGCGTTCGAGATCACCTCGAAGGACGTCCTCCACTCCTTCTGGGTGCCCCAGTGGCGGATGAAGCAGGACGCGGTGCAGGGCATCACGACCCGGACGACGGTCAAGCCGACTCAGCTCGGCACCTTCCCGGTCGTCTGCACCGAGCTCTGCGGGCTCGGGCACGCGCTCATGCGCTCGCAGGCGCGGGTGCTCTCCCCGACCGATTTCGAGGCCTGGGTCGAGGAGCAGCAGCGCCTGGCGCGCGAGGGCGGCTCGGTCCAGGGCAGGGAGCTCTTCACCCAGCAGTGCGGGAGCTGTCACGTCCTCGCCGACGCGGAGACGCTCGGCGAAGTCGGGCCGAACCTCGACGAAGCGCTGCAGGGAGCTGACGCGGACTTCATCATGGAGTCGATCGTGAACCCGAGCGCCGAGATCGCTGAAGGCTACGAGGACGCCATGCCGGCCAACTTCGGGGAGCTGTTCACCGAGCCGCAGCTCGAGGGGCTCGTCGAGTACCTGCTCGAAGCGACAGGAGGGTCGCGGTAGTGGTCGTCGACGTCCACGAGGCCCACGAAGCCGAGCACGCAGCGCCGCACGGCACGCCGCCGCGCAAGGGGCTCAGGCGGCTGACCGGCCCCGGTTGGCTGCGGGTGCTCTGGTTCGTGCCCCTCGGCTGGGTGCTGGCGACGCTGCTCGTCATCGGCGCCCGCTCGGCCATGGGGTTCGAGCCGCTCTGGGAGCTCCAGGTCCTGATCGTCTCGTGGACGGTCATCGTCCCGCTCTCGTTCCTGGCCGGCATCGGCGGCTTCGACTACTGGCTCTACTGGATCTCCGGCCGGCCGACGCGGCCCGAGGACCACTCCGGCCACGGCGCGCACTCGTGGAAGGACTACTTCCGCGTCAACACCGACCACAAGGTGATCGGCGTCCAGTACCTGGTCACGACGATCTTCTTCTTCGTCGCAGCCGGGCTGATGGCGATGTTCATGCGCGCGGAGCTGGCCCAGCCCGGGATGCAGTACGTGGACACGAACACGTTCAACGGGCTCTTCTCGGTGCACGCCTCGCTGATGATCTTCCTGTTCATCATCCCGGCGTTCGCCGGCCTCGGGAACTACGTCATCCCGCTCATGATCGGCGCGCCGGACATGGCGTTCCCGCGCCTGAACGCGCTTTCGTTCTGGCTGCTGCCGATCGCCGGGCTGATCATGATCTCGAGCTACCTCGTGCCCGACGGAGGCGCGTTCGCGGCCGGGTGGACGAACTACGTGCCGCTCGCGGTGAACCAGGCCGACGGCAACCTCATGTTCCAGATGGGCGTCCAGTGGGCGGGCGCATCGTCGATCATGACCGCGCTCAACTTCCTGGTCACCATCATCACGATGCGTGCGCCGGGGATGACCTTCTGGCGCATGCCGCTCCTCGTCTGGGCGAACTTCGCCACCTCGACGCTCGTCGTGCTGGCGACGCCGTTCGTGGCCGGGTCGCAGTTCTTCATCATGTTCGACCGGGTCCTGCATACGAACTTCTTCAACCCGGCGGGCGGCGGCGACGTGATCGCCTACCAGCACATCTTCTGGTTCTACTCGCACCCGGCCGTCTACATCATGATGCTGCCCGGGTTCGGCATCGCCTCGGAGGTGATCTCCGTCTTCGCGCGGAAGCCGATCTTCGGCTACCGCCTGATGGCGCTCTCGCTGATGGCGATCCTGATCCTGGGCTTCTCGGTCTGGGCGCACCACATGTTCGTCTCCGGGATGCAGCCGTGGATCCGCATCCCGATGATGGTCACCACCCTTGTCATTGCCGTGCCGACAGGGATCAAGGTGTTCAGCTGGCTGGCGACGCTGTGGGAGGGGCGTCTGCATTTCAAGACACCCATGCTGTTCGCGCTGGGCTTCGTGTCGATGTTCGTGATCGGGGGGCTCTCGGGGATCTACCTCGGCTCCGTGCCGATCGACATCCACGCGAGCGACACCTACTTCGTGGTCGCGCACATCCACTACGTGCTCTTCGGCGGGTCGCTGTTCACGATCTTTGCCGGCATCTACTACTGGTTCCCGAAGATGACCGGGCGGATGTACAACGAGACGCTCGGCCGCGTTCACTTCTGGCTGACCTTCGTCGGCTTCAACGTCACCTTCTTCCCGATGCACTGGGTTGGGCTCCAGGGGATGCCGCGACGCGTGGCCGACTACGCGCCCGAGTTCGGCAACTGGAACTTCGTCATCTCGATCGCGTCCTTCGCGCTCGGCGCCTCGACGGTCGTCTTCCTCTACAACATGATCGTGAGCTGGCGGCGCGGCCCGATCGCGCCCGGGAACCCGTGGCGCGCGCTCACGCTCGAATGGCAGGTGTCGTCGCCGCCGCCGATCTTCAACTTCGACGAGATCCCGCAGGTCGTGGGCAGCCCGTACGAGTACGGCACGCGCGGGGCGCGGCACGCAGTCCTGAACGGACAGCCGACCCAGACGGGCAGGGCCCCGGAGCCGATGGAGGTCATCCATCACTAGCAGCGACCCGAACCCGTACGAGCAGGACGCGCCAGCCGAGGCCCCTCGGCCGCGGCACGTCCTCGTCCTCGCCAACGAGACCGTGGTCGGCAGGACGCTCCTGGAGGCCATCGAGGAGCGCGCGGCCGCAGGACCGATCCGGGTCACGGTCGTCTCGCCGCAGAACGACCCGCGCGCGGGCTTCGTCGTCTACGAGGACAGCCGCCGCTCGAGCGCCGAGCGCCGGCTGCGCCGGACGCTCGACCTGCTGCACGAGGCCGGCATCGCCGCCCGTGGCGCGATCGTCGACCCCGACCCGCTGCAGGCGCTCCGCGACGGGCTGCACCAGTACGCGCCCGTCGACGAGGTGATCATCTCCACGCACCCCGGGTCCGTGCGCTCGAGCTGGCTCCGCGGCGGCCTGGTCGACCGGGCGCGCAAGGTGGCCAAGGACATCCCCGTCACGCACGTCGAAGTGGACCTGGAGTCGCCGCGCGAGCGGGCTCACGTGCTCGTGATCGCCAACCAGACGATCGTCGGCGGGCCGCTCCTCGCCGCCATCCGTGAGCGGGCGGGGGCTACGCCCACCGACGTCACGCTCGTCGCGCCGGCCGACCAGGCCGGCGTGCAGGACCGGCTCGACCTGGCCCTTGCCGAGCTGAAGCGCGAGGGGATCGAGGCGACGGGGCATATCGGCGACCCGGACCCGGTGACCGCGGCGCTCAACGCCGTCCACGACGAGCAGGTCGACGAGATCATCGTCTCGACCTTCCCGGCGGCGACGTCGGGGTGGCTGCGCCGGAACGTCGTCGGCCGTATCGAGGACGGCGCCGGGCTCCCCGTGCGCCATGTCGTCGTCGACCCGGACGAGGCTGAGTGATGGCAAGCGTTGCCCACGCGCACGACGCGCACGACCACCCGCCCGAGGCCAACAAGAGCTCGCGCGTCGATGCGCGCCTGCTCGGGATGTACCTCTTCATCGCCTCGGAGACGATGCTCTTCGGCTCGTTCTTCAGCATCTACTTCTTCGACCGCGTCGTCGTCGGCGGGGAGGGCGGCTGGCCGCCGGAGGGCTATGAGCTCCCGGTCTACCTCGCGCTCGTGAACACGATCATCCTCGTCACCTCCAGCTTCTCCATGCACTGGGCTCTCCAGTCGATCAAGCGCAACAACCGCTCGGGCCTGATCGCGGGCTTGACGCTGACGTTCCTGCTCGGGCTCACGTTCCTGCTCATCCAGGCGCGCGAGTACACGCGACTCGGCTTCGGGCCGTCCGACAACGCCTTCGCCTCGACCTTCTTCGGGCTCACCGGTCTGCACGGCGCGCACGTGTTCGTCGGCCTGAACCTGCTCCTCTATGCGCTCATCCGCTCCGTGCGAGGCCACTACGGCCCAAAGGCGGAGGCCCACCTCGGCGTCGAGCTGCCGGGGATCTACTGGCACTTCGTGGACGTAATGTGGATCGTGGTCTACACGACCGTCTACGTGATCTAGGAGGCGCTGATGCGCAACCCATTCCGGTCCGAGGCTGAGGCATTCAGCTTCGTCCTGGTGTGCGTCGCGCTCTTCGCGGCTGTGGCCGTGGCCGGGATCTTCTTCGGCGGGTGGGTGGCGCTCGCGGTCTTCGTCGTCCTCGCGCTCGCGGTCGCCTTCTACGTCAAGGGGGAGCCGAAGGCGCCCGCCGAGCCGGTCCAGTCCCGCGCCGGAGAGGGACGCCGCCGCATCCTCGTCGTCGCGAACGAGACCGTGGCCGGCCGCGCGCTCCGCGGCGAGGTCGTCCGGCGGGCCGGAGCGGACGCCGACGTCCTCGTCGTCTGCCCGGCTCTGAACTCGCCGCTCCGCCACTGGGCCTCGGACGAGGACGGCGCCAGGGCGGAGGCCGAGCGCCGCCTCGGCACGTCCCTCGCGGCCCTGGCCTCGGCCGGCGTCGAGGCCCGCGGAGAGGTCGGCGACGCCGATCCGGTGCAGGCGATGGACGACGCGCTGCGGACGTTCGGGGCCGACGAGATCGTCATCTCGACGCATCCGCCCGGCCGTTCCAACTGGCTCGAGAAGGGCGTGATCGAGCGGGCGGGCGAGCACTTCGCCGTCCCGATCACCCACGTGGTCGTCGACCTCGAGCGCGAGGCGCAGGGCGCCGCGCCCACGGGCGCGCGCTAGCGTCCTAGCGCGGGGAGGTCCCGGTGGTGGCCGCGTCGCCCTGGTCGCCGCTCGGGTCGCAGCCGGGGATGTCCTTGCCGGCGACGCTCGCGACGTAGGCGGCCACGTCCACGGCGTCCTGCCCGGTGACGAGGTCGGCCGGCATCGCTCCCTGGGCGAGATCGATCTGGCCCAGGACGACCGAGTAGGCCGTGCTCTCCTCGAACCCCTGCGCGCAGCCGTAGCCAAGCGCCTGGTCGAGGTTCGGGCCGGCCGTGCCCGCGGTGCCCGCGTCCAGGAGCGTGTGGCACGACCCGCAGCTGGGGTTGCCCTCCGCGCCGGAGACGAACAGCGTCTTGCCGTTCGAGCGGTTGGCGCCGTCCTGGCCCGTGACCTCTTCGTCGCCGCCGCACCCCGCAGCGAGCAGGGCGCCGGCGGCGACCACGATGGCGACGAGCCGCACCGTCACCGGCTCAGTTCCGCTGCGCCTCGGTGACGCCGGCGCTTGCGAGCGCCTCGGCCCGGGTCGCGTGGATGGGAAACACCCGGTTGAGCCCGGTGATCTCGAAGATCTTCGTGATGTTGCGGTCGCTGCAGGCGATCGAGAGCTGGCCGCCCTCCGGCCGCAGGCGCTTGATCCCGCCCACGAGGACGCCCAGCGTCGTCGAGTCGATGAAGGTCGTGTCGGTCAGGTCGACGACGACATGGGTCGCTCCCTCGGCGATGACCTCGAGGAGCCGCTCCTTGAACTCGGGCGCCGTGTACAGGTCGACCTCGCCGCTCAGGGCGATGATCCAAACGTCCCCCTCGACCCGCTCGGCGTTGATGTCGAAGTTCATGAGCCCCTTCGTCCGCGGTGACCGGGGCGTACCCTAACGGCTCTACTCGCCGTCGGAGCTGTCGTCCGATCCGGCGCCGGCCGCGCCTCCGGTGTCTTCCGGAGCCGCTTCGCCCGTGACCACCTTCAGGGAGTCGATCCGCTCCTGGATCTGCTCGGCGTTGACGGAGTTCGGCTGGAGCTCGAGGTAGCCCTCGTACGCCGTGATGGCGGTCTCGTAGTCCTGCGCCGTCTCGGCGGCGTTGGCCCACTGGAGGAAGAGCAGCGGGTCGTCCGCATCGGCCTTCGCCAGCTTCGAGAAGATGCCGAGCTGCGCCACCGCGAGGGCCTGCACCTCCGCGTTGGCGGCGTTGGCCTGCGCTTCGGCCTTGGCGCTGAGCGCGCCCGTGAGCGGGTTCGTCGTCAGGTCCTGGAGGAACGGGCTGTCCTCGGGGGCGAACGTGTTCGGAAGCGAAGCCTCCGCCGCCTCGTTCGAGGCGATCGTCGCGCGCCGCTGTGCCTCCGCGATCTGGGTCCCGTAGAGCGCCGCCAGCGTGCGGAGCGCCTCGGTGTCGTTCGGCTTCATCGTGCGGTACTCCTCGAAGGCCGCGACGGCAAGGTCGAGCTCGCCCGCCGTCTGGGCCGCCCGGGCGAGCTCGAGCTGCGCCTCGGGATCGTTCGGCCGCTCGGCCACGGCCTCTTGGGCGTCGTCCAGCGACGGCGTCCCGCTTGCGACCGGCCGGTTCAGGAGGTCGGAGATGTAGTCGCCGATGCCGGACCCGCCGGCGCCCACCCCGAAGAAGACGAAGCTCGCCCCGAAAGCGATGGCGAGGAAGAGGAAGACCCACTTCGCCCGACGCCGCAGCTTCGGGAAGAACATCAGGTCTTCGGCCTGGGAGGCACGTTGCTGAGCAGGCGGGCGCGAGCTGCGCTTGCGCTGCGTCGAACTTCGTGCCATGCGAATCCTCCTTCCTCGTACCGAGTCTCGCCGGCGACGAGGGTCAGGAGCACCCTGTCTGGCGAGCCGCCGAAGACCACGGCGGTCGTTGGCTCCTCCCAGGGGAGGAACGGTGAGCCGGCGAGCGAGACGACCGCGAGGTCGGCGCGCTTTCCGGCGGCGAGCGAGCCCGTCTCGTCGCCGAGCCCGAGCGCGTTCGCTGCGCCAAGAGTAGCGAGTTCCAGCGCTGCGTTCGCCGAGAGGGCGTCGGGTCGCAGCTCGCGCGCGCGTGCGGTGTAGACGGCCGTTCGCATCTCCTCGAACATGTCGAACGAGGGCGTGGACGCGGGGCTGTCGGTGCCGAGGCCGACGCGACCGCCTGCGGCCAGGAACGTTGCGAGCGGGGCGGCGCCGCAGCCGAGGATCGCATTCGAGCGGGGGCAGTGCGCGATGGCCGCGTCGCGCTGTGCCAGAAGCCCGATCTCCTCGGCGCTCGCGTGCACGCAGTGGGCGGCGACGAGACCGGGCCCGAGGAGGTCGCGCTCGGCGAGCATCCGGATGCCGGTCTCGCCGGCCGGCTCGACGAGGAGCTCCGCCGCCGCGGTCATCGTCCCGGTGCCGTGGAGCACCCACTCCTGCTCGGCTTCGCTCTCGGCGAGATGGGTCATGACGGGCAGGTCCAGGCTCGCGCACGCCTCGTAGACGGCGGCCGACGTCGTGTACGGCGCGTGCGGTGAGACCCCGAGGGTCAGGCGCTCCGAGAGCGAGCCCGCGACCGAGTCGCGCAGCTCGGCGAAGTGCGCGAGCGCCGCGTCGGGGTCGGCGCCGAAGACCTCCAGGTAGACGATGCCGGAGAGCCCGACGTCCGCGCACGCCGCCGCCGCCGCCCCCGTGAAGCTCGCGTCGCCGATCGTCGCGATCCCCGAGCGGAGGCACTCCGCCGCTCCGAGCCGCGCGATCGCGACCGCATCGCCCTCGAGCAGCCGCCGTTTGCGCGTGACGTGGAGGTCGATCCACGGCGGGAACGCGAAGCCGTCGCCGAAGCCGGCGTAGACCGCGTACTCGAGGTGGGTGTGCGCGTTGACGAAGGCCGGGACGACGACGGCGTCCGGGAAGGAGCGAAGCTCGCCCTCGAGCTCCGAGGCGGGCCCGACCGCGACGATGCGGCCGTCCTCGACCGCCACGCCGCCGTCACGCACGGGCTCTCCCTCGACCGGGACGACCCAGTCGGCCGCGTAGACGACCTGCGGCACGGCTAGGTGTCGGAGCCGGCCGCGTACGCCTCGCGGCGGGCCTCGATCTGCGCGGCCCAGCGTTTCTCGAGCAGGACGGAGGCCCAGATGGAGGCCTCGAAGAGGAGCAGCAGCGGTACGACCTCGAAGGCGAGCGAGACCGGGTCGACCGTCGGCAGGATGATCGCGACGACGAGGACGCTGACGTAGCCGATCCGGCGGTTGTTGCGGAGGTTCTGCGAGGTGAGCACGCCCAGGCGGACGAGCGCGAGCACGAAGATCGGCAGCTGAAAGACGAGCGCGAAGCCGATCAGGCCGAGGGTGACGAACGAGAAGTAGTAGTTCGCCCGGATCTCGATGTCGAAGAACTCGTCGTTGTAGTTCGTGAGGAAGGTGAGCGCGCGCGGGAGGACGATCCAGTAGGCGAAGGCGAGCCCGGCCGCGAAGAGCCCGGTGGCGATCCCGACGAAGACGGCCACGATCCGCTGCGAGTGCTCCTGGAACGCCGGCGCGAGGAAGCTCCAGACCTGCCAGAGGACGACCGGGAGCGCGAGCGCGAAGCCGGCGTAGAAGCTCACCTTGATCGAGGTGAAGAACGGCTCCGTGACGCCGAATGTGGTCAGCGTGTGGCCGTCGGGCAGCGGCGCCTCGAGCCACGTCAGGATCTCGTCCTGGAAGATGAACGCGACGATGAAGCCGACGCCGATCGCCGCGAGGGCGATGATCAGGCGGGAGCGTAGCTCGTCAAGATGCTCGACGAGCGTGACGCGATCGCCGTGCTCGAGGCGACGCGGTATACGGGCCATGACGCCTTAGTTGGAGACGCGCTCGGTCTCGACGCGCTCTGGCTCGGTCGGCGGGTGCGCCGGGTGAGCGTCGCTCTCGGGTGCCGGCGGCGGCGTCAGCTCGGTCTTCTCAGGCTCGTCCCTGCCCGTGACCGCGTCCTTGAACTCACGCATCCCGTGGCCCATCGAGCGTCCCATCTCGGGGAGCCGCTTCGCCCCGAAGACGAGAAGCAGGACGACCATCAGGATCACGAGCTCCCAGATGCCGATTCCGAAGGGCATGGACAGCAGGATACCACCGGCGTACCCGGGGTCGGCACCCACCGCTACACTGTTCGTGTCCGGAACGGCCGTGGAGAGGGCCGATTCCCGGACACTCCCTACCGAAGGAACCATGGCTCTTCTCGAGATCAAGAATCTGCACGTCGCCACCGAGGACGGGACTGACATCGTCCGCGGCCTCGATCTCGCCGTCGACTCGAACGAGATCCACGCGATCATGGGCCCGAATGGGTCGGGCAAGTCGACGCTCGCCTACGCGCTCATGGGCCACCCTGCCTACGAGATCACCGAGGGCGACATCCTCCTCGACGGCGAGTCGATCCTGGAGCTGGGGGCGGACGAGCGCGCGCAGCGCGGCCTCTTCCTCGCGTTCCAGTACCCGCACGCCGTGCCGGGCGTGACGGTCGCGAGCTTCCTGCGCTCCGCGGTCAACGCGATGCGGAAGGCCGCGAACGGCGGCGAGGACGACCCGGTGAAGATCCCCGAGTTCCGCAAGCAGCTCACCGCTTCGATGGAGCAGCTCAAGGTGCCGAAGGAGATGGCCGGGCGCTACCTGAACGACGGCTTCTCCGGCGGCGAGAAGAAGCGCGTCGAGATCCTGCAGATGGCGATGCTCTCCCCGCGGATCGCGGTGCTCGACGAGACCGACTCCGGCCTCGACATCGACGCGCTGCGCATCGTCGCGGGCGGGGTGCGCGACCTCGTCGGCCCCGAGATGGGCGCGGTCGTCATCACGCACTACCAGCGGATTCTCAGCTACATAAAGCCCGACTTCGTGCACGTCTTCGTCGACGGGCGTATCGTCCGGGAAGGCGGGCCGGAGCTCGCCGAGCAGCTCGAGGCCGAAGGCTACGAGGCCTTTACGCCCGAGCCGGTTGGAGGTGAGGCGTAGTGGCAACGTCCGAAACCCAGGTCGTCGCGGAGATCGGCAACGACTACAAGTACGGCTTCCACGATCCGGAGGAGTACTTCTTCAAGTCCGGCCGCGGGCTCAACCCCGAGGTCGTCGCGATGATCTCGGAGCACAAGAACGAGCCCGAATGGATGCGCAAGTTCCGCCTGAAGTCTCTCGAGTACTTCCGCGCTCGGCCCCTTCCGCAGTGGGGCGGCAACCTGAACGAGATCGACTTCGAGAACATGTACTACTACATTCGCCCGACCGAGAAGCAGGCAACGAGTTGGGAAGACCTGCCGGCCGACATCAAGAACACGTGGGACCGGCTCGGGATTCCGGAGGCCGAGAAGAAGTACCTGGCCGGCGTCGGAGCCCAGTACGAGTCGGAGGTCGTCTACCACAAGCTCCAGGCCGACCTCGAGGCGAAGGGCGTGCTCTTCCTCGACATGGACTCGGGCCTGCGCGAGCACGAGGAGCTCGTCAAGCAGTACTTCGGCACGATCATCCCGCAGAACGACAACAAGTTTGCGGCGCTCAACTCTGCCGTCTGGTCGGGCGGCTCCTTCATCTACGTGCCCCCGGGCGTCTCGATCGACATGCCGCTCCAGGCCTACTTCCGCATCAACGCGGAGAACATGGGTCAGTTCGAGCGCACGCTGATCATCGTCGACGAGGGCGCCTACGTGCACTACGTCGAGGGCTGCACCGCGCCGATCTACTCGAGCGATTCGCTCCACTCGGCGGTCGTCGAGATCATCGTCAAGCCGGGCGGCCGCTGCCGCTACACGACGATCCAGAACTGGTCGAACAACGTCTACAACCTCGTCACGAAGCGTGCGGTCGCCTACGAGAACGCGACCATGGAGTGGGTGGACGGGAACCTCGGCTCGAAGCTGACCATGAAGTACCCGGCCATCTGGCTGATGGGCGAGGGCGCCCACGGCGAGGTGCTCTCCATCGCCTTCGCCGGCGACGGCCAGCACCAGGACGCGGGCGGCAAGGCCGTCCACGTGGCGCCGAACACGTCCTCGGTGATCACCTCCAAGTCGATCTCGAAGAACGGCGGACGGGCGAGCTATCGCGGGCTCCTCGAGGTCGCCAAGGGCGCGCACGGCGCGCGCTCGAAGGTGGTCTGCGACGCGCTCATCCTCGACGAGGACTCGCGCACGGACACGTACCCCTACATCCGCATCGACGAGAACGACGTGGACATCGGGCACGAGGCGACCGTGTCGAAGATCGGCGAGGAGCAGCTCTTCTACCTGATGAGCCGCGGCCTCTCCGAGGCCGAGGCGGCTGCGATGATCGTCTCCGGGTTCGTGGAGCCGATCACGAAGGAGCTTCCGCTCGAGTACGCAGTCGAGATGAACCGCCTGATCCAGCTCCAGATGGAGGGGTCCGTCGGTTGATCGTCGAGCGGACGGACTTCGTGTCCGTGCCGGTACGGGACATGGAGGTGTCGAAGCGGTTCTACGCCGAGACCCTCGGCCTGCCCAGCCCGAACCTCGCTGAGGGCGGCTGGCCCGAGTTCCTGACCGGCAACGTCAGCCTCTACCTCATGGATCCGACCAACGTCGGCGGGGAGTTCACCGCGCCGCACACGTCGCACATCGCCTTGCGCGTGCCCGACGTGGCTGAGGCGCGGAGCGAGCTCGAGGCGAAAGGCGTCGAGTTCGAAGGGGAGATTCTCGACACCGGCGTCTGTCACATGGCGTTCTTCAAGGATCCCGACGGCAACGCGCTCATGCTCCACCGCAGGTACGCGCCGAATGACTAGGCAGGCCGCGCTCGATCGCTACGAGGCGCTGCCGCTCCCGTCAACCTCGGACGAGCACTGGCGCTTCACCGATCTGCGCGGCTTCGACCCGGACTCCTACGCGGTGAACGGCGCCGCGGCGGTCTCTGTCGCGGAGAGCATGCTCGAGATCGACGCCGCCGGGATCGCCGAGGCGACCGAGGGCGCGATCGAGATCGTCAGCGCGCCCGACGGGATCACGTTCGAGCCGCTCGCCGACCACGAGCGCCTGGGCACCCTCGTCGGAGCGGAGGACAAGCTCACCGCGCACAACGCGGCCGCCTGGCAGCACGGGCTGTTGGTGCGCGTTCCCGCCGGCGTCGAGCTGCAGAAGCCGCTCTACGTCCGCGTCGGCAACTCGACGCCGAAGGGCTCGCTCTTCTGGCGGCTGCTCGTGATCGCGGAGGAGGGCTCGCGGTTCACGCTGATCGAGGAGTCCGCCTCGACCGCTCCCGAGCTCGAGTCCTACTCGAACGCGGTCGCCGAGGTCTTCGTCGAGCGCGGCGCGAAGCTCGAGTACGTCTCCATCCAGAACCTCTCCCGGAACACCTGGCACTTCGCCACGCATCGCGCGCGGGTCGCCGCGGACGCCGAGCTCGACTGGGTCGCCGGCGGCTTCGGTTCGCGCAAGGGCAAGATCACGATCGAGAACCGCCTCGCCGGCAGCGGCGCCACATCGCGCGTGACGGGCGCGTACTTCGCCGACGGCGACCAGCATCTCGACTACGACACGCTGCAGGAGCACGAGGCGCCGAACACCACCTCCGACTTCGCCTTCAAGGGCGTGCTCCGCGACCGGGCGACCTCGGTCTGGCGCGGCATGATCAAGGTGGAACGGGACGCGCAGCGGACGAACGCCTACCAGGAGAACCGCAACCTCCTGCTCTCGCCGGATGCGCACGCGGACTCGATCCCGGGCCTCGAGATCCTCGCCAACGACGTTCGCTGCACGCACGGCGCGACTATCTCGCAGGTGAACCGCGACGAGCTCTTCTACTGCATGGCCCGGGGGCTCTCCCGCGAGGAGGCCCAGCTCCTGATCGTGCGCGGCTTCTACCAGGAGATCTTCGACCGCATCGAGCTGGCCCCGGTGCGCGACGCGCTCCAGAGCGTCCTCGAGGCCCGTCTGCTCGCAACGTGACCTGCTGCCCTCCGAGGGGCTACACGAGGCTCTTCTCGAAGCGCGCCGCCCGCCGGGACGCGAAGCGCTACCGGGGCGAGGGTCTGGACGACACGGCCGCGACGATGGTCGGATTCCTGCGGGAACGAGGCGTGGAAGGCGCGTCCGTGCTGGAGATCGGCGGCGGGGTCGGCGCAATCCAGGTCGAGCTCCTGGAGTCCGGCGCCGAGCGGGCCACGAACCTCGAGCTTTCCCCGGAGTACGAAGATGAGGCCGAGGGGTTGGCGCGCGAGCGCGGGCTCGAGGGTCGCATCGAGCGCCGTCTGGGGGACGTCGTCCAGGCGCCCGAGCTGGCGGGCGAGGCCGACGCGGTCGTGCTGCACCGGGTCGTCTGCTGCTACCCGGACTACGACGCGCTGGTCGGGGCCGCCGCGGAGCGGACGCGACGCTACCTCGTCATGAGCTTCCCACGCCCCCGCCTTGCCGTCCGAGCATGGTTCGGAGCGGCGAACGTCGCCGCCTGGCTCCTGCGCTGGGAATACCGCACATGGGTGCACCCTCCGGAGGCGCTCGTCGCCGCGGCGGAGCGCCGCGGCCTGACCCTGGCGCGGGAGACGAGCGGCCGCATCTGGCAGGTGGCAGCCCTCGAGCGCAAGTAACAGTCTGTTACTTGAATTGGCCGGCGCGGGGGCGTCGCTACGATAGGTCGATGGCGGTAAGCGCCCAGCCGAAGCTCGACGCGCAACGGGTTCGCGCGGACTTCCCCATTTTCGAGCACCCGATCCACGGCAAGCCGCTGGCCTACCTCGACTCGGCCGCGTCCTCGCAGAAGCCGCGCCAGGTGCTGGACGCAATGACGATCTTCTACGAGACGTCGTACGCGAACATCCATCGCGGCGTCTACGACCTGGCCGAGCGCTCGACCGAGGCCTACGAGGCTGCGCGCGAGACCGTGCGCGCTTTCGTGAACGCGGGCTCGGCGCGCGAGATCGTCTTCACCCGAAACGTGACCGCGGCGCTGAACACGGTCGCCTACGGCTGGGGACTCGACAACCTCGGGCCCGGTGACCTCGTGCTCGCAACCGAGCTCGAGCACCACTCGAACTTCGTCCCGTGGCAGTACATCGCAGGGCGGACCGGTGCCGAGTTCGCGGTCGTCCCGGTGGACGCCGAGGGCGAGCTCCAGCTGGACGACCTCGACGCGCTCCTGGCGCGCGGGCGGCCGAGGGTGCTCGCCTGCGCGGCGGTCAACAACTCGCTGGGCACGATCGTGCCGCTCCCGCGGCTCGTCGAGTGGGCGCACGCGCACGGCGCGATCGTCGTCGTGGACGCGGCCCAGGCGGCCCCGCACATGTCGGTCGACGTGCAGGCCCTCGGCGCCGACTTCGTGGGCTTGACGGCCCACAAGCTCTGCGGCCCGACCGGGATCGGCGCGCTCTGGGGACGAGCCGAGCTGCTCGAGGCCATGTCGCCGTTCGAGCTCGGCGGGCACATGATCCGCAAGGTCACGGTCGAGAAGACCAGCTGGAACGAGATCCCCCACAAGTTCGAGGCCGGGACGGCGGCAATCGCAGAGGCGGTCGGCATGGCCGCCGCGATCGACTACGTCACCGAGGTCGGGCTCGGCGCGATCGAGCGCCACGAGCACGAGCTGCTCGCCCATGCGCTCGGCCGTCTCGGGGAGGTTCCGGGCGTGCGCCTCTACGGCCCGCCCGCCGACAGGCGTGTCGGCATCGTCTCGTTCAGCCTCGAAGGCGTGCACCCGCACGACGTCGCGCAGATCGTCGACGCCGAGGGCGTCGCCGTCCGCGCCGGGCACCACTGCAACCAGCCGCTCATGGCCAAGCTCGGCGTCAACGCGACGACGCGGGCGAGCTTCTACCTCTACACGCTCCCCGAGGAGATCGACAGGCTCGTCGACGGGCTGCACGCGGCGCGTAAGCTCTTCTCCTAGTGCTCCTGCAAGCAATACCCGCGGCACTTCTGCCCCGCGATCACGCGGCGCCAGAGCCCACCCTCGCCCTCACCAAGGCTTCCTCAGCCTTGGCTTCGGACGAGTGCGAACTCTGGCTTGGTGCTCGCGACGCAGAAGCGGCGCAGTATCACTTGAAGGAGCACTGATGATCGAGCTCGACAGCCTCTACCGCGAGGTCATCCTCGACCACTACAAGAACCCGCGCGGGCACGGGGTGATCGCGGGCGCCGATGCGGAGGCCGAGGGGCAGAACCCGCTCTGCGGCGACGAGGTGTCGATCGCGGTCGCGTTCGACGGCGACACGATCGCGGATGTGAAGTTCCAGGGGCGCGGCTGCGCGATCAGCCAGGCGGCGACCTCGATGCTGATGGACATGGTCAAGGGCCGCTCCGCCGAGGAGGTCGCCTCGATGTCCCGGGACGAGCTCCTGGACGAAGTCGGGATCCCGCTGACGCCCGTTCGCCTCAAGTGCGCCCTGCTCGGCCTGGGCGTCCTCAAGCTCGCGCTCCACAAGGGCCGGGGCACGCCGCTGCCGGAGGAATGGGCCGGGCTCGAGGAGCTCGAGCTCTCGTAGGCCGTGACCGAGATCGTCGTCGGCCCGGTCGAGGAGCTGCCGCCGGGCGAGGTGAAGATCGTCCACGACGGCACCCTGGCGATCGGCGTCTACAACTGCGACGGCTCGTTCTTCGCCATCGAGGACCGCTGCTCGCACGACGACGGACCGCTGTGCGAGGGCGACTTCGAGCCTGAGGAATGCGTCGCCATCTGCCCACGCCACGGCTCCCGCTTCGACGTCCGCACCGGACGGGCGCTGACACTGCCGGCCTACCAGCCGGTGGACACGTTCGAAGTCAGGGTCGAGGACGGCGTCGTCCTGGTCGACGTGCCCTAGACTCCGCCCATGTCTCGGGAGGAGCGAGTCGCCAGGAACGAGGCGCTCTTCCGCGAGGTCAACGAGCGGATCAAGCAGCTGAACGAAGCTGCGCCCGCCGCGTCCGAGACGGACTTCGTCTGCGAGTGCGGCGACCAGGAGTGCACCGCGCCGGTGAGTCTCACGCTCGTGGAGTACGAGGAGGTGCGCGCCGACGCGACGCACTTCGCCGTGCTTCCCGGCCACCTGCACCCGGAGGTGGAGGTGCTCGTCGCGAGCAACGACCGGTTCGCCGTGGTCAGGAAGAACGCGCCGCAGGCGGCGCGCATCGCCGTGCGGGAGGATCCGCGGTCGTGATGGACGAGCGCGTGCGGGCGGTGCTCGAGCGGCTGGCGGGCGAGGAGCCCCGCATGCCGGCCATGCCGGTGAAGCCCACGACCGGCCGCTTCCTGTTCTCGCTCGTCGCCCCGCAAGCCGACTGCGAGGTGCTCGAGGTCGGGGCCGGCCGCGCGCACTCGACCATCTGGCTCGCGGCGGCCGCGCGTCTCCTGGGCGGCCGGGTGCTCTCGCTGGAGCGCGACCCCGAGGTCGCCGCCGACTGGCGCGGCAACATCGCCGAGGCCGGGCTCGACGAGTGGGCGGAGCTGGTCGAGGGCGACGCGCTCGAGACGCTCGCGGGCCTGGACGACGTCTTCGACGTCGTCTTCATCGACGCGAAGAAGGACGAGTACGAGCGGTACTTCGAGCTCGCACGCCGCCTGGTCGATCCCGGTGCGCTGATCGTGGCGGACAACGTCCTCTCGCACGAGGAAGTGCTCGGCGCCTACTCCCGCGCCCGCCAGAGCGATCCCACGCTCCTGAGCGTCACCGTCCCGCTCGACAGCGGGCTCGAGATGACGTCCGTGCTCAGCCCGTAGCTGTCGCGCCCCACTCCTCCGCCTCGACCTCGCGCAGGAACTGGGCGAACGACCACCGGTGCCCCTCCAGGTCCTCGGTGTCGTAGCGGCGGTCGCCGTACGCCGTGTCCTCGGGAGGGAGGTGGATGGTCGCGCCCTCGGCCGCGGCGCGCTCGTGGTGGGCGTCGACGTCGTCCACGTAGACGTGGACGAGATCGGTGAACGCTCCCAGCGTCTTCGGGCTCCGGAACTCACTGCCGGGGTGCCCGACGAAGATCTCACCGTCGCCGAGGGTCAGCTCCGCGTGGGTGACGGCGCCCGTGTCGTCCTGGAAGCGGAGGCGCTCCTGGAAGCCGAAAGCCCGGGAGAGCCAGTCGATCGCCGCCGCGGCGTCCTCGTAGAGCAGGTAGGGAGTCACGGTCTGCACACGCTCCTCCTTCCGTTTTGGTCGTCCTGGCGGAATGCGTATCATGGCCGTAACCACGGAAAGGGGGTGGTCCGACTTTGATTTCCGACAGTACGGGCAGTGGAGGTAGTCGCAGGTAGGGGCGTGTCCCCAAGACCTACGGGGAATCGCCTAGCCAGCGTGGGGGACAACCCAGCGCCCCTGCTACTCCAGGCGATCTACCGACGGGGGAGCCTTCGGGCTCCCCCGTTCCTTCTCTAGGCTCTGCGGACCCGGTAGCGCGTCCGGCCGCCCAGGTGGCCCGTGGCGACGACGCGCAGGAGCTCGTCGCGCGAGACGAGCTTGTCGATCGGGTCCTCGCCCCAGAGGACCTCGAAGGTGAGCTCGCCTGGAATCTGCCCGAAGAGCCACTCGAACGTGTGCCCGAGCCGGGCGATCCCGATCGGGGTGAGGTTCCAGCTCACCGCGTTGACCGCGGTGTCTTCCTCCAGGAGGAGGTGGATGCCGGCGAGCTCGAGTACCCAGGGCCCCTTCCGACCGGCCTGTGCGGCCTGCATGGACAGGACGTCTGCCCCGCTGCTCTCGTCGGCGATGCGCTCGGTCTCCGCCTTGTCGAGCTCCGCCGCTGCGACCACCGCGTAGAGCGGGTCCATGCTCCGCACGATAGACGCGTCGCCCCAGGAACGCGCGGCGAAACGCGTCTGTGCCGCCGGGCCGCGCTGCTCGCCCCGAGGTCGGCGTCCTCAGTCGCGCCCGTAGCCTCCGGCTACGAGCGCTCCCTGCGTCCTTGCCTCGGAACGACCATCACACCCCGGCAGCGAGCGACGTTCCGCCGCGCGTTCCTAGGCGGCTACTGCGCGGCGGACCTGCTCCTCGATGCCGATCGGCTGCACGCCGTAGGCGTCGATCGCCGGCTGCGGGTCGCAGACGCTGTCCCCGAGGTCGAGCATCTCCACCGCCGAGCGCGCCCCGTGCAGCGGCGGCAGTACCTGCCCGACCGACGCTCCTGCCTTCAGCAGCCCAGGGGGCATGGTGAACGCGAGGCGGCGCTTGCCGAGCGTCTTGCGGATGAGCGCGTGGAGCTCTGCCCAGGAGAGCCGGTCGGGCCCTCCGAGGTCGAACGTGCGGTTGGCGGCCTCGCCGGCCGAGACGGCTGCAGTGAAGAACGCCGCTACGTCCTCGACCCAGATCGGCTGCATGCGATGGCGCGAGAGGATCGGGGTCACCGGCGAGTAGCGAACGGTGCGGATCTCCTTCGCCAGGATGCCGCCGTCCCGCCCGAAGACGAAGCTCGGCCGGAAGATGACGTGCTCGAGGCCCGAGTACTTGACCGCCTGCTCCTCCTCCCACTTCGCGTGGAAGTACGGCGCGATCTCCCGGCCTTCCTCGGTTCCGAGCGCGCTCATGAGGACGAGCCGCTTCGCGCCCGCCTCCTTGGCTGCTTCGACGAGGTCGCGGGTCCCCTGCACCATGATCCGCTCGAAGTCGTCGCGGCTTCCCAGCAGGATGGCGACGAGATGCACGACCGTGTCGCAGCCGTCGACCGCGCGGCGGAGGCTCTCGGGGTCGGTCAGGTCGCCCTGGGCGACCTCGCAGCCCCAGGCGCGGAGCTGGTCCTGCTTCTCCGGCTTGCGCGCGAGCACGCGCACGGGCAGCTCGGCCGCGCGCAGCGCGTGCGCGACCTTCGTGCCGACGAAGCCGGTCCCCCCGGCGACGAGGATCATTCGCTGACGAAGTTCTTCCAATAGCGGGACGGCGTAGGCCCTGCCTGCCCCTGGTACTTGGAGCCCAAACTTCCCGTGCCGTACGGGCTCTCGGCCGGCTCGGTGAGCTGGACGAAGGAGAGCTGGCCGATCTTCATCCCGTAGTAGATCGTGATCGGGAGGTTCGCCACGTTCGAGAGCTCGAGCGTGACGTGACCGTCCCAGCCCGGGTCGATGAAGCCGGCGGTCGAGTGGATGAGGAGCCCGAGGCGCCCCAGCGAGCTCTTGCCCTCGAGACGGGCGACGAGGTCGTCGGGCAGCGTGATCCGCTCGAGCGTCGAGCCGAGGACGAACTCGCCCGGATGGAGGATGAACGCCTCGTCGGGGTCGACCTCCACGAGCTCGGTCAGCCCCTCCATCTCCTGCTTGACGTCGATGAACGGATAGCGGGAGTTGCGAAAAACGCGGAAGAGTCGGTCGACGCGTACGTCGACGCTCGAGGGCTGGAGCAGCTCCTCGGCGTACGGGTCGATGCCGATCCGGCCCTCGTCGAGCAGGCGCCGGATGGTGCGGTCAGAGAGGACCATGGGCACCCCCAATCTATAAGCTCCGTCCGTGGCTACGACACGGACAATCGAGCTCAAGACCGACATCCCGGGCCCTCGCAGCGCCGAGATCCTCGCCCGGAAGGAGCGGGTCGTCGCCGAGCCGCTCTCCATCTACCTCCCCCTCGTCATTGCCGAGGGACGCGGCGCCACCCTGACCGACGTCGACGGGAACACGTTCGTCGACTTCGCCGGCGGCGTCGGCTGCATGAACGTCGGCCATTCGCACCCGCGTGTGGTCGAAGCCGTGCGCGACCAGGCCGAGCGCTTCACGCACACGGACTTCACGGTGCTCCCCTACGAGAACTACGTCGGCCTCGCCGAGCGGCTGCTCGAGCTGGTGCCGATCGCCGGGGAGACCCGCGCCGCCTTCTTCAACTCTGGCGCGGAGGCGATCGAGAACTCGATCAAGTTTGCGCGGGCCTACACCAAGCGCTCCGCGGTGATCGCGTTCGAGGGCGCCTTCCACGGCCGCACCCTGCTCGCGCTCAGCCTTACCTCCAAGACTCATCCGTACAAGGCAGGCCTGGGCCCCTTCGCGCCGGAGACCTACCGCGTGCCCTTCGCCGACCTCGACGCGCTCGAGTACGCGTTCAAGACGCGCGTCGCCGCGGAGGACGTGGCGGCGATCGTGCTCGAGCCCGTCCAGGGCGAAGGCGGCTTCGTCGTGCCGCCGCGCGAGTTCGTGGAGGGCCTCAGGAAGCTCTGTGACAAGCACGGAATCGTCCTCGTCGCCGACGAGGTGCAGACGGGCTTCTGCCGCACGGGCACGACCTTCGCCATCGAGCAGTTCGGCGTCGAGCCGGACCTGATCGCGATCGCCAAGTCGATCGCCGCCGGCCTGCCGCTCTCGGGTGTGCTCGGCCGGGCGGAGATCATGGACGCGCCCGGCGACAGCGCCGTCGGCGGCACCTACGTCGGCAACCCGGTTGCGATCGCAGCCGCGCACGCCGTCCTCGACGTCATCGCCGAGGAGGGGCTCAACGAGCGCGCTCAGGCGATCGGCGAGACGATCAGGGCGAGGATGGAGATGTGGCGCGAGCGCTTCGACGCCGTCGCCGACGTTCGCGGGCTCGGTGCGATGCTGGCGATCGCGCTCGAGCGCGACGGGGCGCCCGACGCCGACCTCGCCACGGCCGTAGCCGAGGGCGCAGCGCGCCGCGGGCTCCTGCTTCTCAAGGCCGGCATCTACTCGAACTGCATCCGCGTGCTCGTCCCGCTGGTGATCACCGACGCGGAGCTGGACGAGGCCCTCGACGTGTGGGAGGAAGCGCTCAGCGAAGCGCTGGCCGGCTAACCCCCGCCTCGAGCCCTGCGGCAGCAACACTATGGCGGTGCACGTCGGAGAGTTGATCGTCGGCCGCTACGAGCTGGAAGAGCTCGTGGGCGAAGGCGGTATGTCGACCGTCTATAGGGCGCACGACACGGTGCTCGAGCGGCGCGTGGCGATCAAGATCCTCCACGAGCACTACGCAAGCGACCCCGAGTACGTCGAGCGCTTCCGGCGGGAGGCCCGGGCGATCGCCCGGCTGGCCCATCCGAACGTCGTCACGGTGATCGACCGCGGCGACTGGGAGGGGCGCCAGTTCATCGTTTTCGAGCACGTCGCCGGCGAGAACCTGAAGGCGGTGATCGACCGCGAAGGGCCTCTTCCGGTCGACCGCGCCCTCTCGCTGTCGTGCCAGATCGCGCGGGCGCTCGCCTTCGCGCATGCGCTCGGGATCGCCCACCGCGACGTGAAGCCGCACAACGTCCTGCTCGATGAGGCCGGCACCGCCAAGGTCACGGACTTCGGCATCGCGCGGGCGCTCGACTCGGACGATTCGATCACCGCGACCGGCACCGTGCTCGGGACGGGCCAGTACCTCTCGCCCGAGCAGGCGAACGGCGAGCGCGGCGACGAGCGCTCGGACCAGTACTCGCTCGGCGTCGTCACGTACGAGCTTCTCACCGGCCGCGTGCCCTACTCGGGCGAGACGTTGATGGCGGTCGCCATGCGCCACGTCCGCGATCCCGTGCCGAGCGTGCGGGCCCTGCGCCCCGACGTGTCGGAGCGCGTGGACGCGGTCGTCGCGCGGGCGATGGCCAAACGACCGCAGGACCGGTTTGGCTCGATGGAGACGTTGGCCGCCGCACTCGAGGCCTGCCTCGCCCAGGAGCTCGAGGCGCAGGCGCGCAGGCGGAACGACGACACCGGCGTCATGGAGCCCTCGGGGCCGAGACCCGCTCCCGTCGCTTCGGCCCTGCGGCCGCCGGCCCCTGCGCACCCCGTTCCCGAGGAGCTCCCGCGCACGCGGGTCGCCCAGCCGCGCCGCTCGGGCCTACGCGTCGCAGGCGCGCTCCTGCTGGCCGCGGTGGTCCTCGTGGGCAACCTGCTCGTCCTCGAGATCGTCTTCGACGACGGCCTGCCGGGGCTCCCGGGGCTGGGAGCGGGTGAGCCGACTCAGGTGCAGGTCGAGGCGGTCGCCGATCACGACCCGTTCGGCGACCAGACCGAGCATCCCGAGACCGTCAGCCGGGCGACCGACGGCGACGTGGCCACCTTCTGGACGACCGAGGAGTACCGAAGCTTCGACAAGGAGGGAGTCGGCATCGTCGTGGACGCCGGCAGCCGGGTCGCGCTCTCGCGCATCGTCGTCCGCACCGACGTTCCGGGTTTCACGGCGCTGATCGCCGCCGCCGGCCGCCTCGACGGCGACTTCGTCAACGTGGCGGGCGAGCAGCGGGTCGGCCGCCGCGCGACCTTCGACGTCGACACCCGCGGTGAGAGCTACCGCTACTACCTCGTCTGGATCACCGGCTTGCAGGGCCGCGCGCACCTCAACGAGGTTCGCGCGTTCGTCACGCGCTGAGCGCGCCTCTCGAAGTCAGTAGCGGAGCGCTCCGCGCCGGGCTCGTCGTTCCAGCGCGAGCTCGACGAGCCGGTCGAGCAGCTCGGAATAGGGAAGCCCGCTAGCCTCGAAGAGCTTTGCGTAGACGCTCGTCGCCGTGAACCCGGGAATCGTGTTGAGCTCGTTGACGACGACCTCGCCGTCCGGCCGGACGAAGAAGTCCACGCGGGCCATTCCCTCGCAGTCGATCGCCGTGAACGCGGCGACCGCCAGCTCCTGCACGCGGGACGCGGAGGCCGCGGAGACTCGCGCCGGCACGACGAGGTCCATCCCGCCCTCGGCGTACTTGGCCTCGTAGTCGTACCAGTCGCTCGCCAGCGGCACGATCTCGCCGGGGACCGATGCGACCGGGTCGAGGTTGCCGAGCACGCTGCACTCCACCTCGACGCCGTCCAGGAACTCCTCGACGAGGATCTTCTCGTCGTGGGCGAAGGCGAGCTCCACGGCTGCCGGAAAGCCCTCCTCCGACCTGACGACGCTGATGCCGACGCTCGACCCGAGCCGCGCCGGCTTGACGACGCAGGGAAAGCCGAACGGCGCCGAGACCTCGTCGCCGGGCCGGAGTGCGACGCTCCGAGCGACGGGAATGCCCTTGTCCCGCAGCGCGGCCTTGAAGAGGTCCTTGTCCATGGCGAGGGCCGAGGCGGTGACGCCGGCGCCGACGTAGGCGACGTCGGCGAGCTCCAGCAACCCCTGCACGGTCCCGTCCTCCCCGAAGGGCCCGTGCAGGACGGGGAAGACGACGTCGACACCCGACAGCTCCGCGGCGGTGGGCAGCCAGGGGCCTTTCCGGGGGATCTCCAGCGGGAGTGCCTCGTACCGCTCCGTGTCGAGCCCGCCGACGACCGAGCGCGCCGACTCGAGCGACACCTCGTGCTCGCTGGAGCGTCCCCCCATGAGCACCGCTACGCGCAGCCTTGCGATCGTTCCTCCCGGCTAGACGAGCTGGCCGACGAAGATGGTCACGGTCGATCCCGGCCGTGCCGAGGACTCCCCGGCCGGGTCCTGGTCGAGGACGATGCCGTCCTGGAGCGGATCGACTACGTCCTGGAAGACGGTGCGCGGTCGGAAGCCGGCCTCATCGATGATGGCGCGGGCGTCGCCCGCGATCTCGCCGATCACGCCGGGCACCGGCGCGAGCTCGGGCCCGGTCGAGATGGTGATCTGCACCGTCGCGCCGCGCCGCGCCATGTCGCCGGGGGCCGGGCTCTGCGCGGACACGAGACCGGCCTCCGTCGTATCGCTCGGCGCCTCGATCGACCGCGTCTGGAAGCCCGCCTCCTCGAGCTCTTCGATCGCGCTCTCCTCGCTCTGGTCGAGCACGTCGGGGACCTCGATCAGCCTGGGCCCCTGCGAGACGCGCACTTCGACCTCGCTTCCCTCGTCGACCTGCGCTCCCGCGGCCGGGTTCTGGCCGGCGACCCTCCCCTCGGGACGCCGCGAAAAGACGTTGACGCGCTGTGGCTCGAGGCCGACCTCGTTCAGCGCGTCCACCGCCTCCTCGTACGTCAGGCCGACCAACGGCGGGACCGCGACCTGCGTCGGCCCGGTCCCGACCGTGATCGTCACGGTGCTGCCCGAGGCGACCTGCGTGCCCTCGCGCGGGCTCTGCTCGACCACGATCCCTCGCTGCTCCTCGTCGCTCGGCTGCTCGACGACCTCGGCCTCGAGCCCGGCGTCCTCGATCTGCTGCACCGCGAGCTCCTGCTCCAGCCCCTCGACCAGGGGCACACCGACAGGCGCGTTCTCCTCGAGCTGATCCTGGATCTGGTTGTAGGCCCACCAGCCCGCCAGCACGGCGGCGGCGATCAGGAGCGCGACCAGAAGCCACGGAACCCAGCGGCGGCGGCGGCGTGGAGGCTCGTCGTACTGGCTCGCCGGCGGGTAAGTCGGAGGGCGTGGTGTTTGCGGCGGAGGCGGGGGGGCGACGACGCGCGTCGGGCTCTCCGAGAGGAGCTCGGTCTCTTCGCCGACGGTCGCGCCGACCAGGATCGCCGTCGCGGCGGCCGAGGTGGCGCGCGAGATCGGCAGCCCGGCCTCGGCCCGCTCGATGTCCTCGATCATCTCTTCCGCCGTCTGATAGCGGTCGGCCGGGTCCTTGGCGAGCGAGCGCACAACGATCTGGTCGAGCTCGGCCGGAATCTCGCGCCGCAGCGCCGAAGGAGGCACCGGAGCCTCGTTCACGTGCTTCATCGCGATCTCGATCGCGGAGTCGCCCGTGAACGGCACCTTCCCCGTGAGCATCTCGTAGAGGACGACGCCCGCCGAGTAGAGGTCGGACGCCGCCGTCACGGGGGCGCCGCGGGCCTGTTCCGGCGAGAGGTACTGCGCCGTGCCCATGATCGACCCCGCCTCGGTCATCTGCGAGGCGCTGTGGCGCGCGATGCCGAAGTCCGTCACCTTGAGCCGCGCCTCGTTCGCCTTCACGTGCTGGTCGGCCGAGACGAGCACGTTGTGCGGCTTGATGTCGCGGTGGATGATCCCGTGCCGGTGGGCGAAGCGGAGCGCTTCGAGGAGCTGCTTCTCGGAGGAGATCGCAGTGCCGATCGGCAGCGCCCCCCGCGTCATGATCAGCTCCTTGAGGCTCCGCCCCTCGATCACCTCCATGGCGATGTAGTACGTCCCCTCGGCCTCGCCGCGGTCGTAGATCGAGACGATGTTCGGGTGGGAGAGCCCGGCGGCCGACTTCGCCTCGCGCCGGAAGCGTTCGATGAAGAGCTCGTCGTTCGCGTAGCGGTCGTTCAGGATCTTGATGGCGACGCGGCGTCCGAGCTCCTCGTCCTCGGCGAGGTAGACGTTGGCCATGCCGCCGGAGCCGAGCTTCCTCAGGATCCGGTAGCGGCCGTCGAACAGCGTATTGATGAGGGAATCCGAGGCGCCGGCCATAGAATCTTTAGAGGTTAGGGGTTTCTCCCAAGGGCCGCTTCGATGATGGCGCGGGCGATCGGAGCCGCCGTCGCGCCTCCCGTTCCGGCCTGGTCCGAGAGCGCGACGGCCACCGCGACCTCGGGTCGGTTGGCCGGTGCGAAGGCGATGAACCAGGTGTTGTTGCGGCCGCCGATCCCCGTCTCGGCGGTCCCGGTCTTGCCGGCGACGGAGACGCCGGGGATCTGAGCGGCGACTCCGGTGCCGGATTCCACTGCCCGCACCATCATCGCGGTGAGGTCGGCTGCCGTGGCGGGCGAGACGGCCGTCGACCATTCCTCCGGCTCGAAGCGCTGGATGACGTCGCCGCCGGGCGAGACGATGCGCTCGACGAGCTTCGGCTCCATGACCACACCCGCGTTGGCGACGCCGGCCGCGACGAGCGCCATCTGAAGCGGCGTGACGACGAGCCGCTCCTGCCCGAACGCGAGCCGGCCGGGGTCGACCTCGGAATCGCTCTCGGGGTCGTAGAGACGGCCGTTTCGGTAGAGGCCGCTGATCAGCACCTCCTCGGAGGGCAGCTCGATCGGCGGGCGCTCGTAGAAGCCGAAGCGCTTCGCGTAGTCGAGCACGACGCGTGCCCCGAGCTCCTTGCCGATGTTGCAGAAGACCGAGTTGATCGAGTTCTCGACGGCGTCGGCCAGCGTGACGTTCCCGAAGCCGGACGGCGTGCCCTGGTCGGAGAAGTTGAACACCCGCCGTCCGAAGAGCGTGCAGAACCCGGGGTCGTCGAACCGGCTCTCCGGCGTGTACACGCCCGTGTCGATCGCCGCTGCGGCGGTCACGATCTTGAATGTCGAGCCGGGGACGAAGCGGCCCGCCGTGGCGCGGTCGAGGAGCGGCGCTGCGGGCCGGCACGGCGCGGTGATTGCCTCGATCGAGTCGAAGTCGGTCTCGACGAGGTTCGGGTCGAACGACGGCGACGAGGCGAGCGCGAGCACGCGGCCCGTCGAAGGCTCGATCGCAACCGCGGCCCCGCAGTCGCCGGCCAGGCCCCGAGCGGCGGCGCGCTGAGCAGCGAGGTCGAGGGTCGTGACGACGTTGTTCCCGACACGTGGAATCCCGCGGAGCTTGTCCAGGGTCGAGTCGATGATCGTGCTCAGGTTCGCGTTCGACGCGGTCAGGTAGTCGTTCATGGAGAGCTCGAGGCCGGTCCGCGAGCGCCCGATCGTGGAATAGCCGACGGCATGCGCGGTGAGGGGGCCGCGCGGGTAGCGGCGGAGCCACCAGACGCGCCCGTCCGTGAGCTCGCGGCGGCGGTTGGTGGCCAGACGCGTGCGCCCGTCGGCGGCGAGGATCAGCCCGCGCCTGATTTCCAGCTCGCGCACGATCAACGTCGGGTTTCCCTGCCGGGCCTCGAGGTCAGGGGCGCGCCACAGCCAGTACGTCGCCGTGGCGATCAGGGCGACGAAGAGGAGCGCAAAGGCGAGGAAGAGGCGGCGGATCTGCGGGTTCATGCTCGCTCACCCCGGTTCACATGGTCGGAGACCATCAGCAGGAGCGCGAGGATGACGAAGTTGGCGACGATGCTCGACCCGCCGTAGGAGACGAACGGGAGCGTGATCCCGGTCAGCGGGATGAGGCCGACGACGCCCCCGATGATGATGAACGCCTGGATGGAGACGGCTGCGGTGAGCCCGGCGGCGAGCAGCTTGGAGAAGCCGTCCGAGGCGAGCATGGAGATGCGCAGGCCCCGGTAGGCGAAGATGAGGTAGAGGAGGATCACACCGGCGGCCCCGGCGAGCCCGAGCTCCTGGGCGATCGCCGAGAAGATGAAGTCCGTCTCGAGGTACGGGATGTACGAGTTTCCCTGGGGCGAGAGCAGCACGCCGTTCCCGAGCCCGGACCCGAAGACCCCGCCGCTCGAGATCGCGTAGAGGGACTGCACGAGCTGGTACGAGGCGCCTTCGGGGTCGGCCCACGGGTCGAGCCAGCTCTGCACCCGGCTCTGCACGTGCGGGATCACGTGGTAGAGGGCATAGGCGCCTGCCAGGAAGAGCGTCAGCCCGACGGCGACGAACGACCAGCGTGCCGTCGCCGTGTACAGCATCACGAGGAAGATGGCGAAGAAGAGGAGTGCGCCGCCGAGGTCGCGCGTCTGGAAGAGCACGAGCATGGCGCCGCCCCAGATGAGCAGGAGCGGGCCCAGGTGCTTTGGCGACGGCAGGCGCCCCTGGCCGGCGGCGCCGTAGGACAGCATCTCGCGGTTGTCGCGCAGGTAGCCGGCCAGGAAGACCACGAAGAGCACCTTGGCCAGCTCGCCGGGCTGGAAGACGAGCCCGCCGGGGAAGTCGACCCAGAGCGTCGCGCCGTTGATCGTCCGGCCGATACGCGGAAGCGCAGGCAGCATCAGGAGCGCGATCGCCGAGACACCGAGGATGTACTTGACGTTGTCGAGCGCGCGGTAGTCCTTGAGCAGGAGGACGAGCGCGGAGAAGACGGCCACGCCGACCACGACCCAGAGCCCCTGCCTGAACGCGAGCTCCGGGTCGATGCGGTAGATCATCGTCAGCCCGAGGGCGGCGAGCAGCCCGCCGAGCGGGAGGAGGAACGGGTCGGCGTAGGGCAGTCGCAGCCGGAGCACGCCGTGCGCGACCAAGAACAGCGCCATGAAGAAGGCGGCGTAGGTGAGCGAAGCCGCGGAGACGACCTCGGCGCGGGCGATGTAGACCGACGCGAAGCCGGCTGCCGTCAGGAGGCCGACCAGCGCGAGGTTGCCGAGCTCCCGGTTGCGGAGGCTTATCGTTGATCCCCTCTCAAGACGAAGCCCTGTGCCGCCGGGCCGCGCTGGCCGGCGCGATGCGGCGTCCTCGGTTGCGCCCGTAGCCGCCGGCTACGAACGCGCCCTGCGTCCTTGCCTCGCACTCGCCCAGCACACCCCGGCGGCGAGGCTTCATCTCGACAGGGGATCAGGGCACCGCCTCGGCCTCGTAGACGGCCACGCGGGCCCGCGCGCGCTCGTAGGAGACGAGCTCGTGGTCGAAGAGCGACGCGCGCTCCTCGGGCGAGAGCTGCGAGGCCTGGAGGCGGCTCACGTAGCGCTCCCGGTAGAGCCCGGTGCCCTCGGTGACCTCGAAGGGCACGCCCTGGTAGATGACGACGTTGCCCTCCTCGTCCGCACCGACGAAGTAGGAGCGGGACATCCCGTAGAGGGCTCCTCCGAGCAGCAGGGCGACGAAGCCGAGTGCGAGGAGGAGGGCGAAGAGGCGCTTGGCCCACCGGCGCTGCTTCTTGCGCGGCGGGCGGGGAGACGAGAGGCCCCGGTCGGTCGCAGGCGTCGCCGGCGGTGCTGGGGCGGCAGCGGGTGCGCCGACCGGCTGGAGGTCGGTCAGCGTGTCCTCCAGGTCGCCCGGGTCCTCCTGACCGTTCGCGCCCGTCGCGGCGGCCGGTGCGATCAGCGTCTCCTCCTCGACGTGGTCGTCTCCGTCGACGCGAAAGAGGACGACTGTGACGTTGTCCTCGCCGCCGCCCGTGTTCGCCGCCCGAACGAGCGCGCGGGCCGCGTCGTCCAGCGTGGGCGCGGCCGCCAGGATCCCGAGGATGTCGTCGTCGGCGACCATCGTCGTCAGCCCGTCGGAGCAGAGGAGGTAGAGGTCGCCGGGCTCGGCCTCGACCGCCAGCGTGTCCACGTCGACCTCAGGGTCGGTGCCGAGAGCGCGCGTGATCACCGAGCGCTGGGGATGCGCGTCGGCTTCCTCCGGAGTCAGCCGCCCGCTCCGCATGAGGTCGCCGACGAGCGAGTGGTCGTCGGTGAGCTGTTCCAGGCTCCCGTTCCGGATCCGGTACGCGCGGGAGTCGCCGACGTGCCCGATCGTCACCTTGCCGCCCGTGAGCAACGCCGCAGTCACCGTCGTCCCCATGCCCGAGAGGCCCGTGTCGGAGCGCCCACGTTCGTAGATGCGGCGGTTCGCCTCCTGGACGATTGCCTGGAGGCGCTCGTCCGGCGGGAGCCGGTCGGCGTCGTGGAACTCCCGGAACGCGGCGGCCGTGAGCCGGGAAGCGACTTCGCCGGCCTGCGCGCCGCCCATCCCGTCGGCGACCGCGAAGAGCGGCGGATCGAGCACGAAGGCGTCCTCGTTCCGGCGCCGCACGCGCCCGGGATCGGTCCGGCCTGCGCTCTCTCCGAGCCTCACCGCGCGAACCTGAGCTCCGTATCGCCCACCTGGACGAGGTCGCCCTCGTGGAGCCGCGTGCGGCCCTCGATCCGCTCGCCGTTCACGTACGTCCCGTTCGTCGAGCCGAGGTCGATCACCCAGGTGCCGTCGAGACCGCTGTCCACGCGAGCGTGGCGGCCGGACGCGTAGTCGTCGCCGTCGAGCACGACGACATTGTCGTCGGCGCGGCCGATGGTCGTGGGCACCGGCCCCGCCTCGAACACCGTGCCGGGGGCGACGATCCGGGAGCGGGTCACGACGAGCTTCCCGGGCACGAGGCCCGCCTCGGCCCGTGCCTGGGCCACCTGGGCGGGCGCCATGACGAAGCTCTCCTGCGACGCAGCCGGGAGGCCGCGCTCGGCGGAGCGCACGACCCGCCAGATGAACAGATAGAGGAGCACGACGAAGCCGGCCTGGAGCGCTATGAGGATGGGCTCGACCGACACGGTCCCCGCTCTGTGCCCCTACTCGCCGCGCTCGAAGCGGACCTCGGTCGTGCCGAGGAGGATCTCCACGTCCGGCTCGAGGCGGGCCCGCTCGACACGCTTGCCGTTCACCGTGATGCCGTTCGTCGAGCCGAGGTCGGCGATCCAGTACGCGCCGTCTTCGTGGCGGATCTCCGCATGCCGCCTGGAGACGTTGGGGTCGTCCACCGCGATGTCGCACTCGCGCGAACGCCCGACGACGACGACGCGGTCGTCGAGCTCGCGGCGGATACCGCCCACGAGGACGGCGGCGGGCATCCTGGCGCGGCCGTCTTCGCCCTCAGCCTCGGGCGCCGGCGCCTCGGCCACCGCCGGTCGGTAGATCTTCGTCTCGCTCGGAAGCGCCTGCGGGACGACGTCGGGCGGCGCAGGCGTCCGGGCCCGTTCGGGCTGCACCATGCGCGTCGCGATGCCGAACTCGCCGACGTTCAGGTCCTCGTCCTCCTGGATCAGGACGGTCGGGGTGGAGAGGAGCGCGTAGCCCTCGCGGCGCGCGTGCTCGGAGAGATAGTCCGAGAGCTCGGTGAGGAGCGAGTCCTCGTAGCTCGAGAACTGGTCCCGGTCGCTCGGGCAGAGGTACAGCGTGTACTCGTTGGGGACGTAGACCCGCGAGACGGAGACGCTCTTTGCCTCGTCCATCTCCTTGGCCAGTTTCCGGGCGAGCTCGACCGGCTGCGCGTGTGTACGGAAGGCGCGTCCGAACACGCCTTCGACGATCGACTCGATGCGATGTTCGATGCTTCGCAGGACGCTCATATCCGGGCACATAGTGTGCCCGTCGCCACTCTAACGGGGCGCCCGAAGCAGCGGATACGCCAGCGCGGCGGTGGCGAGCCAGACGGCGGGAGCCGCCCAGAGGGCGGTGACGGAGGCACCGCCGGCGGCCGGCGGCACGAGCAGCAGCGCGGCCAGGAACGCCGCTCCCCAACCGGCGACTCCCCAGTAGCCGTGGCTCCGAGCGAGGCTCGCCGTGGCGGCTGCGATTCCGACGACCACGAGGGCGACGATCAGCGTCGGCCGGCTCGAAAGCACGCCGGCGAGGCCGTCGACGGCGGTCTGCGGTCGCTCGGCGCCTCCGATGTCCGGCGACGGCGCGGTCCCGCCGGTCAGCGGGAGGCGAAGACCGAGGACGAGTGCGGTGGCGAGCGCGGTAGCCACCGCGGCGAGTCCCAGCGCCGCCCGGCGGAGCGGGCCGCGCGCGGGGAGCGCGACGACCGGCGCAAGCGGGAGGAGGTGCGCGACGGCAAGGAACGGGCCGGCGAGAAAGAGGAGGCTCGACCGGGCGTCGCGCGCGAAGAGGACGAGCCAGGCGAGGGCGAGAGGGACGTACGCGACTGCAAGTCCGAAGGACACGTTCCCGAGCGGGAGGACCGGGACGAGCAGGGCCACGCCGAGCCCGGCGGCGGGGTTGAGGATCGCGGCCGCGGCGGCGAGGGCCCCGAGGAGGAACGGCCAGCCGGACGGGAAGAACGGAAGCAGGAAGGCGGTGCCTCCGGCGAAGAGAGCTGCCAGCGCGGCATGCGGCGCTCGCTCGCGCAGCACGGTCGCCGACGTGGTGGCGCGCTGACGCTCGCCTCGCCGCTCTTCCACCATCCGCAGCAGGCTGAGCGCCTGGCGGGCGGTGGGGCGCTTGCGTGGGTCGAGCGAGAGCATGCGGTCGACGGCGCGGCAGAGCTCCTGCGGGAGGTCGGGCCGGAGCTGGGCGAGAGGTTGCGCGCCCCGCTCGACGCGGCGCGCGGTCTCGAGCGGCGAGACGGCCCAGAAGGGATGGCGGCCCGCGAGCGACTCCCAGAGAAGGACGCCGACCGCCCACACGTCGGCCGCGCCGGTTGCCTCGTCGCCGGCGAGTCGTTCGGGTGCGATGTAGGCGAGCGTCCCGGGCACGTCGCCGACCGCGGTGAGCGTGTCGGAGTGCTCGAGCTGGGCGAGCCCGAAGTCGAGGAGCCTGACCGAGACCTCGTCGCCCTCCTCGAGCATGACGTTGGCAGGCTTGACGTCCCGGTGGACGACGCCCTTGGAATGAGCGTGGGCGAGCGCCTCGAGCACCTGGGCGGCCGTCTCGACCGCGCTCCAGTCGTCGACCGCGCCCCCGCGCAAGGCCTCGCGCAGCGTCTGGCCGGCCACGTACGGATAGGCGACGTAGACGTGGCGCTCGTCGCGCCCGAGCGCGAGCGCGCGCAGACAGCGCGGGTGGCGGAGCCTGGTGGCGGCGTCGACCTCCCGCTCCGCGCGCGCGCCGGGCTTTCCCTCCCGCTCGACGACCTTGAGCGCGACGTTCCGGCCGGCATCCTCGTCGTGGGCGAGCCAGACCGAGCCACCGCCTCCGCTCCCGAGGGGTCGGAGCGGCCGGTAGCGGCCGAGCACGAGGTTGTTCTCGGTGAGCGCGACGGCAGGCTGCATCGGTAGTAGAGCGGCTCTTGGCGTTCCGCCGGGAAACTCCTGCAAAGTCCGGGCAGGGTGGTAGACTCGGCGACTTCCTCGACCCGATCGAACTGTGTTCGACAGCGAGAGAACCGATCCCCAGACCGACATCGAGTTCGATTTCTTCGAGGAGTCGCCGACGACCGAGTCGGCCCCGAAGAAGAAGGACTCGCCCCCCGGGAAGCGGCGGAGGCTTCCGAAGCGTCCGCCGACGCCGCCGGGAGGGCCGCGGCTCTATCGCCTGGGCGTGCTGATCGCGGGCGCGATCCTGCTTGCGGTCGTCCTCATTCTCGTCATCAGCAACTGCCGCGGCGATCAGAAACAGGCGGCCTACGAGGACTACATGGAGGATGCGGGCGCTGTCGCGACCGAGTCTGCCGAGCTGGGGACGCAGCTCAACAACCGGCTGACGACTCCCGGGATCCGGCTCGAGGCGCTGCGCTCCGACGTCGAGGGACTGCGGGAGCAGCAGGAGCAGATACTCCGTCGCGCTCAGGATTTCAGTCCGCCCGGGCCGCTCCTCGAGCAGCAGGAGGCCCTCGTCGAGACGATGCAGTTCCGCGTGAACGGTCTGGCCGGGATCGCTCGCGGGCTCGAGCTCGTGGCCCAGACCGACGACCCGCAGGAGTCGGGGCGGAACCTGGCCAACCAGGCGCAGCGCCTGGTGGCCAGCGACATCGTCTATGCCGACGCCTTCCGAGCGGCCTCCGAGTCGGTGCTCGAGCAGCAGGGCGTCACCAACGTGGCGGTGCCCGCCTCCGTGTTCGTGCAGAACCCCGAATTCGGCAGCCCCACCTTCTGGACCCAGACGGTGCAGCGCCTGACGCAGGGGCCCGAGGCGGGCGGCCTGCGCGGCAACGGCATCGGCGGCGTGCGGGTGCAGCCGGGCGGTCAGGAGCTCGTGCAGGGCGAGGACAACACGGTCGAGCAGAGCGCCGACCTCGCCTTCGAGGTCCTCGTCGAGAACTCGGGCGAGACCCAGGAGACCCAGGTCAAGGTGATCCTGCTCATCCGCCAGGACCCGCAGATCCGCAAGGAGCAGGTCATCGACGTGATCAACCCGGACGAGACGAAGACGGTCAGGTTCACCGGCTTCGACAGTCTCCAGTTCTCGACGCAGACGACCATGCAGGTTCAGGTCGAGCCGGTCGAAGGGGAGCAGAACACGGACAACAACACGCGCGAGTACCCGATCATCTTCACGCTCGCGCGGTAGGAGAGCCCGGCGTCACCGGCTGTATTTCGCCGAACCCTCCTGGGTCGCTAGGCTAGGCGCCGATGTCGGACCTCTCCGACGCCGCTCCCTGGATCGCCATCGGCGCCGCGGCAGCGGCGGTCGCGGCGCTCCTCCTCTCGCTCGCCTTCTACTTGAAGCTGCGCGAGGTGCGCAAGGCTCAGCTCGTCCTGCTCGGGACGGGCAAGGACGACCTCGTGAACTTCGCCGTGTCCCTGCAGACCCGGATCGACGACCTCCACCGCGTCGTCGACGAGCTCGCGGCAGGGCTCGCGCGCATCGACCGGCGCGTGGACGGCTGCCTCTCCCACACGGCCCTCGTCCGCTACAACGCCTACGAGGATGCCGGCGGGCACCAGTCCGCGTCGCTCGCCTTTCTCGACGCCGCCCGCTCGGGCGTGGTGATGAGCGCCATCCAGGGACGTGACTACGCGCGCATCTACGTCAAGCAGCTCGACCGCGGCCGCGCCCCGGTGGCGCTGTCGCCGGAAGAGCAGGAGGCGGTCGACCGCGCGATGGCGCAATGACCTACCGCAAGGCAGCCATCCGCCCGTTCGAGCCGAGCGACGAGCCGCTCCTCTTCGGCCTGGCGAGCCTCGACCGCGGCGCCGACCGGCGCACCCTCTCGGTGCTCGAGCGGGAGACGGTCTTCGTGGCGGAGGTCGAAGGCATTCCGGCCGGGTACGTCGCCGTCGAGCGGACGGGCGCCGCGGTGCGGATCGACCAGCTCTTCGTCAGCCCCGCGCACGAGGCCGAGGGCGTCGGCCGGCAGCTCCTCGAGTACGCCGAGGGCTACGCGATCTCGGAGGGCGCGACCGCGCTCCAGGTCGTCTGCTCGTCCCACGACCGCCGCGCCCTCGACTTCTACCGCGGACGCGGGTTCGTCCCGGCGGCCGACGACCTCCTCGAGCTCGTTCTCCCGCTACCCGGGTAGGCACGCCGTTTCGAGGACTGCCCGCTCGACTACGATTTCGGGCAATGCAGCAGGTTCTCGTCCTGAACGCGAGCTTCGAGCCACTGAACGTGTGCACGGTCCGGCGTGCGCACGTGCTCGTGTACAAGGGCAAGGCCGAGGTGCTCGAGGAGCTGAATCGGCCCCTGCACTCGGCCTCGAGCACGTTCCCCTGGCCGCACGTGATCCGGCTCCTCAGCTACGTCCGCGTGCCGCGCGCCGTGAAGCGGAAGATCTCGCGCCGGGCGCTCTTCGCGCGCGACGGCCACCGCTGCGTCTACTGCGGCTCGAGCGGCCGCCTGACGCTCGATCACGTCGTCCCGCGCTCGCGCGGCGGTGACTCGGACTGGGAGAACGTCGTCACCTCGTGTGCCCCGTGCAACCTCCGCAAGGGCAACCGCCTGCCCGAGGAGATCGAGATGCGCCTGCTCGTGAAGCCGCGGGCCCCGACGCCGGCGCTCTTCGTGACGCTGTCCGCGCCGCGGATCCCGGAGCGCTGGCAGCCGTACCTGGCCGCCTTCGCCTAGCCGCGGGGCCCGTCACGCTCTCGTGACACACATCCTGTCCCGAGCGGCCATGCCCAGGGGTCAGACCCAGGGCATGGCCGCGAAGGACAGGCTCAGGCGTCGTAGTAGAGCGCGAACTCGGCCGGGTGCGGCCTGAGGGCGACGACGTCGACCTCCTGCTCCCGCTTGTAGCCGATCCAGGTGCGGATCAGCTCCTCGCTGAAGACGTCGCCGGCGAGGAGGAACTCGTGGTCGCGCTCGAGCGCGTCCAGGGCCTCGGCGAGCGAGCCCGGGACCTGCGCGACGTCGCCGTGCCGCTCCTCGAAGAGGTCGAAGTCCGCCGGCTCGCCTGGGTCGAGGCCCTTCTGCACGCCGTCGACTCCCGCCATCAGCATGGCGGCGAAGGCGAGGTACGGGTTCGCGGTCGGGTCGGGGCAGCGGAACTCGAGTCGCTTGGCCGGCGCGGACTCCGAGTACATCGGGATGCGGATCGCCGCCGAGCGGTTCCGCTGCGAGTAGACGAGGTTCACCGGGGCCTCGTAGCCCGGCACGAGCCGCCGGTACGAGTTCGTCGTCGGCGCGCAGAAGGCCAGCAGGGCGGGCGCGTGCATGATGATCCCGGCGAGGTAGCTGCGCGCGAGCTGCGAGAGCCCGGCGTAGCCGGACTTGTCCGCGAAGAGCGGCGTGCCCTCCTTCCACAGGGACTGGTGCGTGTGCATGCCCGAGCCGTTGTCGCCGAAGATCGGCTTCGGCATGAAGGTCGCGCTCTTGCCCGCCGCCCGGGCGACGTTGCGAACGACGTACTTGTAGGTCATGACCTGGTCGGCCATGCGGGTGAGCGGCTGGTAGCGGAGGTCGACCTCGCACTGGCCGGCCGTGGCCACCTCGTGATGGTGGAACTCGCAGGGGATCCCGAGGCTCTCCAGCGTCAGGACGATCTCCGAGCGGAGGTCGTGGAGCGTGTCGTGCGGGGCCGGCGGGAAGTAGCCGCCCTTCTCGCGCACGGTGTAGCCGAGCCCCGGAACCGACGAGTTCCAGTGGCCCTCGGCGGAGTCGACCGCGAAGTGCGCCCGGTGAGGCGAGAGCTCGTAGGAGACCTCGTCGAAGACGAAGAACTCGCACTCGGGCCCGAAGTACGCGGTGTCGGCGATCCCGGTCTCCGTCAGGTACGCCTCGGCCCGACGGGCGATCCGACGCGGGTCGCGTCCGTAGGCCTCGCCCGTCGTCGGGTCGGCGATCTCGCAGAGGAGCGAGAGCGTCGGGTTGGCCGTGAACGGATCGAGGATCGCGCTCCCCGGGTCCGGCATCAGGAGAAGGTCGCTCTCGGCGATCCCCTGCCAGCCGCGGATGGAGGAGCCGTCGAAGCCGAGCCCCTCGGTGAAGGCCGACGTCCCGAACGCGCTGATCGGCAGCGTCATGTGCTGCCAGCTCCCCAGCAGGTCGCAGAACTTGAGGTCGACGAGCTGCGTCTTCTGCTCGAACGCCCACGCGACCGTGTCCTCGGCCTCCGGCTGCGTGCCGTTCGCCAGGTACGCCCTTGTCTCGATTTCCTGCATTGCCCCTCCTTCGGTCCACGAAAAAAGCCCCAGCGGTCTCTCGACCTCTGAGGCTGCATCGCCTGCGTCGGCGCCACCGTCGACGCCACTCATCACCTTAGCGAGAAACCTGGACGGACCTCAAGCCCGGCGTCATGACTCGCGCTCATGCGCTGTCTCGACCCGCACCGCATCTGGCTCCTCTGCCAGGGGGTCGCGGCCGGCGCGCTTGCGCTGACTCCGGCGCTTCTGCTCTATGGTCGAGCGATCAGGATTGACCGGATCGAGGCCTGAGTCTCGTATAGAATTCCGCCTGTCATTCGAGGCGACGAGGCCTCGGGCCGACAGCGGCCCGGGGCTGCTTGCGTTAAAGAGGAGGTTGGAGCATGGCGGAGGGCAACGGGAGGGCGACGAGCGATCCGGCGGCGCGCAAGGAGGTGCTCGGGCGGGTCGCGGACGAGAAGGTCGAGTTCGTCCACCTCTGGTTCACGGACATCGAGGGGCACCTGAAGAGCTTCGCGGTCACGCTCCAGGAGCTCGAGGGCGCGCTTGACGACGGGATGGGCTTCGACGGCTCGTCGATCACGGGCTTCAACGCGATCGAAGAGTCGGACATGGTCGCCATCCCCGATCCCGCGACGTTCCAGCTCATGCCCGAGGGGAGCTACAAGGTCGGGCGGATGATCTGCGACATCGTCACCCCCGACGGCCAGCCCTACGCCGGCGACCCGCGCCACGTCCTGCGCCTCGCGCTCGAGCGCATGGAGGGGATGGGCTTCGACACCTTCAACGTCGGCCCGGAGCTCGAGTACTTCCTCTTCAAGGACGACTCGGGGACGGAGACCCTCGACGAGGGCGGCTACTTCGCCATGACGACCATGGACGCCGCCAGCGACCTGCGCCACGACACGGTCGGCGCGCTCGAGGCGATGGGGATTCCCATCGAGTACGTCCATCACGAGGTCGGCCCGTCCCAGCACGAGATCGACATGCAGTTCGCTGACGCGCTCGCCATGGCCGACCACACGATCACGTACCGGCTCGTCGTCAAGGAGGTCGCCAAGAAGGCCGGCTACCACGCGACGTTCATGCCGAAGCCGATCTTCGGGGAGAACGGCTCGGGGATGCACACCCACCAGTCGCTCTTCGCGGGCGGCAAGAACGCCTTCTTCGACGCCGACGACGAGTGGAGCCTCTCGGACGTCGGCAAGGGCTTCATCGCCGGGCAGCTCCGGCACGCCCGCGAGATCTCGGCGATCTTCGCTCAGTGGGTGAACTCCTACAAGCGGCTCGTGCCGGGCTACGAGGCGCCCGTGTACGCGGCCTGGTCGCGGCGGAACCGCTCGGCGCTCATCCGCATCCCGCTCTACAAGCCCGGGAACGAGCAGGCGACACGCGCCGAGATCCGCTGTCCCGACCCCGCCTGCAACCCGTACCTGACCTTCGCGGCGCTCCTCCACGCCGGGCTCGAGGGCATCGAGCAGGGCTACGAGCTGCCACCGCCGATGGAGAAGAACCTCTACAAGCTCTCCGCAGACGAGCGGAAGGAGCGCGGGATCGTGGCGCTGCCGGAGTCCCTGGGCGAGGCGATCGAGGAGCTGGCGGGCTCGGATCTCGTCCGCCGCGCGCTCGGCGACCACATCTTCGACGCCTACGTGACCCTGAAGCGGAGGGAGTGGGACGAGTACCGCGTCCAGCTCACGCCCTGGGAGCTGGAGAAGTACCTGCCGGTCTTGTAGAGACCGGCTCGGAGGCGTAAGATGATCTCGGTGTCGCCGCTTCTCCTTGAAGCGGGGGACTGACTGACGGCCGACCGCGAGCTGCTTTCTGAGCAGCTCGTGGTCGTTAAAGAGTCAGGACGCCAGCTCGGCCGGCGCGGAGACACTCTCGACGGCGGCGCAGAGCGCGCGCTCGAGCTCGCCCAGTCCGAACGGCTTGATCAGGTAAGCGAAGGGCCGCAGCGCGCGGTTCTGCTCGGAATCGGGATAGATGCTGGCGCAGACGATCGGCAGCTCCCGTCTCTGGCGGAGCAGCTTCTCCGCGAGCCGACGGGCCGAGGGGTCGGCCGGCTCGACGAGGAGCACGTCGAAGTCCATGCTCGGGAGGACCTCACAGCAGCGTCCCGAAGGGAAGACTGCCTCGTGACCGAGCCGCTCGACGACGTGTCCGAGCAGCGCGCGGACCTCGGTATGCGGCTCGACTACAAGGATCCTCATGACTTTCACCATCGGTCTCGACTGCGCGGATCACGGCGGGATCTGGTAAGGAACCGGTATGAACAACCGCGCCCACGTTCTCGTCGTCGACGACGATCCCGACATCCGCGGACTGGTCAAAGAGCTGCTCGAGCGGCAGGGCTACGGCGTCAGCGAAGCCTCGAACGGGAAGGAGGCGCTGCGGGCGCTCTACGCCACCCCGCCCGACGTCGTGCTCCTCGACGTCTCGATGCCGGAGCTCGACGGCTGGCAGACGCTCGAGCGCATCCGTGACCTGTCGGACGTGCCGGTGGCGATGCTGACCGCGCGGGCCGCCGAGCTCGAGAAGGTGCGCGGGCTGAAGGCGGGCGCGGACGACTACATCACCAAACCGTTCGGCCGCCAGGAGCTGCTCGCCAGGATCGAAGCGATGCTCCGGCGCGCCGGGCCCCGCGAGGAGGCTCAGGAGACGTACGCCGACGAGGTGCTCCAGGTTGACTTCGCCGAGCGCAGCGTCTCGGTGAACGGCGAGGAGGTCGCGCTCACCCCGCTCGAGTTCCGCCTGCTCGCGGCCTTCGTGCGACATCCCGGCCAGCTCCTCTCGCACGACCAGGTCCTCGAGCAGGTCTGGGGCGATTCGTTCTCGGCCTCGCGGGACCAGGTGAAGCTCTACGTCGGCTACCTGCGCCGGAAGCTCGAGGGCGCGGGGGTCGACCCGTCGGTGATCGAAACCGTGCGGGGCTTCGGCTACCGCTATCGCCCCTAGGGGCCCGCCCGAAAGATGAACCAGGGCGCCTGACAGGCGCCACGCAGCGCGAGCCGGCGTCCTCAGTCGCGCCGATACGACTCCGTATCGACGCTCCCTGCGTCCTTGTCTCGCGCGGCGTGTCGCGTGTCATCCACCGCGGCCGCCTTTCGGCCGGGCCCCAGCGCTGCCTGAACGCGCTCGCCGAGCGCCTGCGGGCTGAACGGCTTGGTCACGAAGTCGTCGGCCCCGGCCTCGAGCCCCATGGCGACGTCGGACTCCTGCACCCGGGCCGTGAGGAGGATGATTGGGATCGTCGTCGTGGGCCCGTGCTCCCGCAGCCGCCGCGTCACCTCGTAGCCGTCGAGCCGCGGCATCATGACGTCGAGGAGAGCGAGGTCCGGCGCCCGCGCGAGCGCGAGCTCGAGGGCGGTCTCGCCGTCCGGAGCCGAGAGCACCTCGTAGCCGTCGCGCTCGAGCCGGAAGCCGACGAGCGCGAGGATGTCCGGGTCGTCGTCTGCGACGAGGACGAGGGGCCGCAGGTTGGTGGGGTCGCTCACGACGCCACCTCCGTCCGTTCGTGCACCTCCGCCTGGCTGTGCAGCGGGAGGGCCACGCGGAAGGTCGTCCCGGAGCCCTCCTCGCTCGCGACCGTGATCCGGCCGGAGTGGGCCTCGACGATCGCCT
This sequence comes from uncultured Actinomycetes bacterium, assembly GCA_963847985.1. GTDB lineage: Bacteria > Actinomycetota > Thermoleophilia > Gaiellales > Gaiellaceae > JAIBJN01. Next base: position 92,555 of record CAWKBS010000002.1, on the reverse strand, counting down.
TCGAGATCGCGAGCCCAAGCCCGGTGCCCTGGATCGCCTGCTCGGTCGCGGTGGTCGTGCGGAAGAAACGCTCGAACAGGAACTCCTGCTCGCCGGCAGGGATGCCCATGCCGCTGTCGCGCACCTCGAGGACGGCCTGGTTCTCCACCACGCGGACGCGGATGTCGACGCGGCCGCCCTGCCGCGTGAACTTGACGGCGTTGGACACGAGGTTGTCGAGGAGCTGCGCGAGGCGGGCCTGGTCGCCTGCGATGGGCGGCACCGGTCCGGTGGCGAGCGTCAGCGTGATCCCCTTGGCCTCGGCCTGGGGCCGCGCCGTCTCGACGCTCTCGGAGGCGACGGCGGCGAGGTCGAGAGCGTCGACCTCGAGGACGAGCTTGCCCGCTTCGACCTGGGCGAGGAAGAGCAGGTCGCCGACCAGGTGGAGGAGCCGCTGCGAGTTCCGCTCGACGACCCCCAGGAACTGGCGCTGGTCGTCGGTCAGCTCGCCGGCCTCGCCGTCGAGCAAGAGCTCGGTGTACCCGCGGATGGAGGTCAGCGGGGTGCGGAGTTCGTGCGAGACGAGCGCGATGAACTCGTCCTTGAGCCGGTCGAGCTCGCGCAGCCGCTCGTTCTGAGCGGCGAGGTCGCGCTGCGCAGCCTCTGCCAGTGCGCGCGCATCCTTCTCGGCCGCTGTCAGGCGGGCCTGGGTCTCCTCGGCGAGCTTGCTCTCGGTGATGTCGACGAGGAAGCCCTGGACCCAGAGCGGCGTTCCCTGCTCGTCCCGGACGAGGATGGTCTCGTCCAGCACCCAGACGACGGTCCCGTCGGCCTTGAGATAGCGGTACTCCGACCGGAGGGCCTCGCCCGTCTGGCGCAGGCGCTCGGCGTCCGCGAGAACCTGCTCGATGTCGTCCGGATGGACGGTCTCGTTCAGCAGGTTGGGGTTCTCGATCCAGGCGGCGGCCGGGTAGCCGAGGAGTGCCTCGACCTGCGGGCTGACGTAGACGTTTCCGACCGACGTGTCGGCCGGGCTGATGTACGTCACCAGCGGCAGGTGCTCGACCAGCGTCCGGTAGCGGATCTCCGCCTCGCTCAGTGCAGCCTCCGCGCGCCGGCGCTCCTGCAGCTCGTCCCGCGCCGCGGCGTAGAGGCGTGCGCTCTCGAGGGCCAGCGACGCGAGGTGCGCGAAGCGCAGGAGAAGCTCGATCTCGGGCTGGCCGAAGGTCTTGTCCGGGTCATGGTGGGCGAGCCCGAGCACGCCGACCACCTCGGTTCGGGAACGGAGTGGAACGCCCACGACGGCGTGAATGTCGTCGTCGGCGAAGCGGGCGAGCCGCCCCTCCCAGGTCGAGTAGTCCTCGATCGTCAGCGGCTGAGCCAGCTCCCAGACGCGGCCGGCGAGGCCCTCGCCTTTGCCCATGCGCCCCCCGACGCTGTCGGTGAACGATCCGGTCCCGACGGCCACTTGCAGCTCGTCGTCCTCGCGCAGGTAGACATAGGTGTGCTCCGTTCCGAGCAGTTCGCCCGCCTGCACGGCGATCCGCTCGAGGAGCTTCTGCTGGTCGAGCTCGTCGATCAGGAGGAGCGCAGTCTCGTGCAGCGCGCGGAGCTCGGCGCTCCGGCGCTCCCGTTCGTCCTGCGAGGCGACCTGCGGCGTGACGTCAACGATGAATCCCTGGGCGTGCATCGGCCGGCCGGCCGCGTCCTTCGCGATCGTGATCTCGTCGTGGACCCAGACTGCCCTGCCGTCCTTGGCGAGGATCCGGTACTTGATCGAGAAGGACTCGCCGGTCTCGTAGGCACGGAGGTGCGCGGCCCGCGTGCGCTCGCGGTCGTCGGGGTGGAGGATCTTCACGAAGAACTCGGGGTCGCTCATGCACTCGAGCGGCGTGTAGCCGACGAGGTCCTCGATCTGCGGGCTCATGTAGACGCACGAGCTCGTCTCGTCCAGCCGGTTGATGTACATGACCAGGGGGAGCTGCTCCACGAGGCTGCGGTAGTTGCGCTCGGCCTGGCTCACGCGGACCTCGGCCTTGTCTCGCTCCGCGAGGGCCTGGGTCAAGGCGGACGCGTGGTCTTCCAGGCCCTTGTGCCGTGCGTCCAGAGCCCGGGTCACCTGGCGCAGGATCGGGAAGAGCGCCACGTAGAGGAGGATGAGCGCCAACGCTAGGGCGACGCCGATCGGGGTGATCGTCTCCTGGACGTCGGCGGCCACGGGTGCGTAGGCCTCGTAGACCTCGAGGACACCGGTCGGCCGCCCGGAGTTATCGACGAAGACGGGGACGTAGGACTCGAAGACCTCGGCATCCTCCGTGACGGGCGAGTCTCCCCCGTCGGCCAGCGAGCTGACCTCCTGCACGGTGCGCCCCGCGAGGGCCTCCTGCAGGTCGGCGGGATCCTCGGCCTGTTCGCCGATCTGAGCGGGATCGGTCGAGTAGGCGACAACGCCGGTGGGGGCCAGGAGCTTCATTCGAAGCAGGTCTCCGACGAGCTCGCGCTCGAAGAGAGCGTCGAGCTCGGCCTGACGGGCGGGAGGAGCCGGGCCCGCGAAGTCGGCGTCCGTCAGCGACGGGGCAATCCGGGCGGCCGCCTCGACGGCGTGCTCGGCGACCTGCTGTCGGCCGCGCTCCTCGGCCTCGTGCCGGACCACCCAGAAGATTGCGACCCACGCCAGGGCGAGCGTGATTGCGCTGTAAATGGCGAAGCGCAGGACGAGGCGCGGCGGCCTGGTCGGCGCAGGCGGAGCCGAGACGGTCACGGAGTCGTTATCGGTGTCGCCAAACCCTTGCTTGAATGGGGGAACCACCATGGATCGCTCTGCTCGCCACCTCCGCCTGCTCACCGAGACCATCGCCGCGGTCAACTCGACGCTCGACCTCCACGAGGTGTTCGGCCTGATCGCGCACAAGGTCGCCGAGGCCCTCGAAACCGACGCCTGCTTCGTGTACCTCTACGACGAGGCGGCGAACGAGCTCGTCCTGCGCGCGTCGTACGGGACGCGGGTGGAAGACATGACCCGTGTGCCCAAGATGCGGCCGGGTGAGGGCATCACCGGCACGGCCGCCGCCGACCGGGCTCCGGTGATGATCCCGCGCGATGCGCACCTCGACCCGCGCTTCAAGCAGTTCCCGAACCTGCGCGAGGCGCAGTACCAGTCGATCCTGGCCGTCCCGATCCTCGCCCGGGAGCGGCTCGAAGGGGCTCTGAACGTCCGGACCGAGGCGCCGCGCGAGTTCAACGACGCCGAGATCGACCTCCTGATGGCGATCGCCGGCCAGGTTGCGCAGGCGATCGAGAACGCAAAGCTCTACGAGCACGCTCAGCGCCGGGTGGCCGAGCTCGAGGCGCTGGCCGCCATTTCGGAGGCCGTCTCCGAGTCGCTCTACCTGGAGGAGTCGCTGGAGGCCGTCGTCGTGACGACGATGTCGGCGGTCGGCGCAACGGGCGCGGCGCTCGTGCTCGAGGACGGCACCATCGCCTGGCCTGAGGGGCGGGCCGGCGCCTACGCCGTCCGCCTCCCGCTTCGCTGGAAGGGTCGGCAGGTCGGCGAGCTCGTCTGCGACCGGGACGAGCCGTTCACCGAGGAAGAACGGCGGCTGCTCGCGTCGATCGCGCGCCAGGCTGCCATCGCGCTCGAGCACGGCCGCGCCGTGCTGCGCGGCGTTCTCGCCCAGGAGATCCACCACCGGGTCAAGAACAACCTCCAGACGGTCGCGTCGCTCCTGCGCCTCCAGGCTTCGAGCGCCGACCCGATCGACCCGCGCAAGGCGCTCGCCGACTCGGTGAACCGCATCCTGGCCATCGCCGCCGTGCACGAGGTGCTGACCGAGCGGCGCGACGACGACGTCGACCTGGGCGAGCTCGTGGATCGGCTCCGGTCGATGCTCGTCCAGGGCCTGGGGGCCGGCAAGCACGTCAGCTCGCGGCTCGAGCCGATCTCGCTCCACGGCGAGCGCGCGACCGCGCTTGCGCTCGTCTTCTGCGAGCTGCTCGGGAACGCGCTCGAGCACGGCGGCGAGGAGGTTCGCGTCGAGCTCGGCCGCGCGAACGGCCGCGTGCTCCTGACCGTGGCGGACAACGGCGCGTGGAACGAGTCCGCTCGGGAGGGCACGGGGCTCTCGATCGTCCGCGCCCTCGTCCGGGAGGAGCTCGACGGCGAGCTCCTGCTCCTCTCCGACGGCGGCCTCCGGGCCGAAGTGGCCTTTCCGGCCGCGTAGCCGCCTGGCGCCCCGCCGATGACCTTCAGTTACTCGCGTCTACCACGGGAGACCCCACCTCCCGCCCCATGGCCTGAGCCTACCGCCCGCGAACGCGCGTGTGGCGCGCCAGACTGTGCCGGAAGCGTGAAGGCTCCGTGAACCGCGCCGAGCACGGCAGCGCGCCGCCCACGTCGCCCGAGGAGCAGCCGATGAGGATCCTGGTCGCCGAGGACGAAACGATCATCCGTCTCGATCTGCGCGAGATCCTGGAGCGCGCGGGCTACGACGTCGTTGCCGAGGCGCGGGACGGCGAAGAGGCGGTCGAGCTCGCGCTCCGGGAGAAGCCGGACCTCGCCATCCTCGACGTGAAGATGCCTCGCCTGGACGGCATCGACGCCGCGCGGCGCATCCTGGCCGACAGGCCGATCCCGATCGTGATCCTGACCGCGTACGGTCAGGACGAGCTCGTCTCGCGGGCGGTCGAGGCCGGCGTCTTCGGCTACCTCGTCAAGCCGTTCCGGGAGACCGACCTGCTGCCGGCGATCCAGGCTGCCCGCGCGCGCCATGCCGAGCTCCAGGCGCTGCGCGAGGAGGCTGAGTCCCTCTCGGAGGCGCTGGCGACGCGCAAGGTCGTGGAGCGGGCGAAGGGGCTTTTGATGGCGCGCGAGGGACTGAACGAGGACGAGGCGTTCGCCAGGCTTCGCCGTGCGAGTCAGGTTTCCGGCCGGCCCATGCGCGTCGTGGCGGAGGCCCTGATCGCCACCTTCGCCGAGGACTGACCCGCTCCTAGAAGGGCCAGGAGGCGCGCTCGGGCCGGAGGTCGAGCGGCCCGCCGTCGAAGCATTCGCGCGTGCGGTAGTCGGCCGGGAGCGCCGGCTGCACCTCGCGGACGATGAAGGCGGCGATCGCCGCGGCATCCTCCCGGCTCGCGCCCAGACGCGCGGCGGTGTCCGCGTTGGACTGGAGCGCGTAGCACTGAGTCGCGGCCTCGTCCCGCACGCCGGCCAGATGCCAGGCTTCGTGGGAGAGGACGTTGACCGCGATCGCAGCCTCCTTGACCTCGATCGGGCACTCGCCGGGGTTGCGGAGGCAGCCGAGGCCGGCGACCCCGCCGTGGAGGAAGCGGCGCAGGGTCTTGCACGTCTCCCCGGAGAGCTTGGCCTCGCCTGCCGGCTTGCCGTCCGGCGTGAACACGACCGATCCGTCCTGGGCCGAGACCTCAGTGAGGCTCGCAAGCGTCCCCGGGCAGGAGATGCCCACGTCGCGGCCGGCGATGACGGTGGCGATGCCGGCAAGCTGGGCCTCGTCCGCTTGCAGGTTCCGGTGAGGCCCGAGGTAGAAGCCGACCACGGCCAGGGCCGCGAGGCAAGCGAGGAGGCGAGTCACCGTCATGCCCACGGGCGTCGGCACGGCGCGCCGCCGCCTTGAGCTTGCCTATGCCTAGGTCGAGGGCCCTGCAACCTCCTCGAGGAGCGTCTCCCAGCGGGCAAGCAAAGCCTGGAGCTCCTCCCGTGCTGCGGTGTGCGCCGCGATGGTGTCGGCGTCGGTCCAGTCGGCCGCGAGCTTCTGCTCCAGCCGCGTCACCTCGGCCTCGGCCTGCTCGATCTCCGCCTCGACGGCGGCGAGCGGGTCCGGGCCCGGTCTCGGCGCGGTTGCGGGCTTGGCCTTGCGCTCCTTGGGCGGCCGCTCGGCCGTGGCCTGCTCCTCGCGCTCCTCGCGCGCGCGCACGAGATCGGCCCAGCCGCCGTCGTAGACCCTGACCGTGCCGTCCTCGATCGCCGCCGTTCGCTGCGCGACTGCGTCGAGCACCGCCCGGTCGTGGGAGACGAGCAGGACGGTGCCGGGAAAGCCCTCGAGTGCCGCCTCGAGCGTCTCGCGCGAGTCGAGGTCGAGATGGTTCGTGGGCTCGTCGAGCACGAGGAGATTCGCGCCCGAGGTGACGAGCACGGCGAGCCCGAGCCGTCGCCGCTCGCCGCCGGAGAGGTCGCGCACCTGCTTCATGTGCGTGTCCCAGCCGGAGAAGAGGAACCGGCCGAGCAGGGTCTGGGCCTGGGGGCGGTTCAGCCCGGTCATTCGCTGGACACAGTCGAGAACGCTGCCGCGGTCGTCCAGCTCGAGCCCGTGCTGGGAGAAGTATCCGACCTCGACCCCGTGGCCGAGCTTGAAGTCGCCGGCGACGACGTGCTTCAGCAGAGTCGTCTTGCCGCTCCCGTTCGGGCCGACCAGGGCCACGTGGTCGCCGCGCTCGAGAGCGAAGGTGACGTGGTCGAGCAGCCGGCGGCCGGCGATCTCGACCTGCTCGTCCTCGAGGACGAGGACGTCACGGCCGCTCCGCTTCGGCTCGCCGAAGTCAAAGCCGAGCCCGCGCGTGCGACGGGTCAAAAGGGCGGCCTCGGATGCGGCGGTGTCCTTCTCCTTGGCGAGCCGGCCGATCTGGGTCAGCTTCGCCTGCGCCTGCTTGGCCTTGCTCTTCTTGTAGCGGAAGCGCGCCACGAAGCGCTCGAGGCGGGCGATGTCGCCGGCCACGCGGTCGGCGGTCTTCTGCGCGTGGGCCGCGCGCTGGGCCTTCTCCAGCCGCCAGACGTGCCACGGCCCGGGGAAGTAGGTCGCCCGCCCCGCCTCCAGCTCGAGGGTCGCGTTGGTCACCGCTTCGAGGAACCAGCGGTCGTGGGCGACGATCACGCAGGCAGCGTCGAGCGAGGCAAGCTCGCGCTCGAGCCACTCGAGGCTCGCCACGTCGAGGTGGTTCGTCGGCTCGTCGAGAAGGATGAGGTCGGGGTCGCCGGCGAGGGCGCGCGCGAGCGAGGCGCGCGTGAGCTCGCCGCCCGAGAAGGTCGCCAGGCGCCGGTCGAAGTCCTCGTCGCGGAAGCCGAGGCCGCGGGCGACCGCACCGGTGTGATCACGCCACGCGTAGCCGCCGGCGTGCTCGAGCCGCGCCTGGGCGCGCGCGTACGCGGACAGGATCGTCGCGTCGGCTGAGCCCTTCGCCATCGCCTCCTCCAGCCGGGTCAGCTCCCGCTCGGCCGCCAGCAGGTCGGAGGCGCCGGAGAGGACGTACTCGCGCAGGCTGAGGTCGCGGTCGAGCGGCGGCCGCTGGTCGTGGAGCGCGATCCGCGTCCCCTTCTCGACGACGAGCTCGCCGCCCTCGATGCTCGTCTCGCCTGTGAGCATGCGCAGGAGCGTGGTCTTGCCGGCGCCGTTGGGACCGGCGAGCGCGAGACGGTCGCGGCGCTCCAGCTTGAAGGAGACGCCGTCGAACAGCAGGCTCCCCGCGAACTCCTTGCGCAGGTTGGAGGCGATGACGACGGCCATGCGCGAATGGTCGCACGCGCCCGCATGCCTTCGCGTCCGCCTGGGTAGGATGGCCGCGATGACCGACCGGGAACGCTGGCAAGAGCTGGGACAGCAGCTGCGTGTCGACTCCGTGCGCGCTGCCGCCGCGGCCGGTTCGGGTCATCCCACGTCGTCGATGTCGGCCGCCGACCTGATGGCTGTCCTTCTCGACAAGTACCTCCGGTACGACTTCTCCGACCCTGACAGCCCGGCGAACGACCACCTGATCTTCTCCAAGGGCCACGCCTCGCCGCTCGTGTACTCGCTCTTCAAGGCGGCGGGGGCGATCACGGACGAGGAGCTGCTGAGCTTCCGCAAGCTCGGGAGCCCGTTCGAGGGCCACCCGACGCCCGTGCTGCCGTGGGTGGACGTTGCCACCGGCTCGCTCGGCCAGGGCCTGCCCATCGCCGTCGGCGTCGCCCTCGCGGGCCAGCGGCTCGACCGCCTGCCGTACCGCGTCTGGGCGCTCTGCGGCGACAGCGAGATGGCCGAGGGTTCCATGTGGGAGGCCTTCGAGCACGCGGCGAGCGCGAAGCTCGACAACCTCACGGCCGTCATCGACGTCAACCGCCTCGGCCAGCGCGGCGAGACGATGCACGGCTGGGATCTGGACTCGTACGTGCGCCGGGCCGAGGCCTGCGACTGGCACGCGATCGCGATCGACGGTCACGACGTCGCGGAGATCGACGCTGCGTACGCGGAGGCGATCGCTGTCGAGGGTCGCCCGGCGGTCATCGTCGCGCGGACGCTGAAAGGGAAAGGCGTGAGCGCGGTCGAGAACCTCGACGGCTGGCACGGGAAGCCGCTCGGGGATCCCGAGGCGGCCGTGGCCGAACTCGGCGGGGAACGCGACCTGCGAATCGACGTCCGCGTTCGCGAGCGCGCCGAGCCGCACTCCTTCGCCACCGTCCCGCTCGAGCTGCCCCGCTACGAGCTCGGCAACGAGGTGGCCACGCGCAAGGCCTACGGCGATGCGCTGGCCGCGGTCGGCGCCGCCGACGGGAGGGTCGTCGCGCTCGACGGCGAGGTCTCGAACTCCACGTATGCCGAGATCTTTGGCGCCGCCCACCCGGAGCGGTTCTTCGAGATGTACATCGCCGAGCAGCAGATGGTCGCCGCCGCGGTCGGCCTGCAGGTGCGCGGCTGGAAGCCGTTCGCCTCGACCTTCGCCGCGTTCTTGACCCGCGCCTACGACTTCGTTCGCATGGCCGCGGTCAGCCGGGCGACGATCGCGCTCTCCGGATCCCACGCGGGCGTCTCCATCGGTGAGGACGGGCCGTCGCAGATGGCGCTCGAGGATCTCGCCATGATGCGCGCCGTCGGCGGCAGCACCGTCCTCTACCCGTGCGACGGGAACCAGACCGCGCAGCTCGTCGCGACGATGGCCGGGCTCGAGGGCATCTCCTACCTGCGGACGACCCGGGCCGCGACCCCGGTCGTCTACGGGCCCGACGAGGAGTTCCCGGTCGGGGGCAGCCGCGTGCTGCGCTCCTCCGATGACGACGACGTCACGATCGTGGGCGCCGGGATCACGGTGGTCGAGGCACTGGCGGCCGCCGACGCCCTCGAGGCCGAGGGAGTCTCGACCCGCGTGGTCGACTGCTACTCCGTGAAGCCGATCGACGTTGAAGGCTTGCGCGAGGCTGCCGCCGCGACCGGCGCGGTCCTGACCGTCGAGGATCACTGGCCAGAGGGCGGCCTGGGCGAGGCCGTGCTCTCGGCGCTCGCCGGGCTGGACGAGCATCCGGCGGTCGAGCGGCTCGCGGTCGTCGGCATGCCGGGCTCGGGGACGCCGGCCGAGTTGCTGGCCGCCGCCGGGATCGATCGCGAGAGCATCGCCGAGGCCGCGCGGCGGCTCGTGCGCGCCCGGGCGCTACCGTAGGGATGGAAACCCGCCGACCGGGAAGGACGGCATAGATGCCAACATCTCGCCTGCACCAGCTCTCGGCGCTCGGACAGAGCGTCTGGATCGACTTCCTCTCGCGCGACCTGCTCCGCTCCGGGGAGCTCCTGCGGTTCCACGAGCAGGACGCCGTCGTGGGCGTCACGTCGAACCCGACCATCTTCCAGAAGGCGATCTCCGCCGGCGACGCTTACGACGAGCAGCTTCGGCGCGAGCTCGACGAAGAGCGGGACCCGAAGGAGCTGTTCCTGCGCCTCGCCGTCCAAGACGTGAGCGACGCCTGCGCCGTCCTCCGCCCGGTCTGGGACGGGGGTGGGGGCCAGGACGGCTACGTGTCGCTCGAGGTCGATCCGACCCTGGCCTACGACACCGATGCGACGATCGCCGAGGCGGTCCGGCTCCACGAGCTCGTCGATCGCCCGAACCTGTTCGTGAAGATCCCGGCGACCGAGGCCGGCCTGCCGGCGATCGAGGAGATGATCGCGCGCGGCAGGTCGATCAACGTCACGCTGATCTTCTCGCTGGAGCGCTACGCGGCGGTCGCCGAGGCCTACGTCCGCGGGCTCGAGCGCCTCGTCGAGGCGGGCGGCGATCCCTCCGGCGTCGCCTCGGTGGCGAGCTTCTTCGTCTCCCGGGTCGACACCGAGGCCGACCGGCGTCTCGAAGAGGCGGGCGCGCCCGCCGAGCTCCAGGGCAAGCTGGCCGTCGCCAACGCGAAGCTGGCCTACCGGCGCTACCAGGAGATCTTCGCCGGCGAGCGCTGGGAGGCGCTGGCGGCGCAGGGTGCCACGACGCAGCGTTGCCTCTGGGCGTCGACCTCCACGAAGAACCCCGCCTACCGCGACGTGCTGTACGTCGAGGAGCTGATCGGCTCTGCGACGGTGAACACGATGCCGGAGGAGACGATTGTCGCCTTCCAGGACCACGGCGAGGTGGCGCTCACGCTCGAGCAGGGGATCGACGAGGCGGAAGCGGTCTTCCGGCAGATCGCCGAGGTGGGCGTCGACTACGACGACGTCACCGCGACGCTCGAGCGCGAGGGCGTGGAGAAGTTCGCCGACTCGTTCGCCGAGCTCCTCGATGGCATCCGCGCGAAGTCCGGCGAGCTCGTCGTCACGTAGAGCCCACGTGGACGCCGCCGAGCTCGTCGAGCGGATCTGGGCGCGGGACGCCACGCTCTGGACCGGCTCGGGCGAGCAGCGGTGGCTGGGCTGGCTGGACGAGCCCGCACGGATGCAGGAGCGGCTGCCGGAGATTCTGGCCTTCGCCGAGGAGGCCCGCGCGTCGTTCGACGCGTTCGTGCTGCTCGGGATGGGGGGATCGAGCCTCGCGCCGGAGGTGCTGCGGATCGCGAAGGGCGCGAAGAGTTTCCAGGTCCTCGACTCGACCCATCCGCAGGCTGTCCGGCGCCTGGCGGAGTCGGTGGATCCGGCCCGGACGCTGTTCGTCGTCGCCTCCAAGTCGGGGACGACGCTCGAAACCCGCTGTCACCTGGACTTCTTCTGGGAGCTCGCCGGTGGACGCGGCGACCGATTTGCCGCGATCACCGACCCCGGGTCAGAGCTCGAGGGTCTCGCGCGGGACCGGGGCTTCCGTGCCGTGTTCCTCGGCGAGCCGACGATCGGTGGGCGCTACTCGGCCCTGTCGGTGTTCGGGATGGTTCCTGCCGCCCTGATGGGGATTCGCGTCGGGCGACCTGCTCGAGGCTGCCGAGGAAGCGATCGCCGCCGCGCGCGACCCCGAGGGCCAGGCCGTCGAGCTCGGTCTCGCGCTCGGCGCCGGCTGGAAGGAAGGGCGCGACAAGGTCGTCGTCGTCGGCAATCCCGCCGGGTTCGGACTGTGGGCCGAGCAGCTCATCGCCGAGTCCACGGGCAAGGACGGGAAGGGCCTCGTCCCCGCGCCGGACGACTCGGGTGAGGGCGAGGACCGTCTCAAGGTAGGGGCGGTTTTCGACCTAGTGGAAGACATCGGAGCAGACTTCTACAACTACGAGTTCGCAACCGCCGTCGTCGGGGCGATCATGGGCGTCAACCCCTTCGACCAGCCCAACGTCCAGGAGGCCAAGGACCGCACCCAGGATGTCCTTTCCGGCCACGGACGGGGCCTGACCCCTGACATGGCCACCGGGGACATGGGAGGTGTGGAGAACCTCCTCGCCGGGGCGGCGCCGCCCGAGTACGTGGCGATCCAGGCGTTCATCGACCCGGCCAGGGAAGGCGAGCTGGCGCAGCTCGTCGAGCGGGCGCGCGCCACCGGCTGCGCCGTCACCGTCGGGCTCGGCCCGCGCTACCTGCACTCGACGGGCCAGCTCCACAAGGGTGGGCCGCCGACGGGGCGCTTCGTCCAGGTCGTGGACGACCCGGGCGACGAGCTACCCATTCCCGGCCGCGAGTTCGGCTTCCGGCGCCTGATCCATGCCCAGGCGGAAGGAGACCTCGCCGCGCTTGCCGAACGCGGAAGGCCCATCGTTCGCGTCAGACTGGAGGACCTGTGAAGCTCGGAATCGTCGGCCTCGGCCGCATGGGCGGCAACATGACGGAGCGCCTCCGCCGGGGCGGTCACGAGGTGGAGACCTACGCGCGCACCGCGCCGGAGCGGACCGCCGACTCCCTCGTGGAGCTGGCGACCAGGCTCGAGCAGCCGCGTGTCGTCTGGCTCATGATCCCCGCCGGCCCCCCGACGGAGATGGCCTTCCAGACTCTGCTGCCCCTGCTCGAGGACGGCGACGTGGTCGTCGACGGCGGCAACTCGAACTTCCGCGACTCGATTCGCCACGCGGAGGAGGCGGCGAAGAAGCGCGTCGGGTTCGTGGACGCCGGCGTGTCGGGAGGGGTCTGGGGCCTGGAGGAGGGCTACTGCATCATGGCCGGGGGCGACGAGGCCTCCTTCGCCGTGGTGGAGCCCGCGCTCGCCACCCTGGCGCCCGAGAACGGCTACGCGCACGTCGGCCCGGCCGGCGCCGGCCACTTCGTGAAGATGGTGCACAACGGGATCGAGTACGGCCTCATGCAGGCGTTCGCCGAAGGCTTCGAGCTCATGCAGGCGGTCGAGGAGTACGACCTGGACCTGGCGCAGATCTCGGAGCTCTGGCAGCACGGGTCGGTCGTCCGGAGCTGGCTGCTCGAGCTGCTCCACCTCGCGTTCGAGGCCGACCCCGGCCTCGAGGGGATCCGTGGCTACGTGCAGGACTCGGGCGAGGGCCGCTGGACGGTGCACGAGGCGATCGAGGCCGCGGTGCCGATGCCGGCCATCTCGGCAGCGCTGTTTGCGCGCTTCGCCTCGCGTCAGGACGACTCGTTCGCGGCCAAGGTGAACGCGGCGCTCCGCAACCAGTTCGGCGGCCACGCGGTCGAGTCGGCGACGAGCGCCGAGGAGGCGAAGCCGTCCTCATGACCGAGGCAGCGGTCATGGAGAACCCGCTGGCCGAGGGCCTCCGGATGCGCCGCCCGCCGGAGCCGTTCGCGCTCACGATCTTCGGCGCCTCCGGCGACCTCACCCAGCGCAAGCTCATGCCGGCGCTCTACTCGCTGGCGCTTCGCGGGCTCCTTCCCGACGATTTCGGCATCGTCGGCGTCTCCCGGACGGAGATGACGACCGAGGAGTTCCGCGAGCGCATGCGCGAGGCCGTCGTCGAGCACGGCCGCGACGACTTCCGCGAGGACGCCTGGGAGCGTCTCGCCGACCGCATCTGCTACGTCACCGCCGACTTCGGGGTCGAGGGCGGTGAGCAGCCGCTGATCGACTGTCTCGACGAGCTCGACGCCACGCAGGGCACCTCCGGCAACCGCGTGTACTACCTCGCCGTTCCGCCGAAGGCCTTCGGGCCGATCGTCACCGCGCTCGGCCGCGCCCGCACGGCGACCGGCTGGACGCGCCTCATCGTCGAGAAGCCGTTCGGGTACGACCTCGCGAGCGCGCGGCAGCTCAACGAGCTCGTGCACCAGCACTTCGAGGAGAAGGAGATTTACCGCATCGACCACTACCTGGGCAAGGAGACCGTCCAGAACATGCTGGTCCTGCGGTTCGCCAACGGGATCTTCGAGCCGATCTGGAACCGGCAGTTCATCGACCATGTCCAGATCACCGTGGGCGAGTCGCTCGGCGTCGAGGGCCGCGGCGACTTCTACGACGAGACCGGGGCGATGCGCGACGTCGTCCAGAACCACATGCTCCAGCTCGTCGCGTTGACGGCGATGGAGCCGCCGATCGACTTCGAGGCCGACGCCGTGCGGAACGAGAAGGTGAAGGTGCTCCGCGCGCTGCACACGCCCGGGCCGAAGCACGTCGTCCGCGGGCAGTACGGGCCCGGCTTCATCGAGGGCGTGCCCGTCGCCGGCTACCGGGAGGAGGAGGGGGTTGCGCCCGACTCCGAGACCGAGTCCTACATCGCCGCGAAGCTCTACGTGGACAACTGGCGCTGGGCGGACACGCCGTTCTTCATCCGCACGGGAAAGCGGTTGCCGCGGCGCGAGACCACCATCGCGATCCAGTTCAAGCGCGCGCCGCACCCGCCCTTCGAGGTCGACGACGGAGAAGGCCTGCGGCCGAACGTCCTCCTCATCCACATCCAGCCGGACGAGGGCGTGTCGCTCGCGGTCGGCGCCAAGGTGCCGGGGCAGGGTGTCTCCATCCGGACGGTGCACATGGACTTCCTCTACGGCGGCGCCTTCCGCGTCAGCCTGCCGGAGGCCTACGAGCGCCTCATCCTCGACTGCCTTCTCGGCGACGCGACGCTCTTCACGCGCGCGGACGAGGTCGAAGAGCAGTGGGCGCTCGTCGACGCAATGATCGCTCCCTGGGCCCGCGACCGGCCGCACTTCCCGAACTACGCGGCCGGAACCTGGGGGCCGCACGCCGCCGACGAACTCCTGCACCGCGACGGCCGCTCCTGGCGGCGGCACTGATGCCGGTCTCTACGCTTCGGGAGCTGGAGCGCGAGCTGACCGAGCTGCGCGCCGCCTCGGCGGAGCCGGGGGCGCCTCCGCGCATGCGCGCCAGCGTGATGACGCACATCGCGTGGGTTCCGGAGCAGTGGGTGGAGGCGGCGACCGGCACGCTGGCCGGCCTCGCCGAGCGGCACCCGTCGCGCACGATCCTCCTCTTCCCCCGACCGGACGACCCGCGCGACGTCCTCGAGGGCGAGGTCGACTTCCGCTGCTTCGTCCGCGAGGGCCAGCAGCGCGAGGTCTGCTCCGAGGTGGTCTCCCTTCGCCTCTGCGGCAGCCGCGCCTCGGCGCCGGCGAGCGTGGTCATGCCGCTGCTCGTCTCCGACTTGCCCGTCTTCCTGCGCTGGCGCGGCCCGCTGCCCTTCGGCGCGCCGGAGCTCGACCAGCTCGTCGGAGTCGCCGACCGGCTGGTGATCGACTCCCGCGAGTGGCCCGACGCGAGCGCCGACCTGGCGCGTCTGGCCGAGCTCTTCGACCGCATCGCGGTCTCCGACATCGCCTGGGCGCGGACCGAGCCGTGGCGCTGCGGCGTCGCCGACCTCTGGCCGGACGTGGCGGACGCCTCGGTCGTGCGAATTGCGGGGCCCGAGCCGGAGGCGCTCCTCCTGCAGAGCTGGCTCGGGGCGCGACTCGACCGCGAGGTCCGGCTCGAGCACGAGCCGGCCGGCGAGCTCGAGCTCGTCGCGGTCGACGGTCGCGAGGTACGTCCGGCCCGTCACGAGCCGCCGACTTCCAGCGACCTCCTCTCGGACCAGCTCGAGGTGTTCGGCCGCGACCGGATCTACGAGGAGGCGGTACGGAGCTTCTCGTAGGCCCGGACCTGGCCGAGCTGGCATCCGGGTGGATCGCCGAGCGCGCCCGTGGCCGCTCACGGTTCCGGATCGCGCTCACGGGCGGCTCGACGCCGCGGCCGGTCTACGAGCGGCTGGCCGAGCTGGAGCTCGACTGGCCCTCCTGGCAGGTGTGGTGGAGCGACGAGCGCGTCGTCCCGTCCGACCACCCGGACTCCAACGAGCGCCTGGGCCGCGAGGCCCTGCTCTCGCGCGTTCCGATCCTCGAGGAGCAGATCCACCCGCTCCGCGGTCTCGACGTGGAGTTGCCGCGCGCCTTCGACCTCGTCCTCCTCGGGCTCGGCTCCGACGGTCACACGGCCTCGCTCTTCCCCGGGCACGACAAGGAGCTCGCCGACCCGGGCCCGCTCGTCTACGTCCCCGTTCCTGGCCTCCCGCCTCCGCATCCGCGGATCAGCTTCTCGCTGCCGTACCTGAACGCGCAGCCGCTGGTCGCGTTTCTCGTCGGCGGGGAGGCAAAGCGCGAGATCCTGGCGCGCATCCTGGCGGGTGACGAGTCCCTCCCGGCAGCGCGCGTGCACGCGGCGGAGACGGTCGTCGTCGCCGACACGGCGGCCGCCCCCAAGTAACAGACTGTTACTTGGCCAGGGCCTGCTCGAGCGCGAGGCCGACTGCGAGCACGAGTGCGTCATCGCCAGGGCGGGCGGCGATCTGGAGCGACGCGGGGAGGCCGTTCTCGGCCGGGCCGCAGGGAAGGGCGAGCGCCGGCCAGCCGGCTGCGCTGAACGGGCGCGTCACCGACATCATCCGTTCGCGCAGGTCCAGGTCGCCGATCCCGATGGGCGGCGCGACCATCGGCATCGTCGGTGTGAGGAGGACGTCGAAGCCTTCGAGCGCCTCGAGCGCACGGGCGCGGTAGGCCTCGCGCTCGGCCTGTGCGGCCGCGACAGCCTCGTCCGAGACGGCAAAGGCCAGCTCGAGCTTGCGGCGGACGTTCTCTCCGTAGAGGTCGGCGTGCTCGGCGAAGAGCTCTCGGTGGACGTCGGCCGCCTCCGCCTGGAACGCCGGGGTGATGTCTCCCGGGAACGGGAAGTCGACGCGTTCGACGTGCGGCAGGAGCGCCACCGCCTCCTCGACCCTGGCGCGCACGAGCGGGTCCGCGAGCTCCGTCCAGGCCACAGTGCCGCGCACGTCGGCGCTGCCGTCCGCGGAGAGTCCGAGCGCGTGCATCAGCTCGACGCAGCCGGCCACCGAACGCGCCATCGGCCCCACCGTGTCGAAGCTCGGAGCGAGCGGCCAGACGCCCTCCGAGGGCAGGAGCCCCCAGCTCGGCTTGAAGCCGACGACTCCGCAGCAGGCTGCCGGGAAGCGCACCGAGCCGGCGCTGTCCGTCCCGATGGCCAGGTCGCAGAGCCCGGCCGCGAGCGCGGCGCCGTTCCCGCCGCTCGAGCCGCCCGGGATTCGCCCGGCGTCGAGCGGGTTGACCACCGCGCCGAAGTGCGGGTTGTCGGAGGTGACCCCGTAGGCGAACTCGTGGAGGTTCGTCTTGCCCACGACCGCGTAGCCGGCCTCTTCGAGCCTGGTCACGCACGGGGCCGAGCGTTCGGGAACGTGGTCGCGGAAGATCGCCGAGCCGTACGTCGTCGTCAGCCCGGCCGTGTCGATCAGGTCCTTGACCGCGAGCGGGACGCCCGCGGGGACCTCGGCCGGGACCGCCAGGAAGGCCCGGTACGGGTCAGCCAAGCGCGTCGTAGATGACGGCGATGGCCACCGAGCCCGCCGCCAGGACGAGCGCGATCGCCAGAAGCAGGAGGCCCAGGCGGATGTTCTTCCGGCTCAGCTCGGGATCCATCAGCCCATGACCACCGGGTCGATCGCCATCGCCACGAACAGGAGGGCGAGGTAGGCGAGCGAGTAGCTGAAGAGGCGGCGGGCGCGCGCGGGCGTCGTCTGGCGCTGGAGCGCCAGCGCGAGCCCGATGAACGCCGCGCCCAGCACCGCCGCCGAGACGACGTAGAGGGGCCCGAGCGTCCGTCCGAGCACCGGCAGGAGCGTTACGCCGACCAGCACGAAGGAGTAGATGACGATGGAGCGCGCCGTCTCGCGCTCGCCGCGCACGACCGGGAGCATGGGAATTCCGGCGGCCGCATAGTCGCGCTTGATCAGGAGCGCGAGCGCCCAGAAGTGCGGCGGCGTCCAGAAGAACACGATGAGGAAGAGCAGGAGGGCGATGAGCGTGAGGTCGCCGGTCGCGGCCGCGTAGCCGACGAGCGGCGGGACGGCCCCGGCGGCGCCGCCGATGACGATGTTCTGCGGCGTCGTGCGCTTCAGCCAGCGGGTGTAGACGATCACGTAGAAGAGGTTTCCGACGAGCGCCAGCACGGCGGCGAGCACGTTGACGAAGCTCGCCAGGACGACGTAGGAGAGCGCCGAGAGGGCGAGCCCGAACTCGAGCGCTCGCTCCGGCGGCACGCGGCCCGAGGCGACCGGTCGCGAGGCAGTGCGCTTCATGTGCGTGTCGATGTCGCGGTCGAGGACGTGGTTCAGCGCGCTTGCGCCCCCGCAGGCGAGCGCGAGCCCGCCGAGCGTGGCGAGCGCCAGGCCGGCCGAGGGCCACCCTCCGGTGCCGACGACGAGCCCGCCCGCCGCGGTGATCAGGAGCAGCACCATGATCCGCGGCTTCGTCAGCGTCACGTAGTCGCGCCACGACGCGCGCGGCACGGGTCGCCCGCCGCGGAGCGACACCGCGACGCAGAGGGCCGCCGCGACGAGGGCCGCCGCGCCGAAGGCGACGTGCAGCCAGGTGGGTGCGTCTGCGAGCGCGGCCACCCCTGCTGCCGCGAACAGGAGGAACGAGGCCGCCGCCGTCCAGAGGAGCTCCGGCCGGTCCGGGTGCGCGAGCCGGGCCGTCAGGACCGTGGCCGCGAGGAGGGCGAGCGTGACGTGCGCGGCGACGTCGTGGGCGAGCCCCCACGAGCCGGTGGCCACGACGGCCGCGACGCCGACGGCGCCCGCGACCGCGGTCAGGCGGAGCCAGGGCCCGGGCCGGGCGCTCACGTCTTCAGCTCCTTGAGCTTCAGCCGCAGGTCGCGCAGCGGGCGCGGGCTCGAGACGTAGGGGACGTCGGTGAAGTTGTACGCCGGCGGCGGCGAGGTGGCGTACCACTCGAGCGTGTCGCCCTGCCAGGGGTCGTTCCCGACGCGCGGGCCGTGGCGCCAGCTCTTGAAGGCGTTCCAGACGAAGACGAGAAGGGCGATGCCCATGAGGAAGGCGCCGAGCGTCGAGATCAGGTTGTACCACTCGAAGAGCCCTTCCCTCTCGTACGTGTAGACCCGCCGGGGCATGCCCATCAGGCCGAGCATGTGCTGCGGGAGGAAAGCGGCGTTGAAGCCGACGAACATGAGCCAGAAATGCCACTTCCCCAGGCGCTCGGAGTACATCCGGCCCGTGATCTTCGGGAACCAGTAGTAAGTCCCGGCGAAGAGCCCGAAGACGGTGCCGCCGAAGAGGACGTAGTGCAGGTGCGCGACGACGTAGTAGGTGTCGTGCGTCTGGTAGTCCACCGGGTAGGCGGCGAGCATGATCCCCGAGAGGCCGCCCATGGTGAACAGCGCAATGAACCCGAGGGCGAAGTAGAGCGGGGTGCGGAACCAGAGGTGGCCCTTCCAGAGGGTCGCCAGCCAGTTGAAGATCTTGATCGCGGTCGGCACGGCCACGGCCAGGGAGGTGATCATGAACCAGGCCTGCAGCGGGTCGGACATGCCGATCGTGAACATGTGGTGCGCCCAGACGAGCATGCTGGCGAAGGCGATGCCGATCGTCGAGAACGCGATCGCCTTGTAGCCGAAGATCGGCTTGCGCGAGAAGACCGGGATGACCTCCGAGAGCATCCCCATGGCGGGCAGCACCATGATGTAGACCTCGGGGTGGCCGAAGAACCAGAACATGTGCTGCCAGAGGACGGCGCCGTTGTCGCCGGTGAAGAAGCTCGTCACGCCCTGGCGGTCGAGCAGGAGCATCGTCACGGCCGCCGAGATCGTCGGCAGGACGAGGACGAGCAGCACGGCGTAGGCCTCGATCGACCAGACGAAGAGCGGGATGCGCATCCAGGTCATGCCCGGCGTGCGCATGTTGTGGATCGTGACGATGAAGTTGATCGCCCCGGCCAGCGACGAGAGCGACGTCAGGTGCAGGCCGAGGATCCAGAGATCCTGGCCCGAGCCGGGGCTGAACTCCGCGGTCGAGAGAGGCGTGTAGCCCGTCCAGCCGGAGCTGGCGGCGCCTCCGTCGGCGAGGAAGCTCGACAGGATGACGAGCCCGCCGAGCAGGAACAGCCAGTACGAGAGGGCGTTCAGGCGCGGGAACGCCATGTCCTTCGCGCCGATCATCAGCGGGACGAGGTAGTTGCCGAAGCCCGCGAGGATCGGGACGACGAAGAGGAAGATCATCATCGTCCCGTGCACCGTGAAGAGCTGGTTGTAGGAGTTCCCGGTGATGAAGTCGTTCTCGGCCTGCGCGAGCTGCGTGCGCATGAGCAGCGCCATCACGCCGGCGGCGAAGAAGAAGAAGAACGACGTGACGATGTAGAGGATCCCGATCCGCTTGTGATCGAGGGTCGTCAGCCAGCTCGTGACACGGCCGTCGTGCCAGGTCGGGCTCGCGCTCTCGGTGCGGACGGCCACTAGCCGTCACCCTCCTCGGCCGGCGGGGGCGCGGCCAGAGTCGAGTTCGACTGGACGTACGCGATGAGCGCCTCCACCTGGAACTCCGGCCAGCCGCGCCCGACGGGCGGCATGTAGTCCGGATTCCCGGGGGTGTCCTGACCGTCCTCGAGCAGCTCCTGCAGCGCCTGGGCGTCCACGAGGTCGGGGCTCAGCGCGATCGGCGGGCCGAGGTCGCCGTCGCCCGCGAGCCCGTGGCACTTGGCGCAGACGCGGTCCCAGGTCTCGCGCCCGAGGGCGAGCTGCGTCGCGCCTGACTCCTCCTGGCCGCTGACCGTCTGGAGAAAGTCGTCGTAGGCGGTCGGCGAGACGACCTCGACGGTGGTGGGCATCACGGTGTGGTAGATGCCGCACAGCTCGGCGCAGCGGCCCTCGAAGGTGCCTTCCCGGGTCGGGGTGAAGTTGAGCTCGTTCGTCCTCCCCGGGATGGCGTCGCGCTTTCCGGTCAGCTCCGGCACCCACCAGCTGTGGTTGACGTCGAAGGAGACCAGCTCGAGCTTGACGGGCCGGTCGAGTGGGACGACGAGCCGGTCGATCGAGACCTGCCCGTCGGGATAGACGTACTGCCAGTAGAACTGGTGCCCCTGCACCTCGACGACGAGCTCGTTCGAGCGGTCGCCGCCCGTCGCCTCGACGGCGGGCGAGCGTGCGAGCACCACCGCGGCGACGCCGACGAGGATGACCGCCGGGATCGCCGTCCAGATGATCTCCAGCCGCGTGTTCCCGTGGATCTGCGGGCCCTCGGCGTCTTCCTCCGTCGTCCTGCGGCGCCGGAACCGGATGATGAAGAGGACGAGTGCGGTCTCGACCGCGATGAAGACGACCGCGCAGATGGCGAACACGAACCAGTAGAGCTGCTCGATCGCCTCTCCGCTCGGCGTGGCGGGATCGGGCGGAGCGATGCCCCCGTTGCCGTTGGACTGGCCGAGCGCGGCCGGTACGACGCCGAGCGCGAGCACCGCGAGGGCGGCGGCGATGACGGCGGGCTTCCTCCTCCCCATGGGCCGCCACGATTCTATTCGCCCCCGCGGGACGCGGGCTTCGCCATCAATGTCACCCGTTCGAGGGAGTTGCAATTCACCCGTTATGTGGTTCAGTAAGTGGCAGCGAGACCCCCTCTTTAGCGGCAAGAGGGGCTCGTGATCGGCACCGCCGGAAGCTGGGAGAGGTTTTCGCGCGCCGAGGGGAGAGATCACTTGGGGGAACCCTGTTTCCCCCAAGACCCCTTCCTGGCAGGGCGCGGTCGCCGAGTCCGCCCGGCCCTCCCCACTAGTCTTCGAGCATGCAGGACGAGTCGTGGACCGTTCCGCTCCCTGCCGGGGTGACCGAGCCGTTCGAGGTCTACGTCAACGGCGTGCGCCAGGAGCCGGGCGTCGACTTCAGCGTGCTGAACGGGACGCTCCGCTTCGTCAGGCCGCTCGCGCGCGAGGGGCGGCTCGGGCCGCTGCGCTGGGCGAGCATGTTCTTCGGGGTGGCCGGGACGTACCGGAAGAACGACTCGGTGGACGTCGTCTACGACGCCGGCGGCAAGCGCGTGGTCGCCTCGGGCCTTCCGATCATCCCGTCAGGCGGGCCAGAACCGCCCCCGTCGAGCTGACCGCCACCGCGGTCGGGACGAGGGCGACGCCGTACTTGCGGGCCAGTTCGGGCCGCTGCGAGACGTCCACCGTGACGACGTTGCGTCCTTCCCCGCGGAGTCGGCGCTCGAGGTCGGCGCAATCGCTGCAGAGCGGATGGGTGAACTGGACGACGACCTCGCCGTTCGGTGCGAGGCCGAGGTCGGCGAGCTCGACCCGGTCGAGCCGGTGCGAGCGGATCCCGCGCATCCGGGCGCCGATCCGGTACAGCTCACAGCCGGCGCAGAGCCCGGTCGCCGCCGCCACGAGTGCCAGCCCCGCGACCAGGAGCCCGAGCGCCGCTCCCGCGACCGCGAAGCCGAGCGCGTAGGCGACGGCGGCCGTGCCCAGCACGGCCACGCCGACGACGTTGGCGAAGCGCGGCGGCCGCGAGTCCTCGATCGGGCCTTCGCCGAAGCGCGGCTGCACGAGCTCGAAGTACGCCAGGCACGGCAGGCAGTAGCGCCGGCCGAACGTCAGCCCGATCGCGAGCTGCGCCGCGAGCAGGCCGAGGATCACCCACCAGCCGGTGAGAACGGCGACGAGCGCGAGGAGGCCGACCGTGGCCTGGTTGAAGCGCGGCGCCCGCGAGTCGATCACGTCGAGGTCGCGGTACGGGTCGGCAGAGCGCGCTCGCTTCACTTTGTGAAGCCTACCGCCTCGAAGCTGCCTGGCGCTATGCTCAGAGTGCGGAGTGGAAACCGACCAGATAGACGATCTCAACAGCGGCTTCGTCCAGGAGCTGCTGACCGACTATCTCGCCGCGCCGGAGTCCGTCGACCCGGAGTGGCGGGAGCTCTTCGAGTCGAACCCGGAGCTCGTGCTCGAGCGCCTGCCCAACGCCGGCCGGCTCCGAGAGCTTTCGCGCGACGGCGCCGCGAACGGCGCCCCGACCGCGTCTCCAGAGGCCGTCCCCGCACCGGTCGAGGCGCCGGCGGACGAGCTCTTGCTCGGCGGCGTGGCCGCGGCGATGTCGCTCGTCAAGGCGCACCGGACGCACGGCCACCTGGCTGCGCACATCGACCCTCTCGGCTCGGAGCCGCCCGGCGACCCTGCGCTCGACCCGGACCGGCTCGAGCCGCGGCTCACGCCCGAGCTCCAGGCGCGGATCCCCGCGAAGTTCCTGCGCCTCTACGTGCCCGCCGAGACGCTGGCCGAGGCGCTCCCCAAGCTGCACGAGACGTACTGCGGGACGCTGGCCTACGAGATCGAGCACATCTCGAGCCACGAGCAGCGGCTCTGGCTACGGGCGGCGATCGAGTCGGGTCGGTACCGGCAGCCGCTCACGCCCGAGGAGAAGAAGGCGCTGCTCGCTCGGCTCTCCGAGGTGGAAGGGTTCGAGCGCTATCTCCGGCGCGCGTTCCTCGGCCAGAAGCAGTTCTCCATCGAGGGCCTCGACGTGATGGTGCCGATGCTCGACGAGGCGATCGAGCTCGCCGCCGCCAACGGCGCGAACCACGTCGTCGTCGGCATGGCGCACCGCGGTCGCCTGAACGTCCTCGCCCACACGGTCGGCCGCCAGGCGGCCGCGATCCTGCGCGAGTTCGAGGGTGAGCGCGTGCTCGAGGCGGTGGCCACCGACCTCGAGAGCGGCTCCGGCGACGTCAAGTACCACCTGGGCGCCGAGGCGGCGCGTGCGACCCGCAGCGGTGACGTCACCGTGACGCTGACCTCGAACCCCAGTCACCTGGAGTACGTCAACCCGGTCGTCGAGGGCGAGGTGCGCGCGTCGCAGACGAACCACGACACCCCGGAAGGGGCGCACGATCCCGATCTCGCTCTTCCCGTCCTCATCCACGGGGATGCCGCCTTCCCCGGCCAGGGAGTCGTCGCGGAGACGCTCAACCTCGGTGGCCTCGCGGGCTACACCACCGGAGGCACGCTCCACGTGATCGCCAACAACCAGGTCGGCTTCACGACCGACCCGGAGGAGGGCCGTTCGACGCGCTACTCCTCCGACCTCGCCAAGGGGTTCGACACACCGATCTTCCACGTGAACGCCGACGACCCGGAGGCCGCCGTCTCGGCGATCCGGCTGGCGATGGCCTTCCGCGAGCAGTTCCACCACGACGTCGTCGTCGACCTCGTCGGCTACCGCCGCTTCGGGCACAACGAGGGCGACGAGCCGAGCTACACGCAGCCGCTCATGTACAAGCTGATCGAGGGCCACCCGACCGTGCGCGAGCAATACGCTGCCGCGCTCGCCGAGCTCGACCTGGTCGGGCCGGCGGAGGCCGAGCGGCTCGTCGAGGCCGAGCAATCACGCCTGCGCGCCGTCCACGAGGAGCTGAAGGCGTCCTTCGGGGCGGCGAGCACGCGGCGCAAGGAGCGCCGCATCGGCCGAGGCGCCGACGCGCAGATCGACACGTCCGTGCCCGCCGAGACGCTCCGGGAGCTGAACGAGCGGCTTCTCGTGGTGCCGGAGACCTTCACCGTCCATCCGAAGCTCGCCAAGGAGCTGGAGCGCCGGCGCGACGCGCTCGGCGACGAGGGCGGGATCGCCTGGGCGCAGGCGGAAGCGCTCGCGTTCGGCAGCCTCCTGGCCGACGGGACGCCCGTGCGGCTGACCGGCCAGGACACCGAGCGCGGGACCTTCTCGCACCGCCATCTCGTGCTCAACGACTTCATGACCGACGAGAAGTACGCGCCGATCCAGCACCTCCCCGGCTCACGGGCGCCGTTCCAGGTGCACAACTCGCCGCTCTCGGAGGTGGCCGCGCTCGGGTTCGAGTACGGCTACTCCGTGGAGGTCCCGCGGGCGCTCGTCCTCTGGGAGGCGCAGTTCGGGGACTTCGTGAACTCGGCCCAGGTGATCGTCGACCAGTTCATCGTCGCCGGCCTCTCGAAGTGGGGTCAGAGCTCTCGGCTCACGCTCCTGCTCCCGCACGGCTACGAGGGCAACGGCCCCGAGCACTCGAGCGCGCGGCTCGAGCGCTTCCTGCAGCTCGCCGCCCAGGAGAACGTCCGCATCGTCAACCCCTCGACGGCCGGGCAGTACTTCCACCTCCTCAGGCGCCAGGCGCTTCACCCCAAGGGGCGCCCGCTCGTCGTGCTCACGCCGAAGGGGCTCCTCCGCCTCAAGCAGGCGACCTCGCACCTGGACGAGCTCACACGCGGCAGCTTCAAGGCGATCCTCGACGACCCGCGCCTCGACGCCGACGCCAAGCGCGAGGTCAGCCGCCTGATCCTCTGCTCCGGGAAGGTCTACTACGACGTCGTCGGCCACGAGGCCGCGGCCGAGGCGGAGGCCGTCGCCGTCGCGCGCCTGGAGCAGCTCTACCCGTTCCCCGTGGCCGCCTACGACGAGCTGCTCTCCCGCTATCCCTCCGTCACCGAGGTGGTGTGGACGCAGGAGGAGCCGCAGAACATGGGCGCCTGGCGCGCGAGCCGCCATCGCCTCGAGGAGGGCCTGCCCTCCGAGGTCGACCTTCGCTACGTCGGCCGCCCGTGGCGGGCGAGCCCGAGCGAGGGCTACCCGACCGCGCACCTGCTCGAGCAGGACCGCATCGCGCGCGAGGCGCTGGGCGCCTTCTAGGAGAGCTTGGCGACACGCAGCCCGTGCCGCCGGGCCGCGCTGCTCCTCAGGCCTCGGCGGGGATGCCCTCGAGAAGACGTTCGGCCAGCGATGCTCCCGGGACGTTCTCCTTGGCCTCGTAGAGCTCGAGAGACGTCTTCGCCGCCTCCCTTGCCTCGCTCGGCCGGCCGGCGTCCACCAACACGCTCCCGAGGATCCGGTAGGCGTCGGCGCGATAGACGATCAGGTCGGTCGGGTCCGCCAGCTCCACGGCGTGTCGCAGCTCGACCAGGCCGTGCTCGACCTCACCGCGGCGAGCGGCGAGGGTTCCGCGCGCCGTATGGCGTTTGATCAGCCACTCCATGTCGCTCGGCGCGGGGACGGCGTCGATGGCCTCGACGGCCGCCGCAGCGTCATCCACGCCCTGGGCGAGAAGCGCGTGGGCGTAGTCGACGAGCGCCGCCGAGAGGAACCAGCGGTCGCCGATGGCGCGCGTGATCCGTTGGGCGTCGAGTGCGGCCGCGGCCGCGGCCGCGGGATCTCCCGCGGACATCTCGGCCTGTGCGTGCATGAGGGCCATCCAGGCCGAGGCCTCGTGGAGGCCGAGCTCCTCGAGCCCCGCTCGCGACTCCGCCATGCCCTCGCGCGCTTCGTCAACGCGGCCGGCCATCGCCGCGAGCGCCGCGCGACAGCCAAGCAGGCTCAGCTCGGCCGCGCGGTGGCCCACGAACTCCCGCTCCAGGGTGAGGCAGCGCGAGACCGCCTCGGACACGGGGGTGCGGCCCTCGACCAGGGCCGCGACGAAGTTGAGGGCGGCGGCCACCTCGAAGCCGATTCCGGCGCGGCGCGCGTACTCGACCGCCCGCTCCGCGTGCTCGAAGCTCGCCTCGATCCGGCCCGTGGTCCAGGCGAGGTCGCACATCAGGTACGAGGCGCGGGAGAGCCCGAGGTCGTCGCCCAGGTCCCGCAGGGCTGTCGCGGCCGCCTCGGCCGTGGCGACGGTTGCGCCGACGTCGACGGACTCCGGATGACGGTAGAGGCGCAGACGCTCGCCTTCGATGACTCCGCGCCAGCGCACGAGCGGTAGCCCGAACCGATCGCCGAGCTCGACGGCCCGCTCGGCGACGTCGGCGGCCTGGTCGAAGGTTCCGGCCTCCGTGAGAGCAGAGCCGAGTGCCGGCAAGAGCTCGGCGGCCGCCGGCTCATCGGGGCCGAGGAGCCCGACTGCGCGATCGAGAAAGCCGATCTCGCCGGAGAGGTCGCCCCGGCGGTGCGCCTGCCGCGCGGCCTCGGCCAGCCGCTGCCCCGCCCGGACGGCGAGGCGGCGCTCCTCGTCACCGTCCGTTGCGACCTCACGGGCCAGACGGCACGCCCGCTCGAGGTGGAATCCGATGCGGGCGTCCGGCTCGGGGACGGCGGTGCCGAGGCTCTCGAGCCAGTGCGCGTGGCGCTCGTGCAGCGCGACGCGACCCGCCTTCGGCAGGGACTCGTAGGCCGCGTCTCGGATGAGCTCGTGGCGAAACCGCACGGCGACCTCGCCGGCGAGCGCCGGCGTTTCCGGCCGAAGCAGGTCGCGCCGAAGGAGCTCCTGAAGGACGCTCTCCGCCTCGGTTCTGGACAGATCATCGGAGAGGGCGAGGACCGAGCCGAGGTGGAAAATGTCGCCTTCGACGGCGCCGTGCTCGAGGAGCGAGCGCTCCTGGTGGTCCAGCAGGTCGAGCCGTGCCGCCAGTAGGGCCTGGAGAGCCGGCGGGAGCCCGTGCGCGGCTGCGTCGGTGGCCCGCTCGCCCACATGGGCCAGGAGCTGCTCCAGAAAGAGGGGGTTCCCACCAGCCGTTGCTGCGATGCGCGCGAGCCCTGCCTCCTGCACCGTTTCGCCTGCGAGGGCGACCAGGAGCTCGCGACTCTCCTCGGCCGAGAGCGGGCCAAGCGTCAGCGAGGCGGCGTTTCGCTGACCCCCCGCCCATACCGGGCGTGTCTCGAGGAGCTCCGGGCGCGCCAGGCAGAGGATGAGAACGGGAGCGTCCCGGATCCAGGTCGCCAGGTGGTTGACGAGATCGACGAGCGCAGTCTGTCCGTAGTGGACGTCCTCGAAGACGAGCACCAGTGGCCGTGCCCGGGCAATCTCCGCGAAGAGCCGTCGAAACGCCCAGAGCGCCTCCTCGCCGGCGACCCCCTCCTCGAGGCCGAGCGCCGCTGCCACACCGCGGGCGACGGCCGGCCCGTCCTCGAGGCCCTGGACGAGCTCGTCGATCGATTCTGGTCCGGCCGCCTGGAGGATCATTTCCCGGACGGGCCAGTAGGTGACTCCCTCTCCGTAGGCGGGGCAGCGTCCTACGAGAACGGTCGCCTCGGGCCCGAGCAGCGGCTGCAGCTCGCGGACGAGTCTCGACTTGCCTATCCCGGGCTCGCCCAGGACGGTCACGAGCTGGCAGGAGGCCCCGACGACCGAGCGATCGAAGGTGTCGCGAAGAAGGCGAAGCTCGGGCTCGCGGCCGAAGAATGGCGTCTCGGGGCGAGCCCCGGCCCCAGGAGCCTCGGGCATGAGCTCGAGGAGGCGATACGCGCGAGCCGGCTGCGCCTCGCCCGTCGCCGGGACCGATGCGAGGTCGACGCTGACCGCATCGCCGAGGAGCGAGCGCGTCGACTCCCCGAGCAGGATCTCGCCCGGCGCCGCTGCCCGCCCGAGGCGCGCGGCGACGCTTCCGGCGCTGCCGAGGACGAGGGACTCGCCGTCCTCCTCGCCCGCCGTCACGACCTCTCCTGTGCTCAACCCGGTGCGGACGGCAAGCTCGACGCCGAAGGCCGGCTCGAGCTCGGCGCTGAGCTCGGTCACCTGCAGGCGTATCTCGTTCGCGGCGAGCACCGCGCGCAGGGCATCGTCCTCGTGCGAGACCGGGATGCCGAAGACCGCAGCGATGCCGGCGTCGATGGACTCGTGCACGGTGCCTCCGTACTTCTCGCAGGCGAGCCTCATCGTTTCGTGGCAGCGGACGAGAAGCGGTCGCAGGATCTCGGGATCGAGGAGCTCGCCCAGGGCGACCGGGCCGGCCAGGTCCGAGATCAGGCAGGTGACTCGGCGTCGAAGCGCTCTTGCCGGTGGCGAGGCCGGCTCCGGGAGACCGAGAGGAAGTCCCGCTTCCTGACGGAGGATCGCCTGCTCGAGCTCTCGAAGCTCCGGGGACGGTTCGATCCCGAGCTGCTCCACCAGGGTCCGCCGGGCCTCGCGGTACGCAACGAGCGCGTCAGCCTGGCGACCGGCGCGGTACAGGGCGAGCATGAGCTGACCGCGTAGGCGCTCGCTCAACGGGTGCTCGCCCACGAGCGCCTCGAGCTCGGGAATGACCTCGGCGTGCCGGCCCAGCGCGAGATCTGCGTCGATCCGTGCCTCCGAGCAGGCGAGCCGGAGCTCTTCGAGACGCGCGACCTCGGACTGGGCGAACCGCTCGTAGCGGACGTCGGCGAGCGCGGGCCCGCGCCAGAGCTCCAGGGCTCGGCGCAGGGTCTCTGCAGCGCCGGCGGCGTCGCCGCCCGCAAGCTCGGCGCGGCCCCTGGCCGCCAGCTCCTCGAAGCGCTCCGAGTCGCGCTCGCCCGGCTCCAGTCGAAGCCGGTAGCCGCCCGCCTCCGAGAGAACGATGTCGGGGCCTACCGCCTTGCGAAGCCGTGAGACCAGGACCTGAACGGTGTTCTGCGGATTTTCCGGGAGCCGGTCGCTCCAGAGCTCCTCGATCACGCGGTCGACGGAAACGGCCTCCGCAGGGTGAACGAGGAGTAAGGCAAGGAGCGCGCGAGGCCGCCCGCCGGGCAGCTCGAGCGGGCGCCCTTCACCGTCGAGCGCCTCGACAGGCCCGAGAATTCGGAACTCCAAGCGACCCCCTCCTGACAGCGGCGTGCAAGTGGCCTGAAAGCTGTGCCGCCCATTGTCCCCGGTGCAACCAGGAAAGGAAAGCAATGGTCACCGGGGTTGAGCAGGCATTCCGGCAATCCTGGCCCGAGACCTCGAAGCTGCGGCGCGAGCTCGGGCGTCTCGACACGATCTGCCTGCTGATCGCGGCGGTCGTCGTCATCGACACGCTAGGTGCCGTCGCGAACGCCGGGGCCCAGTCATTGACCTGGCTGCTCGTCGTCTCCCTGACCTTCTTCGTCCCGGCCGGGCTGGCCATCTCCGAGCTCGGCGCCGCGTTCCCGCAGGAGGGGGGCTCCTACGTCTGGACCCGTCTCGCGTTCGGGCGCACCGTCGGCGCCGTGACGGCGTTCCTGTACTGGATCGAGTCTCCTGTCTGGCTGGGCGGATCGCTGACCATCACGGCCCTCACCGTGTCCGGCGAGTTCCTCGTGCCGCTCGAGGGGATCTGGAGCTATCTCTTCGCGCTCGGCTTCATCTGGACGGCGATCGCTGTGGCGATCCTGCCGCTCGCGAAGGGCAAGCGGGTGCCTGCGAGCGGAGCGGCCGCGCAGGTCGTCCTGCTCACCCTCTTCACGGCGACCGTGGGCCTCTACGCGCTCGAGCACGGAGCCCACGGGCTCGCCCTGGGCAGCCTCTCGCCCACCTGGCCCGTCTTCCTCGCCGTCGCTCCTCTCCTCTTCTACAACCTCGTGGGCTTCGAGCTGCCCTCCGCCGCGGCCGGCGAGATGCGCAACCCGCAGCGCGACATCCCGGCTTCGATCGCCCGGGCAGGAGCGATCACCGTCGTGCTCTACAGCGTCCCGATCGTTGCGATCCTCGCAGTCCTTCCCCCTGACCGGATCACGAGCCTGGCCGGTTTCATCGACGCGATGAAGAGCGTCTTCACGGTGTACGGCGGCCACGTCGCTCCGGACGGCACGGTGGTGCTGTCCGGCGCCGGACAGGTCATCGGCGCTCTTGCGGCCGCCGGCTTCATCTGGATCTTGCTTGCGAACGGGCTCACGTGGGTGATGGGCACCGGCCGAAGCCAGGCGGTCGCCTGCCTCGACGGCGCCGGCCCCCGAAGCCTCGGGCGCTTCTCGAAGCGACTTGGAACCCCCGTGCTCATGTGCCTCGTCTCCGGAGGGGTCGCAACGGTGACCATGGCCGCCGCCTTCGCGGTCTCCGGGAGCGACGGGGAGCGGTACTTCGGCGTCGTCCTCTCGCTCTCGATCGTGCTCCTGGCCCTCTCGAACATGGCGGTGTTCCCCGCTCTGGTCAAGCTTCGCCGCTCGCACCCCGACGTCGTGCGGCCGTTCCGGGTGCCGGGCGGAGCGCTTGGCGTCTGGTTGTGCTGCATTCTCGCCACGGCGTGGACGGCGTTCGCGGTCGTCGCCGTCCTCTGGCCGGGGCTGGGCACTGCCGACCCCGACGCTGCGCTCCCCGACGGATTCGCAGGCGACCGTCTCGGCTTCCTCCTCACCGAGCTCGTTCCGATCGCCCTCGTGCTTGCCGTCGCCCTCGTCTTCGCCGGTCTCGGCCGCCGCTCGGCCCGCGCCTCCGGCGAGGTCTAGTCAGGCACCGCAGCTCGTCGGGGCGTAGACTCACGCGCCGTGATCGACCCGACCCAGCGCTGGCCCCGCGGGCACGAGGAGAAGCCGGAGTACGCCGGGCTTCTCACCTTCGCCTCGGCGCGCTACACGGAAGACCCGACCGAGCTCGAGGGGGTCGACGTCGCCGTCGTGGGGGCGCCGACCGACGATCTCACCTCCGATCGGCCCGGCACCCGCTTCGGCCCGAGAGCTATCCGTGCGGCAAGCTGTGCGCCCGGCCCGCACCTGGAGGCAAAGGTCGACGCCTTCGAGGAGCTTCGGATCGTGGACTTCGGCGACGCGCCCGTGATCCCGGCCGATCCCGCCCGGACGCACGCCGCCATCGAAGCGACCGTCGGTCAGGTGCTCGCCGCCGGCGCGATCCCCGTCGTGCTCGGCGGCGACCACTCGATCTCGGAGCCCGACATCCGCGCGGTCGCCGCCGCCCACGGCCCGGTCGGGCTCGTCCACTTCGACACGCACACGGACACGGGCACCGAGGTCTACGGCGTCGAGGTCTCCCACGGAACGCCGTTCTACCGGCTCGTCGAGCAGGGCCACCTCGACCCGCGCCGCTACGTCCAGATCGGCCTGCGCGGCTACTGGCCCGGGGAGACGGAGTTCGCCTGGCAGGCGGAGCGGGGAATCACGAGCTTCTTCATGCACGACGTGCGCGAGCTCGGCATCGAGGAGGTCGTGGGGCGGACGGTCGGCATCGTCGGCGACGGCCCCGTCTTCCTCACGATCGACGTGGACGTCCTCGACCCGGCCTTCGCCCCCGGCACGGGCACGCCGGAGCCGGGCGGGATGACGACGGTCGACCTGCTCTGGGCGGCCAGGACGCTCGCCGCCGAGCTGGAGCTGGTCGGCGCCGACGTCGTCGAGGTGATTCCGACGGCGGTCGGCTCGGCGGACATCACGGCGCTGGCCGCCGACCGGATCGTGCGGGAGATCCTCACCGGGATCGCCTTGCGGCGTCGCGCTGGTCGATAGCCGGGGCAGAAACCGCGCACTCAGGTCTCGCGTATACACAGACGGCCGGGCTCCCTGTCCGAAATCTGGGAGGAACGCGATGCAAGCGTTCGAGGGAGGGGCCAACAAGCCGCGTGCGCTGTCGCGCCGTGACCTACTCAAGAGAGCCGGAATCGTGGGCGTCGTCGCAGCGGCACCCGCGGGAGTTCTCGCGGCCGAGGCAGGAGCGCCCGTCCGCGAGCGAGACCGGCTCGAGACGTTCACCGCTGCCGAGGCCGAGGCTGTCGAGGCGATCGTCGATCGCCTGATCCCCGCAGACGCCGCCGGTCCCGGCGCCGCCGAGGCCCGCGTCGCACGCTTCATCGACCGCGCTCTCGCCGGGGAGCTGGCCCCGCTTCGCCCGGCTTACTCGTCTGGCCTGGCTGCCGTCGACGCGTATGCGGAGGGACGCTTCGGGGCTCCCTTTGCCGATCTCTCGACGGCTGAGCAGGACGCCGTCCTGACGGCGATGGAACAGAACGTCGCGACGGGCTTCGCGGGCGGATCGCGGGCGTTCTTCGAGCTCGTCCGCGAGCACTGCCTGCAGGGGATGTTCGGCGACCCGGTGCACGGCGGCAACGCGGACTTCATCGGCTGGGACCTGCTCGGGTTCCCGGGCGTGAAGCTCAGCTTCAGCGAGGCCGAGCAGCAGCTGGACGTCTCCGTCGTTCCGGCTCACAAGTCGACGGCGGACTACCCGTTGTTCAAGCGCGGACGGAAGCGAGGCAACGATGAGCACTAGGCGGAAGGGAACGGACGTCGTCGTGATCGGCCTCGGAGCGGGCGGTGGGACTGCGGTGTTGCCCCTCGCGCGCGCAGGGCTCGACGTCGTCGCCCTCGAGGCCGGCGGCCGCTTTTCGGTGCGTGACTTCCACGCCGACGAGATCCGCAACGACATCCGAAACTGGCTCGGCCGGGCGAAGGTCAACAACGAGGTGCCCACACAGCGGCGGACGGCCGCCGAGGCGTCGGTCCCGGCAATCGCGCCCGGCCGCATGATGAACGCGGTCGGCGGGACGTCGATCCACTGGACCTGCCAGAGCTGGCGGCTCATGCCGTGGAACTTCAGGCAGCGCAGCGAGACGATCGCACGGTACGGCGCCGGCGCGCTGCCGGTCGGCTCGACCCTCACCGACTGGCCGCTCGACTATCAGGAGCTGGAGCCCTATTACGACGAGGTGGAGTTCCTGCACGGAGTGTCGGGGAAAGCCGGAAATCTCGGCGGGACGATCGACCCGCGCGGAAACGTCTTCGAGGGCCCCCGTGAGCGCGAGTACCCGCTCCCGCCCCTTCGGCGCACAGGGTTCACCGAGTTCATGGCCGACGCTGCGCGGCGGCTCGGCTGGCACCCGTTCCCCGGGCCCGCAGCGATTCGCTCGCAGCCCTACAACGGCCTCAACGCCTGCGAGTACCACGGCTTCTGCACATGGGGCGGTTGTCATGTGGACGCCAAGGGATCGACGAATCTGACGGCGATTCCGCAGGCCGAGGCGACGAAGAGCCTCAAGATCGTCGAGCGTGCGCGGGCGTTCGAGATCACGGTCGACCGGGACGGGATGGCGAACGGGGTCAGGTACCTGAAGAACGGCAAGGCCCATTTCCAGCCGGCGCGGGCCGTCCTGCTCGCGGGTTACACGTACGAGAACACGCGGCTGCTGCTTCTTTCGACCTCCGCCGCGTATCCGAACGGCCTCTCGAACAATCACGGGCAGGTCGGGCGGCACTACATGGCCCACGTGCGCGCGGGAGCCAACGGTGTGATTCCGGGCAGGAAGCTGAACCGCTTCTCCGGGACCGGCAGCCAGTGGACGGCTCTCGATGACTGGGACAGCGACCTCTTCGACCACGCCGGACTCGGCTTCACCGGCGGCGGGACGATGTCGGCCACCATGGAGGCGAAGCCGATCGCTTCGGCGCGAACGACGCCGCCCACGCTCCCCCGCTGGGGCTCGGCCTGGAAGGCGTGGCTCCGGGAGAACGCGATCTCCGTCGCGTCTGCCGCGACCCAGATCAACGTCGCCCCGTACGAGGACATCTTCCTCGACCTCGATCCGGCCACGAAGGATCCAGACGGGTTCCCGGTCGTTCGAGTCACGAACGACTTGAAGGACAACGAGCGTCGGGCAGCGCTCTTCGTCCAGGCAAAGTGCATGGACTGGCTCAGAGAGGCGGGCGCCTCGGAGGTCTGGCCGGTGGCGCCGAGCTCGCTCTCCGTCCAGACGCACGCCTACGGGGGCACGCGGATGGGCGACGATCCCGCCGTCGACGTCACCGATCGTTGGTGCTTCTCGCACGAAGTGCCGAACCTCGGGATCCTCGGCGCGTCGAACTTCCCGACTTCCGGCGGGCGGAACCCGACCGAAACGGTGATGGCCCTCGCCTGGCGGACAGCGGCCCGTCTCGTCGACGAGTGGGATGCGATCGCCGTGTAGGAGCGTCCTGGAAAGCCCCTGGGGGACGGTGGGACGCAGTGCCCCCGGCAAGAATCGAACTTGCGCACGCGGTTTAGGAAACCGCTGCTCTATCCACTGAGCTACGGGGGCGCGGCGGTCACGGTAGCACCGGGGCTGGGCGGTCTCGGGAGGTCGATCCTCGACGCGCTGCGTGATACAAACAGCAAGCCACTTTGCTCTTCACAGGAGGGGGAACATGAAGCCAGGCAGGCTGGGGCGCGGCGTGGTTGCGGCTGCGGCGACGCTCCTCGTTGCGATCGTGGCGCCGGCCGCCGTTCAGGCGCAGAGCGCGCCGGTCGTCATGGACGGCGTGACGCAACCCGTGTTCGGGTACACGGACGCCGTCCGCGAGCGGCTCTGGGTCACGGCAGACTTCGACAGCGACCTCAACGGCGTGCCCGACGAAATCGCCATGGACATCATCCGGCCCGCGGCCGGAGCCACCGGCCTCAAGTCGCCGGTGATCATGGACGCGAGCCCGTACTTCACGACACTGTGCCGCGGGAACGAGGGCGAGTGCATCGCCGACGTCGACGGCGACGGGCTGAACGACCGTTGGCCGCTCTTCTACGACAACTACTTCGTCCCGCGCGGGTACGCGGTGATGCTCCTACACATGGCCGGCACCGGGTTCTCGACCGGCTGCCCGGTCACGGGCGGGACGCCCGACAACCGCAGCGCCGTGCTGGCGATCGACTGGCTCAACGGCCGGCGGACGGCGCACGACGCGGCCGGCAACACGGTCGCGGCGAGCTGGCACAACGGCAAGTCGGGGATGATCGGCAAGTCCTACGACGGGACGCTGGCCAACGCGGCCGCCGCGGCGGGCGTCGACGGGCTGTCCACGATCGTCCCGATCAGCGCCATCTCGACTTGGTACAACTACACGCGCCAGGCGGGCCTCGGCCTCAGCGGGTGGTCGAACAACTACCCGTCGAGCCTCTCGAACACGGTGACCAATCCGGCCCGGCGTCCGGAGTGCGCCGGTGTACGGACGACCCTGAACGCCACCGACGGCGACGAGAACTACGACTTCACGCCGTTCTGGCTCGAGCGGGACTACTTCAAGGACATCGACAACGTCGACGCGAGCGTGTTCGTCGTCCATGGCCTCCAGGACGACAACGTCAAGGCCAACCACTTCAGCGAGTGGTGGTACGAGCTCGCCGACCGCGATGTCCCGCGCAAGCTCTGGCTCGGCCGCGTCGGCCACGAGGAGGCGTTCGACTTCCGGCGCGACGCCTGGGTGAACACGCTCCACCGGTGGTTCGACCACTGGCTCTACGACGTCCCGAACGGGATCATGAGCGAGCCGAAGGTGACCGTCGAGCGTGAGTCCGGCGACGTCTTCGAGGACTACGCCGACTGGCCGATCCCGGGTGCGGTGGACGACAAGCTCTACCTCCGGGCGACGCCGTCCGGGGCCGGCGCGTTGTCGCTGAGCCAGGACGCGGGCTCGCCGACGACGTCGTTCCTCGATCTGACGAACCAGACCGAGAACACGATCATCTCGAACCCCGACACGGTCACCGCCAATAAGCGCGTGTTCCTGTCGCAGCCCCTGACCGCGCCCCTCAAGTTCTCGGGGACGCCGGTCATCAACCTGCGCGCATCGGTCAACCGCGTCGGCACCTCACTCGGCGCCGTGCTCGTTGACTACGGGCCGGCGGCGAAGGTGAGCCGCACCACGAGCGAAGGCGTCGTGAACGGCGCCGGAAGCACCTGCTACGGCGAGTCGAGCGCGAACGACGACGGGTGCTACATCAACACGGTGAAGGCCATCACGAACGTGACGCAGTGGCGGGTCTCGCGAGGCATCCACGACGCGCGGAACCGCACCGACCTGACCACCCCGACCGACCTCGTCCCGGATCAGTTCTACGACTTCACGTGGAAGCTGATGCCGGAGGACTACGTGTTCCCGGCCGGGCATCGGATCGGCGTCGCCATCGTCGCCACGTACGGCGGCGTCGGGGTGGCGAACACGAACTTCGGGGCGACGGTCACGGTCGACCTGAAGGAGTCGAACATCGAGTTCCCGATCGCCGGCGGGTACTTGTCCGCGCTGGCCGCGGGCATCCCGGATCAGGCCGCGCCGGTGCTCACCGTCCCGGACGACATCGTCGTCTCGACGCCGGGCACCTCCACGCCGGTCAGCTGGACGGTCAGCGCGACCGACGACAACGACCCGAACCCGGTCGTCGACTGTGACCCCGACTCGGGCTCGGTGTTCGAGAAGGGCACGGTCACGACCGTGACCTGCACCGCGACCGACGCGGGCGGCAACGTTACGACCGAGACGTTCACGGTGGCCGTCCTCTTCGACTGGACGGGGTTCCTGTCGACGTTCGAGGACCCGCCGACGATGAACGAGGCCTACTCGAACGGCATCCAGACGGTGTGGTTCGGCCTCGGTGGCGACTTCGGCCTGGACGTGCTCACCTCGCCGCCCGCCTCGCGGCGCGTCGACTGCTCGACGCTCGCCCCGATTGGCGGGTACGAGCCGGCCGCCACGCCGAACTGGGACTCGTTCGGCTACCAGGCCTACACCGACCGCTACTACTTCCCGTGGAAGACGACGCGGGCCTACCGGAACACGTGCCGGGAGCTCACGTTCTCGCTCACGGACGGGACGACGAAGTCCGTGTACCTCCAGTTCGTCCTCTAGAGCTGGATTTCGAGCACGGCCGAGGGGGGCGCCGGACAGCCGGCGCTCCCTCGGCGCTTCAGTGAGGTCGAAACGCCGGCGAGAGTCTGATAGAAAGGCGTTGCCCGTTTGCCTTTTCCCGCGTAGAGCGGGATCCGGCAGGACCAAGGGCTGGGGGGAGGCGCCGCGGGGGTACGAGGGGCCGGCCCAGGGAAATCCGGCCCCTCGGCGTCTCAGGGCTCGGCGAGCCCCTCCCTCGGCACCCAGCGGAAGCGTCGCAGCGCGACCGCGAGCCCGAGCAGGCCCCAGACGGCCAGCGCCGCCAGCGCCGAGGCCGCAAAGCTGTCTCCCTCGACGAAGCTCGCGCGGATCAGCTCGAGGAAGTACGTGAGCGGCAGCACCTCGGAGATCGCCTGCAGGAAGGCCGGCATCTCCTCGGTCGAGAAGAAGACGCCGGAGATGAAGGCCATGGGCAGGTAGATGGCGTTGACGACGGCCGAGGAGCCCTCCGCTGTGCGGACGACCGTCGTGACGGCGATGCCGAGCGCCGCGAAAGCCGCCGCGCCGAGCAGGATCGCAAGCACGAAGAGTGCGGGCCGATCGGGCCAGTCGGCGCCGAGCACGTAGACGCCCAGGAGGAGTTGCACCACCACTTCGAGCGCGATGACGACGAGGGTCGAGCCGATCACGGCTGCGAGATACGTGGCGGGCCCGAGCGGCGTCCCGCGCACGCGCTTCAGCATCCCCGCCTCCCGCCGGACGACGAGCGTGATCGCAAGCGCGGCGAACGCGGTGGCGGAGATGCCGTAGCCGAGCAGGCCGATCAGGAGGAACGTCGCCGGCTCGACGCCGTCGATCGGCTCGTCCCCGTAGACGGAGCCGATGAGAAGCAGCAGCAGGATGGGGAAGAGGAAGCTGAAGAAGGCCGCCTCCCGGTTCCGCCAGAAGAGGAGCTGCTGCGCGCGGAGCTCGTGGAGAAACAGCCTCACTCCGCCTCCTCGCGGGTGAGCTCGAGGTAGAGGTCCTCGAGCGTGCGGCGGTGCACCTCGAGACCTTCGAGCTCGACGCCGTCGGCCAAGGCCTGCGCGGTCAGCTCGTGGAGCACGCGCGTCGGCTCCTCGGTCGCCACCACGACCTCCGAGCCGTTGCGGCGATAGCGGATCTCGACCGCCGAATGGCCGGAGAGGAGCTGCTGGGGCGAGCCGGTGCCGACGATCTCGCCGCCGCGCAGGATGGCGACGCGGTCGGCGAGTTGCTGCGCCTCCTCCATGTAGTGCGTCGTGAGGAGGATGCTCTTCCCCAGCGAGCGCAGGTCGCGGATCGTCTCCCACGCCTGCCGCCGCGCGGCCGGGTCGAAGCCGGTCGTCGGCTCGTCGAGGAAGACGAGCTCCGGGTCGCCGACGAGCGCCAGGGCGAGGTCGAGCCGCCGGAGCTGGCCGCCTGAGAGGGTGCGCACGCGCGCCTCGCGCTGCTCGGTGAGCCCGACGAGCTCGATCACCTCGGCGGCCGGCCGGGGTCGTGGGTAGTAGCCGGCGAACAGCCCCACGATCTCGCGGACGGTCAGGAGGTGGTAGACGGCCGAGGACTGGAGGACGATGCCGATCCTCGCCTTGAACTTGCGCCCGCCGCGGCCGGGGTCCTCGCCGAGGACGCGCACGTCGCCGCCGTCGCGGCGGCGGTAGCCCTCCAGGATCTCGACGGTGGTCGTCTTCCCGGCGCCGTTCGGCCCGAGGAGCGCGAAGACCTCGCCGGTCTCCACGGTGAAGGACAGTCCGTGCAGGACCTCGCGTTGCCCGTAGGCCTTGCGTAGGTCCGTGACGGCGATTGCGCTCACGGAGGGCGAGGATATCGGCGCGCGGCTCCGCTACGGTCGTGGAGGCATGCGCCCGTGGTCAGTGCTCGTCGCCGTCGCCGCCCTCCTCGCCGCCTCCTGTTCGGGCGACGACGGCGGCTGCGAGCCGCTGGAACCGGCGACCCCGGGGGCAAGTCTCCTGTTCGACGGAACCGGGGAGAGCCTGGCGCGGTGGGCACAGGCCGGCCCGGGCGCGTTCGAGCTCCAGGAGGACTGCACCGCGCGCACGAGCGGCGGCCTCGGCCTCCTCTGGTACGACGACGAGCCGGTGCAGGCGCCCGCGACGGTCCGGGTCGAGTGGATGGTGACCGGGGAGGACAACTCGGGCGTCTTCGTTGGCTTCCCGGCGGTGGGCGCCGACCCGCTGGTGGCGGTCGAGCAGGGGTACGAGGTGCAGATCGACGCGATCGACGAGGCGGGGTGGACGACAGGAGCGATCTACGGCTTCCAGCCCGCGGACTCCGCGGCGGTGGCGGAGGCGCTGAACGAGGGCTGGAACACGTTCGAGATCGCGCTCGATCCGCCGGAGATCGTCGTCTCCCTGAACGGGGTCGTGGTCAACCGGTTCACGTCGGCCGACCCGGCGCGTGTGGACCTGGCGCGCGGGTTCGTCGGGCTCCAGAACCACGGGCCGGGTGACGTCGTCCACTTCCGGCGGGTCGAAGTGAGCCCCGGTTAGCCTGCGGCCGTGGCGACCGCGGGCACCGATCGACTCCGGGCAGGGTGGGCCGAGCTCCGCGAAGCCGAGTGGGCCGGTGCACGAGCCTCCTTCGAAGCGGCGCTGGCCGCTGCCGAAACACCCGAGGCCTTCGAAGGGCTGAGCTGGGCCGCCTGGTGGCTCGACGACGCAGAGACCGTGTTCGAGGCGCGCGAGCGCGCCTACCGCCTGTACCGCGCGCGGGGAGATGCGGCGAGCGCCGCGCGAATGGCTACGTGGCTCGCGGCCGATCAGCTCGACTTCCACGGAGCCTGGGCTGTGGCGAGCGGCTGGCTTCGCCGCGCGCACCGCCTGCTGGATCCGCTGGAGCCGGGGCCCGAGCACGGGTGGCTCGCGTTCCACGAGGGATTCCTTGCGCACGCCGAGGGCGACCGCGACACGGCGTGCGCTCTGGCCCGACAGGTCGCCGAGATCGGGCGGCGGTTCGAGGTGCCCGATCTCGAGATGCTCGGGCTCGCGCTCGAGGGCGGCACGCTGGTTGCGTCCGCCGAGGTCGAGGACGGCATGCGCTGCCTGGACGAGGCGACCGCGGCGGCCCTCGCCGGCGAGGCGACCATCCCGATCTCGGGCGCGTGGGCCTGCTGCTTCCTGGTCTCCGCCTGCACGGCCGTGCGCGACTACGAGCGCGCCGCCGAATGGTGCGATCGGATCGCCGACTTCGCCGAGCGCTACGGGAGCCGCTACATGCTCGGGTTCTGTCGGGCCGAGTACGGATCCGTGCATCTCTGGCAAGGTCGCTGGTCGGAGGCCGAGAGCATGCTGACGGCCTCCGTGAAGGATTTCGCGAGCTCGCGACCCGCCTGGGTCGGGTCGCCGCTCGTCGCGCTGGCGGAACTCCGGCGGCAGCAGGGGGACGCGCTCGAAGCGGCGGCCCTGCTCGACCGGGCGGGTCCCTCCTCCGACGAGCAGCTGTGCCGGGCCCGGCTGGCGCTCGACGGCAACTCCCCGCGCGAGGCGGGCGAGCTCGCCGAGCGACTGCTGCGCCGGCTCCCGGAGCACCGAAAGCTGGCGCGTATCCCGGCGCTCGAGGTCCTCGCCCGCGCTCGGACCGCCAGGGGA
Source organism: uncultured Actinomycetes bacterium (assembly GCA_963847985.1). Taxonomy (GTDB): domain Bacteria; phylum Actinomycetota; class Thermoleophilia; order Gaiellales; family Gaiellaceae; genus JAIBJN01. The sequence goes on along the minus strand of CAWKBS010000002.1, from coordinate 52,332 downwards.
GAGCTCGACGAGGCCGGCTCGGCGGTCGCGGAGCTCCGGGAGGCCGTGCGACTGGTCGGCACGGCTCCGCTTCGGGCCTGCGCCGACCTGGCCGAGGGCGCCCTTGCCGCCGCGGCCGCCGATCACGACCGGGCCCGGACCTACCTCGAAGACGCTGTCGACGGTTTCGAGGCGAGCGGAGCCCCGTTCGAGGCGGCCTGCGCGCGGATCGAGCTTGCGACGAGCCTGGCAGCACTGGGCCGATCCCTGCAAGCGGGCGAGGAGGCAGCCACGGCGCTCGCGAGTCTGCTCGAGCTCGGCGCGGGCGCGGAAGCCGCTCGGGCGCAGCGTCTTCTCGGGACGTCCGGGAAAGTCGAGACGCTCCCGGAGCTGACTCCCCGCGAACGGGAGGTTCTGCGCCTGCTCGCCCAAGGGCTCACGAACCGGCAGATCGCCGAACGTCTCGTGGTCAGCGAGCACACCGTGCATCGCCACGTCGCGAACATCCTGCGCAAGCTCGACGTCTCCTCGCGCACGGCCGCGGCGGCCCACGCCGCGCAGTCCGGCTTCCTCGACGCGTAGCCCGTCGGGCCACGTCGGCCCGGTCCGAAGATGGCCTGTTCGGGCGAAGCCGGAGCCTCCCCCCGGGGCTACGGTCGGCTGCGTGGAGAGCTCGCTCGCATCGTTGAGGCTCGCGGCCGCGCTCGCACGTATCGACGAGCTGGGAGGAGTCATGAGCACGCAAGAGCAGTCCGGGGTGCGACCCGAGCGGGCGATGTGGGCGCTCGGCGACTACCACGCGTTCGCCAAGGAAACTGTCTGGGGCCTCGGTCCCGAACTGGTCGCCGCCTGCCGGATCTCTCCCGGCTCCCGCGTCCTCGACGTGGCAGCCGGGACCGGGAACGTCGCCCTCCGAGCCGCCGAGGCCGGAGCGACCGTCGTGGCGTCCGATCTGACGCCCGAGAACTTCGCGGCCGGTCGCAGGGAGGCCCGCGAGCGAGGCGTCGAGCTCGACTGGGTGGAGGCCGACGCCCAGGCCTTGCCGTTCGACGACGGCGAGTTCGACGTCGTCACGTCCTGCCTCGGCGCCATCTTCGCGCCGGATCACCAGGCCGTGGCCGACGAGCTCGTCCGCGTCTGCCGGCCCGGTGGGACGATCGGGATGATCAACTTCACCCCCGACGGCCTGGCGAAGGAGTTCTTCGAGACCTTCGAGCGTCATTCCCCGTCGCCGCCCGGATCATTGCCGCCGACTATGTGGGGAAGCGAGGCGTACCTGCGCGGGCTCTTCGGCGAGCGCGTCGCCTCCCTCGAGCTGACGCGCAGGGAGTACGTCGAGCGCGCCGCGAGCCCGCAGGCCTACCTGGCGTTCTTCACGAGGACGTTCGGGCCCACGATCGCCCTCCGCGCGTTCCTCGCCGACGAGCCCGGCCGCGCGGAGGCTTTCGACCGAGATTCCCTCGAGCTCGCCGTGCGCGCGAACTCGGGGCCCCCGGACGGCCCTGCCGAGTACCGCTACGACTACCTCCTCGTCGTCGCGGAGACGAGCCGATGACCCGGGTCGTCGTACTCCTGGCAGCCTGCGCCCTCGGCGTCGCGGCCGCGGCCGAGGCCCGCCCGCATGCGCACCCCGAACGCGGCGACGTGGCCGTCATCGTGGAGTGGAACCGGCTCGCGACCGAGATCGCGTTCGGCGAGGGCCAGTTCCCGCCCTTCAAGGGCCCGAGGGCGCTGGCGATGACGCACATCGCCCAGCACGACGCGCTCAACGCAGTCGACCGCGTCTACGAGCAGTTCGTCTACCAGGGCCGGGACCGGAATGCCGATCCGCTCGCCGCCGCCGCGCAGGCGGCCCACGACGTCGTCGTCGCCGAGTACCCGGCGCGGCGTGCGGACGCCGACGCGCTGCTCGCCATGCACCTCTCCGAGGTCCGCGACGGGCCCGCCGAGTCCAGGGGCGTCGAACTGGGTCACCGTGCGGCGGCCGCGATCCTCGCCGACCGACGGGGAGACGGCTACGACTTCGAGGGGTCCTACACGTTCGGGCACGAGCCCGGCGACTATCAGACGACGCCGCCGTTCGGCGGCTTCGTCCTGCAGCCTGGATTCCGATTCGCGCGGCCGTTCGTGCTCGGGTCGCCGGATGCCTTCCGGCCGGGAAAGCCGCCCAGGCTCGGGAGCGGCGCGTACGCGGTCGCGTTCCAGGAGGTCAAGGACATGGGCCGAGTCGACAGCACGACGCGGACGCCGGATCAGACGGGCTACGCCGTCTGGTGGATGGAGTTCGTCGAGACTTCGGTGAACCGGCTCGCGCGGCAGCTTCTCGACCCGGAGGAGATGGGCTCCCGTCCTGCGGCCCGGCTCTTCGCGCAGCTCAACGTCGCCATCTACGACGGCTACGTCGCGGTCTGGGACTCGAAGTTCGGGTACAACCACTGGCGCCCCTATACGGCGATCCGCGAGGCGGCGGCTGACGGGAATCCGAGAACCGCTCCGGATCCCGGCTGGGAGCCGCTGCGCACGACGCCGCCCTTCCCGGACTACGTCTCCGCCCACGCGGCCGCCTGCGGCGGGACCTTCGCGGTTCTGAGCGAGACCTTCGGGGATCGCACGCGGTTCACCATGGCAACGACGACTGCGCCGCCCGGCATGCCAACTCGCACGTTCTCGCGGTTCAGCGACGCGGCGGACGAGTGCGCGGACTCCCGCGTGCGGCTCGGGTGGCACTTCCGCTACGCGACGGACGAGGGCAAGCGCCTCGGACGGAAGGTGGCTAGGGAGGTCGGGGACCGCTTCGAACGCTCCCGGCACTGACGACGACATGGATACGATTCTGCGCCGTGGGCACCTTTCGCTTCGTCGTAGCGGACGTCTTCACGGACACCCCGCTCCACGGCAACCAGCTGGCCGTCTTCACGGACGCGCGAGAGATCCCCGAGGACATGCTCCAGAAGCTCGCCAAGGAGATGAACTACTCGGAGACGGTGTTCGTCTTCACGCCGGAGGCGGACGGGCATGCCCGGATCCGGATCTTCACCCCGTCCTCGGAGCTGCCGTTCGCCGGGCACCCGGTGCTCGGGACGGCGTACGTCCTGGCGGGGCCGCTACAGCTACCCGAGATCAGGCTCGAGACCGGGCAGGGCGTTGTCCCGATCGCGCTCGACCGCGACGAGTCGGGGCGCATCGTCTTCGGGCGGATGCTGCAGCCGATCCCGCGCTGGGAGCCGTACGAGCGCGAGGCGGAGCTGCTCGCGGCACTGGGCATCGAGCGGTCGGAGCCGCCTGCCGAGCTCTACGACCTCGGTATTCGCCACGTCTGCGTGGGGCTCGCCAGCGAGGAGGCGGTGGCCGCGCTCGAGCCTGACTACGGCGCGCTCGCGCGGCTCACCGGCGTCGTCGGCGTGTACTGCTTCGCCGGCTCCGGCCTGCGCTGGAAGACGCGGATGTTCGCCCCCGCCGACGGCGTCCCGGAGGATCCGGCCACCGGCTCCGCAGCCGGCCCGCTCGGCGTCCACCTCGCCCGACACGGGCTCGTCCCGTTCGGCGAGCAGATCGAGATCACCCAGGGCGTCGAGATCGGCCGCCCGAGCACGCTCTTCGTGAAGGTCGACGGCTCCGCCGAGCAGGTGGAGCGGGTCGAGTGCGGCGGGTCGGCGGTCGTCGTCGCCCGCGGCGAGTTCAGCCTCTAGCGGTCACGTCCCAGTGCCTGGCACCGGGACGTGTCCTTGCGGGACGTCCGCGCCGGCGGCAGGCCCGCTTCGGATGGGCCATGGGACGCGTGGGACATGGCCGAGTGCCTGGCACCGGGCCGTGGCTGAAGGGGACGTGGCCTTAGCCCCACGCGACGTCGTGGACCTCGGGGAGCTCGACGGCGAGGGCGCGCCAGAAGCGGCCGCCGTCGCCCGAGACGAAGAGGCGGTTCCGGGCGCCGAAGAGGACGTGGTCGGGGTTCTCGCGGAGCGCGACCGCGCGGCCTGGGGGAAGCCCGGCGCCGCGCTCCTCCCAGGTGACGCCGGTGTCGTGCGAGACGAGCAGCGGCGGGCGCCGGTCGAGCAGGAGGACGACCGTGGAGCCCACGGCGTCGACGTCGAGGACATGGCCCGCGGCCCAGGACGGCGCCAGGCCGAGCGGCCGCTCGCGCTCCACCGCCGCGCCCTCCTGCCGCCCCGCCAGCTGGTCCTCCTCTGCGGTCGCGCCGACCTCGACGAGGTACGTCCCGTCCTCGCAGCCGGCGATCACGATCAGCGGCCGGGTCACCGACCCAGGAGCGCGCCGACGGCGCCGTTGGCCAGGCGGGCGGCCGACACGGGCGCGTGGCGCTGCCGCCGGTAGCAGAGGTACGCCGTCGTCCACGAGTCCCCGGCGCCGGTCGGGTCGACGGCCTCGAGCGGGAACGTCGGCACGTGTTCCGCGAGCCCGTCGGAATAGACGACGGCTCCGCCCCTCCCGAGCGTGACCACGATCTCGCGGACTCCCAGCGAGCCGAGCGACGCGTCCGTCAGCTCGAGCCCGAGCGCGTCCAGCTCGTCCCGCGCGAGTTTGAGCAGGCCGACGTGGCGCAGCACCTCCGGGTCGTAGTCGGCATCGAGCACGAGCTCTCCGGTCTGGGCGCGCCGCACGAGGCCCTGGCCGTCGAAGCTCAGCGTCCGGCCCCGGGCGAGCGCGGCCAGCGTCGCCGCGGGAAAGTCGCCGCGTGTGAGTGCGCCCGCGTGCACCCAGTCCGCGTCGGCGAACGCCCGGCCGAGCCAGCCGTGCGCGTCTTCCACGTCGAACGGCTCCCCCAGCTCGTCGATCTCCATCCGGCGGCGGTCCCCGTCGTTCTCGATGCGGAAGCCGGTCGTGGCAGGAGCGCTGTGTGCCACCACCGGCACGCCGAGCCCGCCGAGCCGCGGCCGGTCCTCGTCGGCGAGCTTCGTCGCCACCACCGCGGGCTGTCCGAGCAGACGGAGCGTGCGCGCGGCGTAGACCGGCGCCCCGCCCAGGCGGGGGAGCCCGCCGTCAACGCGATCCAGCGTAACGAGCCCGACGACGCCCAAGCGGCGCATGGGCGGAGCGTACGCCTGCGTACAGGAGGAAGGCGAGCGCAAACGCCGGCAGCGAGGCGCCGATGGTCACGTCGCCGGCGCCGGGAACGTCTGCGAGCAGCTCCGTCCACCACTCCGGGCCGGTCGGCTGGATCCACTGGTAGAGCGCGAAGCCTGCCGCCCAGGCGAGCAGGCCCTCCCAGCGCACGGCCACCGTCGGTCCCGAGCCCAGCACGAAGTCCGCCGCCAGCACGCCGAACAGCGGCACGAAGCACGAGCCGAGCAGGAAGAGGAAGGTCTCGTAGGCGACGATGTCCACGAACAGCGCCCCGACCGTCGCAACCCCGCCCACGACCACGATGAGGAGCCGCTGCTGGATCCCCGGCAGGAGGTTCTGGATCGACACCGCCGCGGAGTAGACGTTGGCGAACGGCTCGTCGGCCTCGTCGACGGTCAGCGCCAGCAGGGCGACCGCGCTCCCGGCACCCCCGGCCGCGATCGCCGTGAAGATGGCCGTCGGGTCGGCCAGGCCCCGCGAGAGAGCGAGGAGCGCGCCCAGGCCGAAGAGCAGCACGAGGGGAACGAAGTAGCCGACTCCGGTTCCCCAGAACGCCGCCCGGCGCGAGCGCGAGAAGCGCGTGTAGTCGGCCGCGAGCGGGAGCCACGACGCGGCCATGGCCACGGTCAGGTCGACGCCCTGGAAGAAGCGCATCCCGCCTTCGCCGTCGGCCGACCAGAGCGCGCCCACGTCCGCGCCGTCGAGCGCCCACCAGACGAGGTACGCGGTAGAGGCGGCGACCACCCACACGGCGAAGCGGCGCACCCAGCGGCGGACGAACGAGATCGGCCCGGCCAGCGCGAGCCAGAGGGTGAGCGCAGCGAAGGCGAGCACCCAGAGCCACCGGGCGCCGAAGCCGAAGACCTCCTCGGAGAGCGCGCTCGCCGCGAGCGACATCACGTAGAGCTCGAAAACGGCCCAGCCGAGGTTCTGCGCGACGTTGAGGGCCGTCGGCGCGTAGGAGCCGCGCTCGCCCAGCGGGTCGCGCATGAGCACCATCCCGGGCACCCGGCGCTCGAACCCGATCAGCCCGGCGAGCGCGAGCAGGGCGCACCCGAGCACCGCGCCGACGACGGCGGCCAGCAAGGCGCGCTGGAGCCCGAGCCCGGCGAGGAAGGTCCCCGTGAAGAGGACGAGCAGGCTGATGCCGAGATTGCCCCAGAGCAGCCCGACGTCGGCGCCGGAGAGCATCCGCAGGCGATCGGGCACCGGAGTGACGCCCCACGTCCGCTCGGTCGGTTCCAGTGCGCCTCCCTTCGCCGGCATTACCCGGATCAGGTTCGGCGGGTCGGGGCTCGCCAGCCCCCTCTCAGCCGCTAGGAAGCGGCTCCCCGGTCTCTACGGCGCGATTCTACTTAGTGGTTCGAACCACGTGCGAGCCGCTCGATCCCGCGCACGGCCCGCTCGAGGCCGTCCTCGTCGAAGAGGTAGGGCACGGCGTTGGCGATCTCGTGCGCCGGCCCGTCGAGGGAGTCCGACCCCGCCGCGCCGTTGAGCGCGTAGCGGATGGGGATCTCGTGGCAGACGACGAGCACCGACCGCCAGGTCGAGTCCAGCAGCCCGCGCAGCCCCGAGGCGTAGCGGCGGGCGGCGTCGTCCAGGCTCTCGCCGCCGGGGAAAGCGTCGCTGCGCACGTGACCGTGCTTCCAGGCGCGGTAGGTCTCGAGCGGCTCCCCCTCGAGGTCGCCGACGTCGATGTCGTCCAGGAGCGGCTCGACGAGGAGCGGCACGTCGTCGCGGCCCTCGAGCGCGATCGCCGCTGTCTCGAGCGTGCGTGGGAAGCGCGTGTGCACGCAGGCGTCGAGCGGGTACTGCGCCACCTGCTCCCCGAGCTCCCGGGCCTCCTCCCGTCCGCGCTCCGTCAGCGCCACCGGCACGCTCGGGTCGCCGTTCACGCGCCGCTCGAGGTTCAGCGTCGACTCGCCGTGCCGCGCCAGCACGAAGGTCCGCATGCTCTAGACCACGAAGCGCTCGTGGCGCTCGCCGCCCCGCTCGAAGCGGTCGAGCGAGAGCGGTGAGAGGTCGAGCGTCGGCTCCGCGCCGGTGACGAGCTCCGCCAGGTGCTCCCCGATCGCCGGCGCCTGCTGGAAGCCGTGGCCCGAGAACCCGGTCGCGTAGAGGAAGCGCCGCGGCTGGGCCACCTCGCCGACGATGGCGTTGTGGTCGGGGCTCATCTCGTAGAAGCCCCACCAGGACGACTGGATCGGCAGCTCGGCGAGCACGGGTAGACGGCGCGTCCCGTGGCTCGCCACGCCTTCGATGGTCGGCTCGCGGCCGCCGAAGACGAGGCCCTCGCCTTCGCGGTGGAAGTAGAAGCCGGTGGCGAAATCGACGGTGAGCGGCAGCTCCTCGGGCAGCCCTCCGTCCTCGGGCGTGAAGTGCATCCAGCGGGCCTCGCCGCGCACGGGGATGTCGAGCCCGGCGAGATTGCCCACGTCGCGCGACCAGACGCCCGCGGCGCAGATGACCGTGTCCGTGCGGATGCGGCCGGCCGAGGTCTCGACGCTGACGATCTTGTCTCCGAGCACGGCGATGCGGTCGAGCGACGTCCCTTGGACGATCTGGACGCCCTGCGCCGCCGCCGCGCCCGCATACGCCTGGACGACGGATTCCGGCGAGGCGTGGCCGTCGAGCGGGCAGTACGCGGCCGCGATGAGATCGGAGGTCTCCAGCGCCGGAATCAGGGAAGTCACGTCGGCGGGCGAGATGAGCTGCGACGGGACGCCCAGGTTCTGCTGAACGGCGAGCGCTGTCCGGAAGGTCTCGACGTCCACCTCGTTCGTCAGGAGGAAGAGGTAGCCGTGGCGTTTGTAGTCGATCCCGCTCACGCGGTCGAGCGCCTGGAACTCGGCCATGGAGCGCAGCGCGATCCGCACGTTCAGCTCGTCCGCGAACTGGGCGCGGATGCCTCCCGCGGACTTGCTCGTCGAGCCGCTGCCGAGGGTCTCGCGCTCGAGGAGGACGACATCCTTGACGCCCTGCTTGGCAAGGTGGTACGCGGCGCTCGCGCCCATGGCGCCTCCACCCACGATCACGACCGCGGCCGACTCCGGCACCATCCGCGTGAGGCTACCGCTTCATGCGGCTGAGTGAGGCCGGGCGGAGGGACGATCTGCGAGGATTCGGCGGTGAGCGAGACGGCCTCCGAGCCCTTCGGGCTGACCCCCGAGCAGCGCGAGATCAGGGACGTCTGCCGGGAGTTCGCCGACCGTGAGATCCGGCCGATCGCTGCCGAGGTGGACGAGGCGGACACCGCCATGCCCTGGGAGGTCTGGTACAAGGCGGCCGCGCTCGGCCTCACGTCGTTCATGCTGCCCGAGGAGGTCGGGGGCGGCGGGCTCACGGACTGCGTCACCGGCGTCGTCGTGCAGGAGGAGCTCTGCCGCGGCTGCGCCGGGATCGGCAATCTCATCACGTCCGGCGGCTTCTTCGCCGAGCCGATCGTCGAGCTGGGGAGCGAGGAGCAGCAGCGGCGCTGGCTCGAGCCGATCGCCGGCGACCGGCCGCCGCTGACGGCGCTCGCCACCACCGAGCCCGGCGCGGGCTCCGACGCGGCCTCGATCGCGACCACGGCGACGCGCACGGGTTCCGGCTACACCCTGCGGGGCCAGAAGACCTGGATCTCGAACGGCGGCCTCGCCGACTACTACGTCGTCTTCGCCACCGTCGAGCCCGGCTCGCGCTCCCGCGGCATCACCGCGTTCGTGGTCGAGAAGGGCGACCCAGGCGTCACCTTCGGCGAGCCGATGCGGAAGATGGGGCAGCGCGCGATCGTGAACACGGAGATGTTCCTGGAGGACGCCGAGGTGCCCGAGGACCGGCGCCTGGGCCACGAAGGCCAGGGTTTCTACGGGCTCATGCGCACCTTCGACCGCTCCCGCATCACGCTGGGCGCGTCGGCGACCGGCATTGCCCGCGCCGCGCTCGAGTACTCGGTCGAGTACTCGAAGTCGCGGGAGCAGTTCGGGAAGCCGATCGCCGAGCACCAGGCGGTCGCCTTCCGCCTCGCGGACATGGCCACCCGGGTCGACGCAGCGCGCCTGCTCGTCCACCGCGCCGCCCGCAAGATCGATGCGGGCGAGAGCGTGCCCATGGAGGCGGCGATGGCGAAGCTCTTCGCCTCGGAGACGGCCATGTGGTGCACCTGGGCCGCCGTGCAGACGCTGGGCGGCTGGGGCTACTCGCGCGAGTACCCCGTCGAGAAGTGGATGCGGGACGCCAAGCTCGAGGAGATCGAGGAGGGCACGTCCGACATCCAGCGCCTGATCATCTCCAGGAACCTGTTGAAGTGAGCCGCGACCTCTCGGCCCTCTTCGACCCTCGGTCGGTCGCGGTGCTCGGCGCCTCCGCGGTCCCCGGCAAGTGGGGTTTCTGGCTCGCCCGCGGCGCGGTGAAGGGCGACGGCCGCCGGTCGGTCTACCTTGTCAACCGCAAGGGCGGAGAGATCTTCGGCCGGCCGGCGTACCCGTCGCTGGCCGAGCTGCCGGAGCCGCCCGAGCTCGTCGTCATCACCGTGCCCGCCGCCGGCGTGGAGGAGGCGGTCGACGCCTCGCTCGACGCCGGCGCGAAGGGCATCGTCCTGATCAGTGCCGGCCTCGGCGAGATGGGCGAGGAGGGCGCGGCACGCGAGCGGGCGATCGTCGAGCGCGTCCGGGCCGCAGGCGCCGTTCTCATCGGCCCGAACTGCCTCGGCGTCCACGACTCGGGCGCCCAGCTCGAGCTCTGCTCCGAGGAGCTGGAGTCCGGCTCGATCGGGCTCATCTCGCAGAGCGGCAACCTCGCGCTCGAGATCGGCATGGTCGGCGCGGAGTTCGGGCTGGGCTTCTCGCGTTTCGTCTCGCTCGGGAACCAGGCGGACGTGCAGGCTGCCGAGCTGGTCGAGTCCTACGCGGCTCACGAGCCGACCCGTCTGATCGCCGTCTACCTGGAGGACTTCCGCGACGGGCGCGAGTTCGCCCGGGCCGGGAAGGCCGCCGTCGACGCGGGGACGCCCGTCGTCCTGCTCGCCGGCGGCGCCACCGAGGCGAGCGCGCGCGCGGCGCGCTCGCACACAGGCGCGCTGGCCAGTGACCTCGCCTCGATCGAGGCGGCCTGCCTGGGTGCCGGGATCGAGCTGGTCGCCTCGCCGAAGGAGGTCGTGGACGTCGCCATGGGCCTTCTCTCACACCGCCGTCCGCAGGGGCGGCGGGTTGCGCTGGCGGCGGACGGCGGCGGCCACACGGTGGTGGCCTCCGACCTGGTCATCGCCAAGGGCCTGGAGCTCCCGGAGCTCTCCGGCGCGACGCAGGCGGAGCTGGCCAAAGCCCTTCCCGACACGGCCACGCTGGTCAATCCGGTGGACTTCGCGGGCGGAGGCGAGCAGGACATCACGAGCTTCGAGCGCGTGATCCGGTCGCTGCTGCGCTCCGGCGAGGTGGACACGGTGATCCTGACCGGCTACTTCGGCGGCTACTCGCAGTACTCGGACGCCTTCGAGGAGAAGGAGAGTGCCTCGGCCGAAGGGATGGCCGCGGCGGCCGAGGAGACCGGCGTGCCCTTCCTTGCGCACACGATGTACTGGAAGTCGGGGCCGGCGGAAACGCTTCGCGCGAACGGCGTGCCCGTCTACCGGGAGGTCGAGGCGGCGGTCGGCGTCGCCTCGCGTCTCGCGCGCCGGACCCCGGAGGCGCTCATTGGCATCCCGGGCTTGCCCGAGCCGGCCGCGCCCGTCGAAGGCGAGCCCGGCTACTTCGAGGCGCGGGCAGTCCTGGCTGCGGCAGGCGTCCCCTTCGCCGAGGCGCGCAAGGTCGCCGGCGCCCAGGATGCGCTCGTCGCCGGCGAGGAAGTCGGCTACCCGGTCGTCCTGAAGGCGCTCGGCGAGCTGCACAAGTCGGACTCGGGCGGCGTCGCGGTCGGGCTCCGCGATGCCGGGGAGCTGGCCGAGGCGCTGGCGCGGATGGAGGCCGCGCTGGAGCCGCCGTGGTATTCGGTCGAGGCGATGGCGCCGCTCTCCCGCGGCCTCGAGCTGATCGTCGGCGCCAAGCGCGACCCGCGCTTCGGGCCGATCCTGCTCGTCGGCGCGGGCGGCCTCTACGCGGAGATCGTCAAGGACGTCGCGGTCGCGCTCGCGCCGGTCACCGAGGCGGCGGCGGAGGCGCTCTTCCGCTCGCTGCGGGTGTCGCCGCTCCTGGACGGCGCGCGGGGCCGGCCGGCGGTGGACGTGCCCGCGGCGGCGCACGCGGCGGCCGTGCTCTCGCGCGTGGCCGCCGAGCATCCGGAGATCGCGGAGATCGAGATCAACCCGCTCCTCGCGCTGCCCGACGGCGCGCTCGGGCTCGACGCGCGTATCGTCCTCGGCTGACCATGCTCGCCGAGGGCACATTCGAGGGCAAGGTGGCGGTCGTCACCGGCGGCGGCAGCGGCCTGGGCCGGGCGTTCGCGCTCGAGCTGGGCCGCCTCGGCGCCTCCGTGGCGGTGGCCGGGCGACGGCCCGAGCCGCTGGAGGAGACCGTCGCGCTGCTGGCAGGCCGCGGTCTCGCCGTGCCGACGGACGTTCGCGACCCGGAGGCCGTCGACGCGCTCTTCGCTGCGACCGTGGAGGAGTACGGTCGCGTGGACGTCCTCGTCAACAACGCCGCGGGCAACTTCGTCGTCAAGGCGGAGGACCTCTCGCCGAACGGCTGGCGGGCGGTCGTCTCCATCGTCCTCGACGGCGGCTTCCTCTGCTCGCGCGCCGCGGGGAAGCAGATGATCGAGCAGGGTGAAGGCGGTGCGATCCTCAGCGTGATCGCGAGCTATGCCTGGACCGGCGGCCCGGGGACGGTGCACTCGGCCGCGGCGAAGGCCGGGCTCGTGGCGATGACCCGGACGCTCGCCGTCGAGTGGGCGCCCCACGGCATCCGCGCGAACTGCATCTGCCCGGGCCCGACCGACACGGAGGGCGCCGGCGCCAGCGCTCTGGCCGACCGAGGAAGACCGGGAGCGGGTCGCGTCGACGGTGCCCCTCGGCCGCCTGGCGACGCCGCACGAGGTCGCCGTCTGGGCGGCGGCGCTCTGCTCGCCGTACGCGGGCTACATCACCGGCGAGACGCTCACCATCGACGGCGGCCACTGGCTCGAGCAGGAGAGCTACCTGCCGGCGCTCCCGCCGCGCGATTGAGCCGACGCGGCTCACCGACACGCATCAGGGATGGGCGTTCGGTCGCGGGGCCAGACCGGGACCGCAGACTCAAAGCGAATGCTGAGGACATCCTCTCGAGGGAAGGCAAGGATCTCGCCCGTGACCTGACACGGCCCGTCCGCCCCGCCCATCCGTGGAGCGATGTAGACAGTGGTGGAGCTGTCGGCGATCCAGAAGCCATGGAGGGGCTGCGAGCCGTTCGAGAACGTCACTTCAGCCCGCTCGAGATAGGTGGGCGGTCGCAGAGCGCCCCAGATCAGGAAGAGGACTCCGATCCCGACCACCGAGCAGAAGGTCACGTAGGCGCCAACCGGCGGACGAAGCTTCTGAATCCAAGGCGTGAGACTTGCTGCCACAAGAACGCAGGTGAGGGCGACGTAGACGGCGATGTTCCAGGGGGCAAGGACGGCCGTCGCAGCCACGGCCAACAGCAGCACGAAGACGGTCGCAGCTGCTGTGACACCGCGCCGTCGGGGTGCCGACACCAGCCAGCGGAGAAGAAGGCTGAGGCCGGCCGCGGCCAGACCCGCGGCGATGGGCCCCGCCAGCGCATTCGCGCCTCTGAGGAGGAGGGTCGATTGAGCGAGAGTCGCGCTGGCCGCGTGGCTGGGGAGGTCGAGGGCGTAGAACCGCGCCCAGCTCACCAGTGTGCCGATCAGGGATACCAGGATGGTCAGTCCGGCTGCCGCGCCGACGAACAGGACGGCAGCCGAGAACGTGCTGCGACGTTCGTCGCCCGCCACCCATCGATCCTAACGACACAAGCCGGAATGCACTGGGAAACTGCGCCGCGCCGAGTCGGCCGCGCTTAGCGGAGGTACGTCTCGACGCCGCGCTTCAAGAGGCCGCGGGAGACGATGAGGCGCTGGATCTCGCTCGTGCCCTCCCAGATGCGGTCGACCCGGACCTCGCGGTAGAAGCGCGCGACCGGGCTCTCCAGCATGTAGCCGCGGCCGCCGAGCACCTGGAGGGCGCGGTCGACGATGCGGCCGGCGGCCTCGGAGGCGTACAGCTTCGCCATCGCGACCTTGCCGTGGACGACGCGGCGGTCGGGCTCCGAGTCGAACGCCTGGGCGGCGTGGTAGGTGAGGAGCCGCGCGGCCAGGAGCTCGGTCAGCGAGTCGGCGAGCTGGAAGGAGACGCCCTGGTGCTCGGCGATCTTCGTCCCGAAGGCCTCGCGCTCCAGCGCGAAGTCGCGCGCCAGCTCGAGCGACCGCGTCGCGGCGCCGCAGCAGCGCGCCGCGATGAAGAGCCGCTCGACGAGGAACCACTCCCGCGCGCCGTCACCGCCGCCCTCCGGGATCCGGTTCTCCTCGGGCACGCGGACGTTCGTGAGCACGATCTCGGGGTGGTGGTCGAGGTACGGGTCGTGCAGGAAGCCGGGCGTCTTCGTGATCTCCAGGCCGGGCCGCCACGGCTCGACGATGAACAGCACCTGCTCGCCCTCGGCCACGGCGAGGACCAGGTAGAAGCCCGGGTCGCCTTCGCTCGTCACGAACCACTTCTCGCCGTTCAGGACCCACTCGTCCTCGTCCCGCTCGGCCGTCGCCTCGAGGGCGTTGACGTCCGAGCCGGCGCCCGGCTCGGTCACCGCCCAGGCCTCCCGGTACTCACCGCGCAGGACCGGCCCGACGAACTGCTCGCGCTGCGCCGGCGTCGCGATGTCCCAGAGCTCGGCCGGACCGCGGTCGACGACGGCGAAGCCGAGGCCGTTCGTGGCCTTGCCCGACTCCTCCTCCAGCGCCACCTGCGCCAGCATCGAAAGCCCGCGCCCGCCGGCCTCCTCGGGCATGTTCAGCATGCCGAAGCCCTCCGCCCAGGACTTGCGGCGGAGCTCGTGCGCCCACTCCGGGTCGATGTGACCGGCCTCCGCGACGCGCTGCTCGAGCGGGTAGACCTCGGCCTCGAGGAACGCCGCGACGCGCGCCTTCAGCTCGCGGACGTCCGCGGGCAGCTCGGGGACGGTCGGGATCATCAGGGGATCCTAGAGTTCCTAACGCGGTGATGGCCCGTTGACTGGGCGCGCTGGGCTGTTCGAGGCACGGACGCAGGGAGCGTTCATACCTGGCGAGGTATGGGCGCGACTGAGGACACCGCCTCGGGCTGCCCAGCGCGGCCAGGCGGCAGGCCCCTTGCCGCGTTAGGAGCTCTAAGTGAGCGCCGCCTCGGCGACCGCGAGGGTACCTTCGAGGATCGCCTCAAGCACGTTCGAGCACGTCGCGCTCCTCGCTCGTGAGCGGGCGCGGGCGGTGCTGCTCGTCGCAGGCGACGAGGACGGCCCTGGCCTCCGCCGCCACGGTCCCGTCGGCGAGGGCCAGCTCTTCGACCGTGCGGACGCTCGACGTTCCCAGCGAGTCCAGACGGATGCGAGCCGTGATCCGGTCGTCGCGCTGGGTGAGCTCGCGGCGGTAGTCGATCTCGACGCGGGCGACCAGGTAGCCGAGGGCGTCCTCGCCCACCGCGGCCATCAGCCACTCGTCCCGCACCTCCTCCAGGTAGGTGAGGAAGACGGCATGGTTGACGTGCCCGTACGGGTCGAGGTCGCGCCAGCGGATCTCGATCTCCTTCTCGTGCACGGTTGCCGTGGGGCCGCGGGCGGTGATAGTAACTTCCGCAGGTGCCCTCCGGAGAGAACCTGCATGTCGTCGTCGGCGACGACGGCTACGACCCGGACCGTGTGCGCGAACTCCTGAACGGGGCCGGCGTCACCGTCGCCGAGGCCCGCGAGCCGTGGGGCGGTGAGAACGTCGTCGGCCTGCTCGTCGGGACCGAGACCGAGGTGCGTGCGGCCGACCTCGAGCGCCTGCCGAGGCTGAAGGTGGTCGCCACGTGCAGCGTCGGCTTCGACCACGTGGACGTCGAGGAGGCCGAGCGCCGCGGGATCTGGGTGTGCAGCGTCCCCGACTACTGCGTCGAGGAGGTGGCCGACCACGCGCTCGCGCTCGTCCTCTCGCTGCTGCGCGGCGTGGTCGTGCTCGACCGGGAGGTGCGCGCCGGCGGCTGGGACTGGAGGGCCGCGGGCGAGCTGCGGCGGATCCGCGGGACGCGGCTCGGAGTGGTCGGGCTCGGGCGCACCGGCCGAACGCTCGTGGAGAAGGCGGCGGCGCTCGGCTTCGAGGTCTGGGGGACCGACCCGGCACTCTCGAACGAGGAGATCGCCGCGGCGGGCGCACGCCCGTCGTCGCTCGACGAGCTCCTGGCTGCCTGTCACGCCGTCTCGCTCCACGTCGCGCTGACGCCGGAGACCGACCGCTTGCTCGGGCCGGAGGAGCTCGCGCTCATGCCGGACGGCGCCGTCCTCGTGGACACGGCGCGGCCGCAGCTCGTCGACCTGGAGGCGCTCCGGCAGGAGCTCGAGAGCGGGCGCCTCGGCGGGGCGGCGCTCGACGTCATCCCGGTGGAGCCGCCGACGGCGGAGGATCCTGCGCCCGCCTGGCCGCGACTGATCGTGACGCCGCACGTCGCCTGGTACAGCGCCGAGGCGGACGAAGCCTGCCACACGCGGCCGGTGCTCGCGGTGCGGGCCGTGCTGGAGGGCCGCGAGCCGGACGGGGCGGTGAACCGGCCGTGATCGCCCTCGTCACCGGCGGCGGCACGGGGATCGGGCGCGCGACCGCGCTCGCGCTGGCGCGGGCGGGCGCGTCGCTGGTGGTCTGCGGCCGTCGCCCGGAGCCGCTGGGAGAGACGCAGGCTGCCGTGGAGGCGCTCGGCGCCGAGTGCCTGGCCGTGCCCACCGACGTGCGCGAGCCCGAGCAGGTCGAGGCGCTCGTCGACGCGGCGCTGGAGCGCTTCGGCCGCGTCGACGTCCTGGTCAACAACGCGGGCGGGCAGTTCATCGCGCCGGCCGAGGAGATCTCCCTGAACGGCTGGCGCGCCGTGCACCGGCTCGCCGTCGATGCCGCCTGGGACGTCACGCGGGCGGTCGCCACGCGCTCGATGATCCCCAACCGCAGCGGCGTCGTCGTCTTCGTCGGCTTCAGCCCGCGTCGCGGCATTCCCGGCTTCGCGCACGCGGCGGCGGCGCGGGCCGCGGTCGAGAACCTGGCCGCGAGCCTCGCCGGCGAGTGGAGCCGCTACGGGATCCGCGCGGTCTGCGTCGCGCCGGGGACGATCCTCACGGAGGGCCTCGAGGGCTACGGCGCCGAGCAGATCGCCGCCTGGGAGCGATCGATCCCGGCCGGCCGGCTGGGGACGCCGGAGGACGTGGCTGCGGTGATCGCGTTCCTCGCCTCCCCGGCGGCGTCGTACGTCACCGGGACGACGGTCGTCGTCGACGGCGGCGCCGACGCGTGGGGCCACGCCGAGCCGCCGCCTGCGGTGGAGTAGCCATGCCGACCGTCGCCAAGCTCTCGATCACGCCGGTCAAGAGCCTGCTCCTGCACCATCCGGAGGAGATCGTTCTGGAGCCGTTCGGGGTCGCCGCCGACCGGCGCTTCTACCTGATCCGCGAGGACGGGCGCCTCCTCGTGGGCCTCCACCACGGGCCGCTGGCGCTCGTGCGCGCCGACTGGGACGCGCCGGCCGACCGCCTGCGCATGACCTTCCCGGACGGGGCCGTCGTCGAGGACGACGTCCGCCTTGCACGGGCCGGAGCTGACGGACTTCTGGGGCCACCGGGTCGAGGGCCGGGTCGTCGACGGGCCGTGGGCGGACGCGCTCTCGCTGTTCGCCGGGAAGCAGGTCCGGCTCGTGAAGGCGGATGCGCCCGGCGGGGCCGTGGACGTCGAGCCGGTGACGCTCGTCTCCTCGGAGTCGGTCGCCGAGCTCGCGCGACACGCGGGCCGCGATGGGCTGGACGCCCGCCGCTTCCGCATGCACCTGGAGATCGAGGGCTGCGGGCCGCACGAGGAGGACACGTGGCGAGGCCGCCACGTCCGCCTCGGCGAGGCCGTGCTCGAGATCGGCGGGCCGGTCGCGCGCTGTGCGACGACCACGCGCGACCCGAGCACCGGCGAGCGCGACCTGGACACGCTGCGCGAGATCGCTGCCTACCGCGGCAAGCGCGACGGCAAGAAGATCGACTTCGGCGTCTACGCCCAGGTCGTCAGGCCGGGCCGGGTGCGAGTGGGCGATCCGGTCGAGCCCGGCTAGCGCTTGCGCTCGCCGAAAGCCTCGCCGGCCGCCTGCGACTCTCGGTCTGGGCCAGCGCGGCGTACGCCAGGCGCTCGAGCATGATCGCCGCCTCCCGGCCCGACTCGGCCATGGCGTTCGCGGCCTGCTTGGCGGCGGCGGCGGCGAGCGGCGGCAGCTCGGCGACCTGCTGCGCCAGCTCGAGCGCGCGGGGGAGCGCTTCGCCTGTCGACACGACCTCCGTGACGACGCCGAGGCGGAAGGCCTCCGCTGCGTCGACGCGCGGCTTCAGGAGCAGCAGCTCCTTGGCCCGCGCCGGGCCGACTGCCCGGACGAGACGGTAGGTCCCGCCGGAGCTGGGGACGATGCCGAGCTCGACCTCCGGGAGGCCGAAGACGGCCGTCTCGTCCGCGACGCGGAAGTCCGTTGCGAGCGCCAGCTCGAAGCCGGCGCCGAGGCACCAGCCGGAGATCGCGCTGAAGGTCGGCTGCGGCAGCGCGGCGATGCGCTCGTAGACGTCGCCGGTGTCGCGGTAGTAACCGTCGATCCCGGCGGGGCTCTCGTCCCGCTCCTCGACGAGGTCGGCTCCGGCCGAGAACGCGCGCTCGCTCCCGGCGAAGACCACGCAGCGCGCCTCGCGCACGTCCGGCCCGGCGAGCGCGTCGAGCAGCGCCCGCTCGACGGCGGTCGAGATCGCGTTCAGCTTCTCCGGCCGCTGGAACGTGACGACGCAAACGGCGCCCTCGCGGCGGATCTCGGGGAGCTCAGAACCCATTTCGGGATGATGCGTCGTCGTCGGGCTGTCCTGGGCGAGTGCGAGGCAAGGACGCAGGGAGCGCTCGTATTCGAGAATACGGGCGCGACTGAGGACGCCGCATCGTGCCGCTCAGGGCGGCCCGGCGGCACCCGGCTTCATTCCGAAAGGGGTTCTTAGGCAAGGGCGCTCACCGGTCGCTCGCGGACGAAGGGCAGGGGCACGGCCGGATTGTCGCTGTCGATCTCCCGGGCGAGCCGGTGCCCGTCGAAGATCGCGTCGGCGATGAGCTGCGGCGCGACGCAGTCGCCGATCCGGTAGACGGCCTCGATCCCCTCGGCGGCGAGCCGCTCCTCGTCCGCGCGGAGCTCGTGGTAGAGCGCGTCGTCGGAGACGCGTTGCGTGACGAGGACGATCGCATCCGCTTCCAGCTCGACCGGCTCGCCGAACTCGTCGGCGCCCGCCAGCCGCCCCGGCTCGACCGAGGCGATCGCCGTCCCGCGGTGCATGCGGACGCCCAGCTCGTGCAGGCGCTCCTTCAGGAAGACCTGCTCCAGCGTCTCGTGCGCGAAGGGCGCGATGTCCTCCAGCGAGCTGACGAGGTCGACGCGGTGGCCCGCGACTGCGAGCCGCTCGGCCAGGTCCGGGCCCATGAAGTAGCCGTCCGAGTCGTAGACGACCACGCGCTCGCCGGGCGGCGTCTTGCCCTCGACCATGATCTGCTCGGGCGTGAGGACGTGCGGGAGCGCCGCGTCGGCGCCCGCGATCGGCTCGTGCGTCTCGCGGTTGAGCCCGACCGGCGACCAGTGCGCGCCCGTGGCGACGACGACGATCTCGGCGCCGTACTCGCGCACGCCGTCCGCATCGAGCCGCAGGCCGGTGAGCACCTCGACGTTGCCGAGCTTGCCGAGCTGGATGCTGCGCCAGTTCAGGACCCGGCCCCACTCGCCGCGCCCGGGGAGCTGCGGGATCCAGCGCATGATCCCGCCGACCTCCGCCTCCGCCTCGACGAGGTGAACGCGGCGGAAGCCGCGCTTGCCGAGGACGATCGCGCACTCCATCCCGGCCGGGCCGGCGCCGACGACGAGGACGTCGCGGTCGCGGTTCTCCGCGGGCTCGAAGCGCTCCGGGTGCCAGCCGCGGCGGAACTCCTCGCCGGCGGTGGCGTTCTGGGTGCAGCCGATGTTGCCGCCGGGATCCGACTTCGGGATGCAGATGTTGCAGCCGATGCACTCCCGGATCTCGTCGAGGCGCCCGTCCTCGATCTTGCTGGGGAGGAACGGGTCGGCGATCGAGGGCCGCGCGGCCCCGATCACGTCCCACTTGCCGCTCGCCACGATCTCGGCCATCCGGTCCGGATCGGTCATCCGCGAGACGCCGACGATCGGCTTCGCCGTGGCCTCGCGGACGCGCCCGGTCCACTCCAGCTGCCAGCCCTGCTCGAAGAAGCGCGAGGCGCCCGAGTCCTTCGACCATTCGGTCGCCGAGCCGATGGCCACGTCCCACAGGTCGACCAGGTGATCCGCGAGCGCCACGAACTCGAGCCCCTCGTCGAGGTCGACGCCGTAGGGGCTGAGCGCGGCCACCGAGATCCGCGTCGCCACCGTGAGCTCTCCGTCCACGGCCTCCCGCGTCAGCTCCAGCAGCTCCAGCCAGAAGCGCGCCCGGTTCGCCAGCGAGCCGCCGTACTCGTCCGTCCGCCGGTTGTAGAACGGCGAGAGGAACTGCATGGGCAGGTAGCTGTGCGCGCCGTAGACGTAGACGATGTCGAAGCCGGCCTCGCGCGAGCGCCGTGCAGCGGCGGCCCAGTCGGCCTGCACGCTGCGGATGTCGTCGCGGTCCATCGCCTTCGGCGTCACGAGCAGGTAGTCGCTGGCGAGCTGGGAGGGCGCGATCGCGGGCAGCCGCCACTCGCGTCGCGGGCAGTGCGCGCCCGAGTGGTGGAGCTCGACGCCGGCCAGCGCTCCGTGCTCGTGCACCTCGTCGCACATGAGCGCGAGCGCGCGCACGTCGCCGTCGTCCCACAGGCGCGCGGAGATGAAGGGCGTCTCGTCCGAGTCGGGGCTGACCGCGCAGTACTCGGTGTTGACGGCGGCCCAGCCGCCCTCGGCCTTCATGGAGCGGTGGCGCGCCTGTCCGCCCGGCTTCTGCACGCCGAACCCGGTGCAGTGCGGCACCTGGTAGAAGCGGTTCTTCAGTGTCTTCGGGCCGATCTCGAGCGGCTCGAAGAGGACCGCGTGGCGCGGATCAGGCAGAGAGTGCCTCGTGAACGAGCCGCTGGAAGTGCTGGATCAGGACCTCGCTCGAAGGCAGGAGGCGCCCGTGCGGGATCATCCCGGAGGAGAGGCCGACCTGCACCGAGGCGACGAGCGAGGCGTCCTCCTTGCCCACCTGGTTGGCGAAGGCCATCATCTCCGCGGCGGTCTCGTCGGAGACCTCGTCGTAGTAGAAGTACTCCGTCGAGCCCACGCAGCGGCCGGGGCCGGCAGGCCGCGTCACGTCGACCGACATGTTCCCCGGGCCCGGGTCGATGTTGATCGTGCAGTTCGGGAAGAGCATGTGGTACTGCGCCTGCTCCACGTCGGCGTCGGCGAGGTAGGCGACCTTGCCGTTCTCCTTGACCGAGTCGCGCACGTGCGCGAACTGCATGTGTACGAGGCCCTCGGCCTCGTACAGGTACTCGTCGGCGCCCACGTCGAGCACCTTGGAGAAGCCCGGGTGCGCGACCGAGCAGTGGTAGCACTCGAGGTAGTTCTCGACCGCGATCTTCCAGTCGCACTCGATCTCCCAGTCGTTCCGGACGCGGAAGCGCAGGCGGTCGAGCTCGACGCCGCTCCGAGCGACGACGTCGGGCAGCGGGCCGAGCGCGTCCGCGAGCGGGCCCGCCTCGGAGTCTGGATTGACGAAGACCAGCGGCCCCCAGGCCTCGGTGGCCACCGGGAGCATCGAGAAGCCCTCCTTGTCGAAGTCGGGCTCGCGCTCCGAGCGCGGCGCCTTCCGGAGGGTGCCGTCGAGGTCGTACGTCCAGGCGTGGTACGGGCACTGGAGCGCCTTGCGGTTCCCGTCGCCCTGCGCGATCAGGTGGCCACGGTGGCGGCAGACGTTGACGAAGCCGCGCAGCGTGCCCTCCTTGTCGCGCACGACCACGATCGGGATCTGGCCCGCGAAGCACGTGAAGAAGTCGCCCGGGTTCGCGACGCGGTCGGCCCGGCCGGCGTACTGCCAGGTGCGCGCGAAGATCCGCTCGCCCTCCAGCCGCTGGATCGCCGGGTCGGCGTACCAGTCCGCGGGGAGCGTCGCGCCGGCCGCGAGAGCGGCTCCCAGATCCGCCTTCATGCCCGAAGTCTACGCCGTGAGATCAGCAGCCATCTCCTCGAAGGCGGCGACGAAGACGTCGCAGTCCTCGAAGGAGTGCACCACCGACAGCGTCCATTCCTCCTCGCGGCCCGGCGTCATGTAGACGCCGCGGTTCATGTTGTAGAGCCAGGCGAGGTCGGCGAGCTCGCCGTCCTGGTTCTCCTTGTAGGTCTCGTAGTCGACGATCTTCTCGGTCGAGAACGTGACGCAGCCCTTCGCACCGACACCGACCGCGTAGCCGGGCAGGCGGTGGTCGTCGATCACCTTCTGGCAGCCGGCGAGGATGTGGTCGTTGAGCGCGTCCAGGTGCTCGTAGGCGTCGGGCGTCATCACCTCGAGCAGGCTCGCCCGGGCCGCGGCCATTGCGAGGGGGTTCCCGTTGTAGGTGCCCACCTGGTAGACGTCGCCGTTCTCGACGACCTCGAAGACCTCCTCGGTGCCGCCGATCGCCCCCGAGGGGAGGCCGCCGCCGAGGGTCTTCGCCAGGGTGACCATGTCCGGCTCGACGCCGAAGCGGTCCGTCGCGCCGCCGGGTGCGATGCAGAGGCCCGTCTTGACCTCGTCGAAGATGAGGACGATGTCGTGCTTCCGCGTCAGCTCGCGGACGGCCTCGAGGTAGCCGGGCTCCGGGAGCACGACCCCGAGGTTCATCATCGCCGCCTCCATGATCACGCAGGCGGGCTTGCGGCCCTCCTCGATGAGGAGCTCGATGCGCCGCTCCATCGCCGGCGCGTCGTTGAACGGCACCGCGATCGTCAGGTCCGCGACCGACTGCGGGATGCCGGCGCCGTACGGGAGCGACTCGTAGTGGTCGCGGTCCCCGATCTGGTCGTAGGGGACGCCGATCGAGACCATCACGTAGTCGTGGTGGCCGTGGTAGGAGCCGAAGATCTTCACGATCGTGTCGCGCCCCGTGACCGCGCGCGCGATCCGGATCGCGTCCATGGTCGCCTCGGAGCCCGAGTTGGTGTAGCGCCACCGGGGCAGGCCCCACCGGCGCTTCAGCTCCTCCGCGACGACGACGCCGTCCTCGGTCGGGGCCGCGAAGTGTGTCCCCTGCGGGTAGCGCTCGGCGAGCGCCTTCCCGATCGCTGGGTGCGCGTGGCCCTGCACCATCGAGCCGAAGCCGTTGTGGAAGTCGAGCAGCTCGTTCCCGTCGACGTCCCAGACCTTGGCGCCGCTTCCCCCGGCGAGGTAGATCGGCCAGGGATCGCGCACCTGGTACGACGAAGCGACGCCCGCGGAAAGGGTCTTGCGGGCGCGCTCGTACATGGCCTTCGAGGCGCCCGTGCGCTCGTCGAGCCGGGCCTCTTCGCGCTCGGTCAGCTCCTTGACCCGCTCGCGGTCGATCTCGACGACGGTCGCCTCAGTTGCCATCGGGTGTCTCCTCCTCGGGTGCCTTGGGTTCCTCGGGCTCGTCTGCCGGCTCTTCCTCTGCGGGCTCTTCCTCGGCGGCGGGGGGCTCGTCCGGCTGGACCGGGGCGGAGTCCCTCAGGACGCGCAGCGCGTCCGAGGGAAGGTGCAGGGTCACGGCGGTTCCCTGCTCGTACGCGAGCGGTGCCCCGTCGTTCGGCAGCACCACCTTGATCAGGCTACCGCCCAGGATGCGGACCCGCAGCTCGCGGAAGCTGCCGAGGAAGACGGCGTGCTCGACGAGGCCGGGAAGCCGGTTCAGGCCGTCCACTCCGGCCGGCTCGACGCCGACGCGCTCAGGGCGAATCATCGCCTTGACGTCGCCGCGGGATGTGATCGCGCCCTGGCGGGCGCGCAGCGTCCGCTCGGCGACCTTGAGGTTGCAGCAGTCGCCGTCCTGCCCGTCCGCGGTGGCCGCGATCAGGTTGGAGACTCCGAGGAAGTCGGCGACGAAGAGCGTCTCCGGGTCCTCGTAGACGGCCTGCGGCGGGCCCGCCTGCTCGACGCGGCCGGCGTTCATGACGGCGATGCGGTCGCTCATCGTCAGCGCTTCTTCCTGGTCGTGCGTGACGAACACGAACGTCACGCCGACGTCCTCCTGGAGAGCCTTGAGCTCGACCTGGAGGTCCTTGCGGAGGCGCGCGTCGAGGGCGCCGAGGGGCTCGTCCAGGAGCAGGACCTGCGGCTTGAGGACGAGCGCCCGCGCGAGCGCGACACGCTGCTGCTGGCCGCCGGAGAGCTCGTGCGGCTTGCGCCGCTCGAACCCGGTGAGCTGGACGAGGGCGAGCATCTCCCCGACCGCCCGCTTCTTCTCGTCCTTCGAGAGCTTCCGGTACTTGAGCCCGAAGGCGACGTTGTCCGCGACGCTCAGGTGTGGGAAGAGCGCGTAGCTCTGGAAGACCGTGTTGACGTTCCGCTTGTGCGGCGGGGTCTGGGCGACGTCGGCGCCGTCGAGCAGGATGCGACCGCTTGTCGGTCGCTCGAAGCCCGCGATCATGCGCAGCGTCGTCGTCTTGCCGCAGCCGGACGGGCCGACCATGGTGAAGAACTCGCCCGGGGGCATGTGTAGGTCGATCTCCTCGACCGCCGTGACGTTGCCGAAGTCCTTCCTCAGCTCTTCGAGCCTGACCTCGCCCTGCTGACCGTTAGCGCTCAATGGCAACCTCTCCCAATGTCGCCGCCTCCGAGGCCGAACCGGCCCCCGCGAAGCGTCTGTACACAAGGTACGCCAGCGCGACCGTCGCCAGGGTGATCACGAGCGTGATCGTGGCGAGCGCGTTCAGCGCCGGGGTCGGTGCGCCGCGGGCGGTCGAGTAGAGCAGCATCGACACGGTGTTCGTGTCAGCGCCCGCCGCGAGGTACTGCGTGATCACGAAGTCGTCGATCGAGAGCGCGAACACAACTCCGGCGCTCGCGATGATCGCCGGCGCGAGCAGCGGGATGATGACCCGCGTGAGCCGTGAGGTCGCCGGCGCGCCCAGGTCGGCGGCGGCCTCCTCCAGGTCGCGCCCCAGCGTCACCAGCCGGCCGCGGACGATGACGACCACGTACGAGACGGCAAAGGTCACCTGCCCGATCGCCTGCGCGGTCGTGCCAAGGCCCCAGCCGTTGAAGATCTGCAGGAAGAGGAGCAGGAGCGCGACGCCCATGACGAGCTCCGGCGTCACGAGCGGGAGCAGCATGAGCCCGTTGACGGCGCCGCTCCCGTGCCCGCGCCAGCGCTGAAGCCCGAGGGCGAGCGCGACGCCGAGCGGCACGGCCACCGCGACGCACAGCACGGCCAGCAGCAGCGTGTGCTCGAGAGCCGAGAAGAGCGCCGGGTCCTCGCGGACGCTCCCCGGGGTGCCGTAGAACCAGCGCGTCGAGAAGCCCTGCCACGTCGTCCGCGAACGGCCGTCGTTGAAGGCGAACAGCACGGCGACCACCACGGGGATGATCGACCAGAAGATGTAGAGCCCGGTCACGATCGGCAGGAACCGCGGCTTCCCCCACGGGTTGCGGAGCCAGTTCACGCCCGCGCCTCCTGGCCCGCCCGCCTCGTCTGGCGGAGGTAGTAGAGCATGAAGAAGAGCAGGACGATCGCGAGCAGGATCGTGAGCACGGCGCCGGCCACCTTCTGGGAGCCCTGGCGCGTGAACTGGTCGATCTGGTTGCCGATCATGGAGGTGTTCGGCGAGCCGGAGACGAGGTCGTTCGTGTAGTAGTCCCCGAACATCGGCAGTGCGATCAGGACGAGGCCGGCGAGGATCCCCGGCATCGAAAGCGGCAGGGTGACCCGGCGGAACCCCTGGAAGGGGCTCGCGCCCAGGTCACGGGCGGCCTCGATGTGGCGCTGGTCGATCCGGTCGAGAGCGGCGTAGAGCGGGAGGATCAGGAAGGGGACGTATCCGTAGACGAGCGCCAGGATCACCGTCACCGGCTGTCCCTGGAGCCAGGCCCCCTCCGTCTCGAGTAGGCCGATCGCCACGAACAGCCGGTCGATCAGGAGCGTGTCGAAGAAGCGCGTCGCCCACCCGTCGGGCGAGAGGAGGTTGATCCACGCGAGCATCCGCATCAGGTAGTTGATCCACCATGGGAGCACGAGCAGGAGCAGGATCACGCCGCCCCAGCGCCCGGCATGGCGCGCCGCGTAGTAGGCGACCGGGTACCCGATGAGCAGCGCGAGCAGGATCGCGATCAGCACGTAGCCGAACGTGCGGATGAAGAGCGTCAGGTACTGGCCGCCGTCGCGGATGTTCTGCAGCACCTCGTCGAAGTAGCCGACGTTCCAGTCGAGCGGGTTCCACGTGGGGACCGGCTCGTTCAGCGTGTTCTGGTTGCCGAAGGCGACGCAGAGCACCGCGTAGAAGGCGACGAGGAAGAAGACCGAGAGCCAGGCGACACCCGGAAGCGCGAGCAGCCGCCAGATCCAGCGGGATTCCACGGCCTAGCCCGCCCTGAATGCCGACCAGGCCTGGTCCCAGAGCCGCTCGCCCTCGACCGTCAGCTGGAGCAGCTCCTGGTTGGCGAGGAACTGGTCGGGCCGCACGACGGCCGGCGCCAGCGTCTCCGGGATGAGCCCTTCCGACACGAGCGACTCGGCGTCGATCCCGTTCTGCGGCGGGACGTAGCCGTTGAACTGCGTGAAGTTCTCGAAGGCGACAGTCTCATCGAGCAGGAAGTTGAGGAACATGTGCGCGAGGACGGGGCTCTCGGCTGCGCGGGTGACGGCGAGGAAGTCGTTCTGGACGACGCCGCCCGCCTCCGGCCACCAGTAGGAGAGGACGTCGGGCGGGGTGCCGCTCGGCATGTAGTAGAACGCGCCGGCCAGGAGGTCGCCCGACCACGAGTGGTGGAGGTACATCGTCCCCTCGGGGAGCGTCTGGTAGTCGGTGATCTCGACCTGGATGTTGCAGATGTCCGTCAGCTGCTGGAGGTCTTCCCCGGCCTTGGCGACGATCTCCGGGTCCTCGGAGTTGAGGTCGGCGATCCGGCCCTCGGCCAGGGCGTCCCGCTGCATCGGCATCGAGAGCCCGTCGCGCTTGTCGTCCAGGAGGCCGACCCGGCCGCGCCACTGCGACGAGTCCCAGAAGATCTCCCAGGGGACGTCCAGCCCGGGGATGTCCACGGAGATGAGGTCGTTGCGCCAGCCGATGCCGTCCGACCAAGTGACGTACGGCACCGTGTAGTGCGAGCCGCGGTCGTAGAACGGGTCGGCGAGCGCGGGCCAGATGTTGGCGGCCAGGTTCGGCAGGTAGGTGTGGTTGAGCGGCTGCAGGAGCTGCAGCGCCATCAGGTTCACGATGTTCGAGCCCGAGAGCCCGAGGATGACGTCGTACTCGACGGCGCCCGACTGCAGCTTGGCGATCGCCTCGTCCGCGGAGTTGTAGGTCGCCAGCTCGACCGTGCAGTCGTTCGCACGCTCGAAGCGGCGCATGAGCTCCGGGTACAGGTAGTCCGCATAGTTGAAGAGCCGCAGCGTGGCGCCTGTCTCCGGCGGCGCCTCGTCGGCGATTGGCGGGTTGTCCTCGACGACCGCCCAGGTGACGCTGTTGTCCGTGCGCGGGAGCGGCAGCCCGGCCGGGCCCACGGGCTTTGCGACGACGAGCGGCGAGCCCGCCTCGCCGGTCTCGCAGCCGACCGCGACGGGCTCGGTTGTGTTCTCGCACCCGACCAGCCCGCCCGCCACCCCGACGCCCGCGGCGGCCACGGCAGCGCCGCGGAGCAGCTGTCCACGGGTCAGCCCAGATCGGTCCTTCGGATGGGGCATGCCAGGCGGAAAGCGCATTCAACGCCAGCCCGCCTGCAGAAGTCAAGCCGCAGGCGACCCCGCAGAGAGCAATGTTCCCCGCAAATCGGCCACTTCCCGGGCCACTCGCTCCATCAGCGGAATAGGTGCCGTCGTGATCCTCACGAAGCCGGCCAGACCGAACTCGCTTCCGGCGCGGACGAGGTACCCACGGCGGGCGAGCCCTTCGGTCAGGGCGAGGTCGTCCACGCCGACGTCGGCGAGGAGAAAGTTCGCCTGTGACGGATACGGGGTCGCGCCGGCCTCGCGCAGCCGCTCGGCGAGTCGCTCCCGGCCCGCCTCGTTGGCCAGCCTGCGGTCGTCGATCAGCTCGACCCGGTCCAGGCTCGCCCGCCCGGCCGCGAGGGCCGCGCGGTTGACGTTGAAGGGCTCCAGGACGACGTCGATCATTGCAGCGAGGGGCTCGTCGACGATCGCGTAGCCCAGACGGAGTCCTGCGAGCCCGAAGATCTTGGAAAAGGTGCGCATGACGACGATGGGGAGGCCGGCCTCGACGTCGCGCACCCGGTCGAGGCGAACCTTCGGATCCACGTACTCGACGTAGGCCTCGTCCACGACGACCACGCACCGGTCGGGGAGGCCTTCCAGGAGCCGCTCCCACTCCTCGCGTGTGACGAGAGCGCCGGTCGGGTTGTTCGGGTCGCACAGCCAGACCAGGCGTGCGTCGTGCTCGCGCGCAGCAGTCGCGAGGGCGTCGACGTCGTGTCGGAAGTCGCGGTTCGGCACCTCGACGACGCTCGCGCCTGCGGCGGCGCTGGTGGTGGCGTAGAGCCCGTAGGTCGGCGTCGTCTGGACGACCACGTCGCCCGGCTGGAGGAAGGCGTGGACCACCGTGGCAATGAGCGCTTGGATCCCGTGGGCCGGGACGATCCGCCCGGGCGTCGTCCCGAGCCACGCCGCAACGCTCTCGCGCAGGCCGGAGTAGGCCTCGGCCGGGTAGATCCAGGCGCGCTCGAGCTCCGCGATGACCGCCTCCTCCACGCCGGGGAAGGGGCCTTCGAGGCCCTCGTTCCAGTTCAGCTTCACGATCTCGTCGAGCCCGTAGGCCTCTTTCAGCTCCTCGAGGCTCGCCCCGGGTCGGTACGGCTCGAGCCCGAGCAGCGACGGCCGGACGACGCCGCTCCAGTCCGTCACGACCACATCTCCAGGAGCGTGGGCACGTGGACGACGGCGGGGCCGTCCTCGGCGAAGGCGCCCGCGAGCGCCTCGGCGAGACCGTCGGGCTGCACCGAGACGACCGGCACCCCGAACGCCTCCACGAGCGCGCGGAAGTCGGGCTCCACGAGGTCGACGCTCGTGGTCTCCCCGAACTGGTCGCGCTGGTACTCGCGCAGGATCCCGTAGCCGCCGTCGTCGACGAGCAGGAGCTTGGCGGCGAGCCCGTGCTGGCGCGCGGCCGCGAGCTCGGCGATCCCGTAGTTGAAGCCGCCGTCGCCGGCGACCGCGAGCACCGTGCGGCCCGGCGCGGCGAGGGAGGCGCCGAGCGCCGCCGGCCAGGCGTAGCCGAGCGTCCCGGAGCCGAGCGGGTAGTGGAACGTGCGCGGCTCGTAGGCGGGGAAGTGCGCCGCTGCCCAGTAGGCCAGGATCGTCATGTCCCAGGCGGTGACCGCGTCGCGGGGGAGCGCGTCGCGAACCGTCCGGAGGAGCCCGAGCTCGGGCTCACGGCGCTGCCCGGCGATCCGCTGCCGCACCGCCGCGACGCGCGCCGGGCCGTCCTCCCTGGGCGGGCCCTGGAGCCGTTCGGCGAGTGCTCCGAGCACCGCCTTGGCGTCGCCCACGAGCCCCAGTGCTTCGTACGTCGCGCCGATCCGGCGCGGGTCGGCGTCGACGTGGATCAACCGCCCCGAGAGCTCCAGGCCGTAGTGGCCGGTCGTCTCCGCGCCCAGCTCGGTGCCGACCGCGAGCAGGACGTCGGCCGCCGCCGAGCAGCTCCCGGACGGCGGGCTCGTCCAGCGCCGTCCCCACCGCCAGCGGGTCGTCCTCCGGAAAGGCGCCCTTCCCCATGTAGGTCGTCGCCACCGGCGAGCCGAGCCGCGCGGCGACGGTCTGCAGCTCGTCCCAGGCCTCGGAGCGAAGAACGCCGCCGCCGGCCCACACGACCGGCGTCGCCGCGGCCGCGAGCAGGCGGGCCGCGTCGTCGAGCAGGTCGCCGTCGGGGAGTGGAGGCGCGTCCGGGCTCGCGTCGAGCTCGGAGGCCGCGACCTCCGTCTCCCCGGCGAGCACGTCGACGGGGATCTCCACGAAGGCCGGGCCGCTCGGGGGCGTCTGCGCCCGGCGCCAGGCCTCGGCCAGCACCAGCGGGATCTCCTCCGCGCGCTCCGCCCGCGCGGACCACTTCACCACCGGGGCGAAGGAGGCCTTCTGGTCGGGCAGCTCGTGCAGGAACCCCCGGCCGGCGCCGATCAGGTCGCGCGGGATCTGGCTGGCGATCGCCACGACCGGGACGTGCGCACTGGCCGCTTCCATCAGCGCGGCGAGCGAGATGAGCGCGCCCGGGCCGGTCGAGAGGAGCAGCGGCGCGGGCCGGCCGCTCGTCCGCGCGTAGCCGTCCGCGGCGAAGCCGGCCGAGAGCTCCGTGCGAAGGCCTATCGCCCTGATCGGGCTCGTCCGCAGGCCGTCCCAGATCGCCAGCGCGTGGATGCCGGGCACGCCGAACGCGACCTCCGCGCCGAGCGCTTCCAGGCTCTCCGCGACCAGGCGCCCGCCGGTACGCGCTTTGACCGTCTGGGCCACAGCAGCGATCCTATCCAGGCCCATGGCGCGCGATCCCCGCCACGACATCCTCTTCGAGCCCGTGCAAATCGGGCCGAAGACGCTGAGGAACCGCTTCTACCAGGTGCCTCACTGCACGGGCTTCGGGAGCGAGAAGCCTGCCTCGCACGCGCGGTTCCGCGCGACGAAGGCCGAGGGCGGCTGGGCCGCCGTCTGCACCGAGGAGGCGCTGATCGCGCCGGACTCCGACTTCTGGCCGGTCGTCTCGCAGCGCGTCTGGGACTCCGAGGACGCCCGCAACCTCGCGCTCCTGGCCGAGGAGGCGCACGCCCACGGGTCCCTCGCCGGCGTCGAGCTGACCCACGGCGGCGTCCACGGGAACACGCGCGAGTCGCGCTGGCCGGCGATCGGGCCCTCGCAGATCGCCAGCGACTACTACGCGTCGGTCGTCCCGAAGGCGATGGAGGCCGAGGACATCGAGCGCGTCCGCGGCGACTGGGTGCGCGCGGCGAAGCTCGTCCGCGACGCCGGGATCGACATCGTCTACGTCTACGGCGGGCACTCGTACCTCCCGCTCCAGTTCCTCTCGCCGTTCTACAACAAGCGCACCGACGCCTACGGCGGCTCGCTCGAGAACCGGGCGCGCTTCTGGCTGGAAACGCTCGAGGCGGTGCGGGAGGCCGTCGGCGACGACTGTGCCGTCGCCGTCCGCTTCTGCGTCGAGGCGCTCAGCCCCGCCGGCGTCGAGCTGGAGGAGGGGCTGGGCTTCATCCGCCTCGCCGACCACCTCGTCGACCTGTGGGACGTGAACGTCGGCTCCATCCTCGAGTGGTCGAAGGACTCGGGGCCGTCGCGGTTCTTCAAGGAGGGCTACCAGCTCGAGTGGACCGGGCGCGTGCGCGAGGCGACCGCGAAGCCGATCGTCGGCGTCGGGCGGCTGACCAACCCCGATCGCATGGCGGAGATCATCCGCTCGGGCGCCTGGGACCTGATCGGCGCCGCGCGACCGTCCATCGCCGACCCGTTTCTCCCGGCGAAGGTCGAGGAAGGCCTCTACGGCGAGATCCGCGAGTGCATCGGCTGCAACGTCTGTGTGATGAAGGCCGAGGAGGGCAACCACATCGGCTGCACGCAGAACGCCACCGCCGGCGAGGAGTTCCGCCGCGGCTGGCACCCGGAGCGGTTCGAGCCGGCGGAGAACCGCGACCGCGACGTGCTCGTCGTCGGCTCCGGGCCTGCCGGGATGGAGTGCGCGATCGTCCTCGGCAAGCGGGGCTTCCGCCGCGTGCACCTCGTCGAGGCGGAGGCCGAGATCGGGGGCACCGCACGCTGGGTGCCGCAGCTTCCCGGGCTCGGCGAGTGGGGTCGGGTCCTGAACTGGCGCACGGTGCAGCTCGAGAAGCTCGGGAACGTCGAGGTTCTCACCGGTCTGCGGCTCGACGCGGACGGCGTTCGCGGGTACGGCGCCGAGATCGTCGTCGTCGCCACCGGGTCACGCTGGGCCGGCGATGGCCTCAACTTCGTCACGCACGCGCCGATCCAGGGCGCCGACGCGTCGCTGCCGCACGTGCTCACGCCGGAGCAGGTCATGCTCGAGGGCAAGGCGCCGCCCGGCGAGCGCGTCGTCGTCTTCGACGCCGACGGCTACTTCATGGCGGCCGGGCTCGCCGAGAAGCTGCGCGCGGAGGGCCACGACGTCGAGGTCGTCACCCCGTACGACCGCCTCGCGCCGGTGTGCGACGAGACACTCGAAGGGCCGCTGCTCCGGCAGCATCTGCACAGGCTCGGCATCCGCTGGCGGACGGGGACGACGCTCACCGGGGTCGAGCCGGGGCGCCTGGCTGCGAGCAACGAGTTCGCCGAGCCGTTCGACCTGGAGGCCGACGCCGTGGTCCTCGTCACCCAGCGCCTCTCCGACGACGCGCTCTACCGTGAGCTCAGGGCCGACGGCGACGCGCTGGCCGGCGAGGGGATCGAGGCCGTCTACCGGATCGGCGACTGCGTCGCCCCGCGGATCATCGCGGAGGCCATCTTCGACGGGCACCGCCTCGGCCGCGAGATCGACGCCGAGAACCCGGCGATCCCGCTGCCGTATCGCCGCGAACGGCTCGTCCTCGAGTCGGTCCCGAGCGCGTAGTGGCCCGGGTGGTGACCGACTTCCCGCACGAGGTGCGGGAGATCGAGAACACCTGGCTCCACCTCTCCGACGGCACGCGGATCGCCGCCCGCATCTGGCTCCCCGAGGACGCGGAGGCCAACCCGGTCCCGGCCGTCGTCGAGTACCTGCCCTACCGCAAGGTCGACGGCACCGCCGTGCGCGACTCGCAGCGGCAGCCGTATCTGGCGGGTCACGGCTACGCGGCCGTGCGCGTGGACATGCGCGGCACCGGCGAGAGCGACGGCGTGCTCACCGACGAGTACACGCAGCAGGAGCAGGACGACGCGCTCGAGATCCTCGCCTGGATCCGCGAGCAGCCCTGGTGCGACGGCAGCCTCGGCGTCTGGGGCATCTCCTGGGGCGGGTTCAACGCGCTGCAGATCGCGACGCTCAGGCCGCCGGGCCTCGGGGCGATCATGACCTTGTGCTCGACGGACGACCGCTACGCGGACGACGTCCACTATCGCGGCGGCTGCGTCCTCGGCCTCGACATGCTCCACTGGGCCTCCTCGATGCTCACGTGGAACGCGCGGCCGCCCGACCCGCGGCTCTACGGCGAGGGCTGGCGCGATGCCTGGCTGGCGCGGCTGGAGAGCCTGGAGCCGTGGATCGAGCACTGGCTCGGCCACCAGCGCCGCGACGCGTACTGGCGGCACGGGTCGGTCTGCGAGGACTACGCGGCCATCGAGTGCCCGGTCTACGCGGTCGGCGGCTTCGTCGACGGCTACACGAACGCGGTGCCGCGCCTGCTCGCTGGGCTATCCGGCCCTCGCAAGGGGATCATCGGCCCGTGGGCGCACTCCTTCCCCGAGGACGCGCTCCCGGGGCCCTCGATCGGCTTCCTCCAGGAGACCGTGCGCTGGTTCGACCACTGGCTCAAGGGTGCGGAGAACGGCGTCATGGACGAGCCGATGCTGCGCGTCTGGCTGCAGGACTCGGTGGAGCCTCGGCCTGCGTACGACGTGCGGCCCGGCCGCTGGGTGGCGGAGGACGAGTGGCCCTCGCCGCGTCTCGGCACCCACGTCTGGGAGCTCCCGCTCTCCGGAGCCGCGGGCGCTGCTCGGCGTCCAGTCGTGCGGGGCCGAGGCCGGCGTCTGGTGCGCGGAGGGCCAGTCGGCCGACCTCGCCGGCGACCAGCGCCCCGACGACGCGCTCTCGCTCGCCTTCGACTCGGAGCCGCTGGCGGAGCCGCTCGAGATCCTCGGCTTCCCGGAGGCCGTGCTGGAGCTCTCCGTCGACCGGCCGGACGCGCTCGTCGCGGTGCGCCTCTGCGACGTCTTCCCGGACGGCACGTCGGCGCTCGTCACGCGCGGCGTCCTCAACCTGACCCACCGCGAGAGCCACGAGCACGCCGAGCCGCTGGAGCCCGGCCGCCGCTACGAGGTGCGGGTGCCGCTCGACGTGATGGGCTACTCGGTCCCCGCCGGGCACCGGCTGCGACTGGCCGTGTCACCCACGTACTGGCCCTGGGCCTGGCCGTCGCCGGCGGCGGTGACGCTGACCCTGCACGCGGGTCGGGTGGAGCTGCCGGAGCGGCCGCCCCGGCCCGAGGACGCGGAGCTGCCGGAGTTCGGCGAGCCCGAGTGCGCGGCCAAGCTCGAGGTCGAGACCGTCGAGGGCGCGCCGGAGGGCCGCTCGATCCGGCGGGTGCTCGCCACCGGCCTCGTCGAGCAGGTCTTCGACTGGGACCTCGGCGGCACGCAGCGGCTCGTCGACATCGACCTGGAGACCTCCGACACGAGCCACACGGTCTACGCGATCACCGAGGGCGACCCGCTCTCCGCGGAGGTGCGCTTCCGCGCGGTGTCGGGAATGGGCCGCGGCGACTGGAGCATGCGCTCCGAGGTGACGAGCGCCATGACCGCCGACGCCGAGGCCTTCCACGTCACCACGCAGCTCGAGGTCCAGGAGCGCGACACGCCGATCTTCACCCGCACCTGGGAGCACCGCTTTCCGCGCGACCACGTCTGAGCGTAGGCTGACCCTGTGATCGACTGCGACATCCACCCGCAGGTCGGCGATCCGGAGGAAGTGCTCGCCTACGTCGACCCGGCCCAGCGCGACTGGTTCCGCGCGCAGGGGCCCTCGCTGGGGCTGCCGGGCTACTCCTGGGCGCATCCGTCCTCCTGGTTCCGGCAGGACATCGACCAGAACGGGCACCCGCCGGCCTCCGACGTCGATGCAGTGCGCCGTGAGCTGCTCGACCCGAGCGGGACGGACGTGGGCGTCCTGAACGGGGACGATGCCGTGCTCGTCTCGCTGATCCCGAGCCCGTATCGCGCTGCGGAGCTGGCCCGCGCCCACAACGAGTGGCTGCGCGAGCGCTGGCTCGACGCCGAGCCGCGGCTGCGGGCGTCCATCCTCTGCCCGGCCCAGGACCCGCACGCGGCGGCGGCCGAGATCCGGCGCGCGGCGGAGGACGAGCGCTTCGTGCAGGTGCTCCTCTGCGGCGGCGCCGACCGGCCGTACGGGGAACCGCGCTACCTGCCGATCTTCGAGGCCGCCGCCGAGGTCGGGCTTCCGGTGGCGATCCACTCCGGGGGCGAGGGCATGGGGATCGCCGCGCCGCCCGGCGGAGCGGGGCCGGTGACCTTCTACATCGAGTGGCACACGCTGGGCTCGGCGGGCTCGATCATGTCCCACCTCGTCTCGCTCCTCTGCCACGGGACGTTCGAGCGCTTCCCGACCCTGAAGGTGCTGCTGATCGAGGGCGGCCTCGCCTGGCTTCCGGGCATCCTGTGGCGGCTGGACACGAACTGGCGCGCGCTCCGGAGCGAGGTTCCGTGGCTCGATCGCAAGCCGAGCGAGGTCGCGCGCGAGCACGTCCGCTTCTCGACGCAGCCGCTGGAGCACACCGACGGCGACGACGAGCTGCTCTTCTCGATGCTCGAGGCCGCGGGCGCGCCCGACAACCTCTGCTTCGCCTCCGACTACCCGCACTGGGACTTCGACGACCCTGCCTTCATGCTCAACCGCCTGCCCGAAGCCTGGCACGCGAAGGTGCTGCACGAGAACGCGGCGGAGCTCTACGGCGCCCGCCTCGGCTCGCCCGCCGTTGGCTGAGGCCGGCTGGGTCGACGTCGGCGCTGCCGCCGATCTCGAGCGCGACGGCCGCCTCGTCGCCCGGGTGGACGGGCGCGAGATCGGCGTCGTGGCCGAGCCGGACGGGACGCCGCGCGGGATCCGCAACCGCTGTCCGCACCACGGCGGCCCGCTTTGCCTGGGGAAGGTCGCCGACCGCGTCGAGGGTGACCCCGGCGTCTACGAGCTGACGAACCGGCGTACCCTGCGCTGCCCGTGGCACGGCTGGGAGTTCGACCTCGAGACCGGCATCTGCGTCGACGAGCCGGCGCTGCGCGCGGCGGTCTATCCCGCGCGCATCGAGGGTGGGCGCGTCCTCGTGCAGGCGTAGGAGCGGTATGCGGGTGCGCATCATGCGGTGGAGCATACTAACCGTATGCAATAGTGCGTAAGACAGTGGCGCATACCAACCCGTTCACGTTCGGCGCGCTCGCGCTCGACGACGCCTTCACCGACCGGGAGCCGGAGCTCAGGGAGCTCGTGCGCGACATGGAGAACGGCCAGGACGTTCTCGTCTACGCGCCGCGGCGCTACGGGAAGTCCTCGCTCGTCCTGCGAGCCGGCCGGCGCGCCGTCCGCAAGCGCGTTCTCGTCGGCTACTGCGACCTGATGCGCACGCCGACGAAGGAACGCCTCGCCGCCGCGCTCGCCAGGACGATCTACAGCGACCTCGAAACCGCGGCCGGCCAGGCGATCGAGCGGGCGGCGCGCCTCTTTCGCGGGCTGCGCGTCACGCCGACGATCGAGGTCGATCCGATCGACGGCAGCCTGCGCTTCGTCTTCCATGCGGGCCGGCGGCGCGCGGCCATCGACGACACGATCGAGGCGCTCCTCGCTCTTCCGGGCCGGATCGCGGCCGAGCGCGGGCGCCGCGCCGTGCTCGTCTTCGACGAGTTCCAGGAGATCCTCACGATCGACCGCCACTACCCGAAGCTGATGCGCGCGGTCTTCCAGGAGCAGCCGGAGGTCGGCCACGTCTACCTCGGGAGCAAGCGCCACCTCCTCGAGCGGATCTTCGACGACGAGAACGAGCCGTTCTGGCGGAGCGCGAAGCGCCTCGAGATCGGGCCGATCGCGCCGGCCGAGTTCGCCCGCTTCCTGCGCCGGCGTTTCGAGGAGACGGAGAAGGGCATCGACGACGAGGCGGTCGACCGCCTGCTCGGTGCGACGCTCGGGCATCCGTACGGGACGCAGGAGCTGGCGTACTTCCTCTGGGAGCTCGTGCCCACCGGGCACTTCGCGCGGCTCGGCGACGTCGAGGCGGCGCTCGAGCAGGTGCTCCGCTCGGAGCACAACCACTTCGCCAAGCTCTGGGACGACGCTCCGCACGCCCAGCGCCTCGTCATGCTCGCGCTCGCGGAGGAGCCGACCCGCTCGCCCTACGCCGCCGGCTATGCCGAGCGCCACGACCTGCCCGCGAAGCCCGCGCTGCAGCGGGCCATCGGCGCGCTCGTGACGAAGGAGATCGCCGCCCGGGACGAGAGCCGTCTCTACCGGATCGCGGAGCCGTTCCTCGCGGAGTGGCTCCGCGCCGAGCAGGCCTACCAGCCGAGCCCGGGGTCCGCGTAGACCGCCTCGCCCTCGGACAGGGTGAGGAGCACGCGGGCGTCGCCGAGCGGCCCGGCGCCCGGGTCGAAGACGTCCCGGTCGAGGACGACGAGGTCGGCGAGCTTCGACGGCTCCACCGTGCCCGTGTCGGCCTCGAGGAAGTTCACGTAGGCCGCGCCTGCCGTGAACGCGGTCAGCGCGGCCGGCAGGCTCAGGGCCTCCTCCGGAAGGAGAGGCTCCAGGCCGCGCGTCTCCGGCGAGACGCGCGTCACGGCCACCTCGAGCTGGGGCAGCGGGTCGTTGGTCGAGACGGTCCAGTCGCTGCCGAAGACGACCCGGGCGCCCGCGCGCACGAGGCTTCCGAACGGGTACATGCGCGCCGAGCGCTCCGGGCCGATGAAGGGCTCCGTCAGCTCGTCCACGTAGCCGCTATGACACGCCCACAGGGGCGAGACGTTGGCGGCGACGCCGAGCTCGGCGAAGCGCGACAGGTCGTCGGGGTGGACGAGCTGGAGGTGGGCGAGGTGGTGGCGGGAGTCGCGGCGGCCGTTCGCGCGCTCGGCCGCCTCGAGCGCGTCGAGCGCGTCGCGGACGGCCCGGTCGCCGATCGTGTGCATGTGCACCTGGAAGCCGTGCGAGTCGAGGAGGACGACCGCCTGCTCGAGCTCCTCGGCCGAGAGCATCGAGATCCCGTAGTTGTCGGTGTCGACGTACGGCTCGAGCAGGGCGCCGGTGAAGTTCTCCAGCACGCCGTCGGCGAAGATCTTCGCGCCGCGGATGCGCAGGCGCCCGAGGGAGCCGGCGGCGCGCAGCTCCAGGAGCTCGTCGATCTGCTCCCCGCCGCGATCCCGGTCCCAGAGGAGGTTGCCCTCGACCCGCATGGTCAGCTCGCCCCGCTCGGCGACGGCGCGGTAGGCGGACAGCGCCACGGGGCCGTCGATGCGGGCGTCCTGCCACGCGGTGATGCCCAGCGCGTGGAACGTCTCCTGGGCCCGGAGGATGCCGGTCTCCCACTCCTCGGGGGTCGTCTCCGGGAGGAGGCGCCAGACGAGGTCCTGCGCCTCCTCGTGCAGCGTCCCCTGCGGCTCGCCGGCGGCGTCGCGCTCGATCCGGCCTCCCGAGGGATCCGGGGTCTCGCGGGTGACGCCGGCGAGCTCGAGCGCCCGGCTGTTGACCCAGGCGCCGTGGCCGTCGCGGTTCTGGAAGAACGCCGGCCGGTCGGCGAGGATCGCGTCGAGGTCGGCTCGGCTCGGCGTCCCCCGCTCGAAGGAGTCGATCGACCAGCCCGAGCCCTCGATCCACGCGAGCTCCGGGTGCTCGGCCGCGTAGCGGGCGATCGTCTCCAGGCAGGCCTCCCGGCTGTGGGCGTCGTGGAGGACGCACTTCAGCAACTCGACGCCGCCCTCGGCAGGATGGCAGTGGGCGTCCTGGAAGCCGGGAAGCACCGTGCGGCCCTGGAGCTCGAGGACGCGGGTGGCCGGCCCGACGTGGGCGCCGGCCTCGCGCGAGGGCCCCACCCAGGCGATCCGGCCGCCCTGGACGGCGACGGCCTCGGCGACGGTCAGCGCGGCGTCGGCCGTGAACACTCTTCCTCCGGTGAGGACGAGGT
The DNA here is from genome assembly GCA_963847985.1 of uncultured Actinomycetes bacterium. Taxonomy (GTDB): domain Bacteria; phylum Actinomycetota; class Thermoleophilia; order Gaiellales; family Gaiellaceae; genus JAIBJN01. The sequence goes on along the minus strand of CAWKBS010000002.1, from coordinate 14,122 downwards.
CCGCGGCCTGTGTCACGCCTTGATGCACGCGGCCTCGTGAGACGGGCCGGCGCCCGCCGGGACCCGCAGCTCCGGGTCGGTGACCTTGCACTCCTCGCCCGCGATCGGGCAGCGTGGGTGGAAACGGCAGCCGGGCGGCACGTCGACCGGGTTGGGCGTCTCGCCGCGAAGGATCTCGGGCCGCGTGGTCTGCTTGGGATCGCGCTTCGGTACGACCGAGAGGAGCGCCTTCGTGTACGGGTGCTTCGGGTCGTCGACCACCTCCCGGGCGGGGCCCTCCTCGACGATCCGGCCGAGGTACATGACCGCGATGCGGTCGGCGAAGCGGGCGGCGGTCGAGAGGTCGTGCGTGATCATGAGGATGCCGAGCCCGCGCCGGCGCAGGTCGTCGAGGATCCCGAGGATCCCCGCGCGCACGGAGACATCGAGCATCGAGACGGGCTCGTCGGCGACGAGCAGCTCGGGGTGGAGCACGAGGCTCGCCGCGATCGCCACCCGCTGGCGCTGGCCGCCGGACAGCTCGTGCGGGTAGCGGTCGAGGAAGAGCTCCGGCGGGTCGAGCCCCGTCAGGCGCAGCGCCTCCTCGACCTCGCGCCGCCGCTCCTCCTTCGAGCCGAGGCCGTGGACGAGCAGCGGCTCCTCCACCGTCGCGCGGACGCGGAAGCGCGGGTCGAGGGACTCGTACGGGTCCTGGTAGATGATCTGCATGCGCCGGCGGAGGCCGCGCAGCTCCTTGCTCGGGAGCGCAGTGATGTCGGTGCCCTGGAACCGGACCGCACCGGCGTCGGAGTGGACGAGGCGGAGGATGCTCTGGGCGGTGGTCGTCTTGCCGCAGCCCGATTCACCCACGAGGGCGAGCATTTCGCCGTGCCGGAGCGTGAACGAGACGCCCTCGACGGCGTGCACGTAGCGCCGCGGGGCGCGCGCGAAGACCCCGATGGCCCCGCGCGGCAGCGGGTAGCGGGTGACCAGTCCCTCGACCTCGAGCAGCGGAGCGTTCCCGTTGCCGGACACGGCCTCGCTCACGCGGGCACCTCCTGCGGCACGTCGTTCAGGTGGCAGGCGGCCGCGTGCCGGTCGTCCACGGGCTTGAGCGCCGGCCGCGCCTTCTCGCAGCGCCCGAAGGCGCGGTCGCAGCGCGGGCGGAAGGGGCAGCCGGTGAGCGGCCGGTCGAGCCGCGGCGGCGTGCCCGGGATCGAGGCAACCTCCTCCACGCCGTACAGGTCCGGCGTCGCTGCGAACAGGAGCCGTGTGTAGGGGTGGCGGGGCGTGTGGAAGAGCGCCTCCGTCGGCCCCGACTCGACGATCTCGCCCGCGTACATGACAGCGGCGCGCTCGCAGACCTGGGCGACGACCGGCAGGTCGTGGGTGACGAGGACGAGCGCGAGCCCGAAGTCGTTGGAGAGCGCGACGAGGAGCTCGAGGATCTGGGCCTGCACCATCACGTCGAGCGCGGTGGTCGGCTCGTCGGCGAGCAGCACCTTCGGCTTGCAGGCGAGCGCCATGGCGATCGCCGCCCGCTGGCGCATGCCGCCGGAGAACTCGTGCGGATAGCGGTCGGCGCGCGCCGCGGGGATCCCGACGAGCTCCAGCAGCTCGCCGACCTGCCTCTTCGCCGCGGCGCCCTCGGCCACCTCGTGCAGCGCCATCGGCTCGGCGATCTGCACCCCCACGCGCTGCACCGGGTTGAAGGCGTTCATGGCGCCCTGGAAGACCATGGCCACGTCCCTCCAGCGGTGCGGGCTCACGGTGCTCTCGCCGCGCTCGAGGATGTTCTCGCCCTCGAGCAGGACCTCGCCGGCGACGGACGCGATCGGCGGCAGGAGCCCCATGAGCGCGAGGATCGTGGTCGTCTTCCCGCAGCCCGACTCGCCGACGAGCCCGAAGCGCTCGCCCGGGTCGAGGCCGAAGCCGACGCCCTGGACCGCGTGCAGCTCTCCGCCCTGCTGCAGGTCGAACCAGACGTGGAGGTCGCGGATCTCGAGGAGGCTCAAACCTGGTCGCTCCCCTGCAGCGGCCGCAGGCGGAAGCGGCGCACCGAGAGGTGGCCGACCCGCAACCGCGGGTTGAGCGTGTCCTCGATCGCCTGGCCGACCATCGTGCAGCCGAGGATGACGAGGGCAACCGCGATCCCCGGGGGCACGATCGCCCACCAGGCGTCGACCGTGATCGCGTTGTGCGAGAACGCGTTCTCGATCAGCTTGCCCCAGGAGGTGAGGGTCGGGTCGCCGAGGCCGAGGAAGGCGATCGCGGTCTCCGCGAAGATTGCGATCGCCACCGTGAGCACGGTGTTGGCGACGATCAGCGGTGTCACCTGCGGGAGGATGTGGCGGAAGATGATGCGCGCGTGCCCCGCGCCGACGGCGTTGGCCCGCTTCACGTAGACGCGCTCCCTCAGGCTGATCACCTGCGAGCGGATCAGGCGCGCCGTCGTCGTCCAGTAGATGACGCCGATGATGATGACGATGTTCGAGAGGCTGCGGCCCCAGATCGCGGCGGCCACGAGCATGAGCGGGATGTCGGGGATGACGAGGAAGTAGTCCGTCATCCGCATGAGCACCGTGTCGGTCCTCCCGCTGAAGTAGCCGGAGATGAGGCCGATCGTTCCCCCGATCAGCATCGCCACGAGTGCGGCGGCGAAGCCGACGACGAGCGAGACGCGCGCGCCCCACATCATCAGCGAGAGCATGTCCACGCCGGCGTCGTCGAGCCCGAGTGGGTGCTCGGCCGAAGGCGGCGCGAACACCGGCCCGACCTTCTCCGTCACCCCGTAGGGAGCGAGCCACGGCGCCGTCAGGGCAACGATGATGAAGAAGAGGACGATGATGAAGCCGACCGTCGCGCGCGGCTGGCTCTTGACGATGCGCCAGACGGTCTTCAGCGGCCGCCGTAGCTGCGGGGCGGGGATGTCGCCGGTGGCGACGTCGGGGCCGACACTCATGAGTCGGTCCCCGGCTCAGGAGTGTGGGGAGGGTGTGTGAGGGAACCGGGAGGTTCCTTCACTGTCTCAAAGAAGGGGGCACGCGGGGGAAACATGGTTTCCCCCACGGGAGCGAGCCGGCGGCGAGCGACGCTCATGCGCTGATCCTCGGGTCGAGGCGGAAGTAGAGGAGGTCGGCGATGTAGTTGGCGACCACGACCGAGAGCGTCAGGATGAGGAACGCCCCCTGGAGCACCGGGTAGTCGCGGGCGAAGATCGCCTCGTAGGTGATGAGCCCGATCCCCGGGTACGAGAAGACCGCCTCGACGAGGATCGCCCCCGCGACGACGTAGCCGAGCGTGAGCGCAACCAGGGTCACGATCGGGAGGAGCGCGTTGCGGAAGGCGTGCCGCCACACGATCGCCCAGTTGGCGAGCCCCTTCGCGCGCGCGGTGAGGATGTAGTCCTCCCCGAGCGTCTCGAGCATGGACGAGCGCACGATGAGCGCGTACTCGCCGTACAGGACCAGCCCGAGGGTGAGGGACGGCAGGATCATGTGCTCGAGCCGGTCGAGCACCACCTCCCAGGTCGACGGATCGGTGAACTCGATGAACGGATCGGAGATCCCCGAGCTCGGCAGGACGCCGGAGAAGAGGATCAGGAGCATCAGCCCCAGCCACTGGGTCGGGAGCGAGTAGAAGACGAGGGCGCTCAGGAGCCCGCCCCAGTCGGCGAACGTCCCCCGCCGCCAGGCGGCGATCACGCCCACGAGGATCCCGAAGACGATGGAGAAGAGGTAGCCCAGCCCGACCATCGGGAGTGTGTTCAGGATCGGGTCGCGGAGCTCGTCCCACACGGGCTGGCGGGACACGAACGAGAGCCCCAGGTCGCCGTGGGCGAGGTCCTGCAGGTAGATCCAGTACTGCTCGAGCTTCGACTTGTCGAGGCCGAGCTCGGCGTAGAGCGCCTCGCGGAACTCGGGCGTGCAGTTGCGGCAGCCGCGCAGGCTCGACGTCGCGTCTCCGGGCGCCGCCCGGAAGAGCACGAAGTTGAGCGTCAGCGCGACGAAGACCGTGATGATCGCGAACAGCGTGCGCTTGAGGACGTAGTCAGCGCCTCTCACGACTGGTCAGCCTCCCGCCGCTTGTCCGTTCGCCTGCTAGCTCACTCCACCTGGTGGGGGTCGATCCACGGCAGCTTGGAGTACGCGATCAGATCCGGGTGGAAGCCGTCCCAGTTCTTCTGCCACGCCGTGATGTAGTCGACCACGACGAGATGAATGTACGGCCGGTCCGCCTGCATGATGTCCTGCATCTCCCAGACGATCTCCTTGCGGGCCTCCTGGTCGACCGTGACGCCCTGCTCCTTGTAGAGCTCGTCGTACTCGGCGTTGCAGTAGCCGGTGTCGCTCCAGCCTCCGTACTGGTCGCAGGTCACGACCGAGAGGACGAAGTCCGGGTCGAGGTAGCCGACCCAGCTCCACATCGACAGGTCGAAGTCGAGGTACTTCCAGTCGGGCGCGCCGATGGCCTCGAACGCCGTCGTGTCGTCGAGCGCGTTCGGGGTCACCTTGATCCCCATCTCGTCGAGGCCCTTCTGGACGATCTCGAAGGTGCGCTGGACGCCCTGGACGCCCGTCGGCGTGATGATCTCGTACTCCATCTTGTGCCCGTTGGCCATGCGGATGCCGTCGGAGCCGCGCGCGAACCCGAGCTCGTCGAGGATGGCGTTCCCCGCGGCCGGGTCGTACGGCAGCGGCTGGATGTCCGGGTTCATCCACTCGCCGGTCATCGGGGCGACGATGCTGGCCACCGGCCGCGCGTTGCCGTTCCAGACCACCTCGGCGATCTCCTCGCGGTTGATCGCGTACTCGAAGGCCTCGCGCACCTGCGGGTCGAGCAGCTCGGTGTTCTCGGGCTTCTTCGGGTTCGAGTTGAAGATGAAGTTGTTGATCTGGGTCGAGTCGACCTTGTCGACGACGAGGTCGTCGTTCGCCTCGAGCGTCTCGACCGCATTCGGCGGCACCTCCTCGACGAAGTCGAGCTCTCCGGCCTGGAAGGCGGTGAGGAGCGCGTCCTCGTTCTCGAAGTGTTGGTAGCCGATCGCGTCGGCGTTCGCCTCGGTGCCGTAGTAGCCGGGGTTCTTCTCGAAGATCGTCGTGCCCTTGCCGTCGAACTCGGTGATGACGTAGGGGCCCGCGCCGACGACCGGGAGGTCGTCCTGCGGGTTGAACTGCTTGAGGCCCTTGCCGTCGGCGCCGACGTGCTGCTCCCAGACGTGCTTCGGGAGGATGAAGAACTGCTGGAGCTGGGGCAGCACGTTCCCGACCGGCGCCCCGTACTCGATCACGAGCGTCTGCGGGTCTGGCGCCGTGAAGCTCTTCGCGTTGGCGATGAACGGGGCGAGGATCGAGGTCGGGCCCTTCGCATACTTGAGCACGGTCTCACCGGTCCACACGGCGTCCTCGGCCGTGAGCGGCGTCCCGTCCGACCATTCGCCGGGCTTGAGGTGGAAGGTCCACGTAAGCCCGTCCTCGGACGTCTCCCAGCTCTCGGCCCAGTCGCCCTCCCACTCGAAGTCGGGGCTGTACTGGACGAGCAGCGGGTACTCGATGACGAACGCCTGGTACGACTCGGAGTTGAAGGCGACGAAGGGGTTGATGGAGTCGATCTCGCCGGTCGTTCCGATCCGGAGGATGCCGCCCTTGATCACCTCGCCGCCGCTGTCGTCCTCGGTCGTCCCCGTACCGGTCGCCGCCCCGTCGTCATCGTCGCCGCCGCCGCACGAGGCGGCCGCCACGACGAGCGCCAGGAGCGCCAGGAACCACAGCACGCGCTTCGTCATTTCAGTCTCCCTCTCCCCCAGTTGCCAGGCCGGACCCCTCGAACGTGAGCGTCCTCGCGTCCGCATCCAGCGTCGCGGTGACGCCGAGTGGGATGGTGGCGAGGTGCTTCCCGTGGCCCAAGGGGAGCTTGTATAGCACGGGGACGCCCAACGGCTCCAGGTGGACCTCCAGGACGTCCTCCAGTGTGCGCGTCCGTGGCCAGCCGCGCGGATGGTCGCCCCAATCGCACTTCTCCATCTCACCGACTACGACTCCGCGGACACCGGCGAGTTTGCCGGCATGTACGAGCTGGGTGAGGATCCCGTCCAGCATGTAGGGCGGGAGGTAGTAGTCCTCGAAGAAGAAGATCGTCCCGTCGAGGTCGAACTCCCACGGGGTTCGGAGCGTCTGCATGAGGAGCGAGAGGCAGCCGCCGACGAGCGGCGCGATCGCCCTCCCACCGCGGATCGTTCGTAGGAACGGGTCGTCGGGATTCGCCGGGACCTCGCCGGCGCCGTTGCCCGAGAGAACGGCGAGCAGGCGCTCCCTCGCGAAGGCGCTCGTCTCGGGATCGCCCACGCCGAGGAGGCCGTTTCCGTAGAAGGTGGCCAGCCCCGTGTGCTGACGGATGGCCACGTGGAGCGAGGTGATATCGGAGAAGCCGACCAACGGCTTCGGATTGGCGGCGATCGCGTCGAAGTCGAGGTGCGGGATCACCTGCGCCGAGCCGTAGCCGCCCTGGAGGCACTGGACGACGTCCACCTCCGGGTCGCCGAACATCGCCATGAGGTCGGCAGCCCGGTCCGTCGCGGGCCCGGCGACGAAGTCGTCCTGGGCGAGGACGTGCTTGCCCAGCTTGACGCGGTAGCCCTGCGCCTCCCACCACTCGACGCTCCTGAGCACGTCGGAGCGGCTCTCGTACGGGCTCGCCGGCGCGGCGACGCCGATGGTGCCGCCGTCGGGGAGCGGCCGGCCGAAGAGGCTCGCGGCGATCACGAGCGCTCGAACCTGTAGGTCTGGGCTTCGGAGTCGCACGGGTTCCCGCGCCCGTACGTGATCTCGCCGGCGGTGACGTCGGCCACGCACCAGAAGACCGTCTTCACCGACTTCGGCTCGTCACCGTGGCGGCAGATCGCGTTCTCGCCGTTGGCGTGGTCGGAGAGGAGCTCGCGCAGGCGCTCCACCGTGAAGCCGTCCCCCGCGGCCAGCTCGCGGGCGCGGTCGAGGCGGGCGCACGAGCTCTCGTAGTCGCCGGGGCGCTCGAACGGCCGCATCTCCCGCGGTCGTAGTGGTTCGTGTGCGCGAGGAAGCCGTCCTCCGGCTCGTCGATCGCCGCGCTCGTCGCCGAGGCCTCGACGTTCGCCGCGGAGCCGTCGCGGTGGGCGAGCACCCAGTTGTACGCGGAGGAGCGGGCCGGGTGGAGGCTGGCGTCGACCGCCTCGGCGAGCGAACGGCGCGTGAGCACGTCGCGCACCTGGAGCAGGCGGGGGATGCCGACGCGCTCGTCGTTCGGCGAGACCTCGTTGCCGGTGACGGAGAGGCCGGCGTCGTTCCAGCCGACGCTGATCCACGGACCGCTCCCGAGCGTGAACACGACAGGCTCGCCCGGGACGCGCCACTCGACGGCCACGATCGCCTCCTCGTCCTCGGCGTACAGGTCGTTCGTGTGCGCCACGAGTAGGTGGCCGTCGGCAGTGCGCGACCCCGTGACGACGAGGTCGCTGCAGCCCGTCGGCGCCTCGACGGGCGCGAGCTCCTCGATGGAGGCGGCGAAGACCGCGAGCGGGTCGAGCCCGGTCGCCTCGGCGGCGCCGTCCAGCTCCTCCACGATCCAGGGAACGTGCTCGAGGGTGACCGCGCGGTAGCGCTCTATGACCTCGGAATCGAAGGGCCCCGTCGCCATCCGCGCCATCTCCGCGGCCGTCGCTGCGCCGATCTGCCGCCCGACCTCGCGGTGGCTCCCCTCGGCGCGGATCAGCGGGATCGGCGGCGGCGTCACACGGTCTCCCGCGGCTCGCGGCGCTCGGGCAGCGGCCAGGAGAGGAGCTCGCGGACGAAGCCGACGCACTCCTCGACCGCGGCCTCGAGCAGGGCGACGCCCTTTTCCGGCGGTCGCCTTCGTCGCGTCGCCCTGGACGCCGGTCGCCGAGAACGACGACCACCAGGGCATGACCTTCAGCGGCCCGTCGGCCCAGTCCATGAAGGCGTACTCGCCGTCCGGATAGCCGCGCTCGTCCACGGCCTTCGCCATGTCGACCGCGTCGGGGTCGATGGCGAGGTAGATCGAGGTCTCGAGCTCGCAGGCGTGGCCCATGCCGCCGCGCTCCGACTCCCGCAGCTCGCCGACCCGGGCGAGCGAGGCCTTCCCGGAGAGGTAGAACGCCGCGGCGGAGAGCACTCCCGGGTGCTCGACCCCGACGAGGCGCGCGGCCGCCTCGACGAAGTTCTGGTTCGAGCCGTGCCCGTTGAGGAAGAGCAGGCGCCGGAAGCCGTGGCGGGCGAGCGACGTGCCCACGTCCGTGCAGTAGCGCGTGAACGTGTCCCAGCCGATCGTGATCGGGCCGGGGAAGTCCATGTGGTGGGGCGAGTAGCCGTGCGGGATCGGCGGCAGGAGCACGATCTCGTCGGGCGCCGCCTCCGCCGTCCGGCGGCAGACCTCGGCCGTGATCCGCAGGTCGGTGTCGATGGGCAGGTGCGGCCCGTGATCCTCCAGCGTCGCGACCGGGATCAGGCAGACGCGCTCCTCGGAGGCCGCCCGGCGCACCTCCGGCCAGGTCAGGCGCTCGTAGAGGAGCGGGCTAGCCCACATCCGGGCGATCGTACCGCGGCACGATCACCCCGGACTCGTAGGCCACGATCACCGCCTGGCTCCGGTCCCGCAGGCGGAGCTTGCCGAGCACGTGGCTGACGTGGGTCTTCACGGTCTCCTTGCTGACGACGAGGCGCTCGGCGATCTCGTCGTTCGAGAGGCCCTCGGCGACGAGGCACAGCACCTCGGTCTCCCGGGGCGTCAGCTCCTCGAGCAGCTCCGGCCGCGCCGGGGCGCGAGGGCGGAGGCGGGCGAACTCGTCGATCAGGCGGCGGGTCACGGTCGGGGCGAGCAGCGCCTCTCCGGCCGCAACGACCCGCACCGCGTCGAACAGCGTCTCGGCGGCCACGTCCTTGAGCAGGAAGCCGCTCGCGCCTGCGCTGAGGGCGTCGTAGACGTACTCGTCCAGATCGAAGGTCGTGAGCATGAGGATTTTCGGGCGCTTGCCGCCGTCGGCTGCCAGGAGCCTGGTCGCCTCGATCCCGTCGAGGCCGGGCATGCGCACGTCCATGAGGACGACGTCCGGGCGCTCGGCCCGGCACAGCTCCACCGCTTCGACGCCGTCGGCCGCCGTGCCGGCCACGGCGAAGTCGTCCTGGGTCTCGAGCAGCGCCGCGAAACCGGCCCGCACGATCTCCTGGTCGTCGGCCACGACCACCCGGACCGTCATGGCGCGGGCCTCGAGAGCGGAAGCTCGGCCTCGACGACGAAGCCGCCGTCGTCGCCGGGGCCGGTCTTCAGCCTGCCCCCGACCATCGTTGCGCGCTCCTGCATGCCGAGCAGGCCGTGGCCGCTGGTGTCGGCCGCCGGCGGTCCGGGCCCGTCGTCGCTCACCCGCAGTCGCAGCGCGTCCTCCTCGTAGTCGAGCGTGACGTCGACCGACGCGCCCGGAGCGTGTCGCCGTGCGTTCGTGAGTGCCTCCTGCACGATCCGGTACGCCGTCAGGTCGACGCCCGGCGGCAGGGGCGTCACGTCGCCTTCGAGCGTCAGCCGCACGGGAGTTCCCGCCGTGCGGGCGCTGTCGATCAGCTCCGCGAGGCGTCCGAGCCCGGGCTGGGGCGCGCGGGCGGCCTCGGGGCCGCCGTCCGCCCGGAGGACGCCGAGCAGCCGCCGCAGCTCCGTGAGCGAGTCCCGCGCCGTCTGTCCGATCGCCGCCAGTCGCTCCTTGCCCTCCTCGGGCATGTCCGGCGTGGTCAGGCGGGCGGTCTCGGCCTGGACGGCGATCACGGAGACGTGGTGGGCGACGACGTCGTGGAGCTCGCGGGCGATGCGCGCCCGCTCCTCCATGATCACCTGGTCGCGCTGCGTCTCGGCCATGGCGTGCCGGGTCGCGTCGCGCTCGGCGATCGCCTGGCTCCGCTGCCGCCGCGAGTCGCCCAGGACCTGCGCGGCGACCACGAGCACGAGGAGCATGACGCCCGCGAGCGAGTCCTCGTCCGACCAGCCGACCGCCGCGACGAGGAACGGCGTCGCCAGGACGCACCGACCAGCGCCGGCGGTAGCGGTTGGCCACGAGGTAGACGACGATGAGCTGCGCGGTGATGCCGGACAGGGTCAGGAGCGTCGGTTCGCTCCCGACCGCGACGAGCGACGCGAACGTGACGACGCCCGCCACCCAGGGAAGGCGCGTGCGCCAGAAGACGAGCGGAAGCGTCGCGAGCAGGTTGGCGATCAGGCCGCTCGCGCGGTCGCCCGGGTCCGCCGCGTACAGGAACGTCTCCACGATGGCGCCGAGCCCGAGCGCGAGGGCAAGGGCGATGGGGCCGTCGGGGCCCGACAGGATCCGGCGCACATCCGAGACGAGATCGTCAAACGTCACGTTCACGAGGCTCATTGTCGCCCCGCCGCGCCCGCGGCGCATCGCTCCGGGCCACGACTTTCGCTCTCCCTCTCGGGGGTGACGCGGCTCGTGCCCCTCACCGCGACGGGGGCCGCGAAAGACGGCTCCGGGGCGCGATGCGCCGAGCGACGCCGCCTCGTACCTTCATGGTCATGAGCGCGACCATCGAAGCACACGGGCTGAGCAAGCGCTACGGCGCCACGGTCGCAGTCGACGGGCTCTCGTTCACCGTGCGCCCGGGCGTCGTCACCGGGTTCGTCGGCCCCAACGGTGCGGGCAAGTCGACCACCCTGCGCCTGATCCTCGGCCTGGACGCTCCCGACGCCGGAACCGCGCTCGTCAACGGCCGTCCCTACGCCGAGCTGGCGAGCCCGCTCCGCGAGGTCGGGGCGCTGCTCGACGCCCGCGCGACGCATCCCGGGCGCTCGGCGCGCGACCACCTGCGCTGGCTGGCCGCCAGCAACGGGCTGCCACGCGGGCGGGTGGACGAGGTGCTCGATCTCGTCGGCCTCGAGCGCGCGGCCCGCCGGCGGGCCGGCGGCTTCTCGCTCGGCATGGCTCAGCGTCTCGGCATCGCCGCCGCGCTTCTGGGCGATCCGCCGATCCTGCTCTTCGACGAGCCAGGCAACGGCCTCGACCCGGAAGGCATTCGCTGGATCCGGGGGCTCCTCAGGTCCCTCGCGTCGGAGGGCCGCGTAGTCCTGGTGTCCAGCCATCTCATGAGCGAGCTCGAGGACACCGCCGATCATCTGATCGTCATCGGGCGCGGACGGCTCATCGCCGACGCCGGCGTCCGCGACCTCCTGGACGTGACGGCGGGCGCTCGCGTCACCGTCCGCACGCCCGAGGGGGCGCAGGTGATGGCGGTCCTGGCCGGCGCGGGCGCCGCCGTCACCTCGATCGACGTCGACACCCTGAGCGTCGCGGGCCTGGACGCAGCCCGCATCGGCGATCTGGCCGCCGAGCACGGGCTCAGGCTCTACGAGCTCTCTCCTCAGCGCGCGTCGCTCGAAGACGCGTTCTTCGACCTGACCCGGGACGCCGTCGAGTATTCGAGCGGAAGCGACGGGCGCGGATGACCCGCACGGGCTTCCCCCAGGTGCTGCACGCGGAGTGGATCAAGGTGCGCTCCGTTCGGAGCACCGCCTGGGCCCTGCTCGCCGGGTTCGGCCTGACCCTCCTTTTCACCGCGCTCGTCTGCTCGTCCACCACCACCGAAGGAGGGAGCCCTGGGCGTCCGGGCGACAACGACATCGTCCGGGACAGCCTCGCCGGTGTCTGGCTCGGGCAGATCGCGTTCGTGCTGCTCGCGGTGCTCGTGATCGCCTCCGAGTATTCGACGGGCACGATTCGCGCAACGTTCGCCGCCAACCCGCGGCGGCGGCTCGTGCTCGGGGCGAAGGCGGCGCTGCTCGGCGGGCTCGTCGTCGCGGCCGGTTTCCTGACTGCCGCGGCCTCGTTCGTCGTCGGGCAGTCGCTTGCTCCGCGGAAACGGGTTCGTCTACGAGGGGGGCTATCCCGCGGCGACCCTGACGGACGGGCCGGCGCTGCGGGCAGTCGCCGGCACGGCCCTGTACCTGACCGGGCTCGCGCTGCTCACGTTCGGGATCGCAGCGATCGTTCGTCGGTCGGCGGCGGCGATCAGCCTCGCGCTCGGGCTCGTCTTCGTCCCGATCATCGCGATCGGCTTTCTCCCGGAGAGCGCCGGGGAGCTCGTTCAGAAGCTCTCACCGGCGACCGCGGGGCTTGCGGTCCAGCAGACGGTCGAGCGCTCGGACGCCGTCCCCCTCGACCCGTGGGCCGGGCTGGGCGTCCTCTTCGCCTACGCTCTCGGCGCGCTCGCGATCGCCTTCTGGCTGATCCAGCGCCGAGACGCTTACAGGAGGGAGCGTTCGGCGAAACGGCCGACTGTGCCGTTCGGCCGCCTCGCACCGACGAGCGAGTTCCGCCAAACCCTCCTAGACCAGCGTCGCGTCCACGGTGATCTCGGGCACGCCGGTGAGAGCGCTCGAGACCGGGCAGGCGTCCCTGGCGCCCTCGGCCGCCGCGCGGAAGCCGTCCTCGTCGATCCCGGGGACGGTGCCGCGGACGGTGAGCGCGATCTTCGTGATGCCTTCGCCGGGCTGGAAGGTGACGGTGGCGCCGGTCTTCAGCTCCTCGGGCGGCGTGCCCTCGCCGGCCAACGCGTGGGAGAGCGACATCGAGAAGCAGGCGGCGTGCGCGGCGGCGATCAGCTCCTCCGGCGAGGTGCGCCCGGCCGGCTCCTCCGCCCGCGAGGCCCAGGTCACGTCGAGCGGGCCGAAGGCGCCGCTGCCGACGCTGTCGATCCTGCCGCCGCCGTCCATCAGGCTCCCCTGCCAGGTGACCTGCGCGGTGCGATCCGTCGCCATTCGTCGCCTCCTCGTCGTTGACGGAGCCGACTGTAGCGCGGGCCGGCCCGCTGTTGCTGCTACTGTTACCCCAATAGGTCGGCGATGGGTCGGCCGTGAGATGAGCTTCTCGTTCCTCCTTCGGGCGTTCGGGCCAGGCGAGTCTCGACCGAACGAACAGGAGTAGAACGTGTCTCAGCAGTCCTTCCTTGGCCTTGGCGTGTCGCAGTCTGTGGTCGATGCGCTTGCGGCCCGCTCCATCACGGAGCCCTTCAGCATCCAGGCGCTCGTCCTGCCGGACGCCCTCGCCGGGCTCGACGTCCTGGCGAAGTCGCCGACCGGCTCGGGCAAGACCCTGGCCTTCGCGCTGCCGATCGTCGAGCGCGTCGAGGCGCGCGACGGCAAGCCGAGCGTGCTCGTGCTCGTCCCGACGCGCGAGCTCGCGCAGCAGGTGACCGACGAGCTGGTTCTCGTCGGGAAGCCGAAGGGCCTCCGCATCGCCTCCGTCTACGGCGGCGTCCCGCTCAAGGCCCAGGCCGCCAAGGCGCGCGAGGCGCACGTCGTCGTCGCCACGCCGGGCCGGCTCGAAGACCTCGCCCAGCGCCGCATGCTGGCGCTCGACCGCATCCGCATCCTCATCCTCGACGAGGCCGACCGGATGCTCGACATGGGCTTCAAGCCGCAGGTGGACAAGCTCGTCCGCCGCGTGCCCCGGATCCGTCAGACGATGTTCTTCTCCGCGACGCTCGACGGCGAGGTCGGCGAGCTCGCGCAGGCCTACACCTCGAGCCCGTCGCGCTTCTCGGCCGAGCTTCCGGCCGACCGTGCGGGCGGCGAGATCCAGCACCGCTTCGTCTCCGTCGACCAGTCGACGAAGGTGGAGACGCTCGTCTCGCACCTCGAGGCCTCGACCGGCCTCACGCTCGTCTTCGTGCGGACGAAGCGCGGCGCCGACCGGCTCGTCTCGCGCCTGCGCCGCCACGACGTCAAGGCCGAGGCGCTGCACGGCGACATGTCGCAGTCCTTGCGCCGGCGCGCCCTCGATCGCTTCGACCGGGGCACGGTCTCCGTGCTCGTGGCGACCGACGTCGCCGCCCGTGGGCTCGACATCGACGACGTCGAGCACGTCATCAACTACGACCCGCCGGAGGAGGACAAGGGCTACCTCCACCGCACGGGCCGCACCGGCCGCGCTGGGCGGAGCGGGATCGCCATCACGTTCGTCCTCCCGGAGCAGCAGGCGGACACGAGCCGCGTCGCGGGCCGCCTCGGCCACCGCGAGCAGTTCGAGAGCTCGGGCATGACGTCGGCGCGGCCGAAGCTCGTCTACACGAGCCGCCGCGGCCGCCGCTCCAAGTGG
>CAWKBS010000001.1:0-151081 GCA_963847985.1 uncultured Actinomycetes bacterium | reverse complement strand
GGGACGCCGTCCTTCCGGGTCGTCGAGCAGAGCGACCAGGCCGCGTAGCCCCCGTCGCGCGGGCGTGCAGGTCCTTGAGGCGCTGCACCTCGGCCGCATCCGGGCCGTGCCCGTCCGGGCCCGGGGTCTCCAGGACCGGCCGGCAGCCCCTGAACGGCGGGATGGGCCGAGGAAGGTGCCGAGCCCCTCGCCCAGCTCCCCTCGGAGGGACGCTCGCGTGCCGGTCGCGGTTCGAGCCGAGCGGGGCCGCGGCGTCGTTACGTGCAGCGCGGAGCCGATCGGGGCCGACCAGCTCGTCCACCTCGGCGAGGAGTCGCGGCGAAGACAGCGGGATCGGTGACATCCACGCCCGAGACCCAGAGGTGGCAGAGTCCAGGCAGAGACCGAGACGAGGGGGGCGGCCCAGCCGGTCGACGATCGCGGCCAGCTCTTCCACGAGCGGCCCATCGTGCCCCCGGCGCCGGCCGTGTTCTCGAGCAGGAGCCACGTGGGGCCGTCGGCGCGCCCGAGCGCCCCTCGAGCGCGGGCACGACGCGCGCGAGCGCCGTCTCGAGGCCCGCGCCCTGGTGGGAGCCCACGTGAAAGACGACGTCCGCCTCGATCGCGCGGGCGACGCCGACGTGTGCAGGAGCGCCGTGGCGACTTCTCCCGGTCGTCGTCCGGGCCGCGAGGTTGATCAGGTAGAGCGCGTGGCAGACGACCAGCCTGCCGGCCTCGGCGCGGCCTCCTTGAAGCGCTCGAGTTCGCCGGCGGTGGTTGGTCGGCCGCCAGGCGCGCGGGCTCTGCGTGAAGATCTGGACGGACTCGGCGCCCATGCTCGACCGCCCGACCGATCGCGGTGTGGATCCCTCCGGAGGTGGAGACGTGGGCGCCGGCGGCGCCGGCGCTACGATAACCGCGTGCCCGTCCGCGCCCGCTTTGCGCCCAGCCCCACTGGCTTCCTCCACATCGGCGGCGTCCGCACGGCGCTCTTCAACTGGCTCTTCGCGCGCCACGAGGGCGGCGAGTTCCTGCTTCGGATCGAGAACACGGACACGAGCCGCGAGGTCGAGGAGTCCGTGGAGCAGATCCAGCGCTCGCTCCGCTGGCTCGGGCTCGACTGGGACGGCGAGGTCACCTTCCAGCTCGATTCGATGCCGCGCCACGCGGAGGACGCGCGCCGGCTGCTGGCCGACGGCCACGCCTACGAGGACGACGGCGCCATCCGCTTCCGCATGCCGGACGAAGGCGTCGACCGCGTGGGACGACGCGATCAAGGGGCGCATCGAGTACCCGAACGAGAAGCTCGAGGACCTCGTCCTCCTCCGCTCCGACGGACGGCCGACCTACAACCTCGCCGCGGCGCTCGACGACGCCGACTCGGCGATCACGCACGTCATCCGCGGCGAGGACCACGTCTCGAACACGCCGAAGCAGATTCGCATCCTCGAGGCGCTCGGGCGCGAGCTTCCGGTGTACGCGCACGTCCCCAACGTCTTCGGGACGGACGGCAAGAAGCTCTCGAAGCGCCACGGCGCCGTCTCGGTGGAGGAGTTCAGGGAGAAGGGCTACCTCGCGCCGGCGCTCATGAACTACCTCGCGCTGCTCGGCTGGAGCTACGACGACCGGACGACGGAGATGTCCCGCGACGAGCTCGTCGACCGGTTCACGCTCGACCGTGTCGGCTCCAGTCCGGCCACGTTCGACTACGCCAAGCTGGACTGGCTCAACGGCGTCTACCTGCGCGAGCTCCGCCGGCCGCGTTCGCCGACGCGCTCGTCGCCTACCTACGCGAGAAGGGCTTCGACGGCGACGAGGCCACGATCCGCGCCTCGGCGCCGCTCGTCCAGGAGAAGATCTCGCGCCTGGAGGAGTACCCGGGGTTCGCGGGCTTCTTCTTCGAGCGGGTCGAGCCTCCGGCCGAGCTCCTCGAGGGCTCGGAGCCGGTGCTGGCCGAGGCGCGCGAGACGCTGGCCGGGGTGGAGCCGTTCACGGCCGAGCCGATCGAGGGCGCCTGCGCGGGCTGGCCGAGCGGCTCGGGCTCAAGCCGCGCGACGCGTTCGGCCCGATCCGGGCGGCGGTCACGGGCTCGAAGGTCTCGCCCGGGCTCTTCGAGAGCCTCGAGCTGCTCGGGCCGCGAGGAGTCGCTGGCCCGGCTGACGCGCTAGCGGTAAAGGACGAAGCCGCCGGCGAAGAGGGCGAGGCCGGCCGCCCAGACCGGCCAGGCGGCGAGCACGGCGCCGGCCGTGAAGAGGAACGCGCCGCCGATCACGAGGATCGTGGCGACGATCGCCGAGAGCGACGTGCGCTCGCGGGCCTTTCGCCGCGGCTCGGGCTCGGGCGGGGCGTCGGCGCCGAGCGGGCGCGCCGTGCGCTCGAGGGCGCGGAGGCGGGCGAGCCGCACGCGGAACAGCGCCCGCGCCACTCCGGCAGCAGCGGCTCCACCAGCTCGGTCTCGCCGCTCTCGAGGATGAAGCCGACTTCGGCGGTGATGTCTCGCGCCTCGCCGAGCGCAGCGACCAGCTCCGCGTGAAGCGCCTCGCCGCCGCGCGGCGGGTTGATCCCGACGGCGACCTCGGCGCCCGCGTGGAGGGTGTACTGGAGCTGCGGGAGCTCGTCGAGGAAGCCGTCGGCGACCCCTTCGGCCGGATCCTCGGCGACGCGCTCGAGCCGGACGAGTGCCGACCCTACGCGTTCCCAGACGTGCTGGACGGCCGCCGCGTAGCCCCCCGGCTCGTTCCTGTCGAACCGTCCGCTCCATCCGAGCGCCATCATATGCGCTCGCGATCGGCCGCGACCGGGGTAGGGTCCGGCGGCGTCTCCGCCGGCTCCCCGCCCGCCGGCGTCCGGCCCCTGATCTCGTCCTCCGCGCCCTGGACGTGATCGCGCCAGCGGAGCGTGCCGAGCATGATGAGGATCGCGCCGAAGCCGATCGCCACGTTCACGATCGTGATCACGAGCTGCTGGCCGAAGCTGAACGCGAGGATCGTCGAGCTCGCGGCGGCGCCCGCGAGCGCGAAGACGAGGATCGCCTGCTGCGTCCCGGCGCCGCCCGGGGTGAAGGGCAGCATCGTCGAGAGCCCGCCCACGACGAGCACGGCCAGCGTGGTCTCCACCGTCGCGTCCACGTGGAACGCGCGCAGGAAGAAGAACGTCGAGGCGACCCGTGCGAGCCAGCTCCCGGCCTGCCATGAGGCCACCTCCCGGAAGTAGGCGCGCCAGTCGTGCAGGATCGCGAAGCCGAGCACGAGCTTCTGCCTGAAGGCGGTCACGTGCCGAGACGCCCAGGCGAGGAGCACGATCAGCCCGGCGAAGAGCACGCACCAGATGAAGACCGCCGCGCGCGGATGCTCGACCACGAAGGTCCAGTCGAAGGCCGGGAGCCGGGGAGGTCGGGCATGCCCGGGAGGAGGCCCATCTGGATCGGCGGCAAGGAAGAGGATCGCCGCGACGACGAAGTCGAGGAGCGTTTCGACGACGAGGCTCGAGGCGAGTGTCGGATAGCTCGACCCGTCGATCCGGTGCTTCGCGATGTAGAGCTTGACGATGTCGCCGCCGCGCGCGGGCACGACCGCGTTCACGCCGACGCCGGCCAGGTAGGCGCCGAACGTGCTCCAGTAGCGCACCTTCGTCTCGGGGTACGCGGCCTGGAGGATGTTCTGCCAGGCGCGCACGCGCATGAGGAGCCGGAGGAGATGGAAGGCGACGGCGAGGAAGAGCGCGCCCCACGCGACAGCCGCGACCGCCCGGAAGAACGCCTCGGAGGCATCCAGAAACGCGCGAACGTCATCCACGTCTTGACGATAGCGCCGTCCCTGGTCGCCGGAGAGCTAGGAGCCCGCCTAGGCCGGGCCGGCGTCGCGCGCGGCGATCCGCTCGCTCAGGCGCTGGTAGAAGAAGCCGCTCGCCAGGAGCAGGATGCCCACGGCCAGGAAGGACAGCGGGCGGCCGACCGGGCTCGAGTACGTCAGGTCGTAGAGGAAGAGCTTGGCGATGGCGATCCCGTAGAGGGCGAAGCCGGCCAGGCGGATCCCGCGCGAGCGCCGGACGAGGCCGAGCGTCAGGAGACAGAGCCCGATCGCGCCCCAGGCGGCGCTGACGGCGGTATGGCCGCGCTGGAAGTCCTGCGACACGCTGGCGCCCGAGGCGAGCTCGGCCAGCTCCAGGATCCCCAGGGAGAGCGCGTAGAGGAGGAGGACGCCGGCGCCGGCGAAGGCGGCCGTGCGGGCCTCGGGGAGGGCGGTGCAGAGCCCGAGCGCGAGGGCGGCGAGCGCCACGAGCACGAGGCTCTGCGCCCCGTCGCCGGGATGGGCGGAGGCGACGAAGAAGTCCTTCGGCGGGGTCTCGACGACCAGCGTGTAGGCGAGCGCGACGGCCAGGTACGCGGCCGACGCGATCTGCAGGCGCGGCTCTCGGGCGGGAAGGGAGAGCCCAGGCGAGGAGCGCGGCGCCCGCCGTCAGGGCGAGGACGAGCCAGCCGCCCGCGAGCAGGAGGAAGAGGGCGGCGGCGGCGATTGCCAGCGCGAGCCCCCAGAGGAGCGTCGCCAGGTCGCGCAGGCCCGCGCGTCCGGAAGACCGCTGCGGCGAGGAGCGCGTAGGGCAGAGCGAGGAGGACGAGCATGCCACCCAGCACGCCGATCCCGTTCCACGTGCCGTCGGCGAGCTCGACGACTCCGAAGACGCCGAGGAGCGACGCTCGCGAGCACGGCCGCCGGCCGACTTCGGCCCGCAGGGCTCTGCCAGCGGTCGCGGCCCAGGCGCTGGTACTCGAAGCCGCAGAGCAGCGCCCCGGCGCCGATGAGCAGGAAGGCGACCGCCCAGAGGTCGGGGTCGAGCCGGTCGTAGTCGTACGCCGACCGCCTTCAGCGCCGTGTACGGCGATCAGCCCCAGCCCGACGACGGAGAGGTCGAGCCGGCGCAGGCGGCCGCCGGCCTCGACGAGCGCGACTGCGAGGAGGGCCCAGAAGCCGCTGACCGCGACCTGGCCGACCTCGAAGCGGGAGCTCCCAGACGACAGCCTCGAGGATCCCGAGCGAGACGGCGTAGGCGAAGAGCGCTCCGGCCAGCCAGAGGAAGGCGCTGCGCGCGCTGGTGGAGCTGACGAGGACAGCGTCGTCGGACTTCTTCCGGCGCCCGCCGCGAGAACCAGGCGACGAGCAGCGAGGCGACGGCGACGGCGAGCACGCTCGGCACGCCGATTGCCGGGTGCCGGCTCTCGTCGAAGAGATCCGCGAGCGGCGCTTCGTGCCCCAGCGTGAACGCGAGCGCGAGCAGGAGGTAGCCGACCGAGGCTATCCGGAAGCGGCGCTCGCGCGTCGCCTCGGAGACCCACGCGAGCACGGCGGCCTCGCCCGCCCAGCCGACCGCGAGCCAGCCGCCGCGCAGGAGCTGCGCGGCGGCGACGGCGCCCACCGTCAGGCCGACGGCCCAGAGGGCGTGGAGAGGTCGCGCGCGCGCCGCAGGAACGCGGCGCCGAGCGCGAGGTACGCAGCCGAGACGACGAGCAGCGCCAGCCCCTCCCGGCTCCAGCCGCCGACGTCTCCCTCGAAGAGCTGCGCGGCCGACCCGGCAGCGAGCACGGCCGATCCCGAGCAGGACGGTCACGGCCAGCGGGTCGAGCCGCTTGGCCTCCGAGGTCAGCTGGACAGCCGTGGCGACGGCGACGTAGAGCGCCCAGAAGAGCACGGCGAGCACGACGACCGCCCAGTCCGTGGGCTCGGCTTGGAGCACCAGGCCTGCGATCTGCGGAAACGACCCCAGGAGGCCGGCGACGAGGAGGATGTCCCAGCGCTGGCGCAGGGCCACGACGGCGATCGCTGCGAGCACGAGCGCGGCGAAGGTCGTCCCCACGAGGGTCAGCTCCCCGTCCTCGACGAGGGTCATCAGGGGCACGATGAGGGCGCCGATGAGGCCGAGCGCCGCGACCAGCTCCTCCTTCCAGGCGAGGGCGACGACCGTGGCGGCGGCGGCGATCCCGGCCGCCGCGGCGAGCGCGCCGACGTCCGGCACGAACCCGTAGAGCGCGGTGGCCGCGAGCAGGGTGGCGTAGGCGCCCGCGATGCCCGCGCCGACGGCCGCGAGAGCGGCGTGCGTCGTCCCGAAGCGCCGGCGCAGCCAGAAGCCGGCGGCGAAGACCCCCACGGAGGCCGCGGCGCCGAAGGCGACGCGCAGCTCAGGGCCGATCCAGCCGCGGTTCGCGGCGAGGACGAAGAAGAAGACGATGCCGAGGACGGTCACGATCCCGCCCGCCACGGCAAGCCCGAAGGCGCCGAAGAGCGCGGAGTAGTCGATCTCCCGCCGCGGCTTCGGCGGCGGGGCGGGGCGCCGCGGCGGCTCTTGCGCAACCGGTGGAGGCTTGGTCGGCCGGAGCGGAGGCGTCGACCACACCTCAGGAAGCGGAGCTGGAGGAGCCGGCTTCTGCGGCGGGCTCACGGGCTTTGGCGTGACGGCCGCCCACTGCGTCGGCGCAACATCGGGCGATGCACCGGGGTTGCGGATCTGGGCCTGCAGGTCGGCGACCTCGGTCTCGAGGGCCGCGAGCCGCTGCTCGAGGACCTCGAGGCGGGTCATGCCGCCTCCGTTCCTTCCGCCGGCGGCCGTGGCCGCAGCTCGACCGCGAGGTCGCAGTCGAGCGCGTGGGCGAGCTTCAGGAGCGTGTCGATGCGGGGCGGGCGCCCGCCCGACTCGAGCCGGGCGATGGCCGACTGAGTCGTCCCGCAGATCTCCGCCAGCTCGGCCTGCGAGAGCCCGAGCGCGCGGCGGCGGTCGGCGACCTGCTCGGCGATCTGGGCGAAGAGCCAGCCGTCGTGCGCGCCGGCGAGCCGCTCGCGGAGCCGCTCGACCGCGGTGTCGATGACGTGGCGCCGTTCGTCTCGCGTAGGCTTGCTCATCGCACTCGTGCTATGTATAGCACTCCTGCGATCAATGTCAAGACCCGGCGCGGGAGCGAGGCGCGCGCCCCGCTCCCCCGCTGATCAAGGCTCTCGGCCGGGCTAGCCCTCTTGCGGCCGGTAGATGCCGACCGCAGCGCCCGCCGCGTCGACGATGACCGCCAGGCGGCCGACGGTCGGGATGTCCGTGGGCTCCATGACCACCGCGGCCGCGCCGAGGCCCTTCGCCTTCTCGACGGTCGCGTCGACGTCGTCGGCGCCGAGGTACGTGAGCCAGACCGGTGGCATCTCCTCGGCGCCCTCGGGCCGCGGCATGCACCCCGCCCGGTCGACGCCGCCCGCCACGAAGAGGGTGTAGACGAAGTTGTTGCCCATGTCCATCTCGCGGCTCTCCCAGCCCACGACCTCGCCGTAGAAGCGCTTGGCGGCCTCGACGTCCGTCGTCATCAGCTCGTCCCAGACGAAGACGCCTTCGGCCGGCGTCCAGTCGGCGGACGCCGAGGTGAAGAGCGACAGGATCGCGCCCTGCGGGTCGGCCACGACGACCATGCGCCCGACCTCGGGGATGTCGAACGCCGGGCGCGACGATCGTGCCGCCCGCAGCCTCCGCGCGCAACGCCGCCTCGTCGACGTCGTCGACCGCGACATGGCCGAGCCAGTGCGGCGGAGCGCCGCCCTGCGCAGGGCCGAAGCCGCCGTGCTGCTGCTCCCCGACCTTGATCATCGGATAGTCCATCTCGCCCGGCTTCCAGATCTCGATCTCCCAGCCGAGGAGCCCGTTGTAGAAGCTGCTCGCCGCCGCCGGGTCGCCCGACATGTGGTCGTGCCAGACGAAGCGGCCGACCGCCGTCTCGACGGTGCTCATCTCGTCGTCTCCTTCCGTCGGTTGCGCCGGCCACGCTAGTCGCCATACTTCGGAAACGCAAGGGTCGGTTTCGCCAAGCCCTCCTAGGCCAGCCGCGCGCCGCGCGTCTCACGCCCCAGCAGCACCAGGAGGCCGCCTGCCACCATGACGAGGGCGACGAACGTCAACGACCACACGGCGTCGCCTGTCCAGTCGATCAGTGCGCCGAAGAGGTACGGAGCCCCGATCGCTGCGCCCTTGCCCACGCCCTCGGCGATCCCGAAGGCGCTCGAGCGCAGCCGGGTGGGGAACAGCTCCGCTGTAAAGGGGTAGACCGCGCCCCAGGCGCCCAGGTTGAAGAAGCCGACGAAGAACAGCGAGGCGATGTAGACCGGCGCGGAGTCCGCCACGGCGAACGCATAGGCAGACATGCCGCCGAGCACGAGGAACGACGCGAGCGTGGCCTTGCGGCCGATCCGCTCGACGAGCCAGAGCGCGGCCCCGTAGCCCGGGAACTGTGAGAGCGCTGAGAGCGCGAGCAGGAGGTAGACGTTGACCTCGAACCGCTCTTCGTCCTGAAGGACGAACGGCAGCCAGAGGAAGAGCCCGTAGTAGGAGATATTGAGCGCGATCCAGGCGACCAGGACGATGGCGGTGGACGACCGCAGCCGCTCCGAGACCAGCTCACGGAGCGAGCCCCGCTGCTCCACGGGCGCGTCGAGCTCGCTTGCCTCGACCTTCCTGCCGGTGATCTCCGACAGCACCTCCGCCGCCTCCTTCGGCCGGTTGGAGCGCGCCAGGAAGTACGGGCTCTCGGGCAGCGTCAGGCGTGCCACGAAGGCGAGGAAGGCGGGGAACGCGGCAGCCAGGAAGAGGTAGCGCCAGCCGTTCTCGCCTCCGATCTGGTCGAGGAAGATCCAGGAGAGCGCCGTCGCGAGCAGCAGCCCGACGGGCCAGAAGAGGTCGAGGAGCACAAGGAAGCGCCCCCGACGCTGCGGCGGGAGGTACTCGGCGAGAAGCGAGGGGTCGACGACGAGGATCCCGCCGAGGCCGATCCCGGCCAGGAAGCGGAAGGCTGAGAGCGACCACGGGCCCCAGGCCAGTGCCGTCAGGGCGGTGAAAGCCGCGTACCAGAGGATGGACGCCTGGAAGATCCGGCGCCGCCCGATGCGGTCGGAGAGCCGTCCGAGCACGACCGCCCCGAGCAGCGAGCCGCCGAGCGCCGACGCGGCGATCCAGCCGGCCATGCTCCCCGAAAGGCCCCAGATCGAGGTGAAGACGGGGACGGTGAACCCGACGATCAGGATCTCCATCGCCACGAACGTCCAGGCCGCGCCCGTCACGAGCACTGCCCGGCGGTGGAACGGCGTGAATCCGGTCTCGCGGAGGACGTCCTCCACGTCGTGGCGCGCGGGCGGTGGGGCAGCGATCGCTATGGAGGCTCGTTTCCCGGGGTAGTTTGCGCCGCAGAGGCGATAACTAGCCGTCAAGCCTAACGAATCGCATCCTGCGCGCGCGCGGGGAACCGTCGGCCAGAGGCCGGCCGGTAGACGAGCCCGGCCGGCGGCCGCCTGGCGGGGCGAACGCTTGACCTCGCCGGCCGGCGGAGAGAGGATCGGCGCGGGACAGGGCAGGTCGGCGCGGCGGAGAGATCCTCGCGTCGCCGTGTTCCATGCCGAAGGTCAACACTGGCAGACAGGAGGGGGAGCTTTCATGAGTGGAGTGAGAGACAGTCTCGGACGCCTGCCGCTTCGCCGGCACGGCGTCCTGGGCGCGATCATCGCGCTGTCGGTGCTGGTCGCCGTCTCGGTCGCGGCGCCGGCCGGCGCCGCCGAGCGAGGCGCGCAGACCGCCAAGCAGACACGCGCGCTCTGGACCGGGGTGGCGGGCACGCCGCGCCCCGCGCGCACCGGCGCGCGGCCGGCGATCCGGCCCGATCGCTTCCGTTCGTTCAGGCTGGATCGCGTCGGCCTGCGGAGCGCGCTCGCCGGGGCGGGGAGCGGGCTCGTCGTCTCTCTGCCGGCGCCGGGCGGCGGCTTCCAGCGCTTCGCGCTCGAGCTCTCGCCGGTCATGGAGCCGGGCGCTCGCTCGCAAGCACCCGAACATCAAGACGTTCGCCGGGCGCGGCCTCGACGACCCGATGGCGACCATCCGGGCCGACATCGGCCCGCTCGGGTTCCACGCCTCGGTGCGCTCGCCGAAGGGCTCGTGGTACATCGACCCCTACTACCGCAACGACCAGAGCGTGTACGTCAGCTACTACGGCCGCGACCTCGACGACGTGCGCGGCGTCTTCGTCGAGCGCGAGGGCGACGAGGCCGAAGCCGAGGCGTTCGCGGCGGAGCTCGCCGAGACGCTCGACGTCCCCGAGGGGCCGCTCGTCACCCTGCGGACCTATCGCCTCGCGCTCCTCAGCGACCCGACCTACGCGACCTACTTCGGCGGCCCCGCCAACGTGACGGCCGCCAAGGTCACGCTCGTCAACCGCGTCAACCAGATCTACGAGGACGAGACGGCCGTCCGCATGATCCTCATCGGCAACAACGACCTGATCAACCTCGACACGCCCGCGCAGATGACGGGCGCGAACGGGCCGTGCGGCTCCTCGCCGTGCTACACGCCGGCGCAGGCGACCTCGTGCGGTGGGGCGACCCTGACCCGCACGCGCATCGTCATCGGGCAGCTGATCGGCGCGTCGAACTTCGACGTCGGCCACATCGGCCTCGGCAACCCCGGCGGCGGCGTGGCGAGCCTCGGCGTCGTGGGCGGGAACAACAAGGCGCAGGGGTGCACCGGGCTCTCGACTCCGGTCGGCGACTTCTTCGCCGTCGACTACGTCGCGCACGAGATCGGGCACCAGTTCGCCGGCAACCACACCTTCAACGGAACGCAGTCCAACTGCTCCGGCGGCAACCGCAGCGCGGCCAACTCGGTCGAGCCGGGCAGCGGCTCGTCGATCATGGCCTACGCCGGCATCTGCCAGCAGGACAATCTCCAGCCGCACAGCGACCCGTACTGGTCGTTCCGCAGCTTCCAGGAGATCACGGCCCTGGTCACCGGCGACAGGCCGCCGATCAACGAGGTGCAGAACGTCTCGCTGACCGACTTCTCCGGCGGCAACGAGACGCAGACGTTCCAGCTCACCGGCTTCGGCGGCACCGACTCGTTCCAGCTCGCAGTACCTCGGGAACCTGTCGGCGCCGATCGTGAACGGGACGAACTACAGCCCCGCCGGCATCCAGGCGGCAATCGAGGGGATCGCCGGCTGGCCCGCGGGCGCGACGCTCACGATTACCGGGATCGCCGGCGCCACGTTCGGCACCGCCGGTTTCGACGTCACGTTCGGCGGCACCCTCGCCAACACCGACGTCGCCACGTTCGCGGTCGTGAACGGCGTGGGGGCGACCGGCATCGTCTCGACCCCGTTCAACGGCGGGTCGACGTTCGACTCCTTCACGCTGACCTTCGACGGGGCGACGACCGTCCCGATCGTCAACGACTCGAACTACACCGCCGCCGGCGTGCAGGAAGCTCTGCAGGGCCAGTCCGAGGTGCAGACGGTGACGCTCGCCGGGTTCGACGCCGACGGCGACTCGTACACGCTCAACTACGGCGGCGCGGACTCGCACGCGATCGTCCGCGGTCAGAACGACACCGCCGCTGGCATCCAGAACGCCCTCCAGGGCGGGAACGAGCAGCAGCAGGCGATCCTGACCGGGTTCAACGGCGCCACGCAGTCGTTCCAGGTCGACATCGGCGGCAACCTCTCCGCGGTGCTCGGCTCGGGCGGGCTGGCGATCTCGAACGCGAACGTCGCGGCGGCGGTCAACGCCATCCCGGGCTTCGCGGGCACCGTCACGTCGGCCAACGCGGGCAACGGCGGGTTCACGCTGACCTTCGCCGGCGCCTCGGCGAACGTCGACGTGCCGTCGATCTCGATCGTCAACTGCACCGGTGGCTGCACCAGCTCCGTGCGTGAGCTGGCCAAGGGCAGCGTGGCCGTTGCGGGCTGGCCGGTCGGGGGCACTGTCGCCGTCGGCTCGCTGACGGACACCGGGTTCACGCTCACATTCAGCGGCGTCCACCAGGGCACCGACGTGAGCGCGGTTGCCGTCACGAACGGCGTCGGCGGCGTCACCGGCTCGGTGGCCGAGACCGTCAAGGGCACGCCCGGCATGCTGCCGATCGGAGCGACCGCGACCGTGGCGCCGTTCGGGGCGGCCGGGATCTTCAACGACTTCGGGTTCCAGGTCACCTTCGGCGGCACGCTCGGCCTTCTGAACACGAGCCAGCTCGCTTTGACGAACGTGAGCGGCTTCACCGGGTACGTCGGCGAGACCGCCAAGGGCGGCCCGGTCGACAACAAGGGCTGGATCATCACGCCGACCGGCAACCACGCGCCCACGGTCACGACCGCGGCGCAGTACACGATCCCGACGCGGACGCCGTTCGCGCTCACGGGGAGCGCGACCGACTTCGACGGCCAGTCGCTCACCTACATGTGGGAGCAGACCGACCGCGGCGGCACGGCCGGCACGGGGCTCGTCAACAACACGAAGGCGAACGGGCCGCTCTTCCGCCAGTTCGGCGTGGCCGCCGAGGTCACGCCCGAGGGGACGCTCCTGACGCCGTCGCCCGGCCTGAACGCCGTGACGACCGATCCGACGCGTGTGTTCCCCGACCTGGCGCAGATCCTGGCCAACAACACGAACGCCGTCACGGGGACGTGCCCGCCCGGACCGGCGCCGCCGACGGCGCTGCCGCCTCTCGTGCGGGACTGCTTCTCCGAGTTCCTGCCCACGAACGCGTGGGTCGGGTTCCTGAACGACCGGACGCTGAACTTCAAGCTGACGGCGCGCGACGGGAACCCCGGGGCCGGCGGTGTCGGATCGGCGGACACGCGGCTGGTGATCGACCCGCTCGCCGGGCCGTTCCTCGTCACCTCGCAGTCGACGTCGGCGCCGCTGACGGGCGGCTCGGCGCAGACCGTCACCTGGGACGTCGCCGGGACGAACGTCGCCCCGATCGGCGTCACCGAGGTGAAGATCAGCCTGTCCGTCGACGGCGGTCTCACCTACCCGTACGTCCTGGCGGGCGCGACGGCCAACGACGGCTCCGAGGCCGTGACCCTGCCGAACGACGGGACGACGACGGCCCGGATCAAGGTCGAGGCCGTCGGCAACGTCTTCTTCGACATCTCGGAGACGAACTTCACGATCCAGGCGGTCCCGGTCGTGACCACGGTCGACCGGAGCCTGCAGTACAGCGACGGCCTCGGCGGCGCGGTGGTCGCCTCCGCGACCGACGAGGACTCCGAGGGCTCGACGCTCTCGGCGGTGGCCACCGGAGTCCCGGCCGGCCTCACGCTCGCGGTCTCGTCGACCTCGGGCGCGGGCGTCCTGCCGGGAACGCGGGCGTGGACGCTCGCCGGCAACGTCACGGCGGGCTCCGGGCTCGTACCCGGTCAGCATCACCGTGACGGACGGGACGGGCGGCTCCACCACCGCGTCGTTCACGGTGACCGTCACGCAGGAGGACGCCGCGGCCGTCTACGTCGGCGACGCGATCGCGTTCGCCGGCCCCGGCGGCTCGGCCTCGGTCCTGCTCCGGGCCACGGTCCGCGACAGCTCCGTCGTCGCGGGCTCCGGCGACGCCGCCCCGGGCGACATCCGCAACGCCACCGTGACGTTCAGGCGGGGCGCGACGACGCTCTGCGGGCCGGTTCCGGTGCAGCTCCTGAACGGAACCACGACGATCGGCGCGGCGAACTGCTTCGCCTCGCTCGGTCTCGGCGTCCACTCCGTGGACGTCGTCGTCGGCAACTACTACACGGGTGCGATCGCCACGACCGTCCGCGTGCTGAATCCGGCCGGGACGGAGGCCCCGAACGAGAGCCACGTCGACGGCAGGGGCAACATCGCGGTCGGCCCGTCCGCGGGAACCCATCGGGCCGACTCGGGCTCGCAGCTCTACTTCGAGCTCGACGTGAAGTTCAACACGGCGAGCGGCCCGACGGGCTACGTCGAGATCAACTACAACGGCGGCGGCAAGGCCTACCGCATCCGCAGCGACGACATCGACTCGCTCGGCGCGTCGGCCGGCAACGCCGACATCCGGGCGACCGCGTCGCTGACGGACATCACGAACCGGCGCCGCCCGATCCTCGTGGCCGACGGCCTGACGCTCCGCCTCACGGCGGACGGCAGCGACCCGGACGCCATCGGGATCACGCTCTGGGACGGCAACCGCCTCGTGCTCTCGTCCAGGTGGACGGGCTGGAGCACGCTCGAGCAGACGCTGGCGGGCGGTCGCATCGACGTCCGCTAGGGAGTGGGAGGGGGCGCCGGGCTGACCGGCGCCCCCTCTCGCCAACGGTCATAGTGGGCCGATGGACGAGCCCGTCACCGTCCCTGGCATTCCGCTTGCGTTGCGCCCACTGGGCGACCCGGCGGCCTGGAGCATCACGGGCCCGCAGGCGCTGACGGCAGTTGCCGGGCCTCGCACCGACTGGTTCGTCCCGCCCGACGGGGCCGGTCCCCCTGTGATGAACGCTCCGGCGCTCGTCGGCGCGGCTCCCGGCGACTACCTGCTCTCCGCCCGCGTCTCGGTCGGCTTCGGGGCCACCTACGACGCAGGAGTGCTGGCGCTCCACGTCGACGAGCGCTGCTGGGCGAAGCTCTGCTTCGAGCGCGCGCCGGACGGGACGACGTTGGTGGTCTCAGTCGTCACGCGGGACGTCTCCGACGACTGCAACTCCTTCGCCGTCGAGCGCGACCACGTCTGGCTCCGCATCGCGCGTCGGGGCCCGTCGTTCGCCTTCCACGCTTCGCTCGACGGGCGCCTCTGGCAGCTCGTCCGCCATTTCGCCCTCGGCGTGGGCACGGAGCCCGAGCTTGGCTTCCTGGCCCAGTCTCCGACCGGCGAGGGCTGCACCGTGGCCTTCGAGGAGATCGCTTTCGAGGTCGGACGGCTCGACGACATCCGCAGCGGTTCTTAGTGCGCTTGCACGCGGCCTTCGCCGATGCCACCCTGGGAAGGGACGTTCTAACTCGGCAGGCAATGCGAAAGAGCGCAGCAGGTGGCATGCGGGTTTCGCGCAGCCACGCGGGCCTGAGAGGCGCATACGGGATTCGAACCCGTGCTACCGCCGTGAGAGGGCGGCGTCCACCTGCTCGTTTGCAGGGAGTTTCCGAGGGAAGCCGTGCGCGTGCGCCAATCCTGCGCCAATCACACTCCTCGTGCCTGCCGGAAGGCCGGGAGCGCCTCGCCGGCGCCGGCGACTTCGTCGGACAGAGGCGCTCCAGCAGTTCGGCCCGCTCCTGCTCGTACCAAGGCGGTGTCCACTTGTGTGCCCTCGCGAAAGCGCGCATGATCGCCAGACTCGTGAATATGCTTCGCCGCCGGAGAGCGAGGGATCTCGTGCTCGTGGCTGCTGTGGTCGCGCTCGGCGGGGCCGCGCTCGCGGACGCGCTTCGCGACCGGACGGCCGAGGAGGCGCGGGACGGTCGGGCGGCGACTGCCGCGACGACGGATGAGCGTGAGGCGTCGGCGACGACGGTCGAGGAGGCACAGGCCGGTCAAACACCGACCACCACGACTGATGAGGGTGAGCCGTCGGTGGCAGGCTGCCGGGCGGGGCCGCGTCGGGTCTCCTCGCCTTCACCGCCCCCGGCGCCTGCGAGCTTCGGGCCATCGATGTCCGCTCGGGCCGAATGCTCGACATCCCTCGGCTGGAGACGAATTGCGCGCTTTACGCCCCGCGCGTCGGGACGCGCGTCGCCTACAGCGTGCACGACGACTGGGGCAGTTCCAGAGGCACTTCAGCATTCTCGACCTCGCGCACCCGCGGGCGAGCTTCGGTGACTACCTGGGGGCTGTCCGTCGCCTGGAGCCCGGACGGCTCGGCGCTCGCCTGGTGCGACACCTCGGGGTCCGGGTTCGAGCTCTCGCGCAGTCAGCGGCCGCAGCGTCTTGACCACTGCCCGGGAGCGTACGACCCGAGCGGCGTGACGGCGTCCGTGAACGACCGCCAGGAGATCGTGGTCGGCGGGCGCCCGCTGCTGAGAGCCCGCGGACCTATCTGGCATTTCGCGTGGGGCGTCGACGGCTCACTCGCCATCCTCGTCGACGGACGGCGGGTCGACCGCTACGAGGGCCGACGCCTGGTGGGCACGGCGAGCTTGCCGCCGAGCGGGCCCGACCGCTTTCTCACGATCTTCCGACCGTGGCCGACCTTGCGCCCGACAATTGCGCGGCCCTCTCGGTCAGCGGCGACGTTGTCCGGCTGACCGACCTCGGCTGCTTCCACGGCCGGGCCCCGCGGACGTTCAAAGGCCTCTACGCGGACTGGTCGCCGGACGGCAAGTGGATCGCCGTCGCGGAGCCCGACGCGGTTGTCTTCCACCGTGTCGTCGGCCGCGAGGCGTCGGTGCGCTGGGACGTGGTCGCGGGGCAGCTCGCCTGGCTCAGCGGTTGACGGCGGGCGCCCGCCGGACAAGGCCCGCCCCTGCAGGCGCCTCCGTGGTACATGCCCCGGCAGGGATGGAGACTGCCAGGCTCGCACGCTCAAGCCCCCGCGCGGCCCGGATGGCGGTCAGCGCCGCGCCCGCGCCCGCAACATCATCCGACAGCGCGTGGGCTCGAACCGCTTCCGACCGCGCCCATCCGTCCCGATACGGCTCCGCGCGCACCAGCGAGCCTGTCGGCTGGCTCGGGCTTGGCCTGGATCACTGCCGTGCAAAGCTGCAGGCGCGCGTTGATGTCGGGTTCCAGGAAGCGGGGCGACGTTTGCCACGGCGAGGAGCGGGAAAGCCTGAGAAGGCGCAACAAAAGATTTGACTGAGGGGGTCGGCATGCGGCGGATCGCGATCTTGATTGTTGTGTTGGGACTCTCGGCGGTGGGCGTATCTCCTGCGGCCGCACAGCTTCCCGAGGCTCCGCTTCCCGATCTGCCCGTTCCTCTTCCCGATCTGCCCGTTCCCGAGGTTCCGGACGTCGAGTCGCCCGAGCTACCCGACGGCGATGACGGAGGCGGCAGCAGTCCAGTTCCATCGGTCGAAACGCCGAGTGTTGGCAGCGGCGGCGCCTCGGCCGGCGGCGGCCCGGGCGGCGGCAGCTCCAGCAGTGGCGGCTCGGGGTCTAGCGGAGGGTCTGGATCGGACTCTTGTCCCTGCGTGGCACCCGCAACCGGGTACCCGGTCGCGGGGGACTATGACAAGTGCCCCGTGGAGAACGGCGCTGGCGGTGGGGCAAGCGGCGATGCGGCCGGTCTCGCGGCATCGCGCAGTGACGGCTCGTCGGGCGGCGGCGCAAGCGGTGCGGCCGGAGGAGTCCTTGGCGCGGGAGCCTACGGCGGGGACGCCTCCCTGCCACCGAGTGCCGACGATGGAGCTCTGGTCGGCGAGGGCTCGGCGCACAGCCTGCTCGCGGGCGTTCTGTTCGCGCTCATAGGTCTGGGCCTGCTTGTGGGCATCGGCGGCGGTTTGAGGGCGTACCGACAAGGCTTCCCGTAAGGCTTGCGCCGAACCACCGAGCGAAGGCTGATTGAGGCCACGGCGCCACTGCCTCGAGCGGCTGCGCGGGCGCGATCGCGCGCGCTCATGTCTTGGCCGAAGTCAGCAGCCCTCCGCGGGAGATTGGCCGGCCGTCGACTGAAAACGGATGCAGCCACAAGGAAAGGATCCCTCCCGCGTCTATGAGAATGCGGGGCCGGATGAGGCAGGTCGCAAGAGAGGCCTGTTTCGCGCCAGTCATCGGGACAGGGAATTGGCCAGTCCGGCCCCGCTCGTCCGAGCGGCGGAGCATCGCGCCGCCTCCGGCGACGGCTAGTCCGAGTCGTCGCTTTTACCGTTGCCCTGACTCTTGCTGCGATCCTCGCCCTTGTCCTTCTTGCCTTTCTCGTCTTCGCGGCCGTTTTCTGCGTCGGCCTCCCCCGAGTCCTCGGGCTCTGTGACCTGAACCGGTTCACTCGGAATTGTCGTGATGGGCGCTCTGCCTGCGTCGTCAGCTCCGCACCCGGAGACCACGAGCGCCAGACCGGATGCCAGCGCAGCTAGACGCGCGATCGGCGATCGCATTTTCTGGATGTGCTCGCGGGGCCTGTGCGGGGGTGCCGTCATCTGTGTGCCGAAGAAAACTGTCGCAACGTACGACTTCTCTCAGGAAAAACTTCCACGTCAGCGCGCCCCCGACTGCCCATCATGAGGCGGCTCCGCCAGACCCCGGCGCACGACTGGCGGAGCCGCAATTGGGTAGAGCTAGTGGCAGCGGAAGAACTCGTTGACCGTGCCGTCGGGTCGCTCGTTGAAGTGCTCGACCTGATTGAGACTCACGGTCGACCCGTCCGAACCCATCCCCCGAAGGCTGAAGGTGAACGTGCCGTTCACCGTGTTCCCGTTCTGGTTGAAGCCTCCCCATTGCGTGAAGCGACCCGTGAAGCTCGGCAGACTCGGATCTTCGAGCGGCACGGCCACGAACTTGCCCGTCTGGGTGAACGTCGCGTGGACGCGGCCGTCGTCGAAGATGGTCTCGTGCAGGACGAGGTTGCTGGTGGTCGTGATCGTGTAGAGGGGGCCGTCCTCTTCACAGGTTGGGATGGTGTCGACGAAGGTCTCCACGAGCCCCTTCTCGTGGGTGGTGACCGTGGTGGGCGGCTGCGCGAAGGCCGGAGCCGCAAACGAGAGTAGACCGGTGGCTAGAAGGCCGATGGCCAGGCGTCGAAGCATGAGAATCCCTCCTCGTTATCGCGCCGGGCATGACTAGGAGTCCCTACTACCCCTGCGGCGAGAAGAAAAACGCCGCCGCCAGCAGGTGAGCCCGGGCGGGCCGCAAGGTGAGGACTACCCTGCCCACGCCCCGGGTCCACCGTGGAATGCCGCTTCCCGATCGGGTGCCTAGATGGCGGTTGGTGACGCGGCCGCTCCTAAGAACATCTGTTCGTGAAACTTCGCAGGGCCACGCCTCGCGCGCTTCCGCCGCGCGCTCGACGCTCCGAACGCAACGTAGCGTTCGCCAGCGCGACTCAGTCGCCCGGGTCCTACCCGGCCGAGAAAAGGACAGCGTAACGCTCGCTCCACTCGCGATCGGAGATCGAGCGTCGGGCGAACGCGGCGAGCACGGCGCGGGGTGAATCCCCGTGCGCGTGTGCCAGTAGGCACGCGGCCGCTGCCAAAATGTGGTTCAGCAAGTCGGGATCGATCCGAGCCACCCCCAGCGCCTGCTCGAAGGCCCAGATCATCTTCTCGCCGTCGGGACCCCCGAGCCCTTCACGGAGTTCCCGGAACAGCGATTCAGGGTCGAAGTTGTCCCAGTCGACGGTCGGCACGAGCGAACCATCGACAGGATAGGGCCAGTTCGTTAACGCAAGGCGGCCGGGCATGAGCCCGGCCGCCACGCTGCTCGTTGCGAGGTTCCGTCCTAGTTCGTGTAACCGCGACCCTCGGGGCCGTAGTAGCTTCCGACCTCGGTGCGGTAGCTCTCCTCGCGGTAGCTCGACTCGTCGAACTCCGGCGAGTCCTTGATCTGATCCTTCGCCCGGCTGACGTAGATCGTCTCATCCGGCGCGTCGATGCGGTCGATGACGCCCGCGGGCAGCAGCACCTTCTTCCCGAAAATCCACGGGCCCGTGTCGACGACGATGTAGCTCGAGCCGACGTCGTACGTCGCCTCGTCGACCTTGCCGATGCCCCCGTCGAGCGCCTCGACGCTGAAGCCGGCGATGTCAACTCCGCGGGCGACGTCGACGCCGAGGCCCCCGGCCTCGCGATACGTCCACATGTCATTGCTCGTCACGTTCGTTCCCTCCGTCGTTAGAGAAGCCAGATGAGCAGAACGATGATGAGAATGAGAGCCACCGTTCCTATCCCGATGTACATGCCCCCTCCTTCGTTGCTCGATCCCGCTTCGGCTTCTGGGTTCGACCGTGCGTTCCCTGGGCGATCAGATCCAAACCGCACGCTTCCGCCACCGCTCGGCCAGCCTGGTCAGCCCGCTCCTTCTTGTCGTGCCGAGAGGCCGCCCAAGCAGCACCCTCGACGTCAACGGCCCACTTGCCTTCTCCCTCGTGATAGGTCACACGTGCGTCGCCGTATGCCACGAGTCCCTCCTCCACTTGCGTCGCTCCAGGTTCACAAGCGTCGGGCGCGCTGGCCGCCGCATCGCCTCGCGCCCGACGCTTCTGAGCCCTTCCGCGCGCCGGCTCCCGTAAGGGACGTCCCCCTTCTCCGGCGACGCCGTGACGTGCGTCGTGACGAGAACCCTTCCCGGTGCCAGGCGGCCGCGAAACCTACGGGGTCGCGTAACCAGCAGGAGCAACGGCGTCCACCTGGAAAAGCCTGGGTGGCGGGTGTCGTCCGTGTCTCGTCGATTGCCGCAGTCGGCAGGCGTGCTGTTCGGTCGACACCCGCCCTCTCGATCACGCTTTTCCCGCGAGCTTCTCTTGCGAAGAAGGCGGCTGGGGTTGTGTGAGACGCGCCCTAACCTGACCACCCTCTAACCGGTAGGGACGACTACGACGCCCGGAGCTGCCGTCCGCGCTCTATGGAATGGGCCGGCGGGTGCCGAAAGGAGATGAGCCCTGGTTGCGGCCACCAGATGGCTCGCCAGGGTCGACACGCCGCGCCTAGTCTTGCAAGCCGCTCCCGTTTCCCTCAAGGGCTTCGGGGTTTGGTGGGCACGGGGGCGGGAATCATTAGCTTCGGGGTTGTGGAATGCCAGGCGCAGAGAGGACCCCAGAGATACCGGTTTCTCGGCTCAGCGCGCGCAGCCGGAGCGGGGTTGGTGCCACTTCGGAGGAGAAGGGGGCTAGCGGTGTCTCTTTCTGACGAACGTCTTGCGAAGAACGAGATTCTTTTTCGCTCGGTGAACGAGCGCCTCGACGACTTGGCCCCTGCGTGGTCGAAGACGACCGACTACCTGTGCGAGTGCAGCGAGACTTCGTGCGTCGAGATCGTCGAGCTCACTCAGGCCGAGTACGAGCGCGTCCGTTCCCGCTCGACGGTCTTTGTGGTCGTCCCTGGACACGAACGGTCAGAGATCGAGAAGGTCGTCGAAGAGAACGAGGGCTTCACGCTCGTCGAGAAGGTCGTCGCCGTGGAGGAGATCATGGAGGCTGACCCGCGGTCGGACGATCCCGGCGCAGCCTGACCGAAAGGGCGGCCGTTAGCTTGCCCGGCGGCATCGAGGTGCCCACCAGGCTGAAGGTCGGCCACGAAGGTCGGCGCAGGTTTCTGTCGCCCCAGGCGTCTTCACTAGATGTCCGAAACGGTCGATGCTGACCGGCCGCGACGCTGAACGTGGCGGCTCCCCTAGTTGCCCAAGACGACGACGTCGTCCGGCACGGGCTTCGGACTGGCGCCGGCGGGGCCGAGGCCGAGGCGCACGGCCGGGAGCTCGCCGTCCCAGATGCGGCGGCGCACAGTCGACGTGGAGAGGTTCAGCTGCTCGGCGGCCTCGGGGATCGTGAGCAGAGGGCGGGTGCGTTCGGTTGTTGCCATGCTTCAAAGCGTGCCGGTCGGCCTCGAAGTTACGTCGACCGGCGCCGAGGTCGTGTGCCAATCGCGTGCCAATCGTGCGCCCCGAAGCCCCTTTGTGACCCTTCGTGAGCCGTCGACGTCATAGCCCGAGAACGAGAAAAACCCCGCGTGAGCGGGGCTTTTCGGAGGAGGCGCATACGGGATTCGAACCCGTGCTACCGCCGTGAGAGGGCGGCGTCCTAGGCCACTAGACGAATGCGCCGTGCCTGGCGACAGGGTAGCCGATCCTCGGCGCCGGTCGCCATCAAGAGACAGAGGCCGGGCCGCCGGCCTCTGTCCTGCGCTCGCTGTCCGACGGACGATCGGAAAGCCTTCGTGCGCACGAGCGATTGTGCGGATCCGCGCATGAAATTGCAAGGCGCGACGGGCCCTGCGTGGCAGAAGGAGGCCCGGCGTTCTGCGGCCCGAACGCCGAGCCTCCATTCGTGCCCGAGTCCTTCGCCGAGTTCCCCTCACGCGGCGAATCCCGAAGGGTCTCGGGGACCTTTCGCTTATCTCACACGCCCGCCGTGCCCGGCAACGAACCGAGGTAGAGGAACGACCTAGCCCAAAGTTCGGAATGGGGAGCCGAGGGGGCGGCGCTGGGGAGAGGCCGCCCCTGGACGAAGCTGCGACCTGCCGCCAGCCGCGGCTTCCTCCCTGCCGGGGCCGCCTGGTCGCGCCCCGACGGTCTCAGGATTGCGGCGCCTGCCCTCGCTGTCGTGCTTCCAAAGGGGCATCGTCGAAACGGTTGACGGCGACGGCCTGGAGGCAGAGACTTCGCGCAGACCCGCGGGGAGCGCCACTTGAACTGCGGCCGATCAGAGGGCCGCCATCGTGCTCCGGCGCGGGTCTCCTATTGGGAGCGACTTGCTCAATCGAGCGTCGAGACCGCGAAGGCAACGGCGAAGCCGAGCGTCGTCACCAGGCCGACCGCCTTGCCACCACGGAGGTAGGCCTCCGGGATCATCGTCTCGGCGAGCATCGTCAGGATCGCGCCGCCCGCAAACGCGAGCACGAAGGCGACCGCGTTCGGCGAAGCGTCGTCGAGGAGCGCGTAACCGGCGAGGGAAGCGAGGCCCGACGAAACGACGACCAGCCCCCAGAGGCCCAGGATCCGAGACCGTCGCCAGCCCGCGACCGCAAGGCCGCTCGTGGCCCCGATCGCTTCCGGGAGGTTCGACATGAAGACGGCGACGAGCATGGCCACGCCGACGCTTCCGCCCTCGAGCAGCGTCAGCCCGATCACCACGGACTCGGGGATCCCGTCCAGGACGATCCCGAGGACGATGGCGAGCGCGGTGCCCTCCTCCTGCTCGCCGCCCATGCTCTTGCGCTTGTCGCCGCCCCGGCGGTCGATCAGCTCGTCGCCGCCGAAGTAGACGAGTGCGCCCGCGAAGAGCCCGGCAGCGACCCACTGGCCGCTCTTCGAGGTCGCGAAGGCCTCCTCGACGAGCTCGTAGGCCACGGCGCTGATGAGCACGCCCGCTCCGAACGCGAGGATGAGGCCGAGAACGCGGCCGCTCACGTGGAACGCCAGGGCCACGACGCCGCCGAGTACGAGGGACGACGCCGCGAACGCGCCCCAGAGGAACGCTTCGGTCACCGCGGCGTCTCCGTACGGACGGTCCTGTACGCTCCCGCGGACCGGTCGCCTGCGAGAGGAGTGACGCGATGGGCTACGGCGGTATCGGCTTCGGCATCTTCCTCGTCGCCCTGGGGGCGATTCTGCGCTACGCGGTGACCGCCGAGTTTGCGGGCATCGACATCGGCACCGTCGGCGTCATCCTCATGGTGGCCGGCATCGTCCTCTTCCTGCTCTCGCTCTTCTTCGTGATCTGGGGCCGTCAGTCCGCCGCCGGCGGGCCACCCCCGCCGCCGCCGCCCGGGTACTAGCGTCATTCGAAAGCGTCGCCGTAGACGGTGACGGCCCAGAGGACGAGGCCGTTTGCGATCAGGGCCAGGATCGACCAGACCGGGTACGCGCCGATCGAGAGGAAGTTGACGAACAGGCCGGCGAACGCGATCACGCCGGCGAGCAGGCGTCCGACGACTCGCCGCGCGAGCACGAGCCCACCGGCGACGAGCTGGCTCGCGGCGGCCACGAGCGAGAACCAGCCCCAGGTCGTCAGGTTCGCCCACGCGAGCGCCTCCTCGCGCAGGATCTCGCGGTCGGTCAGGGCGGCGAGGGCCCAGATAGCGTTCATCCCCCCGGCGACCAAGAGATAGGCGCCCGCGAAGGCGATCCAGCCCGTCCGGGAGCGACCCGCTCCGAGCGGCCCCGCGTCCATCAGGAGGCGGGCTCGTTCTGCACGATCAGGCCGTAGACGACGACCACCGCAAGCGCGATCGTGATCAGGCTGAAGAGCGGGAATGTGACCAGGAACGCGATGTGAAGCATCGCGCTGAGCAAGGCAAGAATGACCCCGAGGACGCGCCCCCAGCCATGGCCGCGGAAGATTCCCACTCCGACGGCGAGCTGAAGCAGGCCGACGATGAGCAGGAACCAGCCCCAGGCTGTGACGTCGGCGACCAGCACGTCGTTCCCGGCGACGAAGACCTCGTCCCGGAAGAGCGCCCCGAGCCCGCCGATCACGTTGAACGCGCCGACGAGATAGAACATCACGCCCGAGAACGTGCGCCAGCCCGAGAGCTCCCGGCCCATGCTTCCTCCCCTTCCGAGCGTCGTTTCGCCCGAGTCTGCCACCTCGCGGACGGTCGTGCCGGGCACGCCCTCGCTCCGTGGGAAACAAAAACCCCCGCGTGCGGGGGTTTTCTTGGGAGGCCGTTTGCGGCGGCGCATCGACAGCGGCGCCGCTTCAGACGACCGTGAGCCTCCCCCGCATCGTCGTCCGGTGAGGGTCGCACCGGTACCGATAGATCCCGGCGCGCAACGTGACCACCCACCGGCGGCGACCGGTGAAGGCCACGCCCGTCCTCCGGTCGACGCCAGGCCCCAAGAGATGGAAGTTGTGGATGCTCGAGCGGTCGCGGATGACGAAGACATGCCTGCCGTCCTGTATGCGGCGAACGATCGTCCCGTCAGCTCGTTTGAGCGTAATCGAAGAGCCCGGTCCGACCGTCCCGTAGAACGTCCTCGCGTTTGCAGTGGCCGGGGCGAGCAGCGTGAGGACGGCGAGTACAGCGAGAACCGCGAGGACGGCGTGCCTCTGCGACATCGGTCGTCACCGGATACGGACGCCGTCCCCGTTCGGATCTCTCCGCATCTCCGCGCATGAGAGTCGCCCCGATTCGCGGCCGAGGCGTGCTCTTTCCTCGAGAAGAAAGAACCCCCGGTTTTCCGGGGGTTTCTTCAAGGCTGCGGGGCTAGGATTCGAACCTAGACTACCCGGTCCAGAGCCGGGCGTCCTACCGTTAGACGACCCCGCAACGGCGCTGAGTAGTGTAGCCGCCGGCGGTCACAACTCCAGCCTGTAGAGCGGGATCAGGCTCTTCTCGGACTCGGTGTCGATGTGCGCGACGACTTCGACGTAGGGCTCGAGGCCCGAGCCGCGAAGCTTGGCCTTCAGGAGCTCGTCGACCTGGTAGATGCCCGACGAGTTGTTCATCGTGATCTCGATCAGGACCGGGGCGGACT
Source organism: uncultured Actinomycetes bacterium (assembly GCA_963847985.1). Taxonomy (GTDB): domain Bacteria; phylum Actinomycetota; class Thermoleophilia; order Gaiellales; family Gaiellaceae; genus JAIBJN01. Next base: position 126,259 of record CAWKBS010000001.1, on the reverse strand, counting down.
GGCCGTCCTTGATCTCCACGCCTTCGATCGCGGCGGCGGACAGCGAGTGGATGGAGACGCGGCCGTGCTGGAAGGGGATGCGCGAGCGACCCTCGGCCATGTCGAGCGCGTCGGCGACGCGGATGATCCCGGCCTCGAGCGTAAGCGGCTTGCCGTCGTGGCGGTGGCTGGTGATCGCCTGCAGAACCTCGGAGGAGATCACGGTCGCGTTCGGCTCCTCGTACAGCCCGTCCAGCAGCTCGCGCAGCTTCGGCTCGGCGAGGAAGAGGCTCCAGTCCTCGTGGCGGTCACGGTGGACGGCCATCCCGATGCAGTGGAGGAACGCCCCGAGGGCGACGACCACCTCGGCGTCGTCCTGGCCCATGCCGTAGTCGCGCACGACACCCGGCTCGACGTCGTGCTTGGCGAGCTGGCGCAGGAGCTTCAACCCGATGTTGGCGACGATCTGGATGTGCACCCAGGAGTGGTCGTTGATCTCGAGCCGCTTGACCGCGTTGACGTTGGCCACGTGCCACCACCCCTTGAGCTGCGCGTCGGCGTTCACGCGCTCGACGAGGGTGCGGAGCTTCTTGTTCGCGCGGGGCGGAACCTTGATCCTCATGCGCTCGATCGCCTGCGCCGGGGTGAGGAGCGCCTCGCGCTCGGCCTCCTCGGCGACCGGGTCCTCGATGCGCCGCTCGGTGGTCGGATCGAGCTCGCTCATCCCGCCCGTGAGCCTACACGGGGCGTCTCGCCGGTCTACGCGGCGGGCGCGGGCGCGGGAGCGGGCGCGACGCTCTCGTCCTCGCGCGCTTTCAGCCGGTAGTAGGCGAGCGTCCAGACCGTGACGACGAAGGGCACGACGATCGTCCCGCCGACGACCTGGTAGATCAGGCTGCCCAGCCAGGGCTCGAAGGGCGACACGGCGATGCCGAGGACGATGTTGATCCCGAGCCAGATCAGGAGCGTCAGCACGACGACGAGGAAGACGTTCCAGAAGGCTCCGCGGACGAGGGCCGAGCTTCGTCCGAAGGACTCTCCCATAGCCCGGCGCTCGAGGACGATCGCCGGAATGACCGCGATCCAGAGAGTCATGAGAAGCAGGCCCGGAAGGATCAGCAGCACCAGACCGACGCCGATCGCGAGCCCGAGCAGGATGCCGGCGACGATGATCGACCCGAGCGCCGGCGAGACGCGGCTGAAGGTCTCGGACACCGAGAGGTCCTGCCGTCCGTCGCGGACGTCGCTGACGGCCTGGATGAGCGCGCCCTGCACCCAGAAGGTGCCGACCAGGCTCACCAGCCCCGCGAGAATGGCGCCCACCCAACCGGCGATGGCGGCCAGCAGGATCGCGGTCAGAGCGACGATCACGAAGACGACGAACGCGATGGCGAAGAAGTGGGCCCAGTGCCGCTTGTACAGCTCCCATGCCTCGCCGAAGACGCCGCTCAGCGGATTCACGGGCGGGACACTAGTGGCGCCGGCGGTCGGAGCTACGCCGCTGCGGCCCAATCGCCGTACAGCGAGCGGTAGCGGCCGTCGAGGGCAACGAGCTCTTCATGGGTACCCTGCTCGACGATCTGCCCGTGCTCGAGGACGACGATGAGGTCGGCGCGGCGGATGGTCGAGAGGCGGTGGGCGATGATGAAGGCCGTGCGTCCGGCAAGCAGTCGGCGGAGCCCGAGCTCGATCCGCCGCTCGGTGCCGATGTCCACGCTCGAGGTCGCCTCGTCGAGGATGAGGATGCGCGGATCGGCGAGGAGCGCCCGCGCGAACGCGACGAGCTGGCGCTGGCCGACGGAGAGCCGGCTGCCCCGCTCGGCCACCTGCGTGTCGTACCTGTCCTCCAGCTCCAGGATGAACTCCTCGGCGCCGACTGCTCGCGCTGCGGCGGCGATGTCTTCGTCGGTGGCATCGGGCCGGCCGAACGCGATGTTGTCGCGAACGCTTCCGGCGAAGAGAAAGCCCTCCTGCGGAACGATCCCGAGCTGGCGCCTGAGGCTCTCCTGTGTCACGTCGCCGAGGTCGTGGCCGTCGATCGAGATGCTGCCCTCGCGCGGGTCGTAGAAGCGGGCCAGCAGCTTCGCGATCGTCGACTTTCCGGCCCCCGTGTGACCGACGAGCGCAACGGTCGTCCCTGGCGGGACGTCGAGCGCGATCCCGTGGAGGATCTCCGGCCCCGCGCCGTACCCGAAGCGGACGCCGTCGAAGCGAACGTGGCCCTCGATCGGCGGGAGCTGCCCGGCGCCAGGCTCGTCCACGATCTCCGGCTCCTCGTCGAGGACGTCCATGATCTTGTCGAGGGCGGCCACCGCCGAGAGGAACGTGTTGTAGAGCTGCGAGAGCTGCTGGACGGGATCGAAGAAGTTCGAGAGATAGAGGAGAAACGCGAAGAGCGTTCCGACGGTGATCTGGCCTTCGAGCGCCAGCCACCCGCCGAAGCCGAGCACGGTCGCCGTCGCCGCAGCAGACAGGAAGTCGACGAACGGGAAGTACAGCCCGCTCAGCAGGACGGTCTCCTGATTCGAGTCGCGATAGCGGTTGTTCACCGAGCGGAACTGCCGCTGATTGGCCTCTTCCCGCGTGAAGGACTGCACGACCCGCATGCCGGCGATGTCCTCGGCGAGCGTGGCGGTAACGAGCCCCAGGCGCTCCCGGACCGAGCGGTAGGCGCGCGTCGAGCGCCGACGGAAGAAGCTCGTGGCGATCGCCATGAGCGGGAAGACCGCGAGGGCCGCGAGCGCAAGGCGCCAGTCGAGCACGAACAGGATGACGGCGGTTCCGACGAGCATGAGCGTGTTCTGGAAGAGGCTCGTCACCCCGTCGGTCACGAGCTGGTCGAGCGCCTCCACGTCGTTGGTGAGGCGGCTGATGGTGACCCCCGCGCGGTTTCGCTCGAAGTACCCGAGCGATAGGCGCTGGAGGTGGCGGAAGAGCGTGTTTCGCAGGTCGGCCAGGATGCGTTCGCCGGTCCAGCCCGTGAAGTACGTCTGCGCGATGCTCGCCAGGAGATTGGCGAGGCCCGCGACTACGAACAGGACGACCGTGACGGTCAGCGCCTCGAGGTTGCCGTCGCTGATGCCCTCGTCGATGGCGACCTTGGCGAGGAGCGGCGGAACTAGAGCGGTGAGTGTGGCCGCGACCAGCGAGACGACCGCGAGCGCGGTTCGACCCCGATACGGCGTCGTCAGGCGCGCAAGCGCCGAGACACGGCGGGCGGTCTGGGCCCAGGACCAGTCGTTCACGGGGGCCCCGCGCTCCTGGGTGAGGTGCGAGCCCGCCTGCCAGACCCTCATGGCCGCCGCTCCTCGTCGTGCCGGGCAGGGGCCGAATCGGTTAGTCGCGCGCCCGAGTAAAGGGAGGCCCACCTCCCCAGCCCGATGGCCTCGAGCCTAACGCGGAAATCCGCGCGCGTGGGTAACCGGAGTGGGCCGAAACCGTGCCGAACACCGGCGGGGCCGCGTTCGCCGGTCATGCGCCCGCCGCCTCGACGCGCTCCGCGAACTCCCGCTCCAGCAGCCCGTGCTCGTAGATCTCCCGAAAGACCGGGCTCCCCTCCAGCAGCTCGGACTGCGTCCCCCGGGCAGCGATCCGGCCCCGGTCGAGGACGACCAGCTCGTCGGCGAGCGCGATCGTCGAGAGTCGGTGGGCGACGATCAACGTCGTCCTGCCCTTCATCGCCTCGCGCAGGCCGAGACGGATCCTCGCTTCGGTCGTGGCGTCGACGGACGCGGTGGCGTCGTCGAGGATGAGGATCCGAGGATCGAGGATGAGCGCGCGAGCGATCGCGATGCGCTGGCGCTGCCCGCCGGACAGCGTGATTCCGCGCTCTCCGACCACCGTCTCGTAGCCGTCGGGCAGCTCGGCGATGAACTCGTCAGCCTGGGCAAGCCGCGCAGCCCGGAGCACGTCCTCGTCCGTGGCGCCGGGCGCGCCGAAGGCGATGTTCTCCCGGACGGTCGCCGAGAAGAGGAACGGGTCCTGGGCGACGATTCCGATCGTCCTCCGGAGCGTGGCCACCCTGACGTCGCGGACGTCCGCACCGTCGATCGTGATCCGTCCAGCGGTCGCGTCGTAGAACCTCGGCACGAGCGAGGCCAGGGTGGTCTTGCCCGACCCGGTGTGACCGATCAGCGCGACAGTGCGACCCGGCTCTATCTCGAGGTCGACGGCCTCCAGCACGGGCCGGCCCGGCATGTAGGCGAACCCGACATCCTCGAAGACCACCCGACCGTCGCCCGCCGGGAGGTCGCTCGCCCCGGCCGCGTCGCTGACGTCCTCGCTCTCGTCGATCACCTCGAAGATGCGCTCGCCCGAGGCCGTCGCCCGCTGCGCCTGGCCGATCCACATGCCGAGCATCCGCAGCGGCATGACGAGCATGAGCACGAGCACGTTGAACGCGAAGAACGAGTTGAGGGCGAGCTCGCCGCTCGCCACCATCCGGCCGCCGTAGAGCAGCACCGTCGCCTGGGCGACCAGCGGCAGGAAGGAGAGGAGCGGCACGTAGAGCGCGCGTTGCCGGTTCGCGTCGAGCGAGCGCCGGAAGAGGCTCTCGGTCTTCTCATCGAATTTCGCGGCCTCACCCTCTTCCTGGGCGAACGACTTGACGACGTGGACGCCGACGATGTTCTCCTCGGCGACGGTCGCCACGTCGGCCATCCGCTGTTGGACGTCGCGGAGAACGGGGTGCGACACCTGCGAGTACCGGTAGGCAAGGAAGACGAGCACCGGGGTGAACGCAGTCGATGCGAGCGCGAGCCTCCAGTCGACCAGGAAGAGGACGACGGTGACGCCCACGATCGTGAGCAGGTGCTGGAAGAAGAAGATGAGCCCGTAGCCGAGGAAGAAACGCACCGACTGGAGGTCGACCGTGGCGCGCGACATCAGCTGGCCCGTCTGGTGGCGATCGTAGAACCCGAACGAGAGCCGCAGCAGCTTCGCGTAGATCTCGTCGCGCATGTCGTACTCGACTCCGAGCGCTTGCCGGCCGGAGATCAGCCTGCGTCCGGCCATGAACACGGCCCGAGCCGCGCCGACCAGGAGGATCGCCAGCGCGAGCAGCCACAGCTGGCGTTGATCCTCCCCCTCGACGGCGCCCTCCAGGGCGTCGCCGGTGAGGAAGGCGATCGCGACCGCCGCCGCCTGGGAGGCGACTGCGAGGACGATCGAGACCGCCAGGGACCAGCGATACGGCCGCAGGAACCCGAGCAGGCGGACGAACGTGCGCAGGTAAGGGTGCGATTCCGCCACTACGTGTACTCAACGTCGAGTGTAAGCGCGGCCATTCCGTTCGCCGCTGCCCCTCTCGTAAGCTCCTGCCGATGCCGTTGCCGCTCGAATCGGTCCCGAACGTCTCGGAGGGGCGCGATCCGGATGCGATCGCTGCCCTCCGCCGAGCGTTCGGCTCGCCGGCGCGGCTGCTCGACGTCCACACCGACTGGGACCATCACCGCTCCGTGTTCACCCTGGTCGGGAGCGGCGACGAGCTCGTCGAGTCGCTGCTCGCCGGGATCGCCGCCGCGGCGGAGCGGATCGACCTCCGGGAGCACGAGGGCGCACACCCCCGCATCGGGGCGACCGACGTCGTCCCGCTGGTCCCGCTCGAGCCCGAGGCCGAGCCGGCGGCGCGCGGGGTCGCGCTCGAGCTCGCCGATCGGGTCGGCTCGGAGCTCGGGCTGCCCGTCTTCCTCTACGGCCGCCTGACCGAGGACGCACGCGAGCCGGCCTTCTTCCGGCGCGGCGGCCCTGGAGAGCTCCAACGTCGCATCGACACCGGCGAGCTGCGCCCGGATCGCGGGCCGGAGCGCCTCGAGCCGAAGGCGGGTGGGGTCCTGATCGGAGTGCGTCGGCCCCTCGTGGCGTTCAACGTCAACCTCCGGTCCGACGACGTCGAGGCGGCACGGGAGATCGCCGCGCTGGTGCGGGAGCGGGGTGGTGGCTTCCCCGGCGTCCGCGCCCTCGGGCTCGACCTCCCGCGCGCTCACCTCGTCCAGGTGAGCATGAACGTCACCGACTGGCAGGCGGCTCCGCTCCACGAGGTGGTCGCCAGGATCGCGGCCGAGGCGGACGCGCGTGGGATCGAATTGGCCGGCAGCGAGCTCGTCGGCCTCATGCCGGCAGGCCCCGCGGTGGAGGCGGCCGGCGCGCTGCTCAGGCTCGAGGGGTTCGACCGGTCGCGGGTGCTGGAGCTGCGCCTGGTCGAGCAGTAGCCACGGCCCAGGCCGCGCATCCGATTCCGACGAGCGGCACGACGAGCGCGGCGCCGGCGAACACGAGGGTCGGCTCGACGACCGCGAAGAGCGGAGCCACGATGAGCAGGCCCGTCGCGTGGGCGCCGCGGTGGACGAGCGAGATCACGCCCATGACGCGACCGAGTACCCGGTCGGGGATCTCCTCCTGCGCCGCGGAGTTGAGGAGGACGACCGCGGAGCTCTCGCCCAGAGCGGCGATGAACGCGCCCGCCATCGCCACTTCCACGGAGCCCGCCAGGCCGATGACGAGATAGGCGGGCAGGATAGAAGCTCCAGGCGAGCAGGCTGCCGAGCGCTTTTCGCCGCACCGGTCGCCGGGCCAGGAAGACCCCCGCCACGATCGCGCCCAGCGCGTAGCCCGTCATGACGAGGGCGAAGCCACCCGCGGCCCGGTCCAGGTTCTCGCTGACGAGCTGTGGCGCGCCCGCGATCCACGTCCCGGCCGCGACCGTGACTGCGAGCCCGAGCGCGACGACCGCGGCGGCCAGGTACGGCCGTCCCCGGAGCGCCTCGAAGCCGGCGGCGAGGTCGCCGAGTCTGCCGGCCTCGTCCGCGGCCTCGCCCCTGCGTCCGGTGCGGATGCCGGCCAGGACGGCGGCCGAGACCAGGAAGGTCGCTGCGTTCACGGCGAAGAACACGCTCACCGGGAGGAACGCAAGCAGTCCGGCCGCGACTGCCCAGCCGCCGACCGACAGCGCCTCGGCCGTGGCGCGGACGAGGCCGTTCGCCTGCTGGACGTTGCGGCGGTCGACGAGCGCGGGGAGGATGGCGCCGTACGCGGGGTCGAAGTAGCTCGTCGCCGACGTGAGCACGAACGCTGCCGCGACCAGGCCCCAGAGCGGGAGCTCGCCGGCCAGCCCCGCGACGGCGACCGGGACGAGGACGGCGGCGCGCACCAGGTCGGCTGCAATGAGGACTCGACGGCGGTCCCAGCGATCTGCGACAAGGCCGCCGTGGAGCCCGAACACGAGCGCAGGGACGCTGTCGGCCAGCCGTACTGCGAGGACACCCAGCGGCCCGCCGGCTTCGAAGGCGAACCACATGAGCGCGATGTACTGGAGCGCGTCGCCGAGCTCGCTCGCGGACACCGCGACGTACAGGCGCCGGAAGTCCGGGCGCCGCAGCAATGCGAGCGCGCTCCTCGACGGCGGCAAGGCGTCGACACGCGACTCCTCGGGTGCGTTGGTCACCGGGTCCGCCATCGGCCTCTAGAGTACGAGCAGCCATGGGCGTCCTCCCCGAGAACGCGCGGGCGGTGCTCGAGTCCGACGGGCTCGCGCACCTCGTCACTCTCAACCCGGACGGGAGCCCGCAGGTCTCCATCGTGTGGGTCGGTCTCGACGGGGACGCAATCGTGTCCGGGCACCTCCGCGAGCAGCAGAAGCTCCGCAACATCCGCCGCGACCCACGCGTGGCCCTATCCATCGAGACACCGGGGACGAACGCGCTGGGGCTGCGCGAGTACCTCGTGGTGCACGGCCGCGCCTCGATCGAGGAGGGCGGCGCGCCGGCGCTCCTGCAAGAGCTCGCGCACACGTACCTGGGGCCGGACGTCCGCTTCCCGCCGATGCCGGATCCACCCCCGGGCTTTTGCCTGCGGATCGAGGTCGAGCGGGTCGGCGGCGTTGGCCCCTGGGCCGAGGCGAGCTAGGCTTAGACGGCTGCTGCGCGGGGTTTCGGGGCGTCGACGAGGGAGGGACGGATGAGCTGGCTGCGGTCGCGGTGGACGGTCGTCGCGCTCGTACCTGCCTTTTTCCTCGCGGGATTCGGCATCGTCTCCGCGCTGGCCGGGGGCTCGGACGACCCGGCCCCGGGCGCCGCGCCGGCGCCCGGCTCGACCGCCGGCCAGAGCCCGCCGGTGGAAACGGTCTACCAGGAAACCGCTCCGACCGACCCGGCGGACGGGAGCGGTGGCACGACTGCCCCGGCTCCGACAACCACGGCAGCCGCCGGCGCCGGCGGCACCACGACCACGGGCGGCGGCGGGACTGGTGGCGGCAATGGACGTGGAGGCGGCGCGCCGCCCGCCCCGCCCGCCGGGACGGTCGCCGTCGACTACGGGCGGTGGGACGGCGTCTTCGAGCTCGCGAACCCGACCATCGTTCCCGACTTCGGAGTCGCCTCGGTGGTCGGTGAGTTCAACTATCGCGGCGGCGTGGACTGCCCGGTCGGTCTCGTGAGGGTGCAGACGTGGTTCTACAACGAGCGGGGGCAGGTGGTCGGCCGCACTGTCTGGCTGAGCACGCAGTCGACCGGGGACGGCGCCGAGGTCACCGGTCGCGAGCCGCTCCCGTTCGAGGCCTACGGACAGATCTCGGAAAGCCCGAGCTCGGCGCGCCTGCGCTTTGCCGCGGTGGAGTGCCTCTAGCGGGCCGGCCCGGCCCGCCCAGCGGTGCGCGCCGGTGGCGGTCACCCTGGCTCGTCCTCGCGCTCGTCCCGGTCGTCTGCGATTAGGGCCGGGTCGTCGCCCCGGGCACCGCGGTTCGTCCGCCCGCCGACGCTCAATACACTTGCTCCGATGGCGCTCACGACGTCGGTGTCGCTGACCGGGGACGATCTGACACTGGCGGACGTCTGGGCGGTCGCGGTCGAGGGCGTGGGCGCCGAGCTCGCCGACGAGGGGCGGCGGAGACTCGTTGCCGCGCGCGAGGTCGTGGAGCGCGTCGCGCGCTCCGAGGACGGTGAGAGCACGTATGGGATCAACACCGGCTTCGGCCGCTTCGTCTCGAAGACGATTCCACCCGAGCTTGCCGGCGAACTGCAGCTCCGGCTCCTCCGCAGCCACGCGTGCGGCGTCGGCGACCCCTACCCGCAAGAGATCGTCCGCGCGGCGATGCTCCTCCGGGCGAACACGCTCGCCAAGGGCTATTCCGGCGCCCGCGGCGAGACGGTCGAGCTGCTCCTCGCCTGCCTCAACCGCGGCGTCGTCCCGGTTGTGCCGAGCCGCGGCTCGGTCGGCGCCTCGGGTGACCTCGCGCCCCTTGCGCACCTCGCGCTGCCCCTGGTCGGTGAGGGACAGGCGACGTTCGACGGCGAGGAGCTCTCCGGCGCCGAGGCGCTCGCGCGCGCGGAGCTGGAGCCGGTACGGCTCCAGGCGAAGGAAGGCCTCTCGCTCATCAACGGGACCCAGTTCATGGCCGCAGCCGGTGCGCTCGCTCTCGTGCGGGGCCGCCGCCTGGCGCAGGCGGCGGACATCGCCTGCGCGCTCTCGCTCGAGGCGCTCCAGGGATCGCGCACGAGCTTCCTTCCTCAGATCCACGAGCTGCGCCCGCTCGCCGGCCAGCGGACATCCGCCGCCAATGTCCTGCGCCTGCTCGAAGGCTCCGCGATCCTCGAGGCGCACCGCTGGTGCGACAAGGTCCAGGACGCCTACTCGCTCCGCTGCGCACCGCAGGTGCACGGCGCCTGCCGGGACCTGCTCGCCTACGCCGAGACGACCGTCGCCGTCGAGCTCAACGCGGCGACCGACAACCCACTCGTCCTCGTGGAGCTCGACGAGCTCGTCTCCAACGGCAACTTTCACGGCCAGCCGCTGGCCTTCGCCCTCGACGCGACCGCGATGGCGCTCGCGGAGCTGGCGTCCATCTCGGAGAGGCGCGTCGAGCGCCTCACGAACCCGTCGCTCTCCGACGGTCTCCCAGCGTTCCTCACGCACGACGGCGGGCTCAACTCCGGCTTCATGATCCCGCAGTACGTCGCCGCTGCGCTCGTGAGCGAGAACAAAGTGCTCTGCCATCCGGCCGGCGTGGACTCGATCCCGACGAGCGCGGGGCAGGAGGATCACGTGTCGATGGGAAACGCGGCGGGCCTCAAGTGCCTGCAGGTGCTCGCGAACGCCGAGCGAGCCCTGGCGATCGAGCTGCTCGCCGGCGCTCAGGGTGTGGAGTTCCTCGCCCCGCTCGAGCCGGGAGCCGGCGTACGGGCCGCGCACCGCTTGATCCGATCCCTCTCGCCGACGTTGCTCGAAGACCGCCAGCTCTCGGGCGACATCGAGGCGGTGGCGGACGCCGTCCGCCGTGGCGACCTGAGCGCCGCGGTCGAGCTCGAAGTCGGAGCGCTCGAGTGAGCGCGATCTCGGTGGACGCGCGCGTCGATGAGCTCTGCGGCGACCTGACCGCGATCCGCGCCCCTCGCGGAACCGAGCTGAACGCCCGCTCGTGGCAAACGGAGGCACCGCTGCGGATGCTTCTCAACAATCTCGATTCGGAGGTGGCCGAGCATCCCGAGCGGCTCGTCGTCTACGGCGGCTCGGGCAAAGCAGCACGGACGCACGGGGCGCTCAGGGCGATCGTGCGCTGCCTGCTCGAGCTGGGCGACGACGAGACTCTCCTGATCCAGAGCGGGAAGCCGGTGGGTGTCTTCCGGACGCACCCTGGCGCCCCGCGCGTGCTGATCGCGAACTCCTTGCTCGTTCCGCGCTGGGCGACCTGGGAGGAGTTCCGGCGCCTCGAGGCCGAGGGGCTGACGATGTTCGGCCAGATGACCGCCGGAAGCTGGATCTACATCGGCACGCAAGGCATTCTCCAGGGGACCTACCAGACGTTCGCGGCCGCCGGTGAGACTCACTTCGGCTCTTCTCACCTCGGAGGACGGACGATCCTCACGGCCGGGCTCGGCGGGATGGGGGGAGCCCAGCCGCTCGCGGCCACGATGGCCGGGGCAGCCGTTCTCTGCGTCGAGGTGGATCCGACCCGGATCGAGCGCAGGCTGGCCGGGCGGTACCTGGACGAGGCGACCGGCTCGCTCGACGACGCGGTCGACCGCGTCCGGCAGGCGGCGGCCGAAGGGAGAGCGCTGTCGGTCGGCCTGCTCGCCAACGCGGCGGATGTCGTCCCCGAGCTGGCCAGGCGAGGTGTGCACTTCGATCTCGTGACCGATCAGACAGCTGCGCACGACCCTCTCAACGGGTATATCCCCACCGGCCTGTCTGTGGACGAGGCCGCCGAGCTGCGAAGCGACGACCCGCAGGAGCTCCTTCGTCGCGCGTCCGAGTCGATCGCGAGCCATGTTCGCGGAATGCTCGAATACGTCCGCGCGGGGAGCTATGTTTTCGATTACGGCAACAACCTACGAGGGGAGGCACATCAGGCAGGCGTCGAGGACGCGTTCACATACCCGGGCTTTGTCCCGGCCTATATCCGGCCGCTCTTCTGTCGCGGCGTCGGCCCTTTCCGCTGGGCGGTGCTGTCCGGAGACCCGGAGGACATCGCGGTAATCGACGGGGCGCTGCGAGCCCTCTTCCCGGACGACCTCCTGCTTCAGCGCTGGCTCGATCTCGCACCCGAGCGTGTCGCCTTCCAGGGCCTGCCGGCGCGCATCTGTTGGCTCGGCTACGGCGACCGCGCGAAGGCTGGTCGTGCCATCAACGAGCTGGTTCGGTCGGGCGCCGTCTCGGCGCCGGTTGTCATCGGGCGCGACCACCTCGACTCCGGTTCGGTGGCCTCGCCGTATCGCGAAACCGAGGCCATGCGCGACGGGTCCGACGCGATCGCCGATTGGCCGATCCTCAACGCGCTGCTGAACACGGCCGCGGGGGCGACGTGGGTGAGCGTCCACCACGGAGGCGGCGTCGGCATCGGCAACTCGATCCACGCGGGGATGGTGGTCGTCGCCGACGGAACCGACGACGCGGCGGACCGCCTCGAGCGTGTGCTCACGGCTGACCCGGGCACAGGAGTCGTCAGGCACGCCGACGCCGGCTACGAGGACGCGCTGGAGGCAGCGCGCGCAAGCGGGTTGCGGCTGCCCGGCCGCGACGCTTGACCCGCCAGGTGCCGGCGCTCCTCATCCGCGATCTCGCCCAGGTGGTGTCCCCGTCACGGGGACCGGCGCCGCTGCGGGGACGCGCGCTCGCGGAGGTCACGATGATCGCCGACGGTTACGTCCTCTGCGAGGAGGGGCGGATCGCGGCGGTCGGCGCGATGAAGGCGCTCGACCGGACGCGCCTGCCGGGCGATCTGGTCGAGCTGGACGGACGTGGACGGGCCCTCGTGCCCGGCCTGGTCGACTGCCACACGCACGCGTGCTTCGCGGGCGACCGCGCCGGCGAGTTCGAGCTGCGCGCAAGCGGAGCCTCGTACGAGGAGCTCCATGCGGCAGGGGCGGGGATTCTCGCAACGGTGCGCGCCACGCGGGCGGCGGGCGCCTCGCAACTCGCCGCCGCCGTCGAGAGGCATCGCCGCTGGATGCTGGCCCACGGCACGACGACGTTCGAGGCGAAGTCGGGCTACGGGCTCGACCGCGACACCGAGCTCGCCCAGCTCCGGGCGATCCGGGAGGTAGGGGGGATCCCCACCTTCCTCGCGGCCCACGCGGTCCCGCCGGAGTTCCCGGACGGCGACGCGTATCTCGACTTCGTACTTGCCGAGGTCCTTCCCCTCGCGGCCGGCCTAGCCGAGGCGGCCGACGTCTTCGTCGAGCGCGGGGCGTTCGACGCCGTCCAGGCGCGCCGGTATCTCGAAGCCTGCCGGGATGCGGGGCTGTCACTTCGGCTCCATGCCGATCAGTTCACCGAGGCGGGCGGTGTCGCTCTCGCCGTCGAGCTCGGTGCCAGGAGCGTGGACCACCTCGAAGCGACCGGACCGGACGGCGTGCGGGCCCTTGCCTCGAGCGACGTGACCGCCGTGCTGCTCCCCGTCGCCGCGATCTGCCTCGGGCTGTCCATGCCTCCGGCCCGAGCACTGGTCGACGCCGGGGCGATCGTCGCGTTGGCGACGGACTTCAATCCCGGCAGCGCGTTCTGCGAGAGCCTCCCCGTCGTCATGAGTCTCGCGTGCACCCAGCTCGGGCTGGCGCCGGCTGAGGCGCTCGCCGCGTGCACGGTCAACGCGGCCCATGTGCTCGGCCGCGCCGACCGGCTCGGCCGGATCGAACAGGGGTACGCGGCCGACCTCGTGCTCCTCGACGTGCCCGATTGGCGCTACCTTGCCTACCATCTCGGAGGAGAGCACGTGGCGATCGTCGTGAAAGAGGGAGAAGTCGCTTGGGAGCGCTGAGTCGATGAGCTGGTGGGTGCCGCTCGCCTTCATCGCCGCCGGCTTGGCGGGCGTTGCGATCGCCCTGAGCCTCACAGCCGGTCGGCCGCGGTCGGACCCGGCCACGGAATCGTCCGACAGCCACGGTCACGGCGTGCCGCGGAAGTCCCGGTACCGCCAGGACAACGACCTGGTCTGGAACCCGGGGGCGTTCGTCGCGGCGGCGGCCCTCATCGGGGTGGTCGTGCTCATTGGCGTGCTGATCGAGGTGGCCTGATGGCGAGTCGGAAACAGCGCAAGAAGCGAGAGAAGCTCCAGCGTCACGAGTACGAGTACGTCCTCGAGACCGAGGAGGGCGAAGAGGTCCTCGAAAGCCCGCGCGAGACCGATGTCGTCGTCAAGAACGGCAAGCCCGGCAAGGTGCCTGCGGGGCCGGTCGACCGCCACGGCAAGCCCGTCGCGAAGCCGTCCTTCAGGAAGGTGCTGCGCCGTACCGCGATCTTCGCGCCCCTGATCGCCATCTTCATCTACATCACGGCTCCGGACCTGACCGTCGCCGGCCTGATCCTGAACGTCCTGCTCCTGCTCGCGTTCTTCATGCCGTTGAGCTACGTCGTGGACGTCTTCGTCTACCGCATGCTCTGGCGTCGCTACGAGAAGACCCACGGCCCGGCGCGCCGGGCAGGTCCCTAGCCGGTCGCCTGAGCCTTCTCCTGGCCCCGGTAGTGGCCCGGGCCGGGCCAGGGGGCGAGCAGGATGAGCAGGCGAGCGCCCGAGTCGGTTCCGACCGAGTGGCGCTCGTCGGGCTCGAAGCGGACGAGCGTGCCCGCGGAAGCCTCGATCTGCTCGTCGCCGGCGCGGAACGTCGCCGATCCGGCCACGACCACGATCCAGGCGTGCTCTTTGACCTGGTGGTCCCCGAGCTCCTGTCCGGGATCGAGGCCGACGAGCACGGCCCGCGCCTCGTCCTCACTTCGGAGCACGACCGGGGAGCGACTCCCGCCCGGCGTCTCGATCTCCGCGAGCCTCCAGGTCTGCATCCCGGCCGAAGTCTAGGGGACCGGGGGGTGCGGCGGGGTGCGCGTGGCCGGGCGCGGGACGGCGTAGACTCACCGACCGATGGCTCTCGAGGTCGACCAGCTTCCCCTGGGCGTGTACCAGTCGAACTGCTACGTCGTTCGTCGCCCCGCCGCCGGCGAGGCGATCGTGGTCGACCCGGGCTGGCCCGGGGAGTTCGGGCGGATTCTGGAGGCGCTCGGGACCTCACGCTGCGCCGCGATCCTCGTGACGCACGGCGACCTCGACCACGTCGCCGGCGTCGCCGAGCTGGTCGAGGCGACCGGGGCCCCGGTGCACATGCCGGCTGCGGAACGCACGATGCTCGAGCAGCCCGGCGACTCCCTTCCGCCGGGTGTCGACGTGGAGATTCGGCCGCACGTGCCGGAGGTCGCGCTCGAGGGAGACGAGCAGTTGACGCTCGCGGGCATCGAGCTGCAGACCCTTCGGGTGCCTGGGCACACCGCCGGCCATCTGGCATATGCGGCCGACGGCTGTCTCTTTTCCGGCGACGTCCTCTTCGCGGGATCGGTAGGCCGCTACGACCGGCCGGGAGCAAGCTGGGAGGCCCTCGTGGCCTCGATCCGGATGCTGATGGAGACCCTTCCCCCCGAGACGATCGTGTACCCGGGCCACGGCCCGGCGACGACGCTCGAGCGGGAGCTGGCCACGAACCCGTTCCTCGGCGAGCTCCGGGCCGCCGCGCCGTGAAGCTCCAGGCGCCGCGCGGCACCCTCGACGTCCTGCCGGCGGATCAGCCGGCCCGGCTCACTGTTCTCGACGCCGCCCGCTCGACCGCCGAGGCCTACGGGTACGGGCTCGTCGTCACACCCACGTTCGAGGACACCGAGCTCTTCACCCGGACGGCGGGCCAGGGCTCCGACGTCGTGCAGAAGGAGATGTACACGTTCGAGGACCGCGGCGGGCGGCAGCTGACGTTGCGGCCCGAGGGCACGGCTCCGGTGGCGCGCGCCTACCTCGAGCACGGCCTCCAGCGCCAGCCGCAGCCGGTCAAGACCTACTACGTCGGGCCCATGTACCGCTACGCGGCGCCGCAGAAGGGCAGGTACCGCGAGTTCTGGCAGATCGGGTTCGAGGCGATGGGCTCCGACGATCCTGCGGTGGACGCCGAGCTCATCCAGCTCTTCACGGAGATCGAGCGGCGCGCCGGCATCGGGCACACACGCCTCGAGCTGAACTCGATCGGCGACCGCGCGTGCCGTCCGGCGTACGTCGAGCAGTTGCAGGCATTCCTCGCCGCGCGCCGGGACGAGCTCGACGAGGAGACGATCCGCCGGTCGGAGGTGAGCCCGCTGCGCGTCTTCGACACGAAGAACGAGGCTGTCCGCCGGGTGCTAGCGACCGCGCCGACGATCGGGGATTCCCTCTGCGCGTCGTGCCGCGAGCACTTCGCCGAGGTCCGCGCAGTCCTCGCCGCCTACGGCGTCGACTACGAGCTCGTCCCGACGCTCGTGCGTGGCCTCGACTACTACACGCGAACCGTGTTCGAGTTCGTGAACGAGGGCCTCGACGCGGCGCAGGCGAGCATCTGCGCGGGGGGCCGCTACGACTACCTGATCGAGGAGATCGGCGGTGCGCCCACGCCGGGCGTCGGGTGGGCCGCCGGGGTCGAGCGCATGGTCATGTCGATCGCGAGAGAGTCGGAGCGGGCCGCCCTGGACGTGTTCGTCGTTTGCGACGGCCCCGCGGACCGGCCGGCCGTGCTCGCGCAGGTCGCGGAGCTTCGGCGCTCGGGGCTGCGCGCAGACACCGACTACGCCGGGCGCTCGTTCAAGGGCCAGATGACACAGGCGGGCCGCACGGGCGCTCGTCTCGTGGTGCGCGTGACCGGCGAGACGGCAGCGCTTCGAGCCGAGGGTGCGGACGTCGGCGAGCCCTTCCCGATCTCCGAAATCGCCGCGACCGTCTTGGGGCACCCCGGCCCACCACCCGCTTCTGAGCCTAACGCTGAAAAGCGCACGCGTGGCGCGCAGGATGTGCCGGAAGCGTGACGGCTTCGAAGCAATGGCGTGACAGGATGTGCGGGGAGGTCGGCCCCGAGGATGTCGGCCGGCGGCTTACGTTGGCCGGCTGGGTGGACTCGCGCCGCGACCACGGCGGGCTGATCTTCGTCGATCTCCGCGATGCGGGCGGGATCTGCCAGCTCGTGGTCAATCCGGAGCGGGCTCTCGAAGCGGCCGACTCCGCGCACCAGATCCGCAACGAGTTCGTCCTCCGCGCCGAGGGCGAGGTGGTCGAGCGCGCGCCCGAGAACATCAACCCCGACCTGCCGACCGGGACCGTCGAGCTGCAGGTCGACCGGCTCGAGATCCTGTCGCGCTCGACGCCGCTGCCGTTCCAGCTCGACGAGGAGGGGGTCGACGAGACGTTGCGGCTCCGTTATCGCTGGCTGGACCTCCGGCGTCCGCGGATGCAGCGCAACCTACGGCTACGGGCAGGGCTGGTCTCCACGATCCGGCGCGAGATGGAGGCGGACGGCTTCCTCGACATCCAGACGCCGATCCTCTTCAAGCCAACACCCGAGGGCGCGCGCGACTTCGTGGTGCCCAGCCGCCTCCAACAGGGGCGCTTCTTCGCGCTGCCGCAGTCGCCGCAGATCCTCAAGCAGCTCCTCGTGATCAGCGGCTTCGACCGCTACTACCAGATCGCGATCTGCTTCCGGGACGAAGACCTGCGCGCGGATCGCGTCCAGGAGATCACCCAGCTCGACGTCGAGATGGCCTTTCCCGAGCAGGAGTACCTGTTCGCGCTGATGGAGCGGATGTGTGCGTCGGTCTGGCGCGAGGGCATCGGGGTCGAGCTCGAGACCCCGTTCGCCCGCATGACCCATGCGGAGGCCCAGGCCCGCTACGGGAGCGACAAGCCGGACCTTCGCTTCGGCCTCGAGATCGAGGATGCGACGGACGCGACTCGCGGGTCCGAGTTCGGCGTCTTCTCCAACGCGACGGCGGTGCGGTTCCTGCGTGTCCCGCAGGCGTTTTCGCGCGCGGAGCTGGAGCGGCTGGAGGCGGTTGCGAAGGAGTGGGGCGCCAAGGGCCTCGCGTACCTCGTCTTCGCCGAGGAGGGGGAGGTGCGCTCGCCGATCGCCAAGTTCCTCTCCGAGGAGGAGCTGGGGCTCTTCCGGGCCGATGCCGGCTCGACCGTGCTGTTCGCCGCCGACGAGCCGGCCGTCGCCGCGCGGGTGCTCGGCGCGCTCCGCCTGCACCTGGCTCGCGAGCTCGACCTCGTCGACGAGGAGGCCTGGCGCTTCGTCTGGATCACGGACTTTCCCATGTTCGAGCGGGACGAAGAGGCGGGGCGATGGAAGGCAGTCCACCATCCGTTCACCCGGCCCGCGCCGGGGTCCGAGGAGCTCGTCGTCTCCGATCCGGGCGCGGCTACAGCGCTGGCGTACGACCTCGTCGTCAACGGCATCGAGATCGGCGGCGGCTCGTTCCGGATCCATGAGAAGGAGCTGCAGGCTCAGGTCTTCTCCACGCTCCAGCTCTCCGAGGACGAGCAGAGCCGGAAGTTCGGCTTTCTCCTCGACGCGTTGGCGATGGGCGCGCCGCCGCACGGGGGGATCGCCTTCGGGATCGAGCGCATGCTGATGGCCCTCGGCCGCGAGCCGAACCTCCGCGACATGATCGCGTTCCCCAAGAACCAGGCAGGCGTCGATCCCATGAGCGGAGCGCCTTCCGAGGTGGAGGAGGAACTGCTTCGGGAGCTTGGAATTCAGCTCCGTGCGAAGCCCGACTGAGAGCCCCTAAAGAGATTCTTGCCATCCGGCCGGTGAGGAAGGGCATACTTGTGGTGAATCCGCGTTCAGAATGCGGAGGGGAGGCGTAGCGAACATGTCCACGCGAGAACCGGGGAGGGCCCGGCCGGGCCTGACGCCCCTACCGAGGATCGAAGACCTGCCGAGCTCGACGGACGGGTACGAGCGGGCGAAGGTGCAGGAGGCCTTCGACGCCTTCCGCCGCCACGTCACCTCTCTCCAGGCCAACCTCCGGGTGCTCCAGGCGGCGCCCAAGAGCGCGATCACCGAGCCCTCCGGCCACGCCGTCCGCATGGACGCGCTTCACATCGTGCGCGGAGCGGCCGAATTCGCCGACACGATCGAGCGCGACGCCCAAGAGGCCGCCGCGAAGCAGGTCGGCCGCGCCGAGGTGGAGATCCGCGAGAAGCAGATGGAGCTTCAGCAGCAGGAGGCGGAGATCGCGCGCATTCGCCAGGAGACGGAACGGCAGCGCACGGAGATCCTGAGCGCGGCGCGCAAGGAGTCTCGTGAGATTCTGACCAAGGCGAACCGCGACGCGACCGCCGAGCTGCGCGAGGCCGAGGGGCGCGGCAACCGGCTGACCGAGCAGTCCCGCCACCAGGCCACCGAGCTGACGAACTCCGCGCGGGCAGAGGTCGAGCAGACGCTCGACTGGGCGCGTGCGCAGGCCGAGCTGATCGTCCAGCGGGCCCGCATGGGCGCCGAGCAGCTTCTCTCGGCCGCGGGGCACGGCGACGCCGCGATCCACGAGGCAGTGGACGCGATCGTCAAGGCGGCGGAGGCCACGATCGGCCCCCTCGACTCCGCGTCGACGGGCCCGCCCGTCGCTGCCGATCCCGAAACCGTTGAGGCCGAGCTCGACGAACCTGAGATCGAGCCCGAGGCCCTGCCGTCCGAGCCGCACGACGAGCCGGTAACCGAGCCGGAGGCCGTCCTCGAGGCCGACGAAGAGGATTCCACCGAAGGCGAGGGGCCGAGCGAGGACGACAGCCCGGCGCCGTCGTAGACGGGGCGCCGGCGCCGGAGCGTGCCTGACAGGCGCTCGATCTTCCGCCTTCTCGCGCTCGCGGGCTTCCTCCTGACGGTCGCGCTCGCCCTCTGGCTGGCGGAGCTGCGGCCCCTCTACGTCGTCCTCGTCATGGCCGCCGCCCTCCTGGTGGCCTGGACGATCGAGTGGCTGTCGTGGCGTCAGGACCTGCAGCGGCTGGGTGCCGAGACGGTGACCGTCGCCGAGGAGGAAGCCTTCGCCCTCGTGCCGCCTCCGCTCGTGCCGCCCGTGCGGGCGCAGGAGGGCGCTCCCCTGCCCGTTCCGGAACCGACTGCTCCCGAAGCCGTCGAGCCCGTGCCGGAGCCCGTCCCTCAGCCTGGGCCGGCGCCCGTCGAGCCCGAGCCCCTCGAGGCGCCTGCGCCGGTCGCTCCGGTACCGCTCGTCGCGGCGGTTCCGCCGCCCCCTGAGCCCGAGCCCGAGCCCGAACCGGTCCCGTCGCCGCCGGCACCCGAGCCGCCGCGGCCCGCGCTTCGGCCGGTCCCACCGGCGCCGCCCCCGCCGCCCCGACCCCCCGCCGCCGCGCCGGTCCGGCCGGCAGCCGCGTCGCGCGACGTCATCGACATGCGGACGCGGGTGACCCTCCAGCCGCGGCGCTGGAATCTCTGGGACCTCGAGCGCCGGGCACGCGACGAGGCCCAGCGCGATCCGCTCCGCTACGAGGAGTGGTCGTACCTCTTCGTCCACCTACGGCAGTTCGCAACGCCCGACGGGTCTCTCCCCGTGGAGTTCGACGACCTCGTCCGGGAGTCGTTCGGCGAGCTGCTCGAGCACGCGGGCTGATGAACGCGAGGCTCGCGCGTCGACAGGCCGCGCTTGCCGCCGTCGCCCTGATCGGGGCGCTGGGGGCGATCGCGCTCAGCAGGCTCGGGGACGACTCGGATGCCGCCCCGCCGCCGGCAACGGCCGCCGCCGGCTGGGAGACAGCCCAGGTCGGCGTCTTCCAGCCTTCCGCGGATCCGACCGTCTGCGGCGCCATGGTGACCTCCGCAACGGTGGGGATCGCGCATCCCGTCCTTCCCTGCGGGGCCAACCTCGTGGTCGAGCACCAGGGTCGGCAGGCCCGTGCGGCGGTGATCGAGCAGGGACCGGTCGACGTCGACGTCTCGTTCGAGCTCTCGCCGGCGCTGGCTCAGCAACTCGGCGTCGTGGGCGAGGCTGCCGTGCGCTGGCGCTTCGCCGAATAGGTGGTCAGAACCGGGCTCGAACTGCGCTACAGTGCTCGCAGTGCTCGACTCCGTGCGTGGCAACGTGCGCACATGTAGAACCAACACCTACTGAGAGGGAGCCCGCGTCCGGCCCCCGGGTCGGCAGGGCACCCACCTGGCATGGCCAGGTTCCTCACGCACGAGGCTTCATCGGCGGGGTGGGGCACTACTACTTTCATGGCGACGAGTGAGTTGATCGGAAACGCCGCGCGGGGCGATGACCTCGCGTGGATCGCCATCGCCGTCGACCGCGGACGAATCGTCTCGGCCCGCGGCGAGGGTGTCGGGGCCACGGAGCTCTGCGAGGCCGTCCGCGGGCTCTCTCCGCTCGAGGCCGCCGCGGTGCCCGGCAATGCGCTCGCGCTCGATGCGCTGCACGACGCGCTGGCGCCGGCCGTTCGTGCGCGGCCCGATCCGGCACGTGTCGTCGTGGCGATGAGCGGCGGCGTTGACAGCGCCGTGGCGCTGGTCGAGGCGCGGGCGGCGGGCCGCGAGCCGATCGGCGTCACCCTTCGCCTCTGGACCGACCCTGCCGGGCCCAACGGCGAGCGCGCCTGCTGCTCTCCGGCCGCCGTCGTGGCCGCGCGCGAGACCTGCCACGACCTCGGCCTCCCGCACGTGACGCTCGACCTGCGCGAGCGCTTCCGCAAGGCCGTCGTCGCGCCGTTCGTGGCCGGCTACGCGGCCGGCCGGACGCCGAACCCGTGCGTGCGCTGCAACGGCAGCTTCCGCTTCGACGAGCTCCTCGCCTTCACCAGGCGCGTCGGCGCGGCGCGGCTCGCCACCGGGCACTACGCGCGCGTGCGCGAGCATCGCGGTCGCCTGCTCCTGGCGCGCGCGGCCGACACGGCCAAGGACCAGTCCTACATGCTCGCCCGCCTCGACCCTCGCCACCTCGGGCGGCTGTGGTTCCCGCTCGGCGAGTGGACCAAGGACGAGACCCGCGCCCGCGCGCGGGCCGCCGGACTCGAGGCTGCCGCGCGCGCCGAGAGCCAGGAGGCCTGCTTCCTCGCCGGCGGCGACTATCGGGAGTTCCTCGCCCGTCACGGCGTCGTGGCGGGAGAAGGGCCGATCGTGGACGGCTCCGGCCGCGAGCTGGGCCGCCATGCCGGGTTCTGGCGCTTCACGCCCGGGCAGCGGAAGGGGCTGGGTGTCTCCGCCGACGTTCCGCTCTACGCGGTCGAGACGCGCGCGGCGACGAACACGGTCGTCGTCGGTCCGCGCGAGGCGCTCGCCCGGACGTCGGTCGCCGTCGGCGCCGGACAGCTGTTCGTGCCGGTCGAGCGCGTCCAGGCGAAGCTTCGCTACCGCTCCCCTGCGGCGCCGGCCCGCGTCGAGGCGTCTCGCCGGGGCTTTCGCCTCTCCCTGGAGGAGCCTGCGTACGGCGTCGCTCCGGGGCAGGTCGCCGTGCTCTACGAGGACGACGCGGTCGTCGGTGCGGGCCTGATCTCCGCGGCCGTCTGAGTAGACTGCCGCCGATGCCGCTCGCCTTCGAAGCGATCGACGCACTCTGGATCGCGCTCAGCATCTTCTTCGTGCTGGTCGCAATCGGGCTGACCTACTTCCTCATCAGGCTCGGCGGGACGGTGGGGAGGGTGTCGTCGCTCCTGGAAGGCCTCGAACGCGAGGTCCTCCCCGTCATCAACGAGAGCGGTGGGACGCTTCAGCGCGTGAACGCGCAGCTCGACAAGGCAGACGTGGTCACGGACAGCGCGGTCAGCATGGCCGACAGCGCGGACACGGCCGTCCGCGCGGTGAGCTTCGCGATCACGCGGCCGGTTCAGCTCGTCGCGGGCCTCGCCTCGGGGGTGTCGCACGGCTTCGCCTCGCTGCGTGTCCGCAAGAGCCCGAGCCATGCGTTCGCAACCGGCCGCGAGGCAGCGCGCCTCAAGGAGCAGGCGATCGCGGACGAGCTGCGCGGAGGTGGCGCGGGCGCTGGGCCCTGACGCGATCACGCTCTCGCTTCCGCACGCCAAGGAGTACCACGGCGTCGCGCGGCTCGTCGTCGGCGGGCTCGCTGCCCGGCTCGAGCTGACCTACGAGCACCTCGAGGATCTGCAGCTCGCCCTGGAGAGCGTGCTCGAGCGCGGCGGTTACGTGCAGGGGGACCGGGTCACCGTCCGCCTCGTCGTCGGCTCCGAGTCGGTCGTGCTCGAGATCGGGCCACTCGATCCGACCGTCCTTCGGGCGGACCTGGAGCGCGGGCCGGACGACGCGATTTCGCTCTCGCGGCTTCTCTCGACGCTCGTCGACGAGGTCGCTCTCGAGGAAGGCGACGCCGGCTATTTGCTCCGCCTGGAGAAGCGGGTTCCTCTGACCCGGCCGGAGACCCGGGCGCCGGTGTGACGGGGGCGGGGGGCGCGAGCGACCGCGAGCTGCTGCGCCGCTACCACGAGGACGGCGATCTCGAAGCACGGCAGCAGCTGATCGAGCAGTACCTGCCGCTGGTGCGCTCGCTCGCCCGCCGCTACGCCAACCGCGGCGAGCAGCTCGAGGACCTCGTCCAGGTCGGCTCCATCGGGCTGATCAAGGCGATCGACCGCTTCGACGTCGACCGCGGCGTCGAGCTCACGACCTATGCGACGCCGAACATCATCGGGGAGATCAAGCGGCACTTCCGGGACAAGGGCTGGTCCATCCGCGTCCCGCGCGGCCTCCAGGAGCTCAACGTCCGCCTCTCGCAGATCCTCGAGCGGCTCACCGTCGAGCTCGAGCGCTCGCCGACGATCCCCGAGCTGGCCGAGGCCGCCGGAGTCACCGAGGAGGAAGTGCTCGAGGCGCTCGAGTCGGGCCAGGCGTACTCGACGGTCTCCCTCTCGGCGCCGTCCGGCCCGGGCGACGACGGTGAGCTCGACCCGCTCGAGGCGCTGGGCGAGCTCGAGCACGAGTACGAGGTCAGCGAGGACCGCGCCGTCCTGGCGCCGGGCCTCGACGTTCTCGACGAGCGCGAGCGGCGCATCCTTCACTTGCGCTTCTGGGAGGGCCTCACGCAGTCGCAGATCGCTGCGCGCATCGGCATCTCGCAGATGCACGTCT
Organism: uncultured Actinomycetes bacterium; assembly: GCA_963847985.1. Classification (GTDB taxonomy): domain Bacteria; phylum Actinomycetota; class Thermoleophilia; order Gaiellales; family Gaiellaceae; genus JAIBJN01. The sequence continues at coordinate 102,929 of CAWKBS010000001.1, read as the reverse complement.
CGCGCCTCATCCGCCGAGCGCTCGAGAAGGTGCGCGAGGAGATCGGCGCCGGCCGCCCGGCCGGGTAGCGCACCCGGGCGCCTAGAATCGGGGCATGCGCACGTCCGCCGAGCTGCGCGAGGGATTCCTCGCGTTCTTCGAGTCGAAAGGCCACACGCGCCTGCCGTCGTGGCCGCTGACCCCGCGCCCGGACGACCACTCGACCCTCCTCACCTCGGCGGGGATGCAGCCGCAGATGCCGTTCTTCCTCGGGCGGGAGCAGCCGCCGGCGCCGCTGACCACGACGGCACAGAAGTGCTTCCGCACGCCGGACATCGACGAGGTCGGGCTCGACGGCCACCATCTGACGTTCTTCGAGATGCTGGGCAACTTCTCGTTCGGGCAGTACTTCAAGGAGGGCGCGATCGATCTCGCCACCGAGTTCATCCGGGAGCACCTCCAGATCGATTGGGACCGGATCTGGGCGACGGTGCACGCCGGCGACCCGGAGCTCGGGCTCGGCGAGGACGAGACGGCGATCGCGCTCTGGGAGGCGGTCGGCCTGCCGCGCGAGCGGATCGTGGGGCTGCCGAGCTCGGAGAACTTCTGGTCGGTCGGAGGCCCAGGGCCTTGCGGCCCGGACTCGGAGATCTACTACGACTGGGGCCCGGAGCACGGCTGCGGCGACCCCGGCTGCGCGCCCGCCTGTCCGCGTTGCGACCGCTTCCTGGAGTTCTGGAATCTCGTATTCATGGAGTACGAGCTGCACACGGACCGAACGCTGACGCCTCTCCCCACGCAGAACGTCGATACCGGCATGGGGGTCGAGCGGCTGGCCGCGATCATGCAGGGCGTCCGCTCGGTCTACGAGACGGACGGCTACCAGGCGATCATGGCCTGGATCGAGGCGGAGAGCGGGGTCGCTTGGGATGCTGACCCCACCGCGACCAAGGCCCACCGGGTGCTCGCCGACCACGGCCGCGGCATGACCTTCCTCGTCGCCGACGGTGTGACGCCGTCGAACGAGGGCCGCGGCTACGTGCTCCGGCGGGTCGTCCGCCGTGCCGTCGTGCACGGGCGCGACGTCGGGCTCGATGGGTTCCTGCCGCGGCTCGCGGACGTCGTCGTCGAGCAGATGGGCGAGGTCTATCCCGAGCTTGCCGAGGAGCGGGAGGCAATCGGCCGGGTGCTCGCGGCCGAGGAGGAGAAGTTCGGCGAGACGCTCGCCCGCGGGCTGAAGCTCTTCGACGAGGCGGCCGCCAAGGGCGCCGTCAGCGGCGAGGACGCCTTCGCGCTCCAGGCGACCTACGGCTTCCCGGTCGAGATCACAGCCGAGCTCGCGCGGGAGCGTGGGCTCAGCATCGACTTCGACGAGTTCCGGCGGCTCATGGCGGAGCACCGCGAGGTCTCGCGGGGCCGCGCAGCGGGAGGAGCCGGCGTGGAACGCGCGGCCGAGTTCGCCCGCGCCGCGGGCTTCGAGACCGAGTTCGTCGGCTACGAGAAGCTCGACGTCCTCACGCAGATCGGTGCGTTCGAGGAGCTCGAGGACGGGCTCTTCCTCGCCAAGCTGCGCGAATCTCCCTTCTACCCCGAGGGCGGCGGCCAGGTCAGCGACCAGGGCTGGATCGAGCAGGACGGGGCGCGCGCAGAGCTGGTGCTTGCGTACCGCTTCGGCGAGGACCAGGCGCTCCTCTTCGAGGGCGAGGGCTTCGCCGCCGGCGACCGTGTGCGCGCAGTCGTGCCCTGGAAGGTCCGGTTTCCGACGACGACGAACCATACGGCGACCCATCTCCTACACAGGGCCCTCCAGAGCGTGCTCGGCGACCACGTGCGCCAGGCGGGCTCGGCCGTGCGGCCGGACAAGCTCCGCTTCGACTTCACGCACCCACAGGCGCTGACCGCAGAGGAGCGCGGCCGCGTCGAGGAGATCGTCAACGAAGCGGTCTTCGCAAATCGGTCGGTGCGCGCCTTCCTGACCCCGATCGAGGAGGCCCGGAGCCTCGGCGCGATGATGCTCTTCGGCGAGAAGTACGGCGACGTGGTGCGCGTGATCGAGGTGGACGACTTCTCGCGCGAGCTCTGCGGCGGGACGCACGTCCGCACGACTGCGGAGATCGGGCCGTTCGCCATTCTCTCCGAGGGCTCGGTCGGGTCCGGCGTTCGCAGGATCGAGGCGGTCACCTCGGGCGAGGCGTACGCGCTCCTGCACGCGCGCGCCCACGAGGCGGACGAGCTCCGGGCCGAGCTGGCGCGCGCCCGCAAGGAGGCGAAGCAGTCGCCGCAGGCCGCGGCCGGCCCGGAGGTCGTCGACGAGCGGCGCAGCAAGGCCGGCGACGTCGAGGTGATCGTCATGGAGGTCTCCCAGTCGACGCCGGAGGCGCTCCTCGAGCTCTCCGACTCGCTCCGGCAGAAGCACGCGCCCGCCGCGGTCGTCCTCGGCACGCGGGAGGACGGGCGCGTCCACCTGGTGGTCAGCCTCGACCGCTCGCTGGAGGAGCGCGGGCTCGACGCCGTTCAGGTCGTGAGGCAGGCGGCAGCGCTCGTCGGCGGCGGCGGCGGCGGCCGGCCGACGATGGCGCGGGCGGGCGGCAAGGAGCCCGAAAAGCTCGGCGACGCGCTGGCGGAAGCCGAGCGTGTCCTCCTGGATGCGCTGACCTGATCCGTACAATCGCTCTGCGGTGAAGGTGCTCGCTCTCGACTACGGCTCCGCCCGGACCGGCGTTGCCGTCTCCGACCCCACCGGCACCGTCGCCAGGCCCCTCGACGTCGTCAAGCGGGCGGACACGGACGCCGGTCTCGCCCGCGTCGTCGAGCTCGCCCGGCGCGAGGGCGTCGAGCGGATCGTCGTGGGCCTCCCCGTGACGCTGCGCGGCGAGCGGGGCCAACAGGCGCAGGAGACCGAGCGCTTCGTCGACCGCCTGCGCGAGTCCACGGATCTCCCGGTCGAGAGCTTCGACGAGCGCTTCACGACGGCCCTCGCGCGCCAGGCGGGGGAGACCCGCGCGGCCGAGGACGCCGTCGCGGCCGCGCACCTGCTCACGAGCTACCTGCAGTGGAAGACGAGCGCCCGCCCCGCGTGAGGACGGACTACCGGAGGCGGCGCCGCGGCAACAGGATCGGCGCGCTCTTTGGTGTCATCGTCGGGTTCGGCCTCGTCGCGGCGATCGCGTGGGCGGCGTTCGGCGTCGGCGTCGGCAGCGGCGGCAGCTCGGCGGCCAGCGAGTCCGAGACCGGCGCGGTCGACACCACCCCGGCGAAGCCGATCCTCCGCATCGTCTTTCCGGAGGGGTTCACGCGGAAGGAGATGGCGGGCCGTATCGCCGCGGTGAACGAGATCGCGCTGGAAGAGCGCGGGATCACGACGTCTCTCGTCCCGCGGCAGTATCTCCGGGCCACGGAGAACGTGAAGACGCTCCCGGCCGGGTTCAAGAACGCCGACCCGCCGAACCTCGAGGGCTTCCTCTTTCCGGCGACCTACGACTTCACCGAGGACACGACCTCGCAGCAGCTCGTCGCCGACCAGCTCGAGGCGTTCGGGCGCGCGTGGTCGGAGGTGGACATGAAGTACGCGCGCTCGAAGAAGCTGACGCCGTACGACGTGCTCATCATCGCTTCGATGGTCGAGAAAGAGGTGCAGGTCCCGCGCGAGCGCGCCATCGTCGCGGGGGTGATCTACAACCGGCTCCGCGAGAGCATGCCTCTCGGGATCGACGCGACCATCCGCTACGGCTACGACATCCCGCCGACGCAGGCGATCCTGCAGAGCCAGCTCGACGCCGACCACCCGTACAACTCGCGCAAGCGCATCGGCCTGCCGCCGACGCCGATCTCGAACCCGGGCCTCGCGGCGCTCCAGGCGGCAGCCCATCCGGCCGTGGTCGACTTCCTCTACTTCGTGCGCAAGGCGGACTGCAAGAGCCACTTCTTCACGGCCAGCCTGGCGAAGTTCAACGAATACACCCGCGCCGGGACCCGGTGTTGAGAGCTCTGAGCGGCACGACGACGCTCGTCGGCCTCCTCCGCCATCCGCTCAGGGACTCGCTCTCGCCTCCGATGCAGAACGCCGCGTTCGCCGCGGCCGGGCTCGACTGGGCCTACGTCGCGCTGGGGGTCGAGCCCGAGCGGCTGGAAGAGGCCGTGGCCGGGCTCGTCGCGCTCGGCTTCGCCGGGGCCAACGTCACGATCCCGCACAAGACCGGCGTGCTCGCGTATTGCGACGAGCTCGACGAGGTGGCCGAGCGGGCGGGCTCGGTGAACACCCTCGTCATCCGCGACGGCCGCGTGCAGGGCTCGTCGACGGACGGGCGGGCGGTCACCGATGCGGTCGAAGCCGAGGGAGCGCGGGCGCTCGTCCTGGGCGCCGGCGGCGCGGCCCAGGCCGTCGCGACCGCGCTCGTCGACGCGGGCTGTGCGTCGCTCCGGGTCGCGGCCCGTTCGCCCGAGCGCGCGCACGCGCTCGCCGCGCGCCTGCGCACCCTCGCGCCGGGGCGCGCGGTCGAGGCCGACGAGGCCTGGCCGCCGACCGCCGGCGACGCCGACCTCGTCCTCAATGCGACCCCGGTGCTCGACGACCCGCTCGTGGAGCTCGGCGGTGTCGACCAGGTCGTCGACCTTGGCTATCGCCCCGGCGGCGGCGACACGGCGCTCGTGGCCGCGGCGCGCACGGCCGGCTGCCGGCGAGTCGTGGACGGCCTGGACGTCCTCGTCGCGCAAGGCGCCCTCTCCTTCGAGCGCTGGACAGGGATGCCGGCGTCGAAAGAGGTTATGGAGCGCGCAGTTCGTAGTCTTCCCGCATGACGCTCACGCTCACCACCGCGGGGGAGTCGCACGGCCCGGGGCTGGTCGCCATCGTCACCGGGCTGCCGGCCGGGCTGCTGCTGGAGCGGGAGCGGATCGAGGGCGACCTGCGGCGGCGCCAGCAGGGGTACGGACGCTCGCCGCGACAGCAGATCGAGACCGACGAGGTGGAAGTGCTCGCGGGCCTGCGGCACGGGCGAACGCTCGGGACGCCGCTCGCGCTCGTCGTCAGGAACCGCGACCACAAGAACTGGACGTGGGGGATGAGCCCCTGGCCGCCCGAGGGCGAGCCGTCCGGCAAGGGCAAGGACGCGGTGACCCTGCCGCGGCCGGGCCACGCCGACCTCGCGGGGGTCATGAAGTACGGGCACGACGACGTTCGCAACGCGCTCGAGCGCGCGAGCGCCCGGCACACTGCGGCGATCGTCGCTGCGGGCGGAGCGGCAAAGGCGCTCCTGCGCGAGATCGACGTCGAGGTCGAGAGCAGCGTCGCCACCGAGGAGCTGGAGGAGAAGATCGACCTCGCGCGGGCCGACCGCGACACTGTCGGCGGGGTGGTCGAGGTGCGCGCGCGCGGCGTCCCGCCCGGGCTCGGCTCCTACGCGACGAAGGAGGAGCGGCTCGACGCGCGCCTCGCCTGGACGCTCATGGGCACGCAGGCGGTGAAGGGCGTGGAGATCGGCGAGGGCTTCGGGCTCGCGGCGCTCCGCGGCTCGGCCGCCCACGACGAGATCCTCCGCGACGCCCAGGGGTATCACCGCGAGACGAACCGCGCAGGCGGGATCGAGGCGGGGATCTCGAACGGCGAGGACATCGTCGTCCGCGCGGCCATGAAGCCGCTGCCGACGCTGATGAAGCCGCTCCGCTCGGCCGATCTCGAGACCGGCGAGGCCGCGAACGCGCTCGTCGAGCGCTCCGACGTCGCCGCCGTCGAGGCGCTCGCCGTGGTCGCCGAGGCCTGCGTCGCCTTTGAGCTGGCGCGCGCCGCGAAGGAGAAGTTCGGCGGCGACGCGCTCGCGGACTTCGTCGCCGCCTGGCGCGCGTACGTGGAGCGGATCCCCTGGTCGGCGCGCTAGCGCGGCACCTCGCGCTCGCCGGCTTCATGGGCGCCGGCAAGTCCACGGCCGGGGCGCGCGTCGCCGAGCTGACCGCCCGGCCGTTCGTGGACCTCGACCGGCTGATCGAGCGGCGGCACGGGCCCATTCCCGAGCTGTTCGAGCGCGGCGAGCCCGAGTTCAGGCGGCTCGAAGAGGGCATCCTGGCCGAGGCGCTGGCCGGGCCGGACGCGGTGATCGCGCTCGGCGGCGGCACGGTCCTTTCGCCGCTGAACCGCGAACGGCTCGGGGCCCGGGCGTTCACGGTCTTCCTGGACGTCGACGTGGAGACCGCGTGGGGGCGCGTGCGGGGCTCCGACCGACCGCTCGCCCGGCGGGAGAACGACTTCCGCAAGCTCTACGCGACGCGCCAGCAGGCATATGCGGAGGCTGCTGACGCGGTGGCCCGCGACGCCGACGGCGTTCTCCTGGCCGGCCTCGGGGTCGTGCTCGGCGGCCGCGCTGCGACGGCCGGGCCGGCCGCGATCCTGGGCGACGAGCGCGTCCTCGAGCTCCACCCGGCGCCTGCCGGCGGGCCGGTTCATCGCCTGCCCGCCGGGGAGGCGGCCAAGACGCTCGCCGTCGTCGAGCGGCTGTGGGCCGAGCTGGCGCTCGGCCGCGACGGGACGATCGTCGCCTTCGGCGGCGGCTCGACAACCGACGTCGCGGGCTTCGTCGCCGCCAGCTACCTGCGCGGGATCCCGTGGATCGCCGTCCCGACGACGCTCACCGGCCAGGTGGACGCGGCCATCGGCGGCAAGACGGGGATCAACACCGCGGACGGGAAGAACCTGGCGGGGGCGTTCCACTTCCCGGAAGCAGTCCTTATCGATCCCGACCTCCTCACGACCCTTCCGGAGCACGAGCGCCGGGCCGGCATGGCCGAGGTGGTCAAGACCGGCCTGCTCGCGGGCCGCGAGGTCTGGGAGCTTCCGGAGGAGGAGATGATCGCTGCGTGCGCCGCGTACAAGGCCGGCGTCGTCCTCTCCGATCCGTACGAAACCGAGGGCCGGCGCGCCTGGCTGAACCTCGGGCACACCTTCGCGCACGCGCTGGAAGCCGGGTCCGGCTATCGCGTCTCCCACGGCCAGGCCGTCGCGCTCGGGCTGCTCGCGGCGCTGCGGCTCTCCGGGCAGCCGACCGACGCGGTCAAGGAGATCCTGCGCCCGGAGCCGGTGGAGATCGACCTCGACGTCGCGTGGGCGGCGCTCAAGCGAGACAAGAAGGGCGAGGGCGTCTTCGTCCTGCTCGACGAGCCGGGAAAGCCCGTCATGACCACGGTCGCGGACGCCGACGCCCGCGCCGCGCTCGCCGCGCTCGCCCGCTAACCGGCGGGCACCTCAGCCGTCACATTCGACAGGGTGGTCTCGACGAGAGCGTGGTGGCCGGGAGCCGTGGCGGCCCTCGGCACCGCGCTCTCAGCCTGCCGAACCTCCCGGGCGACGGCCGGCAGTAGACTCGCCGCGTGCAGGTCGCCGTCCTGAACGGGGTCAATCTCGACTTCCTCGGCGACCGCGACCCGGAGCTCTACGGCGGCCTCGGCCTCGGCGAGCTCGAGACCCGCATCTACGGCTGGGCACGCGAGCTCGGGTTCACGGCCCGCTGCTTCCAGACCAACCACGAGGGCCAGTACGTCGAGTGGTGTCACGACGCGCGCGGCTGGGCCGAGGGGCTGATCGTCAACCCGGGGGCCTGGTCGCACTACAGCTACGCCATTCGCGACGCGCTCGAGCTCTGCTCCGTGCCGGTGGTGGAGGTGCATCTCTCGAACATCGAAGAGCGTGAGGAGTGGCGCCGGAACTCGGTCGTCGCGGACGTTGTTTCCCACCGGATCATCGGGAAGGGCCCTGACGGCTACCGCGAAGCGCTCGCCTACCTCAAGGAGCAGGTATGAGCGATCGGATCGCGCGCCTCCGCGCCACCCTGCCGGAGCTCGGGGCCGGCAGCTTCCTCGTCACGCGGCCGGTCAACGTCCGCTACCTCACGGGCTTCGAGAGCTCGAACGCCGCGCTGGCCGTCGGCCCCGACCGCCTGGTCGTCGCCACCGACGGCCGGTACGTGGAGTCCGCCGCGGCGCTCGAGGGCGTCGAGGTCGTCCAGGCCGACCGCGACCTGCTCAGCTGGCTCGGCGACCGCCTCGACGAGTTCGCCGAGGCACCGGTCGCCTTCGAAGCCGACCACGTGACCGTCGCCGGGCACCAGGCTCTGCAGAGCGGAGGGGCCGCGCTCCTGCCCACGACCGAGGTCGTCGCGCGGCTCCGCGCGGTCAAGGAGGAGGGCGAGCTCGAGGCGATCCGCCGGGCGGCGCGCGTCACCGATGCCGTGTACGAGCGGCTTGTGAGGGAGTCGCTCGTCGGCCGCTCCGAGGCGGAGGTCGCGTGGTGGTTCGAGCAGACGCTGCGCGAGGAGGGCGCAGAGGGCACGGCGTTCCCGGTGATCGTCGCCTCCGGCCCGAACTCGGCCCTCCCGCACCACAGTCCCGGCAGCCGGCGGATCGGCGTGGGCGAGACCGTGATCGTCGACGCCGGCGCCGAGGTCGGCGGGTACTGCTCCGACTGCACGCGAACCTTCGCGACGGGCCCCCTGCCCGAGGAGCTCCAGCGCGCCTACGCGCTGTGCCGGGCCGCCCAGGAGACCTCGCTCGCGGCCGTGCGCTCCGGCGCCTCCGCCTCCGACCTCGACGGGATCGCGCGCACCCGGATCGAGGAGTCCGGGCTCGCCCCGGTCCTGCACGGCCTCGGCCACGGGGTCGGCCTCGAGGTGCACGAGCAGCCGGTGCTGCGCCCGACCTCGCCGGACACGCTCGCCGAGCGCAACGTCGTCACCGTGGAACCGGGTGTGTACCTGGCGGGCAAGGGCGGCGTGCGGATCGAGGACCTCGTCGTCGTGGGCCAGAGCGGCCCCGAGGTCCTGACCGGCTTCACCAAAGACCTACTGACCCTCGACTAGAATCCCCCGCCGTGGCCGAGACGGTTTCCACCAACCAGTTCAAGAACGGAATGCACGTCGAGGTCGACGGCCAGATCTGGCGTATCGTCGAGTTCCAGCACGTGAAGCCCGGCAAGGGCGGCGCCTTCGTCCGGACGAAGCTGAAGAGCGTCGGCACCGGCGCCGTCGTCGACAAGACGTTCCGCGCGGGCGAGAAGATGCCGCGGATCCGCACGGAGACGAAGAACGTGCAGTACCTCTACGACGCCGGCGACGACGTCATCTTCATGGACGAGGAGACGTACGAGCAGCTCACGCTCCCGCGCGGCGACGTCGCGGAGGAGCTCGACTTCCTGCAGCCGTCCTCCTCTGTGCAGCTTCTCGTCGTCGACGGGAGCCCGGCTGGCGTGCAGCTACCCGCGTCGGTGGAGCTCGCGGTCAGCGAGACCGAGCCGGGCGTCCGGGGCGACACGGTCTCGAACGTGACCAAGCCGGCGACCCTGGAGACGGGGGCCGTCGTGCAGGTTCCGCTCTTCGTCAACATCGGCGACCGCATCAAGGTCGACACCCGCGAGCGCCGCTACATCTCGCGGGCATAGCAGTGCCCTCCCAGGCGACACACGCACAGGCACAGCAACATCACGCTGGGGGAGCGCTAGGCGATGCCCCAGCTCGTCGACACGACGATCCGCCTCCTCTCGCAGGAGCCGCTCGCGGGCCGCGTCTCGGCGGCGGGGCTCTACGAGCTCGCGGCCGAGCTGGACAAGGCCGGGTTCGCCTGCCTCGAGGTCTCCGGGGGCGGCTGCTTCGACGCGGCAGTGCGGCGCGGCGTCGAGAGCCCGTGGGAGCGGATCCGGTCGATCCGCGCGCGTTGCTCGACGCCGCTCGGGATGGCGCTGCGCGGGCGGTTCCTCGTCGGCTCGCGGCCGGTCTCGGGCGATCTCGTGCGCCGGTTCGTCGCCAGCGCGGCGGGAAGCGGCATCGACGTCTTCCGCCTGCACGACCCCCTGAACGACCTGGCGAACCTGCGGGAGGCCGCGGACGCGATCCGCGATGCCGGCAAGGAGCTCTCGGTCGGGCTCGTCCACAGCCCCGGCCCGACCGGCGAGACCGAGGTGCTGCTCGAGCGCGCCCACCGCCTGGTCGAGCTGGGCGCAGCGCGCGTCCTGATCCACGACCCGGCCAGCTCGCTCGACCCCGCGCAGGCGCGGGAGCTGGTCGAGCGCGTGGGCGAGGCAAGCGGGCTCCCGGTCGGGCTCCACTGCCAGGGCGCCGGGGGCGTCGGACTGGCCGCGGCCATCGAGGCCGTCCGCGCGGGTGCCGAGCGGATCGCCGTGGCGCTCTATCCGATCGCGCTCGCGCTCCACCGGGTCTCGGCCGAGGCGCTGACGAAGTCGCTCGCGGGCGTCGGTCTCGACACCGGCGTCGACCTCCAGGTCCTGTGGCGCGGGTCCGAGCTGGTCGACGAGGCGCTCGGCGACGAGCCGGTGCCGCCGCTCTCCCCGCGCGTCGCCGTGCGCGCCGCCGAGTACACCCTTCCCGCCGGGCTCGTGGCGGAGCTCGACGTGCGGCTTCGCGAGCACGGCTCGGAGGATCGGCTGGACGAGGTGCTCGAGGAGCTGACGCGAATCCGCGGCGAGTGCGGCTGGCCGCCACTCGCCTCGCCGATCGGTCAGGTGATCGGATCGCAGGCGCTTCTCCACGTCCTCTCCGCCCAGCGCTGGCGATTCGTCGTCGACGAGCTGCGCGACCTGGCGGAGGGGCGGTACGGCACCCCTCCGGCTGAGGTCGACGCCACGGTGCGGCGGGCCATCGAGCTGCTCGGGGACGGCATCGAGCGGGCGGACGAGCCGCCGGAGGCGCTGGAAGAGCTCCGCGAGGATGCCGAGGGGCTGGCCGCGAGCGAGGAGGAGCTGCTCCTGCTCGCCCTCTACGGCGACGATGCGGAGCCGCTGCTCCGGTCGGTTCGCTCCCGCGGCCGTCGCGACGAGGCCGAGACGGCGGGGCTCGCCCCCGGGGAGGCCGAGCGGCTACGAGAGATCATCCGGGTCGTCCAGGAGTCGGGCATCGGCGAGGTGACGATCGAGGAGGGGGAGATGCGCGTCACGGTCCGCCGCACGGACGAGCGGGCCGACGTCTCCGGCGGGTCGGGGCCCGTTCCGACCGCGCCCGTGCACGAGGAGCCGGGCGGCGCGACCGAGCCGCCGCAGAACGACGTCATCCGCGTCGAGTCGCCCATGGTCGGCACGTTCTACCGCGCCCCGCAGCCGGGGGCGGCGCCGTTCGTCGAGGAGGGGGACACGGTCGAGTCCGGGCAGACGCTCTGCATCCTCGAGGCGATGAAGCTGATGAACGAGGTGAAGGCCGACTCCGAGGGCATCGTCCGCCGCGTGTGCGTCGAGAACGCCGCCCCGGTGCAGTACGGCGACCTTCTCTTCGAGCTCGAGCCGCTGAACGGCCGGCCGCTCGACGCGCTCTAGTGGCGTCCCGCGTCCCCTATCTACTAGGGGCACCCCTCTCCCACCACCCGCTTCCTAGCGTAACGGTGAAAACCGCGCACGTGGCGCGCGGGCTATGCCGAAAGCCGCGCGGGATCGTGACGAGAGCGAGCGGCCGGTGTTCAGCCGCGTCCTGATCGCCAACCGCGGCGAGGTGGCAGTGCGCCTCGTCAGGGCCTGCCACGAGCTCGGGATCGAGGCGGTCGCGGTGTATTCGACCGCCGACCGCGACTCGCTGCACGTGCGGCTCGCCGACGAGGCCGTCCACATCGGGCCGCCGCCCGCCGCCGAGAGCTACCTCAACATCCCGTCGCTCGTCGCCGCCGGAACGACCACCGGCTGCGAGGCGGTCCACCCCGGCTGGGGGTTCCTGGCGGAGAAGGCCGAGTTCGCGGCCGCGTGCGAGGACAACGACCTCGTCTTCGTCGGGCCGCGGCCCGAGTCGATCGAGGCGATGGGCGACAAGGTGCGCGCGAAGCGATCCGCCGCCGAGGCGGGGCTTCCGCTCGTCCCCGGCTCCAACGGGGCCGCCACCCTCGAGCAGGCGCGTGCGCTCGCGGCCGAAGTCGGCTTCCCGCTCCTGTTGAAAGCTTCCGCGGGAGGTGGGGGCCGTGGCATGCGGCTGGTGGCCGGCCCCGAGGAGCTCGAGAGCGCGTTCGGGACGGCTTCGTCCGAGGCTGAGGCCGCGTTCGGCGACGGCTCGCTCTACGTCGAGCGCGCCCTTGTCGACGCGCGCCACGTCGAGATCCAGGTGCTCGGCGACGGTGAAGGCGGCGTTCTGACGCTCGGCGAACGCGACTGCTCCATCCAGCGCAGGCACCAGAAGCTGGTCGAGGAAGGGCCGTCGCCGGCGGTCTCGCCGGAGCTTCGTGCAGAGATGGAGGAGGCCGCCCGTCGGGCGACCGAGGCGCTCCGCTACCGCGGCGCAGGGACGATCGAGTTCCTGCTCGACGCGGACGGGCGGTTCTACTTCATCGAGATGAACACCAGGCTTCAGGTCGAGCATCCCGTGACCGAGCTGATCACCGGGATCGACCTCGCGCAGTCCCAGTTCCGCATCGCCGCCGGCGAGGGCCTTCCGCAGACGGGGCGGGCCGAGCTGCGCGGCCACTCCATCGAGCTCCGTATCAACGCCGAGGACCCGGCGCGCGACTTCCTGCCCGCGCCCGGTGTCGTCACGCGCTTCCGGCCGCCGCTCGGGCCGGGCGTTCGCGTCGACACCCACGTCGTCGACGGCTACACGATCCCGCCGTGGTACGACTCCCTCGTCGCCAAGGTGCTCGTCTGGGCCGAGGACCGGCCGGCCGCGGTCCGCCGGGCGCGGCGGGCGCTGACAGAATTCGAGCTCGAGGGAGTGCCCACGACGCAAGAGCTGGCGATCGACATCCTGGAGAGCGAGCCGTTCACGAGCGGGACGTACACGACCGGGTTCATCGCGGAGGCCGGCCCGACCCTCCCCTCGCTCCGTGGGGAGGCGGCATGAGCAGCCGCCGCGCCGCGCGTCGCACGGCGCTCGAGCTCCTGTACCAGTGGGATCTCACCGCGCAGCCGCTCGTGAGCCTGCACGACGGCGAGGTCGACCCCTTCGCGCTCGAGCTCGCCGAGGGCGTCGCGGCGCAGGCCGAGGAGCTCGACGCCCGCATCACGGCCGCTTCCGACGAGTGGCCGGCCGACCGGCTGGGCGTGGTCGAGCGGAACGTCGTCCGCCTCGGCCTCTACGAGCTCGAACGCGGCGACGTTCCGGTCGAGGTGGCGATCGACGAGGCCGTCTCGCTCGCCAAGCGGTACGCGAGCGAGGACGCCGGCCGCCTCGTGAACGGGATCCTCGGCAGGGTGGCTAGGGAGGCGCAGCAGACGTGAGCACCGAGCAGCCCGACTCCGTCGCGCGGCTCCAGGAGCTCCTCGAGAAGGTCGAGGCGGCGCGAGCGGAGCTGGAGACGGCGGACGACCCCGAGCGCGCGGTCAAGATCCTCCAGGAGCTCGCCGACCTGGCGAAGGAGGTGCAGACCGAGGTGGACCATGCGCGCAGGGAGGCGGATGCGTCGGCCTGACGACCTGCGCGAGCTGGCGGAGGCATTCCTCGCGGAGCTGCCTTTCGCCGAGGAGCTGGGAAGGCTGGAAGAGGCGTTGCGCTACTCGCTGCTCGGCGGGGGCAAGCGCATCCGCCCGGTGCTGTGCCTGGCGACGGGCGAGGCGCTGGGCCGCGATCCGGTCGAGCTCCTGCCGGCCGGCTGCTCGCTCGAGCTCGTCCACACCTTCAGCCTCGTGCACGACGACCTGCCCGCGCTCGACGACGACGACCTCCGCCGGGGCCAGCCCAGCGCCCACGTCCGCTTCGGGGAGGACGTCGCCATCCTCGCCGGGGACGCGCTCCTGGCCGAGGCGTTCCGGCTCGCGCTGCGCTACCCGTCGCCCGCCGTCGCGCGCGAGCTCGCCGAGGCGACGCTCGGCATGATCGGCGGACAGTATCTCGACGTCACCATCGACGGTGGGCTCGACGGGGACGGGCTGCGGCGGCTCCACGCGCTCAAGACCGGTCGGCTGCTGCGCGCCGGCGTCACGACCGCCACCGCCGTCGTCGGCCTCTCGGACGAGGAGCGGGCTCCGTGGCGCGCCTTCGGCGACGAGCTCGGCGTGCTCTTCCAGATCGTCGACGACATCCTCGACGCGACCGGGACCGCCGAGGAACTGGGGAAGACTCCCGGCAAGGACGAGGCCGCCGGCAAGGTCACGTACGTCTCGCTCCACGGCCTCGAGCGCGCCCGCGAGCTGGCTGACGTGGCCCGGGTACGCGTCAACGAGCGCCTCGAGAGCCTCCCCGCCGACACGACCGTGCTCGCCGAGCTGGTCGAGACGATCCGCGACCGTCGAAACTAGATGCTCCACCGGTCGAGCGAACAGGGGACGATCGTCGTCGGACAGCCCGCCCACGCCTGGGTCTCGGGTCAGATCGCGCGCGCCTGGGCCCACCCGTTCGCGCCGTACGAGGAGGTCTGCCTCGCGGCCGACCAGCACGACATTGCGTGGATCCCCTGGGAGCGGAGCCCGGAGCGGGACCCGGAGACGGGGCTGCCGTACACCTTCTCGGCGCTCCCGCGCCTGCGGCGTCTCGAGCTGTGGTCCGGTGCGGCCGCGCTCCTGCTCCCGCAGTCCCGCTACGCGGCGCTGCTCGTCTCGCTGCACGGGACCTTGCTCGTCGAGCGCTTCCCACCCGGCGGCGGTGATGACGTGCAGCGCGCCCTCGCCGACTACCTCGAGCGCGAGCGCGATTTCCAGGCCCGCGTGCTCGACTCGCTCCGCGGCGACCCGCGGTACGGGCCTCACGTCGCGCCCGACGCGGTCGAGCAGAACCGTGAGCTCGTGTTCGCGTGGGACGGGCTCTCCCTGGCGATCATCCACGGCGTCAGCGTGGAGAAGAGCGCCGGCGGCCACACGCTCGTGGCACCCGACGGCGACCACACCCGCGTGACCGTGGCGCCCTGGCCCTTCCGCGAGGACGAGGTGACGCTCGTCTGCGAGGGGCGGCTGCTCACGGAGGTCTACCCGGACGAGCGCGAGCTCCGGCGAGGCCTGGCGAAGGCGCGGTGGACGACGATCGAGACGACGCTCACGCCGGGATGAGCCTGCCCGTGACGCTTCTCCGCGCCCTGATTCACGACAGTTCGTCCACTGATTGACGGGGTACGCTCTCGCCATGAGCACGAAGAAGCGCCTGGATGTGCTGCTGGTCGAGCGCGGGCTCGCCGAGAGCCGCTCGCAGGCGCAGGCACTCGTGCTCGCCGGGCGAGTCAGGGGGCACTCGAAGGCCGGTGAGCAGGTCGCGGAGGACGCGGAGCTCGACGTCGCCGCCGGTGCCCGGTTCGTCTCGCGCGGCGGCGAGAAGCTCGCTGCCGCGCTCGAGGTTTTCGGCCTGGACGTCGCCGGCGAAGACTGTCTCGACGTCGGGGCCTCGACCGGCGGCTTCACCGACTGCCTCCTGCAGGCCGGCGCCGCACGCGTGATCGCGCTCGACGTCGGCTACGGCCAGCTCCACCCGAAGCTGCGCGAGGATCCCCGCGTGACCGTGCTCGAGCGGACGAACGTGCGGAACCTGCGCCGCGAGGACTTGCCCTACCGGCCGAGCCTCGTCGTCTGCGACGTCTCCTTCATCGGCCTCGCCAAGGCGCTTCCGCCCGCGCTCGTCTGCGCTGCGCCCGCGTGGCGGGCGGTCGTCCTCGTGAAGCCGCAGTTCGAGGCGGGTCCCGCCGAGGTCGGCAAGGGCGGGGTCGTGCGCGACCCGGAGGTGCACCGGCGCGTCGTCGACGAGGTGCTGGCGCGCGCGCCGGAGTGGGGGGCACGGGCGATTGGCGCGGAGCCGTCGCCGCTCCTCGGCCCCAAGGGCAACCGGGAGTTCTTCGTCCTGCTCGCGGACGCGGCGGCAGCTCGGTGACCGAGACCGTTCGCCGGATCGCCGTCCTGGGGACGACCGGTCGGCCCGAGATCGTGGCCGCTGCGCGAGGCCGGGTCGAGGAGGCCGCCGATGCGGCCGGCGTGGACGTCGTCGAGCCGGGCGACGACGGGCTCGACCTCCTGGTCGTGCTCGGCGGCGACGGGACGATGCTGCGCGCCCTCCGCGCGACGCTCGGCACGGGGACGCCCGTGCTCGGGATCAACTTCGGCCGCGTCGGCTTCCTCACGACCGCAGACGGCTCGGAGCTGGAGCCGGCGCTGGCGCGGGCGCTGGCCGGCGAGCTCCGCGTCGTCGACCTTTGCACCCTTGAAGCCCGCTTCGGCGCCGAGACCCATCCGGCGGTCAACGACGTCGTCGTCACCAGCTCGCGGCCGGGTCGCATGGTCGAGCTCGGCTGGCAGGTGGCCGGCGAGGACCTCGGCGACCAGCCATGCGACGGGATGATCTGCTGCACGCCGTCGGGCTCGACTGCCTACAACCTCTCGAACGGCGGGCCCGTCCTCATGTGGGGCCTCGACGCGATGGCGATGACCTTCGTGGCGCCGCACTCCCTGCGCGCGCGGGCGCTCGTCGTCCCGCGCGGGCTCGACCTGCGGATCGCCAACCGCTCGAAGGAGCTCCCGGTGACCGTGCTCGTGGACGGCCACGCCGTCGGCGAGCTCGGACGGGGAGAGGAGCTTGCGGTCGCCCTCGGCCCGGAGAACTGCCGTCTGGCCGTTCTCCCCGAGGTGACGTTCTTCTCCCGCTATCACGACGTGTTCCCGTAGTGCTCCGCCGCCTGCGCATCGAGAGCTTCGTCCTCATCCGCGAGGCCGACCTCGCCTTCGCGCCGGGGCTGAACGCCGTCACGGGCGAGACCGGAGCCGGCAAGACGATTCTCGCGCAGGCGCTCGGGCTGCTGCTCGGCGCGCCCGGGGACGCCGCCTACCTCGGCCCGGGGGCGGAGGAGGCGTACGTCGAGGCCGAGCTCGACCTCCCGGATGGCCTGCTCGACGAGCCCGAGCTGGAGGCGGTCGCCGAGCTGCGGCCAGCCGGGGAGGAGGGCCTGGTGGCGGCCCGGCGGGTCTTCGCCGACGGGCGCACGCGCGCGTACGCCTGGGGCCGTGCCGTCCCCCGGGAGGACCTGGCGGCGCTCGTCGAGCGCCTTCTCGCCATGTCCGGGCAGTTCGAGCAGCGTCGCCTCGCCCGGGCGTCGCACCAGCTCGACGTTCTCGACGCCTTCGTCGGCGAGGCGCAGCTTCGCCGCCGGGCGGAGCTCCAGCGGGCCTGGCGGGAGCTGGTGGCAGCCCGCCGTCGGCGCGATGAGCTGGCGGGCGCCGCTGCGGGCCGGGCGCAGCGACTCGCGGAGCTCGGGGAGCTCGTGGCGCGGACCGAGGGGATGGCCGCGGAGGACGAGGACCGGCTCCTCACCGAGCGCGGCCGGCTCCGACACGTGACGGAGCTCGCCGAAGCCGCGACCGCCGCAGCCGAGGCGCTCGACCCCGAGCGGGAGGGCTCGCCCGGAGCCGCTGAGCGGGTGGCCGAAGCCGCCGGCGCGCTCCAGGCCGTCGCCGCGATCGCACCCGAGCTGGGCGAGGTCGCGGCCGAGCTGGACGAGGCGGAGATCCGCGTCCGCGAGGGGGCCTCGACGCTCCGCGCGTACCTCGCTTCGCTCGAAGCCGAGCCGGGACGGCTGGAGGCGGTCGAGGAGGAGCTCGAGCGGCTGGCCGACGCGCGGCGGCGCTTCGATGCGCCGACGACCGAAGAGCTGCTCGTCCGGGCCGAGGCGGCCCGAGCCGAGCTGGCCCAGGTCGAGGCCGGCGCCGACCCGCTGGCGGACGCCGAGCGAGCGCTTTCGGAGGCCGAGGAGCGGGTGGGCACG
Source organism: uncultured Actinomycetes bacterium (assembly GCA_963847985.1). Lineage (GTDB taxonomy): Bacteria > Actinomycetota > Thermoleophilia > Gaiellales > Gaiellaceae > JAIBJN01. Next base: position 85,322 of record CAWKBS010000001.1, on the reverse strand, counting down.
CTCGGAACGGAGCTCTCGGCCGCGCGGGCGACCTCGGCGGACGCCTTCGCCGAGGCCGTCGCCGCCGAGCTGCAGGGACTGGGCATGGGCGACGGGGAGTTCCGGGTGGAGTTGGCGGAGCGCGACCCGGGGCCGACCGGCCGCGACGGCGCCTCGTTCCTCGTCCGGCCGAACCCCGGCCTACCGTTCGCCGCCGCCGCCGAGACGGCGTCGGGCGGCGAGCTCTCCCGCATCGCGCTCGCGCTGCGGGCCGTCGCGCACGCTTCGGCCGGGGAGCCGACCGTGATCTTCGACGAGATCGATGCCGGCATCGGCGGGCGGACGGCGCACGCCGTCGCCGACGCGCTCGCCCGGCTCGCCGGGCGTGCGCAGCTCCTCACGATCACGCACCTGCCGCAGATCGCCAGCGCCGCCGATGCGCACTTCCGCGTCGAGAAGGTGCCCGGCGACCCGACCCACACCCGGATCGAGCGGCTGTCGGACGACGAGCGGCGCGAGGAGCTTGAGCGTATGCTGGGCGGCGCCGAGTTCCTCTCCACGGTGCGCCCCAGTTGACCTTCGTCGAGTTCAACGGAACCGCTCGGCTTGACAAGCGGACCAAGCGTCTCGTCAAGCGGCTCGGGCCGTACGACATCGCCATCATCGACCATCCGAACCTCGACCGAATCTCGGCCGAGGAGCTCCTCGAGAGCGGGGTGCGCGTGGTCGTCAACGTCGCTCCGTCCTCGACCGGCGCCTATCCCAACGGCGGGCCGCTGGCGCTCGTCGAGGGAGGCGTTTGCCTGATCGACGCGCCCGGCGCGGAGCTGTTCGAAGTCGTCAAGGACGGTGAGCCGCTCGTCGTGCGGGGCTCGAGCGTGTTCCGGAACGGCTCCCGACTCGCGGCGGGCCGCGAGCGCGGTGTCGAGGAGCTCGCGCGCGACCTCGCCGATCAGCAGAGCCGTGTCAGCGAGGCCCTGGAGGCGTTCGCCGAGAACACGCTGCGTCACCTGCGCGAGGAGACCGCGCTCCTTTCCGACGGTGTTCAGATGCCACAGCTCAAGACACGCTTCCGCGACCGACACGCCCTCGTGGTCGCGCGCAGCGCCGAGACGAAGCGCGACCTCTCGATCGTGGCGCCCTACATCGGCGACTTCAAGCCGGTCCTGATCGGCGTCGACGGCGGTGCCGACGCGCTCAGGGCGGCCGGCTACAAGCCCGACGTCATCGTCGGCGACATGGATTCGGTCACCGACAAGACCCTGCTCGGGGGCGCCGAGCTCGTCGTCCACGGCTACCCGGACGGCCGCGCGCCGGGGCGGGCCCGCCTCGACCGGCTGGGGCTTCCCTCTACGATCCTGCCGACCCCGGGGATCTCGGAGGACGCGGCGATGCTGCTCGCCTACGAGAAGGGCGCCGAGCTGATCGTGGCCGTGGGAACGCGCTTCAACCTGATCGAGTTCCTGGAGCGAAACCGAGCCGGGATGTCGTCGACCTTCCTCACTCGCCTGAAGGTCGGCGAGAAGCTCGTCGATGCGCGTGGCGTCTCGCGCCTCTTCCGCCCTCGGGTCGGGGCGGGGATCGTGATTGCGTTCGTGCTCGCGGCGCTCGCCGCGCTGACGGCTGTGCTCATCGCCTCGCCCGAGCTGCGCGACCTGGCCGGCACCCTCGCCGAGCGGCTGCGCTCGCTCGTCGGGATCGAATGAGCCTGATCGAGGCGACGGGCGAGCTCCAGTCGGAGCGGCGCGACGTCTGGGCGCTCGTGGCCGAGCCCTACCACCTGCCCGACTGGTGGCCGGCCTACACGGGAGTGAAGCCCGACCAACGGGGCCTCGCCGAGAACGCGCGCTGGCAGGTCGTCCGCAGTGTTGCGCCGGGCCTCCTCCGCCGGCCGGAAGGCGAGGGCCTGATCGTGATCACGAAGGTCGTGGCGGAGTGGGAGCTTCGCTGGCACGACGTCAAGCAGGGGATCGAAGCCGGCGTGAGGCTCGACAACGCGGGGACCGGCCGGACCCGCGCGACCACGTTCGTCTCCGGCCCGTGGCTTCGCCTGGTGACCGAGGGCGCGCGGCGCCTGCCCGACCGCTCGCTCACCCGGCTGCGCGATCTCTGTCAGACGGCGGCCGGACTCTCGTGAAAGCTAGGCTCCAAGACGGATGCTCGGCCTCCGCTATCACGTGGCCTCGCTGGCGGCCGTCTTCGTTTCGCTTGCCGTCGGCATCCTCCTCGGAGTCGCCGTCTCCGGGAAGGTGACCGACGTCGGCGAGGACGCCGAGCTGCAGAACCTTCGCAACGACAACGAGCAGCTTCAGCAGCAGCTCGAGGCTGCGCAGTCCGACGCCGAAGCGGCGACCGGCCAGAGCGAGGGCTCGAACGAGCTCTTCGCGCGCGCGTATCCGGCGCTCATGGACGGCCGGCTCGAGGGTCAGAACGTGGCCGTCCTCTTCCTCGGGCCCGCGGACGGGAACGTGCGCGCCGAGGTCGAAGGGGCCCTCGCCGACGCCGACGGGGGAGCACCCGCCCGGGTGGTCGCGCTGGACGTCCCCGTCGATCCCGGTGACCTGACGGCGATCCTCGAGGGCGACGAGCTGCTGGCCGGGTACGCCGACGAGAACGGCGACCTGTCCGACCTCGGCCGCGAGCTCGGCCGTCAGCTCGCCGAGGGCGACGGGACGCTCTGGGGCAGCGTGCAGTCGGAGCTGATCGAGGAGCAGTCGGGGTTGACCTCGACGCCCATCGACGCCGCAGTTGTCGTCACGACCTGGATGCTGCCCGAGGAAGCCGACGGCGACGGGGAGCCGGACGCGGCCGGCGAGGCGACGGCCAGCCTGCTCGAGGGGCTCGTCAGCGGCCTCGACAGCCTGGACATTCCCGTTGTCGGCGTGGCGGCCGGCGACGACCGCGAGGACGCGCTCGCCGCCTATCGCGACCGCGGGATCTCGACCGTCGACGACATCGACATCCCTGCCGGACGCCTGGCGCTCGCCTTGCTGCTCGCCGGCGCCGAGCCCGGCAACTACGGGTTCGGCCAGAGCGCCACCGACGGCTCCGTGCCCCCGATCGAGCCGGTGCCGGTCGAGGGTGAGTAGCGCCCCGCCGCCTGCGGGGCTCACCATCATCGTCCCGGCGCGGAACGAGGAGGACCGGATCGCGGAGACCGTGGCGTCGCTCCGGCGCGACTTCCCCGAGGCGGAGGTGATTGTCGTCGACGGCCGCTCCGAGGACCGGACGGCGGAGCTGGCCGAGGCCGCGGGAGCCGCAGTCCTCCGGGTCGAGCGTCTCGGCAAGGGCGAAGCGCTCTCGGCGGGCGAGCGCGCCGCGCCACCCGGCCCCATCCTCCTGGCCGACGCCGACCTGCGCGGGTCGCTCCTGCCGCTGGCCGACAGCGAGGCCGACCTCGCCGTCGCCGCGTTCAGCCGACGCGTTGGCGGCGGCTTCGGCCTTGCCAAGCGCGTGGGCCGGGGGCTCGTTCGGCTCCGCACCGGCGTCGCCCCCCGGGAGCCGCTCTCGGGGCAGCGGCTGCTCGGCCCCCGGGCCCGGGCGGCGTGCTTCCCCCTCGCGCCCGGCTTCGGCTGCGAGGTGCGGATGACCATCGACGCGCTGCGCGGAGGGCTGGCGTTCGAAGAGATCGACCTCGATCTCGACCACCGCGCCACCGGCCGGGACGCGGCCGGATTCATCCACCGGGGGCGGCAGCTCCTCGACGCGGCGCTGGCGGCCGGCCCGCTCGGCGTCAACTATCGCGGCCTCCGGCTGCCGCTCGCCGGCTGGGTCAACATGACGACGGGCGATCCCGGAATCACCGTCGTGACCCTGCTCGGATTCCTCGACGACGCCTACGGTGGGGAGGAGCGGGGCTTTCGCGCCCACCTGCGTGCACGCCGGACGACCGGCATCCTCAAGGCCGTCGGGATCCCGCTCATCGGGGCCTGGCGGACGCGCAGCGTCAGCGGCGCCCTGCTCGTGGCGCTGTCGGCGAACTTCCTCAATCAGCTCGACACGCGGCCGGGCCGGTGCCTGAAGGCGTACCTGATCGCGGCCGGGCCGCTCCGTGCGCCGCTCGGCCGGGCCGTCCTCCTGCTTCCCTACGATCTCGCGGAGAGGACGATGCTAGGGGATGCGGGATCGAATGCTTTCGGAGCCATGCTAGGGTTGAAGTCCGTGGACCGCTTCCACGGATGGCACCGCTGGGCCGCGATCGGAACGCTCGCAGGCCTGAACCTCCTCGGAGAGCGCACCTCCATCGGCGGCCTCGTCGAGCGCACGCCCGGTCTGCGCGAGCTCGACCGACTCGGGAGGCTCCGGTGAGGGAGCGACCGACCAAGTACGTCTTCGTGACCGGCGGGGTCGTCTCGTCGCTCGGCAAGGGGATCAGCGCCGCCTCGCTCGGCCGGCTCCTCAAGGCGCGCGGCCTCCGCGTCCAGGTCCAGAAGTTCGACCCCTACATCAACGTCGACCCGGGGACGATGAGCCCGTTCCAGCACGGCGAGGTGTTCGTCACCGAGGACGGCGCAGAGACGGACCTGGACATCGGCCACTACGAGCGCTTCGTCGACGAGAACCTCTCGCGCAACGCCAACCACACGTCCGGCTCGATCTGGTACGCCGTCATCCGCAAGGAGCGGAAGGGGGAGTACCTGGGCTCGACGGTCCAGGTGATCCCGCACATCACCAACGAGATCAAGTCGCGCATCCGGCGCGTCGCCGAGGTCAGCGACACGGACGTGGTCATCTCGGAGATCGGCGGCACCGTCGGCGACATCGAGTCGCTTCCGTTCCTCGAGGCCATCCGCCAGTTCCGGCGGGAGGTCGGCCCCGAGAACGTCGCGTACCTGCACGTCACCTTCGTCCCCTTCATCGACACCGCGGGCGAGCTGAAAACGAAGCCGACGCAGCACTCGGTCAACGAGCTGCGCCGGATCGGTATCCACCCCGACGTCGTCATCTGCCGTTCCAAGGATCGCCTGTCGCGCGAGATCCGCGAGAAGATCGCCCTCTTCGCCGACGTCGACCCCGAGGCCGTGGTCGCCAACGAGGACGTGAGCGACGTCTACCTCGTTCCGCAGGCGCTGCGCGAGGAGGGGCTCGACTCGCTCGTCATGCGCAAGCTCGGCCTGCCCGACGTCGAGCCGGAGCTCGGTGAGTGGGACGAGCTCGCCACCCAGATCGGGAGGCGCAGCGGCGAGGTCGAGATCGCGCTGGTGGGAAAGTACGTGAAGCTGCACGACGCCTACCTCTCCGTCCACGAGGCACTCAAGCATGCGGGCATTCACCAGGGCGTCGGCGTCAACGTCCGCTGGTTCGACGCGGAAGGCATGAGCCTGGAGGAGGCCACGGCCGAGCTCGAGTCCGTCGACGGCGTGCTGGTTCCGGGCGGCTTCGGCTCCCGCGGCTGGGAGGGAAAGATCACTGCGTGCCGGGTGGCGCGCGAGCAGGGGATCCCGTATCTGGGAATCTGCCTCGGGATGCAGGTCGCCGTGTCCGAGTTCGCGCGCCACGTCTGCGGGCTGGACGGCGCCAACTCGACAGAGATGGACCCGGAGACGCCGTTCCCCGTCATCGACCTCCTGCCCGAGCAGAAGGAGATCGAGGACCTCGGCGGGACGATGCGCCTGGGCGCCGACGCCGTCGACCTGGTGGAGGAGACGAAGGCCCAGGCCGCGTACGGCGAGCTGGTGGTCCACGAGCGGCACCGCCACCGCTACGAGGTCAACAATCATTTCCGCCCGCGGCTCGTCGAGCATGGCCTCGTCGTCTCGGGCACGTTCCAGGCCGGTCGGCTCGTCGAGGTGATCGAGCTCCCGGACCACCCGTGGTTCGTGGCGAGCCAGTTCCACCCTGAGTTCAAGTCGCGTCCGACCCGCCCGGCGCCGTTGTTCCACGACTTCGTCGGCTCCGCGCTGGCGCGAGCCCGCGAGCGGGGCCGCGTCGCCCAGGCGGCGAGCCGTTAGCGCCTCACTTCTTCTAGGGGCACCCCTCTCCCACCACCCGCTTCCTAGCGTAACGAGCAAATGCGCGCATGTGGCGCTCGGGACCGTGACGAGAGTGCGTCGCTTCGTCCACAGCGGCCGCGCCTAGAATCGGGCCTGTGACGACCGCCTGGGCCTCCGAGGTGCTGCCCCTCTTCCTCGAGCTCGCGGCGATCCCGAGCCCGTCCGGGGAGGAGGAGGCGGTTGCCCAGCGCGTCCGCGGCTACCTTCGCGATCTCGGGATCGATTCAGAGCCCGACGCGGCGGGAAACCTGCTCGCCCGGCTGCCGCCGACGTCGGGGGAAGCCGGCTCGCCGATCTTCCTGTGCGCTCACCTGGACACGGTCCCGGCGTCAGGGCCCATCGAGCCGGTCGTCCAGGATGGGGTCGTCACGAACTCGGCCGACACGATTCTCGGGGCCGACGACAAGGCTGCTGTCGCGGTACTGCTCGAGGCGGCACGCCTACTCCTCACCGAGGGACGCCCGCACGCAGGTCTCGAGCTCCTGTTCACGACCCGGGAGGAGACCGGGCTCGAGGGTGCGTTCGCTTTCGACCCGGCACGGCTCGAAGCCCGGATCGGGTTCGTCTACGACTACTCGGGCGCCGTCGGCGAGGTCGTGGTCGCTGCGCCGTCCGGCCGCTCGATCGACGTTGTCTTCACGGGCCGGCCGGCCCACGCCGGGATCAATCCGGAGGACGGCCGTTCGGCAATCGTCGCGGCTGCGCGGGCGATCGGCGACCTTCGCCTTGGCCGCATCGACGACGAGACGACCGCGAACGCGGGCCTCATCGAGGGTGGCAGCGCGCTGAACGTCGTGCCGGCGCGCTGCCGGCTCGCTCTCGAAGCTCGTTCTCGTGACGAGAGGAAGCTCGCCGACCTGATGCAGGAGATGCTCGACTCGGTCTCGTTCGCCGCCGCCGTGTCCGACTGCGAGGTGGAAGCCACCGTCGAGGACAAGTACCGCGGCTACCGGCTCGCGCCTGACGATCCGGCCCTCGTTCTCGCGCGCTCGGGGCTCGAGCGCGCCGGCTTCGAGCCGCGGGAGGTCGAGGTGGGCGGGGGCGCGGACGCCAACGTCTTCAACGAGCGCGGGCTTCACTGCGTGAACGTCGCCAACGGGATGGCGAACGTCCACACCGCCGACGAGGCGATCGCGGTGGCCGACCTGGAGGCCATGGTCGGAGTCACGCTCGAGCTGGTCGCCGTGGCGCGCGAGGCGTAGTGCCGCTCGTGCTGCGTCGAGGGAGGGTGACGGCGATCGCCGAGCGCCACGACGGCCTCGTCCGGCTCGAGGTCGACGGGCACGCCTGCGTCGCGTATCCGTCGCTCACCGGGCCCGTCGCGCTCGGCGACGACGTGCTCGCGAACGTCGAGGCCCGCGAGCTCGGCCTCGGTTCGGGCGGATTCGACGTCCTCCACGCGAACCTCACCCGCGGTCTCGAGCTGCAAGGCGCGCAGGGCGCGCACGTCATGAAGCTCCCGTACACGCCGATCCAGCACGCCGTGCTGCATGCGGAGGAATCCTCGGCGGACGACCCGGCAATCGATCTCGCAGGACTGCCCGTCGCCTGCTGCTCCCTGCACAGCCAGGTCGCGCCGGTCTGCGCCGGCCTTGGCAACGACCTGCGCGTCGCCTACGTCCAGCTTCCGGGCGCGGCCCTGCCTGTGCCTCTCTCTGACACCGTGCGGGCGCTGCGGGATGCTGCCTACCTGAGCACGACGGTGGCCGTCGGGCCGTGCTTCGGCGGCGAGCTCGCCAGCGTCTCGACGGCCTCAGCGCTGGTCGCGTGCGCGCGGGCCGGAGCGGACGCGGTCGTATGCGCGATCGGCCCCGGTATCGTCGGGACCGGCTCGCGCTACGGACACGGCGCGCTCGCCGCCGCCGAGGCGGCGAACGCGGCGGCCGCCCTCGGGGGCTCGCCGGTCCTCGCACCGCGGGTCTCCTCGGCCGACGAGCGCGAGCGCCACCGTGGGTTGTCCCACCACACGCTCGCGACGCTCGAGCTCGTGCGGGGCAAACCAACCGTCGCCTGGCCAGAGGGTCTCGACGTCCCGGCCGAGCTCGGAGCGGTCGAGACGGTGGACGCATCCGCCTGGCGCGACGCATGCGCCGGCCTGACGCTCTCGCACATGGGCCGCGGTCCCGACGAGGAGCCGTGGTTCTTCGCAGCCGCGTACGCAGCGGGGCTCGTCGCCCGCAGGCTCACGGCCTGAGCGCTCGACAGACGGCGGAGAGCCCGGTGCGAGCCGGGCCGTCCGGGCGCATCGCTTCGGTTATGGTTGGCCGCGCGTCATGCGGATCGGCGTCGCCAAGGAGATCAAGCAGGACGAGTATCGGGTCGCGCTCACGCCGGCAGGGGCCGGTGAGCTGAGACAGCGCGGCCACGAGGTCGTCGTCGAGACCGGGGCCGGAGCCGGGAGCACGTTCGCGGACGCGGACTACGAGTCTGTCGGCTCTCGCATCGTGTCGGTCGAGGACGTGTGGGCGACCTCGGACCTGGTGCTCAAGGTGAAAGAGCCGCTGCCGGCGGAGTACGGCCGGCTTCGCGAAGGCCAGATCCTATTCACGTACCTGCATCTGGCGGCGGACGATCAGCTGACGAGGGCGTTGCTGGAGAGCGGCGCGACCTGCGTCGCCTACGAAACCGTGGAGACCGACGACGGCCGGTTGCCGTTGCTGGCGCCGATGAGCGAGGTCGCAGGTCGCTTGGCGACGCAGATGGGCGCCTGGGCGCTCGAGAAGGCCCAGGGAGGCCGCGGCATCCTGCTCGGGGGCGTCCCCGGCGTCCCGCCCGCGAAAGTCGTCGTTCTCGGTGGCGGCATCGTCGGTTACAACGCAGCCCTGATCGCGGTCGGCATGCAAGCTGACGTCTGGATTCTCGACAAGTCGGTGGAGCGCATGCGCGACCTCGAGATGATGCTCGACGGCCGCATCACCCTAGCCATGTCGAATCGCCTCCAGATCGTGCTCGCCACGGCCGATGCCGACCTGATCATCGGCGCGGTGCTCATCCCGGGCGCGCGCGCGCCGAAGCTCGTAACCCGGGACATGCTCGGCGGGCTGAAGCCGGGAGCGGTCCTCGTCGACGTCGCCATCGACCAGGGTGGGTGCTTCGAGACCTCACGGCCTACGACTCACTCCGACCCAGTCTACGAAGTGGACGGCATCGTCCACTACTGCGTGGCGAACATGCCGGGCGCCGTTCCCGTCACCTCGACGTTCGCGCTCACGAACGTGACGTTGCCCTACGTGGAGGCCATCGCCGACCAGGGCGTCTCCGAGGCGGTCGCGCGCGACCGTGCGCTTGCCCGGGGCGTCAACATCGTGGACGGCAAGCTCACCTACCAGGCTGTCGCGGACGCGCACGGCCTCGACTATTCGCCCCTCGAGCAGGCTCTGCCGCTCGAACCGGTTGCCTAGCCCGGGGCTAGGACTCGGGCGTCGGCTTGAGCTCCTTGTCCGGGAACAACCTGAGGGTGACCTTCATGACGACGTATGTGATCCCGGCGGCGATGCCGATTGTCCCGGCAATCCAGAGCACCATGCCGATGAGGCCGAGGATCGTGTCCATGACAACCGTAGAATAGCCTCATGCCGCGCGCCTGCGTGATCGTGCTGGACGCGGTTGGGGCGGGCGAGCTGCCTGACGCGGCCGAGTACGGCGACGAGGGTTCCAACACCCTGGGCAACGTGGCCAAGGCGGTCGGGGGTCTCGATCTTCCCAACCTCGAGCACCTGGGCTTCGGAAATGTCCAGGACCTGGACGGCTGCCCGCCCATGGAGGGCGCGCCTGCCGTGGCCGGCCGACTCCTCGAGCGTTCCAAGGGCAAGGACACGACGACGGGGCACTGGGAGCTCATGGGCATCGTCACGCCGGTCGCCATGCCGACGTACCCGCACGGCTTTCCGTTCGAGGTCATCGAGGGATTCGCTCACCGCACCGGTCGAGGCGTCCTCGGCAACAAGGCGGCGTCGGGCACCGAGATCATCGAAGAGCTGGGCGAGGAGCACCAGCGGACAGGTAAGTGGATCGTCTACACGTCGGCCGACTCCGTCTTCCAGATCGCGGCGCACGAGGAGACGATCCCGCTGGAGGAGCTCTACGAAGCCTGCCGCAGCGCCCGCGAGATCCTGACCGGCAAGCATGCGGTCGGACGGGTGATCGCCCGGCCGTTCGTGGGCGAGCCGGGAAGCTACACACGTACGCCGAACCGCCATGACTGGTCGCTGCGGCCGAGGCAGCCCAACTACCTCACGCTCGTGCGGGAGGCGGCGAACGAGGTCCACGGTGTCGGGAAGATCGGGGACATCTTCGCCGGGGTGGACGTCGACCACTCGCACTCCACCAAGTCGAACGCCGACGGGATCAGGGTCACGGAGACGCTGCTGCGCGAGTTGGACTCGGGGTTCGTCTTCGTCAATCTCGTCGAGACGGACATGCTCTGGGGCCATCGGAACGACCCCGTCAACTTCCATCGCTGCCTGCAGGACTTCGACCGGCGCCTGCCCGACCTCCTCGACGCCCTGCGCCCGGGCGATCTCTTCGTCCTCACCTCGGACCACGGGTGCGACCCGACGACTGCGTCGACCGATCACTCCCGCGAGCACGCGCTCTTTCTGGCCTACGTCGAGGGCCGCAACGCAGCAGGTCGGCGTCACGACGGCGAGTTTGCCGACGTTGGGGCGACCGTCAACGCCTGGCTCGGCGGCAAGGCCCCCGGACGCGGCATCCCCGGCGCGCCCGTTCTGACTCAGTGATCCCTCCCGCGGAGCTGATCCAGCGCAAGCGCGACGGACTCGAGCTCGGCGGCGAGGAGCTCGCAGATCTGGTTCTCGCCTACGCGCGCGACGAGGTGCCCGACTACCAGATGGCCGCGTTCTGCATGGCCGTTTTCTTCCGCGGCCTGACGGCGGCCGAAACGCATGCGCTCACGGACGCGATGGTGCGCAGCGGCGATACGATCGACCTCTCCGCGCTCGGCCGCAAGGTCGTGGACAAGCATTCGACCGGAGGCGTCGGCGACAAGGCATCGCTCGTGATCGGCCCGGTCGTCGCTGCCTGCGGCGTGCCGTTCGCCAAGATGAGCGGTCGCGGCCTCGGCCACACCGGCGGCACCCTCGACAAGCTCGAGTCGATCCCAGGCTTCCGGATCGAGCTCGACCGCGACGCGTTCATCCGGCAGGTGCAGCAGATCGGTCTGGCCATCGTCGGCCAGACGGGCGACCTCGTTCCTGCCGACAAGAAGCTGTACGCCCTCCGCGACGTGACCGCGACCGTCGACATCATCCCGCTGATCGCGTCCTCGATCATGTCGAAGAAGATCGCGGGCGGCGCCGACGCGATCGTCCTCGACGTCAAGGTCGGCGACGGCGCGTTCATGAAGACGCTAGAGGAGGCCCGAGAGCTCGCCCGGACCATGGTCGAGCTCGGCCGACTCGCCGACCGCGAGGTCGTGTGCGAGTTGACCGACATGGACCAGCCGCTCGGGTTCGCCGTCGGGAACGCGCTCGAGATCCACGAGGCGCTCGACACGCTCGAGGGCGAGGGCCCGCCCGACCTGACCGAGCTCGTCCTCGGCGCATCGGCTCACCTGCTCGCGCTCTCGGACCTCGGCGTCGACGCGGACGAAGGCCGTCGGCTCGCCGAGGAGGCACTGGCAAGCGGCGCCGCGCTCGACCTCTACGAACGCTGGGTGCGCGCCCAGGGTGGCGATCCCGCGCGTGGCGCACTCCCGAGCGCACCGACCGTCCAGCCGGCACTCGCCCCGGCGACGGGTGTCGTTCAGGCCATTGCCACGACCGAGGTCGGCCTCGCGGCGCTCCACCTCGGGGCCGGCCGCGTTCGGAAGGACGACGCTGTCGACCATGCGGTCGGCATCGTCTGCCGCGCGAAGCGAGGCGACCGCGTTGGGGCGGGACAGCCACTGGCCGAGGTCTATGCGCGCGATCCGGAGTCCGCCACCCGCGGCGTCGCCGAGCTCGAGGCGTGCTATCGAATCGGGGACGGGGACCCCGAGCCGAAGCCGATCGTCCTCGACGTGCTCGCGTAGACGAGGAGCCCGACGCCGTGCCCGAGCTGCCCGAGGTCGAGACGATCCGCTCCAGACTGGCGCCGGGGCTGACGGGGAGGACTCTCGCGCATGTCGAGATCCTCGATCCGCGGCTGACGAGGCCGGAGCCTCCCGAGCTGGTGGCGGCGGCGCTCGAGGGAGAGCGCGTCGCCGACGTGCGCAGGCGAGGAAAGTATCTGGTTGTCGTGTTCGAGAGCGGGCGGCACCTCCTCGTTCACCTGCGAATGACCGGAAACGTCCTGCACCCGGCGCCTGGGGGGCGCGAGGACGATTCGCACGTGCGGGCTGTCGTCAGATTAGACGACGGGTCGGATGTCCTCTATCGAGACGTGCGGCGCTTCGGGACGTGGGATCTGCTCGAGCCCGGCGACCTCGACGCGTACTTCGCCGCTCGCCGGCTCGGCGTGGAGCCGCTCGGCCGCTCGTTCACCGTCGCACGCCTCGCGGGGTCGCTCGCCGGTCGGAAGGCGCCCGTGAAGGCGGCGCTGCTCGACCAGCGCGCCGCCGCCGGGATCGGAAACATCTACGCGGACGAGGCGCTCTGGTACGCGGGGATCCATCCGCTCGCTCCGGCCGGCGAGCTCGACGAGGCGCAGGTCGCCGGGCTGCGCGCAGGAGTCCGGAAGGCGCTGCGGCTGGGGATCCGGAGGCAGGGTGCCACCCTCCGCGACTACCGCGGCGCCGACGGCAGCCGGGGAACGATGCAGGACGAGTTCCGCGTCTACGGTCGCGAGGGCGAGCCGTGCGACCGGTGCGGGACGCCCATCGCCAAGACGCGGGTGGCAGGGCGCGGCACGTGGTTCTGCCCGGTCTGCCAGCCTCGCCAGTAGGATCGAGCGCATGGAGCCGTGGTCGTTCGAGCGGGCCGGTCGCTTCGACGAAGCGGTCATCACGAGCGACGCTCTGCGCGGAAACCCGCTCGGCGATCCGCACGAGCGCCCGGTCTGGGTCTACCTCCCACCCGGCTACGAGGAGGAAGCTGACCGCCGGTTCCCGGCCGTCTACATGATCCAGGGGCTCACCGGGCAGCTGGACATGTGGCGCAACCGCGCGCCGTTCAGACGCAACTTCCCCGAGCTGGCCGACGATCTTCTCGCGAACGGAGGTGCGCCGCCCGTCGTGATCGTCTGGGTGGACTGTTGGACGTCACTCGGCGGCAGCCAGTTCCTCGACTCGCCGGGAACCGGCAACTATCACACCTATCTCTGCGAGGAGGTCGTGCCCTGGGTCGATGCGAACTACCGCACCCTGGCCGCCGCCGAGCACCGCGGGATCGCGGGAAAGTCGAGCGGCGGCTACGGCGCCATGGTGACGCCGATGCTCCGTCCCGACCTCTTCGGCGGCTTGGCCACGCACGCCGGCGATGCGCTCTTCGAGGCCTGCTACCTGCCCGAGTTCAGGGAGGCGGTCCGCGTTCTGCGCGACGAGTACGAGGGCTCCTACGACCGCTTCTGGAAGGACTTTCGCTCGCGACCGGCCATGTCGAAGGAGCACGACGACGTTCTGCTGAACGTCTGGTGCATGGCCGCGTGCTACTCGGCCGATCCGGACGGCACGGTCCGACTGCCGTTCGACGTGGACACGGGCGAGCTCCTTCCGGACGTCTGGGCGCGCTGGCTCGACTGGGATCCCGTGCGCATGGTCCCCCAGCGGTCGGCGGCGCTCCAGTCGCTGCGCGCGATCTACATCGACGCCGGCACGCGGGACGAGTACTACCTCGACCTCGGCGCGGAAGCGTACCGGCGCGCGCTCGCCGACGTGGGTGTCACGGACGTCCGCTTCGACCTCTTCGACGCGACGCACATGGCCATCGAGTACCGCTATCCGCTCTCGCTCGCCTATCTGGCGGAGCGTCTCTCGCCGTAGCGCGATCAGGCCGCGGGCTCGCCGAGCCCGGAGAGCAGGCCGCGGCGATCCAGCTCCCACAGCTCGGTGAAGCCTCCGATCGGCCGGCCGTCGATCAGGATCTGCGGAACCGTCCAGCGGCCGGTGAGATCGAGAAGCTTGGCGCGGAACGCCGGATCGTCGTCGACGCGGATCTCCTCGTAGTCGAGCCCGCGCTCCTGGAGGAGGGCCTTGGCGCGGTCGCAGTAGCCGCACCACGCAGTGGTGTAGACCTCGATCCGCGGCACGAGGAGCGAAACGTCGCCGGCGTGCCCGTGATTCCCCCGCGGGCGGATCTAGACTGGCCGCCATGTCCTCGCGCACGCTCACGACCGACGCGGTCGTGCTTCGCTCCATCCGCTTTTCCGAGGCGGACTGCGTCCTCCACCTCTACACCCTGGCGAAGGGACGCGTCGGGGCGATCGCCAAGGGGGTGCGCAAGACGCGGTCCCGCTTCGGTGCCCGACTGGAGCCGCTCTCGCACGTTGAGCTCCTGCTGCACGAGGGGCGTGGCGATCTCCACACCGTGCGCGGAGCCGAGCTGGTGCGCTCGCACGACCGCTCGCGCACCGACCCCTACCGGCTGGCGGTCGGCCACATCGGGCTGGAGGCGGTGCTCAGGCTGTTCGTCGAGGAGGAGGCACAGCCGCCGGCGTTCCACGCGCTCACGCGGTTCCTCGACCTGCTGGACGACCTCGAGGCCGAGTTGCCGGCCCAGCCGGCGCTCGAACCGCTCGTGCTCTCGTTCCAGCTCAAGCTCCTGTGGCTCTCGGGCTACCTCCCGCACCTGGCGAGCTGCGCCTCCTGCGGCGAGGCGAGACCGCTCGTCGGCTTCTCGGCCCGGGCGGGGGGCGCGATCTGCGGCGACTGCTCCACCGGCGCCGTGCCGATCTCGGAGGAGGGCTTCCTCGGGATCCGGGCACTCCTCGAGCAACCGCTGGCCGGCGCGGGGGGCGCGAGTCTCGGCGAGGACGCCCTGCGCCAGTGCCTGCGCGTGATCCAGGCCTCCTACGAGGAACACGGCGGCTTCAGGCTGCGAACAACGCTGTCCGCCTAGAGCCCAGAGGCGAGGGCGCTCCGTCGCGGTGACCAGCCCCTTTGTATTAGGGGCACCCCTCTCCCACCACCCGCTTCCTAGCGTAACGTCGAGAAACGCACGCGTGGCGCGCGCAATGTGACGAGTCCGTGCCAAGAGCCGAGCGCTGCGCACAAACGTGGCAAGGTTCGCCCGTGATCAGGCGGCTTGAGGGCGGATTCGAGCTCGACGACGATCCGACGCGGGTCGACCTCGACGCCGTCCACGCCTTCCTTTCGGAGGAGTCCTACTGGGCGCACGGCCGCTCGCG
Source organism: uncultured Actinomycetes bacterium (assembly GCA_963847985.1). Lineage (GTDB taxonomy): Bacteria > Actinomycetota > Thermoleophilia > Gaiellales > Gaiellaceae > JAIBJN01. Next base: position 70,068 of record CAWKBS010000001.1, on the reverse strand, counting down.
TGAGGAGGTCGAGCGACTCGTGCTCGAGGCTCAGCGCGTCGTCGGCCTGTACCACGGCGGCAGCTAGGTCGGCTTCTGCCGCGCAGCCACCGACGGCGTCTCGTTCGTGTACCTCGCCGACGTGTACGTCCTCCCGGAGCTTCGTGGCCGTGGGCTCGGGGTCGTCCGGGAGATGGTCGACAATGGCCCGTTCACTCACCTGAAGTGGCTCCTCCACACGGCCGATGCGCACGAGCTCTATGCACGCTTCGGGTTCGGCACGCCGAAAGAGAGAGTGATGGAGCGGCTCCCGTAGCATGTCCGCTCGATGAGCGCGCTGAACTTCCAGGACATGATCGCCCGCCTCGAGCGCTTCTGGGCGGACGAGGGATGCGTGGTCATGCAGCCGTACCACACCGAGGTCGGCGCCGGCACGTTCAATCCGGCGACAGTTATCCGGTGCCTCGGCCCCGAGCCCTGGCGGACCGCCTACGTGGAGCCGTCCATCCGCCCGACGGACGGGCGCTACGGCGAGAACCCGTACCGCTTCCAGCACTACTACCAGTACCAGGTGATCCTCAAGCCGGCGCCGGCCGACGTGCTCGACCGCTACTTCGCCTCGCTCGAGGCCGTGGGCATCGATCTCGCCAAGCACGACGTGCGCCTCGTCGAGGACGACTGGGAGGGCCCGACGCTCGGTGCGTGGGGACTCGGCTGGGAGGTCTGGGTGGACGGGATGGAGGTGACGCAGTTCACGTACTTCCAGCAGCTCGGCGGCCTCGAGCTCGACGTCATCCCGGCCGAGATCACCTACGGCCTCGAGCGCCTCGCGATGTTCCTGCAGAACAAGCGCAGCGCGTTCGAGCTCGAGTGGTCGCCCGGCGTGACCTGGGGCGACATCTACCGCGAGAACGAGCGCCAGTGGTCGATCTACAACTTCGAAGCCGCGCCCGTCGACGTGCTCATGCGCCGCTTCGGCGAGCACGAGGCCGAGTGCCGGCAGCTCGTCGAGCTCGGGCTGCCGCTGCCCGCCTACGACCAGGTGCTCAAGTGCTCCCACGCATTCAACCTGCTCGACGCGCGCGGGGCGATTTCCGTGACCGAGCGCGCCTCCTACATCGGCCGCGTTCGCAACCTCGCCCGGAGCGTTGCCGAGCTCCAGATGGAAAGCCTTGCCGAGCCTGCTGTTTGAGATCGGGTGCGAGGAGCTCCCGGCTTCTGCCTGCCGCGAGGCCGAGACACAGCTCCGCGAGCGCTGGCTGCCCGAGCTGGGGGAGGGGGAGGTCTACGTCGGCCCGCGGCGCCTGGCGTTGCTCGTCTCGGAGGTGGCGGAGCGGGAGCCGGACCGCTGGGTCCAGGGCCCGCCGGAGGATCTGCGCGAGAAGGCCGCGGCCGGTTTCGCGCGCAAGCAGGGCGTGACCGAGGACGACCTCGAGGTCCGCGAGGGCTTTCTCGGCGTCACTGTGACCGGCCGGCCGGCATCCGAGGCGCTGCCCGAGAAGCTCGCCGCGATCGTGCAGGGGCTGGGGTTCGGAAAGTCGATGGTCTGGGAGAAGGGCGGCCTGCGCTTCTCGCGGCCGGTCCGCTGGCTATGCGCCAAGCTCGACCGCAACACGGTCGACGTCGAGGCGGCCGGGCTCACGGCCGGCCACCTCACCTACGGCCATCGCTTCACCGGCGGGGAGGTCGAGCTTCCGCGCGCGGACGAGTACATCGACGTCCTGCGAGCGGCAGGGGTCGAGCCCGACCAGGAGGAGCGCCGGCGCCTGATCCTCGAAGGTCTGGACGCGATCGGCGGCTGGCGCGACCCCGCGGGGGTGATCGAGGAGGTCGTCTTCCTGGTCGAGAGCCCGGTCGTTCTCACCGGGAGCTTCGACGAGCGCTTCCTCGAGCTGCCGCCGCGCGTCGTTCAAACGGCCATGCAGTCGCACCAGCGCTACTTCCCGCTCGAGGGCGCCCGGTTCGCGTTCGTGGCGAACGGCGGCGACCCGAAGGTGGTGATCGCAGGCAACGAGCGCGTGCTGGAAGGCCGGCTCGAGGACGCGCACTTCACCTTCGAGCGCGACCTGGCGAAGGGGATCGAGGCGCTCGCCGGCGGGCTCGACGCCATCACCTTCGTCGCCGGGGCGGGCAGCTTCGCCGACAAGGCCGCGCGCCTGCAGGAGCTCGTGGGAGAGCTCGGCGGGGGAGAGGCCTCGCGCGAGGCGGCACGCCTGGCGAAGGCCGACCAGGCGGCCGAGCTCGTGCGGGAGTTCCCCGATCTCGAAGGCCACATCGGGGCGGAGTACGCGCGGCTCGCGGGCTTCCCGGAGGGTGTCTGCGCCGGAATCGAGGAGCAGTACCTGCCGGACTCCGCCGACGGCGAGCTGCCGCAGACGGAACAGGGGCGCGTCCTCGCCGCTGCGGAGAAGATCGACAACCTCACGGTCTCCTTCGCGCTGGGCCAGCGGCCGACCGGCTCGCGCGACCCGCATGGCCTGCGCCGCGCCGCGATCGGGCTCTGCCGACTTGCGGTCGAGGGTGGGCTCGGGATCGACGTCGCGCCGCTCGTCCAGCGCGACCTGCAGCTGCTCGTCCAGCAGGACGCCAACGTCAAGGACGATCCCGTCGACGTGGCCGACTTCGTCTTCGAGCGGCTGGAGGGCGTGCTCGACGTGCCGGTCGAGTTCACCAGGGCCGCGCGCGCGGGCAGCGTCTCCGAGCTCGGTGCGGTGGCCGAGCTCGCACGCACCCTGCACGCCGAGGCCTCGTCGGAAGCGTTCAATCAGGCCTACGTCGCCTACGATCGCTCGAACAGGCTCGCCGGCCGCGCCGACGGGGCGGCCGCTTCCCTCGACCCGGGGCTCGCCACCGACGAAGCGGAGACGGCGCTGATCGAGGCGCTGGGAGGCGCGTCGCCGCGGATCGAGGCAGCCGTGGCCGAGCGGGACTTCCCTGCGGCGGTCGCCGCCGCCGCCGAGCTGGGCCCGCCCGTCGATCGCTTCTTCGACGAGGTGCTCGTGATGGCCGAGGACGAGCGCGTCCGCGCCAACCGCCTGCGTTTGCTACTGGACGTGCGCGACGCGGTCGGCGCCCTCGGCGACCTCTCGCAGATCCCCCGCTAGCCGTGGCGGATCCCGTCGAGCTCCACGTTGTCTCCGACTCGACGGGGGAGACAGCGGCCCGGGTGGTGGAGGCGGTGGAGGCGCAGTTCCCGGGGCAGGAGTTCGAGGTCGTGCGCCATCCGCGCATCGCCGCAGTCGAGGACGTCCATCTCGCCGCGCAGCGGGCGCGCGGACGTCGCGCGGTCGTGCTCTTCACGCTCGTCGAGTCGGAGCTGCGCGAGGTGATGCGAACGCTCTGCCGGCGCTACCGGCTCCACTACTGTGACCTGCTCGGCCATCCGATCGAGGCCGTCGCCCGCGTCTCGGGCGCGCCGGCCACCCGCCGGGCCGGCGCGCGCACCGCGCTCGACGCCAGCTACTTCAAGCGGATCGCCGCCATCGAGTTCGCCGTCCGCTACGACGACGGTGCGGCGGCGCGCGAGCTCCCCGAGGCGGACATCGTCCTGGTGGGCGTCTCGCGCAGCTCGAAGACGCCGCTCTCGATGTACCTCGCGTATCTCGGGTACAAGACGGCCAACGTGCCGATCGTGAAAGACATCGAGCCGCCACCGGAGCTCTGGAAGGTCGACCCCGCAGCCGTCGTCGGGTTGACCATCGACGCCGAGCGGCTGGCTGCGATCCGCGGTGAACGCGTGCGCGGGATGGGCGGCGGCGGCCGGTACGCCGATCTTGCAGAGATCTACGAGGAGCTCGAGTACGCCGAGTCGATCCACAAGCGGCTCGGCTGCCCGGTCATCGAGGTCTCCAACCTCGCGATCGAGGAGACCGCGCGGCGGATCGTTCGCCTCGTCGAGGAGGGCAGGCTGAGGACCGGCGCCGAGAAGTGACCGCGAAGCCCCCGATTCCGTGGTACTGGTGGCCCGTCTGGATGGTGCTCCTCGTGCTCGGCCTGTTCGTCTTCTACGTCCTCCTCACGCCGGTGTGGGTCGGGATCCGCCTGATCGAGTGGCTCGCGCACAGGCGCGACGGCGGCGCAGCCTGACCCCGCGGCGCCGGCTGGTATAAGGCGGGCATGGCGATGTTCCACGTCGTGATCCACCGCTCCGGCCCCGAGTACGACCGCTCGCGGCCGCTCGAGGAGCAGTCCGGCTGGCAGGCGCACGCCGATTTCATGGACGGCCTCGCGGCGGAGGGCTTCATCGTTCTGGGCGGGCCGCTCGCGGACGAGTTCCGCGTCGTGCACGCCGTCGAGGCCGAGTCGGAGGAGGCCGTCCGCAGCACGCTCGCCCGCGACCCGTGGAGCGGGTCCCACCTCGTGGTCGACGCCGTCGATCCGTGGACGATCCGGCTCGACGGTCGTTAAATAGAAGAGGCGGCCCGTGGTGCCACGACCGCCTCTCTCTCGGGCCGAGACGTAGGCTGCGGCGCCCCGCGTCTGCCTAGCCCGAGTTCTGACGATGGCCGAGAAGCGCAACGGGCGCTATTCCCCTGCCGGGGGATCCTGTCAGGAGGGTTTGGCGTGATGTTGCTCGTCGCCGGGGTGCGCTGGTCGTTCCGAGACAAGGACGCAGGGAGCGCTCGTAGCGGGATGCTACGGGCGCGACTGAGGACACCGCTTTCGGGGCGAGCAGCGCGTTCCGGCGGCACAGACGGCATCTCGTCGAACTCCTGGGTGCACGGAAACCCGCCCGATGGGAGAATTCGAGGCCAGGGCGATGGCGACGCAGTACGTCTACGACTTCTCCGAAGGCGGCAGCCTCGGGCGCGACCTTCTTGGCGGCAAAGGCGTCGGCCTCGCCGAGATGACCGCGATCGGGCTCCCGGTGCCGGCCGGCTTCACCGTGACGACCGAGGCTTGCCGGGAGTACATGCGGCTGGGCGGCGCCGTCCCGGACGGGCTCCACGACGAGATCGCGGAAGCGGTCGGGCGGCTCGAGGAGACGGCCGGCAAGCGCTTCGGCGACCCTACCGACCCGCTCCTCGTCTCCGTGCGCTCGGGCGCCGCCGTCTCGATGCCGGGGATGATGGACACGATCCTGAACCTGGGCCTGAACGACGAGGCGGTGGAGGGGCTCGCCCGGAGGACCGGGAACGACCGCTTCGCCTTCGACGCCTACCGGCGTCTCGTGCAGATGTTCGGGGATGTCGTCGCCGGCGTCGACGGGCAGCTCTTCGAGCGGGAGCTGACCGCGATGAAGTTGGAGCGGGGCGTCGCGCAGGACGTCGACCTCGACGCGGCCGACCTCCGCGAGCTCACGGGCCGCTTCCTCGAGCTGTACGCCGAGCACGCGGACGGGCCGTTCCCGCAGGACGCGCGCGAGCAGCTCGCGCGCTCCGTCGAGGCGGTCTTCGACTCCTGGAACACGCCCAGGGCGCAGGTCTACCGGCGCGCCAACGCGATCCCGGACGATCTCGGGACCGCCGTGAACGTCGTCCAGATGGTGTTCGGGAACCGCGGCGACGAGTCCGGCACGGGCGTCGCGTTCACGCGCGATCCCTCCACCGGGGAGCCCGGCCTCTGGGGCGAGCTGCTCGCCAACGCGCAGGGCGAGGACGTCGTGGCGGGGATCCGCACGCCCGAGCCGATCGCCGCGATGCAAGAGCGCTTCCCCGCGGCCCACGGGCAGCTACTGGAGACGACGGCGCGGCTCGAGGAGCACTACCGCGAGATGCAGGACATCGAGTTCACGATCGAGGAGGGGGCGCTCTACCTGCTCCAGACGCGCACCGGAAAGCGGACCGCCGCGGCCGCGCTTCGCATCGCGGTCGACATGGTCGCCGAGGGCCTGCTGACGCAGGAGGAGGCGGTAGCGCGGATCGACCCGGGGCAGCTCGACCAGCTCCTCCATCCGATGATCGATCCGGGCGCCGAGTACGAGGTGGCCGCGCGCGGGCTGAACGCCTCGCCTGGCGCCGCCACGGGCAGGATCGTCCTCGATGCCGACCGCGCCCAGGAACTGGGGAAGAGCGGCGAGGCCGTCGTCCTCGTGCGCAGGGAGACGACCCCGGACGACATCCACGGGATCATCGAGGCCCAAGGGGTTCTCACCGCGCACGGGGGCATGACCTCGCACGCTGCGGTGGTCGCGCGCGGGATGGGGAAGCCGTGCGTGTCCGGTTGCGAGGCGCTCTCGATCGACCTCGCCTCGCGGCGCATCCGCCTCGGCGACCGTGAGCTCGCCGAGGGAGACCTGCTCACGATCGACGGGGGCACCGGCGACGTGATCGTCGGCGAGGTGCCGCTCGTTCCCCCGCAGATCGACCAGAACTTCGAAACCCTGCTCGGGTGGGCCGACGACGTGCGGCGCATGCGCGTGCGCGCGAACGCGGACACGCCCGAGGACGCGGCCAAAGCGCGCGAGTTCGGCGCCGAAGGCATCGGGCTCTGCCGGACCGAGCACATGTTCATGGCGGAGGAGCGCCTCCCGGTCGTTCGGGCCATGATCCTCGCCTCCTCGGAGGACGACCGGCGCGAGGCGCTCGACCGCCTGCTTCCGCTCCAGCAGGCCGACTTCGAAGGCATCTTCACGGCAATGGCCGGGTTGCCGGTGACGATCCGGCTGCTCGATCCGCCGCTCCACGAGTTCCTGCCCCCGCTCGAGGAGGCCGAGTCCGAGGAGATGGCCCGACGCATCCGGGCGCTCCACGAGTCGAATCCGATGCTGGGCACGCGCGGCTGCCGGCTCGGGCTCCTCTACCCGGAGATCTACGAGATGCAGGTGCGGGCGATCGTCCGGGCGGCGCTGGCTGTCGCCGAGCTGAGCGGGGCGTCGCCGTTGGTCGAGATCATGCACCCGCTCGTCGGCTTCGCGGAGGAGCTGAGGCGTCTCCGCGCGCAGACGCTCGAAACGGCTGCTGCAGAGCTGGAGCAGGCCTCCGGACGGCTCGACTACCAGATCGGGACGATGATCGAGCTCCCGCGGGCCTGTGTGCGCGCCGACGAGATCGCCGCCGAGGCCGACTTCTTCAGCTTCGGGACGAACGACCTCACCCAGACCACGCTCGGCTTCTCACGCGACGACGCCGAGGGGAAGTTCCTGACGCATTACCTCGAGGATCGGATCCTCGACACGAACCCGTTCGAGACGCTGGACGTGAGCGGCGTGGGCGAGCTCATGCGGATCGCGGTCGAGCGCGCGCGCGGCGTCGATCCCGAGATCAAGCTCGGCATCTGCGGCGAGCACGGCGGCGACCCGCGCTCGGTCACGTTCTGCCACGAGCTCGGGCTCGCCTACGTGTCGTGCTCGCCGTTCCGCGTTCCGCTGGCGAGGCTGGCCGCCGCACAGGCGACGCTGGCCGAGCGCGGCGTCACGACGGTGCAGGTCGGCGGCTAGCTCTCGAGGGACGAGCAGCCCGTGATCGTGCCCACGAGCCACTTGCCGCTGCCGTCGTCCATGAGGTCGACGATCGCGAGCGGCTCGCCCGCCCGGACGAGGCGGACCTTCGGAACCTCGGCCTCCGGGTAGCCGGCCGGCTCGAAGACGTCGTCGGGCTCGAGCCCGTAGCCCTCGACCGCCTTGCGGGCGGCCTCGAGCGGGTCCGCGGTCTCGCCCTTCGCGCCCTGGATGTAGTCGGTGACCGCCGAGAACTGCTCTGCGCACGCGAGCCGCGTCGAGACCCAGAGCCCCTCCGGGTCGACGATCTCGATGGGCTCGCCGGGCCCCGGCTCGACCGCCGGGTCGTCGCAGCCGACAGTGAGCGCCCCGGGCCCGAGGTCGACGACCTGCTCGGTCGTCCCGGGGGGCGCGGGGAAGCCCATGCCGGTGTCGGCGGCGGTGAGCGAGAACGAGCGCTCGGCGTCCGTCTCGTTCACGATCTCGACGTGGACTCCGTCCGCCTGAGGCGCGACCGTGGCGGTCTCGACCTGCGCCCCTTCGGGGCCGCAGACGACGCGGGCGGCGGCGGGGACGGCCGTCGGCTCGGGCTCCTCAGCCGTGGAGCCGGAGCCGGCTTCCTCGCCCGCGCCACAGGCCGAAAGGCCCAGAGCGGCGGCGAGCGCGAGGAGAAGCAGAGGTCTCATCTTCTCCGTAGACGGAGGAAACCCCCTAGAAGTTCCCGGTGGGATATCCGCGCACCCGCAGGTACGCGATGAAGATGCTGCCGGCGGCGATCCCGAGCAGCGCGAGCAGCGAGAGGAGGTCGAACCGGCCGTAGACCGGATGCCGGCCGGCGATCGAGAGGGCGAACATTGCCAGGATGCCGCCGACGAGTCCGCCGATGTGGCCGCCGATCGAGATGTTCGGGACGAGGAACGTGAAGGCGAGGTTGAAGACGACGACGAAGAGCGCGCCGCCGCCGAACACGTTGATCTGCTTCCGCTCGAGCACGACGCCGGCGCCGAGGATCCCGAAGACGGCGCCCGACGCGCCGACCGTGGGGACGAACGCCCCGGTGAGCAAGAGCGCGCCTGCCGACCCGGCGAGGGCGCTGACGAGGTAGACGCCGAGGAAGCGGGCTCGGCCGAGCGTGCCCTCGAGCGCCTGGCCGAACCACCAGAGCATGAGCATGTTGAAGCCAAGGTGGATGAGGCTCGCGTGCAGGAAGGCGCTCGTGATCAGGCGGTACCACTCGCCGTCGGCGACCGCGATGCCGATGAGCGCCCAGTCCCGGATGAATTGGTCCGACGGGCGGAGTCCCCCGCGCCCTGCGCGATCGAGATCAGGTAGACGAGGACGTTGATCCCGATCAGCGTCTTCGTGACGAGGGCGCCCGTGCCGAGGGTCGCAGCGCGGCCGACCCGCTGCGTCGCCGCGCGCGCGCCCGTCGGCTGCCCCGCGCACTCGGGGCACTTGATCCCGACCGCGGCGTACACCATGCAATCGGGGCAAATCGGACGCCCGCAGTTCGAGCAGCTGACTGCCGTCTCCCTCCCCGGATGCCGGTAGCACGTCCGCGTCTGCAGCTGCTCCGGGCTGGCCATTCGGGCCATCGTATCGGCGTGGCGTCGGTGTAACGTCCCCTCCCGATGCGGGTGCACGTCGCCTTCACACCGGCCGAGGCCGAGCGCGCGCCCACGGCCGTCGTCGTCGACGTCCTCCGGGCGACATCGACGATCGCCCAGGCGCTCGCCTCCGGCTACCGGCGGGTGCTCTGCTGCGCCGAGGTCGAGGAGGCCCTCGAGCTGCGCGACCGGCTGGGGGAGGGCGTGCTCGCCGGCGAACGGAAGGCCGTGGCGATCCCGGGCTTCGACCTGGGCAACTCACCGCAAGAGTTCGTCGAGCCACTGGGCGAGACGCTCGTCTTCACGACGACCAACGGGACACGGGCGATCCTCGCGGCGGCCGCTGCCGCGGAGACCGTCCTCGTCGGAAGCCTCCTCAACCTGGAGGCGGTCGCGGCGGCTGCGCGCGCGAGCCAGCACGTCGAGGTCGTCTGCGCCGGGCTCCAGGGGAGGTTCTCCATCGACGACGCCTACTGCGCCGGGCGGATCGCCGAGCTCCTGGGCGGCGAGCGCTCCGACGCGGCCGAGGCGGCCGTGCGCCTCGCGGAGTCGTTTGCGAGCGCCGAGGAGGGGCTCCGCTCCTCCGGGAACCCGGAACACGCGCGACTCGCCGAGGACATCGCCTGGTGCGCGCGCGAGAGCGTGCTCGACGTCGTGCCCAGGCTCGCGCGCCTGGAGGGGCCGGCCGCGGAGATCGTGGCGACCTGACGCTCGGGCGCCGACCCGGTTAGCGCGAGCCGGGCGCCTCGGCCTCGCGGCGGAGCTCGGCGCAGTGGGCGCAGATGCAGCCCTCCGCGGAGACCTGCTCCCAGCCGGGAGGGAGCTCGCCGGCGTGCTCGCCGGTCTCGGTCATCGCCGCGCCGCACGGGCAGCGGTAGACCGCGGTGATCCGCGTGAGCGGCGAGTCGGGGGAGCTGAAGGCGACTCCCATGCCGGAATTGTACGCCCGCGCTCTGCTAGAGCGCGAGCAGCATGAGGAGCGCCTTGCCCGCGGGCCCGAGGGCGACGGCCGTTCGCCCGAGCGTCTCGAGCAGGCCCGTTCCGGCCTTCGTGAGCGCGCCGGCGTCCCCGAGCACGTGCGTGGCCCGCTGCAGGAGCTGCGAGATGCGGTCCCGGTCGGGCACCGGGCCGGCCGCCTCGGCTTCGGCGGCGCCGACTGCCGCCTCGACGGCTGCCCGAGCCGGATACGGCAGCGGCGCTCCTTCGAGGAGCCGCCGCAGCTCGGCCAGCTCGCCCCGCACGGCACCTGCGTTCCAGGCGGCCTCGACGTGCAGGCTCCCGATCGTCAGGTCGCCCCCGACGTTCTGGATCGACGCGGCGGTCTGGCTGCCGATCTCGAAGGTCGTCATCGACCTGGTCAGCGGCCCGCGAAGAGCCTGCCGAACCGGTTGAGGACGAACCCGGCGACGACCAGCGCGGCGGCGAGGACCGCGTAGCCCGGGACGACCGGGTCGACGACGTCCGCCGTCCAGTCCGTGTCGCGGTAGACGGCAGCGCCGGCCAGCCCGAGCAGGAACAGCCCGGAGAAGAAGAGCGCCAGGCCCACTGCTGCGACCGTTCGGCCGATCGAGACGCTGCGCGCCCGCTCGCCGCCCACGTAGAGGTTTCCCCCGACGTTGGCGATGGAGCTTCCGACCTGGCTCGGGACCTCGAACCGGGAGCCGATTCCGTCATGTGGCTTTCCGCTCATGCCCTCATGACGGCCGAGCCCTGTCCTTTCTTCCGTTGACACCGGTCCTGCGGCGGCTTACGGTCTCCTGCCTATCACGGGCCACCGAGTCATCCGGCGTGTTCTGCGGCTGTTCGGAAGACGGCTACAGCTCGCGCGCGAAGTTGAAGCGGCTCGGGGTCTCAGGCCCTGACATGGACGTCCGCGGCCCTGCCTCCGGCAGCGTCCCGCTGACGAAACGAAGCGGGCTGACGGTCGGCGGGCGGATCGCCCCGCTCACGGTGCTCGCGGTCGCGGTCGCACTGATCTGGTTCGCGCTGGCCCGGCTCGATCCGGTCTACCACCAGGTGCCGGGCGTCTACAGGTCGTGGCAGCTGACGCCGGGCCTTCTCGACCTCCGTTACGAGGCGGGTGAGCTGTGGAGGGAGTCGGCCGACGGTCAGCCGGCGGACAGCGCGAACTCGCACGAGGAGGAGGCGGCGGCGGTCGCCGACCTGAGACGCGCGCTCGCCGGTCTCTCCGACGAGGACGTCGAACTGGTGAGCTGGCAGGAGAGCGGGGGGCGGGCCGTCGCCGTCGGGGTCGCCAAGGTCGACGAGGCGGCGGCACAGGCGGCCCGGCTGGTCGCCCCTGGAGGCGCGCTCTTCGGCCGGCAACTCCCGACGCAGACGACCGCACACGCCTGGGCGGTCGAGGACCGTTTCGTCGTCGCGCTGACGGTGACGGGCCTCGGCCCGCGCCCCGAGCGCGCCGCGCTCGCCGACGCCCGCGCCGAGCAGGTCAAGACGTCGATCGGCGCGGCGCGTGTCCTGTGGTGGCAGGCGATCGCCCTGGGGCCGTTCATGCTCGTCCTCCTGCTTGCGGGCGCGCTGTACCTGGCCTGGCTGCTCCTCTGGATCGCGTTCCAGGTCGTGAAGGTCGTCGTCTACCTCGTCGTGCTCCTGCCCCTGACGCTCCTCGGCCTCCGCGAGCCGTCAAACCGGCCGTCGCTCGCCGGCCTCAGGCAGGACCCGCTCGAGCGGCTCGTCCCGGGCATCGAGCTGGTCGACCTGGACCGGGTGGAGATGCCGCCGAGGCACGGCGTCGTGGCCTGGTTCACCGCGCTCGTGCTCGCCATCGCCGTTGCCATCCCCGCGCTCACGACCTCGCTCTGGACGACGTCGCTCGTGTGGGGCGCGCTGGGGATCGCCCTCGCGCTCGTCTGGCTCGGGCGCGGTGCCAAGGACCGGTGGGCCCGTGCCGCCCGCTGGACGGTCGCTGCGGTCGCCGTCGTCCAGCTCGCCCACGTCCTCCTGGGGCTCGGCCCGGGGTTGCCCACGGACAGTCGGGCGGCACTGGCGCTCGCGCTTCTACTCGTGGGCGGGGCGATCACCGCCGCGTGGAGGCGGGCCGCGGCGCCGGGCTCGCTGCCGTCCTACGTCCCCTGGTACGCGGACCTCGACGTTCGCTCGGCCGTCTATCTCGCGGCGCTTGTGGGCATCGTCCTGGCCGGGGGCGCCCTCTTCCTGGGAAGCAACGGTGATTTCGACCGCAGCGCCCAGGTCACGAGCAAGGCGCTCGCCCTCGCCGGCCTGGTAACCGTGCCGATCGTGGGTCGTCGCGTCCGCGCGGCCCGTGACGCGGCGCGCCGCGAGTGGGCGCGCGAGCGCGGGGTGCCCGAGGTGCTCCTGCTCCGGTCATTCGTCGACGACGGGCTCAGGGTTCGCAGCCGCCCACAGTCGCGTCACGGCTTCGAGCGGCTCATCCCCGCGCGCCGCGAGCTCTTCGAGGACGTCATCGTCCGCGCGTTCACCCAGCTCGGCCCGGTGATGGCGATCGGCAAGCCGGGGACCGGCCAGTCGGAGCTCGGCGCGTCGCGCGACCTCATTCTCGGCGCAAACTGGCTCTCCGCGGTGAAGGCCGAGATGGCGGACGCCGCGTACATCGTGGTGCTGCTCGGACAAGGAGAAGGGCTCACCCTGGAGCTCGAGGCGCTGCGCGAGCTGGACCTGCTCGATCGGGTCTGCCTGGTCGTGCCACCGGTCGAGGCCGACGACGCCGCCGCGCGCCTCGGGCAGGGCACGGCCGAGGTCGACGGCCCGGACGGCTGGGGCCTCCTCGCCGCCGATCACGTCCGCGAGCCGGTGTTCGGGTACAGGAACGAGGTCCTTGCGTTGCTCGGGCTAGGCGACCGGCGCTGCGTCGTCATCTCGAAGCAGCGGGAGGCCACCGGCTATCTCCGCCTGGGCGCGTTCGTCGCCGACGAGCTCCACAAGAAGAAGGGTGTGAGACGATCCGCTCCCGGGCAGCGACGAGAGGAGAAGGCGTGAACGACGTCAAGGCCACGCACTACCGCTGGGAGGACATGCCGAAGGAGGAGCTCAAGCCGGACCTGCACCGGAGGCTCGTCACCGGCGAGCGGATGATGCTCGCCCATGTCTATCTGGACAAGGGCTGCATCGTCCCGCAGCACTCGCACGACAACGAGCAGCTGACGTACATCCTCCAGGGCACCCTCCGCTTCTTCCTCGGGGAGGACGGGTCCGAAGTGGTGGACGTCAACGCCGGCGAGGTGCTCCACCTTCCCTCCTGGCTCCCGCACAAGGCCGAGGCGCTCGAGGACACGCTCGACGTCGACGTGTTCTGCCCGCCGCGGCAGGACTGGCTCGACGGCTCCGACGCCTACCTCCGCGACGCGTGAACCTCGGGCTCGAGGGCAAGGTCGCGCTCGTCTGCGGCGCCAGCCGCGGGCTCGGCCGCGCGATCGCCGCGGAACTCGCCGCCGAGGGCGCCACGCTGGCCGTTTGCTCCCGCGACGCCGAGCGGCTGGGGGTGGCCGCCACGGCGTTCGGCCCCGACGTGCTGGCCGTCCCGGCCGACCTCGCCGTGGCCGGGGAGCCGACCCGTGTGGTCGAGGAGACGCTCGCGCGCTTCGGCCGGCTCGACGTCCTCGTCGCCAACACCGGCGGCCCGCCGGCGGGATCGCACGACACGCTCGCGCTCGAGGACTGGGACGCCGCGACCGCGCTCCTCCTCCGGAGCACGGTCGAGCTGACCGGGGCGGCGCTGCCGGGAATGAAGGAGCGCGGCTGGGGCCGCGTCCTCGTCGTCACCTCCGTGGCCGTCAAGCAGCCTGTCGACAACCTGATCCTCTCGAACAGCCTGCGCGCGGCCGTGACGGGGTACGCAAAAACGCTGTCGCGCGAGGTGGCGGCGCAGGGGATCACGGTGAACACGATCCTTCCCGGGTACACGGCCACCGAGCGGGTCGTCGACCTGAACCGGGCGAACGCCGAGCGAGAGGGTGTCGAGCCCGAGGAGATCCAGGCGCGGCTCGAGGCCTCGATCGCCATGGGGCGATTGGCCGAGCCCGAGGAGTTCGCGGCGCTCGCTGTCTTCCTCGCCTCCGAGCGGGCGAGCTACATCACCGGCGCTGCGATCTCCGTCGACGGCGGCTGGGTGCGCGGGCTCCTGTGACGACCGTGCACGCACGGGCGGGCGAGCTGCTGGAACGCGAGCTCTCGCGCTTCGAGCGGGAGCACCCGCGCTCGGGCGAGCTGTCGAAGCGGGCCGCGGCCTCGCTCCTGGCCGGCGTGCCGATGCATTGGATGCTGCGCTGGCCCGGCGCCTATCCGGTCTACGCGGAGGAGGCTTGGGGCGCGCGCTTCCGCGACGTCGACGGCATCGAGTACGTGGACTTCTGCCTCGGCGACACGGGCGCGATGACCGGGCACTCGCCTGAGCCGGTGGTCCGCGCGGTCGCAGAGCAGGTGGCGCGCGGGATCACGCTGATGCTCCCCAGCGAGCATGCGCTCTGGGTGGGGGAGGAGCTGAGCCGCCGCTTCGGGCTCCCTCGCTGGCAGTTCGCGCTGACGGCCACGGATGCGAACCGCTTTGCAATCCGGCTCGCGCGCCACATCACCGCGCGTCCGAAGGTGCTCGTCTTCAACTGGTGCTACCACGGCAGCGTCGACGAGTCGTTCGCATCGCTTCGCGACGGAAAGGTGGTCGAGCGCGAGGCCAACCTGGGCCCGCCCGTGCCCCTGGAGGAGACGACCCGCGTCGTAGAGTGGAACGACGTCGAGGCGCTCGAGCGCGAGCTTGTCCACGGCGACGTCGCGTGCGTCCTCGCCGAGCCGGCGCTCACGAACATCGGCATCGTCCCGGCGCAGCCCGGCTACCACGACGCTCTGCGCGCTGCGACCCGCGACACCGGGACGCTCCTGATCATCGACGAGACGCACACGCTCTGCGCCGGCCCCGGTGGCTACACCCGCGCGCACGGTCTCGAGCCGGACCTCCTCACCGTCGGCAAGGCGATCGGCAGCGGGATCCCCTCGGCCGCGTACGGCTTCTCCGCGGAGGTCGCCGACCGGATCGAGGCGGCGATCGGCCGCGACGAGTCCGACGTTGGCGGCATCGGGGGCACGCTGGCCGGGAACGTCCTCTCGCTCGCGGCGATCCACGCCACGCTCGAGCACGTGCTCACCGAGGAGGCGTTCGTGCGGATGATCTCCCTCGGCGAACGGTTCGAGCAGGGAGTCCAGGGCGTGATGGACGCGAACGACCTCCCCTGGCACGTCACGCGCCTGGGCTGCCGCGTCGAGTACCTGTTCCGACCGGAGCGGCCGGTCACGGGCAGCGACGCAGCGGCCGGGGGCGACCATCTGCTCGATCGCCTGCTGCACCTCTACGCGCTCAACCGCGGCGTGCTTCTGACGCCGTTCCACAACATGGCGCTCATGTCGCCGGCGACGAGCGAGGCTGACGTCGACCTGCACACGCAGGTTTTCGGGGAGATCGCCGCCGAGCTCACCGGCGCTGAGTAGCGTTCCCTGCATGGCCGGCAAGCCGAACGCAGAGAAGGAGATCGACCGTCTGTACGCGGCCCCGTCCGGCGAGTTCGTCCGCCGACGTGACCAGCTCGCCGCCTCGCTTCGCGCGAAGGGGCAGCGCGAGGCGGCCGACGAGGTGAAGAAGCTGCGGAAGCCGACGGTGGCCGCCTGGGCCGTCAACCAGCTGGCCCGCAGCGAGAAGATGCGGATTCGCGGCCTGCTCACTGCCGGAGAGCGGCTGCGGAAGGCGCACGCGGAGCTGCTCGCCGGCGGGCCTTCCGAGGCGCTGGAGCGCGCACGGAACGACGAGCGCGCGGCGACCGAAGAGCTGGCCGGCGCGGCGCGCAGGCTGCTGGAGGAAGCCGGGCATCCGCCCACCGAGGCTGTGCTGGACCGCGTGCGGGAGACGCTCCACGCAGCAGTGGTCGACGAGACCGTCGCGGAGCGTGTGCGCGCCGGGCGGCTCGAGAAGGAGGAGCAGGCGACCGGCTTCGGCCTCACCGGGTTGCCCGCCGTGAAGGCCGGCGCCCGCAAGCCCGCGGCCAAGACGGCGCGTGACGATGCGAAACGGAAGCGGCGGCGCGAGGCGGAGGAGCGACTGCGAGAGGCTCGTGAGGCGGTCGCGGCCGCCGAGCGCGAGGTGGCGGGCCGGAAGCGGGAGCTCGATGCGGCGGAGCGCGAGCTCGAAGGCCTCCGCGGGGCCGTTCGGCGGGCGGAGAAGGAGCTGGAGCGGACCGGGTGACGCCCGGTCAGTGGTCCGCGTTCCGGGCGACAAGGTGGGTGGCGGCCGCCTTGAAGGACGCGACCACGGTCTCGCCCTCCCGGAGGTCGAGCCGCTCGACCGACGCGGTCGTGACCTCGCCGACGAGCGGGCCCACCTGGACGCGCGCGCGGTTCCCGATCCGGACGAGCGACGTGATCGGACGCCGGACGTGGTTGAGCGAGGAATCGTCCGGCGCCTCGCGCGCGATCGAGATCTCCCACGGGTACACCGCCACGGACGCCGGGCCCTCCGCCTCGTCGACGGAATAGAGGGTGCTGCCGTCGTCGAGCGTCACCTCGGTCAGCCCGCCGATTCCGCGGCGCGCGATGCCGACGAGGATGTTGGCGCCCGTGAAGCTCGCGACGAAGGCGTCGGACGGCGCAGCGACCAGCTCGCCGGGCGTCCCGACCTGTAACAGCCGGCCGTCGACGAGCACGCCCACGCGGTCGGCGAGCACCGCTGCGTCCTGGAAGTCGTGCGTGACGAGGAGGACGGGCAGATCGAGGTGGTCGAGCGTCCGCCTGAGCTCGGCGCGGACTCCCGCCCGCGTGTGCGTGTCGAGCGCGGACATCGGCTCGTCCAGGAGGAGGACGTCCGGGTCGCGCGCGAGCGCGCGCGCCAGGCCGACGCGCTGGCGCTCCCCGCCGGAGAGCTCTCCCGGATAGGCCTGGGCGAGCGCCGTGATCCCCAGCCGCTCGAGGGTCTCGGCGGCCCGCTTGCCCCCCGCGTAGGCGACGTTCTGCCGTACGGTCATGTGCGGGAAGAGGGCGTATTCCTGGAAGACGTAGCCGACGCGCCTTTCCTCCGGCGGCTGGTCGATCCCCGCCTCGGCGTCGAAGAGCACCCGTCCGTCGAGTGCGATCCTCCCACGCTCGGGGCGCGCGAGCCCTGCCACGGCGCGGAGGATGCTCGTCTTCCCCGCGCCTGAAGGCCCGACCAGGGCGACGGTCTCCCTCCCGACGGCGAGCGCTAGCTCGAGCCGAAACGGGCGAAGGGGGAGAGCGAAGTCGAACTCGAGCGTGTCCATGCGGGGATGATCTTGGCAAGGAGGAGGACAAGGCCGCTGACGAGGATGAGCAGGCCGCCGAGCGCCAGGGCGACGTCGAAGTTGAGGTCGAACTGGGCGTAGATGGCGAGCGAGACGGTCTGGGTCACGCCCTGGAGACTGCCGGCGAACATGATCGTTGCGCCGAACTCACCGATCCCGCGGGCGAACGAAAGCGCCGCCCCGGCGGCCAGTCCGTTGGCTGCAAGCGGAATGGCGATCCGAAAGAACGTGCGGGCGGGCCCGGCTCCGAGGGTGCGCGAGGCGTCGAGCAGCGAGTGATCGAGCGCTTCGAACGACGCGATCGCCTGACGGATGTAGAAAGGGCTGGCGACGTAGGTGACGGCGAGCACGACCGCGGCCTGCGTGAAGCTGATGCTGATGCCGAGGGCCTCGAAGCTGCTTCCCAAGAGCCCGAGCCGGCCGAAGGCGGCGAGCAGGGCGAGTCCGGCGACAGCGGGTGGGAGGACGAGCGGGAGCTCGACCAGCGTGATCGCGAGCGCCCGCCCGCGGAAGGCCCGGGACGCGATCAGATAGGCGGCCGGGGTGCCCACGAGCAGGATGAGCGCCTGCGAGATCAGCGTCGCCTTCAGCGTCACCCGGATGGCGTCGAGGACGACATCGCTACCGAGCTGGGAGACGAGCTCCCCGGGCGGGACGCGCAGGTAGATGGCAACGAGCGGCAGCAGGAGGAAGCCGAGCGCCAGGGCGGTCGCGGCAACGAGCCCCGCCGTGAAGAGCCGTCGCCCGATCACCGCTCGACCATGACTGACGTCGACTTCACGATCGCCACGGCCTCGCGGCCCGGCCGCAGGTCGAGCTCCTCGGCGGCCTCGCGGGTGATGACGGCGACGACGCGGGCGGGTGCGGTCACGTCGAGCTCGACGCGGGCCAGGAAGCCCTCGATCTCGACTGCGCGCACGACGCCGCGGAAGCGGTTGCGCGCGCTCAGCTCCTCGGGGCTCGTGCGGCCCCTCAGCCGGGTCACCTCGGTTGCCGGAACGAGCCGCCGGTTGGCTCTGTCGCGCTGAGTGCGGATCCGGCCGGCGCGGTCCCAGCGGCGAAGGGTGTCGAGGCTGATCCCGAGTGCGCGGGCGGCCTCGCTCGCGGTGAAGAGCTCCTGGCTACTCACAGCGGCCTCCTCTGGTGTAGAGTCGCGCGAATCGCATAGGCGTTGCCTAGGCATCATGGAAGATGCCTAGGCCTGCTGTCAAGGAGGCTGTTGCATGCGCAGGCTCGTCTGGTTGTCCCTGCTCCTCGTTTTCCTCCTCGCCGCGACCGCGTGCGGTGGAGACGATGATGAACCCGCCGGCGGGGACAGCGAGCTGGTGGTGTATGCCGCGGCCTCGCTAACCGAGGTGTTTCCGGCCATCGACCCGGCGCCGCAGTACAACTTCGCGGGCTCCGACGAGCTCGCGACCCAGATCCGCGAGGGCGCGCCGGCCGATGTCTACGCGGCGGCGAGCGCCAAGTACCCGCAGGAGCTGTTCGAAGAGGGGCTCGTCGACGAGCCGGTTGTCTTCGCGTCCAACCGCTTGGTGATGATCGTTCCCACGGACAATCCGGCCGGCATCGACGACATCAACGACATCACGGCGGACGGGACGCAGATCGTCATCGCGGCTGAGGGCGTTCCCGTGGGTGACTACACTCGCGAGGTGCTCGACGAGCTTGGTCTCGCGGCCGCTCTCGACAACGTCGTCTCGGAAGAGGACGACGTCAAGGGTGTCGTCGGGAAGATCTCGCTCGGCGAAGGCGACGTCGGTTTCGTCTACGCGACGGACGCTGCTGTTGCAGCCGACGACGTCACCGTCGTCGAGCTTCCCGAGGGCTCGCAGCCGCCGATCGAGTACCAGATCGCAGTCGTAGCGGCCAGCGAGAACAAGGAGTCGGCTCAGGAATTCGTCGACCTGGTGCTGAGCGACACGGGTAGGGAGCAGCTCGAGTCCGCCGGGTTCATCGTCCCCAGCGAGTAAGAGGAGGTGCGGTTCGCATGGAGCTCAGCGCCAGAAATCAGCTCGACGCCACCGTCAAGGACGTCAAGCTCGGCACGATCATGGCCGAGGTCACCGTCGACGTGGGCGGCCAGGACGTCGTTGCGGCGATCACCAGGGGCAGCGCCGAACGACTCGGCCTCGCCGAGGGCGACGAGATCCTCGTGGTCGTCAAGGCGACGGAGGTGATGCTGGCGCGGAAGTAGTCAGGTCTGCGGCCAGCCACGCCTTCGCGTCCTCGAGCTGGTCCGGTTCGAAGATGCGGAGCTCGCCCGGGCTGACCCAGCCGAACGCAGCGATCGCGTTGCGCATCCACTCCTTGTCCGTGACGACCGCGATCCGCTCCCAGTCTGAGTAGTGCTTCAGGCCGACCGAGCCTGCGGCTTTCACGTCCTCCCAGAGCGCGCCGAGATCGAGGCCGTGGAAGTCCGGTGCGGTCGCGACCAGGTAACGCAGCCGCTCCCCGCGCTCGAGCGCCGTGTGCACCGGCGCGAGCAGCTCGTGGTATTCGTCGCGGGTCACCTTGCCGGAGAGCAGGAACCCGAGCGTTCCGGCCGGCATCTCCTCGAAGCGCTCGACCATGCCGGCAGCGTAGCGTGCTCCGGGACGCCCGAAGGCGCCCCGGAGCGCACGTTGCCCTAGAAGCGGCGATGAAACTGCTTGACGATGCCGGTCGAGAGCTCGTCCGCCATCTCGAGTATCTGGAGGTGGATGGCGTCGTAAGCGGCGACGTCCGCGGCCCAGTCGGCGGTGAGACGCGCGACGACCTCGCTCGTGGTCAGGTCGAGGTGCTCGTAGAGCATCTCCTTCATCTCGCGGAGCTTCCACGAGCGCGGGTTGGCGGCATTCAGGAAGGCGGCGATCTGATCGGCGTTGGCCCGCCAGCGGGCCTGGTGCGCCGCCACCGCGGCCCCGTCGCCCGCCTGTGCGGCGGCGATGAGGTCGGCGGCGATCAGGATGTGCTCGCGCAGGAGCCGGCTGAGCTCCTCGCCGGCGGCGTTGCCGTAGAACGGCTTGATCGCGTCGCCGATGTCGTCCTGATTTTGGAGCAGGCGGCCGACCGTCGCCTGCGTGTCCGGCGCGTTGGTGGTGAGGCTGATGATCGCTAGCCGCGTCCACGTGATGTGGTCCTCCCACAGCTTGCGCATGTCGTTGCGAAGCTCGAGCTCCTTCTTGGAGATCGAGCCCTTCGAGCCGCGATCGCCGCCGTCGCGGGCGAGTGCCTGCGGCCCGCCGGTAACGACGAGCGCGATCACCGCGGCGAGGAGCGCAACCAGCAGCGTCAGCCCCAGCCGGGTGGGGCGGAGTGTCTGCGCCTTGTTCAAGGCGCCTCCTTTCTCTTCGACGAGTCCCGTGGCCTCGCATCTGTTCGTGACGCGCGCCCGGCGGTTCTTACGCCCGCCCGACTGCCGGGCCGGCCGGCGCTCGGTGGTCTACCGTGGGGTGGACCGGGTGCCGAGCGTTAAGGGAGCATGGCCACCGACGCCCGAATCGAGACGATCCAGGAGACCACCATGGAGATCACGAGGAGCAGCATCGAGACGACGGCGGGGCCGGGTGAGTGGTTCACCGGCGCGGTCTACCTCGACGCCGTCGCCACGCCGTCGGGCGCCTCGCGCCTGAGCGCGAGCAGCGTCCACTTCACGCCTGGCGCACGCACTGCGTGGCATACGCACCCCAACGGCCAGACGATCTACGTGCTCGAGGGTGTCGGCCTCGCACAGCGGCTGGGTGGCCCGGTCGAGGTGATCCGCCCGGGTGACCGCGTGTTCTTCGAGCCGGGCGAGGAGCACTGGCATGGCGCCACAGCGACGCGATTCATGACCCACCTCGCGCTGCTCCAGGTCGACGAGGAAGGGAACAACGCAACCTGGGGCGCGCACGTCACCGACGAGGAATACGCGCGAGCGCCGGCCAGCGACAACTGAGGTGGCGAGGGAAACCGCGGGTTCGATTCCCGCCGCGTTGCTTCAGGGCTCGCGCCGGCCGGGTTGGATCCCCGTGCCGGGCGCGGCGGCCGTCGGTTCGACGTCGGGTCGGTAGCGCTTCCACGTCGCCCCGGTCAGAAGGCCGATCAGGAGCGTGGGCACGACGGTCAAGACGCGGTAGACGAGGACTGCCGCGACGACTTCGGCCTGGCCGCCTCCGAAGCCGACGAGGGCGGTCGTCAGGCCAAGCTCGACGATGCCCAGCCCACCCGGCGTGATGGGAATCGAGCCGAGCAGGCGCACGAGGGACCACGCAGCGAACGCTTCGACGGCGGTGACCTCGTCGGCCGTGACGCCGAGGACACGGAGCGACACGAGCATCACCAGGTAGACGGTGAAGTGCCCGGCGAGCGTCGCGAGCGTCAGCACGTGCCAGCGGCGCCTGAGGAGCGAGTTCGTTCGGGCGCGGAAGCGGACGAACGCCTCGCCGTCCCACGTCACCGGCTTCTTCCGGAACAGCCGCTTGCCCCACGAGGCAGCTCGGGCCGCGAGGTCGCCGACCCGGCGCGCCAGCCTCGGGCTGCTGAGGCCCGCGGCGAAGCCCACCAGCACGACCACGAAGATCGCGAGCCCGATGAACGCGACCGTGTCGAGTGCTGTATGGGGATTGCCGGTCAGCGCCAGGAGCGCGAGCGCGACGGTCGGGAACGCGAGCATGGCGAGCTGGTTCCAGACGCCGGTAACCGCCACCGCCAGGCTGACCGGGGCGGCAGCGAAGCCCCAGCCCCGCAGCATTGCGAACGACAGCGCCATCCCGACGGCGACTCCCGCCGGTGCGAGGTAGGTCGAGGCCGTCGATGCCTGGGTGACGACGAACGCCGGGCGGAACCCGAGGCCCGGCAGCGCGGCCATCCACGGAGGCGCGAAGGTGATCAGGTTCAGCGCCGTCGCTCCCGCGAGAAGCCCGAGGTCCGCCCAGGAGAGGCCCTTGACGACGTCCCACACGTCGCGGTAGTCGGCGATGCGCGGCAGGATGAAGACAAACGTTGCGACCACTACGGCGATCCCCAGGCCGCCGCCGAGCACGTGTCGCTTCGAGATCCTCTTCCGCATAGCCGTCGGTGCGAGTTTCCCCGATCCCTCCTAACGAGGTCAGGGAACAGGACGACGAGATCCGGGCTCGCGCCTGAACGCGCGGGCCCAGCGGGAACGCCACGCGGTGTAGGTTGGCGCCTTGCGGAAACTCATAGTCCAGCAGTGGGTTACCGTCGACAACGTCGCCGCGGAGGAGGACGGCGGGCTCAGCTTCGTGTCAGGGGAGCCCTTTTCCGAGACCACCGATCCTGCGTTCAAGGCACGCGTGATGGGGTTCATCGACTCGGTCGACACGCTGATTCTCGGCGCGAATACCTACGCCCAGTCCAAGGACTATTGGCCGTACGCCGACGAGCAGGGCGAGTACGGCGAAAAGCTCAACAACCTCACCAAGTTCGTCGCCTCGTCGAAGCTGGATGACGCCCCCTGGGGCGACTTTCCCGCCGCGACCGTGACGCGCGACCCGGCCGCCACCATCCGGGAGCTCAAGGAGCAGAGCGGCAAGGACATCTGGCTGTGGGGGAGCTTGAAACTCATGCACTCCCTGCTGGACGCCGGCGTCGTCGACGAGATCACCCTGCTCGTCTGCCCGGCGTCACGCGGCAAGGGAACGCGCATTTTCGAGGATCGGCAAGACCTGAAGCTGGTCGAGGCCACCTCGTTCGAAAACGGCGTGGTACTTCTGCGCTACGAGATCAAGAAATAAGCGGAAAGTCCGCGCCGCGACGAACCCCCAAGAGTGGATTCCGATGGTTGGTTGGCCCCACCCGGACGTGCGCATCGACCGGGCTGCTTCTTGCCGATGTGGTGAACTCGATTGACCGGCAGCCGGCGGTCTGAGAGGCTCGGCGTTGGATCGTTCGCCGCGTCGCCGTGATGCGACGGCATCGACGATTTTCGCCGCGTCGCCGTAATGCGATGGCCCCGATCGGTTGCCAAGGACACCCCGACGAAGGGAGGCCGACCATGGCTGCTGTAAAAGCGCGACCGAAATCCGCCAGTTCGACGTCGAGATTTCAGACGACAAGCTCGCTCGTGACCGACGCGATCCGCGACGCCTACCCACGCAAGAACACCATCGAGGAGGAAGCATGAGTACGGATTCGACAACACCTGACACGATCGTTCTGATCCATGGCTTCTGGGTCACTCCCCGAAGCTGGGAGCACTGGATCGAGCGATACGAGCAGGCCGGTTACCGCGTGATCGCGCCTGCTTATCCTGGATTCGAGGTCGAGGTCGAGGCGCTCAATGCAGACACCTCGCCGATCGAAGCGCTGACGGTGCCTGCGGTCGTCGAGCATCTCGAGGCAGTCGTCGGCGAGCTCGAGTCGCCTCCTATCCTGATCGGCCACTCTGCCGGCGGGACCTTCGTGCAGCTCCTCCTCGACCACGGATTCGGTGCCGCGGGGGTGGCCATCAACTCCGCCCCGACCGAAGGCGTCCGCGTCACCCCGCCCTCGCAGATCAAGTCGCTGTTCCCCGTCCTCAAGAACCCGGCCAACCGCCACCGCGCCGTCGGCTTCACGCCCGAGCAGTGGCACTACGTGTTCGCGAACACCTTCAGCGAAGACGAGTCCCAGGCGCTGTACGAGCGTTACCACGTACCGGCCTCGGGAGCGATCCTCTGGGGGATCGTGCTCGCCAACCTGGAACCGGGCCACCAGGCCGCGTGGGTCGACTACAAGAACGACAGCCGCGCTCCGCTGCTGTTCATCTCGGGCGGCGAGGACCACCTCATGCCGCCGAGCGTCCAGCGGTCGAATGCCAAGCACTACAAGTCGAACACCATCACCGAGATCAAAGAGTATGAGGGCCGGGCGCACCTTCTCCCCGCGCAGGAAGGCTGGGAGGAAGTCGCCGACTACGCCCTGGAATGGGCGCTCGCCAACGCGACGCAGCCGGCAGCGACTCCCGCAGATCCCGCGTGACCCGGCCGAGGTCGTGAAAGACGTCCGCTCGGGAACGTCTGCAACTGACCGTTCCCACTGGAGTCAGGAATAGGTCAGGGCCGGGAACGATCAGCCGGCGGCATTCGCCGGAGCCGCGTCACCGGCCTCGACATTGCGACGAAGGTTCCGATGTGAACCGGCCATCTGGCGACCCATGACGAGTCTCATGACCGGCTGCAGCACTCGCATCGCGCCGCGCAGCTCACCCTCGGCCACGAAGTGCACCCGCGTTCCGTCGCCAGCAGACTCGAACGACCACGTTCCGTCGATCGGGTAGGGCCCCTCGACGATGTGCGCGTGGACCCGCACCGGTCGGTCGAACTCGGTGAACTCGACGATCTGTTCGAACTCCTTGCCGCCCGGGGGCTTCGTGCGCTCTCGGACACGCGTTCCCAGCCGCGGAGCTCCGTCGGTGAGCGGCTCCACCGACGTCTTGGACGTCTGCCAATCGGCGAGGTGGGAGGGGTTCGTCAGGTAGTCGAAGACGACCTCCCGCGGCCGACTCACGAAGAATGTTTGCTCGATGCGCATGTTTGTGCCTCCTGGTTGAGGAATGCAGCGGTGCTGCGGGTGAACTGAACGAATGCCGTCATCGCGGCCCTCCGTTCGACGGCAGCGGTACCCGACTCGGTCCAGAAGGACTCCGTGTCGGCGAGCGCCCGCAAGGGGTCGACCGGAGCGGGAGCGGGCTCGTGCGAAGGCTGCCAGGTGAGGACGAACGGAAGGAGCTCGCCGGCCGAGACGAAGAAGTCGGCCCGCACCGAGGAGTCTTCGGCACGCGTCTTGACTGGGCTGCGAAGCCAGATGCTGTCCGAGTCCGCGACCGCTACGTCCGCTCCGTCGATGTCATGAAGCTGCACCGGGGTCCGTCCGTAGCCGAAGCGAGGCCGGAGATGCATCCTCGCGCGTACTCGGCCGCGGACGCCCTCGACTAGGCGGACGACGTGGGTCGCCTTCCCACCGGGCGGCATGAAGTCGACCAGTCGAATCGACCCCTCGGCGGTGTCGAAGTCCGTTTCGAGCACGAGCGTCTCGCCGCGGCACCGGCTGCGGGTTCGCCGCACGTGCCCGCTCGGCGCAATCCGCCAGCTGCCGTTCTCCAGGAGCACGTAGCCCTCGATCGGCGGCGGCACGCGACTCACCCCTGCGCCTTGGCAGTCCGCACGGTGTCGGCGAGTGGCTGCGCGTCGAGCCTGGCGACGTCGGCGGTTGCGGCGACCGGCTCGCGCCCGGGGAGGAAGCGGACGACGACGACGGCCGTAGCTGCGGCGAGCGCGGCAGCGACGAGAAGGCCTGTGCCCATCGCCTGGGTGAAGGCGTCGCCGGTGGCAGCGAGGATCTTGTCGCCGGCATCCGTCGGGAGCTGAGCCGCAATCCCTGTGGCAGCTCCCACGGACTCCTCGGCGTGTGCTTGCGCCTCGGCCGGCAGGCCGGGGAGGGAGCCTTCGACCTCGCTTGCGTAGAGGGAGCTGATGAGCGAGCCGATCACGGCAACGCCGAGTGCTCCCGAGACCATGCGCGCGACCGTGTTGGTGGCGGACGCCACGCCGGACTTGGCCGCGGGAACCGCGCCGACGACCGCTTCCGTCGCGGGCGCCATGACCCAGCCCATCGAGAGCGCGAGCCCGAAGAACCAGAAGACCAGGCCGAGCGTGCCGGTGTCCGACTCCCAGAACGAGGTCAGCGCGAGGAGCACCGCGAGGCCGGTCAGGCCTGCGGCGACCACGCGAGACGTGCCGAGTCGCTTCACGGCCTTGCTCGAGGAGCCGGCGCCCATCATCAACCCGAGCGCCAGCGGGCTCATGACCGCGCCCGCCTCGATTGCGCTGTAGCCGTGCGCGAACTGCAGGTACTGGGTCAGGGCGAAGATGCCGCCGAGCAGGGCGAAGAAGGCAACGCTGACGGCCGCCGTGCCGACGCTGAAGCGGGCACTGCGGAAGAAGCCGAGGTCGAGCATCGGCTCGGCGACGCGGCGCTCCCACCACAGGAAGGCGCCGAGTAGCGCCACGGACGCCCCGAGCAGTCCGAGGATCGGGCCGGACGTCCAACCCCGCTCCGGGGCTTCGATGATCGCGTACACGAGGACGCTGAAGCCGGCCGTGGAGAGCGCGGCTCCGCGCAGATCGAACGAGCCGGGCTTGGGATCGCGGCTCTCCGGGACGTAGCGGATCCCGAGCAGCAGCGCCGCAACCGCGAACGGCACGTTGACCATGAAGATGGAAGACCAGCTGAACCACTCGAGCAGGAGCCCGCCGGTGAGCGGGCCGAGCCCGATCCCGACTGCCGCCAGAGCGGCCCAGATGGCGATCGCCTTCCCGCGCTCCGCGCCGGTGAAGAGGTTGGCGATGATCGAGAGAGTGGCGGGCATGATCAGCGCGGCACCCACGCCCATTGCCGCTCGCACGGCGATCACCTCGTTGGCCGAGTCGGCGATCAGGGCGCCGAGGCTGGCCAGGCCGAAGATCGACACGCCGGCCTGGAGCGCGAGCTTGCGGCCGAAGCGGTCGCCGAGCGTGCCGAAGACGAGCAGGAGGCCGGCGAAGACGAGCAGGTAGGAGTCGACCATCCACTGCAGCTTCGAGGGGGAGGCGTCGAACTCGTCCTGCAGGGTCGGTAGCGCGACGTTGAGGATCGTGTTGTCGAGCCCGATGATCACCAGGCTCAGCGAGAGGACGCCGAGCGTCTTCCAACGGCGTGCGTAGTGGAGGGGGTCGACGGGCATCAGCAGCACTCCTTCCGGGGTTCGAGAGCCGATCGGGTCGTCTTTGCCATCGGTCTCCACCCTCGCGGAGCGGGGTCGCGGTCGCACCGGTGATTTCGCCGGGATTGCGAGGAGAGGCCGAGAGAAGGCGGGTTACGATCACCGCACGTGCTGTATGGGAGAGACCCGGAACGGTCTCGGATCGGCGAGCTTCTCGATGGCGCTCGCGCGTCGCGCAGCGCCGTCCTGGTCATCTCCGGCGAGCCGGGCGTCGGCAAGTCGGCGCTCCTGGAGGACGCGCGCGACCAAGCCGGCGACATGCGCGTGCTCGGCGGCGCCGGGGTGGAATCGGAGGCGCAGCTCCCGTTCGCCGCTCTGCACCAGATCGTCCGGCCGGTTCTCGGGGACGTAGAGAGCCTTCCGCAACCGCAGGCGACCGCCCTCCGCGGAGCGCTCGGCCTGGCAGCCGGGGGAAGCGAGGACCGCTTCCTCGTCTCGCTCGCAGTCCTGAGCTTGCTCGCCGAGGCCGCGGAAGATCAGCCGCTCCTGTGCCTGGTCGACGATGCCCAGTGGCTCGACGACGCATCCGCGGACGCGCTCGTCTTCGTCGCCAGACGGCTCGAAGCCGAGGGCATCGTCATGCTCTTCGGCGCTCGCGAAGGGGACGTTCGGCGCTTCGAGGCGCCCGGGCTCCCGGAGCTGCGACTGAGCGGGCTCGACCCGTCTGCCGCGGAGACGTTGATCGACCGGTCGGCAGGCATCGAGCTCTCGTCGGAGCTCCGCGACCGCCTGGTCGCCGAGACGGGCGGCAACCCGCTCGCCCTGCTCGAGCTCTCCTCCGCCTTGAGCGAGGCTCAGCTCTCGGGGGCAGAGACGGTGCTCGCTCCCATTCCGGTCAGCGCCCGCGTCGAGCACGCATTCCTTGCGCGTGTGAATCGGCTTCCGGAGGAGACGCAGACGCTCCTGCTGGTCGCCAGCGCCGACGACAGCGGCGAGCTCGCCACCGTGTTGCGCGCCTCGGCGCAGCTCGGTGCCGAGGCGGAGGCGCTCGATGGGGCCGAGCAAGCCGGGGCTGGTGCACGTGCGCGGAATGCGGCTCGAGCTTCGCCACCCGCTCGTCCGCTCCGCTGTCTACCAAGCGGCGCCGCTCTCCAAGCGGCAAGCCGTCCACGGCGCGCTCGCGAGCGTGCTCGACGGTGAAGCCGATGCCGATCGCCGCGCCTGGCATCGCGCCGCGGCGAGCGTCGAGGCCGACCCGTCCGTCGGTGAAGAGCTCGAGGAAGCCGCGGAACGGGCACGGCGGCGAAGCGGCTTCGCCGCAGCCTCGCTCGCCTTCGAGAGGGCGGCCACGCTTACAGCGGACGAGGAAGACCGAGCGCGGCGGCTCACGGCAGCGGCGGAGAACGCCTGGCTCGCGGGACGCGTCGAACGCGCCTTGATGCTGCTCGAGGCGGCGCGCCCGCTGATCACGGAGCCGATTCAGCGTGCGGACATCGACCGCTTCCTCGGACTGATCGAGATGACCCGCGGAGTACCGGCCGACGCGTGTCAGCTGCTGCTGCGCGCGGCCACCGAGGTCGCGCCGAGCGACGGCGGGCGCGCGCTTCAGCTGCTCAACATCGCCGGGCTCGCCGCGGCCTACGCCGGCGACCGCGAGGCGGCTGTCGCGATTGGCCGGCTGGCCCGCGACCTGCACCTGGAGGAAACGCCGTTCCTCCGCATGCTGGCCCAGCTTCTCATCGGGCTCGGAGCCCACGCCGACGAGGACTTCGCCGACGCCGCCCCCATGCTCCGCGTGGCGCTCGAGCTGGCGGAAGAGCTCGACGACGACGCGGCCAAGGAGCCCGTCGCCCTGCTGTTCGCGGGACGGGCCGCCCTCTACCTCGGTGACGATCAGGCGACGTACCGGACGCACCGCGAGGCGGCCGCCCGGGCACGCGCGAGCGGTGCGCTCAGCATCGTGACGCAGATCCTTCCCCGCCTTGCCATTGCGGAGCTGTGGGCCGGCCGCTGGGCCTCCGGCTCGGCCAACGCGAGGGAAGGCGTTCAGCTCGCCCGCGAGATCGGCCAGCACGATCTGGTCGCGCAGCAGCTCGTGCTGCTGGCGCTCGTCGCAGCCCTACGCGGGTCCGAGGACGAGTGCCGATCGCTGGCGGCCGAGAGTCGGGAGCTCGCGTCCGCTCGCCAGCTCGGGATCGTCCTCGAGCTCGCGCACTGGGCGCTGGCGCTGCTGGAGCTGGGGCTCGGTCGGGCAGAGGAGGCGCTCAGGCGCTGTCGGGACATCTCCTCCACGCTGGTCGTCTTCTGGGGTGGCCTGGATCGGATCGAAGCTGCGATTCGCGCAGGCGAGCCGGAAACCGCGCGCGCGTGGCTCGACGTCTTCGAGCGGTGGGCGGACGCCAGCGCGGCTACCTGGGCAAGCGCGGTGGCCCTGCACTGCCGCGCACTGCTCTCGGACGACGAGAGCGAATCCGAACGCCTCTTCCTGGCGGCCTTGGACGCGCACGCCGATGCCTCTCGCCCCTTCGAGCATGCCCGCACCGAGCTCGCCTACGGCGAGTTCCTCCGCCGCGCGCGGCGCCGAGTCGAGGCGCGTGACCATCTGCGAGCGGCTCTGGACAGCTTCGAGACGCTCGGAGCAACGCTGTGGGCGGAGCGGGCGCGAGTCGAGCTGCGCGCAAGCGGCCAGACCGCGCGAAAGCGCGACCCGAGCACGAGGAACACGCTCACCGAGCAGGAGCTCCAGATCGCTCGTTTCGTCGCGGAGGGCCGCACGAACCGCGAAGTGGCAGCCCAGCTCTTCCTCAGCCCGCGCACGATCGACTTCCACCTCCGCAACGTCTACCGGAAGCTCGGCATCACCTCGCGCACCGCGCTCGCCCGCCTGGATCTCGACTCTGAGAGCCAGAGCACCCTCTCGTCCTAGTCAACAGGCGGCTGACCGTTGCCGGCTGACCGCGTGTCTTGATGTGCTGCCGAAACTTGAAAGATTGTGCGCGAAGTTGCATGATCGCCCCGACGCAACGAGAGGAGGCGCGATGAGATTCATCGCGACAAGCGGGCGGGCGCGTTCGCGGCGGTCCCGCTGGTTGATCGCGGGCGTGCTGGCAGCCGCGACGGCCGTCGTGCTCGGCGCTGGGGCGCCGCAGGTTGCGGCCGATTCGCCCGCAACGGCCGTGCTCGATTGGAACAAGCATTCGCTCGACGCACTGAACAACCCGCCGACGAATGCAACGACTCCGGGTGCCGGCATGACGCCACCGGTGCAGGCCGTTCACATGGCGATGGTTCAGGGCGCGGTCTTCGACGCCGTGAACTCGATCGCGCGAGGGTACGAGCAGTATCTGGATGTGCCGCGCGCACCGCGCTCGGCCTCCCAGGCTGCGGCGGCCGCCACTGCCGCGCACGACGTGCTGGTTGCGGTGCTGAATCAGGCACCCCTGACGGCCACGTTCACCGCAGAAGTTCGGCAGTCGATCCTCGACCGTCTCGACCTACGCGAGGCCGAGTCGCTCGCCGCGGCGACGGCCGCCGAAGGCGCCGCGGCTGTGGCGGACGGAGTCGACGCCGGCGAAGCCGCGGCTGCGGCCATGATCGCCGAGCGCACCGGCGACGGCCGCTGGGGGCCGTTCCGCTTCACGTGCGGCGAGGAGCCCGGCCAGTGGCGACCGGTCACCTCCTTGGTGTGCACGACGCCCTCGGGGCCGAGTGACCCGTTCGCATGGGTGGCCAAGGTCGAGCCGTTCGTCGTCAAGAGCAATGACCAGTTTCTGAGCGGGGGCCCGCTGCCGCTCAGGTCCAGGGCCTATGCGAAGGAGTACGAGGAGGTCAAGACGCTCGGAGCGCTGGGAGCCACGCGCACTCCGGACCAACAGGCGCTCGTCGACTTCTTCCAGGTCAATCCGATCGAGATGTACTACCGATCGTTCCGCGCGTACGCGCTTGGGCAAGGCCTCGACGTGGCGGAGCAGGCGCGCCTTTTCGCCAAGTTCGGCTTCTCGAGCGGAGACGCGTTGATCAACTGCTGGGAGAGCAAGGCACACTGGAGCAACTGGCGTCCGATCACTGCGATCCGCCTCGGCGACGCCGATGGGAACCGGAGGACAGAGGGGGACGCCACCTGGACTCCGGCCATTGCCAATCCGCCCTATGGGGACGTCGCATCGGGGTACAACTGCGCGACCGGGTCCTTCATGAAGGCCGCGGAGCGCTTCTTCGGGCGGAATCGCACGCTATTCACGCTCGTGCACCCAACGGGGATGACGCGTGAGTACGGCCACTTCCTCGACGTCGTCGACGACACGATCGACGCCCGCGTCTACCAGGGGATCCACTTCCGCACTGCAGATGAGGAGGGAGCCGAGCTTGGCCGCCGCGTCGCCCGCTGGGTCGACGGGCACGCCTTGGAACGCGTGCGCCACTAGGCGAGCACAGGACGCGACTTGTTCGGAGGGGGCCCGCGTGGCCCCCTCCGCATCTGGGCGGCGACCACGAATCCATAGCTTGGTGCGCTCCGGAAGTCTGCCTGGGACGGTTAGCGGCTCGACTGGATCCGTTGGGCCCGCATCCCCTGCGGGCCTTGCCGCGGTTGAACTCACCTCGGGGCGGTCAGGAGAGCCCAATGTCTCGTCCCGCATCGCCGGAAGGGCCATCGACTAGTCCTGGGTTGAGCGGGAACGGTCACCACCGGCGCCCGGCGAAAAAGAATTCCTTGACAGGAGAACATGTGTTCGTGTAGAACACACGTTCCCATGATCGCCTGTTTGAGCATTCCGGGCTTCTCCCTCAGGGCTCCGCTCGCTTCGGCGGCCCGAGCTCGCGGGGAAGCCGGTCGCGCTCGCGCCGGTTCCCGGGACGCGGCCACTCGTCGGGCCTTGCACCCGCGCGGCCCACGAGGCGGGCGTGCGGCCGGGGATGCGGCTCTCCGAGGCGCTCTCCATGTGCCCGCGGCTGGAGCTCGTCGAGCAGGATCCGGCCGGGGTGGAGGAGGCCTGGGAGGCCGTGCTGCGGCGCCTCGAGGAGGCGGGGTTCGCGGTCGAGCCGGCCGAGCCGGGCTGCGCCTACTTCGAGACGCGCGGGGTCGAGCGGCTGGCCGGGGGGCTCGCGAGGCGCTGCGGCGCGCGCTCGACGCGGTCGGGGAGGAGTGGGGGGCTCGTGTGGGGGCGGCCTCCCGGCGCTTCGCGGCGCTGGCGGCGGCGACCGTGGCGCCGGCCGGCCGGGCGCTCGTCATCGACGACGGCGAGGCGCACCTCTTCCTCGAGCCGCTCCCGCTCGACCTGCTGCCGCTCTCGCCGGAGCGGCGCGAGGAGCTCTCGGAGCTGGGGGTCAAGCGGCTCGGGGAGCTGGCGCGGCTGCCGGGGGCGGCAGTCGCGGACCGGCTCGGCGCCGACGGCGCGGAGGCCTGGCGGCTCGTCCGGGGCGAAGGGGGCGCCTCGGTCGAGCCGCGCCGGCCTCCGGCCGAGATCGCGGAGACGCTCACCTTCCCGGAGCCGGTTGCGAACGAGCTGACGCTCGCGCGGGCGCTGGCGGCGCTCGTCGAGCGCCTGCTCGCCCGCCCGGAGCGGGCCGGCCGGGCCCCGCGGCAGCTCACCATCTCGGCGAAGCTCGTCGGGGGAGGCTCCTGGCGGCGCTCGCTGACGCTGCGCGAGCCGACGGCGGAGCCCGACCGCCTTCGGCTCGCGCTGGCACCCAGGCTGTCGGAGCTGCCCGCTCCGACGGCGGAGCTTCGCCTCGAGCTGGGGGAGCTCACCGAGTCGGTCGGGACGCAGACCGAGCTCGTCCGTCCCCGTGGGAACCGCCTGCGAGAGCGCCTGCGCGGAGGTTTGCGGCAGGTGCGCGCGACGGTGGGGCTGGACGCGGTCTGCACCGTCGTGGAGGTGGCACCGTGGTCCCGCATTCCCGAGAGCAGGGCCATTCTCGTTCCGCGCGACGACTGAACGAGCCGCGACCCGTGCACGTCGTCTGCGCTGGGCGCGTGCCGGCGGCCGTCGACAGGGTGCCCGTGATCGCGCACCGGGACGAGTGGCACGTGGCCGACCGCTGGTGGACGGAAGAGCCGGTGCGGCGGAACTACTACGAGGTGGTGCTCGAGACGGGGCGGAACGTCGTCGTCTTCCGGGACGAGGCGAGCGGCACGTGGTTCCGGCAGGTCTCCTAGCCGAGGATCGCCAGGTCGTGACGCGCGAGGATCTCGCCCATGAGCTGTGGGTCGGGCGGGCCGTCGGCGGGCGTCGCGGCGGCGAGGTCGCGGATGTAGTCCTCCCAGCCGCCGGGCGTGTTCAGGTTGAGGAAGCGCACGGGCTCCGCGCTCCGGTTGGCGAACGTGTGGACGACGCCCGGCGGCACGCAGGCGTATGTCCCCGGCGGCGCCTCCGCCTCGTCGTCGCCGACCCGGACGGTGAGCGTTCCCTCGAGGACGTAGAACGAGTCGAGCAGCTCGCGGTGGGAGTGGGGCGGGGGGCCGCTCGTCCCCGGCTGGATCGTGACCTCGGCGAGCGAGAAGAAGCCCGCGGTCGCCTCCCTGGTCGCCTTGAAGAGGGAGGTCGCCGTGCCCACCTCGTAGGCCGTGCCCTCGCCGGGGCCCAGGAGGGTGCCGCCGCCCGGCTCCTGCGGCCCGTCGACGTCGACGCTGTCGAAGGAGCTGGGCTCGCCGCGGACGACGGCGCGGAGGAAGGCGGCGAAGCCACCGTCGGGTGCGTGGACGTTGAGGAAGCGCACGCGGCCGCCGCTCGCGTTCGTGAAGGCGTGGACGACGCCAGGAGGCGCGACGGCTGCCGTGCCGGCGGGGGCGGCGATACCGGTCTCGCTGCCGATCGTGAACTCGAGCTCGCCCTCGAGGACATAGAAGGCGTCGGTGTGGTGCTCGTGGTAGTGGGGACTGGCGCCTGCGTAGTCCGCCGCTGCGTCGTACTCGATCAGGCAGAGCTCGGGCCGGGCCGCCTTGATCAGGTAGGTGCAGGCCTTCCCCTGCAGCAGCTCGCCTTCACCCGGCCCGTTGACGGTCGCCTCGCCCATCTCCACTCGCCCGTTAACTCTAGGGGCACCCCTCTCCCACCACCCGCTTTCCAGCGTAACGAGGAAAGGCGCGCGTGTCTGTGCCGCACCGTGCCGGAAGCGTGACGTGAGCGTGACAAAACGCGCGCCGGGCTACGTCGAGCTTCACTGCCACTCCGCCTACTCGTTCCTCGACGGCGCCTCGCAGCCGGAGGAGCTCGCGGCGCGGGCGGTCGAGCTCGGCTACGAGGCGCTCGCGCTCACCGACCACGACGGGGTCTACGGCTCGCTCGAGTTCGCCTACGCGGCGCAGGCGCTCGGCCTCCGCGCGATCACCGGCGCCGAGGCGACGCTCGCCGACGGCTCGCACGTCACGCTCCTCGTCGAGACGCCGGCGGGCTACGCCAACCTCTGCCGCCTGCTCACCGCGGCCCACGCCCACGAGCGGCTGAATCCGCGGCTCGACCCGGCCCGGCTCGCCGAGGAGGGGGAGGGCCTCGTCTGCCTCTCCGGCTGCGCGCGCCACGGGCTCGCCGTCCGCGACCCGAACGCCGCCGCCGACCTGGCCCGCGCGCTCGGCCCGGACCGCTTCTACGTCGAGCTCCAGCGCCCGTACGAGCGCGGCGACGCGCGCCGGAACGCCGCCCTGCGCACGCTCGCGGAGACCCTCGGCGTCCGCACGGTCGCCACCGGCGACGTCCACGCCCACCACCCGCGGCGGACGCGGCTCCAGGACGTGCTCGTGGCGATCAAGAACCGCACGTCCCTCGAGGGCTGCGAGCCGGAGCGGCGGGGAAACCACGAGAGCGTCCTCCTCGCGCCGCACGAGGCCGCCGCCCGCTTCCCGGACGACCCCGAGGCTGTCCGCGCCACGGTCGAGCTCGCCGAGCGGCTCACGTTCGACCTCACGCAGGAGCTCGGCTACCGCTACCCCGACTTCTCCGACGGCCCGACGCCCGCCGACGTCCAGCTCGCGGAGGTCTGCCGCCGCGCCTTCGAGGAGCGCTACCGCCACGCGCCGCACCTGCTCCGCCAGCGCGCCGGCGAGCGCCTCCGAGAAGAGCTGGCGCTGATCGCCGAGCTCGGCCTCTCCGGCTTCTTCCTCCTCCACTGGGAGGTGCTGGAGCTCGCGCGCGACGTTGCGGCCGAAGTGCGGGGCCCCGGCTCGCCGCGGCACCTGCTGCCGCCGGGGCGGGGGCGGGGTAGCTCGGTCGGCTCGATCGTCTGCTACCTGACCGGGCTCTCGCACGTCGACCCGGTCGACGCCGGCCTGACGCTCGGGCGCTTCCTCAACCGCGAGCTCAAGTCCGTGCCGGACATCGACCTCGACTTCCCGCGCGACATCAGGGAGAAGCTGATCGTCGCCGTCACCGAGCGCTACGGCCGCGAGCACTCGGCGCTCGTGGCCAGCTTCGCCACCTACCGCGCGCGCGGCGCCATCCGCGACGTCGGCAAGGCGCTCGGGCTCCCGCAGGCCGAGCTGGAGCGGCTCGCGCGCGTCTCCGACGGCTGGAACGCCCGCAAGGTGGGGGAGGAGATGGAGCACGTGCCCGGCGCCGACGACCGCCTCGCCTCGCCGCGCTGGCGGGCCTTCCGGGAGCTCTGCGGCGAGATCGCCGGCCTGCCGCGCCACCTGTCCCAGCACCCGGGCGGCATGGTCATCTCCTCGCGGCCGCTGGTCGAGCTCGTCCCGGTCGAGCCGGCGGCGATGGCGGGCCGCCAGAACTGCCAGTGGGACAAGGACTCCTGCGCCGATGCCGGCTTCCTCAAGATCGACCTGCTCGGCCTGGGGATGCTCTCCGCGGTCGAGGAGTGCGTCGAGCAGATCGCGCTCCTGCGCGGGAAGCCGATCGACCTCTCCCGCATCCCGCTCGACGACGCCGGCGTCTACCGGGAGATCCAGGACGCGGACACGGTCGGCCTCTTCCAGATCGAGAGCCGCGCGCAGATGCAGAGCCTCCTGCGCACGCGCCCCGAGAACCTCGACGACCTCACGATCCAGGTCGCGCTCGTCCGCCCGGGCCCGATCCAGGGGAAGGCGGTGCACCCGTACATCGAGCGGCGCCAGCGCCTGCGCGAGGACCCCGCCTACGTGCCGCCCTACGACCACCCGTCGCTGGCCGAGCCGCTGCGGGAGACGCTCGGCGCGATCATCTTCCAGGAGCAGGTGCTCGACGTCGCCGTGGCCCTCGCCGGCTTCACGGTGGGCGAGGCCGAGGGCCTGCGCCGCGCCATGAGCCGCAAGCGGAGCCTGGACGCGATGGAGGCCTACCGGCGCCGCTTCCTCGAGGGCGCGCAGGCGAACGGCGCCGACCTCGAGACCGCGGAGCTCGTCTTCTCCAAGCTCGCCGGCTTCGCCTCGTTCGGCTTCCCCAAGTCGCACGCGGCCGCGTTCGCGCTCCTGGCCTACCAGTCGGCCTGGCTGCGCCACCACTACCCGGAGGAGTTCCTCTGCTCGCTCCTGAACGCGCAGCCGATGGGCTTCTACCCGCCGGCGAGCCTCGTGCGGGACGCGCAGCGCCGCGGCGTCGAGGTGCTCCCGCCCGACGTGAACCTGAGCGCGGCGAAGTGCCGGCTCCAGCGCGGCGCCGTCCGCGTCGGGCTCGGCTACGTCAAGGGGCTGGGGGAGACGCCCGCCGTCGCGCTCGTGGAGGAGCGCGAGGCCGGCGGCGGCTACGGGAGCGTCGCCGAGCTCGCGCGGCGGGCGCCCCTCGACCGGCCCGCGCTGGAGGCCCTGGTGGCGAGCGGCGCCTGCGACTCCTTCGGCTGGCCGCGCCGCCAGCTCCTCTGGCGCCTCGGGCTCGCGCCGCGCTCCACGAGCGCCGGCGACGGCGGCGAGAGCCGGCAGCTCGCGCTCCCCCTGGAGCCGACCAGCGAGATCCCCGAGCTGGCCGAGCAGACGCCCTGGGAGCGGATGCTCGCCGACTACCGCCTGACGAGCCTCTCCGTCGGGCTCCACCCGCTCGAGCTGCTGCGGCCGCACCTGCCGGGCGAGGTGCTGTCGAGCGCCGAGCTCGAGGAGGCGCCGCACGGCGCCCGGGTGGCGGTCGCCGGGCTGGCCGTCGCGCGGCAGCGGCCGGCCACGGCGAGCGGCGTCGTCTTCATGCTGATCGAGGACGAGCACGGCCAGGTGAACCTGATCGTCCCGCCGCCCGTCTACGAGCGCTACCGCGCGCTCGTGCGCGGCGAGCCGCTCCTGCTCGCGCGCGGCCGCTTCGAGCGGGTCGACCGGAATCGCAACGTCCTCGTCTCGGAGCTCGTCTCGCTCTCGCCGCTCGCCCGCCGCGTTGCCGACGACGCCGAGGTCCGCGGCGCGATGCCCGCCGCCCACCACTTCGGCTCTCGATAGCCTCCGGCGGATGCCGACCCGCTCGCTCTGGCTCCAGGAGGCGCTCGCGGCCGAGGACGGCGTCGAGTCCTCGGAGCTGACCGAGCCCATCCGCGCGGACGTCTGCGTCGTCGGCGGCGGGTACACGGGGCTCTGGACAGCGCTGCGGATCGCCGAGCTCGAGCCGGACGCGTCGATCGCGCTCGTCGAGGCCGGCATCTGCGGCGGCGGCCCCTCCGGCCGGAACGGCGGCTTCGCGCTCTCCTGGTGGCCGAAGGTCGAGACGCTGATCAAGCGGACCGGGGAGGAGGAGGCCTTCAGGCTCGTCCGCGCGTCGGCTGCCGCCGTGGACGAGCTGGGGGCGTTCTGCGAGCGCGAGGGGATCGACGCGCACTTCCGCCGCGGGGGCTGGCTCTGGACGGCGACCTCTCCCGCCCAGGTCGGCGCCTGGGAGGGCGCGGTCGCCGCCGCCTCGCGGGCCGGCGAGCGGCCGTTCGAGGTTCTCTCCGCGGAGGAGGTGCAGCGCCGGACGGGCTCGCCCGTCCACCTGGGCGCCGCCTACGAGGCCGGCGCGGCGACGGTGCAGCCTGCGCTGCTCGCCCGCGGGCTCCGGCGCGTCGCCGCCGAGCGGGGCGTGCGCGTGTTCGAGCGCTCGCCGCTGGTCGAGCTCGACCGCGAGCGCGGGATCGCCCGCACGCCCGCCGGCTCGGTGGAGGCGGGCGCGATCGTCCTCGCCACCGGCGCCTGGCTCGCCGGCATCCCGGAGCTGAAGCGCGCGGTGGTGGCGGTCTCCAGCGACATGATCGCGACGGCGCCGATGCCCGAGCGGCTCGAGGAGGCGGGCTGGACCGGCGGCGAGTCGATCTCGAACTGCCGCCTGATGGTGCACTACTACCGCACGACGAGCGACGGCCGGATCGCGTTCGGTCAGGGGGGCCACCGGCACGTCTTCGGCGGCCGCGTGGACGACGAGCTCCTCGGCACCACTCCCGAGGACGCCAGAGCGCATCCTCCGCCGCGACCTCGTTCGCCTCGTCCCCTACGCGGAAGGCGTCGACGTGACGCACGCCTGGGGCGGGCCGATCGACCGGACCAGCGACGGCGCGCCGATCTTCGGGCG
Organism: uncultured Actinomycetes bacterium; assembly: GCA_963847985.1. Classification (GTDB taxonomy): domain Bacteria; phylum Actinomycetota; class Thermoleophilia; order Gaiellales; family Gaiellaceae; genus JAIBJN01. The sequence goes on along the minus strand of CAWKBS010000001.1, from coordinate 31,702 downwards.
GCTTCCGGGACGCGTGCCGATCGTCTATGCGGTCGGCTACTCGGGCAACGGCGTCGCGCCCAGCCTGACGGCGGCAAAGATCCTCGCCTCGAGCGCGCTCGGCCGCGACGACGAATGGTCGGGCTGCGGGCTCAACCGCGGGGTGACCGGGAAGTTCCCGCCGGAGCCGATCCGCTACTTCGGCGGCTTCGTCGTCCGCGCGGCGGTGAAGCGCAAGGAGACGCGCGAGGACGACGGCCGCGGTCGGTCGACCCGCTGACGCGTCGCGTCGCCGGCCTGGCGCCGCAGGGCTTCTTCCGCGTCATGCGCTAGCCCTCCTCGCTACTCCAGCTCCAGGCCGAGGCTGGGCAGCCGCACCTGCACGACGCGGTTGAACACCGCCTCGTACTCGTCCGCGGCCTCCGAGTCCAGCGTCGCCGCGTAGCCGTCCCGGTACTCGAGGAGCTCCTCGCGGGCGGCATCGACCGCGTCCACGTAGTCGCCGTAGAGCTCCTCGGCCTCCTCGCTGGAGGCGGCGTTGTAGGCGTCGAGCGCGTCGCGGCAGTCGTCGAGGAGGCTCGCGGACTCCGTCTCGAACAGCTCGAGCTGGCGCTCGACGAGGTCGACGAAGCGGCCTCGCACGCTCCGTAGACTAGCCCGCGTGCGGCATCGCTCGTCCGCAGCTGGAACCTCTACCACGGGAGAACGCACCCGCAGACGTCCGTGCTCCACCTGGAGCGGATGGTGCGCCTGGCGACCTCGGACGCCCCTGACGTGGTCGCCCTCCAGGAGGTGCCGCTCTGGGCGGTGAAGCGGCTCGACGACTGGAGCGGGATGCAGGCGTCCTGGGCGATGACGATGCCCGCCCGGCTCGGCCCGCTCGCACGTCGGCTGACCGAGAGCGATCCCGTGCGCTTCCGCTCGTCCCTCACGGGCCAGGCCAACGCGCTGCTCGTGAACCCGCATTTCGAGCTCGGCCGGCACAGGCGCATCGTCCTCAACCCCGAGCTCTCGCGCCGGGACTGGCTCCTCGGCGGGGGCCAGCGCCGCGTCTGCCACTCGCTCGAGGTGGAGGCGCGCGACGTCCGGCTCGTCATCGCGAACCTGCACGCGTCCCACGACGCGCGGATCGCAGCCGCGGAGATCGAGCGCGCGGCGTCTTTCCTCGCGGACGCGGAGCGGTGCGTGCTCTCCGGCGACTTCAACGCTCGCAGGCACGCGGTGGCCGGGTTCTCGGAGCCGATCGACGGGATCGACCAGATCCTCGTGCGCGGCTTCGCGCTCGAGCGCGGCCCGGAGGTCTGGTCCGACGACCGGCGCCTGTTCGAGGGCACGGTGCTGTCCGACCACGCGCCGGTGGAGGCGGTGATCGCATCGACCTAGCAGCCGTCCGCCGCGGCCTGCCGGTGCTGGAGCGCTACGCCTACCTGAACGCGGGCACGTTCGGGCCGCTCCCGCGCGCGACCGTCGAGGCGATGCAGGCGGTCGAGCGCGAGGAGCTGGAGCAGGGCCGGTCCAGCCGCGCGTACTTCGAGCGCGTCCTGGCGGAGCGCGAGACGCTCCGCGGCGAGCTGGCGAGGCTGATCGGGGCGCCGGCGGAGCAGGTCGCGCTGACGGGCTCGACGACCGAGGGCTGCAACATCGTCATGCGCGGCCTGGGGATCGGGCCCGGCGACGAGGTCGTGACGACCGACTCGGAGCATCCCGGGCTGTTCGGCGGGCTGGTCGCCTCGGGAGCGACGCTGCGAGATCGCCGCGATCCGCGACCTGCCCGCGGCGGAGATTCTCGGGGCCCTGCAGGCGGAGATCACGCCGAGGACGCGCCTGATCGGGATCTCGCACGTCTCCTGGATCAACGGCGCGGTGCTGCCGGTCCGCGAGCTGGCCGGCCACGGCGTCCCGGTGCTCGTCGACGGCGCGCAGGGCGCCGGCGCGATCCCCGTGGCGGTCGAGGAGCTCGGCGCCGACTTCTACACGGTCTCCGCGCAGAAGTGGCTGCTCGGGCCGGCTTCGACCGGCGCGCTCTACGTCGCGGCGAGCCGTTTCGAAGAGTGCCGCGTCGCGTTCCCCTCGTACTTCTCCTGGAAGCTCCCGGACTACGAGCTCCGCGATGACGCCACGCGCTTCGAGGGCTCGTGGACGCCGCCGGCGTCCATCGCCGGCCTGCTCGCCTCCCTCGCCTTCGCGGCCGAGGCGGGGGAGGAGCGCTTCGCGCCGCGCCCGTGAAGCCTCCGAGCGCTGCCGGGCTCTCCTCGCGGAGAGCGGGCACGAGGTCGTCACGGAGCCGGGCCAGGCGACGCTCGTCTCGTGGCGTGGGGAGGAGACCGCCGAGACGGTCGCGCGGCTGGCGGAGCAGGGCGTGGTCGTCCGCGACCTGCCGGGCCTCGGGCTCGTGCGGGCGTCCTGCGGCTTCTGGACGAGCGAGGACGACCTGCAACGCCTCGTTCGGGGGCTTTAGCCCCGCCGGAACAGCGCCGAAGCGATCCGTATGCCGCGATCTCTGCGGGGCCTGGTCCTCGCCGGCGCGCTCGTGCTGGCGGGATGCGGCGTGGGCGGGAACGAGCAGTCGAAGCCCGCCGAGCAGCCGAAGGTGACTCGCGCCCAGCTTGCGGCGATGGTGCTGCCGAAGGCAGAGCTGGGGACGATTGCCACGGGCCTTCGGCTCGCAAGAGACTCGGGCAAGGTCGACAACGGGAGTGCTGCCGAGTCGTCGCTCGATCCCGGCGACACCGGCAAGTCCCTGCGGAGCAGCGGTCGGCTCGACGGGCACAAGGCTTACTACGGCGGCACCGTCCTGGTCGCGGCGAAGAAGGGACCCTCCGTCGTTGGTACCGAGGTCGAGCTCCTGGAGGACACGGTCTACGCAGCCCAGTACCTGCATGATCAAGTCGGCGACTTCGAGCGCTTCCAGGGGAAGCAGGACGACGGATCGAAGCTCACCGGCGTGGGAAGCTTCCCCGTCACCGACGTGGGGGACGAGGCGCAGGGGCTCCTGGCCACCTCCAGCAGCGGCAAGGAGAGGCTCTTCATGACGGCAGTGGCGTTCCGGCGCGGACGCGTTGTCGGCGTCGCGATGGTCGCGCGCCCCGACAGGACGGACCAGCAGAGCGAAGCCAGGGCGCTCGCGGTCAAGCTCGACAAGCGGATCCAGGACGTCCTCGCCGGCCGCATCGCCGTCGAGTCGGACGGGACGCAGGCGCCCGCCGAGCCGCCGTCCTTCGCGGGCAAGGAGAAGCTCCCCGACCTGACGATGGCGCCGAAGGACCTCGGCGCACGGGCTCGAGCCCGTCGCCGAGGGCGTGACCGACGGCGAGGGCTACGTCGGCTACCAGCGGACGTTTCGGCGAGGCGCGCCGTCGGCGGCTCGCACCTGGTCGGCTGTCCGCGCCGAGACCCGGCTCTACGAGTCCGACGCCGCGGCCGCCGCGCGGCGTTCACGCAGGTCGCCAGCCCGGTCGGCTCGGCTGACCTCTGCCCGGGATGGCGTGGTCAAGGCCTTCGCCGACCAGTCCGGACGTGCGGGCGACCAACGTCCGCGTCCGGGCGCTCGCGAAGCCACGAAGCGGGACGGAGGGCGTCGTCGCCACGTTCGATCTTCGTCCGGCGCGAAGTTCAGGATCGTGTCGATCCTCGTTCGCTCCGGCCGGATGATCGAGACGGTGACCGGCGTCTGCCGTGCCGCGCCTTCGACCCGGACGACCTCCTGCCCGTCGCCGACGCGCCGAGCAGCGCCTCGCTGCCTAGTCGCCCTCAGCGGCAGCTCGACGACGACGACGTCGCGCCACTCGCCGTCGAGCCTCGCGTGACGGCGGTAGACGCCGACCTCGCGGAACCCGACGGCGCGGCAGAGGGCCAGGCTCGCGTCGTTCTCGGGGAAGATCCGGCTCACGAGCTTCCAGAAGCCGCGTCTGCGCGCCTCGACGGCGAGCGCCTCCATCGCCGTCCGCCCGGCGCCGCGCTGCCGCTCCGAGCGCGCGACGTAGACCGAGAAGTCGCCGATTCCCGCGTAGGCCTCGCGCCCGGGCCGGTAAGGGGCGGCCGAGGCCCACGCGACGAGTGCCCCGCCGTCCTCGACGACTACGAGCGGGAAGCCGTCGTCGATCCAGCCCCGGACGTCGTCGGCCGAGCGGAGCCGCGTCTCGAACGTGGCCAGGCGGTCCTCGATGCCCTCGTTGTAGATGCGCGCGATCGCCTCGGCGTCCTCGGAGCGTGCCGGACGGGGCCGAAACGGCATGGCAACGGCCTACTCGGCCCCGGTGCGCAGGCCGAGCTCGCCGGCGATCGGCCGCATCGCCGTGATGACGTTCGCGATGTGGTCGTCGAGCTCGAGGCCGAGGAGCTCGGCGCCCGCGTAGACCTCGTCGCGGTGCACGCCGGCGGCGAAGGAGGGCTGCTTCAGCTTCTTCTTCACCGACTTCGGCTCGAGCGTCTCGATCCCGTCCGGCCGCACGAGGCCGCAGGCGTGGACGAAGCCGGCCAGCTCGTCGCAGGCGAAGAGCGTCCGCTTGAGCTGCGTGTCGCGCGGCAGCTCCAGGTGCTCGGCGTGGGAGAGCACGGACTCGACGACCTCCTCGGGCCAGCCCTCCTCGCGCAGGATCGGCGCGCCGTCCTGCGGATGCTTGTCGAGCGTCGGGTGCATCTCGTAGTCGAAGTCGTGCAGGAGCGCCGTCGCGCGCCAGAGCTCCTCGTCCTCGCCGTGCTCCCGGGCGTAGAAGCCCACGCACGCCTCGACCGCGAGCGCGTGGCGCCGCAGCGCCTCGCTCTGCGTGTAGCGGGTCAGCGTCTCCCAGGCGCGGTCGCGGGTCACGTCCATCGGGGCGTTTAGGATAGCCTCCTGGGTCGCTTCGGCAGCCCCCGCCCGAACGAGACCTGTGCCCGAGACCGTTGTCGCCGACACGCTGATGGAGTCCTTCGTCATCGAAGGCGGTCGCCCGCTCCACGGATCCGTCCGGGTGGCGGGGAACAAGAACGCTGCGTTGCCGATCATCGCCGCGGCCCTGCTCACCGAGGAGCCGGTCACGCTCAGGAACGTCCCGGCGATCCGAGACGTGGCGACGATGCTCGATCTCGTCGCCGACCTCGGGGTCGAGGTCGACATCCAGGGCGGCGGTGTCGTCAGGCTCGTGGCCGAGGACGTGCGCAAGACCGAGCTCGACGCCGACCTCTGCACCCGCATCCGCGCCTCGATCCTGCTGGCGGGGCCGCTGGTGGCGCGCTGGGGCGAGGCGATCATTCCTCCGCCCGGCGGCGACGTGATCGGGCGGCGCCGGCTGGACACGCACATCCACGCGCTCGCGCGCCTCGGCGCGGACATCGCGGCCGACCGCCGCCTGCACCTGACGGCGAACGGCCTCGTCGGTGCGCGGTTGTTCCTCGACGAGGCATCCGTGACCGGGACGGAGAACGCCGTCATGGCGGCGACGCTCGCCCAGGGCGAGACCACGATCGTGAACGCGGCCTGCGAGCCGCACGTCCAGGATCTCTGCCGGTTCCTCGTCTCGCTCGGCGCGCGCATCGAGGGCATCGGCTCGAACGTCCTCACGATCCACGGCGTCGACCGCCTCGGCGGCGGCGAGTGGCGCATCTGCCCCGACCACATCGAGGTGGCGAGCTTCGTCGGCCTCGGTGCGGTGACGGAGGGCGAGATCGTGATCGAGGACGTCGTCCCCGACCACATGGTCGGCGTCTGGCACGGCTTCGAGCGACTCGGGCTCGAGTGGCACGCCGAGGGCGACTCGGTCCGGGTTCCCGGGAAGCAGGAGCTCGTCATCCAGGACGACCTCGGCTCGCAGATCCCGAAGATCGAGGACGGCCCGTGGCCGGCCTTCCCCGCCGACCTCACGTCGATCGCGCTCGCGGTCGCGACCCAGGCGCGGGGCACCGTGCTCATCTTCGAGAAGATGTTCGAGAACCGGCTGTTCTTCGTGGACAAGCTGGTGACCATGGGGGCGAGGATCATCCTCTGCGACCCGCACCGGGCCGTCGTCAACGGGCCGACGCGGCTCTACGGCGAGCGCATGGAGAGCCCCGACATCAGGGCCGGGATGGCCATGCTGATCGCGAGCCTCTGCGCGGAGGGGCGCTCGACGATCGGCAACATCGGCCAGATCGACCGCGGCTACGAACGCATCGACGAGCGCCTGCGGGCGCTGGGAGCGAGCATCGAAAGGGTGGACGGATGACGCACCACAAGCACGCTGTGAGGACCGAGAGCGCGCCGGCCCCGTTCGAGGGAGCGCCCTACTCGCAGGGAATCGTCGCCGGCGACCTGGTCTTCGTCTCGGGCCAGCTCGGCATCGACCCGGCGCAGGGCCACGTCGTCGCGGGCGGCATCGTCGAGCAGACCGAGCAGGTGATGAAGAACCTGGCCGCCATCCTCGAGGAGGCGGGCGCGGGCCTGGACGACGTCGTCATGACCTCGATCTACCTGATCGACCTGCAGGACTTCCAGGCGATGAACGAGGTCTACGCGCGCCACCTGACGGAGCCGTACCCGGCCCGGGCGACCGTGCAGATCGCCGCGCTCCCCTCCGGCGCGCGGATCGAGATCGCGGTCGTCGCCAGGAGGGTTTGACGAGATTCCGCTCGTCGTCGGGGTGTGATGGTCGTTCCGAAACAAGGACGCAGGGAGTGTTCGTAGCCGGAGGCTACGGGCGCGACTGAGGACGCAGTCTTCGGGGCGAGCAGCGCGGCCCGGCGGCACAGCCGTTATCTCGCCAAGCCCTCCTAGACGGGCCTGACCGTCTTCACGTGGCTCAGGGCCGTGAAGCCGGTCTTCGTGATCCGGAACGTCACCTTGCCCGGATAGCGCGTCGCGCGGATCCGGAACGTGACCTTGCCGGTCGCGCTGGTCTGCTTCGTGGCGGCCTTGACGCCTGCGCCGGAGACACGGACGCTCGCGCCGGCGACCGGCTGGAAGCTCGGGTTCCGCACCGTCACGGTCACGGTCTTGAAGCGGTTCCGCACCGGGTAGCCCGTTGAGGTGACCTTGAACCTCTGGAGGACCGGCGGGTCCTCGCCGCCGTCGTCGGGCGGCGGGATCGGCGGCAGCGTGAAGGAGCGGATGCCCGTGAAGTCGCCGAGGTTCAGGTCGGCGTCGATCATGGCCACGCGCCAGTAGAAGGTGCCGCCGGCGGTGTAGACGGTGCTGTTCAGAAGCGGCGCGTGGGCGGTCGTCTGCGTCGTCGTGCTCTCGACCAGCGTCGCGAAGTCGGCGCCGGTGGAGATCTGGACGCGATACTCGTCGGCCCGCGCACGCGGGTTCCAGCTCAGGAGCAACCTGCGACCCCTGTCTCCTCGGCCGGGCCGGTGGGCTCGGGAAGCGTGTGGTTGAACGTCCCCGGCAGCGAGTAGGGGCCAGGCGTGGGGTTGCCGATGCTGAGCGCCGGGAAGTTCGCCCGCACGCGCCAGGTGAAGATCCCGACGCCGGTCATCTTCGTGAACGTGGCGGCCGCGGCGGGGATCCTCGTGAAGGTCCTGAGGTCGCCGTCCGGCTCGACCAGGCGGAGGTCGTAGGAGATCGCGCCGGGCACCGGCGACCACCGGACGGTCGGCAGGAAGGCGCCGTTCGTCGGGTTGGCCGGGTCGAGCACCGGCTGCGGGAGCTGCTTGCTGAACGCTCCCACCTCCGACCACGTCAGCGAGACGACCTCCGACGGCCCGTTCTCGGCCTCGGCGCGCACGCGCCAGTAGAGGGCCGTATCGGCGTCAAAGGTCGTGTTGCTGGTGAAGGAGGTCGCATCCGTGAGGACGTCCGTCATGAGGGCTCCGGCGAAGGTCGGCGAGCTCGAGACCTGAAGCCGGTAGTACCGCGCGCCGAAGACGGGCTGCCAGTGGAAGACCGTTGTCGGCGTGGCCACGACCGCCGAGGAGATCGGGCTGAGGAGCACCGGCGGCGCGGACTGCTTGGTGAAGCTCTGCGCCCCGCTCGTGAGCGGCTCGGCCGAGACGCCGCTGCCGTTGGGCGCGTCGGCGGGGAGCACGGCCCAGTAGTAGAGCGTCGTCTCGTCGGCATAGCCGACCGAGGAGAGCGACTCCCGGGGCGCGTACGCCGGGATGCGCGTGTACGCGTAGTCGATCACGTTGGTGAAGTTGGGATCCCGCGCAACCAGGACGTAGTAGCTCTCCGCGCCGGGGAGGGCCTGCCAGGTGAAGAGCGGCATGAAGCCGACCGTCGAGCCGGTGAGCGGGGCGGCGTATCCAGGGCTCGACATGGTGCACGGGCTGCACGCGGTCGCCGCAGGCGGGCCGTTCCACTTGAAGGCCGGCTGGTTGTTCGCGGGGAGGTACGCCCAGTCGCCGTGGACGAGGTCGTTGAGATTGCCGCCCGGGGGCCGGTCGATCGCCCGCACCCGGGCGCAGTACTCGCCGCCCGCGGTCATCGTGATGTTCTCGGACGAGATGGTGAGCCCGGACGGGTAGGGATCGCCGGTCGTCCTGTTCCAGCCGAGCGGCGTCCACGAGGTGACGGCGACCTGCTTGTCCCACTTCGTTCCGTTGCCGGTCCAGTCGCAGACCCCGTCGGCGAAGGGAAGCACGATCACCTGGTAGCCCGAGGCGCCGGGGACCGGGTCCCACGTGATGACGGGGACGTCCGTGTCCACAACCGTGGTGCCCCCGTCCGTGTCCGTCGCGGGATCGGCGAGGTTGTCGCGCATGCGGAGGTTCTTGATGCTCGGACCGGTGACCGGCGGGACGTTGTCGAACGTCTTCGTGAAGACCGGCCCCACGTTCCAGACGCCCGCGTTGCCCCCCGAGTCGACGGCGCGCACGCGCCAGTAGTAGGTGTTGTTGTCGAGCGCGTCGGTCGGGGCGAACTCGGTGCCGAGCGTGTCGATCTCGGTGCCGCTCACGATCGGGGCGCAGCAGACCTTGGAGCTCCCGGTCCAGTCCGACGAGAAGTTGACCTCCACGTCGTAGCCCGCGGCGCCGGGCACCGGGTCCCACGAGAAGTGCGGGTCGAAGAGCTCCGGCGCGGCCACGAGGTCGACGACGTCGAGCTCGGTTTCCGAGGGCCAGGCCCACACGAACGACCGCACGGCCGACGGCTCGCCCTCGTGCCCCTCGGCGTTCTTCGGGACGATTCCCCAGTAGTACGTGCCGGGCGCGAGCGGCTTGCTGAGGGCGAACTGGTTCGCCGCCGTGTCGATGGGCTCGCCGTCCCAGAGGAGCGAGCCAAGCTCGGGGTCGGTCGCGATCTTGACGAGGTACTTCGACGCGCCCGGGACGACGTCCCACTTCAGCTCGAGCGCCTCGCCGGGATAGGTGATCGTCGCGCCGTCCGCCGGCGCCTGGAGCGTGGGGTTCGGGGCCCATTCCATCTCCAGCTCGCGGACCTCGGACCAGTCGCCGACGCTCCCGGAGCCGGTGTTCGCCCGGACGCGCCAGTAGTAGGTCCCGTTCGGGAAGAGCGTCTTGAGCGTCGCGCGCGTGTTCTTCGTCGTGATCGTCGCGTGCGTCGAGTTGAACGCCGGGTCGCCCGAGAACTCGAAGCTGTAGCTCGCCGCTCCTTCGACCGGCTCCCACTTGAAGGGAGGCAGCGCGTCCACGGTCGCGCCCGAGTCGGGGCCCGTCAGAACGGGGCCGACGAGCACTCCGCCGGCGGGCACGACGACGACGAGCGCGACCGTGAGCGCTGCGAGGACGATGCGTGGTGTTCGGGACACTCTGGCGGCAGACCCCCGACGCAAGGTGAAATCGGGGGCCTTCCGCATGCATCCCCACAAGGGGGGATCCAGCGGCCCCAGGTCTAACCTTCAGTCCGTGGACGTCATCGTCTCCCACACGAACACGGACTTCGACGCGCTCGGGGCGATGCTGGCTGCTCGCCGGCTCTATCCGGGCGCGGCGATCGCGCTCTCCGGCTCCCTGAACCGCAACGTCAGGGAGTTCTACCGGCTGCACGCCGACGACCTCGAGCTGGTCGAGGCCGGCCGGCTCGACCCGGCCGCGATCCGGCGGCTGATCGTCGTCGAGACCGTGCAGCGGGAGCGCCTGGGCGAGCTCGAGCAGGTGGCCCGCGACCCCGCCGTCGAGGTCGTCGTCTTCGACCACCACGCGGGCGAGGCTCCCGACTGGGTGAAGCCGGAGAACCTCGTCCTCTCGGAGGACGGGGCGCTGACGACGACGATGGTCGGGATCCTGGCCGAGCGGGAGATCGCGGTCACGCCGCTCGAGGCGACCGTCTTCGCGCTCGGGATCCACGAGGACACGGGCTCGCTCGGCTACCCGGACGCCGGCGTCCGCGACGCCGAGGCGCTCGCCTGGTGCCTGCGCCACGGCGCCCTCCAGGACGTCGTCGCCCAGTACCTGCGCACGCCGCTCTCGGAGGAGGAGCGGGCGCTGCTCGACGCGCTCGTGTCCTCGGTCGAGGCGCACGAGGTGGCCGGCGTCGAGGTGCTGGTCGCAGCCGTGGCCTGGCCGGTCTACGTCGACGGCGTCTCGAACCTCGCCCACAAGATCGTCGACCTCACGGACGCGCTGGCCCTCGTCTGCCTCGTGGAGATGGACGGCCGCGTCTTCTGCGTCGTGCGATCGCGCCTGCCCGAGCTCGACGCGGCGGAGGTCGCGAAGGCCCTCGGCGGAGGCGGCCATCCGCAGGCCGCCTCGGGGGTGCACCGCGGCACGCTCGCGGAGGCGCGCGAGCTCGTCCTGGCCGCGCTGCCGCAGGCGGCTCGCCCCGTGCGCACGGCGGCCGAGATCATGTCGCGCCCCGCGCGCTTCGTCGGGCCGGAGACGCCGGTGGCCGAGGCGATGGTGCTGTGCCAGCGCCACCGCCAGAGCGGGATCCTCGTCGGCGCCGCGGAGCGCCTCGTCGGTCACGTCACGCGCGAGAACCTCGACCAGGCGATCGGCCACGGCCTCTCGCACGCGCCCGTGAAGAGCGTGATGAGCACGGAGGTCGCCACCTGCTCCGAGGAGACGCCGCTCCCCGAGCTCACCCGCCTGCTCCGGAGCTCGGACGCCGGTCGGGTTGCCGTGCTGCGCGAGGGCGAGGTCGTGGGCGTCGTCGCCAGGAGCGACCTGCTGCACGCCCTGGGCGAGCTGCGCGTCGAGGAGGCGGCGCCCGCGGGGCCCGACCTGAGCGAGCGCCTGCTCGCGCTTCCCGGGCTCGCGCCGGTCTTCCAGGCCGTCCAGGCCGTGGGCGAGGGCTTCGAGGGCGTCTACCTCGTCGGCGGCGCCGTGCGCGACCTGCTCATGGACGAGCCGACCTTCGACGTGGACATCGCCGTCGAGGGGGACGGCATCGCGTTCGGGCGGGCGCTGGCAAAGGCGCTGGGCGGGCGCGTCGTCCCGCACGACAAGTTCGGCACCGCGGTCGTCATCCACGACGGCGGGCGGGTCGACGTGGCCACCGCGCGCACCGAGTTCTACGACTACCCCGGCGCGCTGCCGGCGGTGGAGCAGGCCTCGATCCGCCAGGACCTCTACCGCCGCGACTTCACGATCAACGCGCTCGCCGTCTCGCTCAAGGGCGAGGACTTCGGGCGGGTGGTCGACTTCTTCGGCGGCCTCGCCGACCTGGAGGCGGGCGTGCTCCGCGTGCTCCACAACCTCTCGTTCATCGACGACCCGACGCGTCTCTTCCGGGCTCTTCGCTACGAGAACCGCTACGGCTTCCGGATGGAGGCCCACACCCAGGGCCTGGCGCGGGCCTGCGTCGAGATGGAGCTCGTGGGCGAGCTCTCGTCGGCGCGCCTGCGCGACGAGCTGGAGGCGCTGCTCTCCGAGGAGGAGGTGGCCGGGACGCTCCGCCGGCTCGCCGAGCTGCATCTCGACCAGGCGATCCACCCGCACCTCGCGGCCGGCGAGGACGCGGTCGCGCTCGTCGCCGAGCTGGACGCGCTGCGCGAGCGGCTCGCGCCGGAGACGCCGGTCTGGCGGCCGCGGCTTGCCGCTCTGGCGCGGCGTCTTCCTCCGGACGAGCTCTACGACTGGTTCGAGCGCCTGCGCCTGCGCCGCCGCGACGCGGATCGGATCGCCGACGCGGTCACCGTGGCGCCGCGGCTGCGGGAGCTGGTCGCGGGCACGGACGAGCCCGCGGCGCTCCGCGCGCTCGCGGAGCCGCACGATCCCGACGGCCTGCTCATGGCGATGGCCGGCGCCGGCGAGGAGGTGCGCTCGCCGCTGGAGCGGTACTTCGGGGAGCTTCGGAACGTGCGGCTCGAGATCTCGGGCGCGGACCTGGCCGAGCTCGGCCTCGGCGAGTCGCCGCAGGTCGGCGTCGTCCTCGACGAGGTGCTGCGCCGCAAGCTGAACGGCGAGCTCGCGGGCCGCGACGCCGAGCTGGCCGCGGCGCGGGAGCTGGTCGGCGCGTGACCGTCGAGATCCTCATCTGGCTGCTGCCCTTCCTGCTCGTCAGCCTCGTCCTGCACGAGCTCGCGCACGCCTGGGTGGCCACCTGGCTCGGCGACCCCTCGCCGCGGGCCGACGGGCGGCTCAGCTTCAACCCGATCGTCCACCTCGACCCGCTCGGCACGGCGATGTTCGTGATCACGGCGTTCATCTCCGACTTCATCTTCGGCTGGGCGAAGCCGGTGATGATCAACCCGCGCCACTTCCGCCGGCCCCAGGTGGACATGGCGATCGTGGCCGCGGCCGGCCCGGCGACGAACCTGCTCCTCGCGCTCGGCTGCGTCGCCTGGGTGATCCACGGGAACCCGGAGGGCACGCTCGAGGAAGTGCTGATTCGCGCGTTCGAGGTGAACGTCGTCCTCGGGATCTTCAACCTGATCCCCATCCCGCCGCTCGACGGCTCGCGCATCGTCGGGGCGATCCTGCCGCGGAGGGTCCACGTCCGCTGGTCGCAGCTCGACCACGTCGGGATCATCGCGATCTTCGCCCTCATCTTCGTGTTCAACGAGCAGTTCTGGAACGTCTTCTCGGAGGTTCTGGACGAGACCACGCGCGTGATGGTCTCTATCGTGACCGCATGACGCTCTTCGACTGGGAGGCGCCCGGCCCCTACCGCGTGGCCTTCTCGACGCGGCTCGGCGGGGTCAGCGAGGGCGCCTTCGCGTCGCTCAACCTCGGCGTGTACACGGACGACGACCCCGAGCGCGTGCGCGAGAACCGGCGGCGGCTCTGCGCCGAGGTCGGCGTCGACCCGGAGACGGCGACGATGGGCTGGCAGCACCACAGCGCGGACGTCGTCAAGGCCGACGGCCGCGGCATCGTCACGCCCGGGCTCGAGTTCGCGCGCTGCGACGGGCTCTGGACGGACGAGCCGGGGCGGGCGGTCATGCTCCTGACCGCGGACTGCCTTCCGATCGCCCTCGCGCGCGCGAACGGGACGCCGGCGGTGGCCGTGCTCCACGCCGGCTGGCGCGGGCTCCTCGGCGGCATCGTCGAGTCCGGCGTCGCGGCCCTGGGCGACGGGCCCGTCGCGGCGGCGGTCGGGCCGGGGATCGGGCCGTGCTGCTACGAGGTCGGCGACGAGGTTGCCGAGCCGTTCCGCGAGCGCTTCGGCGAGGGCGTGGTCGCCGGGCGCAACCTCGACCTCCAGGAGGCGGCGGAGCGCGCGTTGCGCGCGGCCGGCTGCGTCTCGGTCGAGCGCGTCGGGCTCTGCACCTCCTGCGAGGAGGGCCTCTTCTTCTCCCACCGCCGCGACCGCGGCCGCACCGGCCGCCAGGGGATCGTTGCCGCTCTCGTCTGAGCTCGTCCGTGAGAACTACGCGCGGATCTGCGAGGAGGTCGGCCCGGGCGTCACCGTCGTCGCGGCGACGAAGTACGTCCCGGCGGACGACCTCGGCGTTCTCGCCGAGGCCGGCGTGGCGGTGGTGGGGGAGAACCGCCTCCAGGACCTCGCGGAGAAGCACGCCCGCTACGGCGGCGGCGTTCCGCTGGCACTTCATCGGACATCTCCAGTCGCGCAAGGCCCGGGACGTCTCGGAGCTCTGCGAGCTCTGCCACTCGCTCGCGAGCCCCTCGGCGGCGCGGCGGCTGACCATCCCGGCGCTCGTCGAGGTGAACCTCTCCGGCGAGGAGACGAAGTCGGGCGTCGAGCCGGAGGAGCTGGCTGCATTCCTCGACGAGGTGCGCGGTGCGGGCGTCGAGGTACGCGGCCTGATGACGATGCCGCCGCTGGCGGAGGACGCGGAGGCCTCGCGACCGTACTTCCGGAGGCTGCGGGAGCTGGCCGGCGAGCACGGGCTCGCCGAGCTCTCGATGGGCACCTCGCAGGACTACCGCGTGGCCGCGGAGGAGGGAGCCACCCTCGTTCGCGTGGGCTCCGTTCTCTATGGCCAGTCGCTCCGATCGAGCTAGTATCGTTTCGCGGTTATGGGACTCGGAGACGTCTGGAGCCGGGCGCTCGTCTACTTCGGCATCGTCGAGGAGGACGAGTACTGGGACGAGGAGGCCTACGCGGCCGAGGAGGACCTCGAGCGCACGTACGACCGCGACCGCCAGAACGTCCGCCAGATCAGCCCGCGCGCGCGGCAGAAGGGGGAGTTCGAGGACTGGTCGGACCCGGACGCCGGCGGTGCGCCGGGCGCCCAGACCGCCGTCGCGCGCCAGACCAGCAGCAGGCGCCTGGAGGCCGTCGCCGGCGCGGCCGTCAAGGTCCACCTGGTCGTCCCGCGGAGCTTCAACGACGCCCAGTCGATCGCCGACAAGTTCAAGGACGCGACCCCGGTGATCGTCAACCTGCAGAGCGCCGACCCCGAGCTCTCGAAGCGCCTGATCGACTTCTCGAGCGGGCTGACCTACGCGCTCGGCGGGAGCATGCAGCGGGTCGCGGACAAGGTGTTCCTGCTCACGCCGCGGAACGTCGAGGTCTCGGCCGAGGAGCGCGCGCGCCTCATCGACCGCGGCTTCTTCAACCAGGCCTGACGACCGCGGCGCTACGGAGGGCCCGACGAAACGCAGCCTGTGCCGCGGCATTTCGCCGGCCCTCTATGCTCGCTCCGCCGCCGGGCGGTAGGTTTCTCCCGCGATGGTTCTGGCGGATGCGATCTCGACGGCGAAGGGCTTTGTCGACGCCCTGTACTACGTCTACCTGATCTGCATCCTCGCCTACATCATCACGTCCTGGGTGCCGCTGCCCTACAACACGACGCTGAACCGGATCCAGCGGTTCCTCTACGACGTCGTCAACCCCTACCTGGCGCTCTTCCGGCGCTTCATCCCGCAGCTCAACCTGGGCGGGCTCGGCCTCGACCTCTCGCCGATCCTGGCGATCATCGTGCTCACGATCGTCCGCTCCCTCATCATCACGGGCCTCGACCTCCTGTAGGAAAGCGCCGAGCAGCGGCGAAGGACACGGCGCGATGTCGCTCACGCCCGTTGAGATCCGCCACGTCCGGATCGGCCGCCGCCCGCTCGGCTACGAGCGGCCCGAGGTCGACCGGCTCCTCGACGACATCGCCTCGAGCTACGAGGACGTGTGGCGCGACCGCGCCGACCTCCGCGACGAGATCGAGCGCCTCGGCACCGAGCTTCAGCGCCAGCGCGAGACCGAGGAGGCGCTCCGCAACACGCTGCTCTCGGCCGAGCGCATGGCCGACGAGCTGCGCGCGCGGGCGCATCAGGAGGCCGACCTGATCGTCGAGGAGGCGCGGGCGAAGGCCCGCGAGATCGCCGCCTCGGCGGAGGCCGAGGAGCAGCGAGTGCGCGACGAGATCCGCCGCCTGCGCGCGCTCGAGACGGACGTCCGCGCGGAGTTCCGGGCCTTCCTGGCCTCGTCTCTGGAGCGGCTCGAGGGCGACTCTCCCGGCGTCCGCGAGACCCCGGAGCTCGCCCGGCAACAGGACGTCTAGGTCCCTCGGGAGGCCGCCGGACCGGGGGATATACTCGGTAGGTGGACACCGAGCACTTCCGGAAGCTGCTCGTCGACGAGCGCGAGCGCGTGTCGTCGACCGTCGAGCACCTGCACGAGTCGAACTCGCGCTCGTTCGAGGACGAGACCGAGGAGGAGACGTACGACAACCACCTCGCGGACTCCGCCACGGCGACGCTGAACCGCGAGATCGACTCCACGCTCGAGGAGAACTCCGGACACGTCCTCGTCGGGATCGACGAGGCGCTCGACCGAATCGACAACGGGACGTTCGGGACCTGTGCGCGCTGCGGGAAGCAGATCGCCGAGGAACGACTCGAGGCCCTCCCGTACGCAACGAGGTGTATCGACTGCCAGCGTCTCGCCGAGAGGGCCTAGTCAACCCGTCGGCGAGGCTGATCGACGTTCGCGTCGGATCGGCCACGGACGGACGCGTGCCGATCTCGATGGTCGAGCGGTCGCTGTCCGCCACGCCGTTCCACTGGATCGGGCTGCTCGCGGTCGCCTTCGCGGCCGTCGTCGCCGACCAGGTGACGAAGCAGATCGTGGTCAGCCAGCTCGAGCTGGGCGAGTCCGTGCACGTCGTCGGGCCGCTCGAGATCCGGCACGTGACGAACCCCGGCATCGCCTTCGGGCTCTTCTCGAACTGGGCGACCGCGGTGACGTTGCTGACGGCGATCGCGGTCGGGTGGATGCTCTTCTACTTCGCCCGCGCGGGCGCCCGTCATCCGGTGCTCCCGGTCGCGCTCGGGCTGCTCGTCGGCGGGAGCGTCGCCAACCTGATCGACCGCATCCGCCTCGGCCACGTGACCGACTTCCTCGACCTGCGCTTCTGGCCCGCGTTCAACCTCGCCGACGCGTTCATCGTCGTCGGCGTGACCATCCTCCTGGCCGCGCTCATCTCATCCGAGCGCCAGCCGCGGCTGCGGCGCACGGCCCCCAAGACCACGGGATGAACCTGAAGCTGGTCGTGCCGCCCGAGGCGGCCGGCGAGCGGCTCGACCGGTTCCTCGCGGCGTGCGAGGGCGTCGGCTCGCGGGCCGAGGCCGAGCGGCTGCTCGCGGCCGGGGCCGTGCTCGTGGACGGCGCCGCGCGCGCGAAGAGCCACCGCCTGACGGGCGGGGAGGAGGTCGAGCTCGAGCTCGTCGAGCGCCGCGAGGCCGTGCTCGCGCCCGAGCCGGTCGAGGGGGTTCGCGTGGCCTACGAGGACGAGCATCTGCTGGTCGTGGACAAGCCCGCGGGCGTGGTCGTGCACCCGTCGGCCGGCCACGCGCACGGCACGCTCGTGCACGGGCTGCTCTCCCGCGAGATCGAGGGCGGGGAGGAGCCCGAGCGCCCGGGCATCGTCCACCGGCTCGACCGCGACACGTCGGGCCTCCTGGTGGTCGCGCGCTCGGACGAGGCGCACCGGCGGCTGCAGCAGCTCCTGCGCCGGCGGAAGCTCATCCGCGAGTACCTCGCGCTCGTCCGGGGGCGGCCGCTCTCGCGCGCCGGGAGGATCGAGGCGCCTATCGGGCGCGATCGCCACGATCCCACGCGCCATTCGCTGGACACCGCGACGCCGCGCGAGGCGGCTACGACCTTCGAGGTCGTCGAGCTCCTGCCCAGGCACACACTCCTGCGGGTCGGGCTGGAGACGGGCCGGACGCATCAGATCCGCGTCCACCTGGCGGCGATCGACCTGCCGGTGAGCGGCGACCCGACCTACGGGGCTCCCGGCGATCTCGGGCTCGAGCGGCAGTTCCTCCACGCCGCGCGCCTGGCGTTCCCGCATCCGTTCTCCGGGGAGGAGGTCGAGGTTTCCTCGCCGCTGCCGGCGGACCTGGAGCAGGCGCTGGACATGGCTCGTTCGGGGGACGCCGGGGCTCCAGTCCAGGGCTAGCGTCAGTCAAGGGCCCCTCCCTTGACTTCGCTGCTGCCGCCCAGTCGTCTCCGAGTGCCTGCGGCGACCCTGGTGTCGCTGCTCGCCGTCTGCCTGTCCGCCTCCGCGGCGGCGGGCGAGCCGGCGTCCGGGCCGGCGGAATCGCTCCGCTCGTCGCTCGGGCTGCAGGGCGTGGTCGACGTCGACCCGCTCACCGGCACCCCACGCGTCGTCGCGCGGCTCGACGGGTTCCTCACCGGGCCGTCCGCGGACGCCGCCGACGCGATCGTCCTCGACTACGTGCGGGCGCACGAGGCCGTCTTCGGGCTCGACGAGCGACGACCTGGCCGGACTGCGCCTCGTCCGCGACGAGACGGACGCCTTCGGCGTGCGCCATCTCCTGTGGGCGCAGGAGGCCGGCGGGATCCGCGCGGTCGCCAACGACCTGCGCGCGAGCGTCACGGCGGACGGGCGCATCCTCAACGTGCTCGGCTCGCCCATCCCCGACCTCGAGCTTCCGGCAGGGGCCGCCGGGGTCTCCGGCGGCGAGGCCGTCGCCGCCACCTTCCGCGACGCGGGCCGCTCGGCGGCGGTGCCGCGCGCGCTGGCCGCACCGCGCGGCACGGCGCGCATGACGAGCTTTGCGGGCGGGCACCGCGCCGCGCTCGTGCTCGTCGCCACGGGACGCGGCGTGAAGCTCGCGTGGCGCGTCACGGCGGACGTCGACTCGGACGAGGTCTACGCGTCGCTGGTCGATGCCGAGAGCGGCGACGTCCTCGCGAGCGCCAACAAGGTCGCAGAGGCGGACGCGATCGGCGAGGGCTGGGAGTACTACCCGGACGCGGCGAGCGGCGGGACCGCTGCGCTCGTCGAACTGGACGCAGAAGGGCTGGCTCGACGAGGACGCGACCATCCTGGACGGGCCGTACGCGCGCGTGTTCGCCGACCTCGACGACGACGACTCCGTCGACGCGGGCGAGGAGGCGACCGAGTCCGACTCGATCTGGGACTACAACCTCGACGAGGAGACTCACGCGGAGGGCTTCTGCGCGCCCAACCCGGGCTTCACGAGCACCTGCACCTGGGACAGCACCTCGGCCGGCGAGCTGGTCGCCGAACCGCACGCAGAACTCCGCGCAGGTATTCCACTTCGTGAACACCTTCCACGACCACCTGGTCGACGACCTCGACATCGCCTGGACGACCCGGGTGTTCGAGAACTTCGACAGGGTGATCGCCCACTCCGACGACGGCGCGGCGACCGGCGTGGCGGGTGAGTTCCTCGGGCAGTACATGCCGGACGTCTTCCACTTCTCGAACGCGAACATGTACACGCCGCCCGACGGCCAGGCGCCGCGGATGCAGATGTACCTCTTCACCTCGTTCACCGGGGTGTTCGCCACCGACCCGACGCCGGACACGAACGGCGGCGACGACGGTGCCGTGGTCTACCACGAGTACGCGCACGGCCTCTCGAACCGCCTCATCACCTACGCCGACGGCTGGGGCGCGCTCGACTCGTTCCAGTCGGGCGCGATGGGGGAGGGCTGGAGCGACTGGTACGCGCTGGACTACCTCGTCGGCGAGGGGTATGCCCCCGACACGGGCGCCGCGGGTGAGGTGACGCTCGACCGCTACCTCGGCAACGGCAAGCCGACGATCCGCAGCGAGGGGCTCGACTGCCCGGTCGCGCCGGCAAGTGCCGCCTGCCCCGGCGGGGACGACACGGGCTCGCACGGCGGCTACACGCTCGGCGACATGGGGCGGATCTGGTCCGGCGGCCCCGAGGTGCACGCGGACGGCGAGATCTGGGCGCAGACGCTGTGGAGCCTCCGCGGCGCGGTCGGGGTCGGCGATGCGCGCTTCCTCGTCACCGAGGGGATGCGCCTCTCGCCGCGGAACCCGTCCTTCCTCGACATGCGCAATGCGATCCTCCAGGCGAACCAGGTCGGCGTCCTCGGCGGCCGCACCGATCACGAGGCGACCATCTGGGCGGTGTTCGCCGGGCGCGGCATGGGCTTCTTCGCCGCGACCGAGGATGCCGACGACACGTCGCCGATCGAGAGCTTCGCGCTTCCTCCCGACCCCGGCGACGGCGTCGGCTCCCTCGCAGGCGTGGTCACCGACCCCGACACCGGCAAGCCGGTGGCCGGCGCCACGGTCGAGTTCGCCGGCCTCGGCTTCTCGGACACGACCGACGCGCTCGGGCACTACGCGATCGCGGACGTCCCGGTCGGCACGTACGCGCAGGTCGTGGCCTCGAAGCTCGGCTACGACCGCGACGTGGGCGCGAACGTCCCTGTCGTCGCCGACACGGAGGGCACGCTCGACTTCGAGGTGCGGCGCGACTGGGCCGCCTACGACGGCGGCGGGCGGATCCACGCGTTCACGGGCCCGAGCTTCGCGGCGTACGGCTGCGGGCCGGCGCACGCCATCGACCAGTCCACCGCCACCGGGTGGTCGACGGTCACGCCGAGCCTCCTGCCGGGGACGCGCGCGATCACCGTGAAGCTCCCCGCGTACGTGGACGTCGGCTCGTTCGCCGTCGACCCCGGCGCCGTCTGCGGCGATCCCGAGTCGGCCTCGACCCAGGGCTACAGGATCGAGACGTCGAAGACCGCCGCGAACGGGTCCTGGACGGTCGTCAAGACCGGCTCGTTCACGCTCGGCCAGGCCCACGAGCTCAACGACGTCGCGATCACGCCCAGGAAGGCGGTGCGCTTCGTCCGCTTCACGATCACCTCGAACCACGGGCACGCCGAGTACATGGATCTCGCCGAGCTCGTCGTCCACGGGACGGCGACGCCGACCTGCATGGGCCTGCCGGCGACGAAGGTGGGCACTGACGCTGCGAACACGATCAACGGCGGCTCCGGCGCCGACGTGATCGTCGGCCTCGGCGGCGCCGACAAGATCGACGGCAAGGGCGGCAAGGACGTGATCTGCGGCGGGCTCGGCAACGACAGGCTCACCGGCGGCACCGGCCTCGACAAGCTCGACGGCGGCGACGGCGCCGACCTCCTCTACGTCCGCGACTCCGCCAAGGACCTCCTCATCAAGGGCGGCACCGGCACGGACCGGGCCCGCAAGGACGCGTCCGACAAGACCAGCAGCGTCGAGCGCTTCTTCTAGCACGGCCGCGTCCCCACCGGACAGGTCCTGGTGCCAGGCACTTGGACGTGCCCGAAGCCGACGCGTGTGGACGGCGGCGCCTCGCGAGTGCAGGGAGTGTGAGAACCGCTCCCCAGGCATGTCCCGCCGAAAAGGCCGTGTCCGGGGTCAGACCCCGGGCGTGTCTGCCGCGGACAAGGCCGACCTCGGTGACTAAGCCGCCCTGGCGGACTTGTCCGAGTAGAGGCGGCGGTCGGCGGTCTCGAGGAGCTGCTCGACCGCCGGGCACTCGGTGGGGAGGTGGGCGGCGCCGGCGCTGACCGAGACGCCCTCGGGGAGCGCGCGCCGCAGGCGCGCGACGAAGGCGTCGACGTCGGGCGGAGCGGCGCCGAGGAGGAGCGCGGCGAACTCGTCGCCGCCGATCCGGCCCGCGACGTCCGTCTCGCGGAGCGTGGAGGCAAGCGCCGACGCGAACGCGCGCAGGAGGCGGTCGCCCTCCTGGTGGCCCTCGCGGTCGTTCGTCTCCTTGAAGCGGTCGAGGTCGAAGAGGACGAGCGCGAGGCTGCCGCGGAAGCGGCGGGCGCGCGCGGCCTCCACCGAGAGCTGCGCGTGGAACGCGCGATGGTTGAGGAGCCCGGTGAGCGGATCCCGCCGCGCGCTCTCGGCGAGCTCGCCCGTGACGCGCCCCACGTAACCGACCAGGCAGCGCTCCACCGCCGCCCGCGCCTCGCCTTCGCCGTGCCGTTCCAGCACGCGGCCGAGCACGAGCAGCTCGGCTGCGATCTCGGCCGGCGCGAGGCCCAGGCTCTCCCGCTCCCGCGCGAAGTCGTCCGCGAGCCCGTCCGGGTCGTCGCCCTCCTCGAGCGCCGCGATGAAGGACGGCAGCGAGCCGAGCTGGCCCAGCCGGCCGAGCCGCTCGAGCGAGGGCACGGCCCCGGACGCGAGCGCCTCCTCGACGCACTCGACGGCCAGATCCCAGGCAGGCAGCCTCACGACCCCGTGCACGCATCCCAGCGTAGGGAGGCGCGTCGGCTAGAATGGCCGAGCTTCTGCACCCGACCCGGCGGAAATCACGCGGGTGGCGGTGCCGGGCTCCGTGCCCGGTTCCATCCGCTCCCGCCGGCCCGAAGACCCGAGAACCGAGGAGGAACAGCCAGTGTCCGTCGTCTCCATGCGAGAGCTTCTGGAGGCCGGAGTCCATTTCGGCCACCAGACGCGCCGGTGGAACCCCAAGATGCGCCGCTTCATCTTCACGGAGCGCGGCGGCATCTACATCATCGACCTGCAGCAGACCCTCGAGCTGGTCCAGCAGGCCTACGCCTTCGCGCGGAACGTGTCCGAGCGGGGCGGCTCCGTCCTGTTCGTCGGCACGAAGAAGCAGTGCCAGGACTCGATCGCCGAGGAGGCGGAGCGGGTCGGCATGCCCTACGTGAACCACCGCTGGCTCGGCGGGCTCCTGACGAACTGGCGCACGATCTCCGAGCGCATCGCGCGCCTGCACGAGCTGCGCCGCCTCCGCGACGAGGGCCAGCTCGAGCTGCTTCCGTCGAAGGAGCGCATCTCGATGGTGGCCGAGCTCGAGAAGCTGGAGGTCAACCTGGGCGGCGTCGCCGACATGAAGTCGGTGCCCGACGCCGTCTTCGTCGTCGACCTGCGCAAGGAGCAGCTCGCCGTGCGCGAGGCGCGCCGGCTCGGCCTGCCGGTGATCGCGCTCGTGGACACCAACTGCGACCCCGACGACGCCGACTACGTCATCCCGGGGAACGACGACGCCATCCGCTCCTGCAGCCTCGTCGTCCGCGTGATCGCCAACGCGATCGAGGCCGGGAAGACCAAGGTGACCGCCGAGGAGATGGCCGCGCCCGCCGCCCGAGCCGGACGCCGAGCCGGAGGCCGCTTCCGAGCCCGAGCCCGCTTCCGAGCCGGAGCCCGCCGCCGAGCCCGTCGCGGTGGCGGCGACCGCCGAGCCCGAGCCAGAGGCCGAGCCCGGCGCCCGAGCGCCGAGCCCGAGGAGACGCCTGCCGAGAGCGGGGAGGAGGCCCAGTGAGCACGACCGAGATCCCCGCAGCGCTCGTCAAGGAGCTCCGCGACCTCACCGGCGCGGGCATGATGGACTGCAAGCGCGCCCTCGTCGAGGCGGGCGGCGACCTCGAGGCCGCGCGCCAGTCGCTGCGCGAGAAGGGCCTCGCCGAGGCCGGGAAGCGCGCCGGCCGCGACACCACCGAGGGCCGGGTCGCGGCGCACGTCGACGGTGCGAGCGGCGCCATCGTCGCCGTCGGCTGCGAGACCGAGCCGGTGTCCGGGAACGAGGAGTTCCTCGACTTCGTCCAGCACGTCCTCGACCTCGTCCGCCTGGAGGGCCCGGCCGCCGCCGAGTCGCTCGAGGAGGAGCGGGTCGAGCTCGTCGCCAAGCTCGGCGAGAACATCGCCGTCGTCGGCGCCGAGCGCTACGAGGGCGAGGAGGGCGACGTGGTCGCCGACTACATCCACCCGCCGGCGCAGAAGATCGGCGTCCTCGTCCACGCGAAGGCCACGCCGGAGCTCGCGCGCATGGTCGCCATGCACATCGCCGCCGCGAAGCCCGTGTACCTGAGCCGGGACGAGGTGCCCGAGGCCGAGGTCGCCGAGGAGCGGAGCGTCTTCGAGAAGCTTCCCGAGGTCGAGTCGAAGCCGGAGGAGGTCCGCGGCAAGATCGTCGAGGGCATGCTCGCCAAGCGGTTCTTCGCGCAGACCGTGCTGCTCGACCAGGCGTGGGTCCACGACCCGGACCTGACGGTCGGCAAGGCGCTGGCCGAGCGCGGTGCAGAGGTGAAGGCCTTCGTGCGCTACAACGTCGGCGAGTGAGCGCGCGAGAAGAAAGCGACGTAGCCGCACGCGCGACGCCGGGCGGCGCCGTCTTCGAGCGCGTCCTCCTCAAGCTCTCCGGGGAGGCGCTCCTGGGCGACCAGCCGTACGGCATGAGCCCCGAGAAGGTCGAGGAGCTGGCCGCCGAGGTGAAGCGTGTCGCCGACCGCGGGGTCGAGACGGCGATCGTGATCGGGGCGGGCAACATCTACCGCGGCATGAAGGCGACCGCGGAGGGCATGGACCGCGCCACCGCCGACTACGCGGGCATGCTCGCCACCGTGCTCAACTGCCTGACCGTGCAGGACGCGCTCGAGCGGCTCGGCGCCCACACGCGCGTCCTCTCGGCGATCTCGGTGAGCGAGGTGGCCGAGCCGTACATCCGCCGGCGGGCGATCCGCCACCTGGAGAAGGGGCGCATCGTCATCTTCGCGGCGGGCACCGGGAACCCGTTCTTCACCACGGACACGGCGGCTGCGCTGCGCGCGCTCGAGGTCGGCGCCGACGCGATCCTCATGGGCAAGAACGGCGTCGACGGCGTCTACGACGGCGACCCTGCGGTCGACCCGTACGCGAGCTTCCTGCCCGAGCTGACGCACCTGGAGGCGATCGAGCGCGGCCTCAAGGTGATGGACACGACCGCGCTCACGCTCTGCATGGACAACGGCCTGCCCATCTACGTCTTCGGCCTCGACGAGCCCGGCACGATCGAGCGCGTCGTCGCCGGGGAGAGAATCGGCACGATCATCTCGACGCCCCGGAGGGATGCATGATCGAAGAGCTGCTCGACGACGCGAAGCGTCGCATGGACAAGTCGGTCGAGGCGACCGCGCACGAGTTCAACACGGTGCCGACCGGCCGTGCGTCCGCCGCCCTGCTCGACCGGGTCAAGGTCGACTACTACGGCCAGGAGACGCCGCTGAACCAGCTCTCGACGATCAACGTCCCGGAGCCGCGGCTGCTCACGATCCAGCCGTACGACCCGAGCTCGATCAAGACGATCGAGCGGGCGCTCCTGGAGTCCGAGCTGGGGCTGACGCCGTCGAACGACGGCAAGGTCATCCGCCTGCCCATCCCGCAGCTGACGGAGGAGCGGCGCAAGGAGCTCGTCAAGGTCGTCCGCAACCTCGCCGAGGACGGCCGGGTCGCCGTGCGCAACGTGCGGCGGGACTGCATGCACCACCTGAAGGAGCTCGTCAAGGACGGCGACGTCGGCGACGACGAGGAGCGGCGCGCGGAGGAGCGCGCCCAGAAGCTCACCGACGAGCACGTGGCGAAGATCGACGAGATCCTGAAGCGCAAGGAAGAGGAGATCATGGAGGTCTGAGATCGCCTGGCGATCTCGGACACGCTGAGGCGGATGCGGCTGCTGACGAGGATCCGCGCGATCACGGGCATGACGCCCGTCCGGGAGCCCGAGCTCCCCGACGTCGCGCGGTCCATCGCGATCATCATGGACGGGAACGGCCGCTGGGCCCGCCGGCGCAAGCTTCCCGTCGCCGCCGGCCACCGCGCGGGGACGCGCGCGCTCCGGCGAACCGTCGAGGGCGCGATCGACCTCGGCGTCGAGTCGCTCTGCGTCTACGCGTTCTCGACCGAGAACTGGTCGCGTCCGTCCGACGAGGTCGACGCGCTCATGGAGATCTTCGTCGAGACGATCGAGCGCGAGCTCCCCGACCTGGCGCGCGAGGGCGTCCGCACGCGCTTCATCGGCCGGCGCGACCGGGCCACGCCCGAGCTGCGCGCGAAGATCGAGCGGCTCGAGGAGGGCACGGCCGGCTGCGACCGGCTGCAGCTCTGGATCGCGTTCGACTACGGCGGGCGCGCCGAGATCGTGGAGGCCACGCGACGCCTCGTCGAGGAGGGCATCGACCCGCGCGACATCGACGAGAACGCGATCGCCGCGCGCCTGTACGCGCCGGAGATGCCCGAGCCCGACCTGCTCATCCGAACCTCCGGCGAGCTCCGCATCTCCAACTACCTCCTCTGGCAGCTCGCCTACACGGAGCTGGTCTTCGTCGAGACCCTCTGGCCCGACTTCGGGGAGCGCGAGCTCCGGGAGGCGCTCGCCCAGTACGCGAGCCGCCGCCGGCGCTTCGGCGGACGTTGAGCCCCTTGCTGAGCCGGATCGCCGTCATCGTGGCGGGCCTGCCGCTCGTCATCTTCGCGGCGTACTACGGCGGCTGGTGGCTGCTCGCGCTCGTCGCGCCGGCCGCCGTCTTCGCGCTGCACGAGCTCTACCGCATGGCCCGCTCGCTGCGCCCGCTCGTGCTCGCCGGCTACGGAGGCGCGGTCGCGGCGGTGATCGGCGCCTCGCTCGGCGGCCCGGAGTGGATGCTCGGCGGCTTCATGCTCACGCTCTTCCTCGCCTTCCTGTTCGCCGCCGTCTCCGAGACCCGCCAGTCCACCGCCGTCGCGGTGGCCACGACGATGCTCGGCGCCGCCTGGATCGGCCTCGGCCTCGCGTTCCTCATCCTCCTGCGCGACCTGGAGGACGGGCCGACTGCTGCTGATCACGCTCCTGCTGACGGTGTTCGTGGCCGACACGTTCGCCTACGTCGGCGGCAGGCTGATCGGCCGCCACAAGCTGGCGCCGGCCATCTCGCCGGGGAAGACCTGGGAGGGGTTCGTCTTCGGCGTCGCCGGCGGCATCCTGACCACCTGGCTCGCGCTGAACGACGAGCCGATCGGGATCGTCGGCTGGGAGTCGTTCGTGCTCGGCGGCGTGATCGTGCTGGCCGCCGTCTCCGGCGACCTCTTCGAGTCGATGGTGAAGCGGGACCTCGGCGTCAAGGACTCCGGCCGCGTCCTCATGGGCCACGGCGGCGTCCTCGACCGTGTGGACTCGATCGTCTTCGCCGCCCCGGCCGCCTACTTCTGCGTGCTCGCCCTGACCCAGACCTAGACTGCCTGGGATGAAGCGCATCGCCCTCCTGGGCGCCACAGGCTCGATCGGGCGCCAGGCGCGCGAGATCATCGACGGCCACCCGGAGCTGGAGCTCGTCGCGGCCTCCTCGGGCACGTCCCCGATCGACGGCCTCGCCCCGTTGACGCAGGTGGGAGGCGATCCGTCCGACCTGCTCGACCGGGCCGAGCCCGACGTCGTCCTCAACGCCGTCGTGGGCTTCGCCGGCCTCTCGGCGACCTTCTGGGCGCTGGAGCGCGGCGTCGACCTCGCGCTTGCGAACAAGGAGAGCCTGGTCGCGGGCGGCGACCTGGCCGTGGCGGCCTGGAAGCGGGGAGGAGGGCGGCTGCTGCCCGTGGACTCCGAGCACTCCGCCGCGTTCCAGCTCCTCGACGGCCACGCCGCGGAGACCGTGGACTCCCTCGTCCTCACGGCCTCGGGCGGGCCCTTCCGCGGCCGCAGCCGCGCCGAGCTCGCCGACGTCACCGCGGCCGACGCGCTCGCGCACCCGACCTGGAGCATGGGCCCGAAGATCACGGTCGACTCGGCGACGCTCATGAACAAGGGGCTCGAGCTGATCGAGGCGCACTTCCTCTTCGACCTCCCGTACGACCGGATCGAGGTCGTCGTCCACCCGACCTCCGTCGTGCACGCGCTCGTGCGCTTCCGGGACGGCGCCTCGCTCGCGCACCTCGGCTACCCCGACATGCGCGTGCCGATCTCCTACGCGCTGACGTACCCGGAGCGCGCCGCGACGCCGATCGAGCCGCTCGACCTCGCCGCCGGGATGATCCTGGAGTTCGGCGCGCCCGACCTGGAGGCGTTCCCCTGCCTCGCGCTCGCGCGCGCGGCGGGGGAGGCCGGCGACACGGCGCCCTGCGCGCTCAACGCTGCGAACGAGGTGGCCGTGGCCGCCTTCCTGGAGGGCGGCCTGCCGTTCCTCGGGCATCGCGGACGTCGTCGAGCGCACGCTCGCGCAGCTCGACTGCGCTCCGGCGCGCGACCTCGACGAGCTGGCCGCGATGGACGCCGAGGCCCGCCGGATCGCTACGGCGCTCACGCGCCAGCTGGTTCACTAGGACCAGACACCCCCCGTGAACATCGCCGTCGCCATCGCCGGCCTGGCCTTCCTCATCCTCATCCACGAGGCCGGGCACTTCTTCACCGCGCTCGCGGTGCGCATGCGGCCGCGGCGGTTCTACATCTTCTTCCCGCCGGCGCTGGTCAAGTGGAAGCGCAACGGCATCGAGTACGGGATCGGCTCGATCCCGCTCGGCGGCTACGTGAAGATCCCCGGGATGCACCGGCCGGCGGCGGAGCGACCTCCGCCACCACCTGGAGCCTGCCCGGGCCGAGGCGCCTTCGCTGGCGGAGGCCGAGAAGCCGGTGGAGCAGGCGCTCGCCGAGGAGCGCTACGAGGACGCGCGGGCCGAGCTCGCCGAGCTGCGGGCGACGGTGGAGGCGAAGCAGCTCTCGGAGCAGCGCGCACCGGGCGGCGGAGCGCGGGCTCGACGACGTGGACGACGCGCTCTCGCCGGAGGCCTACTGGCGGGCGCCGACGTCCAAGCGCAGTCGCCGTCATCCTCGCCGGCCCGGCGACGAACTACCTCTTCGCCGTCCTCGCGCTGGCGATCGTCTTCATGGTCGGGATCCCGACCGGGGCGACCCGCGTCGTCGAGGAGGTGGCGGCCGACAGCCCCGGCGGCGGGGATGGGGCTCCAGCCCGGGGACGAGATCCTGGCCGTCGACGGCGTCCCGCGCGAGTGGGACGAGGTCTCCGAGGCGATCCGCGGGAGCGGCGGCGACCCGGTCACGCTGACCGTCGAGCGCGGCGGCGAGGAGCTGCAGCTCGAGGGCACGCCCCAGTTCGACCAGGAGGTCGAGGCCTACCGGCTCGGCTTCTCGTTCCAGTCCGTGTCCACGAGCTACGGGCCGCTGGAGGCGTTCGGGCTCGCGTTCGAGGCGACCTGGGAGGTGACGAAGGCGATCTTCGCGTCGCTCGGGCGCCTCGTCACCGGCGAGGGCCGCGAGGAGGTCGCGAGCGTCGTCGGGATCACCGCAGGTCTCGAGCGAGTCGCTCGAGGAGGGCTTCAGCTACTACCTGCAGGTGCTCGCGCTGGTCAGCCTGTCGCTCGCGCTCCTGAACCTGCTTCCGTTCCTGCCGCTCGACGGCGGGCACATCGCGTTCTCCATCGCCGAGCGCGTCCGCGGCCGCGCGATCCCGCGCGAGGCCTACGAGCGCGCGTCGATCGTCGGGATCGCGCTCGTCCTCTTCCTCTTCTTCATCGGGCTCACGAACGACATCAACCGGCTCAGCGGCGGCTAGGGCGCCGGAAGGCGCGACGCCGCGGTTAGACTCTCGGCGATGGCGAGCGAGCGGCAGATCAAGGTCGGCAACGTCCCGATCGGCGGCGGTGCGCCCGTCGTCGTGCAGTCGATGACGCTGACGAAGACGCACGACGTCGACGCGACCATGGCGCAGATCGGAGACCTCGTCTCCGCCGGCTGCGAGCTCGTCCGCGTGGCCGTGCCGAAGACCGAGGACGCCGACGCGCTCGCGAAGCTCGTCTACCTCTCGCCGATCCCCGTGATCGCGGACATCCACTTCAACGCCTCGCTCGCCCTGAAGGCGGTCGACGCCGGCGTGGCGGCCGTGCGCATCAACCCCGGCAACATCGGCGGGCCCGACAAGGTCGCCCAGGTCGTCGAGGCTGCCAAGCGCGCGGGATCCCGATGCGGATCGGCGCCAACTCGGGCTCCCTCCCCAAGCACCTGCTCGAGCTGGCCCAGGAGGACACGGCCGAGGCGCTCGTCGAGGAGGCGCTGGAGCAGGTGCGCCTGCTCGAGTCGCATGGACTACTACGACTTCAAGATCTCGGTCAAGTCGAGCTCGGTGCCGACGATGATCCGCGCCTACCGGATGCTCTCGGAGAAGGTGCCGTACCCGCTCCACCTCGGCGTCACCGAGGCGGGAACGCCCGCGGCCGGGTCGATCAAGAGCGCCATCGGCGTCGGCAGCCTGCTCATGGACGGGATCGGCGACACGATCCGCATCTCGCTCACCGCCGACCCGGTCGAGGAGGTCAAGGTCGCCTGGGAGATCCTGAAGGCGCTCGGCCTCCGCGAGCGCGGGCCGATCATGATCGCCTGCCCCTCGTGCGGGCGCGACAACGTCGGCGTCTGGAACCTCGCCGAGGCGGTCGAGGAGCGGCTGCGCGCCTACCCGCAGGCCTTCGAGGTCGCCGTCATGGGCTGCGCCGTCAACGGCCCGGGCGAGGCCGGCGACGCGGACTTCGGCGTCGCGGGCGGGCGCGAGACGGGCTTCATCTACGCGCACGGGCGCGTGCTCAGGAAGGTCGAGTCGGACATCCTCGTCGAGGAGCTCTTCCGCGAGATCGACACGTGGATCGAGGGCGGCATGGTCAGGCCGAAGCGCCTGAAGCTGGCCAAGCCGGCGGCCCTCATGATGGCCGAAGCGGCCCAGCGGCCGAGTTGATCAGCCGGGCCTCCGAGCTCTTCCTCCCGACGCTGCGGGAGGATCCCGGTGATGCCGAGGCGGCGAGCCACCGCCTGCTCGTCCGCGGCGGCTTCATCCGCCAGGTGAGCGCCGGCCTCTGGTCGTTCCTGCCGCTCGGCTGGCGCGTCCACGAGAAGGCCGTGCAGATCGTCCGGGAGGAGATCGACGCGATCGGCGGCCAGGAGATGTTCATGCCCGTCGTCACGCCGGCGGAGCTCTGGCAGACGAGCGGCCGCTACGTCATCCCCGAGCTCTGGAAGACGGAGGACCGCATGGGCCGCCCGTTCGTCCTGGCCATGACCCACGAGGAGACGATCACCTTCCACGCGCGCGAGATCTCCTCGTACCGGCAGCTCCCGCAGATCCTCTACCACTTCCAGACGAAGGTCCGCGACGAGCCGCGGCCGCGCGCGGGCCTCATCCGCGTCCGCGAGTTCATCATGAAGGACTCCTACTCGTTCGACCGCGACGAGGAGGGCCTCGAGCGGAGCTTCCGCGCGCACGAGGGCGCCTACCACCGCATCTTCGAGCGCTGCGGGCTCGAGTACTACGCCGTCCAGGCCGAGTCGGGGATGATGGGCGGGAGCGAGTCCGTCGACTTCCTCGCGCCGTCCGGCTCCGGCGAGAACACGCTCGTCACCTGCGAGAACGGCGACTACGCGGCCGACCTCGAGGTCGCGCGCGGCATCCCGCGCGCGCCCGAGTTCCCCGAGCGCCTCGAAGCGCCGGCCGAGGTCGAGACGCCGGGCGTGACGACGATCGAGGCGCTCGCCGAGTTCCTCGGCGTCGACGCCGCCGCGACCTCGAAGGCGATGCCGGTCGTGCAGCAGGACGGGACGCTCGTGCTCGCGCTCGTGCGCGGCGACGACCGCCTCGAGGAGGCCAAGACGGCGGCCGCGCTGGGGAGCGGTGTCCGGCCGGCGACCGAGGACGAGATCCGCTCGGCGTTCGGCGCCGACCCCGGCTCGATCGGCCCCGTCGGCTACTCGGGCCCGATCCTCGCCGACGAGACGCTCCGCGAGGGCCAGTTCGTCGTCGGCGCCAACCGCACCGGCTGGCACCTGCGCGGCGCGGAGCACGGCCGCGACTTCGAGGCGACCTTCGCCGACATCCGCGAGCCGCGCGAGGGCGACTCCTGCCCGAAGTGCGGCGGGCGCCTCAGCTTCCAGACCGCGCTCGAGGTCGGGCACATCTTCAAGCTCGGCACGCACTACTCCGTCCCGCTCGGCGCGACGTTCCTCGACGAGGGCGGCGTCGAGCGCCCGATCGTCATGGGCAGCTACGGGATCGGCCCGGGGCGGATCATGGCCGCCGCGGTCGAGCAGCGGCACGACGAGCACGGGATCGCCTGGCCGCGCTCGCTGGCGCCGTACGAGGTCGAGGTCGTCGCCATCGGCGCGGCCGGCGCGGAAGCGGTCGAGATCGCGGAGCGCGTCGCGGGCGACCTCGACGCGGCCGGGCTCGAGGTGCTCCTCGACGACCGCGACCTGCGCCCCGGCGAGAAGTTCGCCGACGCCGACCTGATCGGCTGCCCGGTCCGGCTGACCGTGGGGAAGAAGACACTCGAGGACGGGAGCGCGGACGTGCTCCGGCGGTCGGACCGCGCGGAGGAGCGCGTTGCCGTCGAGTCCCTCGTCGACCGCGTGCAAGGAGGTGCTCTGATGGCGAGGAAACGCCGCTTCTCGACCGAGCCGTTCGGCGAGACCA